>NZ_NGKA01000001.1 GCF_003987645.1 Vagococcus elongatus
GAATTAGAATTTTTATGATGAATGGTTTAATACAAATAAAATAACAGAAAAAGGAACTAAGTAGAGTAAACACTCCTACTCAGTTCCAAACTAATTTTTATTCATCAGTCCTATTTGACAAAGAGCCTAAAAAATCAGATTTTAATACCTCAAAAAACTTCTTAAACTTTACTCAATTGAGACAATCACGAGCTAACTAAGCATTGGAAAATAAGGAAAATTCCAAAGCCTATTTTAACTTCTCGCATAATTATTTCTAAAAAACGTTATTTTATCTTCTAAATTGAATGAAGTTCGGACATGATGATGATAAACTATATGAATCTTTTTCTAGTTAAAGTTCATATTGATTGGGGCTGTCCTGATGGACTTTCATGATAAATGGATTAGTTCCACAAGAAAGTATATTAAATTTGAATACTAAGAGACCAGTGAAATATTGTATAATATTTTACACAAAATTATGGACTTGACACTTTTCTAAATAGGTATTAGATAACGTTATCTGTAAATATAATTTTACTATGACGATAAAAGAATGATATGATTAGGAAGATAAAGTCGCTTTCATCCATTATTTGGTGAAAGATGCAATAAGAGTAGAATATAAAATATTAGACTAAAAAGAGTGTGAAGTTATGAGAGAGTTGTTGAATGAAAAAGAGAACCGTCGTTTAGAACTGGTCGAAATGATTTATCTTAACCCCGGGATCCGTTTAAAAACTTTATCTGAAAAACTTTATCTGACCATTATGCAGCTTCAAATCGATATCGGCTTCTTGAATCAGATGATCTCACCATTGTTTATTGAAGTCACAGGAGACAAACGTTGTTATTTACAAATACCGCAAGAAAAATCAATGAAAATAATTTATCAAACTTTTTTAAAAGAAAGTTTGACTTTTAGATTGCTAGAGACAGTTTTTTTTAATGAACATGACAACTATGAAAAATTAGCTAAGGAATTGTTTATCTCTCAAGCAACATTAAAGCGGACGATTTCTTTTATCAATCTTTGTTTGGCTCCTTATCAAATCAGAATCAAAAGCAGACCTGTTCAGATGGTAGGGGATGAAAATAATATTCGAGCATTTTATATTTTTTATTTTCAGGAACGCTATCCAGATGACGAGTATCCGTTTGACAAAATAATCAAAGATTTCAGTCTCGAATTGATTGATGTTTTCATGGAGAAGTTTCCGTCGGGACAATATAATTATCCAAGTCACATGCGGATGAAACGCTATTTGCTTGTGGCGTTGACTCGGGAAAAACAGCACCATGTCCCTTCTCAGATGGTTGAGTTGCCCAAGGACCTGCAGGAGCTGGTTCAGTCAGAAATAAGCCATTACCAAAACAAAAATAATTTTGAATATTACTTCAAAATAGAGTTAACGGTTGATGTGTATCAGAGACTGTTTCGTTATTTTTTAAATGACTGGTACGCGTTATCTGAACGTGATTTCAAAGAAAGGGTGGGGAAAACTAAAGGCAATCGTGAAGTTTTTGAAGGGATCATCAACGTCATAGAAACATTGAGTGATGATTTCTCCATACCTGTCACACACTTGGAAAAATTAACTTTAAACATGTATAATGTTATTTCTATTGCTAAAGAGATCAGCATTACACCTTATATCATTTTCCCTAATCGGAAAACATTCCTGCTCTTAAGTCACCATCTGAAAGAAACGGTCCAGTCACGGGTGAAATCTTTATTTCAAGAAAATTTGCCAATGATCGCTGCCAGCAATAATGCTTATTTTTATGAGTTTTTTTATTTATTAGTGACACATTGGCAGGGGTTCTATCATTATTTGATAGAGACTACGCCCCCATGCCGAATTGTACTTTTCTTCAACAGTGACGTGGAACATATGTATTATATGTCTGAACATCTTAATTTTTTGTTCGGGAAAAAAGTTAAAGTTACCACTCTTTATCTGCAAACGTCAGAAGAGTTGTCCAAAGCCACTGCTGATTACGACCTTGTCTTGATTAATTTCATTTTGCCGGAAAATATAAAATTGGTCCCTCCTTATATCAGCGTCATTGATGTTTTGGGCATTGATGAACTGACTCAGATAGAAGTATTAGTGAACCAACAGTATTATCATAATATGAGTTATTTTTTAAGAAACGTTTAGGCGTTTCTTTTTTAGCTCAAAAAACATTTTTAAAAGGCACAAACTGACCTACTGGTCCCCCTATTCCTTGATAAGATAAAAATAGATTTTATGTTTGAAAGGAGATTGTTTAATATGAGTAATAAGCAGTTGGCTGAAGATATTGTAGGTCTTGTCGGTGGTGCTGATAATGTTCAGTCAGTCGTACATTGTGCTACTAGACTGCGTTTTAAATTGAAAAATGAAGAGCAGGCACAAACTGAAAAGTTAAAAAACCATTCCGAGATCATTCAAGTTGTCCAAAGCGGAGGCCAATATCAAGTGGTGATTGGCAGCCATGTTAGTGATGTTTATGCAGAACTGATAAATGTGGACGGGATGCAAGCCATGTCTGAAGAAACGTCTTCAACCGAAAAAGAGGATGGGAAGAAGATTGTCAGTCGGGCAATCGATGTAATTTCTTCAATTTTCACCCCTATTTTAGGCGTTATTGCCGGAGCTGGTGTCCTTAAAGGGTTGATGAATCTGGCAGTTTTTCTTGGATGGATGTCCATGGATTCTGGTACGTATCAATTATTGTACACAGCAGCCAATGGTATTTTCTATTTTATGCCCATGGCTCTAGCCGTGACCTCTGCCCGTAAATTTAAGACAAACGAGTTTTTGGCACTGGCACTTGCTATGTCACTAATGTCGGTGGAGTTTTTGAATTTTGCAGCAGGAGTTGCAGAGGCAGGAGGCAGTTTAACTTTTCTTGGTATTCCAGTCGTTTTCTCAGCAGCCATCGGAGGGTATTCCTCAACAGTAATCCCTATTATCATTGCTGTCTGGCTTCAAAGCTACGTGGAAAAATTTGCTCGCCGTATCGTGCCGAATTTTCTACGGATTTTTGGAGTGACCTTGATTACTCTATTGATCATGGTGCCGTTGACTTATATTGTTATTGGTCCGCTGGGACTGATTTTCGGGCAACTGGTCGGGGCAGGTTATCAAGCAATTTATAGCTTCAGTTCAGTATTAGCCGGTGCTATTTTAGGAGGTTTCTGGCAAGTACTTGTGATTTTTGGGATGCATTGGGGCTTAGTTCCAATCGCATTGAACAATTTGGCGACAACTGGCATGGATACGATGATCCCTATGTCGTTGGCGGGTGTATTGGCACAGGCTGGTGCAGCATTTGGCGTCTTTTTGAAAACAAAAGATACAAAAATGAAGGGATTAGCAGGTTCCGGGACGTTGACCGCTTTGTTCGGGATTACAGAACCAACCGTTTATGGGGTGACGCTGCCGCTTAAGAGACCTTTTATTTTCGGATGTATTGGTGGCGCAATCGGCGGAGCAATCACAGCATTTAACGGTGTCATTTCTTATGCTTTCGGGCAAAGTATTTTGACTTTCCCTAATTTTATTGGTCCGGATAACGACACTTCAAAAGTTATCGCTTCAATCATCGCTTGTACAGTTGGTTTTGTTTTTGCAATGACAATGACTTATTTTTTTGGAAAAGTGAACGCTGAAGAACAAGAGGTTGAAAACCTTGCGGATGAAAAGTCAAAGACAGCTTTGGAAGAAGATGTCGTCAGTCCATTGGCAGGGAAAATGGTTCCTTTAGCTCAAGTAGAAGATTCTGTTTTTGCATCTGAAGCCATGGGGTTTGGAGTTGCGATCGAACCTGTTGAAGGTAAATTATATGCGCCTGTGGATGGGGAAATCGTATTACTGTTTCCTACGGGACATGCAGTGGGCATGAAAACAGCCAGCGGTGTTGAATTGTTGCTGCACATCGGTATGGATACTGTTGAATTAAACGGTAACGGATTTGTTCCTAAAATTACACAAGGGGACAAGGTAGTCAAGGGACAGCTATTGGTCGATTTCGATATTGATTTGATTCAAAAAGAAGGGAAATCAATTATCACACCGATTGTCATCACTAACAGCAAGGATTTTGTCAATATTTCAGCGACTGAAAGTGCACATTTAGACGTTGGCGATCAGCTATTGACAATAGAAAAATAGAAGGGAGTACCATTTTGAAATTTCCTGAAAATTTTTTATGGGGCGGAGCAACGTCAGCAAGTCAATGTGAAGGTGCCTATTTGTCAGACGGCAAAGGACTTTCGACTGCAGATGCACTGCCTGGCGGAAAGACGCGTTTTCAAACGATTTTTAGCCCAGACTTTGACTGGGAAATAGATGAAACAAAGTATTATTATCCTGCACATTCAGGGATTGATCATTACTCCCGTTACCAAGAGGATATTGAATTATTTGCTGAGATGGGCTTTAGGTGTTATAGGTTCTCCATTGCTTGGACTAGAATTTTCCCTACTGGAATTGACACTGAGCCCAACGAAGCGGGGCTTGCTCATTATGAAAAAGTGATCGATACTTGTTTGAAATACAATATCGAACCTGTTATTACGATTTCACATTACGAAATGCCGTTGTATTTAGCCAAGGAATTTGGAGGCTGGCAGGACCGGCGCTTAATAGAACACTTTGTGAGATATGCTAAAGTCCTCCTAGAACGCTTTGCTAGCAAAGTAAAGTATTGGATGACTTTTAATGAAATCAATGGGGCTCTGCATTTTCCCGCCCTCAGTCTGGGAATGATTCCTAGGACAGGGTCTAATGATAAACAACTTGTCTTTCAAGCTCTACATCACCAATTTGTGGCTTCGAGCTTAGTGGTAAAATTAGCTCATGAGATAGATCCTGCCATTAAAATCGGGATGATGACAATTTATGCTACCGGTTACGGCTACGATTGCCATCCAGCTAATCAGGTAGCAAATATGGAGAAAAATCAGGAAATCAATGGATTTTGCTGTGATGTTCAAGCAGGTGGAAGTTATCCCTCTTATACACAGAGAATTTTTAAGAAATATAGGGTCAAACCTTTAAAAATGGCTACCGATGATTTGGCTCTCATAAAAAAATATCCAGTAGATTATATTGGTTTGAGTTACTATATGTCAACAACCATTGATGTAATAGATCCAGAAAGAGCAAAAGTTGCCGGCAATTTGACTGGCGGGGCTAAAAACCCTTATTTAAAAACCAGTGATTGGGGTTGGCAAACAGATTCTGCTGGTTTGAGAATTGGCTTAAATGAACTCTATCAGCGTTACCATAAACCTTTGTTTGTCGTAGAAAACGGTTTGGGAGCAGTTGATATTTTGACAGAAAACAAAAAAATCCATGACAGTTATCGCATTGATTATTTGAGAGAGCACATTATTGAAATGGGGAAAGCACTTGAGGATGGTGTGGAACTGATGGGCTACACTCCATGGGGGTGTATAGATTTAGTCAGTATTTCAACAGGTGAAATGTCTAAACGTTACGGGTTTATCTATGTAGATAAAGATGACGAAGGCCAGGGAACATTGAGCAGATATAAAAAAGATTCATTTTACTGGTATCAAAAAGTCATTAGAACAAACGGAAAGAATATATTAACAAAGGAATAGGAGAGATTTAATATGAAAAAATAATGAAGCTGTTGGGTGTTGAACCACTGTCACTTACGATTCTTACGGGATGTGGAAATTCCACTAAAGACAGTACCATAGAATCAAGTGACACAAAAATCACTGAAACAATCAAAACCGAAGATGTTACACTTTATATCACACGTCATCATAAAATCATGTTGAATACTCTTAACCGCTCCCAGGGATGGATTGATTCTCCACTGACGCCAGCTGGAATAGAAGTAGCAGAGTCACAAGGAAAGACGTTAGATGAATTCATGGGAAAAATGAAAGAAGGCGGGATTCAAGCTGTGCTGGTTGATGCAGCAAACGGATTAGAGAAATTGGATAAAGAAAAGGTGGAGGAAGGCGTCAACTGGCCAGAGGAAGATTATGACGCGTATATATCTCGGACAACAAAAGGCATAGAAGAAATCGTTAAGGATGCACAGCCGAAAAATGCAAAGAATGTGTTGGTTGTTTCCCATGGCATGACAATCGCTGCATTTTTAAGCCATATTGAACCTGATGCCGAAATAGGCAAGGGACTTAAAAATGCCAGTGTGTCAAAAGTGATATTTAATGATGGGAAATATAGTGTCGAATCTGTTAATGATATGAGCTACGTAGAAAAAGGTTTGGAATGATATCGTTTGTCATCATAATTTGGTTATGTTAGGAATGGAAAAACTAGACTCACATGGCCTTTAATATTAACTTTTTGACAAAATTCTTTTTAAAAGAGATATTTTTATCTTCTAAAATTTAATGCGATTTGGATACATGCTGTTGAGACATATGTTTTTATTTTATAACAAAATGGGTGTGAATGAATTTCTTCATCCACACTAAAAATTAAACAACCTTAAAAGTCTACCTAGGCAAACTTCCTGGGTAGACTTTTTATTTCATTAATCAATTGATCTTAACCAACTCGTTTGGCAAAGGACCGTTTATACTATCTAAATAAAAGTTGACAGTGGATAATTTACTGGTCTCTTTCTTTTTTCAATACAAATTGTAAAATTAAACTAGACAACTAAAAAAAGTCATTTGTGCTGCACTCAGAATAGTTCCTATGAAAGAATTATAAGGAGTGCATACAAATGACCTGCATCCATCTTAAACCAGATGAACTCGTAATGATAAAATCTTGTTTCAACATAAGTGAACCGTTGCTAATGATACACGTCAATTAAAATATTCAAGATGTACTCCTGATGTTTAGTAAATTGTTTATAATTTGATAATTGCTTTGGTAATTCCTAGCCTTGGAAAATTAGCCAACAATTCTGGGACTTCTGCCAAACTAACTTCATGGGACAAGAGCGCATCTACTTTAATATCACCGGATTCTAATAAGGATACGGCTTCATTTAAAGTGAAAGGGTTGATAAATGAACCAGTAATCGTTAACTCTTTGCTGAAGATGTCAAAAGCCGGAAGCTCAATTATTGTATCAGGAGAAGGCACACCAAAAAGTAAGATTTCGCCACCTTTACCTGCTAGCGTAACGGCCTTTTCGCTGGTTACTTTTTTGCCGGCGCATTCGATGACTAAATCATAGCTTTCCTTAATAGCAATTAAATCGGTGTAAGTTTGATTTGCACCTAATTCTTTTAGGAGTGGATGCTTAGCTGAGTTTAGTTCGCAGATATCAACTTGTGTGGCACCTTTATACTTCAGTGCTTGAAGAAACAAAGAACCAATGAACCCGCCACCGACAATCAGAGTTTTAGTTGTGGCTTTAATAGGACGAATTTGATTGAACCCATGTAAAACACAGCTTAATGGTTCAACCATTGCCGCGCTAGCTAAAGATAATGAATGTGCGATTTTTAGACAAGCCGCTGCTGGCACATTACAAAATTCTTCCATGCCACCATTTCTAGTGACACCTACTGCTGATAGGTTTTCGCATAATTGAACCCGCCCCTCCCGACAGTAACGACACTTTCCACAATAGATATTAGGGTCAACAGCAACATGGTCGCCAATTGCTAAATTATCAACTTCACTTCCGACTTCAATAATCTCTCCGGAAAACTCGTGCCCTAAGATGATGGGAGGCGTGACCTCAGCAGACCCTGGTTCTCCGTGGAAAATATGAACATCAGTCCCACAAATGCCACAGTAGGAAACTTTTACTAAGACTTCTTCTGGGCTGATTTCAGGTTTAGCTATTTCATTTAAAGTTATTTTTTCTTTTTCAGTTAAAACTAAAGCTTTCATTTGCAACTTCCTCTCTATAAATAATCGCTATTAACAGTATAGCAAATGAGAAAAGTAATTGATAGCGATTTCTAAAAGGAAAGCTGGAAATCCAGCCCATTCTTGACACCTGTTGCCAAGGTGATGAATAATTTTCCCAAAGGTCGATAAACTATTATTTAAAGTGCTTTCTCTTGTTATAAATAGGGTGTAAACAAAAAAAGTGACTGTAAGATGGTATGACAAAGGGACAAGAAACATAGAACAATCATTAATTACCATTGCAGGCGGCAGAAATACTTTTACGCCAAGGATTGTCTTGATGTTATTAGATAATCTGATGTCAAGCCCATAATTATTTATGAATTGGAGCGATTATCTTTGATTTTAACGACGACCCTAAATTGTCTTTCAGGATGAGATTCTTTATTGACAAATTGAATCTTGGATTCAAAAAGATCGCCATGACCGAAGTAAAGGAGCGTGCTGAACAGACTGTTTTTATCTTTTGGGATGTAACCGAGTTTTTTGTCTTGATAAAAAATAACAACGGCCTCTGGATCATAGGGATTATCCGGTTCTGCAATGAGACGGACTGGTTTGCCAAGGGTGAGCTCGTCAATGATATCCAGCCCATCATAGTAGGCAAATCCCGCTACATGAAAATCTGCCACATGTCTGCTAGGTTCAAACTTGTGATTTTTCAGTGATGCTACCAGTTCTTCTGTGTTCATTTTTTCCATAAAGATTCCTCCTTAGTTTTGATAAACAACGGGGATGAAACAAGAAATCCTCATCCGTGACCATCATTCAAAGATGTAGTCTTTTTTTACTTTATATCTGATTGAACTAATTTCATAATTCAGATTTTCAAAAAGTAAACACTCATCCAATTTCAAAAGTAGAATTTTTTGAAAATATATGACTATTTATTTTTGGTTAATTTCTGCTGGCAAAATGTTTTTAAGTTGTAAGCTAATTGTATCAATTGATGTTCAACGACCACTCGACTGGCTTTATAATAGTTCGTATTATTTAGTTGATAGTTTTCTTTTAAATAGGCGTTTACACGCTCTACCGATGACCGTTTCTTATACAGCTTTTTCCACGCTAATGAGCCTCGTCCAGGATGAGCATATTTTCTGACATCTGTTGCTTGTTTTATTTTGATGACTTTCTGACATAACCCTTCATTATTCAGTGGACAATCCCGGCAACGGGTTTCTGGTCGTTTAAATTTTAAGGCATGGTAGCGTTTGTCAAAGCTCTCATACTGATAGCTATATTCTAAAAAGCATGTAGGAGCGTAAAAATTATCAATTTCTCCATCATTTTTAGGAACTCTTTTTAAATCTATGATAGGCTCAAAACTAAGATCATGTGCTTTTTCATAGATGGCTTGGGCGTCATAACCTTTGTCCATTAGGACAAACGTGTTTTTTACACCTAAACTAGCAATTTTATCCATTAATGGGATAGCCACACTCACATCTGCGATAAATGCTGATGTGGTTATTCCAGCCAGTAAATAGTGTGTGTTTGCAGTGGCTGCATAATGAGCTTTGTACCCAAACCAGTAATTATGTCTCCCTTGGCTATTGGATTTAACACCCCATGAAGGATACATAGGCAGCTCAAGAAGTCGTTCTTCAACTGACATGTTTTTTTGATTCACTGTCGATGATACTTTGGTATTCTCAGTTTTTTTAGACTTGGAATGAGCTTTAACAGCTGTCGCATCAATGGCAACCTCTTCAGAAAAAACATTAAATTCTTGATTTATTTTAGAAAGTAATTCATCATTCAATTGATTCAAAACAATGGGATGGTTACCTGATTTTTTCATCATTCTACAAAATGTTGCTTCTGAAGGCACACGCTCAGAGTAAAGAAATCCTAAACTGAGTTTAAAGGCAACATCTTCGTTTAGTCTTCGAACGAGGGCTTTAACTGATGGGATACCTTCTATATAACGAGCGATTATCGCTCTAATGGCTGCTTCGTAATTGATAGAAACCGGGGCACCTCGTTGATTTTCTTTTTGAAACAAGGAAATGATTGGATAAAAATCAATTGGGGAGAAGATTTGGGCATGTCGTTCTTTTATATCAAGGGTCATTAAAATTTCTATATCAATAAATGTTGGTTGTTGTATAATGGTCATAGGGAAACACTCCTTTTTGATGATGTTGGTGTAGTAACTACATTATATCAAAAATGGGGAGGTTCCCTATTTTTATTTCATTTGACCCCTTAAGCCATAAGGCTTTGGAATTATGAAATTAGCTCGATTACAGTTTAACCTATATAAATAAAACCGTCTACGCTTATAGATGCTAGGTTGCTCGGACTAAGCAGCAAAGATAAAATTTTTAAGTGACTAACTATGGAACTTATGTGCTCATTTATTTTTCAATCCCAAATGTCCTATATCTCACTTCTTTTTTAATTTTATTTGACATAGAGGTGTGTGATATACTAATAGAAAATAGATGTTTAGTGGTGGAGAACACTCAATAGTTTTTACTTGAACGAATCAGGGTTCTTGCTCATCTTTTAGAAATCAAGGAGAGTTGTGTTGAGGGGCTTCTGCTTTGATACTGGTCAACCGTTTAACGATGCTTTATCCATGTTTTCCTTTTTATGTTGGTTAAAAAAGATCTATTGAGTATTAAGGGGGCGATGATATTATTCACTTATTGATAGTGTCAGAAGATCGTGCTTTGTTAAAAAAAACATTTGATTTATTTAAAAATGACAAAGATTACGTCTTGCATGTTGTGCCATTTAGTAGTCGCGCTTTCACCAAGTTTGTGGAATGCAGAGCAGAAATTGTCTTATTGGATGTTGATACGATGGCGCCTTATGAAACGATTTTAGAACAGTTGAATCAATGTCAATGGGATCATCGCGTCGTATTGCTTAGAAACAATGTGAAGGATCATCCTCCTGCCGATGGTTTAGAAGTGATGGATAAGAAGTCTTTAAGTAAACGGGAGTTGCAAAAATGTTTTGCGAAAAATTCTGATAAGAATGAAAAAATAACGGGTGAACGGGTGACATTTGACTGGTATGGGAAAGCTGATTTCTACTCCTATCCAGATTTGTATTTTCTGTTGTTTGCTAAGTATGTGGGTGATGGTGTACCGTTTGTGCTAAATAAGCAGAATATTATTAACAAAATGAGTATTTTTGGAAAAATAGAAATTTTTGAAATGGATGACCGAAATTATTTCTTGCTTCTGAGAAAGTCAACAATCGACTCCCATCATACATTGGACGAATTGCTTGTTCGACTACAGTCCCTTTTAAGCTTGGATTATGGGATGCTTTATCATGATAATGTTAAATGGACTAGTTTATACCGAGGCATTGCTAAAATGGTCGAATTAGATGATTATTTTTATTTTTTGAAAGGCAAGGCCATGTCAGTCGATGAACTCATAGAGGCTATCACTCCCGTCCCGGTGTGCTCAATGCTTACCTTGTTGAAGGGAATTTCCCAGCAGGTTATTACTGGTGATTTTTCTCAACTAAAAATGAACTTGAGAAATATTTATTTGTTTCAACTTAAAGAAACGTTTGATTTTCCAGTACAGCACTTTGTAAGCTGGTATCTTGAGATGACACAACATATGCTTAAATTTCCCGTGGAGCTGGAAAAAGAAGTGCTCCGCCAAAATTACGCTTCTGCTGAGGTTGAATTCCAGCACAAAATTGAAGCGCTTTATTCATTAACTGAGTATCAAAAAAATGCTGAATTGCCCTTATTGTTAGTGGAGGCACTTGAGATTTTATTCAACGATTTTTCGTTACCGATTTCGTTGAGTCAAATAGCTGACCGGCTGGGGATAAATAAAATCTATCTCTCACGAATTTTTAAGGAACATACTGGTTGTACTGTTCACGAATATTTGGAGTGCTTACGTCTTCAGCATGGGTGTTTTTTGTTAAGGCATACTCAAATAAAAATTAGAGAGATATCATTGCTTATTGGTTATGAAGATTCAGGCTATTTCAGTCGTATTTTTAAAAAGAAGATGAAGATTTCTCCCAGTGAGTACAGATTAATAAAGTCAAATCAGAGGAAAGGAATTTCATGTTTTGAGAGCACTATGGAAATCGGAGAGCGGATCCTTAGTATTTAGAAACTTAAAGGAACCGGAAGTGATTGCACCGGATGATGTCAAAATAAAAGTTCTTTATAACACAATAAGTGAGACAGACTTACGTTTTCGAAGAGAAAATGATTTTTATTCGAGAGCTGGTATCCCTGGTTATGAAATGAGTGGTATCATAGCAGACTTAGGAGAGCAGGCAGTGAAAGATGGTTTTGAAATTGGCCAACGAGTATCCAGTACCCCATTTCTATTTTGCGGAAAATGTGAATTTTGTAAACGAAACAAGCATAATTGTTGTATCAGTTTGCAAGTTGATAGCGGAAGTCTATGCGAGTATGTGGTTCGGAAAAGCTCTCAACTGGTAATAGCACCGGATGGTTTAACGGATAAAATGATTTGTTTGATCGAACCATTAGCAGTGTCATTGGAAGCCGTTTCAAAACTGGATTTGACATTCGGTCAATCGCTTTGTGTGATGAGTGGTTCTTTTGAGGGATTGGTCATGGCAAAATTAGCAAGCCGCTTAGGAGCACTGCATGTTTCGGTCGTAGAAGCTTCGGAAGTAATTCGTGATTTAGCTAAAAGAAATGGAGTAAATCATGCGATTGATTCCCGAGATCTAGACCATGTCAATCAACTTCATCAATTAACTGACTTCAACGGTTTTGATGCAATAGTTGAGAATACGGTAGATTTAACTTATTTGAACCACGCAATAGATTTAGTGGCGAAAGGCGGAAAAATTTTATTAACCAATTCTTCTGGCTTTGGGAAAATGGTGTCCACCAATTCATTCAACTTGATTATTAATAATATTTCGATTGACACAGCCTTTCTTTATAGCAGACAAACAATGAATCTATCTGCAAAGATTTTACCCACCCTTCATTTGGAGGAATTTATAATGAAAGAATTTGATTTTTCTGAATCACTCAGAGCATTTGAAGCATTGAAGTCTGGAAATTATCCTAGAATCGCAATTAAAATGCGAAGGTCGTAATGCTTTCTATCCATAAATTCTTATATCCACAAACTTCAAAAAATGCTCTTTCTAGTTTCCAATTTAATTTCGTAAAGTAGAATAGAATAGAGAAGATGTTATCAGGATTCCTGCTAACATCTTTTTTTATGGAAGGTAAGACTTTGAAATTCAAAGATGGTATTGCGAAAGAGTAGAGCAACTTTTATTACTTAGAATAGATGACAAGTTTTAAAAAAACAGTGAAAGTTTATATTGTCCTAATAAAAAAAGTGGGGAATTGCTATTCTCCCTTCATTTTAGAGCGCAAATTTAAAATATTCTGATTTTCATCTACAAATAGTTGAAAGGGTATATATACTCTCATCATTAAATGAAAGCGCTTTGATATAATTGAAGTAAGCGATATATCGTATCTGCAAGTAAACTACTTTATTAGAAAGGAAAAGAGCACGTATGGAACTAGTGGGAAAAATGTTTTCTTTAGAAAACAAAGTGGCGGTTGTGACGGGCGCGGGTTCTGGGATAGGTCTTGCAACGGTGAAGAGATTAGCAAATGCTGGTGCTAAAGTGGTGATTGGTGATATTACAGAACAAGAAGAATTAGCTAAGGAAATTGACGGATTATTTATACGGACAGATGTGAGTAAAGAAGAAGATGTGAGCAGATTTATGGAAACAGCTGAAAAAAAATATGGAAAGATCGACATTGTTATCAACAATGCTGGTATTATTTTCCCAGCGACACCACTGGAAGAATTGGAACAAGAAATGTTTAGACGAACAATTGATGTGAATGCTTTTGGTGTTTTTTATGGGTTGAAGCACGCACCAAAACATATGAAAGATGGGGGAGTGATTTTAAATACGTCGTCTGTTTCAGCCATTTCAGCCATGCCAGGTTATGGTGCTTATGGTGCTTCGAAGGCAATGATTATTATTTTGACTAAAACAGCAGCTATCGAACTTTCACCTCGAAAAATTCGTGTGAATTGTATTTGCCCGACGACAATCGACACACCGCAAGCCAGAGCGGAGGGAACGGACTTGGAATTGGCGCTGTCGTCCATTGGGTACCCGCTGGGAAGAATGGGACAGGCAGAGGAATGTGCGGCTTTATTCCATTTCCTTGCTTCAGACGATTGTCAGTACATTTCTGGAAGCGCTATCAACATCGATGGCGGTTTTTTGGCAGGACCAGCCATAGATTTAATGGACAATGCGCTATCTAATCTAGCAAAAGAAGGAAAAATATAAATGCTTTTCTCAATCTGAAAATGGTAAAAAAGGTTAAGGAGGATGACAATTAGAATGGAAAAAAATGTGAAAAATAGGATTTATCCTTATATGCCAAACACAACACCGGCAATTAGAAATGAAATGATGGATGCCATTGGAATAAAGGATATTTCGGAACTGTTTCAGTGCATTCCGGAGCCTATCAGATATGGCAATAAAGAGTTAGAAATGCCTGATCCTATCACTAATGAAAGAGATCTGCGACGTTTTGTGACAAAAATGTTGGACAAAAATGAAAGCTGTGACGACCATATTAGTTTTCTCGGCGGTGGGGTGGCCCATCATTACGTTCCGGCAATATGCGATGAGTTGGTCAGAAAACCCGAGTGGTATACAACTTTTATGGGACAATACCATGCAGACCCGGGTAAAATTCAAATGTGGTGGGAATACCAATCAATGATTTGTGATTTAGTAGAGATGGAACTTTCAGGATGGCCGGCTCAAGATGGGACCACGGCAGCTTGGGGAGCTATTTTAACTGCGGGAAGGGTTAATCATGGACGTACAGAAGTTTTGATTCCTGAAAATCTTGACCCTCAAAGAATGAATGCCATAGAAGAAGTTTGCCGCACAAAATTGAAAGTGATCAAAGTCAAGATCGAAAATGACACTGGATTGATTGACATGGATGATTTCAAAGCGAAGCTTAACGATAAAACAGCCTGTGTTTATTTCGAAAATCCGACATATTTAGGCAGTATAGAAGTACGCGGTCAGGAAGTTGCAGATCTTGCTCATAACCATGGTGCATTAGTCGTTGTGGCAGTTCATCCGCTTTCTCTTGGAGTTATGGAGACACCTAAAAATTATGGGGCAGATATTATTTGTGGAGAGCTACAGTCTATGGGTGTTCACCTTCAATATGGCGGGGGAATGATTGGATTTATTGCGACTCCATTCGCAGATGAGTGGCTGGCAGAATATCCTTATCTTTCTGTTTCTAGAAATCACACGGTAGTGGAAGACGAAATGGGTTACACTGTTGCCAACATGGGAAATGTTTCCTATGACAGACGTGAAGAATCAGGAGATATCACCAGTACCAACTCTGCTCTTTGGGTTGTCCCTGTTTCGGCTTATTTAGCAACAATGGGTCCTGATGGTCTTAGAGAAATGGGTGAAGTTATCCTTGGGAAGTCCTATTACGCAAAACAAAGATTGAGTGAAATTGAAGGTATTACGTTACCTATCAAAAAGGCAGCAACGTTTATGGAGTTTGTCGTGAATTATGATAAAACAGGAAAAACAGTGAAAGAAATCAACCAGTTGCTTCTTGAAAAAGGAGTTTTTGGCGGTCACGATCTTTCAGATGAGTTTCCTCAGTATGGTCAAAGTGCTTTATTCTGTGTGACTGAAAATGTATCCAAAGAAAACATTGATTATCTTATTGATGTGTTAAAGGAGGTTCTTTAAATGAATTTGACCCAAAAAACAAAGGAACGCATTGATGCTAAGCGAATGATTAATGATAGATGGCGTCAAAGCAAATGGCTGGAGCCTCTTGTTTATGATTTGGGAAGTCCCGGAGAAAGAGGAATCATTGCAGTAGAACTTGAAGAAGAAATCCGAAATGTTGTGGGGGACCCCTTGGACTTGTTGCCGAAAGAAATTTTGAGAAAAACACCTCCACACTTGCCAGAAGTGGGACAACCGCGATTGATGAAACACTATGTGCGATTGTCTCAAGAGTTGACATGTGAGGATAATACGACCATGTTTCCACTGGGAACTTGTACGATGAAGTACAATCCAAAGAGCCATGAGCGTATTGCAGAAACACCACGCTTTACTGAATTGCATCCCCGTCAAGATGAAAAGACCGTTCAGGGAATTTTGGAAATCATGTATAAATTCCAAGATTATCTAAAAGCTATTTCAGGCTTTTCATCAGTTAGTTTGCAGCCGGCCTGTGGTTCACAAGGTGTCTTTACTAATATGCGGATTATTCGATCCTATCAAGAGGACAAAGGTTTTGGGATGGATAAAAAAGACGAAATCATTACTACTGTTTTTTCTCATCCAAGTAACCCAGCGACTCCGGCAATGTCTGGCTACAAAGTTATTACCTTGTATCCTGATGAGACAGGATTCCCTTCTGTGGAAAAATTTAAAGCAGCTATTTCAGAAAGAACAGCTGGTATGATTATCGGGTGTCCAGATGATACAGGAATTTATAATCCGAACATTATGG
Source organism: Vagococcus elongatus (assembly GCF_003987645.1). Lineage (GTDB taxonomy): Bacteria > Bacillota > Bacilli > Lactobacillales > Vagococcaceae > Vagococcus_A > Vagococcus_A elongatus. Next base: position 16,410 of record NZ_NGKA01000001.1, read on the forward strand.
AAATTACTAAAGCTGTCCATGATGCTGGAGGATTGTGTATCTTGGATTCAGCGAATGCCAATGGCTACTTTGGATGGGCAAGGGCTAAAGAAGCAGGATTCGATATGACCCACTGGAATTTGCACAAGAGCTTTTCTACTCCCCATGGCGGTGCTGGTCCAGGAGCTGGACCGATAGCTGTCAGGGAAGATTTGGCAAAATATCTCCCAACACCAAAAATAAATTTTGATGGTGAAAGATATTATTGGGATTATAACTTGCCATCCAGTGTGGGAGTTGTCAGACCATTCTTTGGCAATACCGGAGTGATTCTTCGTGCGTTTGCTTGGGTAACATCTCTTGGCGGAGAAGGACTGCGTGAAGTGACACAAACGGCCGTTTTGAATAATAATTATTTGCGGATGCTTCTTGAGAAAATTCCTGGCGTTCAGGTGGCTTACGAAACAAAAGACCGGCTTCATGAAATACGTTGGAACTTAAATCAAGTCTATGCGGAAACGGGTGTGAACTCTTTTCAGATGATTGCCCGCATTTGTGATTATGGTGTCGGCGACACATTTCCAAGTCATTTCCCGTATATTGTTGAAAATCCTATTACACCAGAACCTACAGAAACTTATTCCAAAGAAGAAATTGAAGAATATGCTGCGATTGTTAAACGGGTGGTAGAAGAATGTTATGAGACACCTGAAATCGTGATGACAGCACCTCATAATTCAGCTATGCCCCATGTTCCGTGGGAGACAATGTTTGATCCAACCCAAATCGCTCCTTGTCGGACAGTTTGGCTGAAGTTGCAAAAAAAATAATGAGAATCATTCGGCGGATGACAAAACAAGTGGTGTTTTGTCGTCTGTCGAATCATTGCAAATTCATGATGAGAAAGACCTTATTATTTGAAAAAGGATCGGTAAAAATCAATGAAAAAAATCGGTTTTATTGTTAATCCTCTAGCAGGTATCGGGGGAAGTGTAGCTCTTAAAGGAAGCGATGGAGAGGAAATCGTAGAGCGGGCATTTGAATTAGGGGCAGTTTGTAAATCTCCAGAGCGGGCAATATCTGCTTTAAAAAAATTACAGCCGCTCAAGGATAAAATTGAAATTGTGACCTGTCCAGAGGAAATGGGGGAAAATGAAGCCAAATCATGCGGTTTTTTACCAGTGGTCATCGGTTCCTCTTTTCAAAGGAGAACACAAGCATCTGATACCATCCATTTTGCTAAGGAAATGTTAGCTAGGAATGTTGAAATGATACTGTTTGCTGGAGGAGATGGAACGGCTAGGGATATTTATGATGCTGTGGGCACTGAATTACCTGTCGTCGGGATACCTGCAGGAACTAAAATGCATTCAGGAATTTATGCCACTTCTCCAGAAGACGCAGGGGAACTTGCTTTTTTATACTTATCAGGCAAGCAACTAAAAGTAAAAGAGTTAGAAGTCATGGACATCGATGAAGAAGCTTTTCGCCGTGGAGTCGTTAAAGCTAAACTTTACGGCTATTTAAAAATCCCGGATGCTCCCAATTTTACGCAAGGGACAAAAGGGGGAGGGCATCAGGCAGATGATCAATTTTATTTAAAGGGTATTGCCGAGCGTATCGTAACAGAAATGGAACAAGATATTTTTTATTTAGTTGGATCTGGGACAACTTGTCGTGCTATTATGGAAAAAATGGGATTAGAAAATACCTTGCTTGGGGTTGACGTGGTGTTGAATAAAAAATTGGTTATGAAAGACGTCACAGAACATCAGTTATTGGAGTTATTAGAGCAAGGTAAGCAAAGCAAAATAATTGTCACGCCAATTGGAGGACAAGGCTACATTTTTGGAAGAGGTAATCAGCAATTGAGTAGTCGGGTGATACGTAAAGTTGGTATAAAAAATGTGTTAGTGATTGCGACACCTTCTAAAATTCAGTCTCTACCTCAACATCGGTTACATGTGGACACAGGGGAAAAGGAAGTAGATTCGATGCTTAAAGGAGCTGTTCGGGTGATTTCAGCTTTGAATGAAGTCGCGGTTTTAGAAATAGTTTGAATTTGGAGCAGAGTTAATGAGGTGATGAAATCATGGATTCAATGGAAATCAAAGATGCTTTGATACAAGCAGTTAAAGAATTATTAGAAGTATCACACATCCAAAAAGGAGAAATTTTTGTTGTCGGGTGCAGTACAAGCGAAATTTTAGGCAAACAAATCGGCAAAGCTACTAGTAAAGAAACAGCTGTAACAGTTTATAATACGATAAGCTCAATTTTAAAAGAGAAAGGCATCTATCTTGCGGTACAAGGATGCGAGCATATTAACCGCTCTCTGGTGGTTGATAGAGAATGTGCACAAAAACTGGGCTTGTCCATGGTAAATGTTGTTCCTCAATTGAACGCTGGTGGTGGCTTGGCCGTAGCTGCATATGAGGGACTCCAAGACCCTGTCATGGTGGAAGAGGTGTGTGCTGCAGCAGGTATGGACATAGGGGATACTTTAATTGGTATGCATATAAAAAAAGTCGCCATTCCAGTTAGAAGTTCTGTCAAAAAAATTGGGGAGGCACACCTGACAATGGCACGAAGCCGTCTGAAATTAATTGGTGGAGATCGGGCCGTGCATTTTAAAGAATAAAGGGGAAAGGAGATGACTAATGTTAGATAACAAGGATTCTCAGAGTATATGGCTGAATAAATTGAAAAGTAAAGAGCCGATTTTTTGGCTCAATCCGAAACTCGACAATCGTTTATCACCTGAAGTGACTAAAAAAGAGATTGAAGAAGCTTCACAGAGATTGCTGCGTTTTGCTCCTTATATCCAAAAGGTATTTCCTGAAACACAAGAAAGTAATGGGATGATCGAATCTCCTTTGCTCAGTATAGAACCAATGAAGGACTATCTTTCCTCGACAGAAAAAATAACTCTCAGAGGGAAATTGTTTTTGAAATGCGATAATATGCTGCCTATTTCTGGCTCGATCAAAGCTAGAGGTGGGATTTATGAAGTTTTGTATTTGGCTGAAAAACTTGCATTAGCAAAAGGGCTATTGCAATTGACGGATGATTATGCCAAATTAGCTGAGAAGAAGTTTCGTGATTTTTTTTCAGGTTACTCGATTACCGTTGGCTCGACGGGGAATTTGGGACTTAGTATAGGGATTATGGGGGCTAAACTCGGCTTTCGTGTGAGCGTTCATATGTCTGCTGACGCCCGACAGTGGAAGAAAAACCTGCTTCGGCAACATGGAGCACAAGTGGTTGAATATGCAGGTGATTATCAGCAGGCTGTTGATGGTGGGAGAAAGAAATCAGAAAATAATCCCAACGACTTCTTTATAGACGATGAGAACTCCATGACGCTGTTTCTAGGATATGCAACTGCCGCGCGACGTGTAGAGCAGCAATTGAAAGAACAAAAAATAGTTATCGATAGCAGTCATCCTTTGTTTCTTTACTTGCCGTGTGGTGTTGGAGGAGCTCCGGGGGGAATTACTTATGGATTTAAAGAAATTTTTGGTGAACACGTCCACTGTATTTTTGCTGAACCCATACAAGTTCCGAGCATGCTGCTAGGAGTGCTGACAGGCAAACATCATAGAATTTCTGTACAAGATATAGGACTTGATGGAAAAACAGCAGCTGATGGTTTGGCAGTTGGTAGACCATCGAAGTTGGTTGGCAGGATTGTCGGAAACCTTGTGGATGCTTTTTATACTTGTTCTGATGATGACCTGTATGAACTTGTCAATCAACTATACCAAATTCAGGATATTTTTGTGGAACCCTCGGCTGCGGCAGGTTTTCCTGGTGTGTATTTAGCTCATAAAAGTCAGGAGTATATGAATCGATTTACTAAAAAAAGTTTGGATAATGGGACACATATCGTTTGGGCAACTGGCGGGAATATGGTGCCTCAGGCAGAGCGGGAAAAATATCTAAAAATTTAGTATCTTTCAGTGAGAAGTATTTTAATTAATTTTGAAGCCGATAAAAGGTTTTTTTAGCGATGTTAAGAACATCAAGGTTAAGTTTGTTAGGTTCGTTAATCAAGTTGGGGCAGGTGAACAAGCTATCCCTTGAGAGGTATGTTGTGAGGCATCTTGAATTACTACATTCATCTCACAAAGTGGAGGTAAATACTTCGTTTTGGCAAGCTAGGGAAAACTCAACCAATTAAAAAAAAATAAGGTTTACAACAAAAGGAACGAAATCATAAAAGATTTCGTTCCTTAATTTATTTAACCAAGACCTTATAAAACTTCTCAGTTTATCAAAGATTCCAAAGGCTTAAACATGATATAATCATTTCAATGGACATCTTGTTTTCCTAATAAATATATGGAACAAGAACGACAAATCATTTTAAAAAGGAGAGAAAATGAAAAATTTTTATATCAAACAGAAAGTATTTAGCATTGGTGAGAAATTTACAGTGAAGGATGCTTCTGAGAATATCTGTTATCGGATACAGGGCAGTTTTTTTAAAGTCCCCAAAACCTTTTCAATAGAAAACGTTCAAGGAGTCGAAATTGCAACGATTACTAAAAAAATTCTCAGCTTATTGCCGGTTTTTTATGTCAAAATCCGTGGACAGGAAATGATTAAAATCAAAAAAGAGCTGTCTTTATTTAAGTCCAATTACTCCCTATCTGCTCATGGTTTAACTGTAAAAGGGGATTGGTGGGATATGGACTTCGATATTCAAAAAAATAGGAGAAAAGTTGGGTCAGTTCGAAAAAAATGGTTTTCCTGGGGAGATAGTTATGAGGTGTCTGTTTTTGATGAAAGTTTGGAAGAATTGATTATCGCACTGGTTATTGCTATTGACTGTGTCAAAGCAGATGAACAAGCAGCTGCAAGTTCTGCTTCGACTTAACTGTCTGAGATTGAGTGACTTATCACTATAAGTAGGCAAGGTAGGTTTAGAGAAAGAGTGTGAATAATGGACATGGGTCAAGCGGGACTTGACCTATGTCTATTTTTTATGGAATTAAAAGTATAAAATTTTTGACAAGGGGTTGATACATAGCAGCTAACTTTCGTAAAATGGCAAAAACATTAAAACTAAATGGAAATATACTCATAAATTTGTTATGATAAAACTTATACACTAATTAAGGAGGAGTGTCATGAAAATTAAATCAATGGATCCAAACCAATTATTTGAAGTTTTTTTCGATCCGACAAATAATAAAAATGCCCATGTCCAGATGGGGATTATCACTCTCCAGCCTGGTGAAAAAAGCCCTCAGGAAGGGTTTGCCAGACATGACCAAGACGAGTATTCTTTTGTGATCTCAGGAGAGGCACATACTGTTTTGGAAGACGGTCGGGATTTGATTGGCAGAGCAGGAGATGCTCAGTTGATTGAGGCAGGAGAGGCTCATAAAAATTATAATAATGGAGACGTGCCAGCCACAGTTGTCTGGTTTTTAGCTGAAAGGCAATAAAAGGTCATAGGAGGAAAAATTTAAATGAAAAAAATTAAAGGGATAGCCTTGCTGACAATTTGTGTAAGTTTGTTGGTTGGCTGTGGTCCGTCAAAAGAATCAGAAAAAGGAAAAACAGTGTCAAAAGAAAAAACTGCTAGTTTGATGTCTTTGAGTGAATTGACGACTCTAGACGCTGCGGGAATGCTGGATTTTCCGGATGCGATTGCTTTATCAGCGGTTTATGAAGGTTTATATAGTTTAAATGAAAAAGATGAAGTAATACCTGCAGCCGCAAAAGAACTTCCTGAAATTTCAGAAGATGGGCTGACATATACGATTAAGCTTCGGGAAGATATGGAATGGTCCAATGGCGATCCTGTCACAGCTAAAGATTTTGAGTATTCTTGGAAACGGCTGACTGACCCGGAGAATGGTTATATTTATAGCTTTCTAGTTCAAGAAACGATTAAAAATGGTGCTGCTGTGGCTAGCGGAGAGATGCCCGTAGATGAATTAGGTGTGGAAGCTGTTGATGAGCTGACCTTGAAAGTAGAATTATTTGAGCCGAAGCCGTTCTTTACTTCACTACTGACGTTTCCAACCTTCTTACCTCAAAATGAAAATGCTGTTGAAGAGTTTGTAGACAACTATGGAACAAGCGGAGATACTGTTGTCTACAATGGTGCATTTACAATAGAAAACTGGTCGCAAACAGATACCACTTGGGAATTACATAAGAATGACAGTTACTGGGATACTGGAAATGTTGCTATGGATGTCATTTATTATCAAACGGTCAAAGAGCCTTCAACTGCGATCAATCTTTTTGAAGACGGCAGTTTGGACTTGGCTTTTTTAAGCGGGACACTGGCACAGATGAATCAGGATCATGAAGCGTTTAAAACCTATCCCACATCAACGATGAATTACATCCGTTTGAATCAAAAACGCGGCGATAAAGAGACACCTTTAGCAAATGAAAATCTTCGTAAAGCTCTAGCTTTAGGGATTGATAAAGAAACTTTGATTAATAATGTGATAGCAGATGGTTCTGTTCCTTTGTATGGCATGATCACTGAAGGGTTTGTCAAAAATCCATCCACAGATGTTGATTTTCGTAAAGATGCTGGAGATTTGATGAAATTTAACAAGGCTGAAGCGCAAAAATATTGGCAGGCAGCGCAAAAAGAACTGGGTGAAACTATTACTCTGGACTTGATGACCACTGATGCGGACAACTATAAAAAACTGGGAGAGAGTTTGCAGGGAGAATGGCAGAATCTTTTTGAAGGTTTAACGGTGGAGGTGCGTTCATTGCCAACAGAATCAGCATTGAATCTCAGTCGTGAAAGTGATTATGACATGTTTCTGATTTATTGGGCACCGGACTACCAAGATCCTATTTCAACTCTAAACATGTTATATACAGGAAATGACCGGAACTATTCAAATGCAAAATATGATGAATTGTTGGATAAAGCGTCAAAAGATTATGCATTAGATTTGGATAAACGATGGGAAACGTTGATTGAGGCTGAGAGAGTAGCCATCGAAGACACTGCTGGGATGATTGTTCTAAGTCAGAATCAGCAGACGGTTCTCCAAAATCCAGCTTTGGAAGGTGTGACTTTCCATACTTTTGCAGCGCAATTAAGTTTAAAAGATTTGAAATAGAGAAATAGTTTCAACTGGATTTTGTGTAAAATAACCTGTTAAATGAGCTTGTAAAGAGATGTCTGACAGGTTATTTTACTTTGTTAAAATTTATGTTTTAAGACAATCAAACGTTCTGAAGACATATTAACCATTGTCAAAAGCTGATTTTTTTTAAACTGGAGAGCTTTACGATGATAAATTATCATTATCTGAAATATCTATTTTATTATTTAAATTAATGGAAAATAACAACATCAAGTACCTAACCGACAATTGACACAGTTACTTAAAACTATTAACATGGTATGTATAAATATTACTTGAATTAAGGCTACTAAATTTAGGTACGGACGTTAAGGGAAAATTGTTTTATTTGTTGCTGCCATCAAAGACAGGTGTTAATTATTTTTTGAATCAGACTAAGAATTTGCCAAAAGCCCCTTGATATGCAAGGGTTTTTCTTTTTAATTTAAATCACTAAATTTTGAAATCATGTGTTAGCAGATTTTTTCAGAAACTTAAGGGGGAACCATCTATGGAAAGCAGAAAATTATTGGAATTAATGTCTCTAGCCGAAAAATTAAAAAATACGACTAGACACTCTTGGACATCATCAGGGAGACAGGAAAGTGTGGCGGAGCATAGCTGGCGATTAGCATTTATGGCTTTTTTCATGAAGGATGAATTTCCGGAAGTTGATATGGAAAAAGTCATTCTGATGTGCTTGTTTCATGATTTAGGTGAGGCTGTCACAGGAGACATTCCTACATTTAATAAGACAAAAAATGATGAAATCACAGAGAACAAAGAAATCCAATATTTTTTGAATACTTTGCCTAAAATGTACAAAGATGAACTTGCACCATTGTTCAAAGAGATGGATGAACAATTAACTTTGGAAGCAAAGCTCTATAAAGCTTTAGATAAACTGGAAGTTTTGATCCAACATAATGAATCTGATCTTTCTACATGGATTCCGCTAGAATATGAACTGAATTTAACACATGGAGACAAGGAAGTGGCCTTCTCTGACTATTTAAAAGGTTTAAGAAAAATTATAAAAGAAGATACAGTTAAAAAGATCGAAGAAGAAAAGAATTTGTAAATTTAAACTCCTAACCTAAAACAGCTTGAAACGTAAAGATATCTATCGTTTCAAGCTATTTGTTTTTCAAAAAGTTATTCACATGTTGAGGAGTATCATTGTTTTTTTGTACAACAAGTCGCAGAGCTAAATGAATCTTTTAACGATAAATTTTGAAATAATCCATCTCTCCCCAAAAGTTTTAAAATTGAAGAGTGAACAGCAGTAGACCTGAGTCGGTTAAGTTATTGATATTATGCTTGGTAAAAGCTTCCAGAAAAATTGCATCTCCTTCTTGAAGCGTCAGGGTTTCTTCTTCCAATTCTATTGTAGCTTCGCCTTGAAGTACATAGTTAATTTCACTTAAATTATGGGTGATTTTTTTACCGCTTGAAGAAGACTGGGCATCGATATAAATTTTTGAGATGACCATGTTGTCCGTATGAACTGGAAGATTGAACAGGGTGTTATAGTAAGTAGAATCAGTTTGCCACGGGCTGTATACAGTGTTCTCGGAATTACGGATCACTTTGAACCCACGAGTGATTTTTTCACCTTGTTCTTTTATTTTTGGAGACTCCTTTGCCATTAGTGATGCCACTGAAACGTCTAATGACTTTGCTATTTTTCTTAAAGCTTCTAAAGAAGGACGGTTGACACCTCTTTCGATTTGAGAGAGAAAACTGGCGGAATAGCCGGTTTTAGTCCCCAATTCAGTCAAGGTCATCTCCTTTTCTTTTCGCAAGTTTTTGATTTCTTTAAAGTCCATGATTACATCTCCAGCTTTTTTTCTTTTCGCCTTATTATCCCTAATTAAGTTTGAAAAAACAAGTTAGAATTTAAATTAGAAAGTTTTAATCAAAATTTCATTATAAATATTGACTTTTCTAATCAACGGCTTTACTATTGAACCAATAGTTAAAATTTTATGTCATTTTTAACTTTTCGTTCAAAAGTTGGAGGAGATAATGTGAAGATAACAAAAATCAATGTTGAAAAAAAATTTGTCAAACTAAGGACCCCATTTACTATTTCCTTGGGAACGATTCATGAATCTGTCAGTGCCATCATTGAGATTGAAACAGACGAAGGGATTGTCGGGTACGGGGAAGGTGCACCTGGAATTTTAATTACTGGAGAAACATTAGACGGGACTGTAGAATGTCTCAAAATGTTCGAAAGAGGTTTGATAGGGACTGATCCTACAGATCTTGAAAAAGTTCATGAAATCATGGATCGTATCGCAGCTCATGCCAATTCCGCTAAAGCAGCAATCGACCTTGCGTGTTATGATTTGCTGGGTAAGAAAGCTAATCTGCCTTTGTATAAACTTCTCGGCGGACATGACAACAAAGTTGAAACAGATATGACGATTGGCATTGATGCTCCTGACATTATGGGAGTCAAAGCAAAGGAAGCAATCAGTCAAGGCTTTAACACATTAAAAGTCAAGGTAGGAATGGGCAATGCCCTTGATATAAAACGAATTGAAACAATAAGAAAAAATGTCGGCAAAGATATCAAACTGCGTTTAGATGCGAATCAAGGTTGGAGTGCTAAAGAAGCGGTTCAAATGATTCACCGTTTAGCAGACTATGACATTGAATTAATTGAACAACCTGTTCCATATCATGATATTGAAGGCTTGGCCTATGTGACCAGTCAGTCGCCAATTCCGATCATGTCAGATGAAAGTTGTTTTGATTCCAAGGATGCCTTGCGCCTGATTAAACAACGGGCTGTGGATATTGTCAATATCAAGTTGATGAAATGCGGTGGGCTCTATGAAGCCCAAAAAATCAACAGCATTTGTGAAGCTGCCGGTGTGGAATGTATGGTGGGCTGTATGGTAGAGGAAACAGATTTAGGTGTGACTGCGGGTGCGCATCTCGTTGCCGCTAAGAAAAACATTACCAGAGCAGATTTAGATGCGACTTTTTCATTAGTAGAAACCAATTTTTCTGGTCCTGTACCGCTAGAGGCAACGCCTATTTTATCATTAACAGACCAGCCTGGACTAGGGTTGACGAAAGAGAGGGGAAGTCATTAATGCTATATGATTTAGAATATTTGAGTGTCCCTTTGCCAGAAGATGTGCTCAAACAAAAGAATTATGGAGATTTTAAAGGAGCCACAGCAACGATTGATTCTTTTTTGAAGCGAGATATTCCCGACGCATTGAAGCAGCGTCTGCGAATAGAAAAAGAAATCCTCAAGATGATCGGTATCAATGAGTACCCCTATTCTTGGGAGCAAGCACAAAAAATGATGCAAGATGCTTTAGCTGATTACGATACTTCAGAATTACAAAACCTGAAAGAAGCAGGACTGGTGGACTGGATATACATTGACGGAGAACCACATTTCCAAAGACGTTTTTTACAAACATTGATAAAAACTCAAAAAGACTATCAAGAACGGGCGATACAAACTGAGGATAACAATGGCACAGAACAAGCGAGGCAAAATCAATTAAATGAAAACATCCGATTGATGAAAGAAAAAGGTTCTCGTAAAGTTAAAACGCGGGTAAAAGGTTCAATTAAAGTCAAAAAAGAGTATGAGCGTGTAGGAGAAAAAGTCAAAGTTTATTTGCCTGTACCTCAAGCATGTCAGCAACTCTCTGAGATTAAAATTATCAGTACAAGTCCTGAAGCAGCGTTTATTGCGCCAGAAGATACGGAACAAAGAACAGTTTGCTTTGAGACGGTACTAGAAGAAAATCAAGAATTTTCAGTAGAATACAGTTATATCAATCAATTGAATTATGTCGAGTTAGATCCTGCTCAGGCAGAGCCAATCACAAATGACTCGTTTTTGGAAGAAGAATTGCCTCACATTCAATTTACGCCGTATTTAGAAAAACTTTTAGCTGAATTACTAGAGGGTGAAACCAATCCGATTATACAAGCAAGAAAAATCTATGATTTTATTACGACAAAAGTAAATTATTCTTTTATGAGAGAATATTTCACGATTGAAAACATTTCTGAATATGCTGCTGTTAACTTAAAAGGGGATTGCGGTGTCCAGGCAATTTTATTTATCACTTTATGCCGCATGGCTAAGATTCCGGCAAAGTGGCAGTCTGGATTATATGTCAGCGAATACTATACCGGTTGTCATGACTGGGCACAGTTTTATGTGGCACCTTACGGCTGGGTGTTTGCAGATTTATCCTTTGGCGGTTCAGCTTATCGGATGAATAATTTAGACCGTTGGAATTATTACTTTGGTAATCTTGATATTTTCCGTATGCCAGCAAACAGTGCCATTCAGAAAAATTTTGTCCCTGAAAAAAATACACTTAGAGCCGATCCCATAGACAATCAAAGAGGAGAGTTTGAGTATGAGGGAGAAGGACTGCCTTATGCTTATCTGGAAGTAACGCAGGAAATGATCGAAATGATTGACTTAGACTAGAAGAGATGAATGAAAGGATGAGTAAAATGAAAAGATGGCTGACATTAGGAGCTTTGGTATTAAGTGCAACTTTGCTGATGACAGGTTGCGGCGGTAACGAGAAGGGGACTGACAGCAGCGGCGGGGACAAACAAAAAGCCAGCGATGCTAGACCGCTGAGTTTTATGGAAGAATCAGAGATTGGTTCCATGGATACTATTTATACTCAAGATGAGCCAAGTATCAATGCCCAATCCAATGTTTTTGAAGGACTTTATCAGTTAGACAAGGATGATAATGTTATTCCTGCAGTTGCCAAGGAGATGCCGGAAATATCAGAAGACGGTAAAACTTATGTAATCAAGTTAAGAGAAGATTCAACATGGAGTAATGGCGATCCTGTCACGGCTCACGATTTTATTTTTGCTTGGAGAAAGTTAGTCAATCCTGAAAAGCAAGCTAACTATGTGTTCCTAACAGACGGTATGATTGAAAATGCCACTGATATCATCAACAATGGCAAAGACCCTAAAGAGTTAGGGGTTAAAGCAGTGGATGATTACACGATTGAAATCAAGTTGGAGAAACCAGTACCATATTTTACATCTCTACTTGCTTTCTCACCATTTTTCCCACAAAATGAAAAATTTGTCACGGAAAAAGGCAGTGAATATGGGACAAGCAGTGAAAATATTGTATCAAACGGACCGTTTATCATGAATAATTGGGATCAATCCTCCCTGACATGGGAACTGGAAAAAAATCCTGACTATTACGATGCGGATAAAGTAAAATCAGACCTTATCAATTTCCAAGTCATAAAAGAAACCAACACAGCTTTCAACCTTTTTGAGTCTGGGGAATTAGATATCGCCTTTTTATCTGGAGAGTTGGCACAGCAGAATGTGGATGACCCAGAATATGAAGCGATTCAACGTTCAAAAATCTATTCTATCCGGATGAATCAAATCAGAAACGGGAAAGATTCTATCTTTGCGAATGAAAATGTGCGTAAAGCTGTTGCTTATGCCATAGATAAAAAAGGGTTGGTAGACAATATTCTAGCAGACGGTTCAAAAGAAATTTATGGTTATATCCCATGGAACTTTGTTTTCAACCCAGAGACTAAAGCTGATTTCAGAGAAGATGCTGGAGAATTGGCTGTGACTGATGTCGAAAAAGCTAAAGAGTATTTGGCAAAGGCTAAAACAGAGTTGCAAGGTGATGTTGAGATGGAACTGTTAGCTAAAGATGGCGACAGTGATAAAAAAGTTGCTGAATTTATCCAAAGTCAACTGGAAGAATCTTTACCAGGATTGAAAGTTACCATTAAAACAGTGCCTTTGAATAACTCGATTGAAATCATCAAGAAAGGCGATTATGATTTGGCAATCGGCACTTGGGCACCGGACTATCAAGACCCGATGACTTTCTTTGAAAGCTATACAACGGGGAATACGTTAAACTATTCAAGTGAAAAGTACGACCAGTTAATCGATGATGTTATCAACAAGTATGGTAATGACCTTGGAAAACGTTGGGAAACATTGATTGAAGTAGAAAAACAGTTTGTTGAAGAAGATGCTGCTTTGATTCCTTTGTATCAACAAGGAAGAGCACAGCTGACAAGAGCTGGTTTGACAGGACTTGAGTACCATAATTTTGGTCCGACATGTATCTATAAATATGCTTACATCGAGTAATGTCAGACACCCCCTAAATTGTTTGACATATAAAAGGAACAGGTAAGTTTTTCTTACCTGTTCTTTGTTTTTGATTAAAATCAGTTCGATAAAAAAGTTTTATCAAACCCTACCGCCCTCCAAAAGTTAGACCAAAAAATTATCGTCTAGTATTGCTTTTTTCACCGGCAAGCTGACTTTTGTGACCCAATGTTCTTCGTTTAAACCTAGGGAAAAGTCAATGAGATATTCCTCTAAACTGGGACCGCAAATGCTGTATCCTTCTTTTTCGGCAAAATTCACCAAAGCATCATAGACTTCCAGCAAGTCAGTATAATTGCCATAATGAATAGTACTGATTACCAAGGCCGGTGCAACGATTTTAATATTTGGAGAGCTGATATTGGTATTTTTTACGGGAAAAAATACTTCCAAATCACCAATATCATTAATAAATTGATTTTCATAATTATCATGGAAAACGGCTGAAAATGGTCCCTGAATAGTTAAATTTAATTTTTCAACTAACTGAATAAGTTCGGCATACCGTCTCCAAAATATTTTACTGGCACTCACACTTGACTGGTAACGAATAGAAATAACTGTCTCAGGTTTTAGATAATTGAAAAAAATGTTTCGATCCCCATAATTTTCCACCTCATCAATAGAAGACTCAAGGATTTCAAATGTGTTTCTTGTGAAATCTAGCTGTCTTTGAACATCTGCAATGTCCTGTTGAAGGCAATGAATTTTTTCTTCTAATTTCTGTTTGACTTCCTGCAAATCACGATTTCTTTTCACTTTTCTTAATTCTGTCAATTCCATACCTAGTTGACGCATCCCTCGAATAACAAGAGCTTCAAGAGCCTTGTCATTGGAATATAAACGATAGTTATTTTCTGTGTCCCTTCCCGAAGGAGCTAAGAGTCCTTTTTGATCATAGAAACGAAGTGTTTGTGTACTGATACCGCAGATGTCGGACAGTTCGCCTATCGTATAGCTTTTTTGCTTGTCCAAGGCAGGATCATCTCCTTATGTGTCATTCCTGAGTAGTAGCCACATGTGCCTTAATGTATAAAAATCGCATTAAACTGAACATCCTTAGCTTCATTATAAAAATAATTTCCAAATAATACAAATAATAACTTGACCTTCTATTACTATAATCTTATAAAATCAAGGAAGATGGGACATTAGTGACCTAAAATATGTTTGTTTGGATGTCTGACGTGCTTCTTCAGGTTTTTGCTGAACAAAGGAACGTGATGAGGATAAAGTGATTAGAGGAGGGAGTCAAAGCTTTATCTGTAAATAAAAAATTTAGGAGGCGTTAAGAAGATGAAGGAAGAAAAAGTTGTCTACCCTTATATTCCAAATTCTAACCCTGAAACTCAAAGAGAAATGATGGACTTCGTCGGCGCAAAAGACATGTGGGACTTGTATGAAGAGATACCTGAAGAGTTAAGGTATAAAGAAAAACTCGCCATACCTGACGGCATATTAGATGAATTTGGTCTTAAAAAACACGTGGAAAAAATATTAGCTAAAAATAAGAATTGTGATGAGTTTACGAATTTTTTAGGTGCAGGCTGTGCCCAGCATTTTATCCCGGCGGTCGTTGATGAAATTACTACTCGTGGGGAGTTTTTAACTTGTTATGGTGCAGAAAGCTGGGGAGACCATGGAAAGTATCAAGCATTTGTGGAGTATAACTCGATGCTGGCGGAACTTTTAGATACTGAAGTGATGAGTGTCCCGCAATTTGACGGTGGACAGGCTATTTCAACTGCTATGGCGATGGCTTGCAGAATCACTGACCGGAAGAAAGTTTTGGTACCGGAGTTGATGAATCCGGGTTACAAATCTATTTTGGAAAATTATATGCATTCCGTTCAGGATGAGTTAGAAGTTCAAGTTGAATATATCAAATTTGAACCAGAAACTGGCAGGATTGATTTAGCTGACTTAAAAGAAAAATTAAATGAAGACGTCGCTGCTGTGATGATCGAAAACCCTGGATTTCTTGGTGTTTTAGAAGATCGTGGAGAAGAAATCGGGGAATTGGTGACATCCGTTGGGGCAGAATTTGTGGTATATGTCAATCCGATTTCATTAGGTATTTTAGAGGCGCCGGCGAATTATGGTGCCACTATCACATGTGGTGATTTACATAGTCTTGGTCTGCATCTGTCAGCCGGTAATGGACAAGCAGGATTCATTTCTACTCAAGGAGAAGCCAAATACTTAAATAACTATAAAGACTTTATTTATGGTTTTGCCGAGCCTGAAGTGGAAGGGGAATATGTCTTTGGCAATATGTTGATAGAACGGACTCACTATTCGAGAAGAGCGTTTGGTAACGAGTATACCGGAACAGGCACAAACTTGTGGATGATTTCTGCAGCTGTTTACATGGCTTTGATGGGACCCAAAGGGATGGAAGAAGTAGGTACAACGATCCTTTATAATAGTCGATACGCAGCGGAAAAAATTTCTCGGATTCCCAACGTATCACTGAAATTTACAAGCCCATTTTTCCAAGAGTTTGTAGTCGATTTTTCTCAGTCCGGTAAAACTGTTCAAGAAATCAATAAGCAACTATTGGCAAATGAAATTTTCGGCGGTTTGGATTTGACCGGCTGTTATGAGGATTTTGATCATTGCGCTCTATATTGTGTCACAGAAGTGAACACTCGTGAAGAAATTGATTTCCTAGTAGAGTGTTTAGAGAAGATATTGAAATAGACTAAAAAAGGGAGGAGAATGACCATGGGACAAGATCAAGAAACTCTGTTGAGAGATTTTCACCAGGCACGTTGGAGTGAACCGATTATTTATGAAATGAGTACGCCAGGAGAGCGTGGTGTTATCACACCAGCAGTCGATAAAAAAATAAAAGACAAATTAAGGAATAAAGAGAACATGATTCCCGAGTCTTTGAAACGTAAAAAAATGGTTGATTTGCCAGAGATAGGTCAAATGAGAGTGAATCGCCACTACATGCGGCTGTCTCAGGAAACATTGGGAAATGACGTCAGTGTGGATATCGGTCAGGGAACATGTACGATGAAGTATAGTCCAAAAGTTCAGGAACATTTAGTCTCTAGGAATAGTAATATCGCCTCTGTCCATCCGTATCAAGACGAATCAACGATTCAAGGATTGCTTGAAATTTACTATAAAACAGAACAGTACTTAAAAGAAATTTCGGGAATGGATGCTTTTTCATTCCAACCAGGTGGAGGGGCTCAGGCAATTTATACTAACGCAGTCATTGTTAGAAAATACTTTGAGGATAAAGGCGAAGACCGGGATGAAATCGTAACGACTATCTTTTCACACCCGGCTGACGCAGGAGCTCCCGCGACGTGCGGGTATAAAGTCATTGATTTAATGCATGATAAAGATCAAGGCTACCCGACGCTGGAAGCATTCAAAGCTGCCCTTTCCGAAAAAACAGCGGCTATCTTTATTACTAACCCTGAAGATACAGGTATTTTCAATCCGCGGATTAAAGAATATGTGGATGCGGCCCATGAAGTCGGCGCAGTTGCTGTTTACGATCAGGCAAATGTAAATGGCATCATGGGAATCACTCGGGCAAAAGAAGCAGGGTTTGATTTGATTCACTACAATCTCCATAAAACATTTTCTGCTCCTCACGGCGGTATGGGACCGGGCGTAGGGGCACTGGGAGCTAGAGGTGTCTTTAAAGATTATATTCCGGTACCTAAAGTCAGCTTTGACGGAGAAAAATATCTTTTGGAACATGAGGTCAAGCAGTCTATCGGCAAGGTTCGTTCCTTTATAGGAAATGCTGCGATTATTGTACGTGTGTACATGTGGCTTAGAAGTTTAGGAGCTGACGGCGTCCGGGAAGCAGCCAAATGTGCTGTGCTGAACAATCAATATGCAATCAAGAAAATTTCTCAAATCAGAGGAGTGACGATGTATTACGCAGAAGGCAAACGTCGAATCGAACAATGCCGTTATAGCTGGGAACAGATGAAGGAAGAGACGGGTCTCGGAACAGAGGATGTTCAAAGGCGTTTAGTGGATTACAGTATGGAGCACTATTGGGAATCACATCACCCTCATATCGTTCCAGAACCATTTACTCTTGAGCCGACAGATTCTTACAGTAAAAAAGATGTGGATGAGTTTATCGCAGTATTGGAAAAAATTTCTTGGGAATGCTACAACGACCCAGAAGTTATCAGGACGGCTCCACACAACGCTCCTTGTCACGGCATTAAAAATTACTATGAGTCTGATCCAGCAAACGTTATCTGCTCATGGCGGCAATACAAGAAGAAGTACGGTATCGACTAATGCTGATTGGGCTGATAGTTAATCCAATTGCTGGAATTGGAGGCCCTGCAGGTTTGAAAGGGAGCGACAGTGAAGAGATTCAACGATTGGCTGTGAGTTTGGGGAGCGAGTATCGCTCTAACGAAAAAACCAAGATAGCTCTCTCTGAGTTGACTGAAGAAAAGGATCAGCTGATGTTTTTGACTGGATCAGGTCTGATGGGAGAAGATGTGGTGAAGTCCTTAGGTTTTTCTTATCAGATTCTTGATGAAAAGAAAGAGCGGACGACCAGTGAAGATACGTTGATGTTGGCGAAAATCATGAAGGAAAAAAAGGTGGATCTGATTGTCTTTTCTGGAGGAGATGGTACGGCAAGAGATATTTATAATGCCATCGGACTTTCAATTCCTTGTGTGGGAATTCCGGCGGGTGTTAAAATCCACTCCGCCGTCTATGCCAATAACCCTAAAGATGCGGGTGTATTGATTAAACAGTATGTTAATCAGTTTGGAGAGAGCGCTACGGTTGATTGTGAAGTCATGGATATTGATGAGGAAAAATTTCGTCAAAATATTGTCGACGCTAAACTTTATGGCTATTTAAAAATTCCCTTTGCGAGAAATTTGATGCAGCAATCTAAAGCGTCCATTAAATTCAGTGAGCATGATTTACAAGGAATTGCTGATGAAATTATTGAAAGAATGGCAAAAAAAGATGACAATACTTGCTACATCTTTGGGACAGGAGGCACGACCCATACGATATTGGAGAAGCTTGGCCTAAAGGGCAGTCTCTTAGGTGTAGATGTGGTCTTTCAAAAGAACGTGGTTATTAAAGACGGAGCTGAAAGAGATATTTACGAATACATCCGTGGTAAAGATGTCATTTTAATTCTGACTGTTATTGGAGGACAAGGTCATATTTTCGGGCGCGGCAATCAGCAGCTAAGTCCCCGAGTTATCAGAGAAATTCGAAAAGAAAATATTTGGATTGTAGCTACGGCGGATAAACTGTACTCCCTTCATGATAATTTACTGCATGTGGATACTTCAGACCCTGACCTAGATGAGGAACTGTCGGGCTATTGGAGAATTATTGTAGGGTGGCATGAAGAGATTGTTTGTCAGGTAGCGGTTTAGGTAGAAAATTTTGGTTAGTTATTCAAGTTTTACAGCTATTTCATTGAAATAATACGTTTGTTAAATAAAAAACTGCGCGGGATTACAGTACCATCTGACTGATTTTGCGCAGTTTTAATATAATGACGTACTTTGTCATTTACTAGCAAATTAATTTCATTAAAGTAAGGGAGATAAATCCAAATGGCGGGAAATTAGTTGGTATGTTTGCTGTTTGCAATGGCTCTTTCATTAAGGTGAATAATAATTCCAATCATTGTTCTAGGGCTGGGCGAAGCAGAATATGCACACAGTTTAAACGAGAAATTACAAATATCTAATTTACTCGATGTTTGTAAAATATACGCATTAATTATTGCTGAATTTTGTGGACTGGTGGAAAGAAATTTTAGTAAAATAGTTTAAATATAATTTTTTTGAGAATATTGTTATCCTTGAAACAGACTTCTCTTAAAGTAAAAAAATCTAAATTTTGTCTTGAGCGTGATTGTAAAATCAAATAATTTTAGTAGTAAAAGCCACCCGCTATATTTGCAGGTGGCTGATGTCGTTTTGAGAATAATTAGTAAATTATTCGTCTTCTGGTTGCCAGCCGCTTCCTGGGCTTTCTGGTAGAGTAGAGCCTCCGTCAAATACGATGGCTGAGCCTGTGACATAACTGGAATCTTCAGTTGCTAAGAAAAGTGCAACTTTCCCAGCTTCCTCAGCAGTTCCTAAACGACCCATTGGGACTGTTTTCGCAAGTCCATCCAGTATTTTTTGCGGGTCACTTGGATTGGCTTCTTTACTAGATTTCTGTGTCATTGGTGTGTTAATCATGCCAGGCAAAATCGCATTGACAGTAATATTTTTAGGAGCAAACTCAACCGCCAAAGCTTTTGTCAATGCCATGATAGCGCCCTTACTTGCAGCGTAGGCAGTCATGCTAGGGTCTACCACCATCACGCCAGTTACAGAAGCAAAATTTATGACTTTTCCGTAATTGTTCTTCAGCATAAAAGGAATAGCAGCTTGACAAGAATTCCAGATACCGCCAAAATTTATATCCATCATGTCAGATAAGATTTTCCCATCTGCATTAAAGAAGGACGCCTGAGTGCCGATTCCGGCGGCATTGACCAAGATATCCAAATGACCGTATTTGTCGAAGATATTTTGATATATCTCTTTTAATTTTTCCTTATCTCTGACATCAACTTGGAAGGTTTCAACTAAAAAGTCATTTTCCTTTAATTCTTCCTGTGTTTTTATTAAGTCTTTGGAGAAATCGATTAAAATTACCTTAGCTCCTTCTTTTGCAAAAACTTCAGCAGTTCCTTTACCCATACCCATTGCGCCACCAGTAATTACAGCAACTTTATCTTTTAATCTCATTTTAATTCCTCCTTAAAATGTAAACTATATCGCTGAAAAAATTTCTTTATCAACCTTATTCCATGAGTTTCATACTTTGGACACGCGGTAAGATAGCATCAGAAAACTTATTAGCTAACCACAGCGCACTTAGTCCTGCGGTCATTTTTCCAATAACAACTGGCAGAATCATATCAGGTGCAACGCCAGCGGTGAAGCCTAAGTGATCTCCCAAGACCCATGCAGCCGAAACACCAAATGAAATATTTAATAATTTCCCTTTAGGATCCATGTCTTTGACCATGTTAAACGTCGGAATAATACTTGCAAGAGTTGCAATGAATCCAGCAGTTGCGGCTTCATTCATGTTGAGTTTTTTTCCAAGTGTATTTAAGACATTACTGAAAGTCCGAGTGAGCCATTCGATGAATGGAAATGTTCCAGTTAAAACAAGCCCAATTTCTCCAACAACTAGCAAACTTTCTTTTAGGGGAGAAAGTTCTCCTGGAGCGGCTGGTTCTACCATCAAATAAAATAAAGGGAGTCGGATATCTGTAATTTGCTGAAAAATTGCGATTGCTGTACCAATTGTTATCATAATTATCACGCCATTTCCAAAGGCGGAGAACCCTTTCATCATTGATTGGGGTCTGAGCCACATTCCTACAGCTATTAAAATGGCGAGGATAACTACGGGAATTAGATTAATTAAAATCTTTCCTAAACTAAGAGAAAACCCCGTTAGATTCATTAAAAGCCCTCCAACGAGACTTCCAAGGGGGATAGTGATGATAGCCATAAGCACACCTGCTGAAAAATATGCTAAATCTTTTTTTTCGAGAATTGACAGTGCTAAAGGAATTATGCCAACGATCATCACTCCCATCATACTTCCTAAAATAAGACCTGAGAAGTTACCGATTGCTACATCATTTTCAGCAATTTCTTTAGCTAAAGAGTAGGCACCAGCATCATTGGCAAGTATTGTTCCTGCAAACATCGCTGGAGAAGCACCAAATAATTTGTAAATCGGGGAAATGATTGGTTGCAAAATTTGTTTCAAAACGGGAGTTAACGAGATAATTCCTACCATACTTATAGCCAAAGGACCCATAGTAATGAACCCTTCATCAAATTTATCGCCATACCCTTTTTTATTACCGCGTATTTTATCAATGGCACCAACAAACATAAAGAAAATCAAAACATACATGACTAGCTTACTGAATGAAAAATCCTTTTTGACTAACTCTAATGACTGGGTAAAGACATCCGTGTTCTTTACACTTTCTAAAAGTTCATCAAACATTTGTAAACCTCCTTCCTAAAATGCCCTGACTATGTCTAATTGACATGAAAGTGTCTTTCATGAAAATTTTGAAACCACAATTGTTCTGCGAAGAATAGAAGTTTAACTTTAAGAGATAAGATTTAAGACAATTATGTCATCTTAAGTGTAAAAGATTAGAGTAATGGAAGGTCAAGAGAAGAGATGGATTTTTTCAAAGAAAAAAAGTTAAAATGCTAAAAAGTATCAAATCAACGGTTAAAAGAAGTATGATATAATACTATTTAAGTTTGTCTTAGAAAAATTTGCTGTTTGATGGATTTCTTTTTGGGATTATTTGCAAAAAAAATCTGTAAGCCAGACACCATTATTCATACAGTAGAACAAAGATTTGTTATTTGGATGATTTTGCAGGTCAAGTCATCAAATCTTTAATGAAAGAAGGAATAAAATGAAAATTGAATGGTCAAAATATTTAAAAGAAGATCCAAATTTTTCTGCGTTGACAGAAAATCAGGAATACATAAACGTTTGGGAAATTTTTTTGCAGCAGCATCAACAAGAATTGAACAAACAAAAGGAAGAATTGATTTTAGTTGGAGGAAATCTGACAATCGAGGCTCCCCATATGATTTTGGAATATTTACTGATTAATAATAAGTCCAATACAATCAAGGATGTAGAAATAGGGGTTACTTTATTCATTCGGGGAGAAAAGTATTTCAAAGGCAAATTAATTACTCCAAAAGAACGCTACGCTGATTTTGAGCCTAATACCGCACGATTGGATCTTATTGATTTTGGCAGTCAAAATCTTGAAGACGCTATTTTGACTCCGGAGGACTATGAGCTAAAAATTGATTACTGCAAAGAGAAACAATCAGAATAAAAGCAGGTAAGCCGCACCCGTTTGACTTCCAAAATTTTCAACTTGAATTTTCTGTGTTAGGTATGAAACAACCATTGACATAAGTTATCATTTCAATAAAAAGAAGCTGTCATCTCAAATAACGGCTTCTTTTTCAATCCTCAGAGTAAAATAAAATCAATCGAAAATGTTTTTATTTTAAGAATTTTCAGATTGAAGGTCCATTAAAGCGGACATGGTAAAATAGTAGATGTTTTTATTTTTTAACGATGGGAATAAAAATCATCACTTGTTAGGAGTACATTTATGGAAAAAAATAAGTTTAAACTAAAAGATTTTTTGACGTTAATCAATCAAGCAAACAATAAAAAATTAATTTTTGTTTTAGGCTTGATTCTTAGCTTGGCGACAACAGGTTCTTCGCTGCTGCTTCCACAATTGACAAGAAGTCTGATAGACACGGCCCAACTCGCCAAAATTGACCGAAGCATGTTGTTGGCACTATTATCTTTATTTGCTGTTCAGCTATTACTTGGTGCTTTAGGAGGTTTTTTTCTTCGCCTTGCGGGTGAAACGACCGTGGCAAATTTAAGAAACAGAGTTTGGCGTCATTTGATTCGTTTACCTATCAGTTATTTTGATGAACATAAAAGTGGTGAAATAAGCTCAAGACTGGTGAATGATACCATGATAATAAAAGAGTTGGTCTCTGGTTATTTCCCCTCATTTATCACCGGGATGATTCAGTTAGTCGGTGCCTTGGTTATTTTATTTTTAACTGATTGGAAAATGGCGGCACTTATCTTTACAGTTGTGCCTATCGTAGTGCTTATCATGGTTCCTATCGGTGCGATCATGGTGAAATTAGGAAAAGCCTTGCAGCAAACTACTGCTGACTTTAATGGAGAAGCCACAGAAAAACTGGGAGAAATTCGTTTGATAAAAGCGTCTAACGGAGAAGAAGTGGAAGAAAAACGTGGGGCAGCTTTGATACAAAGAATTTTGGATGTCAGTATAAAAGAAGCCAAAGTCAGTGCATTGTTGCAACCCATCATGAGCACAGCAATATTTGGGATGTTTATCGGTATTTTAGGTTACGGTGCTATCAGGGTCCAAGCAGGCACTCTTTCCACAGGGACTCTCGTTGCTTTTTTACTTTATTTATTTAATATTTTGATGCCGGCAGCTAGTTTTCCCATCTTTTTTACTCAGGTACAAAAAGCCAGAGGAGCAACGGAAAGGATTCAGGAACTGCTGAACACGCCAAAAGAAGATTTTGCCTCTGGAGAGGATATTAATATTACTGGCAAGAGTGTATCGGTGATTGATGTCGATTTTTCTTATGAAGAAGGCCGGCAAGTGTTACAAGAGGTTTCTTTTTCAGCCTCTCCTAATTCAGTGATCGCTTTTGCTGGTCCAAGTGGGGGTGGAAAGTCTACGATTTTTTCATTGTTGGAAAGATTTTATCCAGTCGATAATGGAGAAATTAATGTGGCTAATGAGGCAATCGAAAACATAAACCTTCATAGTTGGCGCAGACAAGTAGGATATGTTTCTCAGGACTCTGCGATATTTTCTGGAAGTATCCGTGATAATCTTCAATATGGATTAAAAGAAACACTTTCTGATGATGAGCTTTGGCGAGGACTGGAGCTTGCCTATGCTAATCATTTTGTATCGGATTTTCCCGAAAAATTGGAGACAGAAGTGGGAGAGCGTGGAGTTAAACTTTCTGGTGGTCAGAAACAACGTTTAGCTATTGCCAGAGCATTTTTGAGAGATCCTAAAATTTTAATGCTGGATGAGGCGACAGCTAGTTTGGATTCTAAATCGGAAGAACAAGTCCAAAGAGCGCTGGAACATTTGATGGAAGGGCGAACAGCATTTGTTATCGCCCATAGATTGTCTACTATAGTTGATGCAGATCAGATTTATTTTGTGGAAAACGGCAAAATTACCGGCAGCGGAACCCACCAAGAATTATTGGAAAACCATCCTTTATATGGAGAATATGTCAAAGAACAAGTGTTGGCTTAAAAAATAGATATCCAATTTTCCAGTATATCCTCAATAGTTAGACTTTAGTCGGATTTTTTTACAATTTGTTTTCAGAAACCCTTTAGCATGATATGATGTTTTCAGATGTTAGTTCATAGTTTAGAAGTGAAAATTATAAAAGCGGGTGAGAAAATGAGTTGCTTAGGAAATATCATATGGTTTATTTTTGGTGGTTTTTTAGGCGGATTAGGCTGGACAATTGTCGGTCTGATTTGGTGCGTGACAATTATCGGTATTCCTGTGGGTCTCCAATGTTTTAAACTGGCAGGATTAAGTTTTTGGCCCTTTGGCAAAGAGGTAGTGTACGATAGCAGCGGTGTTAGTTTTCTGATCAATATCCTTTGGTTGATCTTTGGAGGGATTGAATTAGCGATAGCACATTGTATCAGCGGGCTTCTTTTGTGTCTGACGATTATTGGTATCCCTTTTGCGATGCAGTCATTCAAACTGGCTAAGCTGGCATTGATGCCTTTTGGTGCCAGAGTAGTGGCGTCCCGTTATTGATTTGATTCAATGAGAAAACTCTCCACATGGTATACTCATAAAAACTTGATTCATCATGATTGAAGCAGCTTACTATAAAGTAAACTGCTTTTTAATTGATGAGATAAGGGAATCTTTTACGGAAGACTGTTAAAGCTTTCATACCCAAAAAAGAAGCAAAAAAAGCTTTGATGACTTCTGGTAAAATGAAAGGCAGAATGCCTATTTTTAAAGCTTCAATCATAGAAGTATCTAAATATATTTTTAAGCCGATTGCTCCAACAAAGAGTGAAATCATTGCACCAAAAACATTAACTAGAAGCACCCAAATAAAACTATTAGATTTTTTGGAAATTAAAAAAGAGATAAAAAAAGCACTGAAAAAAAAGCCAATCAAGTAACCTCCCGTTGGACCTAAAACAGTTGCTAAACCGCCTGAAAATCCTGCGAAAACAGGAATGCCAATGATTCCCATCAATAAATAAATTCCCACAGCGCAAACAGATATGCTCGGGGGAACAAGTGTAGCAACGAAACCTACGGCGAAAGTTTGTCCAGTCAAGGGAATCAGTCCTAGAGGAATCGTTAATTGAGAAACGATAGCGATAAAGACTGCAAGTTGGGCAGAAATGGTGATATTTTTTACTGAAAACTTCATGTGTTAACCTCCTTGTTTTGATGTTAACTTTAACATAAAAAATTGATTAAAGAAAGAGGATATAAGCTATCCTTTTATTTTTTTTTGTTGTAGGATGAGTATGGTACAAAAAGAAATTGATTTTCTAGGGGGAAACGTGTTGTGAGGAGGATTCGAGAGTTTAACCAAAATTATGAGATAGTCACCAGATGTGTTGTTATTTTAATCAATGCATTATTAGCAGCTATTGGTTTGAACTTATTTTTGATTCCTGCCAATGTTTTTTCGGCCGGTTTAAATGGTGTATCACAATTACTTTCAGAAGCATTAAATATTTTTTCAGGTATCACCGTCGATACTGGAATTTTAGTTTTTTTACTTAATATCCCTGTCTTTATGTTAGGATGGATTAAACTTGGACCTAAAGCTACCATTTATAGTTTTTTGACTGTCTTTAGTTTCTCGATCTCGCTACTCCTAATTCCTGTGCATGCCATTGTTGAAGATACATTGCTTAATGCCATAGTGGGCGGTGTATTAGTAGGAATTGGTGCCGCTTTATGTCTGAAGTTTGGTTTTACTACTGGTGGCTTTGATGTGCTCTCAGTCATTATTGCCAAATCAACTGGTAAATCTGTTGGAAATATGATGTTTCTAATGAATTTGCTCATCATTATGTTAGCAGGACTTTTATTCAACTGGGAACAGGCGATTTATACAGTTATTTCGATTTATTGTTTAAGCATCGTGGTAGATAAGATTCATACAAGTGGAAACAAACTGACACTGATGATCATCTCAGATATTCCAGAGGATAATATGGTGCAACAGTTGCGGAAGACTGTTGTTAGAGGAATTACTATTTTTCCAGGCAAGGGCGGCATTTCGAAAAAAGAGCGTTCTGTCTATATGATTGTCGTCAGTCGTTATGAATTATATGACATTGAAAAAGCCATTTATGAAGTTGATCCCCATGCCTTTGTTAACGTGATGCCTACGGAACATGTGATGGGATTGTTTTACACTGAAAACCAGCAAAAAGAAATGTTAAGGAATGCCTACGGACAAGTAGAATAGTGGTTTAAATTTTCCTGATTTTTTGATACAATCATCTTAATGATTTTGTTGAGGCGATACTGTATGTTTACAGAGTATCCTGTATGATGTTGCTAAATGAAGAGGGAGAATGACAAATGATAGAAGTACACCGTAAAACAATTGCTGGAATCCCGGTCCTTGAGGTTATAAAAGAAAATTATCGTGAGGAGATGCGTCCCCTTGTTTTTTTCTATCACGGTTGGACCGGCACTAAAGAAGCAGTTCTTGTGAATGGTTATGAACTTGCGAAGAGAGGCATGAGAGCTGTTCTGCCTGAAGCAATCTTTCATGGAGAAAGAAAAGATCATCTTGAAACAGAAGAACATTTTATGGAATTTTGGAATATAGTTCTTAAAAATATTGCGGAATTTCCTTCGATTGTTGATGCATATGTGGAGATGGGTCTGGCTTCGAAAGAGCAGGTGGGGGTTACCGGGCTTTCAATGGGTGGCATCACTACTTGTGGCGTGATGGCAAGTTATCCATGGGTAAAAGCAGGTGATTGCTTGATGGGTACGCCTTGTTTTGTAGATTTCACCCAAAAAATGTTGGCAGGCGTTGATGAAGCCACGTGTTCTTCTGCTGAAGTTGAAGAAACGATAGCTCAGTTAGAAGTATTGGATTTGAGTTTACATCCAGAAAAACTAATGGGACGTCCTCTTCATTTTTGGCACGGTACGGAAGATGATACAGTTCCTTATCAGCCCACCTTTGACTTTTATCTAAAAAATAAATCAGAAGATTTTGGGCAGTCCTTAACATTTACGACCACTGATGATGGACATAAAGTGCCTTATAAGATTACAATAGAGATGGCAGAATTTTTTAAGAAACAATTTTAAAAAAATCAGCAGTTAAATAAAATTCACACAATTTTGAAAATAGGGAGGATGTTTTAAATGTCTGAAGAAAATAAATTAGATAAGCAAGTTGAGGATGTAAAGGAAAGAATTTTAGCTTGTTTAGAAACTGTTATTGACCCGGAATTAGGCATTGATATCGTAAATTTGGGATTGATTTATGGAGTAGAGTTGGATGAGAATGGCCTTTGTACGATAAAAATGACGTTGACGACAATGGGCTGTCCATTGGCAGACGTGATTACAGAAGAAATCCACGAAGCACTATCTAGTATTCCAGAAATCAGAGAAACAGATGTGAAGCTCGTGTGGTATCCAGCGTGGACGACTGATAGAATGTCAAGATATGCACGGATTGCGTTAGGGATTAGATAAGTTGGAACTGTAGGGTTGACAATGAGTTTTATTGAATTTCCACTGGTTTTTTTCAATGTAGTCGGTTACCCCAGTACCCCAGTTTTTAACAGCACCCTCCTGAATTTTTTCTTTTTAGAAATTATTTGGGAGGTTTTTTGTTAGGTATAATTTGGAAAGTTTATTTGAAGAATTTCTATTTTATTTTAAATGAAAACAAGCAGTATTTGACAGAAAAGTACTTAAATTTAATGACAGGAAATGTTTCAGTATCATAGCAATTATTTGTCAGAGATAGAACTCTGGCTTTTTTTAATCATGCAAGTCCTGTATAATCAGTCTTAACATTAAAGTTCAAGGAAAGGGTCATGTATGGCTAGGGCATGTGCTGTTTTTCAAGAAGATATATCTGTATTGTGCACCAGATGTCCAACAAAGGATAAATAGGTTTTATAAAAATGCTTTAAAAAGTTCAATTACTCAATGATTTATATACAGGAAATAATTGTTTATTGGATTGTTTTAGGAAATTGAGAGATTGAAACTAAGTTAGCTGGAGAGGTACTAGAAAAAATAAGGAGGAGCATACCTAAATTAAATGAGGTATGAAAACAAGAAAATGACTAAGAAGAAAAAAATTATTTTATCTATTGCTATTTCAATTTTGGCAGTATTTGTAATTGGTGGTGTTACTGTTTATGCTCACAATAAAAAGGCTGAGAAACTTAGGCTTTACAATGAGAAAATTGAATTAAAAGTAGAAAATATTAATTCTGAAAAAGAAAAGTTTGGAAAAGAAGAAGATAAAGCTAAAAGATTAGAAATTTTGGATGGCCTTATTTCAAAATCTGAAAAATATACTAAGGGCGAAGAAAAAGATGAGCGTGTGATTGAAGCTTATGATAAAGTTATTGATGATTTGAGAAATGAATTTAAAGCTGAAAATAATAAGCTAATTGCAGATAATACATCAGAAGATTTAGAGAAAGAAAAAATTGAAGATTTGAAGAAAAAGATTGAGGCATTAAAATCTGTTAAAAATGAAATGGAAGAACTACAGAAAGAAATTGTCTATTCTAAAGAAGAAGTTGAAAAATCCATTGAACCAATTGATGTCTTGATTGAAACCTATGAAAATAAAGTTAAAAAGCTGGAAGAAGAAGCTAAGAAGAAAAAGGAAGAGGAAGAAAAGGCAAAAGCTGAAGCTAAGAAGGCTGAAGAGGAAAAAGCAGCTGCTCAACAAGCTGAAGTTCAAGCACAGCAGCAAGCACAAGTGGATGCTGGAGTTGCCTATTATGATGCTTCTGGAAACTATGTGGATAATTCTGGTGGATATGTTGCCCCATCTCAAGGTGGCGGCGGTTATACTGCTCCAGCAGAAGGCGGTGGATATGCAACTAACGAATATGGATGGTGGTCCCAATCTCATTCTGATGGAAGTATAGGAACTGGTACAGCAATAGATCATGGAGATGGATCTTGGTCTATAACAGGAGATGAAATAGAAGGTCCTGCAGGATGGATTACTCCATAATTAAAAATTAAAATTTTGCTATAAAAATAGTGACCTCCAAATGTTAGATTTTTGGTCTAACTTTTGGGGGTCGCTTCAAAGGCAGAGCTCATTCTCTGTCTTTTTCTTTTCAACTTATAAAAGCTGGTATAAATGTGCCTAAGTATATGTAAGGGACAAGATGTGTTGACTGTCACAGCCATCAACCCTCTTACTCAGTCTGGGGAAGCTGTTGCTTCTCTAGGTTGTTTTTTAATATCAGAAGGGAAGAACACAAGTTGGAACTGAATTACAAGGATGCCTAAACTGATAAGCAGTTAGAAGCCATTATCACTCAGTCAGTATGCAATTCGAGTCAGATTTTTGGACTTCGGATATACAAATCAAATGATGATGTTTCTGATGTGGATACCAGACAGAATGAGATAACAAGTTGAAACTCTTTTATTAACTTTTAGAAAAAGTTGATAAAGGAGTTTTTTACATGCAAAATATAGCTTCAGAAAAAACTTGATTATTCTAGAAATAAACAATAATGTATTTAATAAATTCAGCTAAAGTTCATTGAAAATAAAAAAATTGTTAATTCAAAAAACTCGATTTTGGATTGTTTCTGATTCAATCCAGCTAACAATAGACTCTGATAGCATATTATCTTATAAAAATAGCTCATTATTTTAATACGCAAAAATCATCAGAATTAATTTAAATATTTTTTAAATTAAAGGAATCTAATAATGAAAAATAATATTCAAAAATACTTTTATAGAAATAATTTTTATTATTGAGAGAATATAATTGGATAAAAAACATTAAAAATATATATGTAAAATATTTTCAATGTTTTTTTATTTTAACTCATAAAAAATTGAAACAAGATGATTGTTAAAAAAATAAACCTATAATATAATCTATCAAGGCAAAAATACCGCGTTTTTAGAAAGTTTTTGGAAAGAAAATTATATTTTAAGATAATAATATTATTCTTAACTAAATCTTGATATTTGTTATAAAATATTCAAAAATATATTTTTTGTTTTAAAATATTATTCTTTGGTCTTGGTTGCCTAAAAATGATTTAAACATAAAATATTTCTTTATTTTAAGAAATATTAAATTTTAATGAGAGGAAGGGGGTGAACATATGTGAATCAATTCAAAAAAATATTTTTGAGTTTGATTTTAATTATAACTATTTTGGTAATAGAAACACCTTTAACAAAAACATTTGCAGCCGTAACCGGATATCCTAATTTACCTAGCGGTGTGATTTCGATAGATATGTCAGAACTCTATAATTTTTCCGGTTCAACTATTTATCATAATATTCCTGGAGAACACGTCATTGATTTAACTGGGCCTAACAGGACCGATTTTTCTGGACAGGCTTGGAGTAAAAGAAAGATAAACTTAAATGACCCCTTTCGTCTTGAATTTTATGCTTATCTTGGTAATGCACTCCAGCGGCAAGTGGTTGCAGATGGTATTACTTTAATTTTCAGAAATGGGACTGCCGAACACGTTGGAGGCGTGGGGTCTTCCATTGGCGCTTATGGCAACGGACTAGGTCGCGCCCATGTGTTGGAGTTTGATACTTACTATAATTCTCGAGTGAATCAAGACCAATCTTTACAAGATGGGGATCACGATCTCTTTAATTATATGACAATCTATGGTAATCATACTGGGCATGTGGCCATCAGAACTAGCGGAAGCAATGACGTGGTGAGCAGACATACAGTTTTATTCAACGGCACGATATTCAACCCGGTAGCAGATGGAGGATGGAGAAAAGTTGTTTATAATTGGGATCCTGGTGGTAATTTTGGTAATGGCAGGTTGTATGGTTCGGTTGGAGGTTCCTCCTTTTCATTAAATTATAATTTAAGAAATGATTTAGCTGATCCCAACAGTGTTTATTGGGGATTCACGAGCGGAACAGGTCCTCTAGCCGGCAATCCCGTTGGAGGTCAGAGTCAAGGTGTCTTTTTCACCCGTGTTTATGTGGGAACAGACCTTAGTTTATCCAAAGTAAGTACACGGGGAGATTTTCTTGAAGGAGCGGAATTTCTTTTAAAAGCTGTTGATGGCGGCAGTGAAGTTACGCTGGTGGATAGCGGAGATGGTACATACCGATTACCTGAAAATTTTCGCATGACTCTTGGGAAAAAATATCTGTTAAAAGAGACTCGTGCGCCGGCAGGTCATTCATTATCAGAAATTGCATCTTGGGAAATCAGCATAGATTTAAATGGCAGGGTGACTGTGAATGGGCAAAGTGTCCCAACAGAAAAGGATAGTGTTCATTTAACGGTTGAAAACAGATTCTCTCCAGTCTCAGTTGGGATTAAAAAATATGCTGAGGGAAATAAGGAGGAGCTGTTGAGTTTGTCAGGAGCCGTCTTTCAACTAGAAAAGAAAAGCGCGGGGGGAGCGTATGATTTGGTTGAAGAAAAAATGACTGATACTGAGGGTTTCGCTCCTTTTACCTTACAAGAGCCGGGAGATTACCGGATGAAAGAAACACAGGGACCTGTGGGCTACGATACTGTTGCAGGGGATTATGAATTTTCTTTAACAAAATATGGAGAAATTATCTACGCAGGTGATAATTTTGAGGAAAATGCGCCATTTTGGACCTTGCGACACCAGAATCAGTTAAAACCTTTTGATTTGGAAATTCAAAAAACAGATGAGATGGGAGAGCCGTTAAAAGGGGCAAAATTCCAATTAACAGGTCCCAACATCAACGTGACCTTGCCAAGTGATAATCAAGCAATAGATCATTTTATGTTTAAAAATTTATTTCCCGGAAAATACACATTAACGGAGCTTGAGGCACCAGAGAATTTTGAGAAAAATTCTGAACCGTTGCTGATTGATATTTTGAATGATGGAACGGTTGAAAATGACCGGAAGCCGGTAGAAGCAACATTGATGGAAGGCGATACAGCCAATAAGATATCCATGGCAATCACTAATAAAGCCAAACCATTGCTGCCTTTAGTGTTTTACAAAGTGAATGAAGAGTATCAACCTATGGAAAATGTAGCTTTCACGTTGTATCAGTGCTTTGATGACACGCAAAATCACACCCACGAAAAATTTACCGGTGAGGAATTTCCTGAATGTTGGCAATATGTGGAAGAAACTGCAAGTGATGAGATTGGGGAAGTACGGTTCAATAATTTAAAAAAAGGAAATTATTTATTAGTGGAAACTCGGACCCATTCAGGGTATGAGTTGCCTTTAGGAAACTGGGAAGTCCACTTTGATCCTTACAAAGAGGTTATTGACGAACGAATACATATCGAAGCAGTGGGGGATAAGTTGCCTCCTGCATTTATGATAGAAGAACAAGAAGGAGAAAAAGTTTTAAAGCTTCCCAATTATCCAACGACAATACTGCCAAAAACAGGAAGTCTTGGTGCGTTAGTTGGATTGATTGCAGGCATCACATGTTTAGGGATGGGGGGAGTGTATTATATTTTTACTGATTCAAAAAATAAGGATTGATTTTTGCTCAACGAGTGATGAAAGAAGAGAGAGGAAAAATAATATGAAAATCAAAAAAATCAAATCAACAGGGTTAGTGTCATTTATTATTACTATCGTATTACTGCTAAGTACTTTCAGCAGCTTTTTATCAATTGCTGAAGCTGCCGATGTGGCACCTGAGACAGGAAATCTTTACATTCATAAGTATTATATGGCAGATTCTGATTTGGCTAATATCCCTAACAATGGAGAGGCAATTCCTGTACATGAGTTGCCCGATTCTGCTGTACCATTAGAAGGTATCACTTTCGATCTGTTCAAAGTTGTCCCTATTGAAGGCACCTATCCGCAAGGAAAAAGTTTAATTGTTGACGAACAGGCACTGACTGTTACAGATGAAGGCGTGACTTATGACTTAGTGAAATCTTCTTCTATTATTTCTGATAGTGATGGCACCGCGTTTTTACCAAACTTGCCTCAAGGAGCCTATATCGTTGTTGAACGCTCCACAGAGTTTATAGAAATTGCAGGGGAAAAAATAACTTTAAATCCAATTGCGCCATTTATTGTTCATGTCCCTATGACAAATCCTAGCGGGTCAGATTGGTTGACAGATGTTCACGTGTATCCCAAAAATGAGGGACTGGCATCTGAAAAAATCGCCCAAACCTCATTAGCAAACCGGATTGGCGGGACGATGTCGTATCGTATGAATACTAAAGTACCAGCAGGCATTTATGACAGTAATCCCACCATCGACGAAAACATTACTTTCTCGCTTATTGACACATTGGATACAGCTCTAACTTTACAAACAGACAGTTTAAAAGTATATACGTCTGATACAAAAGAAGGAGAGATGCTTCCAGGCACCGAGATGTTACTAGGTCAAGATTATATTCTTAATACAGCTTCGAATTTTTCAGTAGACTTTACGGCAGCTGGCCGACAAAAATTATCCAACAATAAGTTTGTCATTTTAGCCTTTGATGTCGAAGTGAATCAATCTTTAGGGACTGATGATCGGATGGTCGTAGGAAATAAAGCTTCGGTTAATTTTGTAAATAAAAATGGTCAAACAGTTACTGTGGAAACATCCTCAGTGGATATCCATACAGCAGCCATTCAAATCGAAAAATTGAGTGCAAGGGATAATAAAAAACTAAAAGATGCTGAATTTCAATTAGCTTCTTCTCAAAAAAATGCCAAGGAAGGAAATTATTTGAGAAGAGATGAAGAAGGCAGAATCATTGATTTTGGTGAGAATGGCTATGATTTGGCTTCGGCGTGGATGGTTAAGACAGATGAGAACGGCTTTGCTGAATTTAAGGGAATTGAAGACTATCGTTCGACGATTGATGCCCAAGGTGGGGAAACCATCACAGATTATTTAAGTTACTGGTTGGTCGAAACGAAGGCGCCCACAGGCTACCATCTATTGGATGATGCTGTCCAAGTCTCATTTGATCAAGTCAGTTCTTCAGGAGATTCTCCTACCTTTACAATCAAGTCTCAAATAAAAAACAGTAAAAAAGGATTATTGCCAAAAACAGGTAGTACAGCGGCTTTGATTTTTTCTGTTGTTGGGATAGTTATTATCGGTGTGGGAATTATTTTTGGTATTTTTTCTAACAAGAAGAAAAAAATATCATAAGAAATGATTATAGGCTAAAGACTGAACATTGTTTATCAATTTTCAGTCTTTAGTTTTAGGAGTGAAAATGATGAAACGACGGCTGCTTACATTTTTGTTGATTTTCGTAGGCTTAGGCTTTTTAGTCTATCCGATCATAAGCAAAGAGTTGTATGACAAAAAAATATCAACTCAGACTTTAGATTATGAAAAAAAAATAAATGCCGAAGATGATGCAAAATTAAAAGAAGAATGGCAAAAAGCTGTGGTTTACAATCAAAATCTAAAGGGAGACCCTGTCAAGGATCCTTTCATTGTCGGCAGCGGTATCGCCTTGCCTAAAGATTATCAACAGGTGTTGAACTTTCCCGACAATACCATGGCAGTCATCGATATACCTAAAATTTCTGTCAAATTACCAGTTTATCATGGCACCAGTGAGGGTGTGTTACAAAAAGGTATCGGACATATGGAGGGGACTTCTTTGCCGATAGGTGGTAAAGGCAATCACAGTGTACTGACAGGCCATAGCGGTTTGGCTCATTCAAAAATGTTTACAGATTTAACCTCATTAGAAAAAGGTGACTTGTTTTTTATTCATGCGCTAGATAAGGTTTTGGCTTATAAAGTTGACCAGATTAAAGTGGTCACACCTGACAATTTGAAATATTTAGCGACAAAGACGGATGAAGATTATTCAACATTGATTACTTGTACTCCTTATGGCATAAATTCCCACAGACTTTTGGTCAGAGGCAGCAGAACTAAGTATCTTCCAGAAGAAAGAAAAAAAATAAAGCCAATCAAAAAGGAGACAGAGGCTGATAAAATCTTGAGAAATTCGGTTATTATAACAAGCACACTGATGCTTTTTATCATACTTGGAGCGTTAATTATAAAAAAGAGACTAACGACAAAGACTAAATAATATTAGAGAGTTATCAAATGATTTTATCGGATAAACTTGACTCCAACGTAATTTTAAAAGTTCGTCTAATCGTGAAATATGATAAAATAAAGGCGATAAAATCTGGGAGGAAGGTTTGGATGATATGAAAATATATAACCTGCTTGAGGGGAATAGTCACACATTGGATAACAGTATTGTCAATGAGCCTTGTTTTGTGATTGCAAAAGAGAATCAAGTGAAAAAAATGGCAGACCTGCTCGGTATCAGTGATTTTTCAAGGAATACTATTAAAAGGGCAGATACATTTATCAGATTTGATGCTCGAGAAGATCACGATTATTTAAATTTGATTTACTTTCAAACAGTCGGAGGCACCTTTGAGTTTGAAACTTTTTCTTTAGTTTTTGGTAAAACATTTTTAATTTTATCACTCACGGAAGAAAGCCATCTCTTAGAAGACTTTTTAGATGATTTTTTGCCCTCTATTCAGACGAATGATATTAGCCAATTGTATGTAAGTTTTTTAGATGCGTTGTTCAGTGAGATGTTTGATAGTTTGTATTTGTATGAAGAAATATTAGCTGAAATCGAAAATGAAATTATTATAAGTGACAAAGTTCACGGGATGGAAGAGATAGTCGAAAAAAAGAATAATTGTTTTAAAGTTAAAAAATATATGAGGTTGCTATTGTACGTAGGAGACGACCTGATATTGAACATTAATAATTTGATTTCTGAAAAACAAATGAAAGTTGTCAATACATTAGATGTGGCGATTAACCGTTTGTACGAATTTTCTTCCAATCTTTATGAAACTTGTGTCCATCTTTTAGAAATCTATGACAGTACAGTTAGTACTCGAACCAATGATGTTATCAACAAGCTGACTGTCTTTACAGTCTTTGCTACACCAATCACAGTTTTGACCGGGATTTATGGCATGAATTTCGAAAACATGCCGGAGCTCCAAAATCCCAACGGCTACTATATTCTTCTAGGTATCATGGTGTTTATTTCTCTTATGATTTATTTCATTTTGAAAAAAATCAAACTTTTATAGAGAGATCCGTATTTGTTTTTGGGAGATACAATCTAATGAACTAATATAAGGGCAGGGGTGAGTTTATACTCCTGTTTTTTATGCTTCATAAATGTTTTCCGAGCTGTCTTTTGGGAGTTTTTAAGTGTATTCAAATATTTCTTAATTTAATAACATTTAAACCATCACACGATTGTTAGCAAAAAACCGGAGTTTGTGAATTCATAAGCGAAAATAATTTGACAGTCATCTGTTTATTTTTTGGTTTTAAACATATGCTTGTAAAAAATATGAGAAAATAATTTGTCTTATTTCTGAAATGCTTTTGTCTACATTCAAGTTAAGAACTGGTTTTGTAGTTTATTATCTACAAGTTTAATCAACTTTTAATAATTACTTTAATTAATTTGTCCTTAATGTTATAATGACCTAGTTATAAAATTCACAAAGGAGAATGTTTATGAAACTGAAGGAAAGAATTTTTGGATTTATTTTATTATTTGTCTTTTTAATTGTTGGACTACAAATACTGCCATCAAATATGATGTATTTTCGTTTAATTATTGGACTTACTTTTGGGTATGTATTATCGAGATCTTATACTGGATTTGCCGGCAGTGTGAACAGGGCTTACCGGACGGGTTCTACAAAACTAATGCGTACATTGATGTTTATGTTCGTCATCACATCAATTGCTACTGCTGCATTTTTAGTTTTTGCAGAAGATATCACGTCTTACGGTTTGTGGATCAATCCGATTAATTTAGGCTTGATAGTCGGTGGGGTTTTGTTCGGAATTGGAATGGCTCTTTCGTCTTGTTGTGCCTCTGGCGTGATGACTGATATCGTCACTGATTTACCGCGGGCAGGAGTGACTTTGATTTTCTTCGGTATTGGGGTATTCGTTGGTTTTCCGCTGCAAAGCACTCAATCTTGGGTCACAACTTCTCTATTCACCTCTGAAACTGGTAAGAAATTTTCTCAAGGGGTATTTCTTCCAGACTGGTTTAAGTGGGATGGCTTGAATGGCTATCTTGGTGCCATCGTCTTAACGATGATATTTGCTGGTATTGTAGTTTATTTATCCTATCGTTATGAACAATCTCGTATCAACAAAGGGACATATGTTGGGGTTCCTTCTGAACGGGTACAAGACAGAAAAGAAACCTTAGATGTAAAAACTTTTTCTCTATCAAATGAATCTACCATCAATCACGTGTTGACAAAACCTTGGACGTTGCAACAAGGAGCATTTATGCTGACCATTCTTTTTGTTATACTAATGGCAGTAACTAAAAGCGGATGGGGTGCTTCAACACCTTATGGTATATGGGTTGGTAAATTATTGACAGTTTTTGGTGTTTCTGCTGATTCATTGGCTAGCTTTACTCATCAGGCACCTGAAACATTCACAGCATCTTTATTGCAAAATGGTGTCACAGTTCAGAATATTGGTATTATGTTAGGAACCTTGGTTTTCCTTCTAACATCTGGACAATTTAAGGAGACAGTTAAATCTATTCCTAAATTGACAATGAACGGATTGGCTTTCTATTCATTGGGAGGATTACTGATGGGCTTCGGTACACGCTTATCTAACGGTTGTAATGTGGGTGCTTTATATTCACCAATTGCTCAATTTTCACTATCAGGTTGGATTTTTCTGATCGCGCTTGTCGCCGGGGGGATTCTTGGCAACAAACTTGCAAAAGCAGTGAATCTTGATTAACTTAAGATGATATGATTTAAAGTTTTTTAAAATTTATAGGAGGCAGCTATTATGGGAAAAAGAGTTTTAATTATTGGCGGAGTAGCAGGAGGGGCTTCTGCTGCAGCGAGAATCAGAAGAATTGATGAATTTGCTGAAATCGTCATGTTTGAAAGAGGACCTTTTGTCTCTTTCTCAAATTGTGCTTTACCCTTTCATTTGAGCGGTATCGTAGAAGAATCAGAAAATTTAGTTTTGATGACACCTGAGGTTTTTGATAAACAATATAATATAGATGCGCGTGTCAATCATGAAGTGACTGCAATCAATCCTAAAGAAAAAACAATCGTTGTCAAAAATCTCTTGTCAGGCGAAGAAACTATCGAAGCCTATGATGAGCTTGTGTTATCTCCGGGAGCTAACCCGGTGTTGCCTGAAAACATCAAAGGCATCCATTCGGCACATGTTTTTTCAGTGAGAAACGTTCCAGACATCGATCAAATCAAGCGTTATATCGATCAGAATAATGTTCAAGATGTGGTAGTGGCCGGTGCAGGCTTTATCGGAATCGAAGTCGCAGAAAACTTGAAAAAAGCTGGAAAAAATGTCAGCTTGATTGAAGCTGCAGATCAGGTGATGGAGCCATTTGATTATGATATGGCTCAAATCCTTCATAAAGAAATTATGGATAACGATGTAAATCTTGTATTGGAAGATGCCATTGCTGAAATTAAGGATGATTGTGTTCTGCTGACTTCTGGAAAAGAAATTCCTGGTCAAGTGGTAATTATGGCTATTGGAGTAAAACCAGAGTTGACTCTTGCCAAAGCGGCAGGTTTAGAGATTGGAAAAACTGGCGGTATTAAGGTCAACCATCATTATTTGACTTCAGAGCCTCATATTTATGCTGTCGGTGATGCCATTGAAACAACGAATCTGATTACACGCAAACCAACTCGCCTGACCTTGGCTGGTCCGGCGCAAAGACAAGCCAGAGCCGTTGCTGATCATATGTATGGTAAACAGTATCGTAATACTGGTGTGATTGGTTCATCCGTTATTCAATGTTTTGAGATGAATGCTGCTTCAACAGGGCTAAATGAAAAAGACTGTAAAAAAGAGGGAATCGACTACCGCACGTCTTATGTCATTCCAAAAGATAAAGTTGGATTGATGCCTAACGCACGTCCGATTTATTTCAAACTGATTTTTGCTTACCCATCGGGTCAAATTTTAGGTGCCCAATGTATGGGAGAAGGAAATGTGGACAAAC
Source organism: Vagococcus elongatus (assembly GCF_003987645.1). Lineage (GTDB taxonomy): Bacteria > Bacillota > Bacilli > Lactobacillales > Vagococcaceae > Vagococcus_A > Vagococcus_A elongatus. Next base: position 55,674 of record NZ_NGKA01000001.1, read on the forward strand.
GAATCGATATTATTGCCACGATGATCACAATGAACGGGAATTTAGAAGACTTGAAAGAATTAGAATTGTCTTATTCTCCAATGTTTGGGACGGCTAAAGACGCTGTAAATATGGCTGCTTTGGTAGGCTTGAATATTTTGAATGGAGAATACAAGCAAGTGCCTGTGACGGAAATCCGTTCACTGATTGAATCTAATGCTTTTATCATTGATGGTCGTGAACCAGATGAGTATGAGGAAGGGCATATGATAAATGCTGTAAATATTCCATTCAGCGAATTCAGAAACCGTTTGGATGAAATTCCAAAAGATCAGCCGGTATATGTTCACTGCTTATCTAGCCAACGCAGTTATAACATGGTAAAAGCTTTACAAATGCGTGGATTTGACAATGTTTTCAACTTGATGGGTTCATTTTTGGGCTTGTGTATGTATGAATATTACAATGATCAAGTCACTGGACGTAAACCAGTGGTTACTAACTACCGATTTGATTTGTTGTAATCTCTAAAAGAAAAAAAGGCATAGGAAATGTTTATCATCTTATGCCTTTTTGATATTATAAGATAAAGTTGGGATATAATGGAAAAGAAAAAGAAAATCAGCACTAGATACTATGCTATCGGCACATGGGTCACCATTGTTCTTGTCTGGCTCATCACAACAGAGACTGGGTTAATTTCTTCAAGTCTGGTACCTTCCCCTTCAGAAGTAGTCATGACTTTTTTTGATATTTTAAAAAATGGATATAATGGGATATCTTTCTGGAGACATGCCGGAGTCAGTTTGTCTAGACTACTGATATCTTCTTCTTTGGCTTTAGTCACTGCGATCCCGTTAGGTTTGTTAAGCGGCTATTTCGTTCCAGTCAGAGGTGTGGTGGATTCAATTGTCCAATTCTATCGCCCGTTACCGCCGCTGGCATATTATACACTTTTGATTTTATGGTTAGGGATTGATGAATCTTCCAAGCTGACATTGCTTTTCTTGGCTGCATTTGCACCGATTTATCTTGCTTGTGTGTCAGCTGTAGGAAATATCAATCCAGATTATTTGTTGAGTGCAGAATCTTTAGGGGCAAATAAAAAAGATGTTTTCTTTACAATTGTTCTTCCGAGCTGTCTGCCTGAGATTTTTACTGGGTTAAGAACGGCTGTCGGTGTTGCTTATACTACGCTGGTTTCAGCTGAGATGATAGCAGCGACTTCCGGCATTGGCTGGATGGTCATTGATGCTTCCAGATATTTAAAAAGCGACGTGATGTTTGTCGGCATCATCGTCATGGGAGTAACTGGTTTAGTCATTGACCATCTTTTAAAGAAGCTGGAGAAAAAAGTGGTTTTTTGGAAAGGAAAAGAGTAGATGAAATTAAAAAATAAAATTTTTTTGATGGTCGGTCTGCTTGTTTTACTGAGCGGGGGGCTTGCTGCCTGTGGAAAAAACAAAGAGGAAAGCACCAAAGAGGCTGCTAATCCCAAAGAGGTGCGAATTGGAATCATTCGAGTACCAAATGATAAACAAGTAGCCATTCAGCAAGATTTTTTTAAGAAGTATTTTGATGACAAAGGGATTAAAACAAGTTTTATGTTTTTTGATTCTGGCGTAGCAGCAAATCAGGCTTTTGCTTCAGGGAGTATAGACTTTGCCGAAATGGGCTATACTAATGGGGTTGTTGCCTGTGCAACGGAATTACCTGTGGAGTTGATTTGGATTCATGAAGTGCTGGGAGAAAATGAAGCATTAGTCGCTCAAAAAGAATTAGGAGCGACGTCAGTCGAAGATTTAAGAGGAAAAAAAATTGCGACACCGTTTAGTTCCACTTCCCATTTGAGTTTGTTAAAAGCACTTGAAGAAGCGAAAATCGAAGATGATGTCACTATTCTTGATATGGAAACAGCAGAGATAGTTGCCGCATGGGAGCGTGGAGACATCGATGCAGCATACACATGGGAACCTACGTTGAGTAAAATCAAGGAAACTGGCGATGTGTTAATCGACAGTCGGGAGTTGGCTGAAAAAGGTTATTTGACAGCCAATATTGATTTAGTTCATAAGGATTTTTCAGAAAAGTATCCTAATCTAGTTCGTGATTATTTACTGGCACTGAATGAAGCTGTTGAGCTTTATAAAGATAACCCTGAAAAGGCCGCTCAAGCAGCCGCTGATGCACTTGAAATTACTGAGGAAGATGCTTTGAGTCAGATGAAAGCCACTGAATGGCTTACACTCGAAGAACAGGTTGGTGATGGCTACTTGGGAACTTCTGATAATCCGGGAAAATTCCATGATGTTTTCTATGATACTGCCGTTTTCTTAAAAGAACAGGGGTCCATCAAGAGAGTCCCTGACGAAAAGGAAGTCAATCGTTTTATTTCTTCGAAATATGTGGAGCTTGCTTTAGAAAAATGAAAATGGAGGGTGGAGGATGACAAATTCAACTCATGATGAAATGATTGTCGTTAAAAATGTGAATCATCAGTTTAAAAAACAAGCTGAAGATCTTCCAGTTTTGAAAAATATAAATCTAAAAATAGCTAAAAATGAATTTGTTTGTGTCATTGGCCCCTCTGGCAGCGGGAAAAGTACCTTACTGAAAATTCTGGCTGGATATTTGATACCAAGTTCCGGAAGCTGTGAAATGCATGGCAAAAAAATTATCGCGCCTGATGTGACTAGAGGAGTAGTTTTCCAGTCTCCCACCTTGTATCCGTGGCTGACAGTTCGTCGTAACATTGAGTATGGTCCTAGAATCAGAAAAGAAGATGCCACGGTTATTCGAGAAAAAAGTCAAGCTTACATTGAAAAAGTTGGATTAGCCGATTTTGAAGAGTCCCATACGTATGAACTTTCAGGCGGGATGAAGCAGCGTGTTGCCCTAGCAAGAACACTTATCAATGAACCTGAGTTGATTTTGATGGATGAGCCTTTCAGCGCTCTTGACGCCATTACCCGAATGTCTATGCAAACCTTGATTCGGAATCTCTGGCAAGATAGTCAGCAGACTATCTTTCTGATTACTCATGACATTGAAGAAGCTTTAAAATTAGGTACTCGTATCATCGTCATGTCTAAAAGACCGGGTCAGATTGAAGTGGATAAAAAGATAGATTTCAGTAGAAAAATTCTTAGTGACCCGTCCTATCTCTTGGAAGAAGATCAGGAATTTCACGAACACAAAATAGAATTCAGCAAATTACTAAGTAAATAGCAAATGGGGAAGCTTCTTTTTCAAAGACAGCTTCCTGTTTTTTTTATTTATTTATTAAATCTGCGATGATTTATGGTATCATCAAGTTGGCGCTAAAAGTTCGTTGATAACCGTTGATAGACTTGTTTTATTCAAATAATCACATGAAAAGAGTTTATGAAATCAGGTTGTTTTTAGTGGAGCTCAGAAAGATTTAAGGAGATTGAAAATTTGAAGATTGGGATGCGAACAGTTAAAACAGGGTTAAGTGTGTTTATTTGTATATTAATTAGTATTTTATTGAAAAGGGAAACCTATGTGGTATCTTCAATCACCGCAATTTTTACTTTGCGGGAAGATATTGAAAATACAGTAAAATTTGGCAAACATCGTGTGGTCGGCAATGTGTTAGGGGCAATCCTTTCATTGCTGGTCATCGCTATTTTTGATGTTTTTGGCAAAACAGAGCTGGTCCAGCTCATTGCGATTCCTCTGGTTATCGTGCTGATGATTACGATTCTATCAACTTTGGGCTATCAGGAAGGGACAGTGGGTGCTAGTGCCACATTGTTGACAATCTTGTTTATGATACCCAGCCATCAATCTTACAGCTATGCACTGGATAGAATCATTGACAGTTTTATCGGTATGTTTATTGCGTTTGGGATGAATTTTATTATTCCTTGCCGTCCGACAACTTTAGCTGAGAATAAGAAAGAAGAAAATTAATTTATCTGTAATTATTCTGGGAGAATAAATGATACATTGCATAAATCAAAAAATGTTATCCGAAACTTTAAAAATATTGACAATTATTTAGTTGTCCTATGATACGTTTTCGTATGTGATTTATTTGTTTTTTATGAAACCGTTACTTCACTCAGATACGAAAAATAGCTTGTGGCAAATCTCAAACCATTTTATAAACCTAGTATTTTAACATATAGTAAAAATTGTTAGCAGTGATTTGTTGTGAGTGAATATTATGAATGTAGAATATTTTAATATGATTAGGAGGGGATAGTGTGGAAATTAACATAGGCATTTCTGTCAAAAATAGCTCTGAGGCTGTCGATCTATATAAAGAAGCATTTGGTTTGGAGCTTGGCTATTATGTGAAAAATCCTGATGGAAGCTACTTTCATTCCGAATTATCAAAAGATGGTAAAGGTTTCGCTGTCGTAGAAGCACAGAATGAAGTTGCTATGGAACAGGCGATACAGATAGGAGTGACGTTGGCAAGCGAAGAAGAGGTACATAAAGTATACCGGATTTTAAGCGAGGGAGGAATCATCAAAGAATCGATTGGACCTTTACCATGGAGTCCATGTGCTGCCACAATTATTGATAAATTTGGCGTTTGGTGGTTTATCACTGCTCCCCAACATCGCCCGCCTGATGATTACGACCCGAGCATTCCTTGGGACGCAAGCATGTATAAAAAGCCCGAATAGAATAATTCATAGTGAATTTAGCTTTAGCATCAACTAACAAATATAAGCATTTAAAGAAAGTAATTTTAGTAATGCATAGGACTTGAGAGACGGTTCTCTATGCAGATTCTCTTTTTTAGCATATTGAAGCAAATGAATAGACAGCCATACGGACGATTGTTCAGACTTGTAACCTACAAAACAACAATTCGTTTAAAGAAAAAATAAATATTATGTTCTTAAAATTACAAGTGTATGACGGTTTTTTTGTCTGTATCGCTGAAGAGTTAAATTTATTTTTTTGGCAAAACAATACCTTTACAAGGTTGACAAAGGTGCGTATTTGAGCTAATATTTGTTATGAAAAGGAATACACGGGATAGTGATTGCAGTTTGCAAGCTAAACCCAATCGTGTGAAATCAAATGGAAGGTTGGATTTTCTGTTTATTTCGCATGGTTGGGTATTTGTTTTTTTAGGGAGAAATGGAGAAGGTAAAGGTGAAAATTGACAAGATTTTAAATAATAATGTGGTGGTTACTCACGATCAAAGCGGACAGGAAACCATCGTCATGGGAAAGGGTATCGCTTTTAAAAAAAGGGTTGGGGAACAGATTTCGAAAAATGCTATCGATAAAACCTATGTGTTGAAGGATGAAGCTGCCTCTTACCGTTTTCAGGAAATACTAAAAGACGTGCCAATCGAATATATTGAAATCGCCAATGAAATAGTTGAGATTGCGAACCGAAACCTAGATAATTCTTTCAGTGAAAATATCTACACCAATTTGATAGACCATATCTACTCAACTGTTAAACGTGTCAAAGAAGGGTTAGAAATAACCAACATCTTAATTTGGGATATAAAAAAATTTTTTAGAAAAGAATATGACGTGGGCCTGCAAGCTTTAGAAATTATAAAAGATAAAATTGGTTTGGAATTATCAGAAGACGAAGCAGGTTTCATTGCTTTACACTTGTTAAACAGCGGTCTGGCACCAAACTTTAATGATGCTGAAAAAATCACGAAAATCATGCAGGAGATCACAACGATCATCAAGTATAATTTCCACATAGAATTTCAGGAAGAATCGGTAGTTTACTATCGCTTCATCACACATTTAAAATTCTTTGCTTACCGTCTTGTGTCTAACACTCATTACAAAGATGAAACTGATGAGGATTTGATAAAAATGATACAGTTGAAGTATCGCAATGCCTATCAGTGTGCATTAACTATTTCGGACTTTATTGCCAAGCAGTATAAGTACGATATAACAAAAGATGAATTACTTTATTTGACGATCCATATTGATCGGGTCATCAGACAGAGTGAATTAGTTTAAAATAATTTAAGGAGGGTAGAGGTACAACGAAAAGAAACTGGATAGTGACATTAAGTTGGCTAAACCTACTAGAGAATTTGTATCAACGTATGCAATTATTTAGGAGGAAAAGAAATGGGAAAATATGAAAATCTAGCAAAAGAGATTGTCAAAAATGTAGGCGGAAAAGAAAATATCAATAGTTTGAGTCACTGTATCACACGTTTGAGATTTAAGCTCAAGGATGAAACAAAAGCAAATGATGATATTTTGAAGAACACTGACGGTATCGTAACGATTATGAAAAGCGCAGGTCAGTACCAAGTGGTCATAGGCAACCATGTAGGGGATGTCTTTGAGGATGTCATGTCAGTCGCTGGTCTATCAGAAGGCGGTTCTGAAGAGCCGGATGAAAAAATGAACATATTTGACCGATTGATAGATATTATTAGCGGTTCTTTCCAGCCGTTTCTTGGTGTGCTGGCTGCCAGCGGTATGTTGAAGGGGATTTTAAGTGCATTTGTAGCCTTTGGATGGATGAGCGGCGACGGGGATTTGTACAAATTATTGTTCAACGTCGGTGATGCAATTTTTTATTTTATGCCTATCGTTATTGGTTATACTTCGTCGAAGAAATTTAAGTTGGCACCTATTGTGGGGATGACCATCGGGATGGCTCTTTGTATGCCTGCACTTCAAAAAGACACTCTTGCTGCTTTGTTTGAAGCTGCCGGGACGACCCCAGCAGTGGTGGGAAGCGGGATTTTCCAAGGGACTGCCTATATGAAATTATTCGGCGTGATTCCAGTGATCGCCAATAACTATGTCAGTTCTGTTGTTCCAGTTATTTTTGTTGTTGCCTTTGCAGCTCAAATTCAAAAGTTGGCTAAGAGAATCATTCCTGAGATGATTCAAAACTTTTTTGTGCCGCTGTTTGTTCTAATGATTTCTGTTCCTGTAGGATTTCTTGTCATTGGCCCTGTGATTACGATTTTAACGAACCTGTTCCAAGTCGGATTTGAAGCTGTAGCTAACTTTTCACCAATCTTGTATGGTGTGGTTTTGGGAACATTATGGCAAGTGCTGGTTATTTTTGGTTTGCACTGGAGCGTGGTTCCGCTATCGTTTATTCAAGTACAGCAATTTGGCTACTCTCAGGCGCTTACGCCAATGTTTGCTACGACGTTTGCCCAAACAGCTGTTGTTTTAGCTATGTTCTTCAAACTAAAAGATAAAGCAACCAAAAGCTTGGCAATTCCAGCAATGATTTCTGGAACTTTTGGTATCACTGAACCAGCTATTTACGGGTTGACCTTGCCAAGGAAAAAACCGTTTTATTTCTCCTTGGTCGGTGCCGGAATCGGTGGAGCCATCATGATGATGTTTGATTTAAAAGCTTATACAGTGGGTGGATTAGGAATCTTTGGAATTTTTAACTATGTAAATCCAGCGACAAATGATACGTCAGGTATTTGGAAATCATTAGTTGCAGCAGGGATTGCAATGGTCATTGCCTTTGTTCTGACTTACTTCTTCTGGAAAGATGACACTGTTGAAGCATCAACTGTCGAGGAAAAATCTTCTCTTGTCAAAGCACCGTTGACAGTCAGCAGTCCGATGACGGGTAAAATCATTCCATTGAATCAAATCAAAGATGAAGCATTTTCTTCAGGAGCGTTGGGATTAGGTGTGGGCATCGATCCGACTGACGGCAAAGTAACGGCACCGTTTGACGGAACTATAATGACGTTATTCCCGACGAAACATGCGATTGGTTTAGTTTCTGATGAAGGAGCTGAAGTTTTGATTCACATCGGATTAGATACTGTACAGCTCAACGGGGAATTCTTTACGGCTCATGTTGCGCAAGGGGATCGTGTGTCAAAAGGTGAACTGTTAGTGGAATTTGATGTTAAAAAAATACAAGAAGCTGGCTATAGTGTTCAAACACCAGTCATCGTGACCAATAAGGATGATTTTCTTGATATTATCGAAACGAGCGAAAGCAACATCAAATCTGGTGAGGATCTGTTGACCTTATTAATGTGATTTTCTTGATTTCGGAGAAATTTGAAAAAATATGTGCTAGGATATAGTTAGTACTATCTTTAAAGAAGTAAGCTTTTGAATTTTAGGAGGTAATAATAAATGGGATTTCGTAAGGATTTTTTATGGGGCGGTGCTACCGCTGCTAACCAGTGTGAAGGCGGCTATGATCAAGGCGGACGCGGATTAGCCAATGTTGATGTTGTGCCGATTGGGAAAGATCGTTTCCCGATTATTTCTGGGAAAATGAAACATTTTGATTTTGATGACGAGCATTTTTATCCGGCAAAAGGTGCCATTGATATGTATCACCGCTATAAGGAAGATATCGCCTTGTTTGGAGAAATGGGCTTTAAAACCTATCGTCTTTCTATTGCATGGAGTCGGATTTTTCCAAAGGGGGATGAATCTGAGCCAAATGAAGAAGGATTGGCTTTCTATGAAGATTTGTTTAAAGAATGTCACAAGCATGGTATCGAACCCCTAGTTACGATCACTCATTTTGATTGTCCTATGCATTTAGTTGAGACTTACGGTGCTTGGAGAAGTCGAAAATTAATCGGATTTTATGAAAACCTATGCCGTGTGCTCTTCAACCGTTATAAAGGACTTGTTAAATACTGGTTGACCTTTAATGAAATCAATATGATTTTACATGCACCATTTATGGGAGCGGGTCTTTACTTTGAAGAAGGGGACAATGAAGAACAGATAAAATATCAGGCAGCCCATCACGAACTGGTGGCAAGTGCCATTGCGACTAAAATTGCGCATGAAGTCGACCCTGAAAACCAAGTGGGATGTATGCTGGCAGCCGGAAATTATTATCCTTACACGAGTAATCCGGAAGATTATTTTGCAGCCGTTCAAAAAGATCGGGAGAATTATTTCTTCATTGATGTACAGTCACGGGGAGCTTACCCAAGCTATGCATTAAAAGAGATGGAAAGAAAAGGCATCGAGCTGGAAATCGCAGACGGTGATTTGGAATTACTGAAAGAACATACAGTTGATTTTATTTCATTTTCTTATTATTCTTCCCGCACGGTATCGACCGATCCGGAGATGAACAAAAAAGTAGCTGGAAATATTTTTGCTTCATTGAAAAATCCTTATTTGAAGGCATCTGAATGGGGCTGGCAAATTGATCCTCTCGGTTTGAGGTCAACGATGAATCAATTATATGATCGCTATCAGAAACCGCTCTTTATCGTAGAAAACGGCTTAGGCGCCGTGGATACCCCAGATGAAAATGGCTATGTGGCAGATGACTACCGTATCGATTATCTGCGAGATCATATCAAGGCGATGAAAGATGCTGTAGAAATCGATGGTGTAGACTTGATGGGATACACCTCATGGGGCTGTATAGATTTAGTCAGTGCCAGCACAGGCGAAATGAAAAAACGCTACGGTTTCATCTATGTTGACCGAGACAATGACGGAAACGGAACATTGAAACGTTCAAAGAAAAAATCATTTGACTGGTATAAAAAAGTTATTGCTTCTAATGGAGAAGACTTAGATTAACAAGATTTTTGGTAAAAATAGACATCAAAAAAAGTGTCAGACTCGTTTTTCAGCGAGAATCTGACACTTTTTTACTTCCTGACTTATGACCGGCCTCGTGATTTTGCATCAAAGGGCTTAAAATTTATTGAAAAAACACGCGAGTGCAACACCAATGGAAATTACAGAAAATATTAACCCATTCCCCAGTCCCAGTACAATAAAAGGGGAGGTGTTTTCATCTCCATCTTTTTTGACGTAAGTGAATGCTCGCCAAGTCATCACAAGTGTCCATAGACCTACTAATAAAAAAATAATGCCAATTAAATATATCATATAACTACCTCCTTGATATAAGAATATCACTAGATGAAAACGTTATCAAGAAAAACTCGATATGTTCCTCTTATAATCTAAGAGGTCAACAATAAAAACCTCCAGTTTACACTGGAAGTTTTTATTGTTGTGTATTAACTAAGTTTTTGCCAAAATTTATTTCTATAGAAAATATACAGCAACCCGAAGATGAGGGCTAACACTGCAAGCACACCAAGGTTAATGGCTAAAGCTAGGTGTCCCATCATAGTAATTGTTACGGCATAAACCACGATTAAAATAATACCTCCGAACAACACGCCGAAGATGGAAAACATCAAGGCGAAGTTTCCGCCGCCTCGTGAGAATAATTGTGAAACGTTCGTCCATTGAAGTTCAAGGAGTCGAAAATCGCGGTAGAAATAATGCTGGCTAATAAAAAATGCTCCGATGATGTTTCCCGCCAAGATACAAATGATTAATAGGACAGGCGGTCTCAGGAAAATACATGCTAGCAGTATCACCAGTATATTTAAGCCAACTTGTATCAAATAGCCAAACCAAAACTTATTTGACAAATAAGTTTTCATAGAAATCGGCAAGCTGCGGATGAAATTGAAATTTTCCCGGTCTAATGAAATCAAGTTAGCCACAAAAGAAGCACCATTCACAGTCATCAGTGAAAAAACAATGCCAGTAAAGAAGAACACCCCAGCATAATCTAGGCTTAAATTTGATAATTTTAACATTCCTTGAGCCCCGACCACACCAGAAATGATCATCACCATTGGCATGATTATTGTACTGGAAAGAGACTGCATAATAAGTGTGGGATCATTGATCAAGCCACGGTTGTAATGTATCAGGACCTCTTTTAAACTAGCATGAGATTTTCTTTTCTTTGTGCTTCTTTTCTTTTTATGGTTGACTGTGGTTATGTCGTAAAGGCTTGGAACGATCCAAAGACTGATAAGACGAAATAGACCAGCAATCAAAAGTACTATAGCTGCTAAAATCAAAACGCTGCTAAGTGAAAAAGGGTTGGTAACAACTGCGTATAATGGATAAATGAAAGGAATAATTCCGCGATCCACCATCTCAGCAGAAGTAGTACCGGTATCAAAATTTAAAAACAAGACTGCAACAACGACTAAAACAGTTGGAATCAACATCAAGATAGATGAGACGATTTTTTGATTGTTTTTATAAAAATTACTTCGGGTGATACCAAAGACACAGATGACACAAAGTTCAAACAATAAAGTAAATAAGCCGAGAAATGCTATCAGAGATACAATAATATTGATTAAAATAAAAATATTCGACTGCCATCCGACTAAAAAGAAAAGTGCCAGTATAGGCAGCAAAAACGGCAGAGTGGTGTAGGCAACTACTGCAAATTTTGCGATGAAAATCTGATTTAGATTGAACGGCAGCGGTTGATAGCTTGCTAAGTCTTTACTTTGAAAAAATATATTGAAAATAGAAGTAAAGACTTGCGAGAAACTCATTAAACTAAATAGAGCGATGTAGTACGTAAAATAGCCGGGAAATTGACTGAAATCAACCGTAAACATGGAAAGACCGTAAACAAAAACAAAAAATACAGATAGAAGCAAATATTGCAATACTACATTTTTAACGATTTGATTGCCTGTTTTTTTCTTTTTCCTCGAACTTGTTGTGTATTGGGGGTTAACATACAAAAAGTTGACTTTTAATAATGCCAGCAGTTGGTTTTTACTCATCTTCCATTTCCTCCAACTCCTCGATCAACTCGCCGTTAGAATGTTTTCCAGTCATTTTTAAATAAATTTTTTCAAGCGACTCATTTTCTGCAGAAGCTAAGAGATCTTTGACCGAGCCATTATAAATCAATTCACCTTTTTTAAGAATGGCTAATTCATCACAAAGCTGTTCAGCAGTAGATAAAATATGAGTCGAAAAAATCACAGTTTTGCCATTTTCAGCATGCTTCTTCATAAGTTCTTTCAAATCGAAGGCAGCTTGCGGATCTAAACCTTGTAAAGGCTCATCTAAGATCCAAATGTCAGGGTCTGATAGAAGAGCACCGATGACAATGGCTTTTTGACGCATACCGTGTGAAAAACCTTCAAGGGTATCAGACTCTTTTCCAGTCATCTCAAATAGGGCTAGCAGTTCTTCTTGTCTTTGTTGCCTTACGTCTTTAGGAATTTCATAGGCGGCCGCAACCAAATCCCAGTATTCCTCAGCCGTTAATTGTAGAAACATATCAGGCGTATCGGGAACATATCCGATGCTTTTTTTGATGTCTAAACGATTATTGATTAATTCTTCCCCATCAAAATATATTTTCCCCTCGGTGGGTTCTATAATACTGACAAGGCTCTTGATGATTGTTGATTTTCCCGCTCCATTATGTCCAAGAAAACCAAAAATTTTCCCATTTGGAATAGTTAAATCTACCCCTTTTAACGCTTGTGTTTCCCCATAGTTTTTCTTTAATCCAACTACCTCAATCATTTTTCGAACCTCCTTGTTAATTATATCAGTTATACTACAATTTTTTACTTATCTCAACTTAGCTTTCTAAATTGTAAGGTTCTTCTATCGCCTTTGAGTACAAAATGGCTCAAATATTCATAATATTCAGTATAAAAGTGATAAAAAACCAAAATTATGAATTAATATGCAATAATGTATTGAAAAATAAATTATTATTTGTTATAGTAGATAAAAATCGATTTAGGAGTGAATAAATATGAAAGAAAAAGTAGTATTGGCATATTCAGGAGGATTAGATACTTCTGTGGCTGTTCAATATTTAGTTGATAAAGGATTCGATGTTATCGCTTGTTGTTTAGATGTAGGTGAAGGAAAAGATTTGGCAGGTATCAAACAAAAGGCTTTGGATGTGGGGGCCAGTGCTTCTTATACGATTGATGCTAAAGAGGAGTTTGCACAGGAATATGCTTTGATTTCATTGCAAGGACATACGATGTATGAAGGAAAATATCCTTTAGTTTCAGCATTGTCCCGACCGTTGATTTCAAAAAAACTGGTAGAACTGGCTCATGAAGTCGGGGCTACGACGATTGCCCATGGTTGTACCGGTAAAGGAAACGATCAAGTTCGTTTCGAAGTTTCTATCGCTACTTTGGACCCAAAGATGAAAATCATCGCTCCTATCCGGGAATGGAAATGGTCCCGTGAAGAAGAAATTGCGTATGCAAAAGAAAAAGGGATTCCTGTTCCCATCGATTTAGACAGTCCATATTCAGTAGACCAAAACCTTTGGGGGAGAGCCAATGAATGCGGGATTTTAGAAAACCCGTGGGCGACACCTCCTGAAGATGCTTATGATCTGACGGTAAGTCTTGAGGAAGCACCAGATACACCAGATTTCATAGAAATCGATTTTGTTGAAGGTGTGCCAGTCTCCATTAATGGAGAAAAAATGAAATTATCCGATTTGATTTTATTCCTAAACGACTTGGCAGGTAAACACGGAATAGGGCGAATCGATCATGTAGAAAACAGACTAGTGGGTATCAAATCTCGTGAAGTCTATGAATGCCCGGGAGCCACTGTTTTATTAAAGTCCCATAAAGAATTAGAAGACTTGACCTTGGTCAAAGAATTGGCTCATGTGAAACCTTATATCGAACTTCAGCTGTCTCAAATCATTTATGACGGTCTTTGGTTCAATCCGGTCAAAGATGCCTTAGTTGCTTTTATCAAATCTTCTCAAAAATATGTTAACGGTACGGTTAGAGTCAAATTGTTTAAAGGTAATGTAATCGTAGAAGGCAGAAAATCACCAAACAGTCTTTATGATGAAGCTTTGGCTACATATACTTCTGCGGACACTTTTGATCAGGATGCAGCCGTTGGTTTCATTCAATTGTGGGGATTGCCTTCCAAAGTCAATGCAGAAGTTCAAGCAATGCAAAAAAAATAATGTCCTTCTCAGCAATGAAGGTCGGCGTTCTGTTTTACCAAAAAGACAATCATCATTTTTCCAATGATTTTTAAATGGCAGTCAGAATGATGGCCTTCAAAATGTTTTTCAAGAGAAGCTGGAATGAATTTATTAAAAGGAGCAAATCAAATGAAGAAATTATGGCAGGGCCGATTTACTGCCCACGGGGAAGAATGGCTGAATGATTTTGGCGCCTCCATTGGTTTTGACTACCAAATGGCTTTGGAGGATGTGCAGGGAAGTCTTGCCCATGTGAAGATGCTGGCGAGATGCCAGATTATCACTGAAGAAGATAAAAAATTAATTGAACAAGGGTTGATAGAAATCAAAGAGTCTATCGAAGCTGATACATTCGACTATTTACCTGAACATGAAGACATTCATTTGAATATTGAACAAGCGCTGCATCAAAAAATTGGACCCGTAGCAGGAAAGCTGCATACGGCTAGAAGTCGAAACGACCAAGTGGCAACAGACATGCACTTGTATTTGAAAAAATCGGTCCAGTCGCTGATAGCAGAATTACATAGTTTGCAAACAACTCTAGTGAAGAAAGCTGAGGAAAATACCGATACATTGATGCCCGGCTATACCCATTTGCAGCACGCACAGCCGATTTCATTTGGTCATCATTTGTTGGCTTACTACCAAATGTTTTGCCGTGATAAAGAGCGCTTGGCAGAAAGTATCAAAAGAATTGATATTTCACCCTTGGGAAGTGCGGCGTTGGCAGGAACGACTTTTCCGATAAACCGGGAGTATACGGCGGAGTTATTAGGATTTAGTTCTGTTTATGATAATAGTTTGGATGGTGTCAGCGATCGTGATTTTATTTTAGAATTTTTAAGTGATGCATCGATTTTGATGATGCATTTATCACGCCTTTGTGAGGAAATTATATTGTGGACTTCTCATGAATTTCAGTTTATCGAACTTTCTGATCAATATTCTACTGGAAGTTCGATCATGCCCCAGAAGAAAAATCCTGACTATGCCGAACTGATTCGTGGAAAAACCGGCAGAGTGTATGCCAATCTTTTTGGTCTTTTGACGGTCTTGAAAGGTCTGCCTTTAGCCTACAATAAAGATTTGCAAGAAGATAAAGAGGGTATGTTTGATACGGTAGCTACATTGACTTTAAGTTTGAAAGCAATGAAAGGCATGCTTGAAACCATGACAGTAAATAAAGAGAAGATGTATGAAAGTACCAATCAAGATTTTTCGAATGCCACAGAATTAGCAGATTACTTGGCAACTAAAGGGATTCCGTTCAGACAAGCCCATGAAATTGTCGGTAAACTTGTACTTTCATGTATCCAAAAAGGCATTTACCTTCAAGATATCGACTTGAAGACCTATCAAGAAATCGAACCAAGTATTTCAGAAGAGATTTATCAGTTTTTAGATTCAAGAAATGCTATGAATCGTCGAACATCTCATGGAGGAACCAGCAGTTCAGAAGTCGCTAAAATGATTGCCAAGGCATGGCAAGAGTTGCAATAAACTAAAACAGATGACTGCAAACACAAAGGAGGTAGTGAAATGAAAAAAATTGTTAGTTGGTTGATTCCGCTCTTTCTGTTGAGCGTATGCAGCATGCCTGGCAAAGTTTTTGCCGAAGAAGAAGACCCCGTTTATGACAAGGTGATGGAAAGCGGAGAGTTAGTGATTGGATTGTCTGCCGGCTATGCTCCTTACGAATTTCACGCCACAGTGGATGGCAAGGATACGATTGTCGGATTTGATATTTCCATCGCCAATAAAATCGCAGATGATTTGGGTGTGAAGTTAAAAATTACTGAGATGAACTTCGATTCTCTTTTGGGAGCATTAAAAACCGGAAAAATCGATGCAATCATTTCCGGGATGTCGCCCACACCGGAACGATTACAAGAAGTTAACTTTTCTGATTCATATATGGAAGTTGAACAAAAAGTTATCATAAGAAAAGAGAATGCTGAAAAGTTTTTGACAGTCAATGATTTTGATGGGGCTAAAGTAGGGGTTCAAAAACAGTCTACTCAAGAAGCGTTAGCCAAAAAAGAATTGTTGGGCAGTCAGCTGGTTTCCTTGCCTAAAGGAGCCGACGTTGTTTTAAATTTACAAAACAAAAAAGTTGATGCGGCAGTTTTAGAAAGTGTGGTCGCCGAAGCTTATGCGTCCCAAGATAAAAACTTATTTGTAACCGATGTGGCATTTGAGGACGGCAAGAAAGAAACAGCCATTGCCATTTCTAAAAGTGCACCTGTTTTAGAAGCTAAAATCAATGAATCCATTCAAGAGATTAAAGACCAAAATCTCTTACCGGGGTGGCAAAAAGAAGCTAACCAGCTGATGTTTAAGGACGAAGGCTTTTTTAAAAAATATTATTCTTATTTTATTAAGGGAACGGTAACGACGATGTTTTTAGCTGTATTGTCAGTGATTCCGGGAATTGTGTTAGGAACATTTTTAGCCTTGATGAGATTGTCAAAACAGCGGGGGTTGAAGTTGCTGTCAACAATCTATATCGAATTTGTCAGAGGGACTCCTCTCATGGCACAGGTATTTATTATATTTTTTGGTTCCACTGTGCTAGGTTTCGAACTTAGTGCTTTTAATGCCAGTATTGTGGCTTTAGGGTTAAATAGTGCGGCATACGTTGCAGAAATTATCCGTGCGGGCATTCAATCCATAGATGTGGGACAGTGGGAGGCATCCTCGTCACTGGGGATGAACCAAAGTCAGGTGATGCGTCTGATTATTTTACCTCAAGCAGTTAAAAATATTTTACCTGCATTTGGGAATGAACTGGTAACGATTGTTAAAGAGTCTTCGATTGTTTCTGTTATCGGGGTCACAGAGCTGATGTTTCAAGCCGGAGTGGTGCAGGGAGCAAGCTTTAAGCCGTTCTTGCCGATTGCTATTGTCTCTTTGATTTACTTTGTTTTGACCTTTACATTAAGCCGGGCGGTCAACTACTATGAAAGAAAATTGAGCATAAGCGGTTAGTTTTTGTGATAACACATAATAACTAATCTAGAGAATTTTTGGATGTTTTTGACCTGAGCACTTTTTATGAAGGTTTTGAGCAGACCATCTAACTTATCACGTGTATCTTTAGAATCATGTTTTAAAAACATGGTTCTTTTTGTCTTTCTTTTATAGTTTTTTTAAAGTAAACTAAAATTATTAATGAAATTAAGAGGATTTTTAACTTTTAAAGCAGCGTGGGGGATTTTTTATGGGAAATATAAGATTGATAGATATTAACAAAGATAATTGGCTGAAATTGTGTTTATTGACTCCGGGAGAAGCAGGAGAAAAATTTGTCGCTCCGAATGCTATTTCCATCGTGCAATCAGTTTACGATAATGACGGACAGTGGGTAATTAAAGGAATCGCCCATGGAAATGATATTATCGGATTTACCATGTATGGCTACAATGTTGATGATAAAGCTTATGATTTATGCCGTTTTATGCTGGATCAAAAATTTCAGGGAAGAGGCTATGGACAAAAGGCATTGAAGGTTATCGTCGAGGAGATGTGCGCCAGATTTAATTGTGAAAAAATATATCTCAGTACCGACCCTGAAAATAGTCTGGGAAAATATATCTATGAAAAGTTTGGTTTCATTAACACCGGACAACTCGTGGATGGGGAAGAATTATTTGTTCTAGATTTACCCTAACGAAGGATTTATTTTTGAACAGGTGAGCATGTCAGTTAACGATAAAGAGAGGAGTTAAATTCAGGTGATTGTAGTCGGAGGTATGATTGGACTTGGGAAAACGAGTGTGGCAAAAATACTAGGAGATTATTTTGACTCAGAAGTTTTTTATGAGGATGTCAATGATAACGAGATTCTGCCTTTATTTTATACCGCCAGTGACAAAGAATTGGAATCCAAAAGGTATCCTTTTTTGCTGCAATTAGATTTTTTGCAGCGGCGTTTTAAAGATATTAAACGAGCAACAACTGATAGATACAGCATTTTAGACCGCTCGATTTATGAAGACTGGTACTTTGCAAAAGTGAATATGGATTTAGGTAAAATTTCTGATATTGAATTTACCATTTATGAAAAGCTTTTGAAAAATATGATGGAAGAACTAGATGAATTGCCGAAAAAAGCGCCTGACTTAATGATATATTTACAAGGTTCTTTCGAAACCGTCATGGCAAGAATAGAAGAACGGGGCAGAGACTTCGAACAGGACGAAAGCTTGACTGATTATTATTATGCTTTGTGGCAAGGCTATGATGATTGGGTGATGAACTGTTACGACGCATCAGAGGTCTTGGTAGTGGATATGGATACAACAGATGTGGTAAATCGTTTGGAAGACCGGGAACTTTTTTTAACTCAAGTAGATAAAAAAATGACTGAAATAAATGATACTGACATAGGAAAATTTTAATGACTTGGAACAGGCGTATTGCTTGTTCTTTTTTAATCTTAGATTGCAAAAATCAAGTTAGAAAAAAACTTTTATGGCCAGACATCTTTTAATTTTCTGATGATGAATTGGTCAGACGTCTGATGGTCTTGATTTTATCGCATCAAACAAACATCTCTCAACGCTTATACGCATTGAGAGATGGCAGATTCAATCTATAATGTGTCTACTGAATTAATGCCAGCCCGTTGAACTTTTACAAGAACATTATTATCGGAATTAAATTTCGATTCAACTTCTCTTTTTTCAAAAACATCAGGGCTGGGTAATGGTCAAATCAGATAACATGTGATTTAATGCTCATACTTAATCCTTTATTTTAATTATTTTTGCCACAGTTTGCTTACTGGGCGGAGGTAGTCTTTTTTGGCGGATATTTTGTTTTTGACCCTTTATCGTAGACAGAAAAACGTCCTTTGTCAGATGGAATTGTTGGAGCACTGGAGCTCCACGGCCATCCACCAAACTGATTTTTCCGGAAATCTTCATAAGCTTGAACGACTTCAGCTTTGGTATTCATCACAAATGGCCCATAAGCATAAATTTCTTCCTTGATTTCTTTTCCTATGAACACCATAAATTCAGAATCTTCCTCTGCGGTAAAGGTGATTTCGCTGTCAGAAGTATAAACTAGCAGAGAATTCCTATCCACAAGGTAATCATCGACTTTAAATTTACCATCACCAACGTAAAATTGAACTTTTACATCGTTAGGGTATGACGGGATAACGAACCGTTCACCTTTTTCCAGCTTGCCATCCCAGACATTGATGTGGTTTTCTTCTTCGTATCCGTATGAATTTTCTACAGGTCTTTCAGCCTGAACACCGTTGTAACTTCCTACCAGCACTTTCAAGAAATTTTTATCTGGATTTTTATCGGCTAACTTTATAACAGGAATATTTTCGTGCCAATACATTTTATACGAAGG
This sequence comes from Vagococcus elongatus, assembly GCF_003987645.1. Classification (GTDB taxonomy): domain Bacteria; phylum Bacillota; class Bacilli; order Lactobacillales; family Vagococcaceae; genus Vagococcus_A; species Vagococcus_A elongatus. The sequence continues at coordinate 74,824 of NZ_NGKA01000001.1, forward strand.
TGGTACCATCTTTTTATGAGCAGGCAAATTCAGCCAAATTTGAACGATTTCAAAAGGATTGTTTTTTTCTGTCTCAATCAGGGGAAACATTTCTGCATGCTGAAGTCCCCGTCCTGAAATCATCCACTGAATGTCACCATTTCCGTAACGTCCGTAGTTGCCGTGTGAATCAAAATGATCAATGATTCCATTTTTCGCATAAGTAATTGTTTCAAAGCCACGATGGGGGTGAGCAGGAAAGCCAGGAACATATTCTCCGTGATACATATTCCAGCCACGTCCAGAGGTAAAATCATTGCCTTTTTGCCAATCTCTAGGAAACTCGACTGGGGCCATCTCACCATTTCCTTCAGGATAGTCATCTACGTGCCTTGCAATTAATATATATGGATTTTGAACTGGGATTCTAGCAGAATTAACTGGATATACTTTACCATTTAACATTTTACAACCTTCTTTCTTGATGAGTTCCAGCTTACAATTAGTAAGTTATAATTTTATTATATCTTTTTATCAGCTTTATTCAATCAACTTGCTCTGAAAAAAATGAAGCATTAGAAAATGACAGTTTAAAATAAAAAATCGGAGCAGATTTCTCTACTCCGAACATAGTTTAGCTTTTGAGGTGTACGACAGCTTTATTTACATCAATGGTGCAAGCATGTTGAGAACAGCTCGTGCTAAATGCCGCCACCATCCGACGCTTTGTGTGTCTTCAAGAGTGATTTCTTTGCAAACTTTTTGCACGTCAAGAAAGTCATCAAGAACTTGCTGAACAGATTCTGTCTTATACATCCAGACACCACATTCTAAATGCAGATACAGACTACGGTAATCCAAATTAATGGTTCCGACAACTGCGTAGAGATCATCTACGACAAAGGTTTTAGAATGAATGAATCCCGGCGTGTATTCGAAAATACGAACCCCAGCTTCCACTAGCTGATCGTAGTTGGAACGTGTGACAGAGTGAACATACCATTTGTCAGGAATATAGGGAGTCTGAATTCGGACATCTACATTGGCTTTGGCAGCAGCACATAAAGCTTCCATCAATGTATTATCAATCACCAGATAGGGCGTCGTAATATAAATGTAGTGTTTGGCCCGGTTGATAAGATTAAGATAGACCGTATTGCTGACGGATTCCTCGTCAAAAGGGGTGTCGGAAAACGGTTGATAAAAACCTAAAGCATCTTTGACTTCATATTTTTTTTCAGGGTAATAATAGGTAAAATCTTTTTCTTCCCCTCGGACAAAATCCCAAAGAGATAAAAACATTAAGGTGAATCCCCAAGCTACATCACCATACATCACGATGGCGGTGTCTTTCCAGTGTCCGAAACGTTCCACTTCATTAATGTATTCATCTGCCAGATTTGCTCCCCCTGTAAATGCCACATTGCCGTCAATTACGGTTATCTTTCGGTGATTACGGTTATTAAAAATAGACGAGAGAACAGGGACTAAAGGATTGAAAATACAAGTTTTGATACCTTTTTTTTCTAATTCTTTATCGTAGCCTTGGGGCAGTTTAAACAGACAGCCAAAATCATCATACATGAAACGCACATCAACACCGGCTGCGGCTTTTTCTTCCAAGATTTCTAATATCTCGCGCCACATTCTTCCTTCTTCAATGATAAAATATTCCATAAAAATATATTTTTCAGCTTTCCGAAGTTCTTTTTTCATTTCTTCAAACATATCCTCACCCAAAGGAAGATATTTACTGGAACTATTTTGCACCAAGGGGAGAATGCCGAAATTTTTTAAGTAGGTAGATTGTATTTTCGCATCATCGTCCTTAAATTCTTTATCGATGTCAATCGTAGGAATGGTTTTTTTGATGGCTTTGATTTCTTTTTCTTCGATACGTGCCATCTTTGTTTTGAAGCTCCGTCTAACATATAGATGACCGAAAATCATATAGATAAAAACCCCAAAATATGGCAGCAGCATCACAGGTACCAGCCATGCAATTTTATAAGCAGGATTTTTTCTGCTGTTGATGATATCCAGCACAGCAGCGATAGAAATTAAAACATAGATAGCATAAAAATAAACAAAATATTCTTGGAATCTCATGACAACAGCAAAAAGTGCAATTAATTGTAAAAGAAGCAAAAGCACAACTATGACAATTCGATTAGTTGCTAATTTTAACAGCTTCATTATTCTTCCCCTTTCACCACCCGAATGATTGTTAATTATACAATAAAGCGGGCTGAAATGTTACCGGTAATTGGGATTTCTAATTTTAACTTAAATTAGGTACGTATAAAAGTATAACAACTATAACAATAATTTCATCTGTTTTATAACAGAATTAGTTCTTTAATTAAAGTTTTCATTTGAATATTCTAATTTCTTTTGAATGTTAATATGCTTTAAAACCTTTATATATAGGCTTTTCTTTGGTTTTCATAAAGTGTTGAAAAATATTTTATCTTTTTTTGAGCAAAAGTATTGTGATTTTTTTATCTTGTGTTATACTTTGTTTATAAAGCTGTTGCAATTCAATTGCAAAGACTTAAAGGAGGACCAATTTAATGGGATACTGGGATGGATTTAAAGGCGGCAAATGGGAAAATACCATTAATGTAAGAGATTTTATTCAAAACAACTACACAGAATATCGTGGTGATGACAGTTTCTTGGAACCAATTGCACCAAGTACTGATAAACTATGGACAAAGCTGCAAGAATTATTTGAGGTTCAACATGAACAAAACGGCGTTTATGACATGGATAATAATATTCCTGCAACAATCACATCACATGCGCCAGGTTACTTAATTAAAGAAGAAGAAACAATTGTTGGTTTACAAACGGATGTTCCATTGAAACAAGCATTTATGCCTTTTGGCGGTATCAATATGGCAAATAACGCTTTGCGTTCAAATGGCTATGAAGTCGATGAAGAGATGAATCATGTCTTTACTGACTGGAGAAAAACTCACAACCAAGGTGTTTTTGATGCTTATACGCCTGAGATGAGAGCTGCTCGTAAAAATAAAATCATCACTGGCTTACCTGATGCTTATGGACGTGGCCGGATCATCGGAGATTACCGTCGATTAGCTTTATATGGTATCGACCGTTTGATCGAAGAAAAGAGAAAAGATTTAAGTACTGCCGGCGGACATCAAATGACTGAAGATGTGATTCGCTTGAGAGAAGAAATTTCAGAGCAGATTCGTGCTCTTGGTCAAATTAAAGAAATGGGCGCCTCTTACGGTTTTGATCTATCTGTTCCAGCATCAAACTCAAGAGAAGCTATCCAATGGTTATACTTTGGATACTTGGCTGCTATCAAATCTCAAAATGGGGCAGCAATGTCTATCGGACGTATTTCTGCTTTCTTAGATATCTATATTCAACGTGACCTTGACAATGGCATCATCACTGAGCTTGAAGCACAAGAAATGATTGACCATTTGATCATGAAATTGCGTATGGTTAAATTTGCACGGACACCAGAATACAATCAACTATTCTCTGGTTATCCAATTTGGGCAACATTGTCCATCGCTGGTATGGGAATGGATGGTCGTTCATTAGTTACTAAGAGTGATTTCCGAATCTTGCATACTTTAACTAACATGGGACCTTCTCCTGAACCAAACTTGACAGTCTTATATTCTTCAAAATTACCACAAGGTTTCAGAACATTCTCAGCGAAAATTGCCAAAGAAAGTTCATCTATTCAATTTGAAAATGATGACCTGTTGAGAGAAAACTGGAAATCTGACGATGCGGCTATCGCTTGCTGTGTGTCAGCGACAGTCATGGGAGAAGACATGCAGTTCTTCGGAGCTCGTGCAAACTTGGCTAAAGCAGTTCTATATGCTATCAACGGCGGTGTTGATGAAAAAACAAAAGCACAAGTTGGACCTAGATTCCGTCCAATGGTTGGAGAAGCACTAGATTTTGATGAGTTTATGGATAAATTCAAAGACATCATGGACTGGTTGGCAGAATTGTATGTTAATACTTTAAACGTCATCCACTACATGCATGACAAATATGCTTACGAAGCACCACAGTTGGCATTTATGAATACTGATTTGAGACGTACATTTGCTACAGGGATTGCTGGTATTTCCCACGCTGCTGACAGTGTGATGGCAATCAAACATGGTAATGTAAAAGTTATTCGTGACGAAGACGGATTGGCTGTTGACTATGTTCCTCAAAATGAGTTTCCAACTTACGGAAACGACAGCGAGGAAGCTGATGCAATGGCAAACTGGATCCTTGAATACTTCATGGGTCAAATCAAACGTCAACATACTTATAGAGATGCAACACCAACAACATCATTGTTGACAATCACTTCTAACGTGGTTTACGGTAAAGCAACAGGTAACACGCCAGACGGACGTCGTGCTGGAAAACCTTTAGCACCAGGAGCTAACCCAAGTTATCAAGACGGTAAATTCTTAGGTGAGAAGAATGGTTTACTTGCTTCTCTTAACTCTACTGCTAGACTTGAGTACACATGTGCACTAGATGGTATCTCAAATACTCAAACTATCAATCCAAACGGTTTGGGTAAAGATGAAGACATGAGAACTGACAACTTGCGTAATGTGTTGGATGGTTACTTTGACAAAGGCGGTTACCATATCAATGTGAACGTCTTTACTAATGAACTATTATTAGATGCACAAGCACACCCTGAGAAGTATCCTAACTTAACCATTCGTGTTTCTGGTTACGCGGTCAAATTCCGTGACTTGACACCGGAACAACAAGCAGATGTTATTTCAAGAACTTCACATGACAGACTTTAATTATTAGTTGAATGCTGAGATGAGTGCCCCTTGTCTCAGTATTCTTTATAAGCTAGGATTATTTCATCTGTTGGGTTTTGTGCTAGTCTTTAAAAAAGATTGGAACGATTAGAAAAGGGGAATAAATGATGAATCAATCAGTAATGGGAAGAATTCATTCTACCGAAAATTTTGGAACAGTGGACGGGCCTGGCGTTCGTTTTGTTGTTTTTACCCAAGGGTGCCAAATGCGTTGTCAATTTTGCCATAATCCTGACACATGGGATTTGAAGGCTGGCAAGCTAGTCACTGCAGATGAAATTATTGAAGAAGCTTTAAAATTCAAAAGCTACTGGGGCAAAGATGGCGGGATCACAGTCAGCGGAGGAGAACCTTTGTTGCAACTTGATTTTATTTTAGACTTGTTCAAGAAAGCCAAAAGAGAAGGGATTCATACCACTATCGATACTTGTGGGAAACCATTCACAAGACGTGAATCATTTTTCAACAAATTCCAAGAAGTACTTGAATATACGGATTTGATTTTGTTTGATATCAAACATATCGATCCCACAGGTCATCGTGAATTAACACAACATACAAATGAAAATATCCTTGAGATGGCAAAATATTTATCAGATATCGGTCAACCAGTTTGGATTCGTCACGTTTTGGTTCCAGAAAGAACGGACTACGATCATTATCTTGTCCGTTTGGACGAATTTATTAAAACATTGAATAATGTGGAAAAAGTTGAAGTATTACCTTACCACCGCATGGGAATTTTCAAATGGAAAGAACTGGGCATTGACTATCCTTTGGAAGGTATTGATCCGCCAACCCAGGAACGAGTTGAAAATGCAAAGAAATTACTGCATGTGGATGATTATCAAGGATATAAAGAAAAGAATAAGCAAGAAAAAACCGCTTAACATAGATAATGCTTTGACTAACAATTAGTCGAAGGCTTTAAAGACATTTAAAACTGTATGAATCACTGTGTAGATACATTGATTTGTGCAGTTTTTTTGTGTTGACAGGCTATTTATTTTTTTTAAAGCTGCTGGATACGTTTACTTTCAACGTGGATTATTTATAATAAGATAGTATTTCTATCCTTCTTTTTTGTGTGTTATAATTTAATAGACTTTGAAATATTATTTGGAGGGAATTAAATGTCAAAAATACTAGTTTTCGGTCATCAAAATCCTGATACGGATACGATCGCTTCAGCAATTTCATTTGCTTATCTGCAAAATCAACTAGGCGTAGAAGCAGAGGCTGTTGCTCTGGGGGAAATGAATGAAGAAACTGCATTTGCTTTAAAAGAATTTGGAGTAGCTCCTCTAAGAATTATCAAAACTGCAAAAAATGAAACTGATCATGTGATGCTGGTGGATCACAATGAAGCACAGCAAAGTGTTGCTGATATCAAGGAAGTGGAAGTGCTGTCGGTAGTGGACCATCACCGAATCGCTAACTTTGAAACTGCTAATCCGCTCTATTACCGAGCTGAACCAGTTGGCTGTACTAATACGATTATTTATAAACTATTTAAAGAACACAATATCGAAATACCTAAAAAGATTGCAGGCTTGATGCTTTCTGCCATTATTTCTGACACTTTATTATTTAAATCACCTACTTCTACTGAAGAAGATAAGAAGGTAGCAGAAATATTAGCTGAGATCGCTGAAATCGATATGGAAACGTATGGTTTAGAGATGCTGAAAGCAGGGACGAATCTGTCGACTAAAACAGAAAAAGAACTGCTGGATATGGATGCTAAAAGTTTTAACATGGGCGAAAAAGTAGTTCGAATCGGTCAGGTCAATACGGTTGATGTAGACGAAGTCTTGTTGCGTCAGTCTGCGTTGGAAGAAGCAATGGGAGAACAAAACAAAGAAAATAACTATGATTTGTTTGTCTTGATCATTACTGATATCTTAAGCAGTAATTCAGTGGCATTAGTCGCTGGAGAGCCTAAAGAAAAGGTAGAACAGGCATTTAGTGTGACACTTGAAAATAATACCGCATTGCTGCCGGGGGTTGTTTCTCGTAAGAAACAAGTGGTGCCGCCTTTAACGGATGCCTTTTAATTTAAAATTAAAGCTTGAGAGTCATAACTTTCAAGCTTTTTATGTTAGGTATTTTTATTAATCAGATGAGATGGAAAAAGGAGAGTTAAACATGAGTCAAGCATTAAATTGGGGAATCATAGGCTTAGGGGAGATTGCCGCAGCTTTTGCAGAAAATTTAAAGGAAAACGGAAAAAATATTTATGGCGTTGCCGCACGAGACGAGGACAGAGCCGTAAAATTTGCAGAAAAACATGGGATAAAGCAAGCCTATTCTTCCTATGATGGGTTGCTGTCAGATCAGGCTATCGACATCGTTTATATTGCTTCCATTAACAGTCAGCATTTTCAGTTAATCAAACAAAGTCTGGAAAATGGCAAACATGTTTTGTGTGAAAAAGCAATCTGGCATGATTATGGAGAATTGTTGGAACTAGAGAAACTGGCAAAAGAAAGAAAGCTGATTTTGGCAGAAGCAATGACTATTTATCACATGCCTTTGATGGAGAAATTAAAAACCTTAATAGCCGAAGGAGCCATCGGAAAGCTTCAATCTGTACAAGCAGATTTTGGAAGTTTAAAGGAAGACGATCCAACCAACCGATTTTTTTCAAAAGAAAAAGGCGGCGGAGCCATGCTGGATATTGGCATCTACGCACTGTCATTTTTGAGCTTCTTTATTGAAGGAAAAGCAGCAGAAATTCAGGAAGTACAAATTCCCTACTCTAAGACAGGGGTGGATGAACGCTGGAATATCGGTATGGTGACGGACAAAGATATCCTTGCAACGGCCACATTGAGTTTTCGTTCCAAGCTTCCTAAACGTGCGTTGATTGCTGGAGACGAAGGCTATATCGAAATCTACGAATACCCTCGTGCCGATAAAGCTGTCTTAGTCAAACCGGATGGCAGCAAAGAGACTATCGCGGCAGGGGAAAGTCGGAATGCCTTATATTATGAAGCTAGCCACATGGAAGAGGCTATCGCAAAGCAAGATAGCGGTTTAGTCTATTTTGAGTTAACGAAGCAAACGATTTTCTGGATAGACGGCTTGTTAAGTCGTCACTTTTAGCAGGCCATTTGCCTGTTGAGCCGTTCAGATTATTTTTAAGAAAGATTTTTTCATCTGAGGTTGACTGGAAACAAAACAGATGAATCAATCTTTCTTTCTTTTTATTTTTTAGTGACAGCAATCACTCCAATATTTATTGGCTAAAAAGTCTCAATCAACGAAGATAACCCTTTATCATCAGAAAGGGTTTTTTTTAGTTGTGACAAACAAGAAATGATTTAATTTCCACTTTTATGTAAAAAAAGCTGAGAACTTCTACTGTTCAAAATAAAATAAGGTATAATAAGAACTATTGAAAACAAAAGGAGGGGACTGTTTAAATGAAACAGCATTCGGTTTATGCAGTCGTTGACATCGAAACTACAGGGACTAGCGTCCAAATGGATCGGATCATTCAAATCGGCTGCGTATTTATTCAAGACGGTGAAGTAATCGATCGTTTCGTGACAGATCTAAATCCTCGTATCAAACTGTCAAAACAGATAGAATCCCTCACTCATATTTCTAATGAACAGTTGGCAAATGCACCTTATTTTGAAGATATAGCGGCAAAATTATTTGAACTATTAAAAGACACTGTCTTTGTGGCACATAATATTTTTTTTGATTACCAATTTTTAAGTGCAGAGTTTGAACGTGCCGGCTTTCCGGGAATGATGATGCCAGGGATGGACACGGTGGAGTTAGCACAGATTTTCATCCCTACCTTGCCAAGTTATCGTTTGTCAGATATTGCAGATCAATTTGATTTTAGTCATGATAGACCTCATCAAGCAGATAGTGATGCTTTTGTTACAGGGCAATTGTTTATGATGATCCAAGAGGAGATCAGAAAAATCCCGCTTGTGACCCTTGAAAAAATCATTTCTCTTGCAGATGTACTGGCAATGGAAACTAGAGATTTTTTAATGCTTCAGTTGGAAATTATCCAGAAACATCTTCCTCCTTTACGAGAGGACGTTCAGGTGGTTCATGGATTGGCATTGAAGAAAAAAGTCGACTTAGTGGGACAATATCCTGCAAAACCGGCAGGGGAGTTTCCTAGAAATCGGGAGGGAAAAGAAGCAGTTTACGGAGAATTTCTTGACTATCGTGAGAGTCAGGGACAAATGATGAATGACATCTTTGATTTTTTTACTTCAACAAATTTTGACGTAAAAAATCTAAGTATCGAATCGCCTACCGGCAGCGGCAAGACATTTGCCTATTTATTTCCTTTAAGTTATAAGGCGACCGTCGACAATCCTCTTATTGTGAGCACTATCTCAATTGTATTGGAGAATCAGTTACTAAAAGAAGCTGTGCCTCTGGTCAATAAAGTGAATCCAGATTGTTTGCAGGCCACAGTGATTAAGAGTTCTAAATATTTTATTGATTTGACGAAATTTGCTGCCACTCTAGCCAATCCTCTGAAACAAAAACAGTATGCCCTCTATCAAATGAGGTGTCTGGTCTGGTTGCTGGAAACTGATACAGGAGACATGAGTGAATTAAATCTGTCAAATTTGGATCATGTGTTTTTTTCCCATGTGCGGCATTTAGGAGAAAAATATGTGACAGAGTCCAGTCCTTATTATGATGAGGATTTTTGGCTTTTCTTGAAGAAAAAAGTTCGTCAGTCAAATGTTCTCATTGTCAATCATGCATTTTTGATCAAGGAAACCTTCAGAGAATTTCCGTGGCTGCCGGCAAGTGAGCATCTAATTATTGATGAGGCTCATCATTTCCCTGAAATAGCGGAAAGGTTAGGCTACCGCCATTTAAATTTTTTACAGCTGAAAAGTTCCTTATTCAAACTGATTCATTTTCATGAACAAGAGCCTGAGTGGAAAAAAATCACTAAAGATCAAGGGTGGCCGCTCAAAAATAAATTGCTGGAGCGAACTGCTCTTGAAACAATCAATGTACTTGAGATAGTTCAAGATGATATTATTGAAACAGCTCTGATTGATTCCGCTCATCAGTTCGATGATGAGATTCTGCTGACTAGTGAAAGTCTAGACAACTTGCCGATTTATTTGAATCAGGATATCTTCCGCTTAAATCGCCTCCTTCAGGATTTAGTCAATCTGATTGCACAAGGGCAGGACTACATTACCGAGGAATTGGATAAATGGCTGATATCCGAACAGCTGACTCTTCAAAACTGGCAGTCTTTAGGTGAAAATCTCATTGAAAACTATCACTTCATTGATTCCTTTTTGACATCAAGCGAAGAGCAGTCTGTTCGTTGGTTGAAAATCGAAGAAAAACAACAAAATGTCTATCTTTACACAAGTGAGTTTTTGCCTTCTTCAGCAGACAGCTCTGCTTGGTATGATCGGTATGATAAAATCTTGTTTACAGGCGGGACATTGAAGATAGGCAACGATACTCAATATTTGGCAAAAAATTTAGGAATTGATTCTATGCCCTTTATTCAGTTTCCGACTCTGTTTGATTTTAGTACACAAGCTCGTTTTTATGTGCCGGAGGAGAGTCTGTCATTTAGTGATCTTTCGAGTGCCTATTATGAAAAATATTTAATAGATAGTGTGCTTTCTTTTGCATTGAACATTCCTGTCAAAATGCTTGTGTTGTTCACTTCTCATGAGATGCTGCAAAATGTGTATCATGGGATTCAGCCCAAGTTGCTTAATCATAATATTGAAGTGCTGGGCCAAGGGTTATCGGGTTCTAGAGAACGGATAATGAAACGATTTACTGGTCAGGGTCGAAAGGTTTTGCTGGGGGCTGATTCATTTTGGGAAGGCATTGATTTACCGGGAGATGCTCTACAACTGATTGTGGTAGCCAGATTACCCTTTGAGTCTCCAGAAAGACCCTTCGTCAAAGAAAAATTAAAATTTCTTCAGCAGCAGGGGATGGACGGCTTTCAACAATATTCTTTGCCTAAAGCTGTTTTGCGGCTTCGCCAAGGGATTGGAAGATTGCTGAGGACAAAAGAAGATCGGGGCGCAGTGGTCATGATGGATCCTCGTATAGTAAAAGCGCGCTATGCCAAAAAAATTCAATCTGCATTACCCGAGGGGCTTTCACTCACAGAACAATCTTTTGAAAATATTTTAAAAGATTTGAAAAACTTTTTATGATTTTCCAAAGTTTCCTTACAAGAAGGGAAAGTTTTGCTATAATGATTTGAAAGAAATAGAAAGAGGGGGAAATATGCCTAAAAAACTTGGGATAGGTGTCAGCATTGTCTTAGGTTTATGTCTTTTGTTTACCACTGTCTTCTACATTCGTTCAGTCCGGCCGATGAAACAAGCTGAAAAACAAGCATTGGCATTTGCAGAAGACTATGTCACGTTTGACCACGTTTCTGATTTTTATTGGTTCAATCGGGAAGAAACTTATTTTACCCTTGTCGGCACAACGGACAAAGACAAAGACGTGATTGCCATTATTTCTCAAACTGGTGATAAAATCACCATCCTCAATCAAAAGGACGGAATCACCCGAGATCAGGCATTAGCAACAGTTCAAGCTGACTATGGACCGATCAATGTGTTAAAAATAACTTTGGGCAAGTATCAGGACGTGCCTGTATGGGAAGTTGTGACAGAAAACGACAATGACTCATTAAATTATTATCTGATTGATTTTGCCACAGGAAGTGTCAAGTCTATCTTAGAAAAAGTCTAGCAATGTTAGCCCTCTAAAGAAGGTGACATTTAAAATATCAGACCGTTAAGGTAAAGGAGAGTGTTAAAATGAACCTATCTAAAAGAGCACAAAGATTAGAACCTTCAGTCACACTATCTTCTGCTGCGAAAGCCAACGAATTAAAAGCACAAGGGGTGGACGTATTAAACTTGAGCTTAGGACAACCTGACTTTGTGACACCGAAAAATATCCAACAAGCAGCGATTCAGTCCATCGAAAATGGAAAAGCAAGTTTTTATGTTGCTTCTGCGGGAATTCCTGAATTAAAAAAAGCGATTATTCAACGGACAAAAGAAGATTTTGGCTTTGAGTATCAAATGAACGAAGTGGTTGTCAGCGAAGGGGCCAAGTTTGCCCTATATACGTTGTTTCAAGTATTGTTAGATGCAGGGGATGAGGTCATCGTGCCTTCGCCATATTGGGTCAGCTATAGTGAACAAATCAAATTAGCTGAAGGGGTTCCTGTATTTTTAGAAGCAAAAGAGAGCAACGGCTTTAAAACTACCGTGGCTGACTTAGAACAGGTACGGACAGATAAAACAAAATTATTGGTGATTAACTCTCCATCTAATCCGACAGGTGCATTGTACACACAAGAGGAACTAGAAGCCATCGGGGAATGGGCGGTACAGCACGATGTTCACATCATTGCTGATGAAATCTATGGCAAGCTGGTTTATAACGGCAATCGTTTTGTTTCTTTTATAGAATTATCAGATGAAATACGCCGTCAGTGTTTTGTAGTCAATGGTGTGTCCAAAGCCTACAGCATGACTGGTTGGCGCATTGGTTATATCTTAGGAAATAAAGAGGTCATCAAGGCTATTGCGGACTTGAATTCGCAGTCCATCAGTAATTGTGCGGCTGTCAGTCAGTATGCAGCGGTCGAAGCATTGGCAGGTCCGCAAGACTCTGTGGAAGAGATGAGACGGACTTTTGAAGAACGCTTAAACCGAGTGTACCCTCAAGTAGCGGCATTGCCGGGAGTCTCATTGGAAAAGCCTCCAAGTGCTTTTTATTTGTATCCCAATGTCAGAGAAACTTTGACAATGTGTGGCTATGAAAATGTCACAGATTTTGTCAATGATTTATTGACCGAAGCTCATGTGGCGGTGGTGACCGGTGAAGGCTTTGGTACATCGGATCACATTCGCTTGAGTTATGCTGCCGATATCGAAACAATCGAGCGGGGCGTTGAAAGAATAAAAAACTTTATTGATAAAAAAAGACAATAAAGTGCTTAAAATTAAATGAATATAGAAGTAAATGGTTGGAAGTGAGGAGAATGGAAACGATGGAAAGAATTCGAATTATTGATTCAAAAGATCATGTGGGTGAAAAAGTTGAAATTGATGCTTGGATTGCCAATAAGCGTTCTAGCGGAAAGATTGCTTTTTTACAGTTGCGTGACGGTTCAGCTTATTTTCAAGGAGTGGTGGTCAAGTCCGAAGTACCAGAAGAAGTCTTTGAACTAGCTAAATCATTGAATCAGGAAACATCTGTGAAAATTATTGGAGAAATACGGGAAGATACACGTTCAAAATTCGGCTATGAGATAGGTGTGGCAAACATCGAAGTCATCGGTGAAAGTCATGATTATCCCATCACACCAAAAGAACATGGCACAGACTTTTTGATGGATCATCGTCATTTATGGCTGCGTTCAAGCAAGCAGCATGCGATCATGCAAATCCGTAATGAGCTGATTCGTGCCACATATGAATTTTTCAATGAGCGCGGGTTTATTAAAATTGATCCGCCGATTTTGACAAGCAGTGCACCGGAAGGGACGACAGAATTATTCCATACGGATTATTTTGGTCAGGAAGCTTATTTGTCTCAAACGGGACAACTTTATCTAGAAGCAGCAGCGATGGCTTTTGGAAAAGTCTTTTCATTTGGCCCGACTTTCCGTGCGGAAAAATCTAAAACCCGCCGACATTTAACAGAGTTTTGGATGATGGAGCCGGAAATGGCCTTTGTCGAACATGAAGAAAGTCTGGAAATACAGGAACAGTATGTAGCCTTTATGATTGAAAAAGTTTTAGAAAATTGTGATTATGCCTTGGATGTTTTGGGGCGTGATAAAGAAATATTGAAAGGCTACACTGAGCTGCCTTATCCTCGGATCACTTACGATGATGCCGTGACTTTACTGAATGAAAATGGTTTTGAAGACATTAAGTGGGGGGATGACTTTGGCTCGCCTCATGAAACATTCATCGCTAATCATTTTAACAAGCCTGTGTTTATTTTGAATTATCCGAAATCCATGAGTCCGTTTTATATGAAACCTCACCCAGACCGGGATGATGTGGTCATTCGTGCTGACTTAATTGCTCCGGAAGGCTATGGCGAAATCATCGGCGGCAGTGAGCGTGCGATAGGGTACGACTATATTATGGAGCAGCTGGAAAAAGATAATCTAGATTATGCAGACTATGCTTGGTATTTGGATTTGAATAAATATGGTCCTGTGCCTCACTCTGGTTTCGGTTTAGGCTTAGAGCGGACGGTAACTTGGATTGCCGGAATCGAACATGTCCGTGAAGCAAGTCCATTCCCTCGTTTATTACATAGAATTTACCCTTAACATTAGTTTTAAATTAAATAAATCGAAAAAGACATGAAAGCAAATGCTTGGTTTCATGTCTTTTTAGTATTGAATTTGTTTGATTCATTAAAGTACTATTATATTTTTACTGAGCTAAGACCGGAGTCTATTTTCTTAGAAAAAGCTTTTGGCGGATGGTCAGCGAAAAATCACTGTCTTTTAAATGGTTACTGCCAAATTAATCAAGCTCAAAAGAAGCAGAAAGACCCATGGAGCCAAGGCCAAAATCATTGAGATGGAACTAATCATTTTTTTTGTTGATTGCAAATTGGAAAGATAGTTCATAAAACTTAGGCCTGTCAGCATTATCTGAGAAGTATTGATAATAGAAGAATCAAAATCCCAGTTGCAAATAAAAAGAAGTAAAGACAGTGCCCCCAAAGAGAGAATCCAAAAGTCATCAGTTTCAATCATATCTTGTTTTGTCAAACTCATACCTACAACCTCCCAACATTTTCATCATATGAATCATTATAATTGAAAAAAACAAATGAGACATCAGTCTTAAGAATGAATTGTTGACTTTTAACAATTACAGTTGTAAACTAAGTGTATTGAGATTACAGAAGTAAACGATTAAGAAAGGAGGAGAATTATTGATGCATGACATTGCTATTAGTGACGCTGAATGGGAAGTGATGCGAGTGGTCTGGGCTCAAGATTCAACGACCAGCTCAGAAATCGTTGATGTCTTATCTGAAAAAATGTCATGGAAAGCACCTACGATCAAGACTTTGATTGGACGTCTTGTGAAGAAAAATATGCTGAGAACACAAAAAGACGGAAAAAGATTTATTTATAGAGCCACAATCGAAGAACAGGAAGCCATTAATCACACGATGGAGATGCTCTTGTCACAAATTTGTTCCAGAAGGGTAGTCTATACTGTAGAACAAATGATTGAGATGTCTGAGTTGAGTGTTGGAGATATAGAAAAACTTGAAGAGACGCTTGCAAAGAAAAAACAAACAGCACCATTGGAAATAAAATGTAATTGCGTGCCGGGACAATGTACCTGTCATAAATATAATAATAAAAGAAAAGAGGGCGTTGAAAAATGAAAGAAACTTTTACAGTAAATAGAATGACTTGCAAACATTGTGCAGCAAGGGTTGAAGAGGGGATCAATACATTGGAAGGGATTCAGAAAGTTAAGGTCAATTTGAAAAAAAATCAGGCAACGGTAAAATTTGATGAATCGACTGTTGATTTAGAGACAATAAAAAATAAGGTGAAAGAAACCGGATACGAAGTCGAGGTGTAAACATGAGTCCAGAACAAACAACAAAAGTAGACACACTTTCCATTACAGGCATGACATGTGCCAATTGTTCGGCCCGTGTAGAAAAAGAATTGAATGAACAGGCAGGAGTTGTGAATGCTAACGTAAATCTTGCCACGGAAAGAGCGACTATTCAGCATGATTCAGGCTTATCGGTTGAAAATTTAATCGAAAGTATTGAAAAAATCGGTTATGGAGCCATTTTATATGACGATGCCCATAAAGCTAAAATTGCCGAACATAAACGGAAAGAACACCATAAAATGAAGCGTGATCTCATCGTATCAGCGGTTCTAAGTGCCCCAATGCTGATTGCGATGGTGTTTATGATGGCAGGCAATCATAGTGCGTTAACAATGTTTTTACATCGGCCTATCGTTCAATTTTTATTGGCAACGCCTGTACAGTTTTTGATTGGCTGGCGATTTTATAAGGGTGCCTATCATGCCATCAGTACGAAAGCACCAAACATGGACGTTTTAGTTGCTGTAGGTACTAGTGCCGCTTATTTACTAAGTATATACAATGGCTTTTTAGGTGGAGATCCGACTCACTTATATTTTGAATCCAGTGCTGTCATTATCACTTTGATTTTATTAGGAAAGTACTTGGAACAAAATGCTAAAAATAAAACAAGCAATGCCATCAAACAATTGATGGCACTTCAGGCAAAAGAAGCGATTATTATTCGAGATGGTAAAGAACAGACTGTCAGTATCGAAGAAGTATTGGTTGGGGATACTATCCGCGTTCTACCGGGCACTCAAATTCCAGTAGATGGCCGTGTAGTGGAAGGTTTTTCAACAGTTGATGAAAGTATGTTGACAGGTGAGAGCTTGCCCGTAGAGAAAAAGATAAATGATGATGTCTTTGGCGGAACTTTGAATTCCAGTGGAAGTTTTCTATTCGAAGCAACTCAAATAGGATCAGAAACGACCCTTTCCAGAATCATCCGAATGGTGGAGGAAGCTCAAGGAACAAAAGCACCGATTCAGGCCATTGCCGATAAAATTTCTTCTGTTTTCGTACCGGCTGTTTTGATTATCGCCGTAATCACTTTAGTTGTGACAGCACTAGTGACTAAAAATTGGGAACAATCCTTGATACATAGCGTTTCGGTTTTGGTTATCGCTTGTCCTTGTGCGCTGGGGCTAGCGACGCCTACAGCTATCATGGTAGGAACAGGTTTAGGTGCAAAAAATGGAATATTGATTAAAAACGGTGAAGCTTTGGAACGAGCATCGAAAATCGATGCGTTAGTCTTAGATAAAACTGGAACAATAACTGAAGGCAAGCCAAGTGTTACTGATATGAAAATTTATCAATCAGATGTAGGGATTGAGGAAATGCTGACTTTAGCGGCAATATTAGAAAAAAATTCTGAACATCCTTTAGCCAAAGCCATTGTTGCAGAAGCTAAAGAAAAGAATTTAAGTATTGCAAGTGAAGCAAGTAATTTTGAAGCTTTGGTAGGAGCCGGCATCAAGGGGGATATAAACCAACAAAGCTACTATATTGGCACCAAAAGTTTGATGACCGAGCAGAATATAGATACTGAGATGGCTGATGAGGAAGTTTCAACCATTGAAAGTCAAGGAAAAACAGTTATTTATGTTTCTGATGCCCGGCAGCTTATGGGAATCATAGGGTTGGCTGACCAAATCAAGGCAACCTCTTTAACGGCTATCAAGGAACTTGAAAGTCAAGGTGTTGAAGTTTATATGATGACTGGAGACAACCAATTGGCAGCAGAGTATATCGGGCAACAAATTGGGTTGACTTCCGAACATATTTTTGCCAAGGTACTGCCTGCGGACAAGGCAAATTACGTAGAAAGCTTGAAAAAAAATGGCAAGTTCGTTGGCATGGTGGGAGACGGTATCAACGATGCGCCGGCTTTGGCAACCGCTGACGTTGGATTGGCGATGGGGACTGGCACTGATATTGCAATGGAGACAGCAGATGTCACCATCATGAATGGAGACTTGCAAAAGGTGAACAGTACGATTTTACTATCGAAAACGACAATGAAAAAAATTAAACAGAATTTGTTTTGGGCATTTTTCTATAATACAATCGGTATTCCATTTGCTGCACTAGGCTTTTTGAATCCTATGGTAGCAGGCGGGGCAATGGCCTTTAGTTCTGTTAGTGTGCTGCTCAATTCTCTAAGTTTGAATCGCAAAAAAATAAGTTAATAAATATTGTAAAGCAAATAAATCTTTAAAAAACACGTCAAAATAATTTTGACGTGTTTTTTGGGTTATTTAATCCTAATATTTTGAACGAACCGTTTCCAAACTCCGGAAATCACTAAAACACGAACATTAAGAGTTTAATATCAACAAAAGTTAATAATTGTGTTGTGTTATTTAAATTATATTACTATAATAGAATTTGTGGTTGAATGAAACGAACAATTAATTGTGATTGATTCGTAATATTAAGTACTGAAGGGGAGAAAGAATGGAAAAGTTTTTTGAATTAAAGAAAAATGGTACGAACGTGTCTACAGAAATAATGGCAGGATTAACAACATTTTTTGCAATGAGTTATATTTTATTTGTAAATCCTACCATCTTGTCTGCTTCAGGAATGCCATTTCAAGCAGTATTTTTAGCAACAATTATTTCTTCTGTTATCGGGACATTGGTGATGGGATTGTTTGCTAACGTTCCTTATGCTCAAGCACCGGGAATGGGTCTGAACGCCTTTTTTACGTTTACAGTTGTTTTCGGTTTAGGCTATTCATGGCAGCAAGCGTTAGGGATGGTTTTTCTATGTGGTATTATTAATATTTTAATTACAGTTACAAAAATCAGAAAAATGATTATCAAAGCAATTCCAGAAAGTATGCAACACGCTATCGGCGGAGGAATTGGGGTTTTTGTTGCTTACGCTGGGCTTAAAAGTGCTAACTTGTTAGTTTTTTCTGGTGATACATCCTCAATTACTGCTTCAACAGTCGAAAATGGTGTTACCACCAACGTTACGATTAATGGCGGTGTGGTTCCTGGTTTGGCAATGTTTAACAATCCAGAGATGATTTTAGCTGTTATCGGTTTGATCCTTACAGTGGTGCTCGTTGTTCTAGATTTAAAAGGAGCTATCTTAATTTCTATCATAGGAATAACTGTGATTGGTATCTTGATGGGAGTCGTGGATTTATCTGCGATAGATTTTCAGCAAAATTCATTTAGCAATTCTGTTAAAGAATTAGGCGTTACTTTCGGCGCAGCTTTTGGGTCAGAAGGATTACCAAGTTTATTTTCAGATGCTGCAAAAATCCCGCAAGTGTTGATGACTATTTTGGCTTTCAGTTTATCAGATACTTTTGATACAATTGGCACATTTATTGGTACTGGAAGAAGAACTGGTATTTTCAGTAAGGAAGATGAAGAAGCGCTGGAAAACAGCAAAGGCTTCAGTTCAAAAATGGATAAAGCTCTATTTGCTGATGCTATTGCGACTTCTATCGGTGCTATTTTCGGAACGTCAAATACGACGACTTTTGTTGAAAGTGCTGCAGGTATCGGCGCTGGCGGACGTACGGGTCTAACTTCTGTTGTGGTTGCAGCCTTGTTCGCATTAAGCAGCTTGTTCGCTCCATTGATTGCCATTGTGCCGGCACAGGCGACTGCTCCAGCCCTAATTATCGTAGGAGTGATGATGTTAGGCTCCTTTAAAGAAATTAATTGGGTCATACTTGAAGAAGCTGTTCCAGCATTTTTCGCTTCCATTTTTATGGGATTATGTTTTAGCATCTCTTATGGTATTGCTGCCGGCTTCATCTTTTATGTGATTATAAAAGTCAGCAAAGGCAGAGCAAGAGATGTCAGTCCGATTTTATGGATCGTTACCGGGTTGTTTATCATCAACTTTATTATCATGAGTATTATTTAACAGACAATATGTTGGACACAGGGAGCTGCTCCCTGTGTTTTTTATATTTTAGTGTCCTTAGTTACTCACTGTGTTATAATAAGCATACTTTTACAGAAGCGAGTTGACGTTTAATGAATGAATTATTAGGAACAATCTGGACTGGTCTTATCACGGATGAGAACGACACTGCTTATTTTGTTCAAAAAAATGGTGTCACTTTCCGTCTAGATAAAAATGAAGATAGCCATACACTTGGTGACATGGTGGAAGTCTTTGGATATTCGAATCAGAAAAATGAATTGGCAGTCACGACTAATCTGCCTAAAATAGTGAAAGGCACTTACGGTTTCGCAGAAGTAGTGGCTAGCAGGAGAGATCTCGGTGTCTTTGTAGATATCGGCCTTCCAGATAAGGAAATGGCTCTGTCTTTGGATGAGTTATCCGAAATGCGTCAACTGTGGCCAAAAAAAGGCGATGTCCTATATGTAACGCTAAGAACTGACGAAAAAAATCGTTTGTGGGCAACTTTGGCTGAAGAAGAGCGTATTGAAGCCATGAGCCGACCTGCAACAGAGGAAATGAAGAATAAAAATATTTCCGGCAAAGTTTACCGGTTAAAAGTAGTTGGAAGTTTTGTGTTGACAGATGATTTTCATTTGGCATTTATCCATCCTTCAGAACGTTACATTGAGCCAAGATTAGGAGAAATCGTTAACGGACGAGTGATTGGGGTTAGACCTGACGGCATGTTGAATATTTCATTGAAGCCACGGGCTCATGAGGTAATCAGCGATGACGCCCAGATGATTTTGACTTTTCTTCATCAGTCAAAAGAAGGGAAGATTCCTTTTTCAGACAAATCAACACCGGAAGAAATTAAAGAAATGTTTGCCATAAGTAAAGGACAGTTTAAACGTGCTTTGGGCAGTTTGATGAAAGCAAAGAAAGTTAAACAAGAAGGCGGTTATACGATTTTATTACACGACGAAGAAAAGTAACAGAGTTCCTAAAAGGAAAGACTGTTAATAAAATCACCCCTTGAGAAAGGATTTTGCAATTGACTAAAGGTTACACCGATAGATTAAAACAGCAGCTAAACCTTCTTCAAGGTATTTATTGGGTAGCTTTTTGCTCAATTAGCGGGTTTGCTACTGTCTTTTTGCTGACTAAGGGTCTTAGTAGTTCTACCATAGGAATCATCATTGCTTCTGCCAGTTTGATATCTGTGTTTGCCCAGTTTGCCACTGGATTTATTTTGGATCGATTTGTCAATCTGACCGTAAAAAAAGTCTTACTTGGCTATGCCGGGGCCACGACCGTGTTAAATGCTTTAATCTTATTGGTTCAAAGCTACACCGTTATAGTTGCCTTGCTGTATTGTGTTTCACTTGTATTTCTTTTTAACGTTCAGCCGCTTATTACAACACTTGTTTATCAATATATCAACAGTGGACTCAACACCACGTTTTCATTTTCAAGAGGGATAGGTTCTCTGACGTATGCACTGACCTCTTTCTTTTTAGGGAAATGGTTAGACGCCCATTCTAGTCTTTCCGTTCCCGTCCTTTCAACGACTACAATGGTGGTGCTGTTCATTCTCTTATTAACGTTGCCGAAAGTTAATTCCCTTAAAAAGAATCGTCAAGAAGACGAGGGAAAGAGAGCGAAAGAAACGAGTTTAGGAGAAGTGTTTCGAAAGTATCCGACAATGTTAGGACTGCTGGTAGGACTGTGCTGCATTTTTATATTTCATACAGTTGTGAATGTTTTTTTACCTCAGATGATTGACAATGTGGGAGGAAAGAACACGCAAGTCGGTTATGCTATTGCACTGGCAGCATTTTGCGAAATCCCAATCATGTTAAGTTTTCAGCGTATCGAAGCCCGCTTTACAGTGCAAAACACATTAAAAATTTCCGGTGTTTTCTTTTTTATTCGTAGTTTGATTTATTACTTTGCCGGTACATTTTTGATGTTTCTGCCTGCACAATTACTGCAAAGTTTTTCTTTTGCTTTGATTACACCCGCCTATGCACATTATGTCAATGAAATAATGGCGGAAGAAGATCAAGTAAAAGGGCAAACCTTTGTGATGGCGGCAGTAACGCTAGGTAATGTGGTTGGAAGTCTAGTGGGAGGACAGCTTGTTCAGAATCTAGGGGTTTCAGCAATGTTGTTGTTTGGCGTACTGTTAAGTTTCGTCGGGATGCTAGTCCTTTTCTATACAGTAAAAAAAGAGCCGAAACAAAATACTCCTTCTAATTGAGAATAGTTGATAATTATTCCTGGATACTTTATAATTAATCTAAATTAATTTTTTTATATACAAAGACAGATTATAATGATTATAAATAAAGGGGCGTTGATTATGAGTCAGGAAACGATGTTGCGAAGCATTCGTAAACAGTTGCATGATGGCGGTTATAAGCTGACACCGCAGCGTGAAGCAACAGTTTTAGTCTTGCTTGAAAATGAGAAAGACCATCTTTCTGCTGAAGAGATATACATGTTGGTTAAGCAGAAAAGTTCAGAAATAGGTTTGGCGACTGTTTATCGGACGCTTGAAATGCTGACTGAGCTGAAGATTGTCGATAAAATCAGCTTTAATGATGGCGTGGCACGTTACGACTTGCGTAAGGAAGGCGCCAAACATTTTCATCACCATTTGCTGTGTCTCGAGTGCGGCAGTATTGAAGAAATCGAAGAAGATTTGCTGGTTGAGGTAGAAAAAGTGGTTGAAAAAAATTTCAACTTTGAAGTGACGGATCACCGTTTAACTTTCCACGGTGTTTGCGGAGCATGTCGCGAAAATAAATCAAAATAGATAAAAACTATTAAGCGAGAGAATACTGAATGATTGCTTAGTAGTTTTTTTATTTATTTAGTTGACATAATATATGTATTGGAAATACAATGAAGATGTTAAAAAAATTGAAGGAAGGCAAGGTCAAATGATGGATGTTATTCAAGACTACATTCATTTTTTAAAAATCGAGCGGGGACTTTCGGCAAATACGATCGAAAGTTATCAGCGTGATTTGATTCAATATCACGATTATTTAAAAAGTTTGGATGTAGAAGATTGGCAGACGATAGACCGTTATCATGTGATGGGGTTTTTAAAGAAACTTTCCGATGAAGGAAAATCGTCTTCTACCAGTATTCGAATGGTGTCGACTCTGCGGAAATTCCATCAGTATTTGAGGATTGAAAGAATCACTGATTCCGACCCCATGCAATATGTTGAAACACCTAAAAAGTCTCAAAAATTGCCAAAGACTCTCTCATTAGAGGAAGTTGAAACCTTGATTGAAGCACCTGACACTGGAACACCGCTTGGTTTGCGGGATAGAGCTATCTTTGAAGTGATGTATGCTACTGGTTTACGAGTCACAGAACTGATTTCTTTGAAGATGGACGATTTACATTTATCTCTCGGATTAGTTCAAACAATCGGTAAAGGGAATAAAGAAAGAATCATTCCTCTAGGCGATCATGCCATCTATTGGATTGAACAATACTTGGCTAGCTCCCGTCCTCAGCTGACGAACAAGGATAAACCTGTACCTTATTTGTTTTTAAATCATCGGGGGAATGGCTTTACCCGACAAGGTATTTGGAAAAATTTAAAAGCCTATGTTTTGCAGGCTCAAATCACCAAAAAGGTAACGCCTCATACTCTACGGCATAGTTTTGCGACCCACTTGCTGGAAAATGGTGCCGATTTGCGGGTAGTCCAAGAACTCCTTGGTCATGCAGATATTTCGACCACTCAAATATACACACACATTACTAAGAAGCGAATGGCGGAGGTCTATAAACAATATTTTCCCCGTGCATAGAGAAGTTTAATTTTATTGTCTTGATATGTTATAATACTTAAGGCTTAAACATGGAAAGGGTGATTCAGTGGAAACTTTAAAAGTAAAATTAGAGGTGTTTGAAGGTCCCTTGGATTTACTCCTCCATTTAATCAAAACGTTGGAAATCGACATTTACGATATTCCAATCGCCGAGATTACGGTACAGTACATGAACTATATTCAATCTATGAAAGATTTGCAATTAGAAGTGGCAGGGGAATATATCGTCATGGCAGCCACACTGATGTCCATCAAAAGCAAATTACTGCTGCCAAAACAAGAATTGGATGTGTTAGAAGACGGAGAGGATTCAGAAGGGGAGGACCCGCGGGATGCTTTGGTCGCTCAACTGCTGGAATACCGTAAATTTAAGTATGCTGCTGATGTGCTCAAGGATAAAGAAGCAGAACGGAGTCTTTATTATACGAAAGAGCCGCTGGATTTAAGCAATTACAAGGATGAGATGGAACCATTAAAACCTGATCAAGTCAGTACCATCGATTTATTTTTGGCTTTTCATGATGTTTTGGAACGCAGCAAACTTCGTGGGCCCAAAGAAACGACGATTACTACTGACACGCTTTCCATCGAGGAGCAAATTAAATTCATTGAGCAGGCTATGGAAGATTTGCCTGAGAATAAAGGACTCTCGTTTGACACATTATTTGTGACTTATTCAAGGGGCGAAATCGTGACCACGTTTATGGCGTTGCTGGAATTGATAAAAGCACGCAGAGTGACAGCTCAGCAAGAAAATCATCTGGCACCTATTTATTTATATACTTATTCGGAAGAACTGGAGTAAAGACTGAATGAAGAGTTTATACGGAAAAATTGAATCTCTCCTATTTGTTGTAGGGGAGGAAGGGATTTCTTTAGACGAGTTGTCTTTTTTGCTAAAAAAAGAAACGGCAGAAGTTTTCGAGGCTATCCGTTTTTTAGAACATAAATATCAGAAAGATAGAGATTGTGCTTTGCATATTTTGGAAGTAGGCAACCAGTTTATCTTATCGACTAAAAAAGAATGTGCTGATTTATTAAAAAAATATGCCCAGTCCCCGATGTCGAATCACTTATCTCAGGCAGCTTTAGAGACACTTTCGATTATTGCCTATAAGCAGCCGGTGACTCGTATGGAAATCGATGAGATCCGCGGGGTTCAGTCCACTGGCTCTGTACAAAAATTATTAGCACGTCAGCTGATTGAAGAAAAAGGACGTGTGAATGCTCCCGGACGGGCTATTTTATACGGAACAAGCACTTATTTTATGAATTATTTTGGCTTGGAAACTATCAATGATTTGCCGTCAGTAAAAGAAATGGAAGCTGAGTTGATACATGAGCTTCCAAGTGATTTATTTTTTGACAAGTTTAAAAAAGAACTTGAAGGTCAAGGAATTCATGATGCAGAGAGTTTTGAGGAAATCGTGAGCAAATTTGATGATTCATCTATTGAAGAAGCCTCTGATTTGGATAAAGAAGGACCTGCTCAGATAAAAGATGACATAGAAGAAGGAATAGGTGAGTAAATAAATGGAAGAAGTACGTCTGCAAAAAGTTTTAGCTCAAAGCGGGGTTGCCTCACGTAGAAAATCAGAAGAATTGATATCTCAAGGTGCGGTAAAAGTAAATGGAAAGATTATTACCGAGATGGGGGTCAAGGTTACCAAAAAAGATCTTATTGAAGTTAACGGGATTCCCCTAACCAAAGAGAAAAATGTTTATTTCTTGCTTTATAAGCCAAGAGGAGTTATTTCGGCAGTGAGTGATGATAAGGGACGCAAAGTCGTCATAGACTTGCTGCCTGGCGTCAAAGAACGGATTTTTCCTGTGGGTCGTCTAGATTATGACACCTCAGGGTTATTATTGCTGACTAACGATGGAGAGTTTATGAATAAAATCACTCATCCAAAAAATGAAGTGCCTAAAGTTTATGTAGCTAAAGTTAAAGGTCTGCCTAGTCAAAAGGACTTGATGAAGCTTGAAAAAGGAATCAAAATTGACGGACGCAGAACAGCTCCTGCTAAGGCGTGGGGTTTATCAAGAGATAAAAAAGCAGAAACGGCGATTGTGGAACTGACCATCCACGAAGGACGTAATCATCAAGTGAAAAAAATGTTTGATGCCATCGGTTTCCCGGTGATGAAATTAAAAAGAGAGCGTCTAGGAACATTAGATTTGTCTGGTTTGTCTCCCGGTCAGTACCGGAGTTTGTCTGCAAACGAAGTCAGAGATATGCTGAATCAATCCACCATGTAGTATTATGTAGTATTTAGTAGATGGCATGAAACAGAAGGCTTGTCTATGGTAAAAAAATTTGTTATAGTATGAGAGTAATTAAATATTAAGGTTCGTCTTCAGGGGCAGGGTGTGATTCCCGACCGGTGGTGATAGTCCACGAACTATTTCTTTTTGAAATAGCTGATTTGGTGTAATTCCAAAACCGACAGTATAGTCTGGTATAAAGAGGATTGGGCTTATTTGATGAAGTATCAAGTAAGATTTCTCGCTATTTTCTGCCTGTGGATAGAAAATGGCTTTTTTTATTGAAATTTATACTTGATAAGCTATCAGATGTTAAAGTTCGGTGGAGATGAATCCTTTTAGGAGGATTAGTTGTATGAGAAAAAGTAAGATTCAACGCATGGTAGGTATTGCCATGCTGGGTGCAGTTGCCTATGTCTTGATGTTTTTATCGTTTCCTGTGATACCTGCTTATGCATTTATGAAAGTCGATTTTAGTGAGATTCCCATATTGATTGGGGCTTACATTTTTGGACCTTTCGCCGCTATAGGGATTGCAGCCGTTCGTTCGACCTTGCATTTTTTAACTACAGGAGTAAGTATTCCTAATATGGTAGGGGATTTGGCGAGCTTTTTAGCCGGAATTTCTTTCGTGCTGCCAGTTTATTTCTTATCAAATAAAAAAGCATCTACTAAACACCTTGCAGGAGGATTGATTCTAGGAACATTCTTGATGACTGGGGTGATGATGTTCTCAAACTACAGTTTCATCTTGCCTGTGTATGCTAAATTTATGGGGTTCCAATTACCCGGGACGCTGGCTTCTTACATTATGTTCGGTGTCTTGCCGTTTAATTTAATCAAAGCGGTCATTGTCAGCACGGCCTTTATACTTGTTCGCAAGAACTTGTTGCCTTGGCTGGAGAAAAAACAAAATTTAAGTCATCATTTACAATAAAAACCAAAAAAGGCGGTACCCATATTAGTTAGTGGGTGTCGCCTTTTCTTTTTCGATAATGATTGCTCTTGTGGGACATTTTTTATAAGCAGTCATGCACTGCTCTTCCAGATCACTGGGAATCATTTGACTCAAAACTTCCGGATCGTTTTTAAAGATTACGATACCTTCAGCATCATAATCGAAAATATCAGGTGCTTTGATCTGACAGAGACCACAGGCAATACAATTTTCTGGTATAATTCTAGTTAACAATTACATCACCTTAAAAGAGGTATTTCAATGACAATGAGTATTGATACATTTATTTTAACTCTCTTCACTCACGGTTACAAGGCAAGAATCGGTACTCTGTATCAGCTTTTAATTGGTAAGAGAACCTCATCTATTTTATGTTACGGGCACTTTTACGGTCAACTGCCTTACTTTGGCTTATTGCCTAAACTAGACAGACAAGTGTACCAGCAATCGGTGCATCAACTAACAAAGAAAAACTTTTTAACTGTTAAAGATGAAAAAGCAGAGATAACCCAAGAGGGAAGAAAATATTTAGCCGATGGCGATATGATAAATTACGATAAGCTGAATCACTTTGTTTATGGTAAATCATGGCAGTCTTTTTTTGATTTGCTGTTATTTTCTACTCAAGTGACAGCAGAATTAAAGGCAGGAAATTCATCTTATCCGCCAGTAGAAAATAGTCCGTACAAACATTTTCAGCTTAAAAAATGGCTGGCTCACCAGCTTGAAAGACAATCCAAGGAAGATTTTATTCAGGCTTTTTCAGCGGAATGGCACCAATTAATCGAAACGTTGCCGGAGTTAGAAGGTGATTTTTTAACCAATCAGCTGACTGGCGCAGATGTCATCGGCAAAACTTACCACCAGCTTGGAAGTTTATTGGGACTGAATGAATTTGAATTAACCTTATTTCAGCGCCATTGTATTCATTGGGTCATGACGATTGTGGCGGGTTCACCAGAGACATATCCTCTCATGAATAGCTTATATCAGCTGGTTAGGCAGCCTAACTATAATCAAAGTGCTTATCAAACTTATCAATTGTATTTAAAAGTCAAAAAAATTGATCAATTGATTGCACATAGGCGGTTGAAGGAAAGTACGGTTTTAGATCATTTGATCGAGTTTGCCATCATTGATGAAAAATTTCCTTTTTTTGATGTACTGACTCCTGAAATAAAAGAAATGTTTTTCAAAATCGAAAAGTCATCTCCTGATGTGAGAGATTGGAAAATTTCTGTCATCCAAGAATTGTATCCTGAGGTGTCATTTTTTGAGATGAGATTGTATCAAATCTGGCGAGTGAAAGGGAGGATGACCTCTTGTGAATGAAGAAATCCAACAGGTGTTAAAACAGCGTTTCGGTTTTTCTTCTTTTAAAAAAGGACAAGAAGAAACGATCACGAAAATTTTAACTAGAAACAATGTGTTGTCAATATTGCCTACTGGCACCGGAAAATCCCTTTGTTATCAATTACCTAGTTATTTGCTTTCTGGAGTCACCATCGTTGTGTCTCCACTTCTTTCACTGATTGAAGATCAAGTCCGGCAGTTACAGCGAACAGGGGAAAAACAAGCAGTCGCTTTTGGCAGTCAGTTAACTTACCAAGAAAAGCAGTGGGTTTTAGCACATATTGCGGCGTACAAATTTATTTTTATCACGCCTGAATCTTTATTTCAGGAAGAAATACTTCAGCGAATCAGACAGTTAGACGTAGGACTTTTTGTCGTAGATGAAGCCCACTGTGTCTCTACTTGGGGGATCGATTTTCGTCCTGACTATGAAAGACTGGCCTCCATTATCCAGCATCTGGGTGTGAAAAAAGTTTTGGCACTGACTGCTACAGCCACAGAAGTTGTGAAAGAAGATATTCGTCAAAAACTTTTTTTAGGGCAGGAAATCGACTTAGTCCAAAAAACCGTCAATCGGGTAAATATTTTTTATCATGTTGAAAAGCTGTCAACAGTAGAAGAAAAATTATCATGGCTGCAGTCTTTTTGCTCCAAATATTCTGGCCCCGGGTTGATTTATTGCAACACCCGCCGAGACACCGAAGAGGTCAGCCTCTATCTCTCGGGAAACACCACACTCAAAACAGCTTATTACCATGGGGGTTTGACTAGCATGGAGCGTTCAGCTATTCAGCAGCAGTTTTTAGCCGATGAATTAGATGTTTTGATTGCAACCAGTGCGTTTGGGATGGGGATTGACAAACCGAATATTCGCTATGTGATTCATTATCAGCTTCCTGATAGTCTTGAAGCGTTTATCCAAGAATCTGGCAGGGGAGGTCGTGATGGCTTACAGACGCTTTCCGTTGTTTTATATATGGCACAAGATCAGAAAGTACACCAATATTTCCAAAAAGAATTGCTAAAAGAAATCAATGACTTTACTCATCTAGTGCCCCTCACTCAAAATAATGATAGTATTGTTTTAGATCATTTTTCTGAATTACAGAAAAAGTGGTATGACTTTTCTAAGTCAGAGAATCACTCTATTGAAAATCTTCAAGAAAAAATCAAAAAACGTGTAGAAGAAAAGGCTGAGAAACTTGCCCGCATGGAAGATTATTTAGATACGGATGGATGCAGACGTGAGAAAATCTTGTCTTATTTTTCTGAAACTTCGACGGTTCAGCAAGAAATTTGTTGTGATAATTGTCATCGGGAAATATCAGATTTTCCTATCGGTCTGATGTCGCCAGATTCAAATAAAAAGTATTCAAAACTAGAGAAATCAAAAGAAATCTTAAAAAATTTATTTTAGGATTGGATATTTGTACCGAAATATTGTAAGATGGATAGGAGTTATGAAAACCATTTGCTAGATTAGATAATTAATCTACAAGGAGGAATTATTGTGGATAAAAATGACAACGAAAAAAAACCATGGGAACAACCGATATATGAAACGGAATATGATTCAAATGCTTCCAGAACACAAAAGAGAAATAAGGGCAAAGAGTCTAAGGGGAACGCAGGCTTTATTACTCTATTAGTTGTGATGTTGCTGGCTATCGCATTATTGGTGATCTTTATCTTTGTCAAGGCAACAGATAATAGAAAGCCGGCTGCCAAGAAAGAAGATAAAATCGAAATCAAGTCTTCTGTCAGCAGTACTAAAAAGACTGTTGAATCTACCCAAAAAACTGAAACAACAGAAACAGCTCCAAAGCCGGAAGAAGCGCCAGCGCAACCAACGCCAACACCAGCGCCGGAAGAAAATCAGCCTCCGGTTCAGGAACCACCTGCTAATCAGTCACCGGAAACCCCAGCAGGAGGAGTACACGTTGTTCAAGCTGGGGAAAATTTATATCGAATTGCCTTGAATAACGGTTTGACAGTAGAGCAATTAAAGCAGATGAATGGACTGAGCGGGGATGAAGTTTCCATAGGTCAACAGTTAAAAGTACAATAAAATTTAGCCGTGAAAACGGCTTTTTTTTAACCGAAAGGCGAGAAGATAAGGGGATTTTAATGAGGAGAAAAATAAGTATAGCCATCGACGGCCCTGCTTCTGCGGGGAAAAGTACGGTAGCTAAATTGCTGGCACAAAAATTGAATTATATTTATGTGGACACAGGTGCCATGTACCGTGTTCTGACATACGCAGTATTAAAGGCACAACTTGATCCAGGAGATGAAAATAAAATTCTTTCGTTGCTGAAAAAAATGACGATCAGCTTTACTTCTGAAGATTTATCTCAGCAGCGAGTTTGGATGAATGGAGAGGATGTCACTGAAGAAATTAGAGCAGATGTGGTAACAAATAATGTGTCCGAGGTCTCAGCTCATAAAAAAATCAGAGAAGAAATGGTTGCCCGACAGCAAGCGATGGGGGCTGACGGCGGTGTTGTGATGGATGGACGGGATATCGGGACGGCTGTCATGCCAAAGGCGGAACTGAAAATATTTTTAGTGGCCAGCGTGGAAGAACGTGCCAGAAGAAGATATGAAGAGAATATCTCCAAAGGGATGACAGTAGATTTTGAGACTTTAAAACGTGAAATTGCTGAAAGGGACTATAAAGATTCCCATCGGAAAAATTCGCCGTTAGTTCAGGCGGCAGATGCTGTAAAAATCGATACAACTGGTATGACTATTGAAGAAGTTGTGTCAGAAATCGAAAAAATCATAGAAATTTAAAGCGTTTTTCAAAAAAACTAGGGTATTACTAGATATCCCACGATTTATAAGATACAATGTAAATAGAAATTTTTTGTTGGTTAGGAGGCCATTAGTCATGTCAGAATTTGAAAAAGAACAAACGGAGAATACTTCAATGTTGGATGCTCTCGAAAGTGTTCAAGAGGTGAAGATTGGCGACGTCATCAAAGGAGAGGTACTGCAGCTTGAAGATAAGCAAGCGCTTGTCGGAATCATCGGTACTGGAGAAGAAGGGGTAGTTCCTTTAAAAGAATTGTCAACTTTTCCTGTTGAAGACATCAACGAGCTTGTGAAGGTCGGCGACATTTTAGATTTGGTTGTAATTACTACAATCGGAAAAGACAAAGAAAACGGAAATTATTTGTTGTCTAAACGCCGCTTGGATGCCAAAAAAGTGTGGGAAGAAATCGAAGAAGATTTCAAAGCAGGGAATACGATTGAAGCACCAGTTACAGATGTTGTAAAAGGCGGCTTGGTTGTAGACACTGGCGTCCGTGGATTTGTACCGGCATCCATGGTTGAGGATCATTATGTATCAGACTTTTCTGATTACAAAGGCAAGACAATGACCTTTAAAATTGTTGAAATCGAGCCATCGGAAAACCGCCTGATTCTTTCTCACAAAGCCATCGTTGAAGCTGAAAAGGCTGAACAAAGAAAAGAATTGCTAGATGAGATTGAGGAAGGTTCTGTTATTAAAGGAACTGTGGCACGATTGACTGATTTTGGTGCATTTATTGATTTGGGAGGTATCGACGGATTAGTCCACGTGTCAGAAATTGGACACACTCACGTTGAAAAACCTTCTGATGTCTTAAATGCCGGTCAAGAAGTGGAAGTAAAAGTTCTTTCCATTGATGCAGAAAATGAAAGAATTTCTCTTTCAATCAAAGCTACTTTGCCAGGACCTTGGATCGGCATAGAAGATAAACTTGCCGTAGGGTCAGTGGTTAACGGTATCGTCAAACGTTTGACAAGTTTTGGCGCTTTCGTTGAAGTTTTCCCAGGTGTGGAAGGTTTGGTACACATTTCGCAAATTTCTCACAAACATATTGCGACCCCTCATGAGGTGTTGACAGAAGGTGAAGAAATAACAGT
Organism: Vagococcus elongatus; assembly: GCF_003987645.1. Taxonomy (GTDB): domain Bacteria; phylum Bacillota; class Bacilli; order Lactobacillales; family Vagococcaceae; genus Vagococcus_A; species Vagococcus_A elongatus. The sequence continues at coordinate 106,550 of NZ_NGKA01000001.1, forward strand.
CAAAGTTTTGGAAATCAAACCTGAAGAACATCGTATCGCTTTAAGTATCAAAGCTTTGGAAGAAAAAGAAGAACCTGTGGAAGAATCTTATGAAACATTCGAAAAAGAGGATGAGTCAGGATTCACCCTAGGGGACATTGTAGGAGAACAATTAACTGATATTACCGAAGATAAGGAATAATCATTCAGTTAAGCACCGCATGGTTCATGCGGTGCTTTTGTGTGGAAGAAAGAATTTTCTTGCATGAAGCCGCTCATTTAGGTAAACTACAATGGTGCAGTATACAATATGAATAGTGATAGTTTTCTAAGATAGTCAGGCTTTAGGTTAAATCAAGCTTGGACTATTTTATGTATGTTTAAGGTTATTATCACAGGAGAAAGGAGTTAAATGAATGGCGAATCCAACAATCGCAATCGTAGGCAGACCTAATGTGGGAAAGTCTACATTGTTTAATCGTATTGCAGGGGAAAGAATTTCGATTGTGGAGGACACTCCTGGGGTTACTAGGGATCGAATCTACGCTGTGGGCGAATGGCTAGGCAGAGAATTTAATATCATTGATACAGGCGGAATAGAGCTCAGTGACGAACCTTTCATGGAACAAATCAGATATCAAGCTGAAATAGCCATGGATGAGGCAGATGTCATTATTTTAGTAGCAAGCGGCAGAGAAGGTGTGACCGATGCTGATGAATTGATTGCACGCCTCCTTCACAGAACTGAAAAACCAATCTTATTAGCCGTGAACAAAGTGGATAACCCTGAAATGCGGGCAGACATTTATGATTTTTACTCTTTAGGCTTAGGAGAGCCTTATCCAGTGTCGGGAAGTCATGGCTTAGGTCTAGGTGACTTGCTCGATGAAGCAGTGAAGCATTTTAAAGATGAGGCGGAAGATGTTGACGATGGGATTATCCGTTTTAGTTTGATCGGTCGCCCCAATGTGGGGAAATCTTCCTTGATCAATGCTATTTTAGGAGAAGAACGGGTCATTGTTTCTGACATAGCAGGAACAACTAGGGATGCAGTGGATACGGCATTCACATCAGAAAGTGGTCAGCCATTTGTCATGATCGACACAGCTGGCATGAGAAAGCGCGGAAAAGTATATGAAAGCACTGAGAAATACAGTGTGATGCGTGCTATGCGTGCGATTGACCGCTCAGACATCGTCTTGATGGTTTTAAACGCTGAGGAGGGCATCAGAGAGTACGACAAGCGTATTGCTGGCTTTGCCCATGAAGCGGGAAAAGGGATACTCATTGTGGTTAATAAATGGGATCTGATTGAAAAAGATACGAATACGATGAAAGAATTTGAAACTAAGGTCCGTGAAGAGTTTAAATATTTAGATTACGCGCCGATGATTTTCGTTTCTGCGGTGACTAAACAAAGATTGTCCCAGTTGCCTGAGATGATTGAATCTATCAGCATGAATCAGAATTTAAGGGTCTCTTCATCTGTTCTAAATGATGTTATTATGGATGCGGTAGCCATCAATCCTACACCCACAGATAAAGGCACACGCTTAAAAATATTTTATGCCACGCAAGTAGGAGTAAAACCGCCGACTTTTGTGATATTCGTCAATGAAGAAGAGCTGATGCACTTTTCTTATAAACGTTTTTTGGAAAATCAAATCCGGCGGGCCTTCCCTTTTGAAGGTACACCGATACACATTATTCCGCGACGAAGAAAATAAAAACAAAATTTTAATCAAATCCATATCTTTCTTAATTATTTCCAACAAAACGGTTAAATTCCTTGATAAGACAATGTTTCTGTGATATCTTTGATAATGAAATATTGATTCGTCAATTTTTCGACCTTTAGTTTTTAGAAACAAAAAGATGGCAACATCTTATAATTTGCGGAGGTGAAACAAACACATGGCTAACAAAGCAGAATTGATTGAAAAAGTTGTAGAAAAGACTAACTTAACTAAGAAAGATGCTACAGCAGCTGTTGATGCAGTATTCTCATCTGTTCAAGATTTCTTATCTGACGGTGAAAAAGTACAAGTTATCGGTTTTGGTAATTTTGAAGTACGCGACCGTGCAGCACGTAAGGGTCGTAACCCACAGACTGGCGAGGAGATCGACATCCCAGCAAGCAAAGTACCTGCATTCAAACCAGGTAAAGCATTAAAAGATGCTGTAAAATAATGATATAAAAACAAGAGTGAGATTTGCTTGATATTACAAGCTTTCTCACTCTTTATTTTTTTTGATTGCAAGTTGTTTTAATTAAAAGGGCAGAAAAGGGGCAACTTAAATCAAAGAGGGCAATTGATTCAATTTATTAATGATATCAACTTTCATTTTTTTGGTAACGTGAGTGTAAATTTGTTGCGTTTTTTTCGTCATCATACCAACTCTGTCCATGATTGCTCTCAGAGGGATATTCATTTCAGCCAACATAGAAATGCGGGTGTGTCTAAAAATGTGTGATACTAGATTCTTTTATATTTCTATTTTTTTAGCTGTCCTCATTAATGAGAAGTTAAAAGCATTAACTTGTATTAGCACACCAGTCCTCGAGGTAAATATAAAACCTCTATTAGAGTATCTATCGTTTAAAGCTTTTTCTTCGTTGTATGTAATCATTTCATCTAACAATTCAACGCATCTATCATCTAGATCAACGACCCGATGTGATTTTAAGGTCTTTGCAGGTCCTTTTAGGCCTTTCTTATATTCGAACTGATAGTTTAATGTCCCGGTGTCGGAAAGAGCTCTATCAGCTTTTAAATAGTTTTCATGAGTTAAACTGATGGCTTCTCCAATTCTTAAACCGGTTAACGCCATAAATTCTAATAAAATAGCATAGCTATGAGTTCCCCTAGATTTTCTTTGACGGGACAAGAGGGCAGACAGTTCTTCCTTTTCAAGATATTTATTCTCAATAAAATTGATGTCACTGAATGTTTATGCTTTGTGCGATGACAACGTCTTTCACATCTATAAACGGTGAATATAGACGGAAATGCCTATATGCGCGTGTGATAGGTAGGGAGTTTGGTTATCTATCATAATTGGAAAATAAAAAGAGCAGTGAATCTGCTCAGGGGTTATTTATAAACAATCATCGCTTGGTATGAAAAAATTGTAGGACTATATTGTATTTCAATAACTTCATTTCCATTATCTTCTAGATAAGATAAAAAATTGTTCATTTTTGTTTCTAAACTCTCTGCTGACCAACTTGATGATAATAACTTTGTTTTCATAAGGAAGCTCCTTTGATTTCTATTCAATACGACTATTTTCGCATAACAAATATACAAAATCAACTTATATTAAGAAAATACGATTGATTAATCTAGATGGATAAATGTAAAATTGAAAGGTTGTCATTATTCAATGTAATCGAAAGTGAGGTTTAATTTCCACTGTTTTGATTGATTAAAAAAATGAAAAGCCGTTAACCGGCTTTTAGAGGCTGCACACTACTTTTTAAAATATAGTTTAATGCCAACAATAGAAAAGATACTTGAAATTAAGACCAGTCTTGTAAAGTTTACAATAATTTTAAGATAATATTCTCCGTGATCGTAACTGCCTTCTCCTAGTTGCGGAAAGACAAAACTAGGTGAAAAAAGCAAAATTAGAACACTAACAATAATAAGAAAAATACCAACAGGTTTATTTTTCAAATTATTCACCTCCTTTGAGCAAATTATAACATCTACGAGGAAGAAATAAATACTTTTGGAATATTTTGCCAGAGGAAAAAGCTGATTACTGTATCTAATCATAAATTTCTATCATAGTTGAAAGTAAAAAGACAAGCTACTTTAATAACTTGTCAAAAGAATCAGTTAATTAAATCTTTCTATATTCTAGATCTGCAAATTGTCCATAGTGGTTTAATTTTTCTAGGGAAAACCTTTTGAGATCACTTTTCTGTGTAAATAAAGGAATACCATTTCCTAAAAGTACGGGGGCAATTTGTATTATCATTACGTCAACCATATCATTGTCAAGTAGCGGTGCTAACATTTGATTGCCACCAACTATCCAAATATTTTTAGACGGTTCAATATTTTTAACAAATTCAACAACATTACCTGATACAGGGATAAATCCGTCAATTGGTAATAGATTTGTGTGCGTGAAAACATAGTTTTTAGTAGTGGGATACATTTGATGGTCAGTGCCCATTTTTGCTATTTCATCATATGTTTTTTTCCCCATAATTGTAACATCTATTTTTTCATAAAACTCATCATAGTTTGTTTCCTTAACAGAACCTGTTTGATATAGCCAATCTAAGTTATTGCTTTCATCTGCAAGGTATCCATCTAATGTTATACAACCGTAAAAATAAACAGTCATAAAACCACCGACCTTTCATCATATTATTTACCGAGTTTAGTATATAGATAAAGGAATGTAAAACAGAAAGAATTTAGAAAAATAATGGTGATTACTATATCTAATCGTGAGGGTCAATTACTACTAGAAAAGGATTATTTTTCAATGAGAAGGTAAATCATAAGGCCAACAAAAGATCCTATGATTAGACCTATCAGCATACCATTAATTAAATTATCATAAAGAACTCCAAAAGTTATTCCGAGTGCTATACCAAATCCAGGGCCAAACGTAAAAGCTAAAGTAGCGTATGATTCTTTATCGTTATTGTTTTTATCAGGCATATATGATCAACTCCTTATAAAAAAAGTATATCACAAAGAATAAGAAACGGGTTATAAACGACAAAGAGTACTGATTTTGTAACGTAATAAAAAAGGAGGCCTCTTCGGCTCCTTTAATAATTAATATTTAATTGCGTAATAAATGACATATAACCAATCAAAAATACCGTGAATAATTGCCCAAGAAATACTTTTCCAATTTGAGTAAGAAATTATCATGGCAAGAGCTGTACCAAAACTGATGCCAGTTCGAAGTGTATCCATGTGAACATCCCTCCGATTTTAAATAAATTATACCAATAACAAGGGATTAAAAACAGCGCAACTAAAGTATATTAGAGAAAATTGTGATTGTTTACGATAATTATGACTATGAAAAATCTGATATAGTGTCGGCTTTTTTACATTGTTCTATACCATGAAAAATAAATATAGCCACATAAGATTACAGAAAAAATAATATTAATAGGAGTAGCTTTACCTTGATATAAGTCAATAAAAAGATTAATCAATAATACAGTAATAATTGTGATTTCCATACGATGTTTTTTATAAAATTCCTTCATGTTAATTCCCCTAAATACGAACTAAATATTTTTATTATACAAAGATATTAGAAAATGAATAGACAGAGTTTCGTAGATGCTGGAAAGACTAGACAGTTTTCGCAGGCTAGTTTTTTCTTTTTGTCTTGAATTTCACCTAAGAAGGGGATTGAGATTTACTTTGTGCTAATTTCCCCTGATTAGTTTATAATAGTGTGTAGCAGAGGTGAGGAAATGACAGCATATAGTGAAAAGATGTTAGCGGCGATAGAAAATGATGACTACGTCCAAAGCGAAATATTTCTCGAACAAGCGTTGCGTTTTGACGATGAGGAAATTTTAGAAAGTCTCGGAGATGCATTGTTTCGGATGGGATTTTTAGATGAAGCAAAGAAGATTTTTCTGCAACTGAATCAAAAATATCCCAATCAGACAACATTAAATATATCTTTAGCAGAAATTGCCATAGAAGAAGATGAGATTGATTTGGCTTTGGATTATTTATCCCATGTGAGAAAAGATGATCCTGGCTACCCAGAGAGCTTGTTAGTAGCGGCGGACTTATATTGGGCTATCCAAGCACCGGAAATCAGCGAGAGCAAGTTAAAAGAAGCTTTAACGATACTCCCTGATGAACCGGCAATCAAGTTTGCGTTGGGGGAACTCTATTTTGAAATGGAAAAATACTCCAAAGCTTTAGCGTATTACCAGCAATTAATCAAAGAAGGCTATGAAGAGTTCGTCCAGACCAGGATACCGAAAAAAATAGCTATGATTTACAGTCAGATAGGAGAATTTGACGCTGCTGTAACTCTTTTTGAAAAAGAACTCGCTCATGAACGTTCAGATGATGTGCTCTATTTTTTAGCCCTTCTTTATGTTCAATTAGGGGAGAGAGATAAGGCAATCCCCTTGTTGCAAGAAGTTCGTTTAATGGGGGACACCTATTTGAATGTTTACGTGCCGTTGGCCAGTGCACTGATAGATGAAAATCAATTAGAAGAAGCAGAAGAAGTCCTTAAAGAAGGCTTAAAAGAAAATCCTTATGACCTTTCCCTTTATCACTTAGCTTCTGATTTTGCTTTTCAGTACCACCGTTTGCACGAAGCAGAAGAGTATTTGCTCGATGCTTTGAAAATCGAAGAAGATGCCGAACTTACATTGATCAAATTGAGCAATTTGTTCCTGTTTCAGGAAAAGTACGAAGAAGTGCTGGACTTGCTGGAAGAAGGACAAGAGTTGATGAATGTTCAGGGACATTGGAGTTTAGCAAAGGCTTATTACGGGTTAGAAGAATACGAAAAAGCCGCAAAACAATATCAAAAAGCTTATGAGGGTCTGGCGGATGATCCTGAGTTTATGAAAGAATTTGGCCTGTTTCTGAGAGAAGAAGGAAAGATAGGGGAAGCAGACAACATTCTTCGTCAGTATATTACGTTAGTCCCTGACGACGTTGAAATTTATGATTTACTTGAAGAATAGGATGAATAATCATGATTAATCTGGAGACAAAGAAACAATTCATGCAGTGGGTGATGGAAAATGTGCCGTTCAGAGAACGAGAGGCATATTGGCTGATTGATTATCTGATGGGTCATGAAAATATTTTAGAAAAAGTAAGAATCGTCGAACACGCAGAGACTACCCCGAGAGGTCTTCGGTTTGCAGACAACACGTTTGATCTGCCGCCTTTTGAAATGTATAAGTATACGATTGATTTTGACAATGCGGAGCAAATATTTCATGAAATCAGGATGAATTCCCAATATGATTTATTTGTAGAGTTTTTATTCAAGGATCAATGGAAAAATGAACTTTATCTTGGGGTATTAGAAGATAACCCCCATTATTCTTGGAATGTTTATGATTTGGATTATTCTTCCGATGAAATGGATAAGTTTTTAAATGGATTGGAAAAAGAATTTCACGAAAAGCAAATTCGTCTTAAATTAGACGCAGCATTGGAAAAAAAGGACGTCAAACTGTTTGAGAAATTAAGCGGATATTTACTTGAAGACTGATAAAAAGCAAATTCGCAGTGGTAGCAAAGCTTTGTTTCTTCCAGTGCAGCTTTCTTTATAAAAGTAACTGCTTTTGATAGAATGGAGAAGTATGTGAGAGGGGTGCTTTTTTGAAAGAAAAGAATGGCGAGTTAACGATTCAGCAGCTTCAAAAAGAAGTTGACTTGTATATCCGTCAATTTGAAAAAGGTTATTTTCCACCCATGTCCCTGCTGGCTACACTGACTGAAGAAGTCGGTGAGTTGGCTCGGGAATTGAATCACGTGTACGGAGATAAACAAAAAAAGCCTGAAGAACCCAGCCAGTCAATTGGTGAAGAAATCGGAGATGTGCTGATCGCCGCTATTATTATGGCTAATTCTTTAGAGATAGATTTAACGGAAGTTTTTCATGACAATATGAGAAAATTTCAGACAAGAGATAAGGATCGTTTTGAAAGAAAAGACAAAAACGATACTTTAGAAATGGATGGTGAGGGACAACGTCATGGGACACAAGTTACCGACTGAGTTTGAACAAGCAATTCCTGTGATGAATAAAATCAGAGAAGCTGGATTTGAAGCTTATTTTGTGGGTGGATGTGTACGGGATTTATTACTCGGTACACCAATTCATGATATTGATATTGCTACGAACGCTTTCCCGCAAGAAATCAAAGGCATTTTCCCCCGTACCATTGATGTGGGCATAGAACACGGGACTGTTTTAGTTCTTTATCATCAAAATAAATATGAAATCACCACCTTTAGGACGGAATCAGGCTATCAAGATTTTAGACGTCCTGACGAAGTGGTGTTTGTAAGAAAATTAGCTGATGATTTGAAACGAAGAGACTTCACTATCAATGCTTTGGCGATGACTACTGAAGGACAGATGATCGATTTGTTCGGCGGACAGGCAGACTTGCAGAGGAAAATCATCCGGGCCGTAGGGGAACCGCAGGAACGTTTCCATGAAGATGCGCTGAGAATGATGCGTGCGGTACGTTTTGCCAGCCAACTGGGTTTTTCAATCGAAGAACAGACTCTGGCTGCTATTAAGGATCATCACGCACTTTTACATCATATATCTGTGGAGCGTATTCAAATTGAGTTTATTAAATTAATGTCAGAAAGTAAAAGAAGTATCGGACTGACACCCTTTTTAGAGTGTGGACTTTATGAGTCTTGCCCCGGTTTTTCTAATCATCTGACTGGATTGACTAAATTGATGACTCTCCCAGAAACAGAGATAAAGAAAGAAGCAGTTATCTGGACGATTATTGCCTATTTTCTAAACTTAAAGGAAAATGAAGTCAATCGTTTTTTGAGAGCATGGAAACTTTCCAATCAGTTAATCAAAACTGTAGGAACGATTCTTCCTGCGTATCACTACCGGCTACATGATTTTTGGACTCCTTTGACAGTATATCCTTTGTCACGGGAAGAAGTCATCATGGTAGAAGAAATGTTGGCTTTGACTAATCAGACAGGGAGGCTATCAGAGGCTTTGGCTTGCTATGACGGGCTGACGATTCATTCTCTGAAAGATCTGTCGATCAGCGGTGCGGATATTCTCGCATCAACCAAGAAAAAACCTGGACCTTGGGTAGGAGAATTATTGGAAGAAGTTGAAGAAAAGGTTATCCTTAAAGACTTGCCCAACGACTCCCAAAGGCTGATGCAATACGTTTCAGAGAGGGGGGATAGTAAGTGAAGCCATATAAAAAAGATTATTTAGTCGAAAAAAATCATGCAGCATCGGTTATTGGTTCTGGTGATTTAGAGGTGCTGGCAACACCTGCGTTGATTGGGTTTGCCGAAAATGCTTGTAAGGACATGGTTCTGGAATTATTGTCGGCTGATGAAACAACGGTCGGTATTTTTATTCAGATAGAACACTTAAAAGCAAGTCGTATAGGTGCAACTGTAAAAGTTGAGGCCGAACTGCTCAAACACGAAAAAAGAAGATTTGATTTTCAAGTAAAAGTTTATGAAAAAAAGACATTGATTGCTTCCGGCACGCATCAGCGTGTCGCTGTCAATCGCCAGAGATTCTTAGAAAAATTATAATAAGATGATATTTTTCACAAAGATATTGTAATTTAAAATCTTTGTGATATTATGAACATATAAATTGTGAAGGAGCCAGAACAATGACAAAAGAGATGACTGCGTTTAAATTTTATTTTAGAAATGGTGAAACATGGACAATTCAACGAGAGTTCATCGGAGATCTTTGGATCAAGCAAGTAACTACAAGTTATGGCAGAATCAACGGAGGAGATTTCCAAAAAATCAGACCTTGTGAAGGCATTAAGATAGAATTGTTTGAAGAAGCCGACCATGTTCAAACAGATGATATCAATCTGGGCGGTTTGGAGATGGGCATGTTTGAAAGAGCTTTGAAATATGAAGATATTTTAAAAATAGATATTCAATTTGATGATGGGAAAGCAGAGCAGATTTATTTCCCATATCTGGACAAGGGAACACCTGGACAAGAGGGATTGGATAACAAATACCAAAGCACTAAAATCGGCAAAGATGGTCACTTGTACATCGTAATTGATGCTAACAATACGGTTGAAAGTGTTTATGGTAAAGAAATTTAAATAGAGACGGAAACTGGAAAGAGGAGAATCTTTCCAGTTTTTTTGTCTTGATTTAGTCGGCAAAACTTTTTCGTTTTTCAGAACTGTCTTAACTGATGAAAATGATGTATCATATAGAAGTTATCTATAAATATTTATTCTTTTTTTTGAATTGTGAGAAAAAGGATAATTTGTTAAAATAAGAAAGACATTGATGGAAATGATGTGATATCTTGAAAGAACTAAGAGTTGACAACTTGAGTAAAAGTTACGGTGACAAGTTATTGTTTGATGATATTTCTTTTCTAATACATACAAATGATAGAATCGGTCTTATTGGTATCAACGGCACAGGGAAAACCAGTTTGCTGAACGTGTTGGCGGGTAAAGATACCTTTGACAATGGGGAGATGAAACATCCCCATGACTTTACAACAAGTTATCTCTCCCAAACGACTGAATTTAATGGTGAGGACACCGTTGCTCAAGCGATTTTTACAGGAGAATCTCCTGTATTGCGAGCCGTGCATCACTATGAGCTTGCATTGAAAGAATTAGAAGCAGACGGGCAGAATATTCAGGCTCAAAAACGATACATCCAAGCAGAAGAATTGATGAACAAAGAAGACGCTTGGAGTGCAGATACTAATGCTAAAACGATTCTGCAAAAATTGGGGATTAGCGATATTTCTAAAAGAATAAAGGAACTATCAGGCGGTCAAGAAAAAAGGGTGGCGCTGGCTCAGGCTTTGATTCAAGAAGCTGACCTTCTTCTTTTGGATGAGCCAACCAACCACTTGGATTATAAAGCGATTCAGTGGCTGGAAAGTTACTTGAAACAATACCGTGGAGCTATTTTATTAGTGACTCATGACCGATATTTCCTTGATAAAATTACTAATCGGATTTTTGAACTGTCATTTGGAAAATTACATGAATACCGTGGAAACTATCAAGTTTACCTGGAACGAAAAAGTGAAAGAGAAGCTTCAGAACTAACTGCCGAACATAAAAGAAAACAACTATATAAACAGGAATTAGACTGGATGCGTGCCGGTGTTCAGGCACGGGGCACTAAGCAACGGGCAAGAATCGGCCGTTTTAACGAACTAAAAGATAATCTAAATCAATCTCAAGAAAAAGCACAAGTCGATATCAACATCGGCACCACAAGATTAGGTAAAAAAGTGATTGAAGCCAAGAACCTTTCATTAACAATGGGGGGGCAGTGCCTTTTAAAAGATTTTAATTTGCTGATTCAGGGAAATGAACGTTTGGGGATTACTGGTAAAAATGGGTCTGGAAAATCAACGCTATTGAACGTACTGGCTGGAAAACTGACACCGGATTCCGGTATCGTAACACTAGGCGAAACTGTCAAACTTGCCTATTATACTCAGCAGACTGAAGAAATTCCTGAAGATGTCCGGATGATCAAGTATCTGCAAGATGTTGCCGGAGAAGTTCGGACGGCTACTGATGGTGTTGTGAGTGTACCAGATATGCTGGAAAGATTTTTGTTTCCTAGAAATTCTCACGGTACATTGATTCGTAAACTCTCTGGTGGAGAAAAACGGCGGTTGTATTTATTGAAACTACTGATTGCACAGCCCAATGTTTTACTGTTGGATGAGCCGACCAATGACTTGGACATCGATACACTGACAATTTTAGAAGACTATTTGAATGATTTTGAAGGTGCTGTCATCGCCGTCAGTCATGACCGGTACTTTTTAGACAAGACAATGAAAAAATTGCTTGTTTTTCAAGGAAATGGTAAGATACTTGAGTATTTCGGTTCAATGAGCGATTTTTTAGAAAGTAACGACTCTCTAGAGGCTGAATCAGAGGAGACACAAGTTAAAAAATCTGAGAAGAAGCCGGACCTTCAAAGTCCAGCGAAGCCAGCTGTTAAAACTAAGTTGAGTTACATGGAAAAAAAGGAATGGGAAGTTATCCTGACTGAGATCGACGAGCTGGAACAGGAACTTGAAAAGCTGCAAGAAGAGATGAATTTACAGACCAGTGATTTTGAAAAGCTTCATACGCTTCAGACGCAAGTGGATGATGTTGAGGGGAAAATCGCCTACAAATTGGATCGCTGGGAATATTTAAGTGAGTTTGCGGAGGACTAGAAAGCGAGGAATTCGTAATGGAAGAGAACTATTTAAAGTTGTGTCAAAAAATACTAGACGAAGGGGTAGAAAAGAGCGATCGCACTGGCACTGGGACAAAAAGTATTTTTGGTTATCAAATGCGTTTTGATCTTCAAAAAGGGTTTCCTTTGCTGACCACCAAAAAAGTGCCTTTTGGTCTAATAAAAAGTGAGTTGTTGTGGTTCTTAAAAGGAGACACTAATATTCGTTTTTTACTTCAGCATAACAATCACATTTGGGATGAATGGGCTTTTGAACGCTATGTAAAAAGTCCGGATTACTCAGGTCCTGATATGACAGATTTTGGTTTGCGGGCTGTGGAAGACAAAGAATTCAGGGAAATTTACCGGCAAGAGAAGGATAAATTTTGTCAGAAAATTTTGGAGGACGATGAATTTTCAGCTTCTTATGGGGACTTGGGCAATGTGTACGGTTCTCAGTGGCGGCATTGGCAGACTAAGAATGGAGAAACCATCGATCAGATTCAAGATGTGGTTGACATGATTAAGCATTCCCCTGATTCAAGACGGTTGATCGTCTCAGCATGGAATCCAGAAGATGTCCCGACCATGGCTTTGCCTCCCTGTCATACATTATTCCAATTTTATGTGGCTGACGGCAAGTTAAGTTGTCAATTGTATCAGCGAAGTGCAGATGTATTTTTAGGCGTTCCGTTTAATATTGCAAGTTATGCTTTGTTGACTCATTTGATTGCGCATGAAGCGCAGTTGGAAGTGGGAGAGTTTGTTCATACATTTGGTGATGCCCATATTTATAATAATCATGTGGCACAAGTTCAAGAACAATTATCACGTGACATTCGTTCTTTTCCTGAGTTAAAATTAAATCAGGAAAAAACATCGCTTTTTGATTTTGAAATGGAAGATATTAAAATAGAAAATTATCAACCGCATCCAGCAATCAAAGCACCGATTGCAGTTTAGCGACAAGTTATTTTGGGAGGATACAAATGATATGTTAGCAGCTATATGGGCACAAGATGAAAATGGTTTAATTGGTAAAGAAGATGTGATGCCTTGGCATCTTCCCAATGATTTACAATTTTTTAAAAATACTACCGAGAACAATACGATTGTGATGGGACGTACCACTTTCGAAGGGATGAATAAAAGAGCTCTGCCTAACCGACAGACGATTATTCTGACGACCGATAAACACTATCAGGCTGACAATGTCATTGTGATGCATTGTATTGCAGAAGTTCTTAATTATGAAAAGAATTATGACGGGATTGTTTTTATCACAGGAGGCTCGAAAGTTTATGATTCGTTTCTGCCATACTGTGACATCATTTACCGGACAGTCATTCATGAAAGCTTTGAGGGAGATACTTATATCCCAGAAGTGAATTGGGATGACTGGACGATGATTGATATCAGCGAAGGAACTTTGGATGAAAAAAACAACTATTCTCATTCCTTTGAAACATACAAAAGAAAACAAAATTAGCATGGCAAGAAAGGGTGGCTGACACTCTTTCTTGCTATTTTTATCTATATTTTTTCTTAGAAAGGAAACAATGAAAATAGATTTAAATGAGATGCAAAAAAAGATGTCTGATAATAAGCTGATCCATGGTTTCAATGTCAGCAGTACTGAAAAAGAATTTCTGTTGGCACAGTAAATTTTAATTTCACTTAACATATTAGTTGGAGAGTTGATTTATCTTTTCTTAATCGTCTTTTATCATTAAATAAACTGTCGGCTAAATTTATTTAGTCCTTTTTGTCGTTTAATTGGTGTTTTACTCGCTGTTCATTTTATAATTGTCGTATCGGTTGCCAATTTTTCCAAGAAGGATTGACTAACGGAGGTGATGCTTGACAATGATTAAAGAAAAACCTTTATCAAGGGAGAGCTATTTTGATAACGCCAGATTTTGGTTAATGGTTATGGTGATTTTCAGTCATTTGTTTCAGCCGTACATTGAAGGAAAAGCGATTTACGAGGATATTTACTTTTTTCTGTTTACTGTTCACATGCCTGCTTTTATTGTGATTTCAGGCTATTTTTCAAAAAGTGTTGTGAATAAAAAGAAATGGAAAACCAATTTCAGCCGCTACATTTTTTTGTATATTGCATTTCAATATATGTATGCTTTTTATTATTGGGTGACGGGTATTCATGATAAAATGTCCTTTGATTTAATTACTCCCCAATGGTCTTTTTGGTTTGCTTGGCTTTTTGGCAAGTAGGACTTTTTATTTTTCATCGTCTACCGCCTGTTATTGGGGTTCTTATCAGCCTGTTTTTATCTTTGCTGGTTGGCTATCTGCCCTTTGTCGGCAGGGAATTAACACTTCAAAGAATGTTTGTTTTTTTCCCTTATTTCATCCTAGGTTATTATTTACCAGTGGGCACATTTAATTTTTTTCAAAGAGGAAAGATAACAAAGTTTATCGGAATAACCTTATGGACAGTGCTGTTTTCTATCATTTTTAAATTAGAAAAAATCAATAAGTACTGGGTCTTTGGTTCCAAAGCTTACGAGGATTTCATGGCGGTTCCTGAATTTGGAGCGACAGTTCGACTGATGGTCTTTTGTTTAAGTTTTTTAGGGGTCTTCAGTTTTTTCTGTTTGATATCAGATAAAAAACGTTGGTATACTAAGTATGGCACCAAGACATTAACCATCTACTTGCTTCATGGATTTGTTGTAAAAGGTCTGAGAGAACTGATTGGGAGTACGAATTTACCTGGGATAATTTTAATCGTTACAATAGTTATTTTCAGTTTCTTTTTGACGGTTCTTCTAGGAAACGATCGATTCAGTCAAATAGCTGCGAAGGGAAGTTTTTTACTGGGTAACATATTCCAAAAATATATGCCGGAAAAAAGCATTACTCCCATGAAAAGAAGTCTCATAAAAAAATAATTTGACAACAATAAACTTGGCTCTCATACTGTATCAATGAAATAATTTATGCTATAATAAAACGGCTGTAACTTCGGGAGGACATGCTTTTCCTGAGTAAGAAATACGAAAATGAGGTAAAAATTTATGTGTGGCATTGTGGGATTTGTAGATAATCATTATTCTATAGAAGATAAGGAAAAAATTGTTCATAAAATGATGGACCGAATCGTTCACCGGGGACCAAACAGTTCAGGGCAATTTGTGGATGAATCGATTGCCTTTGGTTTTCGCCGCTTAAGCATTATGGATTTGGAAGGCGGAAGTCAGCCCATTTATAGTGAAAATGATTCGAAAGTCATTATTTTTAATGGGGAAGTTTATAACTTTAAAGCACTTCGTGAAGAATTGACAGGAAAAGGACATATTTTTAAAACTAAGGCTGATACTGAAGTCATCTTACATGGCTACGAGGAGTACGGTACTGAAATAGTCAAACATTTGCGCGGGATGTTCGCCTTTGTAATATGGGACCGTGAGAAACAAGAATTGTTTGGTGCAAGAGATCATTTCGGTATCAAACCATTTTATTACTATCATCAAAATGGCACGTTTATGTTTGCTTCAGAAATAAAAAGCTTTTTGGACCATCCTGACTTTGTGAAGGAATTGAATCCTAAAGCCTTGAAGCCATACATGACTTTCCAATATTCTGCTGTTGACGAAACATTTTTCAAAAATGTTTTTCGCATACCTGAAGGGCATTACTTCTTTGTGCGCGGAGACAAGATGGAACTGACGGAATACTGGGATGCAGAGTTTAGCGAAGAGGATATGACACTGGAAACTGCCATTGATTTGATTGATGAAGCCGTGCAAGAATCTGTTGCGGCACATTCGGTCAGTGATGTGGAAGTTGGGACATTCTTGTCCAGCGGGGTGGATTCCAGCTTTGTAACTGCCTTGACCCGTCCAAACTATACTTTTTCCATTGGCTTCGGCGATAAAAGTTACAATGAATCCCATGAAGCAAAAAAACTGACAGATAAACTGGGATTAAAAAATTATTCCAAAGTCGTCACAGGAGAGCAGGCTTTTGAAAAGTTCCCAACGATTCAATACCATTTGGATGAACCAGCCTCTAATCCTTCTTGTGTTCCCTTGTATTTTCTGTCAGAATTAGCCAGTGAAAAAGTATCAGTGGTTCTGTCAGGGGAAGGGGCGGACGAGTTATTCGCCGGCTATACGGATTACGGATTTGCTACACGTTCCAAAATTGTTCGGGTGTTTGCAGAAAAATTGAAAAAACTTCCGAAAAAATCACGTTACCGTCTCGCACGTACTATCAAGAAAATGCCTAATTTTAAAGGGTCCATGCATCTATATAAATCACTAGCTCCTGCGGAAGACTTTTTTATCGGACAAGCCTTTGTTTTTGATGAAAAAGAAGCGGAAAGCTATTTGAAGGAGCCTTTTCATGACAGCGAAAGTGTGAATGAAATTGTTCAACGCCATTATAAAAAAGTACCTGATTTGCCTGAAGTCAAAAAAATGCAGTACTTGGACATTCATCAATGGATGCCTAAAGATATCTTGCTCAAGGCAGATAAGATGACCATGGCTCATTCTTTGGAAGCCCGGACACCTTTATTGGATATCCGCATGATGGAATTGGCGGAGCGAATCCCGACGAAATATCTGATCAATGAGGAGAACACCAAGTATGCCTTCAGAAAGGCCGCCAATCGCCATTTGCCAGATGAATGGGCGGACAGAGAAAAATTAGGTTTCCCTGTGCCGATAAAAGATTGGTTAAGAGAAGAAAAATTTTACAAAGACATCCGCAGTTTGTTTGAAGCTGACTTTGTCAGTATGTTCTTCCATCAGGATAAAATTCTTCAATTGCTGGATGATAACTTTAATGAAAAAATCGATGAGCGTCGTAAAATTTGGACCATTTTTACTTTTTTAATTTGGTATAAAGTTTATTTTATTGACGAGGACTTAGACACAAAAGGTTAAGAATAATCTTAACCTTTTTGTTTTACAAGAATAGTTTAGCATTTTTAGGTTATGTGATATACTATTTTAAGTATGAAAGAGGGCGATAAGATGAGAAAATTAGAGGCAAGTTTAGAAATCTTACGACAAAGTAATATTTTAAAAGAAATCATCATCGAAGGCTCATGGTATTATAAATTACCGGAAGAACTTCTTGAGACTTCTCTGACCGGTATGGCCTACGACTCGAGAAAAGTGGCAAAAGATTTTTTGTTTTTTTGTAAAGGACTGAATTTTAAAGAAGATTACTTGTTGAATGCTATTAAACAGGGTGCAAAAGTTTATGTGTCTGATAAGTATTACGAAAATATATCTGACAATTGTATTGCAATTATTGTTACTGATATTCGCAAAGCTATGGCAATCATGAGTATGAATTACTATGATTATCCTCAAAATGAATTGAAAATTATTGCTTATACGGGGACAAAAGGGAAAACCACATCAGCTTATTTTTGTCATTCTATTTTACAGCAGGCCACAGACAATAAAGCGGCCCTGTTTTCGACATTAGAGACACATTTGGGGGGCGATAACACATTTACCTCTGAATTGACGACGGCCGAATCTTTAGACCTTTACCGCATGATGCGTGAAGCGGTAACTAATGGGGTCACTCATTTAGTGATGGAAGTGTCTTCTCAAGCTTATAAACAAGAACGTGTTTATGGACTGACTTATGATATTGGTGTGTTTTTAAACATTTCTCCAGACCATATCAGTCCGATTGAACATCCTGATTTTGATGATTATTTTTACTGTAAACGTCGGTTGTTCCATCATTCTCGTCAAATGATTTTGAATATGGACAGTGATTATGCTGATTTTCTAAAGGAAGTCAGTGAATATAATAAGGATGATTTTTGGACCTATTCAGGAACTTCCCAACAAGCAGATATCCATTTTGAAAGTCTGGACAGCAAAAACTTTACTGTTGATGATAGTCAGCTGAACTTAGCGGAAACGTATGAAATTCAAGTTGAGGGTGCTTTTAATCAAACCAACGCAGTAAGTGCATTAATGGCTTGCTCGCTTATCCTGAACAAGGAGACTTCTACCTTCAAGGATGCTGTTAAAAAGACGACGATACCTGGTAGAATGGAAAAAATCCAAGTGAAGGATAGTTTCCCTGTGTATATTGATTATGCACACAATCATCTAAGTTTAGACGTGCTGTTGTCTTTTATTGCAGATGAATATCCAGACCGTACGTTAAGACTTGTCATCGGGAGCACTGGGGATAAAGGGCAGACCCGTCGACTAAGTTTTGGGAAAGTTATTTCAAAGTATATCGACCATGTTTATTTAACGTCTGATGATCCGGGGACAGAAGATCCTTTGGAAATCGCAGCAGTGATTGAAAAATCATTAACAGGTACTACTCAGAGCAAAACAATTAGTGACAGGCAGTCAGCTATCGAAGCAGCTTTAGATGATGCTTCGGCTGAAGATGTGGTCATTATTGCAGGAAAAGGGGCAGATCGCTATCAAATCATCGGCACCAAAAAAGTTGATTATATTGGCGACGGCGATGTGGTCTTTGAGTGGTTGAAGAAAAGGGGGTTTCAACTTGAGTAAGGAAGTTAAGGAGCAATTCCAGCCGATTTTACTTGGTAGTGATATCAATGTGTATGGAATGGCTCGTTCCTTCTACGAAGAATACGGTATTATTTCAGAAGCTCACGGAGCGGGTGAATTATCGGCAACAAAATATAGTAAAATCGTGCATGTGCATGCCCATGATGGGTTTAATGAGTCTGAAAGTTTCATCAAGGTCATGAGAGATTTAATGACAAAGTATGAGAATGATTCACGCAAGCTTTTGTTGATTCCTTGCGGGGATGGTTATACTGAACTGATTGCTCAGTATAAAGAAGAACTGTCTAAGGTGTTCGTTTGTCCCACAGTTGATTTGCAAACTCAAGCACTGTTGTCGAATAAGGTATCTTTTTATGAAACTTGCGAACGCTATGATTTGCCTTACCCTAAAACATTGATTGTCACAAAACAACTGGCTGAAGAAAACAAGACACTTTCCCTGCCATTTGATTTTCCAGTGGCTTTGAAACCAGCAAACAGTGTGGAGTGGCTGGATATCGATTTTGTAGGTCGGAAGAAAGCTTTTATTATCGATACACAACAAGAATTTGACGAAACCATCGGAAAAATTTATCAAGCCGGGTATACGTCAGAGATGATCGCTCAAGATTTTATTCCCGGAGATGATTCGCGGATGAGAGTCCTTAATGCGTACGTGGATCAACATCATCAAGTGAGAATGATGTGCATGGGGCATCCCTTGCTTGAAGATCCGACACCTGAAGCAATTGGCAACTATGTGGCTATCATGCCTGACTATAACGAAGAGGTCTGTCTGAAAATCAAAAGATTTTTGGAAAGCATCCGTTACACAGGCTATGCAAATTTCGATATGAAATATGACGTACGTGATGGAGAATACAAATTGTTCGAGATCAACTTGCGCCAAGGTCGAAGCAGTTTTTATGTTACATTGGGCGGATATAATCTAGCAAAATATATCGTAGAAGATTATGTCCTTGAAAAACCTTTTACTGACACAGTGATCGGCATGGGAAATAAATTGTGGATCGGTGTTCCCAAAAAAATTCTCCGTGAATATATTACTGAAGGTCCGGACAAAAAGGCAGCAATGAAATACTTGAATGAAGGAAATTACGGTTCTACTGTTTTTTATAAACAGGATATGTCTTTCAAACGCTATTTGCTTGTCAAGCGGATGTTTCAGCAGTATAATTCACGTTTCAAGAAATATTTTAGAAAGAAATAGTGGTGCTATGAAAAATTTTTTTACAATCCTAGGCGGTATGGGCACGTTGGCGACGGAAAGCTTTATCCACGTCTTAAATGAACGGACACCCACAACTTCTGATCAGGATTATTTAAATTATGTTTTGGTCAATCATGCCACTGTGCCTGATAGAACGGCTTATTTGATTGGCAAGTCTAATAAAAATCCTGCCATATCAATCAAAGAAGATATTCGCCAGCATAGCCAGCTGGGACCAGACTTTTTTGTTTTAACATGTAATACGGCACATAATTTTTATGAAGAATTAGCTGGTGCTACGGATATTCCTATGCTGCATATGCCCCGGTTAGCTGTTGAGGCTGTTCAGAAAAAATTTGCCGGAGAAAAGCCTTTATTAAGGGTGGCGTTACTGGCGACAGAAGGAACAATCAATTCTAAAGTTTATGAAAAGGAATTGGACAAGTTTTCTAATCTTGAAACAGTTATTCCAAATGAAAGAATTCAAGAAAAGATTACAGATTTGATTTACCGGGATATTAAAGAACATGATTTTTTGAATACAGCTCTTTATAATGAGATATTAGAAGAAATGATTGACGTTGAAACGTGCGATGTTGCTTTATTAGGATGTACAGAGTTGTCGTTAATGCAAGAGGAAACTAAGAATGAACGCTTCCCAGTGGTTGATGCTCAATCAGAATTAGTGGATGAGACTATCCGCCTTGCTTTGGCAGCTAGGAAATAATAAGGTGATTTTTTACAGAACAAATTGACTGATGACGTCAGCTCTCTACCTAGGCGGTTTGCTTAGGTAGATTTTTTATTTTTGAATGTTTTGGGGAAACCCATCTTTAACTTTTCTTTAATTACGTTGAAAGGTGTTTCTAACCGCTCTGAAAAAAATAGACTTATTTCTTAAATGAATATAAAATTAAATTGGACATTATTAGAAAAAGAAGGAAATTTGTAAAGTTTAATATGTTTGAAGTAGATCCTTGCTCATTTTTTCTGTTAAAATTAAGAAAATATCGAAAAATTAAAGTGGGGGAAAACAGAAAGTAATTAAATTAGCTTTTATAATTAGCAAAAAAGTCAATGACACGATTAGTATCATCATATTTTTATGACTCTATGAAAAATGGCTAGTGTTTTTAGTCTTTCGTAAGATAATTAAGTTGAGAGGTGGATATCATGAACATTGGTAAAAAAATTAAGGAAGAACGACAAAAAAAAGGATGGACACAAGAACATTTTGCCGATTTGATAAACGTTTCTCGTTCAACAGTTTCTAGCTGGGAGGTAGGAAGAAATATTCCCGATATAGAAACCATTCTTTTGATCAGTGATTTATATGGTATCTCTCTTGATAAATTATTAAGAGAGGAAAAGAATATATTGAAAAAAACTATCGGAAGGAAAGTAACTGTAAGAAAAGCTGCTAATCATTTCGAAGCAATCGGAGAGACAGAAAATAGCCGCTATTATATGAAAGAGACCACTTCTCTGCCGACCCAAAGAAAATATGTGATAGAAGACGCTCACCATCAAAAAATAGGTTTGGCTAAAAGAAAACGATATAATTTTGGGATGTACGATTTGCCTAGGTTATTCCTAAAGATAGACAATTGGAATGAGATTTCGATTATTAAGGATATGATTCAATTCAGGCGTGTCTACAACATAAAAGGAGAAGAAATAACCATAGAAGGTGATTTTTTAGGTAATCAGTTCACAATTCTAAGAAAAGGGGAGAAAATATCTGACGTTTCTGTGAGTCAAGAAGAAGATATTTCTTTTGACGTCACTATTTTAGACGAGCTATTAGAACCCCTAATGATTTCTTTTATATTTTTGGTCGCATTAGTTTATGAAGAGGAAAAAAATGTCATTCAGTTGAAAAAATAGATATTTGACTATAATTTGCGGCAGGGCACTTAGAAAACCAGCTTGTATGTCCATTCCTATTTGTCCAGTAAGGTAAGCTATTTTGAAAATTATTTTCCTCATTAGTATTGACTCGAACCTAACGTAAGGGTTTATACTAAAATTCCAAGGCATGTGGATGGATTTAATGTCGATTAAAACGTTATTAGTTTAATTCGACAATACTTTCAGTTAAAAAATTTGATGAATATGGGAAATCAAATAAAATTATTCATTTGAAAGGGTGGAAGAAATGGCTCGACCGACGACAAAACAAGACTTAATAGCTGCAGCTAACGAGAAATACCTGAAAATGACAGAGATGATCTCGTCGATTTCTAATGAGGACCAAGTCAATGAGTTTATTTTTGATATTTCTAAAGATAAAGAGGCCCATTGGAAGCGAGACAAGAATATCCGCGATGTACTAATCCACTTGTATGAATGGCACAACCTTTTACTGGAATGGGTTGCCAGCAATATGCAAGGACAAGAAAAATCATTTTTGCCAGAAGGCTATAACTGGAGGACTTATGGCGATATGAATATCGAGTTTTGGAAGAAACATCAAAAGACTTCTTTTGAAGAGGCTATGGCGCTGGTCGTTAAAAGTCATGAAGACGTGATGCAGTTAGCTGATCAGTTTTCCAATGACCAGTTATTTTCAAAAGGAACCTATGATTGGGTGGGTGGCAGCACCTTAGGCAGCTATTTTGTTTCGACCACCGCCAGTCATTATGATTGGGCAATGAAAAAAATCCGTCGCCATAAAAAATCTTTAACATGAAAGCTAATTAGCAGCGAACAGATATGCTATAAATGAGCTTATCAAATGATTTATTGGAAATCGAAAGCATAAATTCAAGAAAGTTAGACTTCTTGAGTTTATGCTTTTTTTTATGGAGAAAAGATTAAGAAACATATTAGAAGATAAAAATTAGCTTTAATCGAGTATGCTCCATTAATTTTTGAGGTGCTCCTATAAAAAATTCGCACTGATATTTGCAGGTAATATGGGCATCGACATCCTTCGTGAATAATCAGTTATTCATTTTATAAGTCTAGCCATCTCAATCTCGGGTTCATTATATATTTTTCAAAAAAAGCAAATAAGCCTAAATAAGGAAGCGTTTTCAAAAGTGAATAGTAACTATTCGATTTTAGAATAATTTATTAAGAAAAGCATATTATGATTTGAGTAGTTGGTTATTTTTAAAAATATTTTTGAAAGGAGGTAAATCCAATGAGCTATCCCAAAGTCAGAATTAACACTGAAAAATTAAGTGAAAATCTTGAATATATGTCCCATAAATTAAAGGCAGGAGGGCTATCATTTACTGCAGTGACTAAAGTTTTTTCGGCACACCCAGAGATGATGGAAATTTTTGAAAAGTGTGAAGGTATTGAATATTTTGGTGATTCACGAATCATCAATTTAAAAAGTTATAAGGAGTCGAAAAAAAAGAAGATTTTAATTCGTATCTGTATGCCAAGTGAAGTGGAAGACGTTGTTAAATATGCTGATATTAGTTTCCACTCAGAAATGAAAACGGTTATATTGATGAATGATTTCGCAAGTAAAATCAATAAAAAACATCAGATTCTTCTAATGATCGATCTAGGCGATTTAAGGGAAGGGTTTTACTATGAAGAAGATTTGATGGCCGCTGTCAAACAGATAAAAAAATTATCACATATCCAAATTATTGGCATAGGTGTTAACTTGACTTGCTATGGAGCAGTAATTCCAGAGGAGAAAAACTTAGAAAAATTATTATATTATAAGACCAAGATTGAAGAAATATTAGGTTATCGATTGGATATGATTTCAGGAGGCAATTCCAGTTCTTTGTATTTGCTGGATGATGAGTCCCAAAATATCCCAGAGGGAATAAATAATTTAAGAATTGGAGAAGCTTTAGTATTGGGGAAAGAAACAGCTTTTGGCAAAGCTCTGCCGGGAATGAATCAAGATGTTTTCGAATTGACGGCCGAACTTATTGAAGTGAAAGAAAAACCATCTCTTCCGACAGGAAAAATCGGTATGGATGCATTTGGGCATTCTCCAACTTTTGAAGATAAGGGAATCATGCTGCGCGGTATCGTGGCTTTAGGAAAGCAAGATGTTTCTGAAACAGCTATCTCTCCCAAAGACCAAGCCATTGAAATATTAGGAGCAAGTTCCGATCATTTGATTTTAGATTTAACTCACAGTGATACAAATTATCAAGTTGGAGACAAAATTGCCTTTAAATTAGACTACGGCTCTCTTTTAAGCTGCTTCACAAGTAAATATGTCATGAAAGACTTTTATCGTTATTAAATGATGTACACACAACTAATATCAAATTATTTGGTTAATTTTCTTTTACAAATCCCAAAAGAAAGGTAGATTTTGATGGCAGAAATGAAAAATATTTCAGAGGAAACATCTGGTGAAGAATTAAAAAGAGGGATGAAATCCCATCATGTGGCTATGTTGAGTGTTGGAGGAACGATTGGGACTGGATTGTTTTTAGGGACAGGATACGTCTTGCAACAGGCAGGACCGGGCGGTTTATTTGTTGCTTACGGTTTTGGTGCGATTATTATGTACTTTATGATGGTTAGTATGGGTGAAATGCTAGTGCAAATGCCTGTCTCAGGAAACGTTCAAGCCTATGCATCTCAATTTTTAGGTTATGGCGCTGGTTTTACTGTAGGTTGGGTGAAATGGCTGCAATTAGCCGTCACAGTTCCAACTCAATTGGTAGCGTCATCAATCATGATGAAAAATGTTTTTCCAGATGTTCCCGGCATCATATGGATTATCGGTTTTGGTTTATTACTCTTCGTTATGAATGCCTCAGAAAGTGACAAATACGGGTCCAGCTCTTTTATATTCAGTAGTTTAAAAATAATCTTGATTGTCATGTTTATTATTGTCGGATTTGGTATGATCACAGGTTTAATTGGAGATGAGCCTGTCGGCCTATCTAATTTTACAAGTGATGGCGGATTATTTCCTACAGGATTTGTTCCTATTTTGATGTCTATGATGACCGCTGTGTTTGCATATAGTGGTGCTGATATGTTTGCAACTGCAGCTGGTGAAAGTGAGAATCCGGGAAGAGATTTGCCTAGGGCTATCAGAACAAGTATTTTGAGCATCGTTATCAGCTATTTTCTAACATTGTTTGTTTTAGTTGCCTTATTGCCATGGAGAGAAGCAGATTTATTAGGAAGTCCTTTTGCGTATGTGTTTAAATCAGCAGGCATTCGTTCTGCAGAAATTATAGTCAACTTGATTATTGTTTCATCCGCTTTATCTTCAGCAAACGCCCATGCTTACTCAGCAGTTAGAATGTTATGGTCCATGGGTCACTATGAGCAGGCACCAAAATTTGTTGGAAATGTAAATAAGAGAAAAGTACCGATGAACGCTTTGCTTGTGACAATGGTCTTTGCTAGTTTTGCGGTAGCAGCTAGTTTTATTTCACCTGATGTGGTTTATCTTTTCCTTACCTCATTTATTGGTTCTGCAGAATTAGTCGTCTATGCGATCACTGGTGTATGTGCGGTGAAATTTAGAAAGTATTTTTTTAAGCGGGGACACACGTTGTCTGATTTGAAATACAGGATTCCCCTATTTCCGTTTATACCGATTGCATTAGTTATTTTGTGTATGTTAGTAGCAACTGGAATGGTTTTCGATTCAACACAAAGGGCATCTCTAATCACTGGAGCCCCGGTCTTTATTGGGTTGTTTGTGATATCCACTATTTGGGCAAAATATAAAAATAAAACAGTGACACATGATTTATTAAAGGATAGTCAGGAAAAATAAAAAGAGAAAGAGGAATCATAAATGAAAAATGTAAAAGTGATTATTTGGGGCATGGGAGCTATGGGAAGCGGCATGGCTGAAGTTTTACTACAAAAAAAAGGTGTGGATGTTGTTGGTGCCATTGATATCGGGGAAAAAGTTGGCAAGCCTATTTTTGATATTTTAGGAAAAGAGTTCCCTGGTAACGAAAACATAATCATTGGCACGGTGGAAGAAACAATCACTGAAAAGGCAGCGGACATCGTTTTACTATGTACGGATTCTTTTACAGTCAAAGCTTTCGATAAGATTAAATTGATTGTTGAGAACAAGATGAACGTTATTACCACAGCGGAAGAAATGGCTTATCCAAAAGCTCAAAGTCCTAAACTTGCTGAAACTATCGATGAATTGGCTAAAGCAAATGGTGTTTCTGTTCTTGGAACTGGGGTGAATCCAGGTCTGATTATGGATACATTAGTGTTAGTGCTGACCGGTGCGTGTACGGATATCAAACATATCACGTCAAGACGTGTGAACTCCCTATCTCCATTTGGTCAAGCAGTGATGGAAGAGCAGGGAATCGGTATTACCGTAGAGGATTTTGAAAAAGGAAAAGCAGATGGCTCTTTATCTGGACACGTGGGTTTTCCAGAATCTATAGGATTGATTGTTGAAGGACTAGGATGGGAAATTGATGAGATCGAACAAAGCATGGAGCCTATCGTCACAGATGTGGACAGGGAAGCTCCTCATGGTGAAGCTAAGGCAGGAGAGGTTGCCGGTGTTTCTATGAAAGCCTTCGGTAAAAAAGATGGGAAAACAATTATTGAAATGGATCATCCACAACAAATCGAACCCGAACAAGTGGGAGTCAATACAGGGGACTACGTTATTATTGACGGGACGCCAAAAGTTAATATGGTAGGATCTCCAGAAGTTGAAGGAGGTATTGGCACGATAGCCATGTGTGTCAATATGATTCCTCAAACAATTAATGCCCGTCCGGGATTAGTGACGATGATTGATTTGCCGATCCCTCGTGCTATTTTAGGAGATTTTCGTGATCAGATCCATCCAGATGCAAAAATAGTCAGATAAGCAACTAAGAAATAAAAGGAGGAAGAATCATGGCAAAAAAAGGAGACTGGGTTAAAATCCATTCGACCATTTTGACGGCTGACCAAAGGGCTCCTCAAGTACCAGAGGACACAAAAATGGTACCTCTAGAGATGTGGGTCAAGGGATATTTGGAAGTAGATGGGAAGATAAATGATCTAGTCGAGATAAGAACGGTGACTGGTCGCAAAGAAACAGGAGTTTTGGTAGAAATTTCTCCAACCTATACCCATAGTTTTGGTGAGTTTATCCCGGAAATATTGGAAATTGACAGAATAGTACAAAAAGAACTCTATGGAGGTGAGTAAGCTTTGTTAGATAAAAGTTATGAATCAGTGATGGCAAGAAAAAACAGTATCATGAAAAATTCTATTCAGATTGATTATGATGAGTTTGAATCTGAAGGCATTGCTTTTGATTATGAAAAAATGATGGCTGAAGCTGGATATGCTTTAGATGAAATGGTTGACATTCAAAGCAAGCTTGGGGTTGGAGACACACCAATCGTGGAATTAACTAATTTGACGAAGCTTGCAAGGAAATATGCACCTTCAGGCAAAGGGGCACGTATTTTTATTAAAGATGAAGCAGCTAATGCTTCAGGTAGTTTTAAAGATCGGCGTGCGACAATCTCCGTGTATCATGCGAAAAAGCTTGGTTACAAAGGTGTGGTGACTGCTACATCAGGAAACTATGGTGCGGCCGTGGCAGCCCATGCAGCGAAGCTGGGATTGAAGTGTATCGTTGTTCAAGAATGTTTTGATTCTAAAGGAGTAGGACAACCTGAAATCGTAGAAAAAGCCAGAAAATGCGAAGCTCTTGGTGCGGAAGTCGTCCAGCTGACAGTTGGACCTGAGTTGTTTTATAAATTTCTGTTACTTATTGAAGAAACCGGGTATTTTAATGCTTCTTTATATACTCCCTTCGGTATTGCCGGGATAGAAACTTTGGGGGCAGAAATAGTTCAACAGTTTGATGAAAAAATCGGACGTCAGCCAGATGTGGTGGTAGCCACGAATGCTGGCGGTGGAAATCTGACAGGGACTGCTCGGGGGATGAGGCTAGCTGGAAATAAAAGCACTCAGATTGTCGGTGCTAGCGTAGATCTAAGCGGCCTGCACATGGCTTCTGATACTGATTTTAATCGGAAATCATTCACAACAGGTCATACTGGCTTTGGAGTACCGTTCACCACAGGACCAGACCGCTCAGACGTTCCAAGGTCAGCTGCCCGCCCGTTACGTTACATGGACCGCTATGTTTTAGTCAATCAAGGAGAAGTCTTCTTTATCACTGAAGCATTGGCTAACCTAGAAGGACTGGAAAAAGGACCTGCAGGAAATACTTCTCTCGCAGCTGCTTTTGCACTTGCGCAGGAGATGGATAAAGAACAAATAATTTTAGTGCAGGAAACTGAATATACTGGGGCAGGTAAGAGTGTCCAGCCTCAACTGTCTTTTGCACGAGACAATGGCATCAATGTGACATTTGGTGATCCAGGGGATGAAGTGCCCGGAAAAAGTATCATTTTACCATCAACTCCTGAACAAATCAGTGTAAAAGAGTTGGATTTGGGCTATTTGAGAAAATCTTTCGTGAAAAATGCGACCAAGGGATTAGATCGGGAGCTATCAGCTAAAGAATTAGAATTTTTAGCTGATGAAACAGGGAGCAGTGTATCGAACGTGAAAAAGATTATAGCTGAGTTATAAAGAAGGGAAGCGTAATAATTATGGAAAACATTAAATTTGAAGACGAAAGAAAACATCTTGCAAATTTAACTGATGAGGAATTAAAAACACGTTTTTGGGAATTAGCTGAAGAAATTGTTGAACCGCTGCTTGATATGGGAAGGAAATATACTTCTCCGTCAATCGAACGTTCAGTACTTTTGCGTATGGGTTTTTCGTCTGTTGAAGCAGCAAAAATCGTTGAAACAGTCTTAGCTCATAATCTTATCGGTAAAGGTGCGGGACATATTGTTTACCGTATAGCCAAAGAAAATAATTTAGAGATTCGCGAGGCCGGGCTGAAACTTTACAATGGGGAATTGTGGGATCAAGTCAACAATATTTTCAAGGGAGGAAAAGCAAATGACTAAGAGTATCAAATTAGATAAAAATAAAAAACTCGATATCAATGAGATTTTAGCTGACCTTGAAAATTATCATCCAAGAAGGAAAGAATGGGTTTGGCGAACACCTGTACCGAATTATCAGATGCATAAATTTGAATATAAGGACATGGCTGAATCGTTGAAACAATATGTGCCCTTGCCCTCAGCAAAATATTTTAATAATATTGACCCGCAAGGAACGTCGACTATCACAACAGAAATCGCCTCCGGACGTTTTGAAGATGATATCAGACGTATGCGCATGGCGGCTTGGCACGGTGCTGACCATATCATGGTTATTCGAACGGCAGGACAATCTCACTTTGATGGTTTAATTGAAGGAACACCTCAGGGAACTGGAGGAATCCCAATCACTCGCAAACAGGTGCGAGCCCAAAGAAAGGCACTGGATGCAATTGAAGATGAAGTGGGGCGTCCAATCAATTACCATAGTTATGTTTCAGGCATTGCTGGCCCAGAAGTTGCGGTGATGTTTGCCGAGGAAGGGGTCAACGGAGCACACCAAGACCCGCAGTATAATGTGTTATACCGAAACATCAACATGATACGCTCGTTTGTAGATGCTTGTGAATCTAAAAAAGTGATGGCTTGGGCAGGCATCGCACAAATTGACGGGGCACATAATGCCAATGCAACAGCAAGAGAAGCATGGAAAGTAATGCCGGAACTCATCGTGCAACATGCAATCAACTCCGCTTTTTCTTATAAAGTAGGAATGGAAAAATCAAATATTTGTTTGTCCACCGTTCCTCCGACTGCACCTCCCGCGCCGTCAATGTATTTGGATCTGCCTTATGCTGTAGCACTAAGAGAATTTTTCAGCGACTATCGAATGAGGGCGCAGCAAAATACTAAGTACATGGAAGCATCTACTCGTGAGGCCACTGTGACCCATGTGCTCAACTTGCTGATTTCAAAACTGACGAGTGCAGATATTCAATCTACGATTACGCCGGATGAAGGAAGAAATGTGCCGTGGCATATTTATAATATTGAAGCAGTAGACACAGCCAAACAAGTCTTTCAAGGTCTGGACGGATTGAATGAAATGCTTGATTTGAAGGAGGATGGCCCTCTGAGAGAAAAAGCTCGAGAAATCAAAGAACGGGCAGTGTTGTTTATGGAAGCGATTATTGAAGATGGGGGATATTTCAAAGCGGTAGAGGATGCATTCTTTGTCGATTCGGGCAATTTCCCTGAACGTAATGACGATGGGATTTCCCGTAAAATTAATGGGGGAGTCGGAGAAGGGACAGTCTATGAACGTGATGAAGATTATATGGCACCCGTTACTGCCCATTTCGGTTATAATAATGTTGAACAATACGATGCAGGTGCAAAAGAAGACCCTGCCAAACTGATTAACGGCTCCACTCTTGAAAAACCGGAAAAAATTATTTTCATTGATGAGCTGGATGAAAATGATAACGTTAATGTTCGTTTAGAAGAGACTAGGGAATTAAGAGAGCAAGAACTAATCGTTCCGGAAGCTGAATGGCAGGGAGATGGGATTATTCTCTTGACTATGATGATTCCTGAATCAACTCGAGTGGCAGAGTTCGCAGCTTTGGAAATGGCAAAGAAAATGGGATTGAAAGATGCCGAAGTAATCAATAAAGAAGTGATGCAATATGCTGAAGGAACTAGAATCGAGCTCAAGGGGCGTGTGCCTTTTGCGATTGATAAAAATGATTTAGTCATTCCTGAGGAGCCTGTAGTCATGTCAGATGATGACATTCGTGAGGATATCAAACGTAAGAAAATGGTTCTAGTGGCTGGCACAATCGGGGAAGATGAACATTCAGTCGGACTTCGTGAGATTATTGATATCAAGCATGGGGGAATTGAAAAATACGGCATCGAAGTCCACTATCTCGGAACGAGTGTCCCTGTTGAAAAAATCGTAGATGCTGCAATTGAATTAAATGCAGATGGTATCCTGGCCTCAACGATTATCAGCCATGACGATATTCACTACAAAAATATGAAGCGAATCAATGATTTGGCAGTTGAAAAAGGTGTGCGTGATAAACTGATGATCATGGCGGGAGGGACACAAGTGGTGCCAGAAATCGCTACGAGCAAATATAATATGGATGCAGCTTTTGGTCGAGGCAGCAATGGACAGCAAGTAGCTACCGCTTTAGTCGAAAAAAGACGAAAGATGGAAAGAGAAGATAACCAATGAAAGTCGATGTATTAGTAGCTGAAATTGGCTCAACGACAACCGTTGTCAATGCTTTTCATCATATTCATTCGGAAAATCCCCAGTTTATTGGTCAAGGACAAGCTACAACTAGCGTGGAAGCTGGAGATGTTAGAATTGGTTTGCAAAATAGCATTGATGACCTTAAAAATAATCTAGGTGTGAAAGATTTAAGCTATGATGAGATGTTTGCTACGTCAAGTGCCGCCGGGGGCTTAAAAATGACTGTACATGGTCTAGTCTTTGATATGACTGCAAGAGCTGCTAAGGAAGCAGCTCTTGGGGCCGGGGCGATTGTTCGTTTTGTGACAGCAGGCAAACTACGTCGGACAGACTTAAAAAAAATCCAAGAAATCAATCCCAATATTATTTTATTAGCTGGCGGTGTGGATTACGGGGAAAGAGAGACCGCACTAGAAAATGCAGAAAAAATTTTAGATTTAAATTTAAAGATACCTGTGATTTATGCAGGCAATATTGAAAACGATGAAGAAATAAAACTAATCTTTGAAGGAAGCCAGCAAGAACTGATGGTTGTGGAAAATGTTTTTCCAAAAATTGATGAATTGAATGTGGAGCCTACAAGAAAAGTAATTCAAAAAGTTTTTGAAAATCACATTGTTCACGCACCGGGGATGAGCCATGTTTATGACATGGTAAATGAGACGATCACGCCGACACCTGCATCCGTCATGAATATGTGTAAACTGATTTATGAAAGAATTGGTGATGTGCTAGTGATTGATGTGGGTGGGGCAACGACGGATGTCCATTCTGTCACAGAAGGTAACGAAGCTATTTCACGGATACAAGTGGCACCTGAACCTGTGGCGAAACGTACGGTGGAAGGGGACTTGGGGATGTATGTCAATAGTCAGAATGTGATTGATATAGTGGGGAAAGATGTTTTAGAAAAAGAAGGATTTAATGTTGACACCCTATTGGCTAATTATCAATTTATCCCTCGCACAGAAGAAGAAAAACGCTTCATTGTCAGGTTGACTGAGGCGGCCACTCTAACCGCGGTTTACAGACATGCAGGAAAATTACGTCATGTTTATGGTCCAAGCGGCAGAGCCACTCTGGCTCAAGGTAAAGATTTGACTAGAATACAATATATTATTGGGACAGGGGGAGCACTTACCCAACTTCCAGACGGGGAGAAAATACTCAAAAAAATCGTGCAAAAAGAAAAAACAAAGGATATGCTGCTGCCAGCCGGAGAAGTAACGATTTTAATGGATTATCAATACATTTTAGCTTCCTTAGGTGTGCTGGCGTATAAATATGAAGCGGCAGCCTTGAAGCTTTTAGAAGGCTCTTTAAATATGACTTTACCAGTAAAAGAAGCCTTGGAGGATGAGGAACCTTAATAGCAGGGAGTCAATGGCTTTAAGCATAAACTATTTTCAGCAGTGATGTCACATAGGAAAACGGTAGACTAATTATGAAAAGAAAAATAAATATTTATAATTTGCACACGCACATTGGACAGACTAAAGCAGGTGTAGAGTTTGGACCGGATTATTTGAAAGAATTAGGATTGATTGGCAGGCTTATTGATCTTGGGTATGAGGTCAGTACATTTGATTTGTATGATACTTATGATTTCAATAAATTTAATTCTCTGATAACTATGAAAAATAATTTAGAAAAAATTTTGGACCTTAAAGACGAAGCGTTGCAGCTTTTTATTGGAGGAGATCACAGTTTATCATTTAGCAGTCTTTCTTCTTTAAAATTGGACGAAAACTCGGTGGTCATCTGGCTGGATGCTCATGCAGATATGAACACTGTATCGACGTCGCCGACAGGTAGTTTACATGGCATGCCTTTAGCCTACGCCATGGGGTACGGTGAGGAAAATGACATACTTGGGATTTTTGATAAAAAAATAAAATCAGATAATGTCTTCTTGATTGGACAAAGGGCTATCGACAAACAAGAAAGGGCATTAATCGACAGCTCAGGTGTTCATTTTTACGGGGCGGAGATTATAGAAAAAAATCCGAAGTGGCTGGAAGAGTGTCTTAGTGAAATTTCCACAAGAGCAAGAAAGGTCCATCTCAGTTTTGATATCGACAGTCTTGATTCGACCCTTGTCCCGGGAACTGGGACGCCAGTAGAAAATGGGTTGTCAGAAACGACAGTCTTAGACTTTATTCAAAAGTTAAAAGATCGTGTCCGTATTACAAGTATGGACTTTGTAGAAATCAATCCATATTTGGACATGAAGGATAAGCGGACTGGAAAACAGGCAATGAGGATTATAGAAGAAATATTGAAATGAGGTAGAAAGAGTAAATTTTAAACAACAATCTAAACTTTTGTTTAGACTGTTGTTTATTTTTTCCAAGCTAATTCTCTGGATGTTGTTTGATTTTTTTTGAAACGATAACAAATGGCATTAAAGGCCTGATTGATATATTTATTATCCAAACGGTTAGCATTCATTACGATATGGATAGGTTCACTTTTGGTCAATTGTTTCAGTATCTTGATTTCTCCAGACTGGATATACTTTTTCAATCTACCAGTTCTGACAATGCCAATCATTTTTTCGTTTAGTATAGCTTCTTGGACAACTTCATCGCTGCTGCAATGAATAATGGTCGGAGTGGAGACACTTTTTAAAAAAAAGCTTTCATAAGAATATTTTTCAGTGTTATCTATCACGATAGGGTATTTTTCTAGGTAGTATTCAATGTCAATAGACTCTTTATAGATTTCAGAAGAAATACAAAGAGCAGTGGCTTCTGATCCGATTTTTTCGTAAAGCAGGTCTGAGGATGCAATATTACCAGAAACGATACCTAAATCGATTTCATTTCGGATGATACGCTGGATAGCTGTTTCGTTATTAGTACCGTCTAATTGAAAAGAGACGGTGGGAAATTTTGCAACGACTGATTTGAGGATAGGCAAAAAATAATTAAACAAATAATAATCGTGTCCCTGAAGACGTATCTTATACTTTTCACCATGTTCTGGATGAATTTTTTTTAATAAATTTACTTCTCTTAAGATATTGGTGGAATGTTTAAATAATTCCTCTCCTGCAAGTGTCAGAAAATATTTCCCACCTTTTTTTTCTAATAAAGTGGTTCCTATTTCATTTTCAAGACTTTGGATATGTTTTGAGATTGTCGGCTGGGAATAATTTAATTTTTGGGCAGCTTTAGTCATGTTTAATTCTTGAGCAACAACTTGAAATGTTTCTAGTGTTCTGATTTCCAAAATAAAGTTCCCTCCCAATGAATTGAATGAGTTTATATCTCTAACGTAAATATATCATTTACTCAAGAATAAATACAGTTTTTAATGAATTTAAAATAACTTTAAACGATATGGTTAAGCTTGATTTTACATTCGCCATTCAAGTTGTTATGAACGATATTAATCACGAAACAAAATCATTAATAACCTACTTATAAATAACAATTAAACGATTAATAACACTAAGAAATAAATAACGTATTATTAATTGTTTTATTTGGTAAAAATAATTTGGATAGGAGGAATAATCATGAAATTATATACAAAGGGTGGAGACAAAGGAAAAACATCTATCATAGGGGGAAAAAGAGTATCTAAAAATAATCCACGTGTGAGAGCATACGGGACAGTAGATGAGGCGAATTCTTTTATTGGCTTAGTCATAAGTTCGATGTCGAAAGAGGAAATGCCCGAACTATATGAAGAATTATCAGTCATCCAACAATACCTGTTTGATGCAGGTACAGATCTGGCAACGCCAGCCGTCGCTGAAAAATATCGCATATCAAAAGAATGTGTGGAGTGGTTAGAGGGAAGAATTGATGTTTATGCTGGAAAAGTTCCCCCAATCGAAAAATTTATTATTCCCGGGGGGCATAAGATAAGTTCTCAAATCCATATTTGCCGGACAATTATCAGAAGAGCAGAGCGGGAAACTGTGGACATTCTTTCAGAAGAAAAAATCAATGAACAGGCGTTGAAATTTTTAAATCGTTTATCAGATTTCTTGTTTGTTGCCGCTCGCTATGTCAATCATTTTTATGGAGAACAGGATATATTTTATGAAAGAAGCGGAAAAGTTTTCCGTAATTAAAGCTTTTTTTGACAACTATGGTGTGGGTAGAAAGACTTCAAAAAATCAACTATAAACTAAGACAATAAAAACTGTGAGAAGTAGTTATTACCTCTCACAGTTTTAATCATTTCCTGAATGAAAGCTAGCCTTACGTACGAACATAGGATTAAGTGTAAAATAAAATCGAAAAGTACATGAGGCCCGCACCCAAGAGGACAAAGAAATGCCAGACCACATGCATGAATTTGAGACGTTTCATACTGTAGAATATTGCTCCGATTGTATACGCAGCACCGCCCCCTGCGAGAAGTAGAGTACCTCCAACACCAAGGCCTTCTAGCAAGGGTTTGAAAGCAATCAGACAAATCCAGCCCATTAAGATATATAAGATGACATCCGTTTTCCCTTTTTTCTTAAGAAAAATCGATTTGTAGACGATGCCTGCGATTGCCAGTGACCAAATCAATCCCAAGAGTACCCAGCCTAGTGTTCCTCCAATAACAATCAGACAGTAGGGCGTATAGCTTCCGGCAATCAATAAATAGATGGAGCTGTGATCGAACACCTGAAAAACATTTTTTGCTTTCGTAAAAATCAAGCTGTGGTACAAGGTGGACGCCAGAAACAAGAGGATCAGGGTGGCACCGTAAATCGAATAGGAGACAATGTGAATGGCAGAACCCAATCTGGCTCCTTTGATTAACAATACAATCAATCCGGCAATACTTAAACCCGCGCCAATGCCATGTGTCACGGCATTAAAGACTTCATTTACAATAATGTATTTTCTTGAAAAGTTAGCTTGCTGCATCGTACCCCTGCTTTCTAAGTTTATTTTAAGTGAAAAAGAGTATTATATCTGTTATAATTATTAGGAAAGTTTCCTTGTATATCATTTTACATGAAAATATTGATTTTATAAAGGATGGACTGATGAAATGTCAAAAGTAAAAATTGTTACAGATTCAAGTGCTAAATTTGAACCTGGGGTTGCGGAGGCCCTAGGAGTGGAAATTATATCTTTGTCTATCATGGTAGACGATGTGATTTACAAAGATTCAGCTATTGATGGTGCTGAATATATGAAAATGATGGCTGCTGCTTCTGCACTGCCTAAAACAAGTCAGCCTCCAATAGGTGAGTTTGTTGAAGTTTATGACCGACTAGGAGCAGACGGATCGGAAATCATCTCTCTTCATCTGACTGGTTTATTAAGCGGGACTGTCGAAGCTGCCAGACAGGCAAGTCAAATTTCAAAAAGCAAAGTGACGGTAATCGATAGCCACTTTACAGACCAATCCCTTGCTTTTTTAGTTGAAGATGCAGCCCAGCTAGCTAACGATGGTGCCGATGCCGAAACTATTTTGGCAGCCATTGAAAAAGGACAAAAAAATTCCCTTCTTTATATAGGTGTTGCTAATTTGAATAATTTAGTTAAAGGGGGACGTATCAGTCGGGCGACGGGTGTTCTTTCAAACGTCTTCAATATACGCGTCGTTATGCAATTGTTAGATACTGGTTTGGAAACCATGAGCAAAGGTCGTGGGAATAAAGCATTTAATCGCTGGTTTGATGACTTAAAGAAAGAGAAACTAAACAAATTGAGCAGCGTAAAAAAAATAGGTATCTCTCATGCGGCGGGTTTGGAAACAGCCTTGAAATTTAAAGAGGAATTACAAGAAATGTTCCCCAATGTTCATATTCCTGTTTTGGATACATCACCTATTGTTGCTACCCATACTGGTGAAGGTGCATTTGCCATCATGCTTTACTTAGAATAACATTAAAGGCAGATCATTGGTTTGATCTGTTTTTTTATCCGAAGAAAGGAGAGGAATCGATGAATATTATCAAAAAAAATGCAGTTTCGTTAACAGTTTTTTTCATCAGTTTAGCGTTAAGTATTTTTATATTTTTGAAAGTTTTTCCAGCTGAAAAAGATTTAATGGTCACTTTGGATATTCCAGACAAGCAAACAGATTCTCTCTTTTTCGTAGCCATCGGAGATTCCTTGACCGAGGGTGTGGGGGACTCCACAGAGTCTGGAGGTTTTGTCCCATTGCTGGAGGATATGCTGGCCGAAGAAGCTAAATTAAATGTAGTAGAATCAGCCAATCACGGCAAATCTGGTGATCGAAGCGATCAAGTCTTCTCGCGAATCAAAAAAAGCAAGGACATCCAAGAAGATTTAGCAAAAGCTGATTTTATCACGTTGACAGTTGGCGGGAATGATTTGATGAAAATCATCAAGTCGGATTTGTTTAGCGATATCAACTTTGAAACTTTTAAGAAACCTAAGGAAAATTATCAGAAAAACTTAGAAAAATTATTAGCATTGATTAGAGAGTATAATAAGACCGCCCCTATTTATCAGTTGGGAGTATATAATCCTTTCTATTTGAGTTTTAATCAAATTACGGAAATGCAGGAAATCGTTGATTTGTGGAATTTGACCGCCGAGGAAAGTATCAAATCATTCGATGATGTTTTCTTTGTGCCGATCAATGACAACATATACAGCGGTATGAATACAACCAATGAAAATTCAGAAAATGGCGTCAATAATTTATTATCAGATGCAGATAACTTTCACCCAAACAATTTGGGCTATCAAATCATTGCTAATGAGTTTAAATCTAAATTGATGACTACAACTAAATTATGGCTGGAAGAATAGGTGAGATAATGGAAGAGAACCAATCTAAACGAAGAAAAAGACAGGAAAGTTCTGAGAAGTTACCGGAAAAAAACAAAAAAGTATCATCAAAGAAACATAACTTCTGGCAGTATGCTTTTCTCACACTGGTCGGCATCATTTTAGCTTTTGTCATCATCATCGGTGTACGAGTGACAGGCACAAGAGAAGTTGAATTTAAAAAAGCCCAAGAACAGTTGGTTTTACCAGATGATCCAAGCTTCCAAGTTTCTACGAATAAAGCACAATTAAATAAGGTTATCAGCTTTTATTTGAATGATTTCTTGAAAGACTCCGGTGTTCAATATACTTTTTATCTGGAGAATCAGGCATTGCTGAACGGGACATTTAAAGTTTTAGGCTATCCCATGGAGTTCTTTTTATACTTTGAACCTTATGTGATGCAAGATGGCAATATCCAGTTGAAAGCGAAAAATGTTTCTATTGGCTCTCTTGGTTTGCCAGTGAGTCAAGTGATGAATCAAGTCGCAGGATTTGATATGCCAAAATGGGTG
Source organism: Vagococcus elongatus (assembly GCF_003987645.1). Lineage (GTDB taxonomy): Bacteria > Bacillota > Bacilli > Lactobacillales > Vagococcaceae > Vagococcus_A > Vagococcus_A elongatus. Next base: position 144,707 of record NZ_NGKA01000001.1, read on the forward strand.
GAAATCGATCCTAAAAAAGAGCAAATTATTCTGCATTTAGATCAGCTTGTGATTGGAAACAATATTCATTTAAGAGCGGATCGCATAAATTTGGTAGATGATGATATTCGAATGAGCGTCTACTTAGATTTGGAAACTGAGAACAGCAACAAAAAGGAGGAGTAGCAATGTCAAACACAGCGGTATTTGCCGGAGGATGTTTTTGGTGCATGGTGCAGCCTTTTGACACACATCCGGGAATTATTTCAGTCATCTCTGGTTATACTGGAGGACACGTGGAAAACCCGACTTATGAGCAAGTATGTTCAGGTCTGACAGGGCACACAGAAGCTGTTGAAATCACTTATGACCCAGAATTGATTTCCTATGCAGAGTTAGTAGAAATTTACTGGCAGCAAACCGACCCGACGGATGCTTTTGGTCAATTTCAAGATCGGGGAGACAGTTATCGACCTGTGATATATTATCAAACTGAAGAAGAAAAGCAGATAGCAGAAAAAAGTCGCGAGCAGCTCCAAAATAGTAGCCGGTTTGATAAGCCAATCGTTACAGCCATAGAAGCAAAGACTGCTTTTTATCCGGCTGAAGATTATCATCAGGATTTTTATCGGAAAAACCCTGCCAGATATCACGCCTCTAGTGGTTTGAGAGAAAAATTTATTGAGGAAAAATGGCAGCATGAGAAATAAAAGTTTTCATCAATTTGTTCAAACAAAGCGAAATCCAAAGGCGACAGATGCTTTGGCGACTTTAGCGGAAGAGATTTGTCAAGACTCCCAATTCCCTAGATTCTCTACCGAATATAATGAAATCAGTCGTTATCTAGAGGACAGTGTAAATTATGTTCAAAGCATGGATCATTTTGATGTATTGTGGCAGCAATATGAGGAAAATACTTGATCGTTATCAAAATAATTTTAAAGTATCACATAATTTTATCTCCGGTAGTTAAAGCGGACTTTGAGATCATATCAGATGTGGATGAACACTTGCGTTTTTTCACATCTGATTTGTCTTTGGAAGTCCGTTTTTTTCTTAAATATTAAAAAATGCTATATTTAAAGTTAACAATAAAAACTCAACATATTTTAAAGCAACGTATTTAGTGAAAAATATGCTTAATTCCTTCTTATAAAGTAACAAAAATGACAAAACTATAACAAAAACAAAAGAAATTAATAGTTATATTTCTTTTGTTTTTTTTATTGCGAAATAATTACAAATGTATTACAATTAAAGGACGATATGACAAACTTAAATTTTTATACTTATATGATCTAAATTTAACAACTAGAAACTTTTCAAGGAGAATTTTATGGATGCACACAAATAAAAATACAAAAAATTATATTACCAGCTTGGACGGTCTTAGAGCTTTTGCAGTCATACTGGTGCTTGGTTATCATTTCAGAATCCCGTTCTTCAATGGGGGCTTCATTGGGGTTGACATATTTTTCGTTTTATCAGGTTATTTAATCACAAGTATTTTATTGAAGGAATGGCAGAGAAGTGACTCTATCGATTTGAAATTATTTTGGAAAAAACGCTTGAAACGTTTGTATCCTGCTTTACTTTTTTTACTGGTGGTAATCACCGGATTTGCACTTATTCTTATTCCTAAACATTTCCAATCTATTTTAAAAGCCGATGCAGCCGGGCTGACTTTGATAAGCAATTGGTGGTATATTTTCCAAGAAGTACCTTATGCAGATTTCTTTGCCGAACCGACTCCATTGAAACATCTTTGGTCTTTAGCAGTTGAAGGTCAGTTTTATCTACTTTATCCAGTTGTTTTTTTGTTATTTTTCAAATTTTTTAAACGTAAACGATATGTTTTTTATGGTTTATTTGCTGTTGGCACGGCCTCTGTTTTAACTATGATTTTTCTTTATCAGCCAGAGGCAATTGATAGAATTTACTACGGCACTGATACTCGAGTGTTCACACTTATTTTGGGCGGTTTATTTGCTTTTGTCTGGCCCTATGAGCGTTTAAATAAAAATGCTAACCGCTCCACAAAGGCAGCTCTTGATGTGATGGGTATTCTTATGACAGCGTTACTGATTGCCACAGTAGTCTCAGTCACAGAGTTTTCACCATTTTTGTATCAAGGTGGCTTCTTGCTGGTGGCATTGATGACGATAGGGTTGGTGGGTGTGATTATTCACCCATCCGCATCTTTAGGAAAATTGTTTTCCCATCCAGTTTTACGCTGGATCGGCAAACGGTCCTATAGTCTCTATTTATGGCACTACCCAATCATTGTGCTATCCACTCCTTTAAGAATTGGAAGTAATTATCGGATTGTACTGGTGATATCGCAAATCATTTTAAGCTTTTTGTTAGCTCATTTTACTTATGAATTAATTGAAAAACCGTTTAGAAATTTCACATTGAAAGAAATTAAAGAGAAAATAGGCGGTCATTGGCATAATAATAGAGCCAGACTTCTGAAAAATCTATCATTAATATTAGTCTGTCTAGGGGTCATTTCTGCGACGAATTATTTTTTTAACAAAGAGTTGGTCAATCAGGCAAAAGAAAAAATCGTAGTCAAATCAGAACCTGAAAAACCAGAGCCAAAACCAGTCGTTGATAGCCGACCTCTGATAAATCAAATATTTGCCATTGGTGATTCTGTTATTTTAGGAGCTGAGAAGGAGATAGAAGATCGTTTCCCGGGAACTATCGTTGATGGAAAAGTCAGCAGACAATTGGAAGAGGGAAGAAAAATCATTGAGGAAAAATATAAGGATAAGTTAGATGAAACAACTCTTCTCATCCTTGAATTAGGTTCTAATGGTCCTTTTTCGGAAAAAGATTTGGATGAATTGATTGAGTATACAGCACCAGCTCAACTTGCTTTTATTACCATCAAAATTCCTTTTAATTGGGAAAATCAAGTGAATAGCATCTTAGAAAATGCCTCAAATAAAATGGATAATATTCTTTTAATCGATTGGCATAGTTATGTTTCGGATAATTTAAGTCTTTTGGAGGTTGATGGGGTCCATCTCAATCTCTCAGGTGCCCAAGCCTACACTGATTTAATCGAAGAAACTATAATCACTGCATACAAAGTGGATTTGAAAGAAAAAACTCCTTCCGAGTCTGATGAGACTAAAGACAAACCTGCAGATGAAAAAGACATTAAAGAAACAGAAGATTAAAAAATGAGTGGTACATACGAACTTTTAAAAGTTAGATAGTTAAGCTAACTTTTGGAAGTTTTTTTCATAGCAAGAAAAAAATACTATCCACTCTGTTTTTGATGAGGATAAAAATCAAAACCGAATATAAGTTTACATAATATATTTATTGGACTGATTTTTCGAAAAACCAAGAACAAAAAATTGATTTGTTGTCATATTAATTAGCTTGTGACATAAAAAACAGCGGTTTTTTTATTCTAAAACATATTAATTATGCTAAACTATGAGAATAGAGGATAGTTAAGAACATCACAATAAAGGAGTAAAAAATGACAACTAAGAAAAAACATTTTTTATTAGCGGTAGTCTGTTTAATGAGTGGTTTATTATTAGCTGGCTGTCAAGATATCAAGATGTGGTTCAAAGGTTTCGAAGAGAGTTTTAAAGGGTTAGAAATGACAATTAGGACCTATGATGAAGAAAGTCAAATCATGGATGAAATTGTCGGGAAATCAATCAAGTTGGAAAGAGATGACACATTCGATTCCGATGAAGAAAGTCAAGACTCCAGTGTCATTCAAATAACTATTGGGAATAAAGAAATGCATCATGTAGGCTCATCAATGATTATTGAAGAAACAGGACTAGACAATATCTTTGATGATTTTAGTGAGACCGTGGATATACAAAATTTCGATCGTGGGATTCCAATTGTGAACTCGATGATTAACGATTATAAACAATCTTTTTCAGGAAAAGAAAAGGTTATACTGATTAGGAGTCAAAACGGCACCCCATTAGCAACTTATGCTGGGAAAAAAGTCTCTTTATATAAAACAGAAGTCCCCAAAAGTACTGGCATCCTGATTGATGGAAAATATTTATTTCTTTACCGATGTGATTACACCATTTACGACTTAGATTTATTTCAATAATCAGAAATCCAAATTTGAGGAGACATTAATGAAAGAACATGAATATTTAATGATTGTGGCTATGGAAGAATGTGCAGAGATTCAGCAGGCTTTGTCCAAATCTTTAAGATTTGGTTTGGATGATACCCATCCAGAAACACCGGAACTCTCAAATGAGAAACAAGTGTTGTTGGAATTTTATCAATTGTGTGCGGTGATGGAGAGACTGCAGAAAGAACGAGTCCTCCAGACCCCATCAGAAATGCAAATTGACGATATTAAAACAAGAAAGATGGAAAAAGTGGCACATTTTATGAAATACTCTAAGTCTAAAAAAATTATATAATGGTCATCACTAACTGATTGACAAAAGAAAAAACTGAGAAAACAGAAGAACTGTTCTCCCAGTTTTTATTTTTTCACAAAAATATTTAAAAATCATCTTGCCTTTTTCTGTGAAAACTCATACAATAATTATCGAGAGTGAAAATCATTCTCAATTAAGAAGGAGGGCTCATTGAGAAAAACTATCTTATTGATTACTTTGTTAATCTTAACTATAAGTTCCATCTTTGTCGGTGTTCAAAGCATTTCTATCATGGATGTTTTTGATTTAGATTCAAATCAGTCACTGATTTTATGGAGTACGAGAGTGCCTCGTACTATTAGTTTGATCATCGCTGGTGCGACAGCCAGTGTTTGTGGATTGATCATGCAGCATCTCACTCAAAATAAGTTTGTATCGCCAACGACTGCCGGAACAATGGACAGTGCACGTCTGGGTATTTTAGTCGTGATGATTTTTTTCCCCAATGCTTCTAATATTAATCGTTCATTGATAGCTTTTATTTTTTCTTTTCTAGGAAGCTTGCTGTTCATCCAACTAATCAACTTATTACCTCATAAAAATCAAGTCATGGTTCCTCTCATTGGTTTGATGTTTGGAAATATCATTGGGTCAGTGGTTACTTTTTTTGCTTATCAGTTCCAGTTGATTCAAAATATGTCGTCTTGGTTGCAAGGAAATTTTGCGACAGTCAGCCGAAATGGGTATGAATTGATTTATGTGAGTGTGCCGCTGTTGTTAATAGCTTATGTCTACGCCTATCAGTTCACGCTTGTGGGCATGGGAAGGGACATGGCATCAAGCTTGGGATTGAATTACCGGTTGATTCAGTTGTTCGGACTTGGCATCGTAGCGATTGCCAGCAGTGTGATGCTTGTAACCATTGGAAATTTACCTTTTCTTGGAATAGTCATCCCCAATTTAGTTTCTCTTTACATGGGAGACCAGATGAAACAGACGCTTTGGGTCACAGCGGGAGCAGGCAGTGCTTTTTTGATTTTTTGTGACATTATTTCTCGTGTGATTATCCAGCCTTTTGAAGTACCTGTCAGTCTAGTTGTAGGAATCATCGGCAGCGTCATTTTTATCATTCTTTTGCTAAAAGGTGGGGAAAAATGATGAAAATACTAGAGAAAAATATGGTTAAAATTAGTTTGCTTATCATAGCAGTTGTTGGCTTCTCTGTTCTTTTTTTGACCTATAATACTTATGGGAATTTAGAATTTGCCCTGTCCTTTCGCGGCAAGAAATTTATAGCATTTATCTTGGTTGGGGTTGCAACCACTTTTGCCACAATAACTTTTCAAACTATAACCAACAATCATTTTTTAACACCTAGTATTTTAGGGTTTGATTCTCTTTATATTTTAATTCAAACGTTGTTGTTTTTCTTTTTCGGTATCCAAGTAAGCAGTGTGTTGCATCACACCATACCGCTTTTTTTACTCAATGTTTTTTTGATGGTTGTGTTAAGCGGGTTTCTTTACTTTTTCTTGCTGAAAAAAGGGAATCGGGAGTTATACCTTCTTTTGATGGTAGGCATGATATTAGGGACACTTTTCAGCAGTATCAGCACTTTTTTACAGGTGATTCTAGACCCTAATGAGTATGATAAATTACAAGGAAAACTGTTTGCCAGCTTTTCAAATATCGATATTTCTTTAATCGGGATTGGGTTTATATTGAGTTGTTTAGCCATCATCTATTTATGGCTTTCTGCTCCCACGCTGGATGTGCTTCATTTAGGCAGAGATCAAGCAACGAGTCTAGGGGTGAATGTAAGGAATTTTCAGATAAAGCTTTTGTTAGTGGTTAGCTTATTAGTTGCTTTATCGACAGCTCTTGCAGGACCTGTGACATTTTTAGGCTTTATCGTTGTGAATCTGACTTATCAATGGATGGGCACATACAAACACAGATACTTATTTGTCGCAGGGAGCTTGATCAGTGTGCTGTTATTAGTTTCTGGACAGTTCTTTGTGGAGCAAGTGTTTAAATGGAATACGACAATGAGTGTAGTCATCGAATTCGTTGGCGGCGTTTATTTTGTCGGAAAAATACTTCATGAAAGGAAGCGAGCGCATTGATGGAAATTAAAAAAGTCTCAAAGCTTTACGGCAGCAGACAAGTGGTAGATGGTGTAGATCTTGAGATTTCTGAAGGGAAACTCACGGCTTTGATTGGCCCTAACGGTGCAGGAAAAAGTACGCTCCTTTCCATGATGAGTCGGCTGATAGATAAAGATATCGGGGAGATTTATCTTGACGGAAATGAAGTGAAAAGCTGGAAACAAAATGAGTTAGCAAAAAAATTAGCCATCTTAAAACAATCCAATCATGTCAATCTAAAGTTGACGATTAGAGAGTTGGTCGCTTTTGGCAGATTTCCTCATAGTAAGGGGAGAGTCACGCAAAAAGATAGTGAGATGATTGATGAAGCTTTGAGCCATTTTGGTTTGACGGACATACAAGATCAGTTGATTGATTCTTTATCTGGAGGCCAGTTACAGAGAGCTTACATTGCTATGATTTTTGCTCAAGATACTGACTACATTTTATTAGACGAGCCTTTAAACAACTTGGATATGAATTACGCCGTGCAAATGATGAAAATCTTAAAAGATTTAGTTGTGTATCATGGCAAAACGGTGATCATTGTTTTGCATGATATCAATTTTGCCGCCAGTTATGCAGACGAAATTATCGCAATGAAAGACGGAAAATTATTTTTACATGATGATACAGAGGAAGTCATAAAAAAAGAAGTTCTTGATCGTTTGTATGACATGAATATCAAAGTATGTGAAATGGAAGGCAAACGGTTTTGTTTATATTTTAATTAATAGCCACTAAAAGGAGAGAGACGAATGAAAAAAAGTTTGAAAATCTTGGGTACATTGTTTTTCACAGTGATGATTTTTAGCGGGTGCAGCAAAAGTTTCAGTAGCGGGACTGAGAAGTCTTCTGATACTCATATAGCCGACTCCGAAAAATCTGAAAATAAAACTATCACGATTACTGATTCTGAAAATGAAGACGTTGAAGTTCCTGTAAATCCAAAGAAAGTCATCGTATTTGATATTGGAGCCTTGGATACTATTGATAGTTTGGGTAAAGAAACGGATGTCATTGCTGTCCCGACAGAAAGCTTGCCTAAATACTTAAATAAGTATGCTGATTTGGAGTCGGCTGGGGGCATCAAAGAACCTGACATAGAAAAAATTAATCAAATGCAGCCAGATTTGATCATCATTTCCGGTCGCCAGCAAGAATTCAAAGCGGAGTTGGCTAATATTGCTCCCACATTGTACTTATCTGTGGATTACACAGATACTTGGGAGTCAACTAAACAAAATATTCAAACATTAGCTATGATTTTTTCAGAAGATAAAAAAGCCGACACTGAAATTGCCGGATTAGAAACAAAAATCGAAGAAGTCAAACAAAAGGCTGAAGATAGTCAGTTAAAAGCACTGGCAACTCTGGTTAATGAGGGACAACTTTCAGTTTACGGTTCTGGCTCTCGTTTTGGTATCATCCATGATACCTTTGGTTTTGAACCTGCGGATTCAGAAATCGAAGCTTCCACCCACGGTCAGTCAGCTTCTTATGAGTACATTTTGGAAAAAAATCCTGATATCATTTTTGTCATTGACCGGACAAAAGCCATTGGGGGAGATGCTTCAAATAATGACGTGGCTAACAACGAATTAGCGGCGCAGACGAATGCCGGAAAGAATAATAAGATTATATCATTGGCGGCAGATGTCTGGTACCTGTCCGGCGGCGGCATCCAGTCTACCAGTCTGATGCTTGAAGATGTGGCAAACGTCTTTAAATAATTTTTTTCTGATTTTAAAAACATCTTGTACATGTTCAATTTATTTGAAGATGAGCAAGGTGTTTTTTATTATTCATAGCATGGTTTGATTTTATGATTCCCTTAATTCATAATAGACTTATCACAAGCATTTAATCATCGATAGACCACATGCACACAAAGAAAAGAATGAGGTGCTAAAATGACAGATGGACAAATATTGCTGGACACTTTAGAGAAACAACGGAATTATTTTAAGTCAAAGAAAACTTTTAGTCTTAGTTTTCGACTAAATCAGTTAAAGCAATTAAAGAAAATGTTTAAAGAAAATGAGGAGAGATTCCTAAAAGCTTTATCCAAGGACTTAGGCAAACACCCTACAGAATCTTATGTGACTGAAATAGGCCTTATTTACCATAGTATAGATTATATGTTAAAACATTTACCTAGATGGAGTAAAGCACAGAGAGTTAAGACACCCTTGTTTTTATTTCCGGCTAGAAGTTTTACGCTGGCTAGTCCCTATGGTAATGTTTTGATTTTGTCAGCATTCAACTATCCGCTGCTTTTATCCATTGATCCTCTGATAGGGGCGATGAGTGGCGGTAATACGGCAATGGTGGCTTTGTCGGAACATACACCTTATGTAAATCAAGTCATACTTGAAATTTATACCAAATATTTTGACACTGATTATTTGTATTTTTTCGTCAGTTCAAAAGAAAAAAACACATTGATTTTAAAGGAAAAATTTCAAAAAATATTTTTCACTGGTAGTCCTAAAGTAGGGAAAATCGTTTACGAAGCCGCCAGCCGACAGTTGACACCGATTACCCTTGAATTAGGCGGTAAAAGTCCTGCTATAGTTACTAATCACGGCAAGATTAAACATGCTGCCAAACAAATTGCGTGGGGTAAATTTTTAAATTCCGGTCAAACTTGTGTAGCGCCAGATTATTGTTTAGTGGATGCTAGGGTGGCTGATGAATTTTTAACAGAATTGGTAAAAGCAATTGAAAAAATGTATGGCAACAATCCTGAACATTCTGCTGATTATAGCCGTATCATTCACGAAGATGCCCTTAAAAGGCTGATTTATATCATTTCCCAAGATCAGGAGTATCTTTTGGCAGGAGGTAAAGAGACCGCCTCTGACAAGTATTTGGAACCAACAGTACTAGCGGCTCCCATCAACACACCGCTTGAAAGCATGAAGGAAGAACTATTTGGCCCAGTGTTACCAGTCCTGATTTATGAAAATTTAACTGAGGCAATCGATTTCATCGGTCAGCATGAACCGCCTTTAGCTTTCTATCCTTTTTCGGAAAATAGAGCAGAAATTTCGGATTTATTGAAGAGCTGCCAGTTTGGGGGAGCCACAGTCAATGACACCATACTGCATTTGGCTAATATTCATCTGCCTTTTGGCGGTGTGGGGAATTCAGGAATCGGGCACTATCATGGAAAGTATTCCTTTGAGACTTTTACCCATCAAAAAGCCGTTTTGGATAGAAAAACATTTGTGTCCCTTCCATTGATGATTCCCCCATATACAAACATGAAAGAAAAAATCATCCGAAATTTTTTAAGATAGCAATGAAAATAAAGTAACAGGAGGTTTTGAATGTGAGAAATCATGAAGTCAACGTTGTTAAAAATTTGCTGAATGACAAAGGACATTTAGACGAACCCGGCTGGTCGCGGTCTTTAATCCAAAACTACCACCGCCAGCAAATCAAAGCACCTAAGTGGCGCATTAAAGAGTGGGACTACTATATCATCCAAAATTCTGAGTATGTCTGCTGTTTTACGGTTTCTGATAATGGTTATATGGGATTGGAATCAGTATCTTTGATTCATTTGAAAACTCAGTGGCAGCATACAGAATCCATCATTATCCCGTTTCCGATGGGAAAATTGCAGATGCCTGCCAGTTCGGCATCTGGTGATGTTTTCTTTGAAAACAAGCGTCTGCGTCTTTCTTTTAGTCATGTCAACCATCAACGGAAAATTCTTTGTCACTTTAAACAATTCAAAGAGGGACAAGATTTTTCCTGTGAATTCACTTTGACTGAAACTCAACCTGATAGCATGGTGATTGCAACTCCGTGGGCCGAAAATAAGAAAGCTTTCTATTATAATCAAAAAATTAATTGCATGACTGCTGAAGGCTCAGTCAAATTTGGCGATACTTCTATTACTTTTGACCCAAAGGATTCCTTTGCAACCTTGGATTGGGGACGGGGCGTGTGGACGTATGACAATACCTGGTATTGGGGTAATGGCAATGGTTTAGTCGAAGGTAAATATTTTGGTTTCAACTTAGGTTATGGCTTCGGCGATACTGCCGCAGCGAGTGAAAATGTGGTTTATTTTGATGGTGTTCTGCATAAATTAGATGATATAGTTTTTAAACATGGTGGAGACTATTTGCAGCCTTGGGAAATCACCTCTTCAGATGGAAGATTCGAAGGTGAATTTGTCCCTATTTTAAACCGCAGTGCCTTAACTGACTTGAAAGTTATTGTGTCAGAGCAGCATCAGGTCTTTGGCAAACTAACCGGTGAAGTCATTCTCGATAGTGGTAAAAAGTTACAACTAGACGAACTGATATGCTTTTTTGAAAAGGTTCATAATAAATTTTAAATAATGAAACTAACCTTAAAATTTCTGGATTTCCTTATCACCTTTTATTTGATGGAGATTGTCTTACAATTTTGAAAGAAAAAGCTCAGAAGGATATGTTATAATTCTAAAAGCATCGTTTTTCTGCATATCAACAATAATTGCAACTGAAAATTATGTTATAAAAATATAATTGTTTTTTGGTAATTTTAAACGTCTAATAAAGGGGATTCAACTTTAGTTGATACTAAGTAAAGGAGAAGGATTAGTGAAAAGGTTAAACTTGCGATTGTGTTCATTTATGGCTATATTATGCGTCCTGATGAGTCTTGTGCCTCAAAAAGTTTATGCGGAAAGTCCTTCAATGATGGATTTGATCAATGAGTCGGGCTATGAAGCAGAAGAATATAACCAGCCTAAATCTGCGTTTTTGATTGATGCTAACACGGGAAAATATTTATGGAGCGAAAATCCAGATGTTTCTAGAAATCCTGCAAGCATTATCAAGTTGTTGGTCGTCTACTTAACTTACGAAGCCATCAGAGAAGGTAAAATCAGTTTGGAGACGGAAGTGACTGCCACCCGTCGTCATGCGGCTATTTCTCAAATATATGAATTAAGCAATAGTAAAATCGTCGAAGGCGTGTCCTATCCAGTAAAAGAATTATTTCCGATGGTTTTTGTTCCGTCATCTAATGTGGCCACCATCATGCTGTCAGAATTAGTAGAAAATGACCCCGTAGCTTTCATCTCAAAAATGAATGAAAAAGCACAGGAGCTTGGCATGGAAAATACAACAATCTACAATGCCACGGGAGCACAAATTTCGGCTTTTCAAGGTTTATATGCTGAGGAAGGCGTCGATATCAGTGCACTTCAGCCAACAACAGACAATGTGTCCACTGCAAAAGATGTGGCAGTTTTTACTTATCATTTATTGGATAATTTTCCTGAAGTACTTGAATACTCCAACCGTTCACAAGTAACAGTGATGGCGGGGACTCCTTATGAACAGACTTTTGATTCTTATAACCATTCCTTGCCCGGGGCAGCTCATGATTATGAGGGAGTGGACGGTTTAAAAACCGGTTCCAGCGAGTCGGGCGGTTTTAATATTTCCATGACAGCAAAACGAGGTGATTTGCGGATGATCGCAGTTGTGCTGGGTGTAGGCGATTGGTCTGATCAAAATGGGGAGTATTATCGCCACCCATTTGCTAATGCGATGATGGATTATGGCTTCAATCACTTCGAATACAAAGAGCTTCTACCTGCGGGAAAACAGCAAGTAAACGAAGAAAATATCGTTTTATCAGATACGGTGTGGGACTTGGTACCAAAAGGGGAGACACCAGGTTTTAATTTAGGGGAAGATGATCTTTTAGAAGTAGAGAATAGTTTAGCACCTGCTTCTCCAACAATTTCTCCTGTCAAAGTTCCTTTTGAAAGAGAAAAATCAATCATCAATAAAATGGATTTAAGTGCCCTTGACAATAAAGATGCCAGCCTTGGGGAAAAGGTATTCAAAACAGTTTTCGATAATCTTTTGTTGTTAATCAGTATTCTTGCTCTGATAGCTTTAATTATCTTGGTTATTGTCACGAAGGTGGCAGCTAATCGCAGGAAAAAAAGAAGGCAGATGACTAGACAGTCAAGAGGCAGAAGGTCACGTTAATTACCATCAAAACACTAATCAAATAACAATGATTAGTGTTTTTTGTTTTTTAATTAATTTTCTACTTCAACATGGTGATATCAATAAAAACGGGAGAACGTATGACGAACGATCTATCTTTCGTTTTCATTGATTATTCGTCTTTTTTCACTATCGCTTACATTAGCAAAAAAAGATAGCGGTAACAATGAAAATCATCCGAAATATATGGTATTATAGTAAGTGTAATAGTAATATTTTTATTTTCGTTTAGCGCTTGTAAATTGATTATTTACCATTAAATTGAAAGTAGGTGAAAATATGGTTGAAAAACCGACCGAGATCGAACAAAATACTTTGATTAGAAAGGAGAAAGACACGTTCAAAACTGGCGAAAATTTTTCCGCTCAACGTTTTTTAGGTTTACATAAGGAAACTGAAGATCGCTATACTTTCAGACTCTGGGCTCCGAATGCGGAAAAAGTCTGGGTAGTTGGAGATTTTAATCAGTGGGAGCAAACAGATTTGATGACCTTTGATTCCGAGTGTGGCATTTGGGAGATTACACTTGAAACGCCACAGAAAGATCAGCTGTATAAGTTTAGAATCCAACAGCAAGGCGGGACTATCATCGATAAGATAGATCCATTTAGTTTTAAATTTGAAAAGCGTCCCAATAATGCGGCAGTGATTTATGATTTTCCTGAAAAAAAATGGCGTGACGGTCTCTGGTTTGCAAGAAAAAAGAGAAGCAATTATTTTAGACGTCCGATGAATATTTATGAAGTTCACAGTAGTTCATGGCGTCAGCGTCCAGATGGGACTCCATATTCTTTCAAAGAGTTAAAAGATGAGATGATCCCTTATGTTAAAAAAATGGGATACACACATATCGAGTTTATGCCGCTGATGGAACACCCCCTCGGCAGATCATGGGGCTATCAGCTGACGGGCTATTTTGCCCTTAGTTCATATTTCGGCACACCAGAAGAATTTCAAGATTTTGTCGAAGCTTGCCACTTATCAAACATTGGCGTGTTGATAGATTGGGTGCCAGGGCATTTTTCAGTTAACAACGATGCATTGGCTTATTACGATGGGACACCGCAGTTTGAATATTTTGATCCTGATCGGGCGAAAAATATCCGCTGGGGCAGCTTGAATTTTGATTTGGGCAAACCCGAAGTTCAAAGTTTTTTGATTTCCTGCGTATTATTTTGGATAGAAGAATACCATGTGGATGGCATTCGAGTAGATGCGGTGTCAAGCATGATTTATCGTGACTATGATGATGGCCCATGGACTCCGAACCATGAGGGAGGAAATCGTAACTTAGAAGGGTATTATTTCTTACAAAAATTAAACGCGGTGATAAAAGGCCGCCATCCAGAAGTTTTGATGATTGCAGAAGAAAGCTCCTCTGAAACAAAAGTAACAGGTTTGATCGAGACCGGTTCCTTAGGATTTGATTTTAAGTGGAACATGGGTTGGATGAACGACGTTTTAAGATTTTACGAATTAGATCCTATTTACCGAAAAGACAATTTTAATTTGATTACTTTTTCATTTATGTATATGCATAATGAAAATTATATTTTGCCCCTTTCCCACGATGAAGTTGTTCACGGGAAAAAAAGCCTCATGCATAAAATGTGGGGCGACCGCTACAAACAGTTTGCTCAACTTCGTAATTTATTCACGTACATGATTACCCATCCAGGAAAGAAGCTTCTGTTTATGGGTAGTGAGTGGGGACAATTTTTAGAATGGAAATTTGATGAAGAGCTGGAATGGGTAGATTTAAATGACCCTCTCAATCAGTCCATGCAATTTTTTACAGAACAACTCAACCAATTTTACAAAGATGAACGGGCATTATGGGAGTTGGACAATACTCATGAAACCCTTGAAGTGATTGATGCAGATAATTCTGATGAAACTGTTTTAAGTTTTATTCGTCAGGGCAAACGTAAAAAGGACTTTTTAATCGTGATATTAAATATGACACCTGTTGAGAGAAGAAACTTCACTGTAGGCGTGCCATATCCGGGAACGTATACGGAAGTCTTTAATACGGAAATGAAAGAATTTGGAGGGACATGGACTGCTCATAATCCGGAGTGTCAAACAGTGCCTCAAGAATTTAAACATTATACAGATGTTATCAAAACGACAGTACCAGCTTTAGGTGCGATTATTTTGAGACCAGATTCAATCAACACTAGGAGAGGTAGATAAAGAAAGGAGGATGGTGGAGGATTTTTTCCACCAAACACATTATGAAAAATGATATGCTAGCAATGATTTTAGCTGGCGGGCAGGGCACTCGTTTAGGAAAAATAACTAAAACTATTGCCAAGCCGGCCGTACCTTTCGGGGGGCGTTACCGCATTATCGACTTTACATTGAGTAACTGTGCCAACTCACGCATCGGAAATGTGGGTGTCGTCACGCAATACCAGCCTTTGACTTTGAACCGCCATATCGGTAATGGTGCCAGTTGGGGATTGGATGGTATAGATACCGGAGTAACGATTTTACAACCTTTCTCCAGTTCTGAAGGAAGCAAGTGGTTTGCTGGGACTGCACATGCTATTTATCAAAACATAGATTATATTAATGACATCAATCCCCAGTATATTTTGATTCTTTCGGGAGACCACATTTACAAAATGGATTATGGTGAAATGCTGGAGACCCACCAAAAAAACAATGCTTCATTGACGATTGCCGTCATTGAAGTACCGACGGAAGAGGCCTCACGTTTTGGTATCATGAATATAGATGAAAATGATCGTATCATCGAATTTGAAGAGAAGCCTGAGAATCCAAAAAGTAATTTAGCGTCTATGGGTATCTACATTTTCAATTGGGAACGTTTAAAGAATATTCTGATCAATAGTTACAACAAAGAAGACAATATGCTGGATTTTGGTCAACACGTCATACCGTTTTATTTAAATAGTGCAGAAAATGTGTTTGTCCATCGCTTTGAAGGTTATTGGAAAGACGTTGGAACGATTGATTCTCTGTGGCAGTCTAACATGGATTTTATCAGTCCTGATAACGAGCTGAATATGAGAGACAAAGGTTGGAGAGTCTTTGGAAAAAATACGATATCTCCGCCACATTTCCTTACAAAAACTGCCTCAGTTTCACACTCGTTAATTGTGGACGGCTGTTTCGTTTCTGGAAAAGTAGAAAATAGTATTTTATCCAGCGATGTTCAGGTCAAGGAAAATGCAGTCATCAAAGACAGTTTTATTATGCCTGGTGCAGTGATCGGTAAAGGAGCGTACATTAATCGGGCAATTGTCGGAGAACATGCCATTATCGGTACAGACGCTGTGATTGATGGAACAGATGAGATTGCAGTGGTTGGCTACTCAGAAGTGATAGGAGTGAAAATCGATGAGAACTAATAAACTATGTGCTGTATTATCAGGAATCAAAAAATTTGAAGATTTAAAACCATTGACAAATAAGCGGCCTCTTGCTACACTGCCATTTGATTGTAAATACCGGCTGATAGATTTTCCTCTTTCGAGTATTGTCAATGCCTCAATCAACACTATTTTTATGATATTTAATGAAGATGAAACCCAGTCAGTTTTTGACCACTTAGGCGGAGGGAAAGAATGGAATTTGGATGCTATCCAGCACCATTACTTTATCCATCTCTATCAGGAATTCCTCAAGAAAAAAGAGCGGGGCGAGCCGTATTATGATAAATTGATTGATTATTTACATAAATCAAAATCTGAATACACCGTCGTGATGGGAAGTAAAATCCTTTGTAATATCGATTTGCAGGCAGTGTTGAACGTGCATCAGAATCAGAAAAATGATATCACTGTCGTGTACAAGCGTGTTCCAGAAAACCGTATCATGGCTACTGACAATCTCTTAAACCTTAGCGACACAGGGACTATCACCGGAGCATATCTTCTCGAAGATGCCCAGGAGAGAGGGGACGCTCACAACTTATCTATGGAAATATATATGGTTCAAACAGAATGGCTCATTGATTTACTGGAAAAAGGACAGATGGAAGGTTCTTCTGCCGACCTTCATGTCATCATTCAGAGCCAAATACAAAAAATTAAAAGTTCTGCTTATGAATACACTGGTTATTTGGGCAATATCTTTGATATAGACTCTTATTATCAAGTCAGCATGGACATGTTAGAGGTCAACAAATTTAACTCCCTTCTTTATTCGAACAAAAAAATCTATACAAAACTGAAAAATGAAGTGCCTACGTATTACTCAGAGAATTCTCAAGTGAAGAACAGTCATTTTGCTACCGGTTGTTTTATTGAAGGAAATGTTAAAAATTCATTGTTGTCAAGAAAAACAATCATTAAATCTGGTGCAGAAGTGGCAGATTCTATCGTCTTGCCAAATGTTTCTATTGAGGAAAATGCCACAGTTAAATATGCGATTTTGGATAAAAATGTCATCGTTGAAAGCGGGGCAGAAGTCATCGGTACTCCTGACAATATTAAAGTTGTTGCAAAAGGAGCAGTCGTTTCCAAAGAAGGTTAAGGAAGGGTTGACGTATGAAAATTTTATTTGCAGCTGCTGAGTGTGCTCCGTTTTTCAAATCAGGTGGTCTTGGTGATGTGGTAGGAGCACTCCCTAAAGAGCTAATCAAACAAAATCAAGAAGTGGCGGTTGTTTTACCGTTGTTTAAGAATTTACCGGAAAAATACCGCAAGGATTTGGAACACTTACTGGACTTTACAGTCAATGTAGGCTGGCGAAAACAATATTGCGGCATCAAACGCCTTGTTTATCAAAATGTAACCTATTATTTTATTGATAACTTGTACTACTTTGACCGCGACGGCATTTATGGGTATTATGACGACGGAGAACGCTTTGCTTTCTTCCAGCAAGCAGTCATCGAGATGATGGAGAAAATCGATTTTATTCCCGATGTTTTGCATGTTCACGACTATCATACCGGAATGATTCCTTACTTGCTGAAAGAAAAATATCATTGGGTTGAAGCCTATCGTCAAATCAAAACCGTCTTAACCATCCATAACATGGAATTTCAGGGGCAGTGCAGTGAAAGTGTTTTGCATAATTTGTTTGGTATCGGCTTGGAAAGATACCATGATGGGACTATCCGTATTGATGATGGCATTAATTTTCTCAAAGCTGGCATTATTTATGCCGATAAAGTCAATACTGTCAGTCCGTCATATGCACAAGAAATTCAAACTCCAGAATTTGGGTTTGGATTAGACGGCATTTTGCGAATGGTTGCCGGAAAACTTTCTGGTATTTTGAACGGGATTGATTATGATATCAATAACCCTAAAACAGACCCTCATTTATTTGCGAATTTTTCTGTGGATGACTTGGCTGGTAAAAAAACCAACAAAAAAATGTTGCAGAACATGGTGAATTTACCAGAAAAAGACGTGCCTTTGATTGGTGTCGTCAGTCGTTTGACCAACCAAAAAGGCTTTCAGCTTGTAGCGGAAGAATTTGAAAATCTGATGCAATTTGATTGTCAGTTGGTTCTCTTGGGAACAGGAGATGCTGGTTTTGAAAATTTCTTTAAGTATATGGGAAATAAATATCCTGAACAATTCTCAGCTAATATTCTTTTCGATGCTTCGTTTGCTCAAAAAATTTATGCCGGTTCAGATATTTTTCTGATGCCCTCAGCCTTTGAACCTTGCGGATTATCGCAAATGATTGCGATGCGGTACGGGACGCTTCCTATCGTTCACGAAGTGGGAGGCTTAAAAGATACGATCATTCCGTATAATCCAGTAACATCTCAAGGGGACGGCTTTGGCTTCTCACAGTTTCAAGGGTTCTTCATGATGGAAACTTTAAAATTGGCTCTGACCACTTATGCTACTGATAAAAAAGCATGGGAAATTATGATACATCGAGCAATGTCAAAGAACTTTAGTTGGGAGCATTCGAGTAAAGAATACCTTAATTTGTATGCCAGTCTTGTAAAATAGAAAAAATAATGAAAAGTATTAAGATAATTTAACTCCTCTTTATAATGGATTTTTGATTCATAAAAGAGGAGTAGATTCATCTTAGGAATCACGATTGTGTGTCGTTATGAAGGAGAAAACAATGAAAATCACAAAGGAACAGTTCCAAAAAGAATTTAAAAACCGTTTAAATGAAAAGTACGCTATGGGGGTCGAAGATGCGTCAGCCAATGAATTATATAATACACTTGGCTCAATGATGCGTGCGGCTTATTCCTCAAAGTGGCACCACACATGGAAAAATTACTTAGCCAACCAGCAAAAGCAGGTTTACTACTTTTCCATAGAATTTTTACCCGGAAAACTGCTGGAAAGTAATCTATTAAATATGGATTGGCTGGAAGTGGTTGAAGAATCTTTAGAAGACATGGGCATAGATTTAAAAGAATTAATCAATGTCGAGCCTGATATGGGACTAGGTAATGGCGGGCTGGGACGTCTTGCTTCTTGTTTTATGGATTCTATCGCTTCTTGCGGATTGCCAGGCAATGGAAACGGCATTCGCTATCAATATGGGCTATTCAAACAAAAGTTTATTGATGGCTATCAAGTGGAATTACCCGATGATTGGCTAAATAATGGAAATGTTTGGGAAGTCAGAAAAGATAGCAAAGCTGTCAACGTGCATTTTTTTGGGGACGTTCATTTAGAAGAAGTAGAGTATGGGAAATTAAAGCCTGTCTATAAAAATCAGCAAATGCTGAGAGCTGTTCCCTACGATACAGGTATGATCGGCTATAAGAACGAGATGGTTAATACTGTTCGTTTGTGGTCTGTTGAAATACCAGCCTCTGAAGAGGTTCATTACCGCAGTATCGAAGAAAGACGTGCACTTGAAGACTTGACTGCCGTCTTATATCCGGATGATTCAAACGAAAAAGGCCGCTTGACACGTTTGGCTCAAGAATATTTCTTCGTTTCGGCTGGGATTCAAAGTATCGTTCGCTATTTCAAAACATTGAATGTTTCCATTCATAATATTCACGAGTACGTAGCTATTCATATCAATGACACTCATCCTGCGTTGTGTATCCCTGAATTTATGCGGATCTTACTGGATGAAGAAGATTTGACTTGGGAAGAAGCTTGGGCTATTACACTAAAAGTAATGAGCTACACCAACCATACAATCATGGCTGAAGCTATGGAAAAATGGTCAGTAGACATGATCAAAAGATTATTGCCAAGGATTTATCAAATCATTGAAGAAATAGACCGACGTTTTGTTGAAGATATGTCATTAAAAGTTTACGACGGAAAAGTTGTTGAAAACACAAAGATTATCAAGCATGGGGAAGTGCATATGGCACACCTTGCCATCATCGGCAGCCACAGTATTAATGGGGTGGCAAAACTACACTCAGAACTTTTGAAAACCACTGTGTTGCCTGATTTTTACTCGATTTATCCGAATAGATTTAACAATAAGACCAATGGGATTGCACAACGCCGCTGGCTGCAGTTGAGCAACCGTTCGTTATCTGAAGTATTGGATAAAACAATCGGAACTACTTGGCGTCATGACCCTCTTGATTTGAGACTGTTGCTTAATTATCAAGACGATGAAAAAGTCTTGGAAGAAATTTACCAGTCTAAACGAAAAAACAAGAAGAGATTGGCAGATTTCATCGAAGATCATTCCGGTATTGTTGTGTCTCCTGACGCAATCTTTGACGTTCAAATCAAAAGACTTCATGCGTACAAGAGACAGTTGCTCAATTTGATGCATATTATAAAGTGCTATCAGGACATCAAAGAAAATCCGGAAAGCAAACCACATCCGAGAGTATTTATTTTTGGTGCCAAAGCAGCGCCTAGCTATACTTATGCTAAAACGATTATCAAATGTATCAATGAGACGGCTCAGTTGATCAACAATGATCCTGATGTGAAGGACTTGATCAAAATCGTTTTCTTGGAAAACTATAATGTCTCTTTAGCAGAATTGATTATTCCTGCTGCAGATGTCAGTGAACAGATTTCTCTTGCTACAAAAGAAGCTTCCGGTACTAGTAATATGAAGCTGATGCTGAATGGTGCGGTGACTCTTGCCACACTGGATGGGGCAAATATAGAAATACGTGATGCTGTCGGAGACGAAAACATTTGTACTTTTGGTATCACTAAAGATGAAGTGTATGATTATTACCAGAACCAATCCTATTCTGCCGTTTCTTATTATGAGAATGATCCAGTCATCAGAAGAGTCATCGAAGCGTTTATTGATGGGACTATTCCAAACATCTATCATGAAGGTACTGAGATATTTGATTCCTTGATTCGATATAATGATGAATTCTTTGTTTTACGTGACTTCAAATCTTATGTTGAAGCACAGGAAAAAATCGAAGAGTGTTATAAGGATCAAAATCACTGGAGAAAAATGAGTTTGAGAAACATTGCTCACGCAGGCGCATTTACTTCAGATGAAACAGTTAAGAATTATGCTGATGAGATATGGCACATTGATACATTGCCAAATTATGGAGACGAGAAGGGTTTGGAATGATGGAAGTTTACTATGATTCTTGGGATTTGTCGTACAAACGGCCGTTTGGCGCAGTTATGGTCGATACGACAGTTGATTTTTTCATTCGTTGTCAACTATCCGGGGACATTAAGATGTTTTTGATTATCCAGAAAGAAAACGAAAAGCCAGAAGTATTAGAAATGATTCGGTGCGCTGAAGCAGAATTTAATGTCCACCACACAATCGACAAAGGAAAAGGCATGTACTTTTACTATTTTCAGATTAGTCGTGAAACAGAAGAGGGTGTACAGCTCTATTATTATGGTCAGCAGGAGTTTGGCGGCGAAGGAGTGCTGGTCCATGATATCGACCACCTAACGCCTTATCAACTCACTTGTTTTGACCATGTGGACGATGTGCCTGAATGGTACCAAAATGGGGTAGCTTATCAGATTTTTCCAGATCGCTTTTTCAATGGGAATGAGAATGGTTTGATCAATCATCCAAGAAAGAACACATTTATTTATGCAACAACCGATGATGATCCCCTTTATGTAAAAAATGAAAAGCATGAAATTATCCGCTGGGATTTTTTCGGTGGAAACTTGACAGGGATCGAAAAAAAAATCCCTTATTTAAAAGATCTGGGAGTCACTATTCTTTATTTGAACCCCATTTTTAGAGCGAGCAGCAATCACCGGTATGATACGGATGACTATTTAGAAATCGACTCTATTTTAGGTACTTACGAAGACTTCTTGTCATTAACAGAAAAGTTGCATGAGGCCGGTATTCGTGTGATTCTGGATGGCGTCTTTAGTCATGTGGGCTGGAATAGCCGCTACTTCAATCGCAATAAGCAGTTTGGCGAGAATGAGGGAGCCTATAATGATCCAAACAGTCCCTATTTCCCTTGGTTTAGTTTTAGTGAGTATCCCGAGAATTATAAGTCATGGTGGGGAGTGAAAGATCTCCCGGTACTTAATAAACAAGATAGCAGTTTTCAGCAATTTATTTACGGCGATGATGAGGACAGTGTGTTATCAAAGTGGACACCTTTAATAGATGGCTGGCGTTTAGATGTTGCAGATGAATTACCTGATTTCTTCATTGAAAATATTAGAAAAAAAATGGATAATTATCCAGATAAAGTTTTGATCGGTGAAGTTTGGGAAGATGCTTCAAATAAAATTTCTTATAATCAGCGCCGCGACTACATTTTAGGCAGTCATTTGCACGGTGTGATGAATTATCCGCTGCGTCAAGACATTTTGGACTTTCTTCATGGGATTTCTTCTGCAGAAAGAATTTGCAGGCATCTCGAGACGCTTAAAGAAAATTATCCGAGAGCAGCCTTTTACAATAGTTTTAATAATCTTGGCACCCATGATACCGAAAGGATTTTAACTCTTTTAAATCATGATAAGAAAGCTTTGGATTTAGCTCTTGGTTTTATGTTTTCGATGCCGGGGATACCTTGTGTTTATTATGGTGACGAAGCCGGTTTAACAGGGGGGAAGGACCCGGAAAATCGCAAGTTTTTCCCATGGGGTAAAGAAGACACTGACATCCAAGTTTTATTCAAAAAGTGGATCAAACTAAGAAAAGACTCTAAAGCTTTTCAATCAGGCGGGTTAGATGTTTGTTATTTTGATGATTTGTTGGGGATCGTCAGATACACGAAAGATGATTATGTTTTTTATATCATGAATCCGACTGATAGAGACTATACATTAAATGGTTCAGATTTGAAATTTGTCAGAAAAAATCCTTTGATCCAATCAGAGTTGAGTAAAATCAAGGACCAAATCATTTTATCCAAGGATTATCATTTAGTCACCGGAAAAATAGATATCGTTCTTGAATAAAGAGGACTGGTACTCCTGTTGCCTCTCAATAGGAGTGCCAGTCTTTTTATTTTTAATCCTACAAAAACCAAATAGTGGTGTGCTAATTTATATCACCATGATATTTTAAAGAGTTTTATGTATGAGAAGCATAAAGGCTCCCAAAAGCGGCTTAAAATACCACTTGAAGAATTTAATTTTATTGGTATAATAAATAGGTAGTTGTTTTACGGGGGTATAGCTCAGTTGGGAGAGCGCTTGCATGGCATGCAAGAGGTCAGCGGTTCGAGACCGCTTATCTCCATCAATAAAAAACGTTACTTGACCGTTAATTTGTAGTTTAAAATTGACGGTCAAGTTTTTTTTGTATGCTGACTCATCGCTGGATTTGAATAATTTCATCAAAGATATCTAAAAATTCTTGATTGGTACTATGAGTAACTACGATAACTAAATGGTTGTCTAATTGCTTAATAAATTCACTTACAATTTTTTCGTTTTTAGCATCTAATCCCGTGGTAGGTTCATCAAAAATCAAAATTTGTGATTGTTGATAAATACTTCTGGCAAAGTCTAGCCGCCTACGTTCGCCACCAGAAAGATTAAACACATTTTCGCCTTCACCCAGCAACGTCCGGCTTCCTTTAGGGGTACTTTTGAGCCATTCTTTTAGCCCTGCATTTTCTAATGCTTTAATAACAAGTGCAGTGTCTTCGTGTTTTAGCATGGAAACATTTTTAGCGATAGTATCATTAAAAATATCGGTAGTTTGACTGATAAAAGAAATTTTCGAATAAAAAGACTCTAAGTCGATAGCTTTGACGTTTATTTCATCTATTTTTATCTCACCCGCAGTTGGTTTATAAATTCTTGCAAGCAAATTGACCAAGGTTGATTTACCGCTGCCGCTTTCGCCGACAATCGCATATTTTTTTCCATTTAAAAATTTAAAATTAAACGTTTCAACAATCATTCGCTCAGCAATCTGAAAAGAAACGTTGTTAAATGTAATTGAATTAAAATTATCAGGCATCATCAGTTGTTCGTGTGTTGTTCCGGCTTTTTCTTCCAGGGTATTTAAAATATTATTGACTACTTTTTGACTAGCTGATAGCTCTGTATAAGAATCACTAAAAAATTGAATTGGTCCAGCAATCGTACTCATTAACTGGGTCATTGCGATTAATTGTGGGAATGTCAACTGGTCATTGATAATGAACCAAGCACCGATTATCCATGTCCCTGTATAAACCACATTGCCCAATCCATAAGAGATGGCATATGTTTTCCCCTGTGCTGAAAGAAAGTTAACCTTAGAGTCTTTCAAATGTTGATTTTTATTTACCAGCTTTTTATTCATATACTGAACACTATTGGCCAATTTCAAAGTTTTAAACTTCGTCGTGTATTCTTCAAAATTAGTAAGATAGTTTTTTTGTTCTTTCACCATGTCACTTTTTTTGCTGGATAAAATATTTTTAGCTATCCACGGTGAGAAAAGAGGGATAATTGAAATAATAACCATGGTAAGTGCAAATGAACTTTGTAACTGCAGAGCAGCCATCAAAGAAAAAATAAAAACAATAAATGTAAAAATAATACTCAACAAGGGGTTTAAGTATTCATCTTCGACTACTTTCAGGTCATTTACTAAGATGGAAGTAAATTCGGATTTGTCGTTATTTATCATTTGCGAAAGTGGGGTTCTTTTTATCTTCTTATTTAAATCCGATCTCATACTCATCATAACGTTTTGAACGACAATGGCTCGCTTTTTCCTAGGTAAGTAGTCCATGAAAGCCTCAAAAATCAAGTAAAAGAAAACAAAAATAGCAACTTTGAAAAATAAAGCTAAGTCTTTGGCTAATGCCACCTCAGAGATGATTTGGTAGACATAAGCCAGACCCACCTGTGCCATGGCGGCAATGATACAAATAAAAATATAAGATATTAATTTTTTCTTATGAATTGATAGATATTTTTTCAAAAGGATAACCACCTCACTATAATTTTTCTGGCAGGGTACCGGTATCTAATCAACTGACGTAGATCGTCAATTAGATAGACCAAAAAAACATCATTCATGGTACACTTGATATAATCATGTTTAGAAGGTTGTAATGAAATTCACATGATAATCTAAACCAATCTTACACCAAATGAATTCGTAATGATAGGAGCAGATTTTACTGAAAAGAATTTGAAGAGACTCTATTATCCTAGGATAATAGAAGAAGATGTCAGCTTTTTATGGGGAAGAGGATGAAAGTACGACATGTCTGGATTTATTTTCCTCAAGGGATGAAAGCGTTATAAATAAGGAGGAGTATTATGGCAATCATTGACAAAATAAATAAAGTGCTCGAAAAAGAGTTCGGGACAGTGGATTTGATCGTTAATTTGAAAGATGATAAAGAAATTAATGTTACG
This sequence comes from Vagococcus elongatus, assembly GCF_003987645.1. GTDB lineage: Bacteria > Bacillota > Bacilli > Lactobacillales > Vagococcaceae > Vagococcus_A > Vagococcus_A elongatus. The sequence continues at coordinate 169,996 of NZ_NGKA01000001.1, forward strand.
GAGTATGAAGAATTAAAAAAATGTGGCAAATGGCTAAAAGCATCAGGTACAATTCTTAGAGTAGAAACGGAATTAAGCGAAAAGAAATTAGCTGCTCTTATTTGCAAAGAAACTAAACTAACAGAAGATGATTTTACCATTACGAATGCAGCAGGACTATATATTCCATTTGTTTGATACAAAAGAGAAGCAACTTATGGATAATTAATTTTAAAATCGAAAATCTGCTCCGGTTCAAAAAAAATGTTTTGATTTTATTGTTATGGGATGTTCGATCGGAAATGGGATATCTACAAAGAAATTTATAAGAAAATATAATTTTGAACTCAGTTCTATTTCAACATTTATTATGTTTACTTCCTGCCATATTACTGGTCAGCATCTTTATTTTTTACTTGAAATTATCTTACGGAAAAATGCCAAATGCCAGTCTGTTATTTCTGTAGACCTCTGATTATACACTTATTAAAGTTTTTTTGAGGTAGGAGATATAGAGTAAGTAACTTTTGTGAAATTCATGCTAACAGGAGAAGATATTTATTAAGTAAAGTGATTTTGAGTTTTTTGATAGTAATCAAAATGAATAAAAAGGCGGGATTTGCCATGGTTGCAAATAAAAAGGCTTTAGTTTTTGTGTATGATGGGATGTCTTTGAGTGAAATAGCGTTGCTTACTGATTTTCTAACAGCGTTTCAATCTTCTGAACATTCATGGAAAATTGATACAGTTAGTTCTAAGAATCCCAGAATGATAAAAACAGAGGATTCATTCCAAATTATTCCAAATAAGATATTTTCTGAAATAGATTTTATGGATTATCAAGTGATTATTTTTAGTGGCATTATCGACCCATATTCCATCGCAAACGATCTAGACTTGATAAATTTTATCAAACCATTAGCTAATTTAACTGATAGACCGCTTATTGCAGCAATTTCTTCTGCTCCAATGCTTCTAGCCAAAGCGGAAATTTTAAAAGGTGTTAAGTTTACTTCAGGCTTATTTGAAGAAGCTCTAGATGAATTTGATTTTTTTGACAAAGCTAATATTATCAGAAAACCTGTCGTATACGATGAAAAAAATAATATCGTTACTGCTATCGGGTTTGCTTACAGAGAATTTGCTGTAAAAGTAGCAGAATTATTAGGGTTTGAGAATGCTGAACGAAGACTTGCTGGAGTTAGAACTGATCGACCGTATACGGATGAAGAATTGACGTTTTATAAAAAGCCCCAATAAATGCTATTTAATTGGAAAGAAAAAGGAACATGGGGAGCACCAAAACCGCTTTTCATAAAAAAAGCAGTTAATTGTTAAATCTTGTGGAAACATAATTTAGGATAGACAGAGTAAGTTTAAATGGAGGTCAAAATGTCTTATGTTATCGAAGTGAAAAATTTATCAGTAACCATCAAATCAACTAAGATTGTTGATGATGTGTCTTTATCTGTAAAAAAGGGAGAAGTGTTTGGGATTCTTGGCCCCAATGGCGCTGGCAAGACAACAACCATTGAATGCATCGAAGGAATACGGACTAATTATACAGGGGATATCTCAGTGTTGGGATTTAATCTGCTCAAGAATAGGACTGACTTGCTAAAGAAAATCGGCATACAGCTCCAAGAAGCAAGTTACCCAGACCGTCTAAAGGTCAAAGAAATATGCAAATTGTATTCTAGTTTTTATGAAAACCCTAAAGATTTTCATTCTTTGCTTGAAAGTATTGGCTTGCATCATCGGGTGAACACTCATTATTCTAAACTTTCTGGAGGAGAAAAACAGAAACTTTCAATAATTTTGGCATTGATTCCAGATCCTGAAATACTGTTTTTAGATGAACTGACTGCTGGTCTCGACCCGAGATCCAGAAGAGAAGTGTGGGACATCATTCTAAAGTTGAAAAAAGAAGGCATCACAATTATGACTACCACTCACTTTTTAGAAGAAGCAGAATATCTATGTGATAGAATATGTATTATGAATCAGGGCAAAATAGTTTACACTGAAACAATGTCAAATATTCAAAGTCTTTCAAGTAAACAAGTTGTTTTATCATCAAAAGATGAGATACCGCAAGAAGCGTTTATGGCTATCCCTTCAGTAGAAAAAGTTTCTGTAGAAGAGGACGTTTACACGATATTTTGTCAACCAGATATCTTTTTGAAAGAATTTAACAAGATTTCATCGCTGGGAAAATATGTGATTACAAACATAAACGTGAAGCAAGCAACGTTGGAAAGTATATATTTCGAGAAAACAGGTGAGAAAAATGAGTGAATTAATCGTTACACAATTTAAAGTCTTTTATCGAAATTTTATCAATGTATTTTTCGTTTTTGTTTTTCCAGTTTTCTTCATCATATTATTTGGAGAAATATATGGCAATGATCCCAGTTCTTTTTTTAATGGGAAGGGTACACTGGATGTGTCGACACCAGCTTATATTGCAATGATAATTTCAGTGACTGGAATTATGAGTTTTCCCCTGACCATTGCAAATTATAGGGAACAAAAGATTTTAAAAAGATTGAAAGCCACTCCCATGAATCCCGTGAATTTGCTTGTTTCAGAAATATTAGTAAATGTGGTCATGACTATTTTAGGAGTTATTTTGTTATTTTTTGTTGCTAGTATGAGATATGGAGTGGAGTTTTCAGGAAATCTGAAACAATTTATTTTAGCATTTTTACTTTCGATTTTTTCGACTTTTTCTATTGGAGGAGTCATCGCCAGTATCAGTTCAAATGTTAAAATGGCAAATGCAATAGCTAATTTGGTGTATTTTCCGATGTTATTTTTATCTGGTGCAACAATACCTATTGAGATAATGCCAGAATCAATTCAGGAGTTTTCAAAATTTATTCCTTTAACTCATGCGGTAAATCTTCTCAAAAAAACTTGGTTGGGAGAAGGTATTGCTTGGGGTTCTTCAAACGTAATCGTTCTTATAGTTATCTTGATAATATGCACAGCTATTTCAGCTTTCTATTTTAAGTGGGATTGAATAGAGTTGGATGGATGGAACCTTCAGTTTCAATCAGACAAAATGAAAATTGATTCAACTAATTGTTAACATTATTTTTAATATAATTTGATTTGTCAAATCAAGGGGGATTGGTCTATGTTCACTAAAACAAATTTTAAATGACAAGCACCGTTTTATTCTGACAACAGAATTTTTAGAAGATTATATTGTTCAAGAATTAGACTTTGTTCATTAAAAAAATTAGGATTTTTTATTGATAATAGGTACACATAACTGTAGTTATATGAACGGATACCAATAGCTAGTGAGACAAAATTCAAAAAATAGGAGGAAGTAACAATGGATAGACAGACATTCAGAGATTTTGCGAATCGACGAATTTTACAGACAACTTTAGAAATAACGGGGCAAACATACCCAAATATGCCTATACAATTCCCGCCATATTGCTGCTTAGTTTTTGGCGAAGATGAAATTACCATTTATAAAATTGTTCCGTTAACAAATACAAAAAAAAGCAAGAAAATATACGATGTTATTGCTTATAGAGACATTGAAGAAATTGAAATCAGTCCTGTTAAAAAGTTATCATTCGTTATTATAGCACTTGGGACAAGACTTAACTTAGATTTAATAATATCTTTAAGTGATGGGACCATCCTTCATTTCGAATGTGAAGATATGGTTATGTTGCCACAGTTATCATCGTTGCTCTCTATGCTTCAAGTACCATTTAAAGATCCTTTTGATCTGGTAGAAGTTTTTGAAAAATCAACTTCTGACAGAGCAGCGTATGATTATTTAGAAGAAAACCTAGAAAAAATTGCTGAACAAAAAAATATTAAACTTTTAAGATTAACCCAAATGGAAGATTAGAAAAAATTAGAAAGGATATTTAGCTTGGTCAAGTATTCCAAATATGTATGAGATCGAATTGTTGTATCAAACAAACTAAATTACCCTAAAATGAAAAGTATAAGCTAATATTAAAATGTTACATTTAATCTTGACATGTGCCTTACCAGTTTAACTCTTTCATGTCAAAATAAAGTGCAACATCCAGCAGTTCTCTGTTGGGTGTTTTTGTTATCTATATTCCACAACTGAGAGTTTATTGACAGCACTCATTAAAAGTGATATATTTATCACATGATACAAATACATCACACAGGGGGAGAAAGAATGTTTAACAAGAGGGTTAATTCATGGATGAGTGTTTTTGGCTTATTGGGTGTTTTAGGATTTTTAGGTTTTATAATGGAAGAACCTATATTTCTTACTTTTTTCACTTTTTTTGGATTTTTTGGTTTCTATTGGGAGGGAAAACTTAATAAAGAGAGAATCGACGAAAGACTAAAGGATAATTTTTCTAAGGCTCAAAGATATGGTTATCGACTAGGTATGACTTTAATCTTCTTAACAATAATACTGTGTTCAAGAGAGTTCAGTAATTATAAAAACACACTTATGCTCCAAATGACATTGATTAGCCTTGTAATTGCAATCACTTTAATTCTAGTACCAATGCTAACTTATCATTTTGATAAGGGGAATCTCGATGATTAAAAATGAAGTTAAAAATTATCGACTGAAAAAATCATTTACACAGCAGCAACTAGCAGATTTAACTAATGTAAGGCGTGAAACCATAGTTAGATTAGAAAAACAACTATATAATCCATCTCTAGAGTTAGCCATTAGAATATCGGATACCTTAGAACAAGATATTAAGATGTTATTTTCAATTGATGAATGAACCCCTGAAATTATTTCTTCATCTCCTGTAAATAACTCTCATGTGTCAGAATAAAGTGCAACAAGGGCTGATTCCATGAAGTTCATTATTGTTATTTTAATAGCTGGTAATGGAAAGGGAACCAAGTGCTGAAGTAGGCTATACTAGGTATTGATTGATTTGGAACTTGGATAGGATAGTCTTTAGAAAGAGCCGCCTTTCTTTTTATTTTAGGCTTTTTAAAGGATCGAATCGTATCCAAGAAGGTTCCTAGTCAAGCAATACCGGAATCTATTTACTTATTGAGGCCTTTACTAATATTTCAAGACCCAGTACACTGGATAATAAGCGCCTTAACAATTTGACATTCATTTCATTTTTAGGGGGTTTAATATGTCTTATACACATTTATCAGGAGAAGAACGTGGGAAAATTGAAGCATGGCTGTTTGAAGGTGTTGCTCAGTCAGAAATAGCCAACCGATTAGGACGGCATCGTTCCACTATTTCTAGAGAGATTAGACGCAACTCCGAAAAAAGAAAGGGTAATAGTATCGCAGCATTGCCTTATCAAGCAAGTAGTGCCAATAATTTAGCCAACTTGAGAAAAGCTAATTGTGGTTCTACCACAAAAGTAGCACGTTACAATATTAAGACGATAAAAAAATATTTGGAACTAAAATGGTCCCCCGACCAGATTGCCAACGCAGTTAAAAGTGTGACAGTTTGCAGAAACACTATCTATAACTGGATGTACTCGAAAATAATAGACTTTGATATCAAAAAACTGAGACATAAAGGAAAACGCTATAAGCGTAAATGTAAGGGGAGGGCGTTGCAGCGCCCTGACTCAACGTTTTATATTAATCACTCGATTGAGGACAGACCTCTGGGATGTATTGATCGTTCTGAATTTGGCCATTGGGAAGCCGATACTATCATTTCTAAACGTGGTGTAGCAAGTTGTCTTGCGACTTTTGTAGAAAGAAAGACACGTTTGTATGTCGCTATAAAAATACCAAAGAAAAACTCTGTCAGTATGTTGAGTGCCATCAAAACATTAGTAGACCGTTTTCCAAAAGGAGCTGTTAAATCGATTACTTGTGATCGTGGTGCCGAATTTGTCCATCAATTCAATATTGGGCTAGTTGAAGATACTTTTGGAGTGAAGATTTACTATGCAAACCCTTATTCACCACAAAAACGTGGTTCTAATGAATAGCACAATGGCCTGTTTAGAGAATATTTTCAAAGCCAGTAGGTTTTAATCGAGTTACACAAAACCAAATAGAACAGTCGACAGTTACTATGAATTTACGTCAAAAAAAAATTTTAAAATGGAAATCTGCAAATTATAGATTCAAATTGGAATGTTTAAAACTAAAACAATGAATGAAAATATTATCCTATAGTTGATTAATTTCAGTCAAAAGTATTTAAATCAATGTTCAATTTATTCCTATGAAAATAGTTATCTTAATTGTTAAATTAGTATTAACCAGTTTAACTTCGTTTAATATATATTATGTAAACTTGTATATTTTTGTTTGTAATACAGTCTATTTTGAAACATGGGTTCAAGTTTTTAAGCTTCTTGTCCAAAACTCCCTCCATCAAAAAAATATACCTTTATCAACAATATTGTATGTAGCTATATAGAGATAAGCAAGTAGAAAGATGATTATACGATCTACTCGCCTATTTTCTTTATTCTTTCTTTTGGTATTTCTCAAGAGATTTAGCAAGGTCGGCCACATAATCTTTTGAACGTTCCGTATTAATTTGAAGAGTATTCATTACTAATTCTTGTACTAATCCCTCAATATCGGCTTCAGCCCATTTATCATATTCTTCAATTAGGATTTTGTCATCTAATTTTGCGAACGTGTAAAAATCGCTATCTCCAAAGTATAGGTTGTAATGAATAACTCCTTCTTTTTCACGAATTGACAGGAATCCTTGAAGATTAATTCCAGGAGTGGGTCTTAGGGATGAACTTTTTTCATAGTTAAAAAAGTATGTCCCATTGTCTTCTGGTATCTTTTGATAATTACTAATTATCATTCTGTCCGAGGCGTTCACGACACCTTCTAATTCATCTTCGTAGCTACTATAATGTTTTTTAAAGTAGCCGTTGTTCGAACGATATTCGTCTGAATAGTCTGTTATTGCCTTAATTTTGAATAATGTTTTATAGCTACCTTCACTCATCAGAAACTCAACCCTTAGAATTTTGACTTCGCTAGTATATGGGTTAATCCCGATATATAGACCAGGTAAATCTGTTATGTCTTTTCGCACTCTATCTGTTTCAGCATCTTCTTTTTCCTCACGAAGCGTACTGATCACACTTTGCATAGTAAGTTGTGCCGCCACACTCTTTTGTCTGAACACTAACATTGATCCTAACAAGATTCCTATTACGATAACTAAAGCTGTAATTGTCATATTGGTTCTGTTGAATTTGTCCATTTTAAAATCCCCAAATTTATTCATTTTAAATTCTCCTCCAAACATTCTTTAGTATAATTGAAAAGATAATAATATACAATATTTTTTTAAAGTGTGCCATTAATGAATTTTACTTATGATAGATATACTCATGTTTGACTTATTGACTTATCAACTTTTATTAAATAACTTTTAATCTCTTGAATGACATTTTTTGACGCTTAAAATTATTTTCTCAATATTTTATTACAACAAACATTTAAATAATTCTTTTTAGTACTTGGACCATTACAAACATTGAAAGATTTTTCATATGAATTTTCTATTTCTATTGAATTAGTTTTTTGGACTAAATAGATTTATTTTATTATTTTTCCATAACCCATGTCAAAACCATGTCGTTCTCAATATCGAATACATATTAGTTAAAAAGGCAAAACAAAAAAGACAACCGAGTATGGTTGTCTTTTTTGTTTTCTGTTAAACATTTCACAGAGTTGTAATTTTATTGTTTCCAAAAATTAACCGACGCATCATCAGACTCTTTTAAACGAACAAAATTTCTTAAAGAATCCTGTTGCTTTTCAAGTTGGCGTAGTTTATCAACCCACGCCACAGCTTTTGGATAACTTTGTAAGGATTCAATAAATGTCTGATCTGTCAGTACTTCAAAGACATCTAGCAATCGATAAAAGCCGTCACTGCAAAGGATAATTGCATCAATTTCTTCAACTGGGAACGTATGATAGCCAATTTCACTTAATCCCTTCATCGTAGGATCAAGTATTGGATAGCCTTCTTCAGTGTTTCTCTCATTTCTGAACTTTTGGAGCAGCGGATTGATTTTCTGTCGTCCTTCTTGAAAAGATAGCCCTTCCTTTAAATAGCTTTTGATTTCATTGATGGCAAGTTGTTCGTTAGCTTCAAGCTTTTCATCGATAAAAATATGCTCTTGCTCCCCTTTTTTGATTATTAAAGGAGAATCTCCTACGATGGCAAATTCTGCAATGTGATTACGGATTTTAAAGCAACTTAGTGTACAGGAAGGCAAATCTGACTCTTCCACCGCAATATCTGTGCCTATATTATGGAAATAAGCTTCAGAAGCGGACGTTAATGCTTCTGAAATATTTTGTTCCAAGGATTGCTCATCATCTGCTTCAATCTTTTCAATCAACTTAGTTCCTAATAAATGACTCCAATACTGTGCATCTGTGTTCCCAGTCGTAAATTTTTTATTGTTCAGACCGGTCGCTCCATCTAAAAGAACACCAAAATCACCGGTACCATAAACAAAGTCTTCGTTAAAAAGATTCCCTCGATCGGTAAAATAATAAAACATCTGTCCCCTCCTTCTGTCTGCCTTTAGATTCTATTGCAAAATGGTCAGTTTACTAACTTAAATATTTTTAATAAAATCCAGCGTAGGTTTCGTTTTGTTCAACGGAACCAGTTGTCCATTTTTTACAAATCCCTCTTCTCGATTGCGCAGCTCTTTAATCAATTGATTTCTCAGATAAGATAGTATTTCTTGATGTGCCGGTTCATCGGCAAGATTGACGCATTCGTCAGGATCTTCCACAAGATAAAATAGCTGTTCTTCGTTCCTGACGGAAAACCAGATATATTTATATTCTTTAGTTAAAATATACTGACTGGAATCCTCACCAAAGCTGTGTTCCCCATGAAGATAATTTCTTGTCGTAAACTCTTGCTGATAGATAGAATTTTTCACACTGATACCATCAATGTCGGCAACTTTTTGGCCTGCAGCCAAATCAATCAAGGTCGGATAAATATCTCTTAGCTCTACTATCTCATAAATGTCTTTAATTTGTCCATTAAGGAGGTGTCCGGGATCATACAAAATACAAGGAATATGAATGCTTCCCTGATAAGGATAAGCTTTCCGAAATAAATGATGCTCTCCTAGTTGATCTCCATGATCTGAAATGAATAGAATGATTGTATTTTGGTCAAGTTGGTGTTCCGTCATAGCCGTGAGGAAACGACCAATCTGATGATCAATATGGGTAATGGAACCATAATAACCAGCTCGGAATCGGTTCATTTCTTCTTGAGAGTATTGACCCTTTAATGCTGTGGTATCGTATGGAGAGTCGTTTCCATTTTTTTTCGCCCATTCTCCCACTTTGATTTCAGGAAAGCTGTCTTTCCTAGCCATGTACATGTCGAAATAATATTCCGGTGGATTTAGCGGGGCATGGGGACGAGTGAAAGACATCTTTAGGAAAAACGGCTGTGTCGGGTCTCGTCTTTTCAAAAAATCAAGGGATTTTGTTATGACCCAATTTGTTGGATGCAGGGCTTCTTCGTACATCCACGGTCGTGCCACCCATGAATTACAGTCCATACCGTCATCTATTAAATCGGCGTCCGTCCCCTTTTTTTCTCTAAGCCAGCTTAGATAGTCATCGGTTTGTTCAAATTGTGAGCCATGTGGCTTATAGTATTTTCTCGATTCGTGAAGGTAACCATCATGCAGTGTCACATGTTCAAATCCCATTCTTTGCCTTTCTGGATAGACATGCATTTTACCGACGGCTTCTGTTTGATACCCCAACTCAGTAAATTCTTTAGCAATAGTTTTTTCGTATTGCCATGGAATATTATCTTCATAGCCGACCCTGCCGTGATTTTTTTGATTAAGGCCAGTCATTAATGCCGCTCTGGAAGGAATACAAGTAGGGACGGCACTGTAAGCATGATGAAAATTAAAACCTTGACTAGCCATCATGTTCAAATTTGGCGTTGAAACAATCGGATGACCATTTATTCCTAAACAATCATACCGCAGTTGATCTACCATTATCAGCACCACATTAGGTTTCTTTTGTCTGTTTTCTTTCATCTTTCTCCCCTCTTTTTAAAAATTTTCAAAATAAGTTACCTTTTAACTATGAATGTATGACCTTTGGCACAACATCTACCTAAGGTCATACATCTTTTTTTGGGTTATTATTTCTTCAAAATTATTTTTCGGATGAAAAAGCAGATAAACCTGCCCCAATCAATCCTGCGTGATTGTCCATTTGACTGATTGAAATCTTAGTTGGCCGCTCTTTCTGTGCAGGAATCAACAATCGATTTAATTTCTTTTGAATCACATCCAGCATGTCAGGATTCTTTTGAATCACACTGCCGCCTAGAATTATGTTTTCAGGATCAAGGAGACAAATCACACTATAAAGTCCAAGAGCAATCGTTTCTGTCCAATCTTCCACTAATTCTGATGCCTTTGGATCTCCCGTACGATAACGGAAAAAGATTTCTTTTGCTGTGATGGTTCCATCATTATAAAGTAATCTTCCAGTCTCAGCCAACGCTGGTCCGGAGGCCAACTGCTCCAGTGTTAAATACTGATTACCTTTAATTTTTTTGATCGGAAGAAGACCAACTTCACCGGCAAAGCCTTTGCCTTTTTGAAAGCTTCCTCCTTTAATGATAGCCGAAGACACTCCGGTACTGATGGTGAAAAATACTAAGGTGTCCTCTTTTCCCAGGTTAGCATGCCACCATTCTGCATAGGCTGCCTGATACACATCATTATTTATGGCGACAGTTTCACACATCACATAGTGTTTGGTCAATCGTTCTCTCAGGGGAAAGTTGGTCCATGGAAGATTATTTTGAAAGACAGCTATACCTGCTTCAACATTGACTAGACCCGGGACCCCGATTCCCATACTAAACGGGTGATTAAGGATGCCTGATCGGTCGATAACTTTATCGACTGCTTCACACACCGCTAAAAACATCTCCTCAGAATCTTCAACCCTGCTGGGGATGACAATTTCATGGGAAAATGAACCGTCTTGGTTAACCAGTGCTGCAGCTATTTTAGTTCCGCCAATATCCACTCCGATAACATTTTTCATCTTTCATTACCTCTCACTGATATTTTCTGTTATAGTCCCACATCAACATCAAAAGTCCGGCTAATCCGATAAGCATGCTGACTAAACCTGAATAGCCAATGTATTTTTGTCCTCGAATGACTAAATATAGAAAACAAAAGAAACTGATGATTTTGATGATTATCAAAACTCTCTTATTCATGGTAATCCCTCCAAATGATTTCACCAGGAGCTAAGTGGACGATTTCCTTTTGATCATTGTTCAAATAAACTAAGGCTTCTTCAGGCTGATCATGATTATTGACTACAGCATATTTACCAACTTCCGGGTATGCGTGCACTTCCACTGATGGATTTTCACTATACCACTGATAAAGCTCTTTTTCTTTGCCCGCTGCATAAAATAATGCCCGGAGAAACAGTGCACTGTTAGCTGGTGTGTATGGTAAACCAGAAAAGTATACCCCTCTGCCCTGCCCAAAATCATGGGTAGCTAGTTGGACTGAATCTTCCTCTATACGTAAAATTTGTGTTGCTTCGCTTAGAGCATAGATGTTTTTCTTTCCTTCACCAAACTGGATATCACCACTATTGGCAGTGATAAAATGGTCATCTGTTTCCTTGTTAAAATATTTATCTGTCGATAAAGTAAAGCCACGTTCTTTCTCAACACCTAAAATTGACGCGAGTTGGAAATACCGGCCATTTTGTTGATAGGCACTTGGGTCTCCTACACCAATAAAACCGCCCCCATTATGAACCCACTGAGTAATTATTTCAATCAGTTTCACATCTTGCCAATGCGCGCCACCAGAAAAAGCGGTGGCCTCATCTCCTGCATTGATCAAAACATCGATGTCTTGCGGGACACCGTCCTTAAGGTCATCAAAATTTAAGAAGACTACCTCTACTTTTTGGCCCGAAAGTGCTTCTAGAACACCATTATATGAATAGATTTGACGATACCATAAGGCGTGAGCCACCATGTGCGTTTGCCAAGAACGTAATTTTCCCCAAGCATTCAAAATACCGACTGTTAGTCCAGTATAGGGCTTAGATTGGTCAATATTATCATACAACTCCCGGAACTCATCGGCAACTTTGCCCACATAATCTACAAACTTTGGAAACTGGTTGGCCAAGCTCAGGTAACCTCCGTAACCGATCCGGTCAACAGGTTTTCTCAGAATTGCCCGTCTGGCAGTCAGCCAATTTTCCTTTGCTTCTACTGTGGGATCATTGCCTTCATAGAAAACATCGGGGAAAAAATATGGTAGAAATCGTCCTTCCGTATACTTGACATGAGGGATTTCAGAAATCAGACGTAATGTGGTGCCGTTTCCCACACTGCCTACAACCGCATCCATACCAATTTCGTGGAAATGGTCGCCATAAGGTTCTGTCCCAATCCAGTTATCTCCTAAAAACATCATCGCTTCTTTGCCGCTCTTATGGACTTGTGCAACGAGTTTCCCTGCTTCTTTACAAACAAATTTTTGAATAAATTCAATGTAATCCAAGTAAGATTGAGAAGGCACACGGAAGCTTGAATTATAATACCCTTCATCTACAAAATCCTCTGGCGTCAATGCATAGCCGTATTCGGCTTCAAATGCTTCAAGTGTGGCCACTGAAACAGTACTGCCATAGCCAAACCAGTCAACAAATTTCTCTTTGCCCAGCTGATTGAAAAACAGTGTGAAATGATAGAAAAAGGTCGTAAAACGCACCACATCCGTGTCAGGATTGTCTTCTAGCCATTGGACTAAATAGTCCATCATATATTTTTGAGAATGTGGTTTGCGGACATCGAAGGGAATATCATGTGGGATGTCTCCCCAATCATTCGTAATATGATTATACATCTGAGTAGGGTCCCAAATCATATAAGCCAGAAAAGACACCGTATACTCATGAAATGGCTTGACATCAGTTAAGTAAACATCATTTGTTTCCTGATTAACTTTCCATTGATCTGTGTCTATCACTTCTCCTGATGTCCGGTCGCGAACTTCCCAATACTTCTTAGGATCATCATCGTAATTCGGCAGAATTTGTTCTGCAAAAAAGCCTTCTAATAAATTGATTGTTACTTTGCCTGCGCCGTCTGATAGGCCACGTTCGCTTAATAAATAGATTTGTTGTACCTCATCCATGTGTTTTTCGACAAAGTCGTTGTGGTTACGTGCGACAAAATAAGTTGTGTATATTTTAGCTTCTAGTTGTTTTAGTGCTTCGTCCAATTTAGTGCCATCGCTGTCACGGATAGCATCGGCTCCCCAGATCTCCATCAATTTCTTCGTCTCTGCAAGGTAATCTCTTTCACTTGGGATGGTTAAGCGTCCTGTTTTTTTCATATGTATCCTCCTATTCCTTCGTTCCGCCAACTGTCATACCCTGAGTCAACTGTTTTTGAACAAGGATGTATAATATCAGTGTCGGCAACATAACGATAACTAAACCAGCATATAATTGCCCGTAGTTGGCCGCCGCTTTTTGACCTGCCATTAAATTAATCAACCCGACTGGCAGTGTTTTATTTTGTCCGGGTAAAAGAGTTAAAGCAATGATATATTCATTCCAGAAACTAAGGAAATTAAATAAAATCACTGTGATAATACTTGGTTTAGCTAGCGGTGCCATCACTGTAATCAACGTTTTGAAATAACCTGCCCCATCGATATAAGCTGCTTCCTCATAAGAAGTGGATAATGTGCGGAAGTAATTTGACATCAAATAGACAGTGAATGGCAATGATGTGGCAGCGTAAACAAGGGCAAGAATGAACAGATTATCAATCAGAAATCCTGAACCTAGATGTTGTTGCAAAAACTTGTCCCCATCCAGCAACATTAGAAATATAGGTACCACGATGTAGTTGGAATTAATAAATAATCCCATCATAATCAGTGTGTTAATTGGTTTTCTTACTTTGAATTTAAAACGTGCCAGTACATAAGCCGCCGGCAACGCAACGCTAACCAAAATAAGTAATGCTAACAGTGTCACGATTAGCGAATTTAGCATATACGTCCCCATGTTGGCTTTTTCAAATGCTTCAATAAAATTTTGGAAATAGAAGCCTTGTGGCAATGTCCAAGGATCACCGTAAAACTCATTATTTTGTTTGATGGAAGCTAGAAAGACCCAGGCGATTGGGACAATAATAGAAACCGCCAGTGTGATAAGCGCTACATAAACAAACACTTTATAGAGACGATTTTTTCTTTTGTTCTTCATAGTCCAATCCTCCTAAAACTCATAGACTTCACGTTCAGTAATTTTATTTAATATAGCTGACAAGATAAATGAGAAGGTAAAGACAATCACACCGATTGCCATTCCATATCCGAATGATGAGTTTGTATACGCCTGTTTATACATATAACTCAAAAATACTTCTGTCGAACCATCTGGACCGCCGCCGGTCATAGCTTTTACTAACAGAAAACTCAAATTAATCGTACTGATGACAAAAAATGTCAATGTCGTCCGAATAGTATTCCAAGTTAACGGCAGTGTGATGTCAAAAAACTGTCGGACCGCCCCTGCCCCTTCCAAGGAGGAAGCTTCATAAAGACTCTCGGGAATGGACGCCATGGAGGCCATATACATGACCATATAATAGCCGATTGCTTGCCAAATCAGTGCAAAAGCAATACTATAAATGACGATTTTTTGATCTCCCAACCACATTCGTTGCAAGCCGTCTAATTTTAACATTCCCAGCAAATTATTAAGCAGTCCGCTCGTCGGATCGTAAATCGCTGAAAAAATAGCCGCGATGACAACAATCGACAAAATATTAGGGATGTAAAATATGACCCGGAAAAAGTTGACGCCTTTGAATTTCTCACGTGTGAGAATCGAAGCAAATATCAAGGCTAATGCTAGCGTGATAATCGTTACGAGGACGATAAGTAAAATTGTATTCTGAAAGGAACGCATAAACATCATGTCTTTAATCAAAATTTTAAAGTTGTCTAGCCCAACGAACTCTTTTTCGGGAGAATATCCTCCCCATTTGAATAGGGACATGAAAAATACAGTGAGTGTCGGATAAAAAATAAAGATGCTGACCAGTAATATGGCAGGAAGTAAACATAAAGTAATAAAAATGTTTTTTTGTTTTCTCCTGTTCATAATTGTCACCTCGTTTTATGTATTTTGCATTTAATTTATATTTTAAATAATTCTAAATTAATAATGTCGAAAAAAGTTAAGCTGAGGCAGTTGTTGCACCTCAGCTCACTCTGAGACTATTCTGCAGCTTCTCTTAGTTTTTCTGCTGTTTCCACTACAGTTTTTTGCCATTCGTCGACGCTCTTGTCTCCGGATACTACACTATTGATCGTGCCATATAAAGCATCATGCATGTTGACACCTTCAACTGTTTCAGCACTTGAAAATCCGCCCATGACTGCTTTAGCTCCATCATCATAGATACTATAGAATAATTTGTTGTCACCGTCTAGCTTGTCGGACATACCTTGAATTGGCTGAATAGCGCTAGCCTCTTTAAAGATGTCTGCCGCAATATCTGAGTACATGAAAGCAATAAAGTCTTTGCCATCTGCTTTATTTTCAGCACCGGAAGGCATCCAAATTTGTTCAAAGAATGTGTAAGAATAGCGATCACCGTCTGCATTTTCAGCTGGTAAAGAAGTCATTCCCCACTTAAAGCCGTCAGCACGAGGCGCATCTTTCATTTCTTCAGGCACCCATGTACCATTAGGCATGAAAATCGCCTTGTTATCAAGAATCAATTGTTGATTTTTAGTAAAGTCTTGTTGGTTGGCATTAGCAACGGTCGTTTCAGCTGTATATTCAGCCAGTTTTCCAACAATCTCAAAAGCTTTAGTAGCTTTATCTGAATCCCAAGACCCTTTTTCATAGTTCATGGTACTGTTGAAAAGTTCTGGTCCGCCAGTGGCAGATAATAAGCTAAAGAAGAAAGAGTCCATATAGCCTGCTACCGGATAAGTGAACAATGCAATATTTTCCTTTTTAGCTTTTTCACCTAACTCCCACATTTCGTCCCAAGTTTCTGGTACTTCCCAGCCTTTTTCTTCTAGTAATGCTGCATTATAGAAAAGTCCAGTTGGGGAATAAAACATTGGCATCAAGTAAGTTTTCCCATCGTTATACGGGTTGGTTGCTAAAGTTTCTGTAAATCCGGGAATCAGTTTGTCAGAAACTTTGTTGTCTTCACCTGGCACTGTCATAGAAATGACATCAGTTAAATCCTCTAAATTTTTGTCCTTAATGAACGTTTCTGTCAGTCCTGCTTCTCTTCCGGTTGCCAATAAAATCACGTCTGGAAAGTTTCCTGCCTTCATGTTGGGACTGATAACGTCTTCAATCTTTTTGTCAAGAGTCAGTTCGATTTCTACATCTGGATTTTGTTTTTCATAAGCATCCTTCATTTTGTTCCACATATCTGCCCCATAAGCTGATTCCAGTGCAGCTACTTTAACGACTTGTTTTCCGTCAGCAGCACCAGTATCTTCCGTCTTATCTTTTTTATTTGATCCGCACGCTCCCAGTAGTAAACCGCTTAAAATTAAAACTGATGTTAAGCCAAAGAATTTCTTCATGACTGCTCCTCCTAATCTTTTATGAATTAAGTATAGCATCTAAGAAAACGGTTTAGTTTCGAACTATTGGTTATTTTTTTATATATATTGATGAAACCGATTTAAGCATATTTATATAAACATTATGAAGAGTGGCGATATTTTTTACGATATTTCATTGGAGTCATCCCAACTTCTTTTTTAAAGGCTTGATTAAAATATGACTGGGAGGTAAAACCGTTGATCAAAGATATTTCTGAAATTTGATATTCCGTATTTTCCAATAAATTTCTAGCATTATCAATCCGTTTTTTCATCAAGTAGTTCATCGGTGTAGTATCAAAATTTTGTTTAAAGGTATGAATAATATAAAACTTATCCAAATGTACCTTATCTGAAATGTCATCCAACGACAGCTGTTCTTTGAAATGTTTATCGATAAAATCTTTGATCAGAGCACTATCCTTGCCGACACTTTTATTTTCGACAGGAATCAATGTGAATTTTTGGTCACGATAAATTTGTATAAGAATCATTTCTGCTAATCTTTTCAGTGCCGCATCACTGCCCCACTTGTTTTCATTCAGTTCCTTGATTGCCATTTTAAGTAACGGAAGTAATTCGCCGGAATACTCATGAAAAATAAAATGGGAACGATTTTCCTGAACTGTTTTTTCAAATTTTATATTGTTGATGCCGATCACAATATACCATAAAGGAAATTCTCCAGAAGATGTTTCGGTATGCTGGACATAGGGATTGACTATGATAATATCGTTTCGCTGAATGGGATAACGTTCATTTTCAACGAGAAATTCGCCTTTTCCGTTCAATACGATTAAAACTTCAGAAAAATAATGAGAGTGTAAAGATGAATGCCACTCGGTTTCCGTATATCTGGAATGCCTTATATAAATCAACTCGCTTTTAGCTAAAAAACTTTCTATATTGTCTGACATGAATTTTCCCTCCTTTAACTGAGAAGACAGACCACTGAGAATCAAAAAAATTTCATTAGCTACAGGATATCAAAAAAACGAGGTGATAGACAAGGATAATCTTTCACTCGCCAAAAAACTCTTTTCATGCTGATTGAGTTGATATTAAACAATTTTTTTAAAATTAACGTAATCAAAAACAACCTGTCGACCGTTATTCTTGTTGGTCTTTCAGGTTGTTCAAAGATTTAAGAGAGTGTTTCTTGATATTTTTTCAATAATGTTCTTAATATCGGCACTAGGATAATATAAAACCCGATATTGCCAACAGCATGCAAAAAGTCAAAAGGAACACCTTGTAAATAATAAGCTAAGAATGACTTCATCCCATAGATTTGAACATCAACGATGGAAAAAATGAAACCATAGATAAACCCAGAGAAAAAACTAACTATCGATTGAAGCACGAGACTTTTTTTAAAATAACTTATTTTACCTAAAATCCCAAAAAGAATTATAATAAACGTATAACTTATCATTTGCCCAATCATCCAAGACCCCATCCCCATATACAGATTGGTAATGGTCATCGTTGCTAAACAAACAATCAATCCTCTAGTGATACCTAGATAAAGTGTAATGATCAAAAAAATCGCTGTCGCTGGTTGAACATTAGGAATGGCTTGAAAGGCCGTTCGACCAACGACACATGCTGCAATCAACAAGCCTAAATAAGCAATCTCTTTAATTGAATAAATTGGCTTTTTCGGCTTATTTGAATTGAGCATATGTAAACACGACCTTATCCCCTTCATTCAGGATAGTATCTTCTGCCCCGGTCATCACTTCTTCATCATTTATTTTATAGGTCCAAAAGAAATTCTCTTCAGCTTTTTGTTCGACTCCTTCAACAGAAGTGATAAAGCCACCCTCTTCAACGATATCAAAATTTTCTTTCATTACGCTCATCAATGATGAGTCCGATGGTACTTGTAACTCTTTATCCGCAATGGTGTTATCTTCTTCAACAATTTTAATAAAAACATTGATTTCTTCTTCACTTTGTTTTTGCTTGGTTACTTCAGTTGTCGTGGCAGGTGTAGATTCTGTCGTCGTTTTTGGCGTAGAACATGCACTGATAAAAAGTATAGTCATGCACAACAGTGAAAGGAATAGGTTTTTTTTCTTCATAATATCCTCCTCTTAATAAGCTTCAGAAATATACATAGTCTTTCGAAAATAAACTACAAAACATCATTAACACTCTAAAAAAAAACATCAAACAGGAAATTAAAATTATATTTAATCTTTTTTTAATGCTAATGGATTATAACTTGACAACGTTTACAATAGATCGGATTGATTTATGAGTACAAGCTGCTCATCAAAACCAAAGTTTGTTTTATTTTTTACGCCACCCCCAAAAATTTTCTTGATGTGGGAAAAATAAAACAGTACTAACACTTTTGAGAAATGTTTCGTACTGTTTTAGATAGTTCAAATATAAACTTTGTCTATCAAACATAAAAACAATCTTCCCCAATAGAATTGTTTTTATTTTTTGTGAGGTATGTGTCGGATTCGTGCCAATCTTCCTTCTACATCCATATCAAGAAAGATCGAAGAGTTTTTGAACCTTATACCTTACAATTAAAAATATGAAATTTTCAACCAATGTCATTATAAAAGTTTTCACAATAAAATGCAATTAATCTCTTAAATCTGACAAAAAAGGGGGATTTATTTTTGATTATTCAGTTAAATTCCATAGGTTAGAATCAATAAATATACAAAAATGTACAAAAAAAATTCAGATTAATTCTAACTTTTTTCCAAAGAAGTTAAAACATTTGTGGGATAGACACCGTAAAAACAGTTCCTTTTCCAACTTCGCTTTCTAATTCAATCGTGCCTTGCATTAGTTTGACATAATTCGCAACGATTGCTAGTCCCAAACCTGAACCTCCAGTATTTCTTTGCCGAGATTTACTCACTCTGTAAAATTTTTCAAAAATTCTTTTTTGTTCTTCTAGAGGAATACCGACACCATTATCTATGACTTTAAGTACTAAATGTTTGTTTGAAATTTGAAGCTTTAGAGTGACATTTCCCCCGACTTCAGTGTAATTCACAGCATTTTCTAGTAAATTTTTAATGATAGGTTGGAAATGTTCTCTTGGAATAGGCATCACATCTGCTTCATCACTAATTTCTTGGGTCACTGACAATTCCTTGGATAAAATTTGCGGCATATAGTGCTCTACCTCTTCTTGAATCACCTTTCCAGCAGGCATCCAAATAATTGAATCCACATCAAATTCTTGTTCTGTACGCATGATAAGTAAAATATTTTGAATTAAGCGGGACAAACGTCTAGCCTCTTTATCTATAATCTCTACAAATTTTCCACTGACTTCCGAATCTTCAAGAGCCCCATCTAGTAACGTCTCAGTGAAGCCTAGAATAGAGGTTGTCGGAGTTTTTAATTCATGAGAAAGATTACGGATAAAATCACTATGAAGTTGTTCGATTTTTCGGATATCAGTGATATCATAGAGAATTGCCACCAATTCCGTATTTTCCCCTTCAGAAAAATACAAAGGTTTAACAACGATATTAAGATATCTTTCAAAAGGAAAAGAAAAATAGACTTCTTTCTGTGCTTCATGTTTCGTCTTTTCTGCTTTTTTTAGCAAATGATTCAGTTCTTCTTCTAGCCCATCCGACTCCCTTATCAAATCCTTGGCGACCTGATTCAAATTCCGACTCTGGTCTTTTGTTTGAAAAATCACCACGCCGATTGTTAAATTTTCAAGAATAAATGCTAGTTTTTCCTCGCTGAACAACTGTTGGAAATAAAGTTTGTTGGTACTTTTCATTAATTGATTCAGCGAATCATACAAATTGGACCACTCTTGAGATTGGATTTCGATTTTTTGTCTGTTTTCAGGATGCCGCAGAAACTCTTGTATCACTGGTAAAGCATATTTTAAAGGACGACGGCTCCGACTCTCCAAATAAAACTGCAAGTAGTAAACTGTGCCAAACAAAAAAACAGTCCCAACTATTAGCCCCCATTTAAGACGATTGAGAGATCCTTCGATGCCATAATATTTGTCAGACAAACTGATAATACCCACTAATTCGTAATCTTCTCGTATTTGCTTGCCAGTATGAAGAACATCGCTCCCTAGAGCACTGCCCTTATCTAAAAAGCTAGCTTTTTCATGATTATCTTTTAAAAGTGCTTCTATTTCAGGCGTTTGAGACAATACTTTTTCAGAATTTTTGTTTTTATCAGAATCGTAAAGAATCACACCAGTTGGATCTAAAAGAACCAAACGCTGTGTATCGTCAATTGTTGACGACATTTTCAGAAAGGTATCATCCGTCCAATTCTCTTTTTCCGTTAAGTGATAGCTTCGTATGAGCCAATCTGTTTCTTTAAACAGCATCTCTGTTTGCTGGGCTATTCCCTGTTGAGTAAAAAAATGTTGAATCAAAAAAACTGCCGCAAAGCAAAGTAAGACAAAGATAAAAAAAAGTTTCATTTGTTTTCTTTTGCTTCGTGTCATTTTTCCGGCTCCTGAAATTTATAGCCAAATCCCCTAACAGTTTTTAAATATTTCGGTTTTTTGGGATTATCTTCAATTTTTTCTCTCAAATGACTGACGTGAATATCCACGGTTCTCGATTGATCATAGAAATAATCATCCGACCAGACTTGAGCCAATAAAGTTTCTCTGTCAATGATACGCTCTTTACGTGCCATGAAGTAAACAAGAAGTTCAAACTCTTTGCGGGTCAACTCGATAGGACTTCCCTTTTTTTCCACGATAAATTTTCCAGGGTAGGCGACTAAGTCCCCTACTTTTAGTACCTTCTCTTCTTTTTTTTCTTGGGTTTCTTCAGGAGTCGATTTTTCAGTATCCACACGTCTCATGATCGTTTTCATTCGTGCAATGAGCTCTCTTGGACTGAAAGGTTTAGTCATATAATCATCTGCACCGATCTCCAGACCAACAATTTTATCTACTACATCATCCTTAGCGGTCAACATTAAAATAGGTGTGTTTATATTTTTTTGACGTAAAATTTTTACTATTTCGAATCCGTCAAGTTTTGGAAGCATCACGTCTAAGATAATAAAATAAAAATCATTGGTGGTTCCTTCTTCTACAGCTTTCTCACCGTCATGGGCAACAACAACCTCATAACCTTCTTTTTCAAAATGATATTGTAACAAAGTAGTAATCGACGGTTCGTCATCTACAATCAATACTCGTTTCATTTTTTGACCTCCTCATAAAATAAAACTGTGCATATAATGTGAGAACATTATAGCACAGTCGAAAGGGGGGCTTCTATCTATTTTACTGTTTCCACGTTTCCTTCCAAATCTCGAGATATTTTCATGGAAGTGATTGGGATATAATTAAGTTCTGCAACAACATTTTTTTGAACATCTTCTGTCATGATGTAATCAAGGAAAGCTGTGATGTCTGATGACGCATCTTTCTCTGTGTACATGTGCTCATAAGACCAAATTTTCCAGTCATTCGTTGCCACATTTTCTTCAGTCGGTTCTACGCCGTCAATTTTCAACGGGTTTAAAGAATCATCGAAGTATGAAAAGACAAGATAGCTGATAGCACCGGGAGTTTCAGCAACAATTTTCTTCACAGTCCCTGAAGAATCCTGTTCTTGAGACGCTACAGATTGTGCGTCGTTCAGACCCCATT
The DNA here is from genome assembly GCF_003987645.1 of Vagococcus elongatus. Lineage (GTDB taxonomy): Bacteria > Bacillota > Bacilli > Lactobacillales > Vagococcaceae > Vagococcus_A > Vagococcus_A elongatus. Next base: position 192,301 of record NZ_NGKA01000001.1, read on the forward strand.
TTTCAAATGTTGCCCGTGTACCACTTCCTTGCGCCCGATTGACAACAACAATTTCTTGATCTTTTCCGCCAAGTTCTTTCCAGTTTTTAATTTTTCCTGTGAAGATGTCGATTAATTCATCATGACTAACATCGTCAACACCTACATCTTTATTGACAACAGGCCCCATGCCGACCACGGCAACCTGATGATCTTTGATGGCTGAACTGTCGATTCCTTCTTTTTCTTCTGCAAACACATCTGAATTTCCGATATCTACTGCTCCTGTACTTACTTGAGTCAGTCCAGTCCCGCTGCCGCCTCCTTGCACAACGATGGAGTAGTTAGGATGATCCGTCATATAAATTTCAGCGATTTGTTCCACTAAGGGCTGCAAGGCAGTAGAACCCACTGCTGTTATTTCGACTTTTTTGTTATCATTTCCTTGAGATTTGTCACTAGAACCTGAGCCGGATTCAGCCGTTTCTCCCCCGCCGCAAGCTCCTGTGATTAGTAAAACAGCTGCCAATAGTCCAGCTATCCCGATTTTTTTCATAATAATTTTTTCTCCTTTTCCCTTGTGGGTTTGTATATTAACTCTAAAAGAATAATACCAAGCTCATGTAAAAAAGAAGATTGGTTATTGTAAAATCTTTGTAAATTTGCATTAATTTGACATAAACCGTAATAATCTTTGCTATTTTTGAAAAAATAAGTACTGTGACCACTTCTTTAAGAATCAAAAAAAATGCATGTTTAAGTCAGAGATGGGACTGCTTCGTCAATATAAAATATTCTGTGATGTGTCTTTTCAATGAACTAACAGTTTACAATCGAGCTTAAAAAAGAGAGAACAGCAATAGTATTAACAAAGTCCTAATGATATTATGATATTAGAAGGGGTGATAATGATGAACTTAGCAGAAACCATTAACAAGTTAAGAAAGCAAAAAGGCTTGACACAAAAAGAAGTTGCCCGTGCACTCAATATAAGTCCGACGGCAGTCAATAAATGGGAAAAAGGAACAACGAGCCCAGATATTGATAATCTTTTGCCTTTGTCAAGATTATTAAATGTTAGCGTTGACGATTTATTGAAAGATGGAAGTATGTGCACCTCAGAACAATTGCGCACGTACGTATTGGAAGTATTTCACTTGATTGAACAGGACTCTTTTTTACAAGCATTTAATCTGGCAACAAGTTATTTGGATGATTATCCGAATGATCTTGCCTTACAGACTAACTTACTCAGCATGCTCCTGACTTCTCACTATGGGCGCCAGAGTGTAGAGCAGCATGAGGTTGCTAAAAGCATGCACTCTCTCGTAACAAATAATTTTAACGAAATCGACTATTCATTAATAGAGGTGCTGATGAAATATTATCTATCGATTGAAGACTACTCGCGTGCAGAGGAGATATTGGAATTACTGCCGAAACAGAGCCCCCTTTATTCCAGCCTAAAAGCAGATTTTCATAGAAGCATTGGCGATTACCCCACTGCTTATAAAACATACGAAGAAATACTTTATGGCAGCCAACTAATGATTAACAATATATTAATATCCCTGAAACTTATGGCTGAGAATGAAGGCAATGAAAACATGGCCGCCTATTACGTAAAAAAAAGAATAGAGATGCTTGATGCTTTTGAAATAGGAAAATTTGCGCAGTTAGGCGCACTATTAGATGATCCAAACACGGATTTAATGAACTATCAAAATATCAAGGAATTACTGCATTCTATACCTACACTAGATTCGTTTGTACGGAGCAAACTATATTCACATATGACATTTAATATTGAAGAGAATCATTTTTTATATCAGCAAATTTATCAAGACTTCTTAGCCGATTTGACAGACGAAGAACAAAAATTTGATCTTAGCGATGAAGAGCGAGAAAAATTAATACAATTCATTGAACTGGAGTTAAATAAGCTTTCTTCCGAAAACAACTAAAAAAATCATTTAATATCATGTTTAACCTAAACACCACTTTGTGTGTGCAGACTAGTGTTAATTTTTGTTTCCTTATTCTTCTACTCAGCTAAGAAAAACCACTAATTAAAAAAGGACCTGTCATAATACAAGTCCTATGGTTAAACTATTTTCTTTCTAAAAACATCTGAACACATCAAGGTCAGATTAACTGTGATACCATACGGTTCTGCCATTTAATTCCTGCAGAGGTCGATTATTAAAAGAATCACTAAGATGATTTTTTAATTTCTGAAAATGTTTTTGAGTGATGTTTAAACTATCAGAAAAGACAAACCACTTCACATTCCCTCGTGTAGGCGGCGTTGTCAAAGAACCCTGATAATGAAAATAACTTTTTTTATCTGGCAGCAACATTGCAGGATTTAATGCCACATGTTTTTTTGATTCATACCACTGACTGTCAGCCGAAGAGTGATTTTTCAACACGTCTTCTTCCACTGCTTCTACGTTGAAAAGTACACCTACCACGACGATTTCATCTTGAGCATTTCGGTGGACTAAATGAAACTCCAACTGACTTTGCTGATTATTGATGTGGTGTTCGCTAGGAATATGGTAATGAATATTGTGCAAGCGATAAGTACTACCATCAACTACGAGCGTATTCTTGAAACCAGTACTCTCCAGTTGCAGTGTATGATTATAATAGGATTTTCTAAATATTTCTTGTGTATATGAAAATTCGACTAAATTTTTGTCCAACGTACTGGACTTTTTCATAGCTAAATGAATAGGAGATTGGTAGCCGGTATTTTCAGCTGTACAAAAATCATGGCAAAGTTGTGCCCAATTTTCAGGTCCTCTCTCTTTACTTGAATAATCCCACTGGGGAATGAAAGATTTTGCAGTACTTTTCAAAAGACCACCCGCCTTATCTTTTATCCATTTGTAGAAACCATGGATAGCATATGATTTATTTTATCTTATCAGAAAAAAATTGACGAATAAAAAGCCTGCTCTATTGCTAGTCGTTCTTAGCAGCCCTATTTCAACCGGTTTATTTCAGCCACTCTCTTGGGTTTTCTTTCCATTCTTTCAGTAAATTAACATCGTTTTCATGAATGATATTTTTCTCTAGAGCCACGTTGATCAGTGTAGTATAGTTCGTCAACGTTTCAAAAGGCAAGTCTAATTCAGTGAAGTTTTTTATACTGTCAGGCAATTCATAGGTAAAGATAGCAGCAACTCCCAGTACATTTGCGCCTTCATTTCTTGCGGCTTCAGCTGCTTCAAGGACACTGCCCCCAGTAGAAATAAGGTCTTCGATAATCACCATTTTTTGCCCTTCGGTTATCTTTCCTTCAATCTGATTGCCCTTTCCGTGTTTTTTTGCAGCACTGCGAATATAAACCATGGGCAAATTCAATATGTCAGCCACCCATGCGGCATGAGGGATACCTGCGGTGGCAGTTCCTGCAATGACTTCAACCTCCGGATAGTTCTTTTTGATTATTTCAGCTAGATTAGCGGCAACTTCTTTCCGAATGTCAGGGTAGCTCATGATTACCCGGTTGTCGCAATAAATCGGACTTTTAATTCCGCTGGCCCAAGTAAAAGGCTCCTGTGGTTTTAGACTTACAGCTTCAATAGTTAACAAATGACCGGCAATTTTGTTTGCAATACTCATCTTAAATTTCTCCATTCCATTCTTTTTTAATTGACAGATAGCTTTCATATGGGTGCTCTGATCGTGTGATTGGTCTTCCTACAACGATATAACTGGAAGATAATTCTCTAGCCTTTGCTGGTGTGACCACCCTTTTTTGATCACCTACACTGGCACCTTGAGGACGAATCCCTGGTGTCAGACAAACGAAGTCTGAACGGGTCGCTTCTTTGATATCAGCTGCTTCAAGAGCTGAACAAACCACGCCATCTAATCCGCTGATTTCAGCACTTTTTGCATAGTGAAGTACACTTTCCTTTAGAGAGCAGCTCAACCCTTGGTCAGTATGCATCTCTTCCTCAGATGTTGACGTCAGTTGTGTCACAGCGATTAGTACGGGAGGTTTTCCATCACTGCTTCCTTCTTTTAAGCCGTTGAGAGCTGCCGCCATCATCCGTTTTCCTCCCGCTGCATGAACGTTGGTCATATCCACACCTAATCGGGCAATTCCCCTCATGGCACTTTCTACCGTATTAGGGATATCGTGCAGTTTCAAATCCAAGAAAATATCGTGTCCTAAAGATTTGAGCCAATGGACAATTTCGGGACCCTCTTGATAAAATAATTCCATTCCAACTTTCACGTAGAGTGATTCTTCTTTGGGAAAATAAGACAAAAATGTTTCAATTTCCTGTCTATTAGGAAAATCCAATGCAACGATTGGTCGATGATTCATCTTTAGCGGGCCTCCTTCACATCTCTAATTAATTGTTCTAACGTTTCAATTCCCAACTCATCCATTCTTGCAGGTAATCCTTCAACTAACTTGGGACAAATATATGGGTCTGTAAAGTTTGCTGTGCCAACAGCGACAGCGCTAGCGCCTGCCATATACATCTCTAGGACATCATCCACTGTATACACGCCGCCCATCCCAATGATCGGTATATCAACGGCACGTGACACTTGATGAATCATTCTGATAGCCACTGGTTTAATCGCTGGACCAGAAAGTCCGCCTGTCTGGTTGGCTAAAATCGGCTGACGTGTGGTCAAGTCAATTCTCATACCCAGCAATGTATTAATCATCGTCAATCCGTCTGCCCCTGCCACCTCTATTTCCTTAGCGATAGGCACGATATCAGTGACATTGGGAGATAATTTAATGTAGACGGGAACTTTTGCTACTTCTTTTACTTTATAAGTTAAATCTGCGGCTACTTTTTTATCTGTGCCAAATGCAATACCGCCTGATTTGACATTCGGACAAGAAATATTCAGTTCGATTGCTTTGACATTTGGAGCATCGCCAATCCGGGCACAAACTGCAACATAGTCTTCCACTGATGAACCGGCAACGTTAGCAATAATCGGCACATCATACGCCTCTAAAGCTGGCAATTTTTCGTTCATGATGATATCCAAACCAGGGTTTTGCAACCCAATGGCGTTGAGCATACCGCTAGGAGTTTCAGCCACTCTCGGCGTAGGGTTACCCTCTCTTGGCTCAAGCGTTGCAGCTTTAATCATGATTGCACCTAATTTACTCAGGTCATAATAGGCAGCATACTCTTCACCAAAACCAAAACATCCGCTGGCAGGTATGATTGGATTTTTTAATGACAATCCCGGCAAACTGATTTTCAGTCGATTCATAGTACTACCTCCCCTGTTTTAAAGACTGGACCTTCATCACACACTTTTTTCATTGACAAAGACTGGTCTTTCTCATCTTTGACATGGCAAACACAAGCATAACAAGCACCGACACCGCAAGCCATCCGCTCTTCCATGGAAATATAGGCACGGGGATGGTCATGAAAAACATCATCGACTTTCGCCAACATCCCTTTAGCACCACAAGCATAGACTGCATCAGCTTTGATTTGAGGCAAATGTTTGTCAAGCGACATACCTACATGCCCCTTCTCGCCGAAAGAACCGTCGTCTGTTGAAACAATGACGTCGCCTAATTTTTTAAATTCATCCACATAGTAGACGACTTTCTTTGACGCATAGCCTAAAAATGAAATTACCTTTGCCCCTCGTTCGTGAGCTTGTCTGGCTACTTCATATAAGGGCGGAATACCAATACCCCCTCCAACAATGACCACCACTTCATTTGAAGTGATTTCTTCAACAGGAAATCCGCTGCCTAAGGGTCCTAGAACATCCATAGTTTCACCGGAAACCATTTCGCTCATGTTTTTCGTCCCATCTCCTTCAACCCGGTAAATAATCGTACAACGCTTATTTTCACGGTCAATGCTAGAAAGACTGATTGGACGTCTCAATAATAAATCTGTCCTAGATGGTTTACAATGAATAAACTGACCCGGTGTTGACATTTCATTTACTAACTCCCCTTGAAGGACCAATTCAAAAATTTTTGGTGCAATCATTTTTTGCTGCACAATTAGCATGTCTTCCTGTTTCAATACACTCGCTCCTTTTTTAAAAACCATTTTTACAGACTCTCAAGCAAAAATTGTTGTGATTCAATGACTTTCAAAACAGCATTTATCGTATCCAGAGAAGTGAACAACGGCACACCATGCTCAACAGATTCCCGCCGAATCATAAACCCGTCGGAATTTGTCTGGCGCGACTTATCCATAGTATTTACGACAACTTGGACGGTGCCTTCTCGAATGATATCTAGGACATTTTTACCGTTTTTATTGATTTTAGCGACAGTTTCTACATAAAGTCCTGCTTTAGTAAGAAATTCAGCTGTCCCTTCTGTTGCAAATAGTTTAAATCCGATGTTTGCAAAACGTTTGGCGATATCAATGGATTCTTCTTTCGTCTCATCTGCAATAGTAAATAATATTGACCCATGATGAGGCAAATTCATATTGCTTGCTTCAAAAGCTTTGTACAACGCTTTTTCAAGAGTTTTATCCGTACCCATCACTTCACCGGTGGATTTCATTTCAGGTCCCAAATAGGTGTCTACACTTTGCAATTTTGCAAATGAAAAGACGGGAGCCTTCACGTGAACAAGGGGACTATTGTGATAAAGTCCACTTTCATACCCTTGGTCAGCCAGTGAGTTGCCTAGAATCGTTTTTGTTGCCACTTGTGCCATAGGAATACCTGTTACTTTACTTAAAAACGGCACTGTCCGACTGGCACGGGGATTGACTTCTATCACATAAACTTCATCTTTGTGAATAACGTACTGTATGTTCATCATACCATAACAGCGCAGACCTAAGGCAAGACGTTTAGTGTAATCGATAATCGTCTCGATAATTTTTGGCGACAATGTTTGCGGCGGATAAACAGCAATGGAGTCACCAGAGTGGACGCCGGCTCGTTCGATATGTTCCATGATTCCCGGTATCAAAACATCTTTTCCATCACAGATAGCATCTACTTCGCACTCTTTACCAATCAAATAGCGATCGATCAACACAGGGTGCTCAGGAGAGGCCTTGACAGCTTCTTTCATATAAGACATCAAATCAGCTTGATTATCGACGATTTCCATGGCTCGTCCCCCTAAAACATAGCTAGGGCGAACCAATACAGGATACCCGATTGTCTCAGCAATCTGTACAGCTTCAGAAACACTGGTAGCTGTATCGCCTAATGGCTGAGGAATATTCAGGTCTTTCAATGCTTGCTCAAACAAATCACGGTTTTCTGCTAAATCAAGATCATCAATATTCGTACCGATGATCGGCACACCCGCTTTATCCAGAGAGTCTGCCAAATTGATGGCTGTTTGTCCGCCAAACTGGACGATGACTCCTTTGAGTTGTTCCAAGTCTACCACGTTCATCACGTCTTCAAATGTCAAAGGATCAAAGTATAACTTGTCAGAAATTGAAAAGTCAGTGGAGACTGTTTCAGGATTATTGTTGATTACGATTGCCTCATAACCCAATTGCTGAATCGCTTTTACTGAATGTACTGTGGCATAATCAAACTCGACTCCTTGCCCGATTCGAATCGGACCTGACCCCAGAACCAAAATAGATGGCTTGCCTGACGGCCGACTTTCATTTTCAAAATCATACGTACTGTAGAAATAAGGTGTTTTTGATTCAAATTCAGCAGCACAACTGTCCACCATCTTATAGACAGGTTTTAAATCATTTTCCAGTCTTAATTTTCTGACTTTTTCTTCAGTGGTACTCCACAGCTCTGCAATTGTTTTATCTGAAAAGCCATATATTTTTGCTTTTTTGAGCGTCACCAGATTGAAAGAGTTCTCAGCCAGTTCTTTTTCTATTTCGACTATAAATTCTAAACAGTCAAGGAATAACAAATCAATTTTTGTCATATCGAAAAGTTCCTCAACAGTGTAACCTCTTCTAAGAGCCTCTGCCAGATAAAAAATCCGGTCATCTTGGGCACGAATGATTTTATCACGCAATTTTTCTTCGCTGGCTTCCACCGTTTCTGTTAACTTTAGGTGAGTCGTTCCAAGTTCTAATGAACGGACAGCTTTTAAGGTAGCTTCCGCCAAATTTCGACCGATTGCCATGACTTCCCCTGTAGCTTTCATCTGTGTCCCTAGATGGCGCTCCCCTTTTTCAAATTTATCAAAAGGCCAGCGGGGGATTTTTGCCACCACATAGTCCAAAGTTGGCTCGAAGACTGCAAAAGTGGTTTCAGTGACTGGATTTCTAATTTCATCCAGTGTCAACCCGACGGCGATTTTTGCTGCCAGTTTAGCGATTGGGTAGCCAGTCGCCTTACTTGCCAAAGCAGAGGAACGGCTGACCCGAGGATTGACTTCAATAACGTAATAGTTGAAACTTTCAGGATCCAATGCCAGCTGCACATTGCAGCCTCCTTCGATTTCCAATGCTCGAATAATTTTCAGTGAAGCGTCTCTTAACATCTGGTGTTCCACGTCTGTCAGGGTTTGACTGGGGGCGTAAACGATAGAATCTCCTGTATGAATACCCACCGGGTCGAAATTCTCCATATTACAAACAACGATGGCATTATCTGCAGAATCACGCATCACTTCATATTCGATTTCTTTATAGCCTGCAATACTTCTTTCAACTAAACATTGTGTTGCAGGAGATAATTTTAAACCATTGCTGGTAATCTCTGTTAATTCAGTCAGATTGTGACACATACCTCCACCGGTTCCCCCAAGGGTGAATGCCGGACGCACAATCAACGGAAATCCGATTTTTTCAGAAAATTCGATTGCTTGTTCAACAGTATTTACTATAGTGCTTTCCGGAATAGGCTGTTCCAACTCTTCCATAAGCTGTTTAAACAAATCCCGGTCTTCAGCTTTGTCGATCGCTGACAGCTTAGTTCCTAGTAATTCCACTTGATACTCATCTAAAACTCCTGATTTTGCCAGCGTCATTGCCATATTAAGACCAGTTTGTCCGCCAAGAGTTGGCAATAAAGCGTCTGGGCGCTCTTTACGAATGATGCGGGAAACAAATTCTTCCGTAATAGGTTCAATATAGACTTTGTCAGCAATTTCTTTATCTGTCATGATTGTTGCAGGATTGGAATTCACTAAAACTACCTCATAGCCATCTTCTTTTAGGGAAAGACATGCTTGGGTTCCTGCGTAGTCAAATTCTGCTGCTTGTCCGATGACGATTGGCCCGGAACCGATGACCATAATTTTTTTAATATCTGTTCTTCTTGGCATCAGAGGTCTCCTTCCAAGTATCCATTAATTTTATAAATTTTCCGATAACATGCTGTCCGTCATGGGGTCCCGGCGCAGCATCAGGATGAAATTGTACAGAAAATGCTGGGTCTGTCTTATGTTTCAAGCCCTCAATACTGCCATCATTGATTTCCAAATGTGTCACCACTAAATCTGTATTTTCAAGGGACTGTGCCGAAATAGCATAGCTGTGGTTTTGAGAAGTAAAATCAATAGTCTTCGTTTCAAGGTCTCGCACGGGATGATTACTGCCTCTGTGGCCAAAGGGCAGCTTATAGGCAGTGGCACCATTGGCTAAAGCAAACAATTGGTGCCCAAGGCAAATTCCAAACAAAGGCACTTTCCCTTGAATTCCTTGTATCAACGGAAGAGCTTCTGGTACATTTTCTGGATTTCCCGGACCATTACTCAACAACACACCGTCAGGAGCTAAATTGAGGATATCTTCTGCTGAGGTATTATATGGCACAACGGTAACCTGACATTGATATCTGCTTAACTCACGCAAAACACTGTGTTTTAAACCGAAGTCCACAACGACAACATTTTTACCTAATCCAGGGTTTGGATAAGGTTTAGTCGTGGATACTTCAGCCACCAGCTTGGATGACATCACGGTTGCCTTCAGTTGATCCAACGCGTGAGCCGGATCTGTTTCCCCATTGATGATACAAGCCTTCAGCGTGCCTTTTTCACGAATTTTTTTTGTCAGCATCCGTGTATCGATTCCTTTAATGCCCGGAATGTCTTTTTGTTTTAAGTATTCATCCAAACTAACGCTGGAGCGCCAATTAGATGGTCTTCTTGCAAGTTCTCTCACTACTACCCCGTGGCAGCTAGGTTCGATTGATTCAAAATCATCACGATTGATACCCGTGTTACCGATTAAAGGATAGGTGAATACGATAATTTGTCCGTTAAAACTTGGATCGCTTATTTCCTCTTGATAGCCAGTCATTCCTGTCGTAAACACTAATTCCCCAGTGCTGACATTGCTTGAACCAAATCCTTCTCCTTCAAAAACTGTGCCATCTTCTAATAGTAGTAATCTTTTCAAACTATTTTCCTCTTTTCGCCCAAACTAATTTTCCTGATACAAATGTATACATGGTTTCCCCATAAACTTTTTCTCCTAAGAAAGGTGTATTATCAGATTTGGAAGCAAAATCCTCTCCATTGATTTCAAATGGGTGTTCCAGATCGAAAAGCGCAAGGTCTGCCGCTGCTCCAATGTCCAAAGTCCCCGATGTCAAACCAAAGATATGGGCTGGTCGGTCAGTCATCCAATCAATGACTTGTTTCAGTGTGAAAATATTTGTTTTTACAAAGTGAGTATACATCAATGAAAAAGCAGTTTCGCTGCCCACAATCCCGAAAGGCGCACTGACCATGGACTGTGCTTTTTCTTCTCGGCTGTGCGGTGCATGATCCGTTGCGATACAATCAATCGTTCCATCAAGAAGTCCCTCTATCAATGCTTGTCGGTCATCTTCCCCTCGCAAAGGCGGGTTCATTTTGTAGATGGCGTCATCGCCGGGGATATCATTGTCGGATAAGATGAGATGGTGGGGGCAAACTTCACAAGTAACCTTCACACCCGCACGTTTGGCATCCCGAATGATTCGCACGCTTTCTTTTGTAGAAACATGGCAGACATGATAATGAACGCCAGTTTCTTCAGCTAAAATCAAATCTCTAGCGATTTGGGAAGATTCTGTGGCACTTAAAATCCCGGGCAGTCCCAATTCTTTTGACTTTTCCCCGTGATGCATGCATCCTCCGAACAACAAGGATTCATCTTCTGTGTGGGCCACGATGGGCATACCCAATTTTGCGGCAGCTTTCATCGCCTGATACATGACACCAGCGGTCTGCACACCGACCCCGTCATTGGTGAAAGCAAAGGCACCTGCTTTTTTCAGTTTTTCAAAGTCAACCAGCTCGTCACTGCGCAAATTTTGAGTGATTGGCGCATATTGCAAGACATTGACCACACCATCACGATCGATGATTTTCTGAACTTGTTCAAATTTTTCTGCCGTGTCAGGTACAGGATCAAGATTAGGCATTGCACAAACAGTAGTAAAACCTCCTCGGGCGGCTGCCGCACTGCCTGTAGCAATCGTTTCTTTATGAGTAAATCCCGGCTCTCTAAAGTGAACATGGACATCAACTAAACCCGGAGTCACTAACGCCCCTTGTGCATCGATTTTTTGATCGAACTTGACCCCTTGTTCCTCCAACGCAGCTCCTTTGGCTTGAATTTTCCCATCCTTCAGTAGAAATTCGCAAGGTATCAACTGGTTACGCTCATTTAAAACCAAACTGTTAGTAATTAGTATCGCCATCATTATGCCTTCCCTTCTAAAATCGCTTCTAAAATTGCCATTCTCATAAACACACCGTTACTCATTTGAACTACAATACGTGATTGCAGACTTTCAACCAGTTCATCTGCTAGTTCAACATCACGATTCACTGGAGCAGGATGCATGATAATCGCATGCTTTTGCAGTTTTTCTGCCCGTTCAACTGTCAATCCGTATTTCTGATGGTAGACTTCTTTTGAAAAAATTTCATCTTCGTTATGACGCTCGTGCTGCACTCGCAGCAACATCATCACGTCAACTTTTTCTACCACTTCATCAATAGGCAAATACGTTCCGTAAGCTTCAAATTTGGCATCGTACCATTCTTCGGGACCAGAAAAATACACTTTGGCTCCTAAACGTTTCAGCATTTGCATATTGGATTTTGCCACTCTCGAATGACTCAAATCTCCAACAATACTGACTTTGATGCCTTCAAATCTGCCGAATTCTTCATAAATAGTCATTAAATCCAGCAAGCACTGGGTCGGATGTTGTCCGCTGCCGTCACCGCCGTTGATGATCGAACAACGAATCGTTTTACTTTGTATCAGCTGGTGATAGTAATTCTCCTCCCAGTGTCTGATAACACAAGCGTCCACACCGATTGCCGCCATCGTCAACACAGTGTCGTACAGAGATTCACCCTTTTTGACCGAACTAGTGGAGGTATCAAATTCGATGACCTGCAAGCCGAGTTTTCTTTCTGCCACTTCGAAACTTTTATGAGTTCTCGTACTATTTTCAAAAAATAAATTTGCGACATAATAATCTCTCGGTTTATTGATCCAAGTAGCACCGTTTTTGAATTGTTGTGCCCGCCTGATCAATCCCATTACTTCCTTATCGTGTAAAGCTTCCACCGTTAAAAGATGTTTTAAGCTAACTTGTTCTCGACTAATAATCATCGCAATACTCCCTTCTTAATGCTACGCTTCACTGGCCGCTTTTTGAGGCAGAACAAAATTAAGTATAATCCCAAATAACGTTGCCAGAGCCATGCCTTCCAATTCAAATGTTCCTGCTTTCAATACCAAACCGCCAATACCGATGACTAAAATCACCGATGCAATAATTAAATTTCTTTTTTGGTCAAAATCTATTTTATTATCAATGATAATTTTCATTCCGCTAGAAGCAATGACACCGAACAAAATAAAACTGATGCCCGCAATAACCGGACCAGGAATACTTAAAATCACAGCACTGACTTTACCTACAAAGCTTAAAATAATTGCAAGGGCCGCAGCCCCGCCAAGAACAAACACGCTGTGAATTCTTGTAATCGCCAGCACCCCGATGTTTTCTCCGTAGCTTGTAACGGGAGGACCGCCGACTAAACCGGCTGTTATTTGTGCTAAACCATCACCTAGCAAGGTTCGGTCGAGTCCGGGATTTTCAAAAAAATTACGCTTCGTGAGTTTATTGAGCACACTGATATGTCCCACATGCTCTGTCATAGTGACAAAGGCAATGGGAGCCATCATCAAAACTGCATTCCAATGAAAGACCGGTCGATACTGCAAGAAAGGAATATGGATATCCGGTAGTGAGAACCACTGAGCTGCTTCGATGGCTTGGATATCAACGATGCCGAATCCCAATGAAATAATATACCCGCTCACAATACCTAGTAATATCGGGATAAGTCCTAAAAAGCCTTTTAAAAACATGTTGAAGATGATGGTCAAAACTAAGGTAAGCAGTGCTACTGCGATATATTTGATACTGTAATTACCATTATCCATCATGGCATTTTGAGCTGCGTTTGATGCCAATCCTAACCCGATAACCATCACTACTGGGCCCACAACGATTGGCGGGAGAACACGACCAATCCAGTCAGAACCGATTTTCTTAATGACCAGGGACACGAGGATATATATTAATCCTGTAGTGAATGCCCCTTGAGCGACTGCCCCGTAGCCTGCTTCGGGATTGCTCATCAATAACTTCATTGCAGGAATGAAGGCAAAGCTGCTGCCTAGATAAGCAGGAATTTTTGCTCCGGTAGTAAATAAATAGACCAGCGTCCCGATTCCGGAACTCATCAGCGCCACACTCGGATCGATTCCTACTATAATTGGTACTAAAACAGTGGCACCAAACATCGTAAATAAGTGCTGAAAACTCAAACCAAGACCTTGTAAAAAATTCGGTTTGTCCATTATATCCAATACTGCATCGTTGTTTCTAAATTCTTGTTCCATCTCATGTTCCCTTCTTCCAGCACAATTTTTCAGAAAAAAATCTTCCATACCTATGAGAGGACAGAAGATTTTCTATAAGTAAAGTGAATGATTCTATCTTTACCACATGCTCTTCTTCGTCTCTCTGAACGTGTTTAAAAAGCAACTCTATATTTGCTATGTCACGATAAAGACACCATCTGTCCCATCGTGTTCTTTCATTTGAACAAGAATTTCTTCGCTGATAGCAGTGGGGATGTTTTTCCCGACAAAATCAGCTCTGATCGGAAGTTGTCTGTGTCCCCTATCTACCAAGACCGCCACAGAAACTTTTTCCGGCCGTCCAACATCCATCAAAGCATCTAATCCTGCTCTGATTGTTCGTCCTGTAAACAACACATCATCCACTAATATCACTTGTTTTCCAGTGATATCAAACGGGATATTTGATGCCTGAACGGAGGCTTCCTCTGTAGAGACTTCAGGTTTCTTATCATCGCGATAAAGTGTGATATCCAATTCCCCGACAGGAAGCTGTTTATTTTCAATTTGAAGTATACGCTCGGCAATTCTTTTAGCTAAAAATATTCCCCTTGTTTTGATTCCCACCAAGACAATGTCTTCCAGATGCTTATTACGTTCAATAATTTCATAAGAAATACGCGTTAAAGCTCGTGTCATGGTCATCGCGTCCAATACTTCCTTTTTCATATGCTTCACCCCTTTTCCTAAATAAAAAACCCTATCTCGTCCGCGAGATAGGGTTGAAAATTTTGCAAATAAATGCCTTTGGATAGACTGCCTCCAAGGTATCACTAGCTTTCTCTCCTTTTTAGCCTCACGGGACTATGTTTAAAGGAAACAATATTTAGTTCTTATTCATGATAGCTCTTTTCATTAAAAAATGCAATCTATTTTTCCAACTTTTTCAAGGTCTTTTGGAACACTTCAGGAGGCGGGACTTCAAATAAAAGATTTTTCCCAGAAACTGGATGTTTAAACCCTAACGTTCCCGCGTGAAGATATTGTCCCTGCCCTTTTAAAGTTTTAGCCGGGCCATATATTGGATCCCCTGCAATGGGAAAGTCGATATATTTCAAATGAACCCGTATCTGATGTGTACGACCTGTTTCTAACTGGCATTCAATCAAAGTATAGTCAGTGAATCTTTTTAAAACTTTAAAGTGTGTGACAGCTTTCCTGCCGCCCTCTCTGACAGTATTCATCAAACGATTACTTTTGGAACGGTCAATTGGTGCATCAATTGTCCCAGTCTCATGGGGAATCTCACCGTGCACCAAAGCAGAATATTTTCGTATCACCGTTTTAGCCATCATTTGCTCCTGCAAGTTTTTATGTGCCTGATCGTTTTTAGCAACTACAAGCAAACCAGAAGTATCTTTATCGATACGATGAACAATGCCTGGCCGGATCACACCATTGATGCCGGAAAGGTCACTAGTATGATAAAGTAATGCATTCACTAAGGTGCCTGTTTGATGACTTTTAGAAGGATGGACTACCATCCCTTGAGGTTTATTTACCACGATAATATCTGTATCTTCATAAACGATATCCAAAGGTATAGCTTCTGGACTCAGCTCTAGTTCGATATTTTCCGGCGGAGTGACAACTATAGTATCATTTTTTTTGACTTTATAATTTGCTGACACAGGTTCGCCGTTTACAAAAACACAGTCGCCTTTTAGCCAATGCTGGATTTGTGAACGGGAAGTATCCGCTAAATGTGCTGCCAATACTTTGTCAATCCGTCCTTTTTCTTCACTCACAGTCAATGTGATTTCTTGTTTCATTTTCTTGCCACCTTTTCCTCTTCTTCGGCAAAAAAGAAAATATAAATAAAGACACAGATGACACCAATGACGATACTGACATCTGCAACATTAAAAATCGGAAAATTGATAAACTCAAATTGGAACATATCGACAACATATTGCATTCGCACGCGGTCGATAAAATTTCCTAAAGCTCCGGCGATAATCAGTGACAGACCTACTGTCATCCAACGGCTATTTGAACGGTTTGTATACAGCAAATACACGAGAACGACCAGTGCAGCGGCTGTCATGATATAAAAAAACCACATCTTTCCTTCAAACATACTCCAAGCTGCCCCTGTATTACGAATATGGGTCAAAGACAACACTGGATTTTCCATGATTGTTTCTCCAAATGGGATGTTTTCAACTGTCCACCATTTTACCCACTGATCAAGCCCAACTGAAATAACTATTATTGCTATATACCACATAATTGACTCCCTTCATTCGCCGTAGTAATTTTTAAATACGTCTCTCGGACGGATGATCCCCAGCAAGTTGCCGTCTGGATGACCATCTTTAGTAATCAGCAGAGCTTCTATATAGGGCGAATTAAGAAATAATTCCACTGCCTCAAAAACCGGTGTTGCAGCCGCTACAAAGCGGAAGTTTTGACTTCTGCGGTCCGAATCGAGAACATCAAAAGCTGTTTTGCCCTCGATATCCAAGTAGTTGTCTTTCGTATGCCTTGCTAACCAAATTCCTAATCCATGCGCCGTAATAAGACCCAAAAATTTCCCGCGACGATAAATAGGAAACTGAGAATACCCCTTTGAAGCAACGATTTTCAAAAGGTCACTCAATAATGTACTCTGCTCAAAACCAGTAACATTTTTCTGAAATACCGGAATGACTTTTTCAGGATTGATCAAATCTTCTTCAATCTGAATGATTTTCTTAACGGCCCAATCATTAGGTTCCGCAATGATAAAGTCGGGAGCAATCTTGTCATGAACGATAGCGTTACGTAACTGCGCCAATTGAATCAAGTCATCCCCATGCTCTTGAATCAGCAAATCCTTACGCCGTGACAGACGCCGGACCAGCTCACTGAAGCCAATATTTGCCGGATTGTCCAACTGCCGGCGCATCCACTTTTCGATTCGATTGAATGAAGTCAAGAAAACCTCTGAATTACGCTTCACGTCTGCTCTCCTCTATCAAATAAATTTTTTTCGTCATGGCAACCGCAAAGACGAGATAGATTAAAACTATCACGACAGCTAAGACCCATGAATGAAAGAAAATAGGGAAAATAAAAGTAAAAGTAAAAAATAAAATGTATAATCTAAAAACTATGGGATTGAATGTGACTGTCAATTGTTTCCCTTGATTGGTCTCGGATAAAGTAAAAGGTTCGCTTCTAAGTATCGAGAGTTTCACAGACAGCTGATCACCCTCTGAAAATTCTATTTCTTTTTCACTGTCGTATGCCAACGTACCTATGGACTCCCCGTTTTTTATGATGGACAAGGAAGATCCCATGCCAAAAAAGCCTGTTTCTCTTTTTAGTGAAAATTTCATTTTAGCTCACACCTTTTTAAGTAAATTCTCTACCTATGATATCAATAATTCAAAAAAAAAGCCAAGCAGATTACCTACTGCTTGGAAGATTTATCAAGAAAATTTATACCGTTATTTTTTTTTCTAGATTCTTTTTTACTGTAGAAGGAGATTTTTTAAATACCTTGCCAAAAATAAAGCCCAATTTGAATATTAGCCTTTGTAAATTTGTCATTTTTATCACTCCCGCTACTTGTTATCTTAAGTATAACCAAAAAGACCCAAATTGTTAAGTATAAAACATATTTTAATCAAATTTTATTGGAAATGTAATATTTTTAATATTGTCCTTTTGAAAAACAACACATCGAATCAAATTTCTCATACGGTATAAAAGATTCATTTAAAAACATTTGAAAAGAATTTATTGTAATTTTCATAAAATTATCCTAGCAATCCTCATAACATCAAGGTATGTGCTATTTTTATAGCAAAAAAAACAGATACGAATAGAGACAGACTTTATCACAAATACGACGTTATTAAAATAACTATCACATAGCACTTAAAAAAAGCGAAAAGCGAAAGAATATCAACTGATTTTATGCCTTTGATTGACCTTTAAACCTATTGTACTTATAATGGAGAGTGTATTCTAAATTAGATTGACTGGGGGAGTGTAAAATGACTGAAGGCACTGTGAAGTGGTTTGATGACAAGAAAGGTTATGGGTTTATAACCTATCATGAAGATGAAGAAATTTTTGTTCATTTTACAGGTATCATCGGAGAAGGTTTTCGAACATTAAAAGCCAATCAGCCAGTAATATTTGAGATAAGAGAAGGTCGGCGCGGCCCGCAGGCAACCAATGTTGAATTACAAGAGGACAATAATAATAATTAAAAAAGCGGAACTGACTTGACCACTCTTGTCAGCTCCGCCTTTGTTTTTCTTTCATTTGAATGATTTGCCCCTTGAATTCTGAATGAGAAGCCACGTCAGCTAAAAATTTTTCCATCGTCTTCTTTCTCATCAAAAAAATATTTCGGTCTATTTTCCCTTTGAAGTGCTTGATTGTCAAAGTAAACCCGTGGCTTCCCACTGAAATACTTTCGATATTTTTTATCATGACTTTTCTTTTTATTTTGGGATTTATACACCATTGGCAAAGATGCCTTTCCGTGAGGATGAAATATTTCATCCAGCCGTTAAGGATGAATGCTAATGATACACAAATCAGTGCAATCGTCAGCCAGTTGAACTTAATTTTTTCCAACTGTATAATAATGCCAAAACACAGCAGTCCGAGGGTGTATGACCAATAGATAACAAATCTTGAAATTTCCGGCTGCCAATGATATTTTTTATACTTAACCAATTGTTTTTCCACTTGAATTCCTCACAATTTTCAAACGTCTAGTTTTATATTAACACATGTAAAATGATATCTAAACTATTTTAAAGGAAGTAATGTTATGTTGAAGATATATATTGACGCAGCAACGAAAGGCAACCCGGGACCTAGCGGAATTGGTATCATCTTACTAACTGAAACCATCTATGAACAACTTCATTTTCCTATTCCTGAGATGAGCAACCATGAAGCCGAGTTTTTCGCTGCGGTAAAAGCACTTGAGATCGCGATTGAAAAAGGATTGAACACCTCCACCACATTTTTATACACTGACAGCAAAGTAGTCAGCAAAGTGATTGACAGCAACCATACTAAAAATCCTTTATTTCAGCCTTACTTAATTAAACTCAACGAACTGCTTGCGAAATTTCCTTTAGTCATGATTCAATGGATTCCAGAAAGCAAAAATAAAGGAGCTCATCAGCTGGCCCGACAAGGATTGCACAAATCTTTGAAATCAATTTCTTAGTTCTCCTTTCCACCCTTCTGACTTTTCATTACAACTCAAACAAAGACACAGAAAAAAATTTCTGTGTCTTTTCACTTTAAATTATTGTAATTATGTGATATAGTTTTAAAAACCACATGAAAGGATATCGAAAAACAAACATGCAAGATAATCAAATTTCTTGGCAGGAAGAACTTCGAAGCATCCGGCTTCCCCGTTGGTCTGAACTGCCAGATATTCCACTTTATATGGATCAGCTGGTCACTCTTGTCAGTCGATATGTTCAACCTTTCCAAGTTGGAGATACCAATGACAAAGCTTTAACACCAAATATGGTCAATAATTACGTGAAAAAAAATTATATTTTGGCGCCTGAAAAGAAGCGGTACGATCAGAGGCATCTGGCAAGGCTGATCATTATTTTGATTCTGAAACAATCTTTTGATTTGCCCACCATCCATTTAGGTATTCAGTCTCAGATTGAGCAAGGTGATTATAAACAAGCTTACGATCAATTCTGTAAACAGCTGGAAGATTCTATTGCGCTTTTGATACCAGAGCAAAAGCAGCAAACCATTGAAATTAATTTTTCAAACAATCAGTATCGGGCCGTACAAATGGCTACTTTATCACTTGCGGCAAAATTCGTCGCAGCAAAAGCTTTACGTGAAAATTTATAGGAGAGTGCAACAAATGACAGAAAAAATCGCGTTACTCGTTGATTCTGCGATGGATTTACCACCAGAAATCATAAAAAAACCAGGTGTTTACGTTATTCCACTTAGTGTTATTTATTCTGAAGGAGCGTATATCGACAAAGTTACCATTACATCTAAGGAAATTTATGCCCGTCTTGATGATGAAGTGCCTTCCACCTCTTTGCCTGATGGTGAGTCCATCAGTAAGATATTAGATAAAATTTATAATGATGGGTTTAACCACCTGATTATCAGTACTATTTCTGGTGGATTAAGCGGAACTAATAATATGCTGTCCTTGATGGTCAGAGATTTCCCGCAGCTGACGACCACTGTTATCGATACTAAAAGCATTGGGATTGGCGGAGGCTTACAAGGAGCCTATGCCAAAGAACTCATTGATCGTGGGGAATCTTTCGAAAAAATAAGTGAAATCTTAAAAGAAAGTGTCCAAAAATCACGGGTCTTTTTCAGTATTCCTACATTGGAATATTTGAAAAAAGGCGGTAGAATCGGTTTAGTCTCCTCAATCTTCGGGACTGCATTGAATCTGCACCCAGTCATATCCTGTAATGAAGATGGTATTTATTATACTGTCAATAAGGCCCGAGGACGGAAAAAAAGTCTTGAAAAAATGCTTGGACAAGTAGAAAAGTTTTTAGGTTCTGACTCTTCATATGACTTAGCAGTTGCCTATGGGAATTGCGTGGATGAAGGAAAAGAACTTGCTGAAACGGTTAAAGCACGTTTTACTCATTTTAAACATTTTTACTTTGATGAAGTCAGTCCAGTTCTTGGTGTCCACACTGGCCCGGGAGTTATCGGAATCGGCATATTGAAAAGAGATTAAAAAAAGTTCTGTCACTTTTGACAGAACTTTTTTTATATCCGACTTTAGTTCATTTTTATTCTGGAAAAGCTAATTGAAACGCCCTTAGATTATCATCATTACCCAAAATGCTGAAACATACTTTTTTGAACGCCTGCTGAAATTCTTTGGCAGAAAGAGCTTGCTGAAATAATCTTGCTACTTGAAATGGTTCGTTGCCGAATACACCGCAACCAAAAGCTCCAAGTATAAGAATTTCACAGTGATTTTCTTTAAACGCTCTTAAAATTTTAATGATTTTTCGCTGCAAATCTTCTTCATATTCCCCATCTGTTACTTTTGGGTCATTGCAGATATTGGCTGATTTATTTGGTGCAGGAAGCGTTACTACATCGCATAAAACCGGCGGCACCATCAACTCCTGACCGTCAATGTCATTTTTAATAAACAAAACATCTTTTGAATAAATCAGGCGGCTGGAATAAAGATGGCGGTTGATGTGTTCTTGATTGTATTTATAGTACTCATCGGTGAATTTCAGTAGTTCGGGATACAAAAAGGAACATCTGGCAAGGGTCTCTTCCTGAGCTGCTGCTCCCGACTGAAAGCCGCCTCCCGGATGAATGGCGCTGGCAAAATTAAGTACCCCTGTTTTTCCATGCGGCGTTTCGAAAAATATCCTCTGGAGGACATTTTCTTCATAAACAGCGTATTCGGCAGTATAATCCGCTTTGGTAGCTGCTTCAGCCAGCTCGCCAATATAAATTTTACTTGTTTGTTTCAGCTTCTCCTTGGGATAGCTATCATAATATGACAATGTTTCTCTAGCACTTTGTATTCTTTGGTTTTTATCCATAGCCCCATCCCCTTTATTTCCTTTAAAAATACCTCCTCAGCAATGCTTCACTAGTAGATGAAGAGCATTTTACAATGTTGAAGAGTTTTGGTCTGTGTCAAAAACTGTTCCTAAAGTGACTCTAGGCAGTTCTTTTTTCTTATCTTCCACAACATCCCCCACCTTAACGGCAACGGCTGTTTCATATCGGTCAGTTAAATTTTGGTAGTGCTTATGAAGGGCATGAAATCTTGAGGTGCTGTTAACTTTCCAAGGCTTTGATTTTCCGCAATAATGTAAAATGACCGTGTTTTTAATGATCCATGGAAAATCAACAGTTCCCATTGTCCGTGTAATGTATTTTGAAAATTTTCGTGTGTCATAATTCCAGATTTCGTCGGGAATTTCCAACGTCATCTTGCCATACAAAGCATTGAAAATATCTTGATCTGGTAAAAGCAGTGACGTGATGATACTTTCTTCGATATGAGAAAAAATAGATTCTTTTTTTATGATTTTTTTGGCTTTCGTTAAGTCGATCGCAATCACCCCGGTATTGTAGTACGCGTGTTCTGTCCCTAAACGAAGGTTATTGATATCCTGACTGATATCTGTTAAGCCAGTATGAGCAGATGCGGCAAAAACCATTTCTTGAAAATCAAGCTCCCACAATGGACGAATGCTGTTGATAACCAAAATATCAGGGTCTAAGTAAATAATTTTATTTAAATAGGAAGGTAAGATGACCGGAGCCAACAGCCGAAAATACATTTCTTTAGGGTATTTTTTTGATACAGGCGCATTGGTAAAATAATCTTCATCAATTTTGATTACATGGAGCCCACAATTAATAAAGCTAGTAAAATTTTTTAACTCTTCTATTTTTTCATCTGAGATTGATTGATGAATCAACCAGATATCAATGTCCTCTAAAAAATTATTATGGACAAGCGAAACCAGCATTGTTTTTAAAGGTTCTAGATAATTTTCATTTAGAGTGACTAAAATATGAATTTTATCTTCGTTCATCAGGCTCTCTCCTTTTGTTTGACCACCAGTATTTTTCAATACCTCTTACCTCTATCATAAACTAAGTGGAATAATTTTTAAAACTTTTCAATCATATTTTGCTTGTTTTCGAAAATAAGCTTGGAACTCCCCCATATCATATTGTTTCAAGTTTCTTTTTATCGGTGCTAAAATGAATCTATGAAATACTAAGAATAAAAGGAGAAAGTGATTGACTTGCCCACATTAAAACATATTGCGAAATATTTGTTTATTCTGTTGATTGTTTATTTCCTTTACAGCACGGTCAGCATCTTAGTCTATACTAAAATCAAAATGAATCAAACTTCCGTCATCGTTCAAGAAATGCCTGTTAAATCGATGGATGATATTTTAATACCGAATCAGACAAACGAACTGGCTGCCGTTAGCAGTAAAATTGAGAATGTCCTACCCCTTCGCTGCCAGCTTATTGACCAAGCACAAGAATCGTTGCTGATTTGTCAGTATACGATTGCCGATGACGACAGCGGTTTGATTTTCATTGGCAAACTGCTTGAAGCGGCAGAACGCGGGGTCAAAATTGAATTATTAGTTAATGGACTTTCAAATCAAGTGAAAGGTTTCCAGCGTTTGCCCTTATCTCTACTTGCCAGTCATCCGAATTTTGAACTAAAAATGGTGGGCGGATTTAATTTCTTGAAACCTTGGCAGATGAATAATGTTCTCCATGATAAATTGATGATTGTTGACGATAATTACCTTCTTTCTTCTGGAGGGAATATTGAAAACAGATTTACCGTGGTTGCTGATAATCCTAGGCCTGTTCACGATTTGGATGTTGTCATCCAAAGAAATGGAGACGTTTCTAAAGACTCATTAATTACGCAAGGTACCGATTATTTCAATCAGCTATGGGAAAATCCTTATGCTGTGGACCTGCTAGATAAAGCAAAAATTAATGGTGAACACTTATCTGAGAAAGATATCGCAGAAAACAAAAATAATATTGCAGCAGCTTTCACCCGTCAGAAATCATTGATAGGCAAAGAAGTGCTTGAACAGATGACTTTTCATCCCATTGCATCAAGTCACCTCGTTCATAATTCCGTTGGGACTCTGGTAAAAGAACCTGTCGTTTGGAAACAGTTGACCACTTTGATTAATCAGTCCGAACATAACACGACTATTTCAAGTCCTTACGTCGTGATAACAGACAAAATGAAGGACTATATCACGGTCCCTTCCCATGGTCAGATTGACATACTATCTAATTCTGTCAACAATTCACCCAATTTATTTGCTTTTGGAGGGTATCTGAATCAAAAAGAAAAACTCTTAGAAATTTTTAACATCTGGGAATATCAGGGACAAGGCTCCCTTCATCAAAAAGCTGTATTGATAGATGATACTATCGGTATTGTTGGGTCTTTTAACATGGATTCTCGTTCAACTTTTTTAAGCAGTGAGCATATGCTGATTATCAACAGCCAAGGGTTCCACGACGAGTTAAACAATATTATCAACGATTACAAAGAGCATAGTTTGCCAAGTGTCATGGGTAAAGAAAACAACGAAGATGCCTCAAGTACCAGCGCTTTGAAAAAAGGACTCCTTAAAGTCATCAGCTGGATAAGTCCGCTGATCGAGTTTCTTCTCTAAAAGAATAACGGCCGGAAAAATCTCCGACCGTTATTTTTATCATCCAATCAATATCTATCTGTTTTTTGTACACTGATCCATTGTTCAGTTGTAAATTTATCTACTACCCAATGTCCGTTAAACCGCCCGACCCCAGAGTATTTCTCTCCGCCAAACATCACATGAGGTTCGTGTGTAATCGATTGGTCATTAACGTGTGCCATGCCAGACTCAAGTTGTTTAGCTAACTCCATTCCTTTGAATAAATCTTTGGTGAAAATACAGTTGCTTAGGCCATATTCAGTATCATTAGCTACTTTGATTGCTTCTTCTTCATCTTGTACAAGGATGATAGAGCTGACAGGAGCAAACATTTCGCATTTGGCTGAACACATCTCATTAGTCACATTAGAAAGAATCCAAGGATGGACCACACTTCCTTCTATTTTTCCTTCTAACCCGACTTTGGCCCCAGCATTTACTGTCTTCTCAATATTTTCTTTGACTTTTTTTGCCTGCTTTTCATTAATGAGAGGCCCAATCACAACTTCTTCATCGAAAGGATCTCCCACTTTGACTTCTTTAGAAAGTTTTACAAAGGCTTTGATAAACGGCTCGTGAACTTTTGGTGTGGTCAAGATACGATTGATTGCCATACAAATTTGACCTTGATGGGAGTAAGTCCCTAAGATTGCTGCTTTTGCTGCTTGGTCCACATCTGCATCATCCAAAACAATCATGGCCTGATTGCCGCCAAGTTCCAAGGAAACATCTTTCAATAATTCTCCAGCAATTTTTCCAAGATGCTGCCCCACTTCTGTTGAACCGGTAAAGGAAATAAGAGAAGGAACTGGATGGGACACGATATAATCGCCGATTTCGGATCCTCTGCCAGCAACAACATTCAATACACCTTTAGGAAATCCTGCTTTTTCGAACATTTCTGCAATTTGAAATGCTGAACCCGGTGTGTCGCTGGATGGTTTCAACACGACAGTATTACCACAAGCAATGGCAGGAACTACGGAACGCATAGATAATAAAAGTGGGAAGTTAAATGGGGCAATGACACAGACGACCCCTTTAGGTTTTTTATAAACATAGTTTTCTTTTCCCGCTACATTTGATGGCATGATGCGTCCATCCATCATCATATGATAACCCATCGCATCATCGATGACTTTTAAGGTATCCCCATATTCAAAAGCAAACTTTGCTTTTGTTCCTCCGCTTTCTTCTGCAAGCAGTTCAAAAACTTCCTCTTCCATCTCACGGATAACGGCAGCTAATTTTTTCAAATAGTCTCTTCTTTCTTCAGGAAGTGTTTTACTCCAAGAAACTTGTGCAATTTTTGCGGCTTCGTAAGCATTATCCACGTCTTTCGGGCTAGCTGCTTTGTATGTATAAATCAATTCTCCAGTAAAAGGGTTATAATTCTCCATCATTCGATCGCTAGTTCCCTCACGCCACTCACCATTGATGTACTGCTTTTGATAATGTTTCATCGTTTTGCCTCTTTCTGAATTTATTTATGCCATCAGCACATTGACACCAGTGTAATACAAAACAAGTAAAAAAGAAAGCGTTTTTTTATGCAAAAAAAATATTTTTTAGCTCCTAGCTAAAAATTTTTGTTGTATATTAAATAAAAGCAGACCTATCTGTATAGTTTGCAACCCTCAGAATAACAACCTTTCTTCATTTTTTTAAAAAGAAAAAAAGATATCTATTCGTTTTAAGAATCCATATCTTTTTTCACAAACTACTAATATTCGATTTGGTAAGCATCAAAGTACATATGTTTCATAAAGTCCAGCAGATATTGAGGATTCATGGTCTCCCCTGTTGCCTCTAAAATCAGCTGATTTGGTTTACGTGAGGCACCGTATTGATGGATATGTTCTTTATTCCATTGAATAATCGGTGAATAATCATCTGAACCCAAAACAGCCTCCACATCTAACGCTTGATTCATGCGGTGATAAAATTGAGCTGCATACATAAATCCGAGAGCATAGGATGGGAAATAGCCGAAACTGCCACCAGACCAATGAGAGTCCTGTAAAATACCTTCCAAGTCAGTTTCTGGACGAATGCCAAGATACTCTTCATATTTATCATTCCAAATCTGAGGCAAATCATCTAAGTCGATATTATCATTAAAAATCATCTTTTCGATTTCATAACGAATAATGATATGTAATGGGTAAGTCAATGAATCCGCCTCAATCCGAATCAGACTTCCTTGCGTTACTTTGAGTCCCCGATAAAACCTATCAAAGTCGATATCATCAAATGTTCCCTCAGTCACTTCTTGAAAATACGGGTATTGTTTTTGCCAGAATGCCCGACTGCCGCCAATAATAATTTCATTAAACAGTGACTGAGACTCGTGACATCCCATAGAAGTCCCTGTTGCTAATGGAGTGTAAGAATATTTGGCATCGATATTTTGTTCATACAATCCATGACCTGCTTCATGAATCACGCCGAACACAGCGGTTTGAAAATCCTCTTCGTCCCATCGTGTAGTCAGCCTGACATCATTATGATTCAGCGTTAATTCAAAGGGATGAATAGTATCGTCTAAGCGACCGCGACTCATATCATAGCCTAAATCAGCAATCACCTTTTCGATAAATTTCTGTTGTTGGGCTTTTGTCACTTTCCGATACAGAAAATCCGTTTCAGGAGGTGTTCCTTTTTCAGCGATCGTGTTGCGAATTTCTATAATTCCTTTACGAAGTTTTTCAAAAACACCGTCCAAAATTTCAACTGTCATGCCGGGTTCGTACAAGTTTAACAAAACATCGTAGGGTGTGGCCTCATCTTTTTGCCACAAAGGGATAAACTCTTTAGTGAAACTAATCATGGAAGACAAGGACTCTTTGAAATCTTGAAAATTATTTGTTTTCCGGGCTTTGACCCAATCGCTGTGGGCAAGACCCAGAGCTTTTTGGAAAGCCAAATAACGCTCTTTGTCTATGCGATTATTTCTTTCAAAAGATTCTTTTTCTTTGAGAAAGACCCCTTGACCAAAATCAGACAATGCCTCTGGATGTTGGGTAAAATGCGTCATAAAATCAGTCATTTTATCCCCGTAAGACAAATCGTATTCTAGACCGCTCATGTAACTCATCAATTCACTACGCTGTTCAGCAGCTTTTTCAGGCATTCCGGTAGCCATATCCCAGTACAGGAGGCTATTAGCCTCTTTTAAAAGTTCACGCTCTTTAATATAAGCTAAAAATTCTTTTTCTGTCATCTGTTTCATTCCTTTGAAGTTTCAGGTTTGGCTGGACGGGGAGGACGTTTCCCCCAATACTGGAAGTAATCCGTTCTTAATGCGCCATTATACAATTTTCTCTTTTTCGTGGCTCTTTCGCCATAAGATTTTTCAAATTCCAAATCACTGGTAAGAATGTATTTGCTCCACGTATCAAGAGGACGGAAAACCTCCCCCATTTCACGATAAAGTTTTCTCACTGCTTCTTCTTCCCCTAGACGTTCCCCATAAGGAGGGTTCGCAACCATCACACCATATTCTTTTTCCGTGCGGAAATCTGAAAGCTGCATTTGTTTGAAAACGATGGAGTCTCCTAAACCAGCTTCTTCCGCATTCTTTTTAGCCAATTCAATCATTCGGCCGTCGATATCTGATCCCATAATATCTAGTTCGCATTCATAGTCAGCAAGTTTTTCAGCTTCATCACGGGCTTTTTCAAATACACTGTCTTCAACCCATGCCCAGTCTTCACAGGCAAAACTGCGATTAAAGCCGGGAGCGATATTATGCCCGATTAAAGCGGCTTCGATACAAATCGTTCCAGAACCGCACACAGGATCATAAAAAGGCCGGTCCTTTCGCCAGTTAGTCAACAACACTAAGGCGGCTGCCATATTTTCTTTCAGCGGTGCCCCGCCTTTATCCAATCGGTAGCCCCGTTTAAACAAACTTGGGCCTGTGGTGTCAAGAGTAATCCTGACTTGGTCTTTCAGTAAAGAGACTTCCAGCTGATAGTGTGCTCCCGATTCCGGCAGTCTGCCATATCGGTGATAGTAATCACTTAATCGTTTCACGATAGCTTTTTTTGTGATTGCCTGACAATCCGATACACTGAATAATTTTGATTTGATTGATTTTCCGGCGACTGGAAATTCTGCATCCATAGGCAAATATTCTTCCCAAGGCAAGGCAGCCGTTTTTTCGAAAAGTTCTTCAAAAGTGGTCGCTTTAAATTCTCCCACAATAATTTTGATTCTATCGGCTGTTCTCAGCCATAAATTTGCTTTGGCAATGGTTTCCATGGTGCCGTAAAAAATAGCCCGTCCATTTTCTATCTGGCAGTCTATTCCTAAATCACGCAATTCTTTACCAACTAGAGCTTCGATGCCGCTTGCTGCAGTTGCCATTAACTTAAATCGTTTCATCATATCCTCCTCAAGTTGATAATAAATGTTAAAAAAAGCTCCCCATTAACTAACGGAAAGCTAAAAAACCTGATACGTGTAGTTTTCTATAAGCCATGTTCTGTATTGATTTTTCTCAGGAGAAAAAATCAACGGTAATAATCTGTCTACGGAGAAAATCTCCGTCTCTTTTCTTAGTTCATTTCCTTGAAAAGAATGCCCCTACCTGAATTTGGGTTGCTCTCTCGAGGGGTTTACCCGTTCCACCGACTTTATTTCTAAAGCCGCTTCGTCACTGTGGCACTTTCAAGCCTACTCAAGCATAGCTTACGCCGTAGCTTTTTTAGCTGCCGTTGCTCAATAAAGAGCACCTTAGCTTATGATTTCGCTAAGCACGAACACTACAAGCATCTCAGCTTGTGAGAGCATGGACTTTCCTCAACAACTCCTTGGAGCTGCTGTAATTACCCGAAAACTACACTGGTGCAATCATCTTAAAATTGTTTTGTCTGATCTAAATCATTGTCATTAGAAAGTAATTTGCTGCCAAAAACTTCTTTTTCTAAATTGGAGAGTCGTTTTAAAATATCAAAATTGGTTGCTGGACTCGCTTGCTTTGGCGTTTCTTGACGAATTCGTGACAAAGTTTCTGTACTCTTAGTCAATTGATCTACTTTGGAAATCAAGCGTTGATTTTCTTCTTTTAAGTCCAAAACTTCCCGGTTAAATTGCTCGTAATCTTTAATGACATCATCTAAAAACTCATCCACTTCAACTGGATCGTAACCTCTCATCTTTGTTTTAAATTCTTTTTGTAAAATTTCTCTGGCTGTAAAATTATAATTTGCCATTCTTTAGCACCCCATCTATCGTTAAGTCTCTTATTTTTTTACATTACTACACTACTAATATATTGTATCTAAAATTAATATGAAAATCAATCAGATTATCATTCATCGGCGATATCTTGCAGTTCAAACATCCCAATGGTCTCCATAAGGTAATCTTCGTCCGCCTGAAACTTTAGGGCATCACGATAAAAATATTCAGTTTTCCCAGAGTATTCGGGGTCAT
This sequence comes from Vagococcus elongatus, assembly GCF_003987645.1. Taxonomy (GTDB): domain Bacteria; phylum Bacillota; class Bacilli; order Lactobacillales; family Vagococcaceae; genus Vagococcus_A; species Vagococcus_A elongatus. Next base: position 221,816 of record NZ_NGKA01000001.1, read on the forward strand.
ACACCAGTAGGCATCCCTGCGTTTTTTCAAGGAGAAATTTCGTGTGATTTTTTAGTTGTACGGGACTGGTATAGGGCTGATGAGAAGTTGAATTCTCATAATCGGCATTATTTTTCATTGTTAGCAATTTTTGCTGATTATCTTCATTCCAGTTGTTGCCAAATTCATAAAAGGGAAATATCAGTCCCAGCTTTAACTCGGGATAATCAGTCTTCAACTCAGGGATGACCTCACTCGTCCAGAATTCCACACCTAAGTTTCCGCTGATGATCACCCACTCTAATCCAGCTTCCAAATACATTTTTAAAGATTTCTTTAAAGCGCGTTTTATTATCGTGATTTTTGGATCTTTCTCTTGAAAAATGCCTAATTCAAAGCTACGATAACCAGATACATAAAGTGTTTTTATTGGTTTCATTTAACTAGTCTTTCCAATCTAAAATGATTTTTGATATAATACGTACAGGAGTGTGATGGTATGACAATGAATTATCCGAATGGCAGACGTTATTCCGTCAGTTCTTCCTCGGACATCAAGGGTTCTAAGAAAATCAATACGAAGTTCAGCAACCGCGGGATGACTTTTGAAGAGATGATTAACGAAACCAATCTCTACTACTTGCAGCGTGATATTGCCGTCATTCATAAAAAACCGACTCCAATACAAATCGTCAAAGTGGACTACCCGAAAAGAAGTGCCGCAAAGATCAAAGAAGCTTACTTTAAACAAGCATCGACAACAGACTATAACGGAGTGTATCAAGGCCGCTATTTGGACTTTGAAGCTAAGGAGACAAAAAACAAAACATCGTTTCCTTTAGCAAATCTTCACGATCATCAAGTTTATCATATGAAAAAATGTGTTAAACAGCAAGGAATAGTTTTTGTTTTAGTCTGGTTTTCCACGTTAAAACGCTGCTTTTTATTAAGCAGTTCGAGTGTGTTCGACTTTTGGGATAAAAAACAAAACGGCAAAAAATCTATCCCTCTTTCCTTTTTCGAATCAGATGGTATTGAAGTGTCAATTGGCTTTGCTCCAAGAGTGGATTATCTTGCCGCACTGGAGAAACTTACTATAGGAGGAGCGTAACTTATGGCTACAAATAAAAATGGCAACCCACTTCCCGGCAGCAGAACCGGTAGCAGCAAAACAGGGAGTAAACCAAGGAAAAAGAAAAAGAATATTTTTCTCAGGTTGCTGTTGACTTTATTTTTAATAGGATGTATCGGTTTATTGTCTGGTGCAACTTTGTTTATGTACTATGTAAAAGAAACACCTGAACTGGACTACGCAAAACTAGAAGACGATCTATCTTCTGAGATATTTGCCTCTAACGGGGAATTGATTTACAGCGTAGGTAATAAAAAAAGGGAAGCCATCAAATCTGAAGAGATACCTTTTCTTTTAAAAGAATCGATAATTTCAATCGAAGATAAACGTTTTGAGAAGCATATCGGTATTGACCCTATCAGAATTGTCGGCGCAGTCGTTGCTAACTTTAAAAGCAGCGGTTCTGGCGGTCTTCAAGGGGGAAGTACTTTAACCCAACAATTAATCAAATTATCTTTCTTTTCAACAAGTAAAGCAGATCAAACTCTTGAACGTAAGGCACAAGAAGCCTGGCTGTCTTTAGAATTGGAAAAACAAAAATCAAAAGATGAAATCCTTACCTACTATATCAATAAAGTATATATGGCAAATGGCCTCTATGGTATGAAAACCGCTGCCAAGGCCTATTATGATAAAGAATTAGACGAATTGACCCTGGCGCAATCTGCTCTTTTTGCGGGAATTCCCCAAGCACCAAATGACTATGATCCCTACGTTAATCCCGAGTTGGCGAAACAAAGACGGGACATGGTGTTAGGACAACTACGGTCTGACGACAAAATCACAGATCAGGAATTCCAAGATGCAGTCAATGAACCTATCGATCATGAGCTGCTCCCTATCGAAGACAACAAGGCACAAAATAAAGTCATTGACAATTATATCTATGAAGTCATTGAAGAAGTGGAAACAAAAACCGAGAAAAATATTTTTACGGATGGTTTAAAAATTTATACGAACATTGACATGGAAGCACAGAATTATTTGTACAATTTGGTAAATACAGACAATACGATTTTGTTTCCTAATGATGAATTTCAAGCTGCTGTGACTGTATTGGATGTCAATACCGGGAAAGTGGTTGCCCAAATCGGCGGACGAAAAATCCCTGATGATGTCCAGCTGGGAGAAAACTTAGCAACCACAGCAAAACGGGATTTTGCTTCAGCAGTGAAACCAATCAACGTTTATGCTCCGGCAATCGAATATTTGAACTATTCTACAGCTAAAACGATCGTAGATGAACCGTACAAGTACGAAGGAACCAATACTCCATTATACAACTATGATATGAGTTATCGAGGACCAATATCGTTAAGAGAAGCTTTAGTCGATTCACGTAACATCCCAGCTGCTAAAACAATCAAGGAAGTTGGCTTGGATAAATCCCAAGAGTTTCTTAACAAACTCCATGTGAAATACGCAGGAGAAAACGTTCAGTCTCGGGCAATCCATGGGGAAACAAATTCGTTAGACATGGCGGGAGCTTACGCAGCACTGGCAAACGGTGGAAAATATTATGCCCCTTCTTATATTGAACGCATACAATTTACAGATGGTTCCGAAGAAATTTATACAGACAGCGGCACCCGGGTCATGAAAGAATCAACCGCCTATATGGTAACAGATATACTGAAGGATGTGTTGAGAAGAGGAACCGGTGTGCCGGCAAATATTTCCAACATCGTTCATGCTGGAAAAACCGGGACTTCTAACTATGACGATACAGAAAAAAGTAAAGTTATCGGTGATCCATCAGGGGCGCCTAATATCAGTTTTGTAGGTTACACTCCTAACTACGTCATTTCAGTTTGGACAGGCTACTCTGAATATTTCCATTCGATTCCTTATTCGGAACAACAGCTTGCCATGATGATTTATAAATTTATGATGAGCTATATGATGAATGGCGTTGAAGTCAAAGACTGGGTGATGCCTGACAGTGTAGTAAAAATCGGCAATGAACTGTTTGTGAAAGGTTATGAAACCAATCAGTACAGGTATACTCAGCCTTCCAGTTCTGTTGAAGAGAGTGAAACTTCTGAGACTACAGAATCTTCCGAAAGTACTCCTCCTGTTGAAGTGCCGGAACCTAAACCTGAGCCGGAACCTAAACCGGAACCTGAGCCGGAGCCAAAACCTGAACCAGAACCTGAGCCGGAACCTGAGCCTAAACCGGAAGCCGGAACTTCACCTTAGCAAATGATTAAAATATAAAAGAGTCCTAACAGTTAGATGAATCATCTAGGTGTTAAGACTCTTTTTATTTTGACTGATAATTAAATATAGTATAAGAGTACTCTAAGAAAAAAATCAAATTCTTGTTTTTCCTTCTGCACAGAGATAAAGCAGCGGACATTCACTGCATTTAGGGTTTCTAGCTAAACAATGATACCGTCCAAAAAAAATCATGCGATGATGGGTCTCTACCCAACGCTCTTTAGGTACTTTCTTCATTAGTGCCTCTTCCACTTCCAGAACAGTTGCTGATTTTTTTACGATTCTCAAACGTTTTGAAACTCTTTCCACATGTGTGTCTACTGCGATTGCAGGAACACCAAAAGCATCCCCGGCAACCACGTTAGCAGTTTTGCGTCCAACTCCGGGAAGTGTCATTAATTCCTTGATTGTTTGAGGCACTTCCCCTTGGTACTCCTCAATCAGCATTATGCAGCAGCCTTTGATATGTTTCGCTTTATTTCTAAACAATCCTATGGTCCTGATAGACTCTTCGATTTCTTCTAAAGGCGCCTCAGCGAAAGCTTCCGGTGTGGGAAACTTTTTAAATAATGCGGGGGTGATTTTATTGACAGAAACATCGGTCGCCTGGGCACTTAAAATAACTGCTATCAGCAACTCAAAAGGATTGTTGTGAATCAGTTCTCCTTCAGCATCAGGAAACATTTTTGCCATTACCTCAATGGCTTCTAAAGTCTTCTTCTTTGACAGCAACGAATTTCCTCCTACTTCTGTGATTGATTATTTGGATCCAGCCAGTTATACAACGGCACTCTTCCCTGTTTCTTTTGTTCTTTGTCAAACTGCTGTTTATCATTTTCTGACACTGATTTTTTACGACGGTTCAATGCCTCAAGGACTTCATTTTTGGTTTTTAAATTTTTTCGTTCCCAACTGAGAAGTACTCGGTCGATATATTTTAAATTATACGCTTGATTAAGGACCGCTTCTCGCAAAGCTAAATGAATCAACGGCAAGGAATACTTGTCATCTTCAATCCAATACCCAATCGTCTCTCGTTCAATAGGCGACAACATCCGTCCGAATTCTTTTTCGAAAGACTGATACAACTCAACGATCCCCTGCTCATCAGCATCTATCTTCTCTTTTTGTTTATTTGAAATCAAATAGTTGCCAATCAAATCAAAAATCAAAAATAAATTGTATTGGTCTGCCTGTTTACCTTGCTCATCTCTTATGGACTCCATTTTTATTGCTTTTTTCGTGAGCAGTCCTTGGATATTCCCATAAACTTCTTTTAAGGACACGTCCATATTCGAGGCGATTTCTTCCATATCTGGAAACAAGTCTCCCTGATCGTGATACATGACCAGTTGCAGATATAGAGCAAGCTCCACCTCATTTAATCCGATTTTTTTATAATATTTGATGATTAAATTAGATAAATTTGTTGAGCCTTCTTGTAAAAATTCAGATAGTTTTAACATCATTCTCACTCTCTTTTCTAGACTCTAGTATAGCAATTTTTACAACAGATTGTTAGTTTGAAAACTATAAAAAAAGCATAGCTGAATCTATGCTTCAATCGTTGGTTGATTTTATTGTTTTCTCTTTCTCTAAAAGCAGCTTAAAGATTACTTTCCTTGAAAGCCGTCAAAATAAAAAGTCAGGCACGACGCCTAACCTTTAAGTCAATAAATTTAGTAATCTCACATTCCATTTGACAATATCCACATAAAAGAAATTGCCTCCATCCCGGTAAAGACGCCCTCCATTGTGTATCACAGAACGAGGGGTCAAGTATCTATACTCCTCTCCCGTGCTATTGCCAAGTGCCGGAGCCAAAATGTTTTTAGAATACTCCTCGGCCAGCTCGATGGTATGGTTCCCTCCACGTTCACTGACATACGTAATATAGTTTAGACCAAAATTATAAGCTTGAACAGCTGTCCAGACATCAGTTTTTAACAGTTCTGACTGATGGATAGCTTCAGATAAAAATTTTATGCCTGATTCCAAACTTTCATCCGTATCATTTATTTCGTCTTTTTTCCCATATTTGCTCTCACTGCTTTGCATGATGTCCACGTGATTGCCTTTGGATTCAGTAAAAATAATCCCTAGCACGATATCACGATATTCCCCAATATCATAATATTTAACTAAAGTTTCCACTTGAGACTGCCATTGATTGATCTGATCCACTCTCTGTTTACTTATATATAAATACCTGCCGACAAACAGCAAGAAAAATACAAATATAATTAAGAAGAAACGTCTTAACGGATGTCTTCTTTTTTTCTTCATATTAGGTGTCACCCTTCTAGTAAAAATCATTTCTTGAATTCACATCATACTATAGATTTAATTCAGGGAGTAGTTTTTAGCAGTTCCTTAGTTATTTTTTAAAAAATAGATTTTAAGACTATAACGATAAAATTTAAAAAGCAATAAATCAAAAAGAAAACTGTTTGATTTATTGCTTTTTTCAATAGCTACTGTTCCAAGCTTAAAACTCCATCAATGCCAAAATATCATAGCCTTTGATTTTGTCCCGTCCTTTTAAGTCGGCAAGTTCAACAAGAAATGCGCACCCTACCACTATGCCGCCAAGCTTTTCAACTAATTCAATCGTCGCAGCAATGGTGCCTCCCGTCGCCAGCAAATCATCACAAATCAGGACTCTTTGACCTGGTTTAATCGCATCTTTATGTATGGTCAATGTAGCATGTCCGTACTCCAAAGCATAGTCGACTTCAACCGTCTCACGAGGAAGCTTGCCTTTCTTACGAGCAGGAGCAAAGCCGATACCTAATTCGTAGGCCACCGGACACCCAATGATAAAGCCACGAGCCTCTGGACCGACGATCATGTCGATTTTCTTTTCTTTGGCATAGTCAACAATTTGATTTGTGGCTTCTCGATAGGCCTTGCCATCCTCCATCAAAGGAGAAATGTCTCTAAAAATAACCCCTTTAGTTGGATAATCCGGAATACTTGCAATATAGTCTTTTAAATTCATGTTATTTCCTCCCATTAAAAAAGGTGCTTTTCCACATCTGTCATGCTGCCGTATAATAATAGTTTCTCCGTCAAGACTTTTTGTTCTCGAAGCTGATAGATCTTACTTTCATTTAGCGACATAGAATGCATGACTTCTTTTTTTCGCAAAACACCATCTTCTATTGTAACAAATTCCAAATCAAAAAACACTTGAATCATAAAAATAATCAAACTTTCTTCGATGTTTAAATGATTGGCAATCAAAGATGTTTTGTGGCGGACATCTAATTCTTTTTCCTGTTGGATTAACTTAAATAACTTGGCAAACTGTTCACGACTAGGCAAACCGTTTAAGTAACATTTCTCACTAGAATATAACAGTAAATAGAGACGTTCTGCCTGATACTCTTGCACCACCGTGCGAGCCTGTGCCACCGTGTTGGGACAATCCAAGAGGACTAGCGAACGATAAGTGCTAGTTAAAGCCATCTTCCCATTTGTCAGCTCCTCAAAAGAAAAAATTTTATCTTCTGACAGGTTGCTGAAGACACGACGATTCCTTTCATTGAACAAGACATATAACACATCCTCCAGCTGAGATAATTCTTCAAGACGATGGAGCTGTTCACGATAATCAAATAATTGGTTGCCTAAAACTTGGAAATCTTTCAATAGCAACTGGGGTTTTTTTATACCATTCCAGACGTTCAGCCCAATAGTTCCCACAACTGAAAGCTCTTCTGCAGTCTCAAATTCATCCGCCTCATCTCCAAAACCAAAACCAATCGTGTCTAGCGTTTGGCCGGATGATTCTAACACCAGCTTTAAATGTTTCTTATCTGCACCTATTTTCCTAGTTTCTTTTATGCCAACATCCTTAAATAGAAAATAAGGACTGGGATTATCAGTGCCAAAAGGTTCCAATAATTGCAAATCTTCAATCAAAGATTCAGAAATATTATTGATTGAAAGACTATCTTCCACTGGTAGCGGACTGCCAATCGAAAAATCAATGGCCATGTTGAAAATTCGTTCGTTAAGCAATTGTCTGACTTGTTCCAAGTGAGTTGTTTGCAACGAAAGTCCGGCAGCCATATGATGCCCGCCAAATTTCTCCAGATGCTCTTCAACATTTTGCAGCAACTCAAACAAATTGATTGCCTCAATACTTCGGCCAGACCCTTTAGCGATACCTGTGCTTGAATCGATGGACAAAATAATTGCCGGTCGGTTAGTGGCCTGTACAATGTGACTGGCGACAATACCTAAAACACCTTCATGCCAGCCTTCCTTAGCCAAAATATAAATATTTTTCGGCTCAGAATCTTTTACCATGGCCATGGCTTCTTTTTTAATGTCTGCCACGATTTTTTGCCTTTGCTCATTCTTTTTCTGAATATCTTGGGCGATGTCTTCCGCTTCTTTCTGATCAAAGGTACTCAACAACTGAACACCAGGTGTGGCATCACCCAGCCGACCAATCGCATTCAACCGCGGTCCGATACCGAATCCAATCGTTTGAGAACTGACAGATGAGATATCAATCCCTGCCACTTGACACAAAGCTTGTATGCCAAGTCGATGAGTTTGCCCCATGTATTCTATCCCTAATTTAACCAAAACCCGATTCTCACCGGTCAATGAAACTAAATCAGCAATCGTGCCGATAGCTACTAAATCAAGCAATTCTTCTGGTACTTCTTCCAGCAGGGCCGAGGCAACTTTGAAAGCCACGCCCACACCTGCCAGCTCCCCAAAAGGATACTTCCCCTTAGGATGTCTTGGATGAATCACAGCATAGGCTTCCGGTAAACTGTCAGGAAGCTCATGATGGTCTGTGATAATAACGTCAACTCCCATGGCATTAGCATAATCCACAGCATCATGACCCGTCACACCATTATCGACTGTGACAATCAGTTCCGCCCCTTCTTCAATCAAATGTTTATAAACGTCTAAATTAGGACCATATCCATCGGTAAAGCGATTGGGCAGATAGACGGTGACTTCTCCTCCGACCAACTCAATGGCTTCTTTCAGCACCGTCACACTGGTAATACCATCTGCATCATAATCACCGTAAATGACTATTTTTTCCCCAGAGGCTATCCCCCCACGAAGTCGTTCGATGGCTTTTTCCATATCAAATAAAAGAAACGGGTCATGAAGTTCTTCAAGACTGGGATTAAAAAAGCCCGCCAGCTGTTCCTCGGTCGTTATATTTCTTTTTGCCAGCAATTCTCCAAGAAAACTGGAAATATTATTTTTTTCTAACCAATTGACAACTTCTGGTGGTATTTCCACTTCTGTTGTTGTCCAATGGAAATGAGATTTTCTCATTTATCTATCACTCCCAACCTGTCCATTATAGCAAATTTCCTCACAATAGATAACTAGGGAAGCATATATATTTTAGTATGGCTTCAATAATAATAAAAGTTTTGAGGATTTAAAACTTAATTTGGTTAACTAATAATCTCCAGTAATAAGCAAAACCCCCAGCATATACTGGAGGTTTTGATTATTAAAATGGCAAATAAATTTAAAAATAATATCAAGTATAGCAACCTTTAAGCTACTATCAATATTCCTAAGGTCTGTAAAATAAAATTGCTAAGAAAAAAAGTAAAACTCTCACAGGAAGAAACAACATGATCACTAGTGAAAAATATAATGGCAGCTTATACGAACCAATTTTTGTTTTCCTGTAATTAATAATTGAAAAGGTGAAAACCAATAGATTTCCAATATAAAATATTCCTCTTGATAATGGCAGATAAAGGTATCTAAGATAGAGAAGATCAGTATATAAAAAATAAAAATATGGAATGGCAAGTAAAATTGATACAACAAGCAGTACTCTAGGAATTGTTATTACTTTTTTCATAGAAATACCTCCTAACTCCTTTTATTCGCAGGTCATTTGCACATTACTTTTTCTTCCAAGAAGCTATTGTATCAAAACGCACCAGCAGACTCACATTAACAAAAATAAATACTCCAGGAGAACCAAAAAATTATTTAAGAGGGGGATCAACATGAGAATTATCGAAAAAAATATAGGAACCATATATGAAATATTTTTCGCTTTTTTGTAATAAATTATGGATACTATAATGATCAAAAGATTATCAATGTAAAATACCCCTTTAGATAACGATCCATAAATGTAAAAAAGGTAGCGATTATTGTCTGTAAGCGAAAGATAATAATAGGGAATCGTACATAAAATAGAGACAAGAAACAGTACTCTTGGTTTACTGATCACTTTTTGCATATAAATTCCCCCTTACTTTCTTCCATTATATCAGCCGTGATTACGTTGTTGCAAGCCTTTACAACTATCCTGTTTTGGAGAAAGTTTAAAGTAAAAAAGAAGGCTTCCGCCTTCTCTCACTCATCATTCTCTTTTGTTTCGATATTAAACGCACTGCCGGTCAATTCAGCAAACTCTCGCTCCAATTCCCGTATTCGTCTGTCTTTTAACTCTAATTCATTTTCGACATCATGTTGGTAGTGATGGATTTCTTTCTCTACCCTTTCTTCAAAGTTTTCTTGCAGTTCTTCATACTCCCTTGTTAATTGCTTGATGATTTTCTTTTGTCGCAAATTAGAGGTTAGCCACAGGAGAAAGATGACTACTGCGCCGACAAAAGCAGACCCAAGAATAATATAAATTAAAGGCACATAAAAAGTGGCTACTCCAAAATCAAGTGTGACCTTAGCTGTATTCATCACAGCAAAAATAATTACCAGTAAAACTAAAACCGCACTCACAACTACTTTCCACTGCTTTCTCATCTTGCCACCTCTTTCATTATTTACGATTAAAAATCGATGCTGCTAAAATGTCTCCGATGTGCGGGAACAGTGTATACATTTTACTTGCAACTTCCATGATACCCGGTGCATTGATTTCTCTTTTCGGCCGATTAAAGCAATTCACAATTTTCCGGCTCAATTTGACTGGATCTAAAACAAAGGCGTCCACGGATTTCAAATAATTACCTGATTCATCAGCAATATTGAAAAAATTCGTTTCAATCGGACCGGGGTTTACCGTAGTGACATAAATATTCAAGGGCTTTAATTCTAAGCGCAAAGCATTGGAAAATCCCAAAACAGCAAATTTTGTTGCAGAATAAATAGTGCTCTTTGTCGTCGCCATTTTAGCCGCCTGAGACGCAATGTTGATAATGTGTCCCTGTCCCTCTTCAGCCATTTTCAAGGCGATTTTTTGCGTCATATACATTAAACCAAGCACGTTGACTCGAAACATTTGTTCAGCTGTCGCCATATCAAACTCAAGAAAATCACGGAATAAACCAAAGCCGGCATTATTTACCAAGATATCAACTTTTGGAAAAGCCATGAAAATTTCTTGGCACACTTCTTCGATCCTCTCGGGTTGGGCGATATTTAATTCATAGTAATAAGCCTGATTTCCCGAAAGCTCTTCACATCTCCGGCAAACTGAAATCAGTTCATGCTCTCGCCGGGCACAGACGATGACAGTCGCCCCCTGTCTAGCTGACTCATAGGCAATCTGCTCTCCCAGTCCCGAAGAACCCCCAGTGATTAGAACTACTTTATTATCCAGTCTGTTCATGTCATCCGCTCCTCTTTATTAAAAGGTATCTCAAAACAGTCAAAATCTCTGACTACTTTTGTCTTTGGAAAAATTTTTCTTGCCTCTTTTTCCATCAGCTTCATGTCGTTGCCCAAATATCTGGCACTGATATGAGTTAAATATAATTGTTTTACATTTTTTTCCTTCGCAACATTTGCTGCTTGACTAGAAGTTGAATGGAAATAGGCATTAGCCATCTTGTTTTCATCAGATAAAAATGTGCTTTCATGAACAAGGACATCCGCATCTTGGGCGAGAATCCCAATATTTTTGTGAGGTCTCGTATCTCCTAAAATCGTGACGATACGACCCTTTTGTTCTGGTCCGACAAAGTCGTTGCCGTCAATTTCACGTCCGTCCTCTAAAATTATTTTTTCCCTGTTTTTGATTTTACCATAGACAGGTCCTGATGGGATACCAAGTGCTTTCACTTTTTCTACCAGCAATTCCCCGGGGTGATCCATTTCCCGAACACGAAATCCGTAACTCTTGATTCGATGATCGAGTGGTAAAGCTGTAACCTCAAACTGATGATCTTTAAAAACCAAACCGCCATTATCGATTTCAGTGTAGATAATCGGATATTTTAAATGAGAATCAGAAATTTTTAAACTGGTTTCGACAAATTCTTTAATACCTGTCGGGCCAATGATAGTCAAAGGAGATTCCCCTCCTTGAAAAGAACGGCTGCTCAACAAACCGGGCAATCCGAAAATATGGTCCCCGTGCAAATGAGTAATAAATATTTTTTCTATTTTCCTCGGTCGAATGCTGGTTTTTAAAATTTGCTGCTGAGTCCCTTCCCCACAGTCAAAAAGCCAAACCGCATTTCTTTCATCTAAAAGTTTCAAAGCAATCCCCGTCACGTTACGTTGTCTTGAAGGAACGCCTGCTCCCGTACCTAAAAATTCTATTTCCATATGACACCTAAACTTTCTAACATTCATTGATAAAAATAGCTGAGACCGTCACGTCTCAGCTATTATTTTAAAGCATTAGTCGACAAACTCAAAGACAAAATCTTCGATTCGCACGGAATCACCATTTTTAGCCCCTCGTTGACGCAATTCGGCATCGACTCCCATGCCTCTAAGCTGTCTAGAAAACCTCATGATGCTTTCGTCACGCTCTAAATTAGTCATTTTAAATAAACGCTCAAGTTTTTCACCGAAAACCACCCACGTTCCATCTGGATCACGAGTGATTTCGAAGTCACGCTGACTTTCTTCAAAGGAATAAAGCACATCGGTATCTGCGGCAAGTTCCTCTTCGTAAAGCGGAAACTCTGGCGTGATTTCAATCAGATTAGCAGTTGCCATCAGCAATTCGTCTATCCCTTGATGTGCAATGCCCGACACAGGGAAAATCACTGGTGCTTCTTTTCCAGTCCAATGTTCTGCCAGCTTCAACTTAAACTCTTGCAAGTTGTCTTTAGCATCCGGCATATCCATTTTATTAGCCACAATGATTTGCGGCCGCTCAAGCAAGCGCAAATTATGGGCTTCCAACTCTTGATTGATAATCAGATAATCTTCAAACGGATCTCGCCCTTCCATGCCGCTCATATCAATTACGTGGAGCAGCACTCTGGTACGTTCAATATGACGTAAAAATTGTGTGCCTAAACCAACACCTTGGGAGGCTCCTTCAATTAATCCCGGCAAATCTGCCATCGCAAAACTTCGGCCGTCTTTTAATGCAACCATGCCAATGTTGGGCGCCAATGTTGTAAAGTGATAGTCGCCAATCTTTGGCTTCGCTTTCGAGACAACAGACAATAATGTGGACTTTCCAACAGAAGGAAATCCTACTAAACCTACATCAGCAAGTATTTTCAATTCTAAATCCAAACGGAATTCTTCTCCCGGCTCGCCATTTTCGGCAATTTCAGGTGCCGGATTGGCAGGAGTGGCAAAACGGATATTCCCACGACCGCCGCGACCGCCTTTAGCAATTCTTAAACGTTCCCCATGCGTGGTTAAATCTCCCAACAGACGTCCGCTTTCTTTTTCACGAATAGTCGTCCCTGGAGGAATAGCAACAATTAAGTCATCTGCTCCGCGCCCATGCATTCCTTTTCGCATTCCATTTTCTCCGGTTTTTGCCCGGAAATGTTTATTAAAACGGAAATCCATCAACGTCCGCAAGCCTTCATCCACTTCAAAAATAACGTCTCCCCCGCGACCACCATCACCGCCGGCTGGACCACCCTCAGGCACATACTTTTCTCTTCTAAAGGCAACCATTCCATCGCCGCCATCGCCGGCTTTGACATCAATCGTTACCTGATCTAAAAACATGGACATTTTTTTGTCCTCCTACTCTTAATCAAATCCTTTTCTATTTTACTGATATTATAGGTTTTTGTCCAATGATTTATTGTTTTCTCACATATTTAAAGCCAGTCTCTAAAAAAACTTGGTTCTAAAAAATTTTATTGATGATTATTTGTCTTTCACCTAATATTTTTTCAATCTAGCATCTCTAAAATTCTTTTCAACTTATATTTATCATCCATCCCAAGATTAAAAAGAATTAAAGCTTAAAATGATTAGAATCGTTTATTTTTCTGGCTAAAGACGACAAATTGCGATAAAATTTTATATATAGAAGGGAGCGGGTCATGATGAAAAAAAACAGCACGCTGATGTTGCTTTTAGGATTGGCTTTCGTACTCACCGCTTGTACACAAGCTGATGATGGAAAAGATACCCAATATTCTTCCCAAAGTGATATGGTGACATCGACCACAACAGAAATAAAAAGCAATAACGCAGAAAAGACTTCCGATTCAGTCAACTACTCTGATAATACTGACAACAGCAGTTCTGTAAAGAAAACAACGGAAACTTCTTCTGCAGAAAATAATCTTATTAAAAGTGAAGAACAAGCGATCAACACTTTGACTGCTTTTCTAGAAGAAGATGATGATATTTATTATATGCTATGGAGAGAAACTGATGATTTTTATGTAATCAAACTAGTCTCAAAAAGCGCACAAGAAAAAGGCGGCAGTGGAACGGCTGGATTTTATGAAGTATTTAAAAAAGATGGCAATATCAAAGAAAAAGATTATTAAAAATTATCAAGCATATCCTGTGGGGTATGCTTTTTGTATAATTTAATGCTGCATTGCCTTATAGACAGACCCATCACAAATAAACATCCTCTTCTCGTCTTATGATATGATGATAGAGAGAAATAAAATATAACGGCGGTGTTTTGATATGTCTGATGACAAGATGACTTCAATCAATTTAGGGAGCAATACAGAGAGATGGCTTAACTATGCAAAAGTGACGTTGCCTAAAGAATGTCCAAACTGCCACCATGCCATCCTGCCTATACGCAATAGTTCAGGCGTGTTTAAGTATGCAAAGGAAACCCATTTGCAAGTTTTTTCGTGGAAATGTCCTCAATGCTTTGACAACTATGTTACTTTTCACACACGACGTAATTTAAGTGATGTCAATGCCCGATTTTTAGGTATCACACCACCCCTTCGCAAGCGGATTTTTAGTGAGCAGCTGACTGATTTGTCTCCTCGCTTCATCGAAGTCTATCATCAGGCTTCCAGCAGTGAAGCTGAGAATAATTTAACTTTAGCTGCTATCGGGTATAAATTTTCGTTAGAAATTTTAGTGAAAGATTTTGCTACTGTCATGTTAAACATACCCAAAGAAGAACTTTTAAATAAATCCCTTTATCAATGTATCGAAGATTATTTGCCAAGAATGAAATATATTGCTTCAACTGATTTGATTCAACTGAAAGGTTCAAACTTTGAACATCACTATCAAAAGTTTGAACTAGAGGCCTTCAATGAATTCAAGTTTTATCTGAACGCGCTAATAGATTTGATAGCAGTTGAACTCAGGCTCCGAACCTTTCCTCCTTCTTTTTCAGAAAAAGAGGAATAAAAGAAGACTAAAAGCATGGAATGATTTTTCCATGCTTTTTTTGTGTCATTGTTTAATTTGATTTATCTTCAATTAATTTGAAATTTGACCAAGGTTTCAAGAAATCCAATAGGAACATTTCACTGTCAGAAATTCTTCCAACCACATTGACCCGCCCGTCATTTTTCATTTCTTTCAAAGCGATTTGGGTTTCACCTTTATACTGTCCATAACCTTCGTTATCTATCAGCACGTCTCCCCTAGTCATGTCCACTGTATGATGTGGCGGAAAGTCTTTATCTTTATAGTAAATTCGGGTCATAGTCGAACGCAGCATATAGGCGGAACGATCCCCACGGTAGCTGTGCAAATTATCAAACAAGCATACCCGTTCTGCTTCTGTGATATCTTTATGAGGCACCACTTTTATTGAAGGATAGTCTGCAAAAAATGCTTTGGACATGGCATTTAGTTCTTCTTCGGAGGCATAGGCGTTTCCGATAGTGATATCATCAATCAAACCAGTCAACATCAGATGTTTGACTTGCGTACTGATTTCAAGTGTACGGTGTTCTTCTAGTGTACACAATCCGTCCTGTGTAGGCCACGGGCCGAAGTCAGCTTCACGAGAATTAACAAAAGCCATCGTATTCAAATTATGCTTTCTGAATTTTTCCGAACAGAAAACAAAATGATCGTAGTCTAAACCAGAATAGCGGTGAGGATAAAAATTGTGCGACCCCAGCAGATTTTTCTGATTAGGAGAAAAGCTCATAATATTATCCACATAGCTGGTCCCTGAACTCATATTGATTTCAATCTTCAAGTTATAAGGATTGCGGGTCATTCGTGCTTCTTCCTGACCAGTCATTCCGATATCCAAACGAATGCCGTCTGCTCCTAATTCATGGAAAAATGACAAATCATTATAGGACACCCCTAATTGATCGAATAAAGCAGGATTAATGTCGACCATCACCTCAAACCCGAGAGAATTCGCATAATCGACCACAGCTTTAAACTCACTCAGCACTTTTTCCTTGTCATCTTTAATTTGAAGCAAACTAGTAAATACTCGTTTAAATCCGTATTCGTGCGCCAAATCCAAATATGCCTTGTCTTTCTCAAAAGTTGACTTTTCCGGATAAATCGAAATTCCAAGTTTTCCCATTCCTACATTCCTCCCGATTTTAGTTGGTTAAAATAACATTATAACAAATTATTCAAAAGAGTGTTTAAAAAGTTATGTTTACATAAAATTTTTCACATTTAATTTTCAATCATTAGCGTTTTTTGATACTATGGCATCATAGATTTTTTTAGAGAGAGAGGATTCAAATGAAAAAAAGAGTGCTAAGGATTTTAACTATCGGTGCATCTGTTTTATTTTTAACTGCTTGCGGAACATCTAAAGATGCCACTGATGATCATGGAAAAAAAGCAACAAAAGAGACGATCGAAACATCTTCCGAACCTGTTGATTTTTCGAATGCCGCTCTTCCCCAATTAGATTCAGACGTCGCAGATAATGAATATCTGGTAGAAATGGTCACTTCCATGGGATCGATTAAATTTAGATTATTTCCTGACATCGTTCCAAAAACAGTGGAAAATTTTGTTACCCATGCTAAAGACGGCTATTATGATGGCGTTATTTTTCACCGAGTCATCGATAATTTTATGATTCAAGGGGGAGACCCTGAAGGCACAGGAATGGGCGGAGAAAGTATTTGGGGAGAACCTTTCAAAGATGAATCAAATCGAGAATTGTTCAATATCCGCGGTGCCCTTTCCATGGCAAATTCCGGACCGGATACAAATGGCAGTCAGTTTTTTATTGTTCAAAATAAAGACGATGTGTCCACTCGCAGCGGACTTCTGAAAGACGAGTTTCCAGAGCCGATCATTGAGAAGTACAAAGAAGGCGGCGCCCCTTATCTAGACTATACTTACGAAGGCAGTGCCAGCAATCATACCGTCTTCGGACAAGTTTTCGAAGGTATGGATGTGGTAGATAAAATTGCAGCGGTGGAAGTTGACGGAGAAAAGCCAAAAAATGACGTCAAGATTATTGAAATTAAAATACTGCAAGAACCAAAATAAACTTAACATCATTCCCAAATAATGCTATCTGGAGGAATGATGTTTTTTTGTGAAATTTATTAAGTAATCACTAAATTGTTCTGCTGGATTTCTGATTTTTGACAAATTATGCTAAACTCTCTATGAAAATAAATAATTAATGACAAGGAGTAGTAGACTATGGCTAAATTGCCCATCGGGATTGATCAGCTGAATTTTTTCACCCCTTCTCTCTACGTTGATATGATTGACTTAGCGAAAGCCCGCAACACAGACCCAAACAAATACATCATTGGGATTGGTCAGGAAAAAATGGGAATCAACCCAATTACTCAAGATGCGGTTTCCATGGGTGCAAACGCCGCTTTACCGATTGTTTCAGAAGCGGACAAGTCCAAAATAGATATGGTGATTTTCGCAACTGAATCCGGCACAGACTATTCTAAATCAGGAGCGGTGTCCATTCATCGCCTGCTGAATATAAATCCTTTCGCCCGAGCTATAGAAATGAAACAAGCGTGTTACAGTGCCACCGCAGGAATCATGATGGCAAAAGACTATATAGCTTCCCACCCAGATCGTAAAGTTTTAGTTGTCGGTTCTGACTTGGCTCGCTACGGTTTGAATACTGCTGGAGAAGTCACCCAAGGGGCAGGCGCCGTAGCTATGCTGATCAGTGCTGATCCAAGAATCATGACAGTCAGTGACGAGACGTTGCCATTCACAAAAGACATTTTTGATTTTTGGCGCCCGAATTATTCTGATACTGCCATGGTGGACGGTAAATTTTCAAATGAAGCGTATATTCAATTTTTTGAAACAGTTCTCCATGAATATCAAAGACGCTATGATTTTTCTTTGGAAGAGCTTGAAGCGTTGTGCTTCCACCTTCCCTATTCAAAAATGGGGAAAAAAGCGATGGCAAACGAATTAGAAAAAGTATCAGAAGAAACAAAAAATCGTATATTAGCACATTACGAAGCAAGTATTCTTTATACAAAAAATATCGGCAATATCTATACCGGCTCTCTTTACCTTGGACTAGCTTCTCTGTTGGATAATAGCCAAGAAATCAGTGCAGGAAATAAAATCGGCATGTTCAGCTATGGCTCAGGAGCTGTGGGAGAATTTTTCGTTGGCGAACTGGTTCAAGGATTTAAAAAACATCTTGCCACAAAAGAACATCAACAATTATTAGATGAGAGAGAACGCTTGACTATTCCAGAATATGAAGAACTTTTCATGGAAGCTTTGCCGGAAAACGGGACCTCTTTAAAATTGTCTAACCGCTTTGACTCGGCTCCAATCCAGCTGGTAGAAATTCGCGACCATCAGCGTCATTATGCTTTCCGCTGAAAAGTCTGAGCTATGAAAGGAACAGCAATGAACGAAACATCTAATTTATCTAAATTTTATAAAAAAAATAGAGAGGAACGCTTATCTCTTTTAAGAGACAAGCGTTTTCTCACGCAAGAAGCCATGGCGTACTTTCTAGAAAACAATCTACTGACTGACGAGATTGCCGACCATCTGATAGAAAATCAAGTGGGACAGTTTCCCCTGCCTTTAGGGGTGGCCCTCAATTTTATTGTCAACGGAAAAGATGTGGTTGTCCCTATGGTGGTAGAGGAACCTTCTGTTGTAGCTGCTTGCAGTAATGCCGCCCGCTACGTCCGAAAAACTGGCGGGTTCAAGGCTGTTTCTGGCGAACGATTACAAACTGGACAACTAATTTTTTATGACTTGACCGACGTTGACTATGCAAAAAATTATTTAGAAGAAAATAAAGCTGAAATTATTGCATTAGCTGATCAGATTCACCCTTCTATTGTCAGGCGAGGCGGAGGTACGCAAGAAGTAGTCATCGAGATTATTAAAGATAAGCAAGGTGTCTCTCAATACTTAACGGTCTATCTTCATATAGATGTGCAAGAAGCCATGGGAGCAAACATCGTCAACACGATTTTAGAAGGTCTTCAGCCAATCTTAGCTGACTGGCTGAAAGCAAAACCTTTGCTCAGTATTTTAAGTAATTATAATGATCAGACTTTGACAACAGCCACTTGTGAAATTCAGGTGTCAGACCTAGCAACAACCACACTCTCAGGAAGCCTAGTAGCAGAAAAAATCATTCGTGCTTCTGACTATGCCTCACTGGATACTTACCGTGCCGTGACCCATAATAAAGGAATCATGAACGGCATTGATTCTGTCGTCATCGCTACCGGAAATGATTTCCGTGCCGTTGAAGCAGCTGCACATGCTTTTGCCAGCCGAACAGGACGCTATCGTGCAATGAGTCAGTGGCAGTTAAGTAACGATGGCAAATACTTGCAAGGCTCCCTCACCCTGCCTATGTTGATTGGCTCATTAGGCGGAGCTGTGAGCGTGCTGCCCATTGCAAAACTTTCCCAGGAATTAATGAAAACTTCATCCTCTAAAGAAATGGCGAATATCATCGTGTCTGTTGGGTTAGCACAAAATTTTGCCGCACTGAGAGCTTTAGTAACGGAGGGCATCCAAAAAGGACACATGAGCCTTCATGCCAACGCTTTGGCGATACACGCCGGAGCCGCAGGGGAGGAAATCAATCAAGTAGCTGAACAACTAAGACAAAAAGATAACATGACTTTAGAGACAGCTCACCAACTTTTGGAAGCTTTGCGTGATGCTAAGAAACCAAACGAGCTTCCTCAATAAAACCAAATAAATAGAATGATTCGTCCACTGATGAGTCATTTTTATTTTTGCTTTAAGTTTACTTATAAAACATAAGAAATGATTAAAAATACCAGATTCAATAGCCTTTCATTTCTCTTTTCAGTTAAAATTATCTTGATAAAGTAATCATGGGAAATAGTTAGAAAAAAATTTGGTAGTCAAAAAGTAGATGATTTTGGAGGTAGAGAATGACTCAGGGGATTGGGTATGCACATGGAAAGATTATTTTAATGGGAGAGCATGCGGTGGTTTATGGAGAACCAGCCGTGGCTATCCCATTTCCTGCCGTAAAGATCAAAGCAACAGTGGAAAAAAATCAAGGAAAAACATCGATTGACTGCTTGTTTTACAAGGGGCTAGTAGATGAAATGCCTGAACTGCTTGAAAGTTTGCACAAAGCGATTGATATTTCCTTGCAGAAAATCAAAAAAAATGACTGGCTTACGATAAAAATAGAAAGTACGATTCCTGCAGAACGAGGCATGGGGTCAAGTGCCGCAGTTGCCGTGGCTGTAACAAGAGCCATTTTTGATTATTATGATTGTTCTCTCACTGATGAGCAACTGCTTGAAATCGTTAATGAGGCTGAAAAGATCGCTCATGGCAATCCCAGCGGTTTGGATGCTTTGATGACGAGCAGTCACGTTCCCTATTACTATATAAAAAATCAGGAGCTCTCCCCTTTTGATTTGAATTTACATGGGGTGCTAGTGGTTGGCGATACAGGGATAACAGGAAAAACTAAAGAGGCAGTTCAGGATGTTGCAGACAAAGTTAAACATTCTCCTGAAACATACGGTGCTGACATTCGGGCGTTAGGTCAATTAGCCCGTGAATCCCTTTATTTCTTAGAAAATGATTTACCTGAGGAACTGGGAAAACATATGTCAGCCGTCCATAAACTTTTAAGAGACTTAGGCGTATCAAGTAAAGAACTTGAACAGCTGATTACTGCTGCCCTGTCAGCCGGTGCTTTAGGTGCAAAATTAACAGGCGGCGGCCGCGGCGGCTGTATGATTGCTTTAGGAAAAGATAAAAAACACGGCATTGACATCGCTCAAAGCTTGGCAAACGCTGGCGCTGCTGAAACTTGGATTTTTGAGATGAACGGAGGGAGCATCATTGACTGAAAAAAGAATAACTGCTAGAGCTCACACGAATATTGCCCTGATAAAATATTGGGGAAAAAGAGACGAAAAATTATTTTTACCGATGAACAGCTCCCTTTCTTTAACTTTAGATGCTTTTTATACTGATACGACAACCTCTTTCTTACCTGAAAGTCAGGAAGATATCTTTATATTAAATGGTGTAACGCAAGAAAAAAAAGAACAGGAAAAAATTTCAGCTTTTATAGATTTGTTTCGTGAGGCTGCCGGTATCTCAACTAAAATCAAAGTAGAAAGCACCAATCATGTGCCTACTGCTGCCGGACTAGCCTCCTCCGCCTCGGCATTCGCTGCTCTTGGCACCTCTTTAAATGAGTTGACAGGGATGAAAATGGATAAAACCACTTTGTCCACTTTTGTACGCCAGGGGTCTGGGAGTGCCACGCGCAGTATTTTCGGCGGTTTTGTAGAATGGGACATGGGGACAAACAGTTTCGACAGTTGTGCGAAACAAATCGATGATGCCTCTTGGGACATCGCCATGCTGACCATTCCTGTCAGCACCGATAAAAAGAAACTCTCAAGCCGGGAAGGCATGAAATTAACGGTCGAAACATCAGCTTTCTATCCAGCTTGGGTAGCACAAGCTGGAAAAGACCTTCACATGATTAAAGAAGCCATTGCAGCAAAAGATTTTATACGTTTAGGTGAAATAACTGAAGCAAACGGTATGAAAATGCATGGTACGATGTTGGGGGCAATTCCTCCCTTTTCTTATTGGGAACCATTGACGGTCAAAGTTTTACAAAAAGTCACAGAAATACGTGGACAAGGTCTGCCATGTTACTATACAATGGACGCTGGGCCAAACGTGAAGGTTCTTTGCAGAAAGTCACAGGCGGCAGAAATAAAACAAATTTTGGATGATACTTTTCCTGAAAACCTTAGTATTTTTTCAGGAGTGGGTCAGGGAGCTTATCTGCTGACAGACATTGAGAAAGGAAGAAACGAATGATTCAAGCAAGTGCACCGGGAAAATTATATATTGCGGGTGAATATGCCGTACTTGAGCCGGGACACCCAGCTATTTTGGTGGCTCTGGAACAATATATCACTGTCCGTCTGAAAGAAACAAATAACTTGGGAACCATTCGTTCCAGTCTGACCAATAACTTTCCGATTCTTTGGACACGTAAACAAGGAAAATTTTTTATCGACCAACGAGAAAATCCTTTTGCTTATGTGGCAGAAGCTGTGACCACGACTGAAAAGTATATTCAAGAACTTGGAAAAAAATTAACATTTTTTAATATAGAAATAGATAGCGACCTAGACAATAAAGACGGTCGCAAGTATGGTCTTGGTTCCAGCGGTGCCGTCACCGTTGCAACAATCAAAGCCTTGTTAAAGTTTTACCGTGTCGCTTTTACTCACGAAACAGTTTATAAATTAGCGGCAATCACCCATCTTGCTATTAATAGTAACGGTTCTTTTGGTGATTTGGCTGCCAGTACTTATGGCGGATGGATTGCTTATTCTTGTTTTGATCGTGACTGGTTAGCCAAGGAGTTAACTAAGCACAGTTTATTAGAAATATTAGAGATGGAGTGGCCTCTTTTGTCCATTCAGCCATTAGAAGCTCCCGAAGATTTAGAACTTTTGATCGGTTGGACCGGCTCCCCTGCTTCCACTACTCATCTGGTAGATTTGCTGAATGATGAAAAAGCTGAAATCAAAGAAACCTATCAAGTATTTCTGAAGAAAAGCAAACAAATCGTGTCTCAGATTATCACAGCCTTTCAGGAACAAAATCTTTCAGCGATTCAGCACGGTATTCGAGAAAATCGTGCATTGCTGCAAAAATTGGGTTCCTCAAGTCGTGTCCATATCGAAACATCGGCTCTTTTTGAGTTGTGTGAAATTGCCGAAGACTATATGGGAGCGGCAAAATCATCTGGTGCTGGCGGAGGAGATTGCGGCATCGTTCTGATAAACAAGACAAAAGATCATTTTGAATTGTTTAAAGAATGGAAAAATGCTGGAATCACACACCTCCCTCTAGCAGTTCATCACGAAAAACTACCTGTTTCTATAAAATAAGGAGGGATACCATGAGTATCCATAAAAATCGCAAAGATGAGCATGTGGCCTTAGCTGAACAATTTTATCAGTCAACTGTTTCAGGCGATTTTGACAGCATTCGTTTTATCCATCATTCATTTCCTGAGACAGACTTTGAAGATGTTAAAATGAATACTTCTTTTGCTGGATTAGAGTTCCCCTTCCCTTTCTTCATCAACGGAATGACTGGAGGAAGTAAAAAAACGCAGCAAATCAATCTTGATTTGGCTACCGTTGCTAGAGAAACTGGTCTGGCAATGGCTTCCGGCTCTGTGAGTGCTGGAATCAAACACCCCGAGACAAGTGAAAGCTATTCTATCATTCGAAAAACAAATCCTCAGGGGAAAATTTTTGCCAATATGGGACCTGAACACCCTTTAGAGAATTATTTGAAAGCAGTGGATTTGCTTCAAGCGGATGCTTTGCAGATTCATGTGAATGTTCCCCAAGAATTACTGATGCCTGAAGGCGAGCGCAAATTTTCCCATTGGCTGGCTAATATCCAACAGACGGTTGAAAAAGTCGGTGTACCAGTGATTGTTAAAGAAGTCGGCTTTGGGATGAGTCGGGAAACCATCAGACAACTTGTTCAGGCCGGTGTTCATACGATAGATGTCAGCGGTCGAGGAGGCACAAACTTTATTCAGATAGAAAACTCCAGAAGAAAGAAGAAAGATTTTTCTTTTGCTGAAAATTGGGGACAGTCGACCCCGATTGCCTTACTAGAGGCGAACAGTCAGCCTGAACCTTTAGAAATTTTAGCTTCTGGCGGCATTCGCACCCCTTTTGATATTGTAAAATCTTTAGCTCTTGGCGCTCGTGCCGTTGGACTTTCTGGTCAATTTCTCCACTTGGTCGTCAATGAAGGTGTAGAAAAAACTATTGAGGAAGTGACACGTTGGAAAGAAAATATCCGTACAATGATGACACTTTTAGGTGCGGCAGAGATTGCCGAATTGCAGCAAACAGATATCATTCTTTATGAACCATTAAAAACTTGGTGTGAAGCTCGCCATATCAACTGGCGCACTTACGCTAATCGTTCAAATATTTAAAAACTTTCTTTCAGAAATTCTGAAAGAAAGTTTTTTTGATAGTTTTTATCTTAGAAACGGTCGTACATGTGTGAACCCTATAACTATTTCGAGATGCAAATAACGTCACGTGTGATGATGTTCTGACATCGTTACCCGCTCCCTAACTTCATTATGGTCTCATATCGAGTATAGTGTTACACTGTCAAAGTAAATAAAATAAATATTCGGTATTTTCAGTTACTGCCTAATCATGGTAAACTGAAGGTGGTTTGAAAAAATAAAAAGGAGTTTTTTCTTTATGACCAAGTGTATTCGTTGTCAAGTCGATGTTGCTGACAATCATTTGAATTGCCCATTATGCGGGATTAAACTAAGAGAAAGCATAAAGGATACCCACGTCTCTTATCCGGAATATCCACAAATTGCAAAAAGGAAAAAACTTCTTGTTAAGGTTTGGACGTTCGTCACCATTTCGATCATCGTCTTTTCTTTAGCCATCAATGCTTTGACTTGGAAAGTTAAACCTATTGGCTGGTCGCCGATTCTTTCTATTGCCGTTTTTTATATCTGGTTTTTAGGACAGGATTTATATCAAAAATTTAATATCAACCTCGTTGCAAAAACATTATGGAATAATTATCTCATATTAACCGTTTTTTTCCTGATCGTTGACAATGTCACAGGTTATGGGAAATGGTCATTAAATTTCGTCATCCCCTTCCTCGGGATTGCTACAGGTTTTATTATGACTCTCTGGTCTGTCAAAAATAAATCCATGTGGCGAGACGATATAGGTTATATTTTATTGATTTTAGGTGTCAATGTGTTGCCTTTCATTTTATTTTTACTGAAAGCTGTGGATGTCCTATGGCCAAGTATTGCTTCTCTGCTTTATGGAGTAATGACCGTTGTGGGGATTTTCATTTTTTCGGGAAGAAGATTATTATATGAATTACAAAAAAGATTTCACTTTTGATTAAGAAAATTTAACTGTCTCACCTTTAAAAATAGGAGGTTTCCCATGCACAATTGGTATCGTTTAGATAATGCCGCAATCGTCTTCCCTTCTGTTTCCGGAAGAAACAATTCATCGGTTTTTCGGTTTGCAGTCGTCCTAAAAGAAAAGGTTAATCCTGTGTCTCTGCAAAAAGCAGTCAACGTTGTGATGCCTAGGTTTCCAATGTTTACTGTCCGTTTAAGACAAGGTATCTTTTGGAATTACTTAGACGAAAATCGGCACCCTTTGAAGATAAAAAAAGAAATCAATCCTCCTTGTGAACCGATATCTAATCAGGACGATGGCTATTCTTTAAGAATTTTATATCACCGTTACCGTATCTCCATTGAAATGTTTCATGCATTGACTGATGGAGGCGGCGCTATTGAATTATTAAAAACTCTGGTCTATTATTACTTTCTGATTGAAGGTTACGAATTAGATCATGAAAATAAAATATTATTAGCCAAAGATGCGATTTCTCGCGACGAGCTGGAAGACAGTTTTTCTGCCAATTACACGCCAATCTACGCAGAGAGCACTTCAAGTCCGGCTTCTTATCATTTAAAAGGGGTTCGCCTAGAGGACTCAGATGCAAGTACCATCAGCGGTGTTACCAGTGGCAGTCAACTCAATCAAGTGGCCAAATCCTATGGAGGCTCAATCACTGCTTATCTGGCTTCATTACTGTTGATGTCGATTTATCAGACGAGAAAATCCGAGAAGGCTCAGAAAAAACCCATCGTTATTGCGGTGCCGGTGAACTTGCGACCAGTGTTTGGTTCAAAAACATTGAAAAATTTTTTTACGGTGGTTAATGTGGGTGCTTATATGAATGACGAAATCACTCTGAAAGATTTAGTTCCACAAATTCAAGAAATGTTGCTGCAAAAAACCAGCAAAAGCAATTTGCAATCAGCCATCAATCATAATGTGAACTTCGAGCGTAATTTGGCTTCAAAATTCGTGCCGCTGTTTGTTAAAAAATTAGCTGTAAGAATCGGCTTCGGCTATTTAAGTGAACGGCGAAAGACGATTACCTTGACCAATTTGGGACGGATGGATTTACCGAAAGAGATGCTCGCACTAATCGAACATGCTGAAATTTTTGCCTACCCTACCCAACAAAGCCCAATGGCCTGCGGGTTGATTTCCTGTGGAGATAAACTAACTATCAGCTTTATTAAAAATATTGTGGATACAGATGTCCCCCAATACTTTTTTTCCCACTTAGCTTCTCAAGAAGCACTTGATGTTTTCGTCTACAGTAACGGTATTGAAGAAAGATTTGAAGAAAACCTGCAGAAAGAAACTACCCGACCTGAAAGTGATTAAATTAGATAGAAAACAAGCTCAACTTCTGTGGACAACACTAAAGTTGAGCTTGTTTTCTGCTTACTAATTGTGACATCACTTAAACTTATTGGATAACATCCAACACTGTATACCGTTTTTTATCATACCTGTTTCTGCTTTTAGAATATTCGATGGGACGGGAATTTTTTAAATACACGACTTGTTCCACTTCTAATACCGGGTCATCCGCCGCACAATCTAAATATTTCTGATCTAATTCGGAAGGCTTGTCCGCTTGTATGGAGCGATGAGCACCGGCAAACTCAATCCCTAACTCATCTAAGTAAGTATAAATCGATTGTTCGATAATCTCTGTTGTTAAGTTTGGCACCAAATCTGTCGGCATAAACGTATGCTCGATTACAAAAGGTTCGTCATCCACAAAGCGCAGCCGGATGATTTCATATACAGGAATGTGACTGCTGATTTTCAGTTGTTCTTGAATTTCTTCAGAAGGAAAGTCTACATTGAACAACAAAACTTTGCTCCTGATCTTCCTTCCCTTCAATCCCTTTGTCAGACCTGTATAATCATTTGCCAAAGTCGGCGAACGTTTAAATGAGCTGTTGCGCAACACATAGGTGCCCACACCACGCTGACTATACACCAGACCTTCCATCATCAGCATATTGATAGCTTTATTAACAGTCATCCGGCTGACATTAAATTCTTCAACAAAATCTGTTTGATTGGGAATCAGAGTATTTTCTGGATATTCACCAGACAAGATTCGTTTCCTGATGATACCAGCTACTTTTTCATATTTTGTCAACTCTCTCTTCCTTTCGTCCTTAGTTCATCCATATTATAGCATTCAACCATAAAAAAAGTTACCTGATAAAAACTATCAAGTAACTTTTTGTGATTAGTTCCCGGATTATTCCATAGCAAGCTGTTGTTTGTCCATGATTTTGACAAAAGGATACCAAATTATTGCTACTAGAATAAAATCTATGATTTGCAGTACGCCTCCCAAAACTGAATTAGTCGCAAGAATTCCGCTAAACACAATGGGTACCGTCCACGGTACAGAAACTCCTGTAGGTGTAGGGAAAAGACCAATTGCCATGACTAAATAGTTGAATAACGTCACAACAAGTGGAGCCAAAATCCAAGGAATAAAAATAGTAACATTCATCACAATAGGCAATCCAAAGATCACAGGCTCATTTACATTGAAAAGTCCTGGTGCCAGTGCAAGTTTTCCAATGTCTTTTGATTGCTTAGATTTCATGACAAAGACTAGCAAGATAACCACAGCCAATGTCATACCGGAACCGCCCAATCCAACTGTAAAAGTTTCCATAAAAGCTTTTGAAATAATGTGTGGCAGTTCCAAACCATTTTTATAAGCTTCCAAATTATCGAGCATCAGTGTGTTCCAAATAGGATCCATCACGGAATTGACAATGATTTGTCCATGTAATCCAAAAAACCATAAAAATTGAACTAAAAACAAAGCAAGCAATGTGGCTGGCAAACTACTTCCCAACCCGACTAGAGGTTTTTGAATCAATTCGTACACCACGTCGTGCAAATTAGTTGTAAAGACTCCAACTACAACAGCGTTTATGATTAAAAAGGCAAATAAAGTTACTGTAGCAGGGATAAGTGCAGCAAATGAACGGGAAACTGCTGGTGGTACGCCTACCGGCATTTTTATCATCCAACCTTTTTTGGTCACCCGGCTAAATATTTCTGCTGCAACAAATGCTGCAATCATCCCGATGAACATTCCTTTAGCACCAAGTCTGTCTAATGACAAAACGCCAGAAATCTCTTCCCCGCTTTCAGTCAACATTACAAAAGGAGTCAGAATCAAATAGGAAGCCAAAGAAACTGCACCACCAAAGATACCTTCCAACTCATAAGATTTTGATAAGTAATAACCTATACCAAAGGTAACAAAGATTGTCATAATACTCATTGTTGCGTTTTGTCCATTACCAAATAGTGTTCCCAGCTGTCCCTTAGTTTGATCACTAAAAAAAGGTAAATTGTTAATCACCACAACGATTGAACCAAACATCGTTAATGGGAATGATAACATAAATGCATCACGTAAAACTGTTAAATAGCGGTTACTCCCTAACTTGTTGGCAAGAGGCATGATTTTTTCAGCCAACTTATCCATGAATGATAAATTCATAATGTCATCTCCTAAATTAAAATTAAACAAATTAAAGCAATACGTATTCGAAATCGATTCCACCAGAATGATAGCACTTATATTTATAAATGTCTAGGCTTTTATTTTTTAATGTTTTGCCTTATAATGGGAGTGAACAAATATTTGAAGGAGGAGCAACATGGTAGAATATAAATTTCCAAAAGATTTTTGGTGGGGATCTGCCGCTAGCGGGCCACAGACAGAAGGAACTTTTGATGGTGACGGTAAAGGTGAAAACATATGGGATTATTGGTTTAAAGAAGCACCGGAAAAATTTTTTAATCAAGTAGGTCCAGCTGACACTTCTCAAGTTTATCATACGTATAAAGAAGATATCCAATTGATGAAAGAAACTGGACACAATACCTATCGCCACTCTATCCAATGGAGCAGACTGTTTCCTGAAGGTACTGGGGAAGTCAATCAAGTCGCAGTAGCATACTACCATAACTTGATTGATGAATTGATTGCAAATGACATCGAACCATTCATGAATCTCTATCACTTTGATATGCCTATGGCTTTACAGGAAAAAGGAGGCTGGATGAATCGTGAAACCGTTGATGCCTATGTCCATTTTGCAAAAACATGTTTCGAATTATTTGGA
The DNA here is from genome assembly GCF_003987645.1 of Vagococcus elongatus. GTDB lineage: Bacteria > Bacillota > Bacilli > Lactobacillales > Vagococcaceae > Vagococcus_A > Vagococcus_A elongatus. The sequence goes on from NZ_NGKA01000001.1 coordinate 250,858, forward strand.
AGCAAAGTTAAAAAATGGTTTACACATAACGAACCAATCGTTCCCGTAGAAGCAGGTTATTTATATCAGTTCCACTACCCTGCTGAAATCAATATGGCTCACGCGATTCAGGTTGGTTATCATGAAATGCTTTCCAGTGCCAAAGCAATCAAAGTGTACCGTGAAATGAATCAGGATGGTCAAATCGGCATTATTTTAAATTTGACGCCTAGCTATCCTAGAGATGAAAATAATCCTGAAGACGTTAAAGCTTCTGTGATTGCCGATGCTATGTTCAACCGCTCATTTTTAGACCCTTCCATTAAAGGAGAGTTTCCTAGCGAATTAGTAGAAATCGTTAAAGAACTTGACATGATGCCGGAAATCCAAGAAGATGATTTAAAAATTATTAAAGAAAATACCATCGACTTGTTAGGTATCAATTACTATCAGCCTAGACGTGTTAAAGCAAAAGAAACACCTGTTGACCATGAACACGGTCCAATGCCTGATGACTTTTTTGATAACTATGAAATGCCGGGAAGAAAAATGAACCCTCATCGCGGCTGGGAAATTTATGAAAAAGGTATCTATGATATTCTTATCAATGTGCGTGACAACTACGGCAACATTCCATGCTATATCTCCGAAAACGGTATGGGCGTGGAAGGTGAAGAAAAATTCAGAAATGCTGAGGGTGTCATCGAGGATGATTACCGAATCGAATTTGTCAGCGAACATTTAAAATACGTTCACCAAGCCATTGAGGAAGGTGCCAATTGCCTTGGCTATCATATGTGGACATGTATGGATAACTGGTCATGGTTAAATGCTTACAAAAACCGCTACGGCTTTATCTCTGTAGAATTAGATAAGGATTACAAACGCAGCATCAAGAACAGCGGACGCTGGTTTAAAAAAGTTTCCGATAATAATGGATTTTAATTAGAAAATTTAGAAAAAATCATAACCACCCTTGTATAGAGTGGTTATGATTTTTAACTTTACAGTAGATTCCTTTGTAATAAATCGTTAAATTTTCAATCTTTTGACTTTTAATAGAAAAATTTTATTATTTTTCTCTTCCAACCTCTCGATCACTCAACTCTTGTCGAACTTTTTTAGACAACCCCGCCACCACTAACTCATAGGAGTGTTTCAGCAAAGCACGTAATTCTTCAAGACTAAAGGTTGACTCTGAGAGTTTAATCGAATTCCAGTGAGTTTTATTCACATGATACCCGGGAATCACAAATTCATACTGCTCACGAAGAAGCTCGTTATCTGCCGGCAACCCTTTAATTGTCACAATAGGTCCATGGAGAGGATTATCCATAGAGAGACAAAAAAATTTCCCGGTAACATTGAAATAGTCGCATTCCCAGTCTTTACGATAATAGACATTCGCCCCCGGCCATTCAGATAGACTTTCTTTAAGGTCCTCTAAGATGGCACAACTATCCTTTTCCTTGTGTTTCATCTTTTTTTCATCAGGTTCCAAATTTAATCCATGCTCCCCTCTTTGAGTGTTTCGCAAAATAAGCTAAGGTAATTTCCATCGGGATCTTGTAGGATGGCATAATACTGACCCCAAAAGGCATTCCAAGGATCTTTAAAAATATTAAATCCGGCTCGTCTTACCTGTTCAACTTTTTGCTCCAATAATAGTGGCGTATCACATAAAAAAGCCAGTTCCAGTCTTTCTCCCGTCAGTGCTGGCTCAAAACCGTAAATTCCAGTAATCATTTTCTTGGAATTCAGAGAAATCCTAATAGCAGGACTAACTAACTCTGTGTAGTCGTCAGACTTCTCCCCTTTTACTTCAAAACCTAATATCTGGTAAAAATCAATCGCTTTGGCCATATCCTCTACAATGATGCCAATCATATCCAGCTTCATATTATCTCCCCTTTCTCTTAAGCCTATTGTAATAAAATTTTCTAAGTGTTGCTTGTATAATTACGACACGCAAATAAAATCTGTCTCGGAGATAACCCGCTATACTTCTTAACGGTTTTGGAAAAATGTGCCTGATCATGAAAATGATAAGCATAAGTCACATCAATAAATGATTTTTGACCCTTCTGGATTTCCTGTAAGACATTCTGAAAGCGTATCGTATCGTACAATTCATAAGGAGATAACGCTATTTCTTCTTTAAATTTCCGCTGAATACTGCGTTCAGAAATCACTTCTTTGCGAATCACTTCTTTGTAAGTTAAATTGCTGGAAGCATTTTTGATAAAGTTGTTTAAAAATATTTCTGAACCCAACGATTTTCTCTCTGACAATTTATTTAAAAAATAAGTATCTAATTGGTTGAGCAAACTGGAAAGGCTGGGAAATTTCTCATACCTTTTGATAAACGCAGAAAAATCTGCAAAGTATTCTGAATTTGACAAAGAATCATTTTTTTGGCCAGCTAAAGGATATTCCAAAATCAAAGGAAAACCTTGCAAGTAAAACCTGATGCCGACAATTATATCGTCTTCATTCCCCTCAAAAATAAAATAATCTGTTTGAGGCGTTGAAAAGAATAGTTTTTCAAGTCTTAGATTTTGTGAAAATACCAAAATAATATCTCCGCAAAAATCAGGCAGCACCCGATGATGAGAATCTCCCACCGGACTGACCCAAAAGGTTTGAATCAACTCCTTTAACGCAGGATGTGGAGGAAGTTCGAAATATTCGGAGCCATGATGGGATAAAATAACTGGTTGATACATCTTACAGCTCCTTTCATAATCATAAGGCAGCAATTTTCCTCACACCATCCAAACAAATCGCAAGAAATAACCGAGCATCAAAGAAAACATAATACTTAGCATACTGCCGATTAAATAATATTCTGCAAAGCTTTTATCATCGAATTGTTTAAAACGTGTCAGTGCCTTCATGGCGATAATGAAAGAGATACCTGTAATGCTGTCGGCTAAACAGAGGATCAAAATCAGCAGTCGCTCCAGGATACCTATCCACATGCCGGCTTTTTCCGGGGAATCAGTGACATAGGTGGCCTTCTTGATGGTAACTTTCTCAATGATATGCGGCCGCTCATCTTGCTGACGGCATTCTTCCATTTTTATTTTTTCTCTGATTTCATTGTCAGGTTTAAAATAACTTAGCACACTGGCAATCAAATAGCCCACAAAAAACACGCTCAATAATATCACGATGATTGTCAATAAAATCTGGGTACTAAAAGGAAGCTGTATTTCCTTCTGAATAAACGCATCAAAAAAATGATAAAAATTAAATTTGATGCCAAATATCCATGTGACTACCAATACAATTATTGTCAAATGGATAAGCTGATCTAGTACATATAGACCTGTTTGCACAGCCATCCTGATATGAGGGGTACTGATAAACTGGTCGATATGTTTTTTTAGTCCTTCTTTTGCCGAATCAACCAGAAAATGAAAAAGACTGATCAAAACAATTGTAAGCAATATACGATAGATCAACGCAAAATTCACCTTCGAAAAGAAAAATAAAAAAATCACTGACAATAGGCCGCTGACGATAATATGTGTCATCACATGGGTGCGTATGCCTTTTTTAGTTTCTTTCATACCCTGCTGCTGCAAAGGAAAATCTGCCAATAAATGCCCGATGATCAATACCAGTGTTAAATTTCCCATGGGCGCACCTCCGGATATTTTTTGAAACGTTGAAAAAGATGGTGCTTAAAGTTGATTTCCCAATTTTCTCTAGTGGAATGAATTTTCTGCCGGTTTTCAAAAATAGTTTCTTCTGTTTTTTCAGGCTCGTGCAGAAACTGCCGGGAAAGTATTTGCTTGTCTGAAACATCAGCGGACGGCCGATGCAAGAGAGCAAGTTGCTGATAGGCTTCCAGTGTTTCGAGTTTTTCAAGTAATAAATTAGAAGTTTCTGCTAACAAATCTGATTTTCCACGATTGTAACCGGCAGAGACAGTGGCTTGAGTTTTATTTAATTCCTCTGCCACTAACTGCTGTTTATCTAATAAACTATAAAGGGAATAAACCTCCCGTTGACTGTTAGACTGCTCATTAATCAACAAGGATTGCAGATGAAATAAAAATTCCATCTCTGTATTCATGCTTGTTTTTGATAGCATTGAAAAATCAGACATGGACATAGCAAAATAACTTTGTCTGTCCCCTGTCTTGATTGCCTCTGTTTTTTCCCGTGCTATTTTGATGGACGGATGGTTCCAAGATTCCAGTTCGCCGATTTCGCCAATGTCTTTTTCAAATTCTCCCAAAGCTATCCCAAAATACGGCATGGCTTCTCTAAATTTCCATTGGCTCAACAGATGGTTAGCCAAAAGATAGGCACTGAAATAATGTTCGGCCACGCAAATAATCTCATCCCCCATCCGATACTTTGCCTTTATCTGAATATTTGAAGAAAAATCATTCAGGGTCTGTTCCCAAAAGGATAAGTATTGAGATAGCTGTTGATAGTTTTCAAATTTACTGGAATCTGTCACATCCATAATAAATATGGAAAATAATTTATTCCTCATGGCTGTTCCTCCTTGCTAACTAAAATAAATATAGACGAAAACGACTATACCACTACCCATATAGATGTTTACGTCTATATTATATATCATATAGATGAATTCGTCATTATTAATTAAACGCAGCAGGAGTTTATGAGAGAGTTTTTTTCCGAGAAACTGCTTTTTGTCACTGTTATGATAGTTATTGCTGCAACGCTATATCAAAAATATCAGATTATTTTTCATTGTTCTGACAGCTATGGTTTGCTTTAACAACAGATATCTTTTAAGCTTGGACTAAGTATGATTGGAATAAAAAAGGAGTTGGCAGTATGGACTATCATATGTCTGAAGGCTTGGCTGTTATTGCTGTTACGTTGGTTTTGATAGTTCTATTTCTATTTTTGACACGACAAGCGAAATGGCTACTTTCAGATAAAATCCTGCTTCTCATCACGGGTATTTGTTATCTTCTGGATACGATTTGGTGGTTGTTTTATCTTGACTATCCATACACCGCCATTTATTTCCAATATAAAAATCATACCTTGCAACTGACGGTTTTTTTTGTGATTGCACTGGTCAGCTTTGTACTTTTGATTATCAACAGATGTTATAGATTAAGAAGTACCGGAAAAAATGGAAGGAAGTGAGTCACTATGTTAGAACGTTTTGAAATTGATATACAAAAAGGACTTGGATTAATGGTGGATGTCCGGGTGATTACTGACACTCTCACTGGTGTTCAATACTTAGTCGTTGCTAGCGGATCTGGAACAGCCCTCACACCATTGATCGATGCTGAAGGCAAACCGCAGCTTGCTCCTAGAAATCCTTGAAAATCAGCCAAAAAATCATGGGACTAAAGAATCAGATTGACTCCTCAGTCCCATGAAATTTTTTTATTCAGACAAATTAAAAACTTAAACACTTGTATCGCAGCATCTCCATTGTTTCTTTTTTGGCCCCATAATATTTCAAATAATTTTCGGAACCTTGGTATTCACTATCCAAGAAATCCAACACTTGTTCCATCCATTCCCGACGGCTCTGAAGGAGTTCACCGTAGTCTGAACGACTTTTAAACAAGGGATTTTGACTTAAATAGGTGTAAGTCGTTTCGTAATTGGCTAAAATATCACCTTTGCCTGCCCCTAATACACTTAATAATAAAGCGGCGAGGACCCCTGTCCTGTCTTTACCAGCAGCACAGTGGAACAAGACCCCTCCGTTATTGTCATCGGCAGTAATTTCAATCAGCTGACGAAATTTTTCTCCGCCTTCTTTGAGAAACTGAATGTATAAATCTCCCATAGAAACATTATCCACATCATATTTCGTCACATCATCAACCCCCTCTGAAGACATCAAAGGTAAATGGACTAAGGAAAAATCATGAGGATTAAAATTATAACCCGTCTCTTCTCTTTCCTGATTGGATCTTAAATCAATGATTGTTTTTACGCCGTATTTTTTAAGCCAGTCAACATCATGAGGGGTGACTTTTGACACATCGTCACTTCTAATCAGTTGAGCCCACTTGGTAAAGTTGCCATTTCTAGTGGGAATTCCTCCTAAATCACGGGTGTTGAACGTTGTTTCTAATGGTAGTCGTACAAAAGACATTACTTTTTCTCCTTTTCTATAACCTTGATATATTTTATTTAGTAACAGTTTTAATCCGATTAACAACGATTTCCAATGCCAACATGGTGACAAAAATCATCAGGATAATCGTTGATATTTTAGGATAATCATAACTGCCGATGGCGCGAGTCAACAGTGTTCCGATGCCGCCAGCCCCGACAATCCCTAGTGAGATGGACTCGGCCACATTACTTTCCACCCTGATCGCAATCCAACTCAAAAACATATTGCTCACACAAGGAAAGACCCCTTCCGTGATAATCTGTATTTTGGAAGCACCAGTTGCTTTCATCGCTTCAATCACATCTTCCGGAACTTCTTCGATACTGCTGATAAAAGATTTTCCTAAGTAACCCACGGTAGGAAAAATTAAACCGATCAAGCCGGATATAGTGCCAAATCCCATACTGGCAACGATCATCAATATCCAGACTAAAGATGGAATCGCCCGAATAATTGAAATGAAGCCTTTGATAAAATAAGAGAGGTAACGATGAGGGGTGATATTTTCTGCCCCAAAAACCGCAAAAATAAGGGAAAATAACGTCCCGCCAATCAAGGCTGCAAAAGCGATAGTGACAGATAGAAATAATTCTGACATTATTTCAGCCAAATCTGTCAGATCCAACTGAAGAAAATGCTGCAGAACACTGCCCGCCTCCTTCGCTCTACTCACAAAAGTAGCTAAGTCCAGATTCAAAAGAAGCACACTGGCGCTAAAAAGCACTAAGGAACCTGCGCCCATCAAAATTTTTCTCAGCAAAGATTTGCTGTCAGTTAATTGAATTTTTCTTTCCATATCCCTCTCCTCTTACAAAATCGCTTTTCTGATTTTTGTGACTGCAAATTCCGTCAAAAGAATGAGGATGACTAAAGTAATAATAAGCGCCAGAGCCTCCTGATATTTAAACAAGCGGATATTGGTTTGTATCATAATACCTATCCCCCCGGCTCCCACCATTCCCAAAATTGCGGAAGCTCTTATGTTAATTTCAAAAGAAAAAAGTGTCCAGTTGACCCAAGAGGGAATAAATTCAGGCATCAAACCATTCACGATGACCTGTATAGGAGAGGCACCGTTCGCTTTTAAGGCCTCCAGCTTCGTGTCTGCGATGTCGTCAATAGTCTCAGCATATGACCGAGTCAAAAACCCTAGAGTCGCTAATATCAAGGCTAAAAGCCCCACCATACTCCCTATGCCAAAAATATACACAAGGAGGGACGCCCAGACCAGTACCGGAATATTTCGTACTAACGATGAAAACGTACGGACAAGCCAGCGGACAAGGGCAATCGGATTAATGTTTTCCGACATGGCCAACCCCAAGATGAATGCCAGAATTGCGGAAATATAAGTTCCCACGACTGCAAACAAAAGCGTCTCAATAATCAAAGGGACATAATTTTTAAAACCGGAAAAATCCGGCGGGAAAAAGTTTTCTCCAAAGAAGCTGACGATAGACGGATAGGCAGTCAAAATCTCCAAAGGATTGACTTTTAAATAAATAAAGGGAAAAGTGATAAAAACTAAAACCATCATATAGGTGAGTCTTCGCTTAATCACTGACATCTGCTGTAAAGGAACTGATGGATTGTGGCCGCTACTATTCATAAACAGCTTCTCCTTCTGCAACAAAGCCAGGCACTGGCAATATGACTTCCTGTTTCTTTTCTGGTAGATGGTAAATATTTTTGATGATATCCTCACTTAATTCTTCGCTCGTCCCATCAAATACGATCTCGCCTTCACGAACACCAATAATTCTCGTGGCATATTTTTTTGCCACTTCCACCTGATGGAGATTGACGATACAAGTCAAGTCTCGTTCTTCTGTTACCTTTTTTAAATAATCCATTACCACTTCAGAAGATTTCGGATCTAGTGAAGCAATAGGTTCATCTGCCAAAATAAGTGACGGTTCCTGCATAAGCGCACGACAGATGCCGACACGCTGCATTTGCCCGCCGGATAAATCCTTTGCCTGTTGATAGAGACTATCCTGTAAACCGACAGTTTTCAGCAGATTATAGGCTTGCAGACGATCCTCCTGACTGTATAAGCCAAAGGTGCTGACCCAAAATGGCACACTTCCAAGTTTGCCATTCAACACGTTTTTTAAAACATTGGTACGGGAAATCAAATTATAGTGTTGGAAAATCATGCCTATTTTTCCCCGCAGCTGTCTTAACTTCTTTCCTTTTGCTTTTGAAATATCTTCTCCATCAAAAATAATTTCTCCTTCTGATGGTTTTACCAGCTGATTTAAACAGCGAATCAATGTTGATTTCCCTGCACCAGAAGGGCCGATAATCACCACGAATTCTTTAGGTTGAATTTCAAGAGTGATATTTTTCAATGCGATCTTGTTCCCATCATAACGTTTGCTAAGGTTCGTTATTTTAAGTAAAGGTCCTTTCATTTCAGTCCTCCTCCACATTCAAGGTTTTCAACATATCATTGGTTTCAGAATAATCAGCCAAATCCACTTCTGTGAAACGGGTGGTTTTATCTTTGTAGAAAGTTTCAAAATACTCTTCATCTTCGTACTGCAAATAAAATTCCTTAATCTTTTCTTTTAAGTCATCCGGCAAATCTGAACGCATGATGTACAAAGCATTAGGTATCACAGAGGTTTCCCCGATTATTTTAAAATCGTCCTCCTTGACTAATCCAGAGTCCGTCATCATTGAGATGATTTGTTTAGCCACAGCTGCTGCATCATAATCTCCTTTTGCCACACCCATCAAACTTGTGTCATGTTTCCCGGAATAAGCGACAGTTTTAAAGAAATAATTTGATTCTTCCATCTGATTAGGCTCAAGCCCCAACTCTTTGACTAAGGTGTATTTTGGATATAAATAGCCCGAAGATGATGCCGGGTCAACAAAAGCAAAATTTTTCCCTTCTAAATCTTTAAGGTCATTGATTTCATCATTATCCGACTTGGCTACAAACACCGTTTTATATTCTTCCGCATCTCCCGATTTAGTAGTAGCTACTGGTTCAACACCCTTTTCCACCCTCTTAGTCGCTTGATGGAGACTCATAGGACTGACCAATAAAATATCCAACTGTTGGCTTTTCATTGCCTCGATTCCTACGGCGTAGTCTGCTCCTTCCATCTGTTCTACTTCAATTCCAAGATAATCACTCATATCTTGTTCAAATTTTTTGTTTTTCCCGCCTGCTTCAGGATTGTTTTCATCAGGCATAGTAACAATTACCAGTTTTTCAGGCCAGCCATTCCCTTTGTCATCAGTTGCATTTGAGTCAGCACATGCCGACACCAACAGCACTAGAGATACCAGACTTAAAAACCATTTTATTTTCATTCGACCCATTTTTTTCCTCCGTTTGATAAAATATTTTAGATTGGTTCATTACTCACTATAAATTGTCTATGTAAAATAGAATCATAAAGTTTGTAAATTTCATGTAAATATTTATTTGCTGACATATCTCTCAACTAATTGACAATAGTTTCTAATTTAAGCCAACAAAAAAACAGCGAAGAAAAATTCTTCACTGGTTAGATTTTTTTATTCAATTCTAAGTTCTGCAAGACTTATTGATGATACATTTTTTAGATAAAACGAAAAATTTTAAGACATATTAGCAATGACACACTTAGCAAATTCTGTCGTACTGACCTCTTTTGCCTCTGCCATTTGCGTTGCAAAATCACTGGTGACCGTTTTATCTTGAATCGTCTGCTCCAATGCCTCGACAATCAGCTGCGACACATCCTGCCACCCCAGATAATCAAACATCATCGCTCCTGACAAAATAACTGACGAAGGATTGGCTTTGTTCAAGCCTGCGATATCCGGAGCTGTTCCATGAGTTGCTTCAAAAATGGCATGCCCTGTGTCATAGTTAATATTCGCTCCCGGTGCGATGCCGATGCCTCCCACCTGTGCTGCCAACGCATCAGAAATATAATCTCCATTTAGATTCAACGTTGCCACAACAGAAAAGTTCTCTGGCCGCAAAAGGATTTGCTGCAAAAAGTTGTCCGCAATCACATCGTTGATAATCAGACGGCCTGTTTGTTCAGCCTCTTTCAAAGCCGCTTCCGCTGCATCTACTCCCTTGTCAGACTTGATCGCTTCATACTGTCGCCATGTGAAGACCTGATTGCCATAGTCTTTTTCCGCAATATCGTAACCCCAGTTTTTAAAACCGCCTTCAGTATATTTCATAATATTGCCCTTGTGTACCAGCGTCACACTTGGTTTCTTTTCCAGCAAAGCATAATCAATAGCAGCTTTAACTAAACGATGAGTCCCTTCCTGTGACACAGGTTTTATTGCTAAACTGCTGCTTTCAGGGAAACGGATTTTGGTTACATCTAGTTCGTCTTTTAAAAAATCCAATAACTTCTGAACTTCTGGTGTGCCATTAGCAAACTCGATCCCGGCATAAATATCTTCTGTATTTTCCCTGAAAATTACCATATCTGTCCGCTCAGGATGTTTTAACGGTGAAGGTACTCCTTGAAAATAGCGTACCGGTCGTAAGCAAACATACAAATCCAACACTTGACGCATCGTCACATTCAACGAACGAAAACCTCCGCCGATAGGAGTCATTAAGGGACCTTTGATTGCCACCAAGTACTCTTTGATGGCGGTCAATGTCTGCTCAGGAAGCCACTCCCCTGTTTGTTTAAATGCTTTTTCACCTGCTAACAGCTCTTTCCAGATAACCTGTCGACAACCGCCAGATACCTTGGACACTGCAGCGTCAAAAACACTTTGAGCCGCCTGCCATATTTCTGGTCCAGTGCCGTCTCCTTCAATAAATGGAATGATAGGATAATCATTCACCCTTAACCCATGCGTTTCTTTTGTAATTTTTTTTCCTTCTGACAACCTTTACCCCTCCTGTATCGCTGAAACATTTTCCCGTAATTCCAGTGGAACAAATTTCAAATTCATTGGTCCGACATATTTAGAACGTGGACGAATCAAAGTATTTTCGCTTTTCTGTTCGAACACATGGGCAACCCATCCTGCTGTCCGGCTCATAGCAAAAATCAACGTAAACAAATCACTTTCGATACCTAAACTATGGTAGACTGTGGCCGAATAAAAATCTACATTAGGGATGATTCCCTTTTTTTCACGCATAAAATGCTCTACTTCGATTGAGAGATGATACCATTTTTCATCCTCAGTGCCTACAGTCAATTCCCGAGCCTTTTTCTTCAAATATTTTTGTCGAGGGTCCACCGTTTGATAGACACGATGGCCAAAGCCCATGACTTTTTCTTTCGAATCCAATTTTTCCTGCAAATACGTTTCGGTGTCGCCGCAAGCATCAATGGCTCGCAACATTTCAAACACCCGCTCATTTGCTCCTCCATGCAAGGAACCTTTTAAGGTAGCGATGCCTGTGGTGATACAGGAATACATATCTGATAACGTTGAGGCACAAGAGCGTGCAGCAAAGGTGGAGGCATTCAGCTCATGATCAGCATGAAGCACCAACCCCTCATTGAGGGACTCCTCTTGAACCTTTGTCGGCTCTTTTCCTTCCAGCATATAAATAAAATTTCCGGCAAAAGACAGGTCCTGACGGGGTGGAATTGGATCAAGCCCCCGACGCAAGCGGGAAAAAGCCGCAATGATTGTTGGCATTTTTGCTTGAATGTTGATAGCTTGAAGATAAGTGGCTTCCGGATCAGTCTTTTCTGCATCACGGTCGAATACTCCCAGCAGTGAAATGGTACTGCGCAGAACACTCATGGGATGCAGGTTTTCGCGACATTGAATCCGCAACGCTGCTTCGATCACATCTGAAATCTCCATATGGGCTTTCAAATCATCTGTTAATACTTTCAGTTCACTCACACTTGGCAATTTTAGATACCACAACAAATAAATCGTCTCTTCGAAACTTATCTGATGATCCACCAATTCCTCAATCGTATAGCCAGCATAGGCTAACTGTTCATCAATAATTGAGCTGATTCGTGTTTCACAGGCAAAGGTCCCTCTTAATCCAAATTCGACCGCCATCCTGAGCATCCGCCTTTCTTTTTTCTATTCTTATTCTTTTCCCAACTTTTTTCTGATAACCATCGGCAGAATCCCTTGATGCTGGTAATAGCGAATATCTGCTTGCGCATCAAAGCGGGCAATCGTCATAAACTCTTTCACATTTCCGCTGGCATCTGTAGCTTCTACTTTGACTTTTTCATGAATTCCCGGTTCTTTAGGTAATGAGATTGTAAAGGTTTCAGAACCTGTCAATCCAAGTGAGTGTGCGTCTTCTCCTTCAATAAATTGTAAAGGTAAAATCCCCATCATCACCAAATTAGAACGGTGGATTCTTTCAAAACTTTTAGCAATGACTGCCTTGACTCCCAACAGTTTTGAGCCTTTAGCTGCCCAATCCCGTGAAGAACCCATGCCGTAATCCGCTCCCGCTAAGATTACAGAGCCGACCTCGTCTTTCTGATTTTTCATAGCTGCATCATAAATCGACATGATCTCTCCTGTCGGCCAATAGGTCGTATAACCCCCTTCAATCCCGTCAGCAATCTGATTACGAATTCTGATGTTGCCAAACGTTCCGCGCATCATGACTTCATGATGTCCCCGACGTGAACCAAAAGAGTTGAAGTTTCGAGCCGAGACGTCATGGGACAACAAATATTTTCCTGCTGGAGAATCTGAGCTTATCGCTCCTGCTGGCGAAATATGATCTGTTGTGACTGAATCACCAAATTTTGCCAACACCCGAAGATTATGTAGATCAGCTTTTTTGTCCAAAGTAAGTGAAAGATCTTCAAAAAACGGCGGATTAGCAATATAGGTCGAAGCATCATCCCATTGATAAGTTGCCCCTTCACTGGTTTTGATGTCATTCCAATCCTGATTCGCAGCGAAAACATCAGCATAATATTTTTGGAAGATTTCTGGTGTCACGTATTCGACTATCAGTTCATTAATTTCCTCAGGCGTGGGCCAAATATCTTTCAAGTAAACCGGCTGTCCCTCTGTGTCAAAACCTAATGGATCTTCAGCCAAATTTTTATTGACATTTCCGGCTAAAGCATAAGCCACAACCAATGGAGGCGACGCTAGATAATTTGCTTTAGTCAGTGGGTGAATCCGCCCTTCGAAATTTCGATTGCCGCTTAAAACAGAAGTCACTAGCAGATCCTGTGCTTTGATTGTCTCTTCCACTTCTTCATCCAATGGTCCGGAATTTCCAATACACGTGGTACAACCGTAGCCAACCAAATAAAATCCTAGCGCTTCCAAATAGGGCAATAATCCCGAATCTTCAAGATAACCTGTCACCACTTGAGAACCTGGCGACAGAGATGTTTTTACAAACGGTGCCACTTTTAAACCTTTGTCTACAGCTTTCTTAGCTACTAAACCGGCTGCCAGCATTACATAGGGATTGGAAGTGTTCGTACAGCTGGTAATCGCTGCGATCACCACGCTCCCCGTTGTCAGCTCGTAATTTTCTCCCTTTAATTCTAACAAAGCTTTTTTGTTCAGTTCCGTTTCAGGTAAACCAAAGCCTTGATTTCCCTCTGGAGCTGTGACTGCTTTTTCAAAAGACTCTTTCATTTCCGTCAAAGGAATTAAATCTTGAGGGCGCTTAGGACCTGCTAAATTAGATTGTATCGTGGACAAATCTATTTCTACCACATCACTGTATTCAATGGCAGCTCCTTCTTCATAAAACAAATGATTCGTTTTTAAATAAGCAGCGACCCGTTTGATATGCTCCTCTTTTCTGCCTGTCAAACGCAGATAATTTAAAGTTTCTTCGTCCACAGGGAAAAATCCGCAAGTTGCGCCATTTTCTGGAGACATATTGGCAATTGTTGCTCGGTCTGCTAAAGTCAGTGACTGGATTCCTTCACCAAAATATTCCACAAATTTTCCTACCACATTTTTTTCACGTAAAACTTGTGTTACTTTCAGCGCCAAGTCTGTTGCCGTTGCCGCAGGGGCCAATGTTCCGGTGAATTTAACACCGATGACTTCAGGTGTAGGGAAATACGATGGTTCTCCCAACATACACGCTTCGGCTTCGATGCCTCCTACGCCCCATCCTAATACACCTAAGCCATTCACCATCGGGGTATGGGAATCTGTGCCAAAAACAGTGTCAGGATAAAGCACGTCTGAGTCATTCTCTTTCCCAGTTTTTACGACATCCGCCAAATACTCTAGATTTACTTGATGGACAATTCCAGTCGCTGGCGGCACCACACGATAGTTGCTAAAAGCTTGCTGTGCCCATTTCAAAAATTCATAGCGCTCTTTGTTGCGTAAAAATTCAAAGCGGCTGTTTTTTTGCAGTGCTTTCTCGTTGCCAAATGCATCCACTTGCACGGAGTGATCAATCACCAAATCAACAGGGACTTCCGGATTGATTTGATCAGCTTTTCCTCCCAATTTTACGATAGCTTCTCGCATCGATGCCAAATCTACAACAGCAGGGACACCTGTAAAATCCTGTAAAATAACACGGGCTGGTTTAAAAGGGATTTCTCCTGAAACATTATGAGGCTCCCAATGCATCAGCTGCTCAATATGTTTTTCAGTAATATCCAAACCATCTTCCTGCCGAATCAATGATTCCAGCAAAATACGAATCGTATAGGGTAATCTTTGCAAATCTGCTTGAGATTGGCGGGCGGCACTTTCTAAATCATAATAATAATATTCTTGGTCGTCATGCAATAATTGCCTGCGACTATTCTCCTTAAACGAGGACATCTTCTCACCTCTCGACAATGATTATATTTTGATTAGTATACATGATTTTTTTCTAATTGTAAATTAATCTTTATGTAATTTTCCTTATAATTTACAAAAAATAACGAATCATGAACTTTCAATGTGAATTAATCCTCAAATAGTTGAAAAATTTAAAGACTGCAGCCTTTACAAAATAAATGTTTATTGGCACAATGATGGTAGACAGACTCAATATCAGCACCTGTCTAAACAAAAGATAGATTAAAGGAGGACCTGATGTGACTAAAAGAAAAATAACTGTCAAGCCAAAAACAAGACAGATTGACCAAAATCCGGGAGACGTTCAAGCAAAACTACATCGCGGCACAGGCAGTCACGGAAAAACAAAATATTCACGCAAAGTAAAACACAAAAAAAGATTCTCCGAGTCGGAGAATCTTTTTTTAGTGTGCTTTAAAGTTATACAACGGTTTTAGCCGATGAGTAATCACAACAGTATCAGAAATATTCCCAATAATTTGTTCTACTGGCTTGTAAGCGTCTGGTGCTTCATCTAAAGTCCCCCGGACAACAGAACTTGTGTAAACATTCTTCATTTGTTCCTGATAAAGCTTAAAATCTAGTCTCTTCTTAGCTTGTGAACGAGATAATTCACGCCCTGCCCCATGAGGAGCTGAATAATTCCAATCTTCATTTCCCAGTCCTTCACAAATCAAAGAACCGTCCCGCATATTTAAAGGAATGACTAAACGCTCGGCTTTTTGAGCTGAGGTTGCCCCTTTTCTGATAATCTTATGTTCGAGATCAATAAAATTATGAATGGAGTCAAAACAATCGACTATCTTCCAATTCATCTCTCTAGTAATCCTTTCCAACATGGTCTTACGGTTGAGTGCAGCAAATTTTTGGGCAATCTGCATATCATTCAAATAATCAGTCAGATTTTTACCTTTTAGCGGTACCAGCTCTCTCTGATGGGTTGCTCCAAGCTTCTGACTCATTTCTTCAACCGCAAGTTTCTGATAGTAAGTGGCAATTTGATGCCCTAAATTTCTTGAGCCTGAGTGAACAGAGAGCCATCTGCTTCCCTGTTCATCCTCGGCGACTTCAATATAATGATTCCCGCCACCCAGTGTGCCGATGGACTGACGTGCCATCCTTATTGTATCTTTACTAAGAGGCAATAAAAGTTTTCCTAACTCATCATCAAAACTATTAGATGTGAAATCATGTTTTTCAAAACCGGAAGGAATCAATTTATTTATTTTCCGGTCTAATAATTTGAAATCAATCTCCGTCCCATAGTCCAGTTTGTGCATCAAAATACCACAACCGATATCAACACCCACGATATTAGGGACTACTTTATCAATCTCTCCATCAAATTTTATCGTTGTCCCAACGGTGGAACCTTTCCCCAGATGGCAGTCCGGCATGATTCTAACTTGGGTATTTTCAGTGATATCGTGGTCAATCATGGACTGAATTTGTTGTAGAGTTAATTCGTCCACAGTATCTGTGAAAACTTTTGCTTCCGCATACCGTCCTTTTAATGTCAGCATCCTGCTCCCCCATTCATCCATAGACTTCTTTTTTGCTATTGCAAATTTTTTGACACTAAATAAAGCCTTTTCTTCAAGTATACCAATATCATAGTTGGAAATCAAAAAAGAGCAGATTTCTCCGCTCCGATACTTTAAAAATAAGTATTAATCATTTGATAAACTATCCGCTCGCCATTTTTTATCGGCAAGTTTATTTCTCCACAATAACTAAAGCCTAACTCTGTCACCAAACGCTGCATAATCTTATTATTAGGATGAGTATCTATTCGGGTATCAAAATTTCCAACCTTGTTACCCTCTCGTATCAACCCAATCAACAAACGTTTTGCCAATCCTTGTTTTCGATAATTACCGTCTACAGCTATACGGTGAATGACCCTATAATCATTGGTTTCCTCCAACCATGACCCTGAAAGCAGCGTTTCATAGGTACTTTCAGGACCTTCGGCTAAGACTCCGTAGGCTAAAACTTTACCCGTTGCCCCATCTGTTAAGACATAGCCTTCGCCAGCTTTTATGTCACAAAATACTGTGGGGATTGACGGATGGTTTCCATCTTGCCACTGTGGTAATTTTTGTGATTTAAGGAAACTAACTGCAGAAGCAATGACTTTTTCAATTGATGATACATCTGCTTCAACTGCTTTTCTGATAATAAACATATTTAACCCTTTCAACTATCTTCATATAATCGTAGTACTTTGTACCAAACTTCCTTAAATAGTCCGGTAACATTGGTTCAGGCACAGCACTTAAAACTGATTGTAACCTCTCATTTGTCAAATGGTTCTGCTCCTATCGATGAGAAAAGGACTGAAGATGGCTGTCAATCTTTTTTAGGTCCTCAGCCACCATTGCCAATCTTCCCACTAAGTTGGTTGATTATTTTCTCAAAATTTTTTCCATCGCTTTTCCTTTTGCTAATTCATCAATCAATTTATCTAGATAACGTATTTTTTGCATAAGCTCATCCTCTATAGCCTCCACCCGATAACCGCAGATGACACCTTTGATCAACGAAGCATTGGTATTGAATTTGGGGGACTGATTAAAAAATGTTTCAATATCAACTTTTTCATCCAACTGATGCTGTAAACCTGCTTGGTCATAACCTGTCAGCCAAAAGATGATTTCATCTACTTCGGCTTTCGTCCGTCCTTTTTTCTCTGCTTTCTGAATATAAAGAGGATAGACACTCTCGAATGTCATTGTAAAAATTCTAGGCTTTTTCATCTTCCATTCCTTTCTGACTTCAAATCTAAAGTTTTATCGTGAAAAATGATAAATAAGTTAAATTTCAGTTACCATCTATCAAAATTTTCTTTGTATAGACCATTTTGCCAAATTCATCTGTTGCAAATTTTGAAAACCCGTTCTTTTCCCAAAAATTTAAATTCTTTTTATTCGAAGTATTTAATGCAATATAACTGGCTCCCTCGCGCTTTAAAAACTTTTCAAGCTCTCGAACTACTATACTGCCTATTCCCTTATTACGGTAATCTTTTTCAATACAAAAATCTAAAATAAAGGCTTTGCCATCTTCCTCTGTATAAATTTTGTACATGGTAAACCCTAAATAATTGTTTTGCTCATCAAACATAAAGACAAATGACAATGTTTGGCCACCAGCTTGTGCATGTTGGTGCAAGTCCATGATGATTTCATAGTATTCTTCCGATTGAAACCAAGCTATTATTTCTTGCAGTTCATCGTCTTTTTCCTCTAAATTCGGGAAAATATCTTCTCGTTCATAGTGTCTTTTTTTCTGCCAAAAATCGTTGACTTCCTCAACAGTGTTCATTTTTCGAAAAAATATTTCCATTACTATCTCCTAATAAAATTATTAGTCGATAATGTTTTGTTTATAGACAGCGATACCCTCTATCGACCAACAAGAACCTCTCGTCTTATTTTCTTCATGTCTTTTGTCATGACACACCAATCCTTTCGCCATAAGATGATTTTAGCAAAAACAGGCGGAGAAGTCATTTCAAAACTTCTATATTTGTTTCTCTTTTGAAAATGAAAATAACTTTTGAAGAAATAAAAAACTCCTCTGATGATGACCAGAGGAGTTTGAATATAAACTAGAAAACTAATAAATATGGTTGTTCCAGATAGTCGATTATTTTGTCTAAAAATTCGGCCGCTGGAGCACCATCTACCACTTGATGATCGAAAGTCAAACTCAAAGGTAATTCCTTTATTTCCACTACTTCTTTATCTTCATTAAATATTAATTTACTTTGAAGTGCCCCAACTCCCAATATACCAACTTCTGGAGTATTCAAGATTGGCGTAAAATACTCCACACGAGTATTACCTAGATTAGTAATCGTGAAGGTCGATCCGCTATATAGCTCTCCTGATAATGAGCCATCCAAGGCCTGAGAGGTGATGTCAGAAAATGTTTCGCCAATTTGCGCTAAACCTTTCAGATGGGTATCTCGTAACACTGGAACAATGAGACCGTCTGCCACAGACACCGCCACTCCCATGTGAACTTCTTGATGCTCAACCAAACTCTGCCCATCATACCATCTATTCATTTCAGGATAATCTTTCAGTGCTAAAGTCACAGCTTTAATCAATAATGTATTGATACTTAACGTGCGACGGTCTAACGTCTCGCCGACTTTTACTTTCATTTCTTTTCTGAAGGCCAGCAATTCAGAGACATTTGCTTTGCCATGTATGGTTAATTGAGCGGTTTGTCTCAAACTTTGGTGCATCCTTTGAGCGATGACCTTCCGCATGCCTTCCAGTCCCTCACCTGTCTGTACGACTTCACTGCCGACTGCCGTATGCTTAGGAATCGGTACATGTCTTTCCACATCACGACGGGTGATACGTCCATTTCCTCCCGTTCCAATGATTTCTGACAACTCATAACCTTTTTCAGAGGCAATTCTTCTGGCTAATGGGGTAGCAAAAATTCTTTCACCAGCATCTCTTTTGGCAATCTCAGTTTTTGGCAGACTACTTTTCTCTGTTTTATCTTCAACCTCTACAGGAGTGTCTGCCTCTTTCTCAACCACTTTTTCGTTCGCACCAGATTCGATTTTTTCCCCCGGCTCCCCTACATAACCAATTGCTTCTTTACACGGCACCACTTCACCCTCTGGCGCTACAATATCCAGCAGTACACCATCTATCGGCGATTCCACATCGTGTGTTAATTTTTCCGAACTAATGGAAACAATCATTTCGCCTTTTTCAACAGGGTCTCCAACTTTTTTATACCAGTGATCCACTGTTCCTTCTGTCATTGTTAATCCTAATGTTGGCATAATCAATGTTTCAGCCATATTATTTCACCGCCTTCTATTTTAAATCTTCGATTAGTTCACTTGCTTCTTCTAACACTCGTTCTTTGCTAGGTAAATATAACGCTTCTAAATTGCTGGCAAATGGCACTGGTGTATTCGGTGCACAAACACATTTAATTGGTCCGTCTAAATAATCAAAAGCTCTATCTCCCATTACAGAAGCGATATCTGTCGCCGCATTATTGTGTGGGTTCGCCTCATCAATCACAATCAAACGCCCGGTTTTTTTGACAGATTCTAAAATAGTTTCCTGATCCCAAGGGGCTACGGTAATCAAATCGATTACCTCTACAGATATGTCATTTTTTTCTAACTCTTCTGCCACATCTAATGCCACATAGAGCATTTTGCCAACAGTCACGATTGTCAAGTCTGTCCCTTCACGTTTGACTTTAGCTTTTCCTATTTCTACCTTGTAATATTCTTCTGGTACCTCATCCTTTATGCCATAAATAGTTTTATCTTCGGAAAAAACCACAATGTTATCATCTTCGATTGCAGAAATCAACAATCCTTTAGCATCGTAAGGATTCGAAGGAACTACTACTTTTATTCCCGGGATTGAGCCGAAGATACCATAATAAGAACCTGAGTGTTGGGCGGCTGCTGAAGCACCAGCACCGTGATTGGTTCGTACAGTCATCGGGATTTTCGCTTTGCCCCCAAACATATAGCGCATTTTAGAACCTTGACCCAGTAAAGTATCAAAACAAAAGCCGATAAAATCATTAAACATCAACTCTGGCACTGGACGAAGCCCTGTTGCTGCTGCACCTACAGCAGCTCCCATATAGCCCATTTCAGAAATCGGTGTGTCAATCACTCTGTCATAGCCATATTTTTCGACTAAACCTTTGGTGACACCGAACACTCCGCCCCATGCGCTTTCTCCTTCTAAATGTTCAACAGTCGTACCACCTGCAATGTCTTCGCCTAATAAAATAACTTTGTCGTCTTTAGCCATTGACAAATCTAATCCTTCATTAATCGCTTGCATAAACGTTATTTTTCTACTCATCATAGTCACTCCTAATCTTTTTATTTTTCTAGACCATAACGTCTTCCATTAAAGATTCTGGTTTTGGCAATGGACTATTTCTAGCAAAGACCACTGCTTCCTCAATAGCCCGAGCAGATTCTGCTTCGATTTCGTCTGCTTGCTCCGCAGTCAACCATTTATTTTTGATAGCTTCTTCCCTAAATAAAACAATATTATCTAAGTCAGCCCAATTTTTTTCTTCGCCATCTTTTGCTTTATATTTTTGCTCGTCTCCTTCAAAGTGTCCATAATTGCGGTAAGTCATGCATTCGATTAGAGTCGGGCCTTCACCTTTTCGTGCTCTATCTATTGCTTTTCCTGCTTCTTCATACACAGCCATCAAATCTTTGCCGTCTATCCGTACTCCTGGAATACCATAAGCAACACTGCGATCAGCGATGGTTTTTGAGCCAGAAGAATACGAAATTGGGGTAGCTTCAGCAAACATATTGTTTTCACAAACAAAAACGACAGGTAAATTCCAAATGGCTGCTAAGTTGATACCTTCGTGGAAACTGCCTTCGTTTGATGCACCATCACCGAAGAAACAAACGACTACATCATCTGTCTTCAAGTATTTGTTTCTTAATCCAGCACCTGCTGCGATAGCAAAACCGCCGCCTACCATGCCGTTAGCACCTAACATACCTTTATCGATATCTGCAATGTGCATGGAACCGCCCTTGCCTTTACATAGACCTGTTTCACGACCAAAAATTTCAGCCATCATGCCATTTATGTCACAACCTTTGGCAATACAATGTCCGTGTCCTCTGTGAGTACTGGTAATATAATCTTCATCTGTCAAATGGGCACACACACCTGTTGCAATAGCTTCTTCTCCTGCATATAAATGAACAAAACCCGGAATGTCACCAGTAGTGAAAATTCGATGAACCTCGTCTTCAAACTTGCGAATGTCATTCATCGTCTTGTACACCCATGCCGCTTTTTTCTTCGTCATTGTTTCCATTTTTTTTCCTCCTCAATCAATCATTTGATTCGCTAATTCACCCATCATTTCTGAGAGTGTAGGGTGAGCAAATGTCATTTGTTCCAACTCAAAAACTGTCCCTTCCGCCTGCTTAATGGCTAAAAGTGTATGAATCATTTCAGTCGCATTAGCACCAACGATGACTGCTCCAAGTATTTCCCGATATTTCTTATCCGCAATGATTTTAATGAATCCCAGTGTCTCGTTCCCTGCAATGGCACGACCATTAGCACTATAAGGGACACTAGCGATTAGCACCTCTTGACCAGACATTTCCGCTTCCTCTGCAGTCATCCCAAAACTAGCGATTTCTGGATGAGTATAGACACATCGAGGAACAGCGTCATTACTTAGAGGCAATTCTTTGTCGCCAAACATATGTCGAACAGCTTTAACTCCCTCCTTACTTGCTGCATGTGCCAGCATATAGCCTTCAATAATATCCCCAACTGCGTACACGTTAGGACTGTTTGTTTGATAATACTCGTTGACGTCAATAAACTTTTTTTGATTCGTTAGCCTTAAACCTAATTGACCTGCAAGTTCTAGATTGGCCTGACGACCTGTCACCACGAGAAGTTTGTCAAAGCTCACTTTTTCTTGTGCAAGGATTACTT
This sequence comes from Vagococcus elongatus, assembly GCF_003987645.1. Classification (GTDB taxonomy): domain Bacteria; phylum Bacillota; class Bacilli; order Lactobacillales; family Vagococcaceae; genus Vagococcus_A; species Vagococcus_A elongatus. Next base: position 273,256 of record NZ_NGKA01000001.1, read on the forward strand.
GATGAGCTTGGACTTCTTTGATTTCTACTCCTTCATAAATCATGACGCCCATCTTTTTCAACTGTTTCTTGATAATATCTCTTGCCTGATTGTCTTCGGTCATCAAAATATTAGGTGCCGCCTCAATGACTGTCACTTGACTGCCGAGAGGTGCCATAGCAAAAGCTAACTCAATACCAATCACCCCACCGCCAATGATTACTAACTCTTTTGGTAAAGTCTGCAAATCGAAAAATGTCTCTGTCGTCAAATAATCCGTTGTTTCAAGTCCTTTGATTGGTGGAACGAACGGTCTGCTTCCAGTTGCCAACAACATATAATCAGTGGTCAAAATCTTATCATTCACTTGTACTTCGTAACGACTTTTTAAACTTGCTTCCCCTTCAAAATAATCTATCTTATGGTGTTTAAACAAATAATGAATCCCTTGCTGCAATTGTGTAACCACTTGATTTTTGCGGTCTACAAGTTTTCCGTAATCTACAAAATCTAATGTGTTCACCAAACCAAACCGATTTGCTTCTTTTAATTCTTCCATCCAACTTGCGTGTTTGAGGTAGGCTTTTGAAGGAATGCATCCTACATTCAAGCAAGTGCCGCCTATTTTTTGACGTTCAATTACTGCTACCTTTTTCCCCAGTTCTGCTGCTTCCACTGCTGCAACATAGCCGCCAGGACCCGCACCAATTACAATCAAATCATATTTTCCCATATCATCACCTTCCCTGATCTTTCTTCAATCATATATAAGCAACTAACGTGCCAAAATAAACCCCTTTCATTATCAGCTTTCTTTGTTTTAAAAATAAGACATGGGACAATTTTGTCTCATTTTGTCGCAACAAAACAAAAAAATAGGACACTTGAAGATTAATAATCTCCAAATGTCCTACATCTGTGTATTTTTAAATTGTTACTTAGGAACTAGCACTTTTTTTATTTACATCGATATGGTATTTATCTAATTTTCTATATAGCGTACTCCTAGCCATACCTAAGCGTTCAGCTGTTTGACTCAAATGATAATTTGTCTCTTTAAACATCTGAGTGATACGGTCCCTTTCGTTCAAAGGCTCAGAAGATGCTTCTGCGGGTATTTCCTTTTTCACCGTACCAATTTGAATCATTTCATGCACCTTTTTTTCGGGTGGAGCACTGAAAGGATAGAAAACATACAATCTTTCAAGAAAATTTTGAAACTCCCGAATATTTCCGGCCCATTCGTAGGTTCTAGCTATATTAATTACTTCATCCATCCAATCCGGTTCCCAATTTTTAGCGAGACAAAAATGTTCTGCAAGTTCATAAAGGTCTTCTTGCCGCTTACGAAGAGGGGGCAAAGTCAAGGGAACGACATATAAACGATAAAATAAATCTTCTCTGAATTTTCCTTCTTGAACTAACCGCTTCAAATCCCTATTGCTAGCTGTGACTACCCTAAAATCTGAGTGGATTTCTTTTTCACTCCCTAAAGGTGTCACTTTCTTCTCTTCCAAAGCTCTCAACAGCGCTACTTGCATCCGAGGAGACATGCTGTCCACTTCATCTAAAAATAAAGTCCCCCCATCCGCCTGCTCTATCTTTCCTTTGTATCCCTTGGACTGGGCTCCGGTAAAGGCTCCAGCAACATAACCAAAAAGCTCACTTTCTAATAAACTCTCACTCAATGAGCCACAGTTGACAGAAACCAACTGTCCTTTCCGCCGACGACTATTAAAGTGAACAGTTTTTGCTGCGACTTCCTTTCCGCTACCTGTTTCACCGTAAATATGAATTGGTAAATCGGACTCAGCAGCTCGGATTAACTGGTTTAAAAAAATTCGATACTGACGATTTTTAGATTCTATACCAAAGGTTACATAGTCATTTGGTTTATTTTGACGGGAAAATTGGAAATAGTACCCGATTAATTGTTCATTTCTCATAAGCAAACGTTGCCTGTAGTCTCCCTGACATTCCGCCAACAGACTATCTACAGATTGCCCGAGCCATTGCCTTTCTTCTTTGTCAAAATCTTTAGATAATCCAGCGACTCTCATTTTAGTATCGCAAAGGATACCATTTACAAAGGGGGTTTTCATGGCATCAAGTAATTCCTGTTTTCTATTTTCAAAATAATTAAGCATCAGCGTTTGCTGAACATTTTTTGCAATCATTTGCATCGCTAACATTGTATAGTTTGCATCAGACACTTCTTCCATCGTGGAGACATTTAAACAGGCAACAACTTCACCTTCGGGATCCAAAATTGGGGTGGAACTGCAAGTAAAAGGATGAGAAGCTTTTGCGAAATGTTCAAATTTTTCTACTGTCACACTTTCAATCGTTCTCAAAGCAATGCCGATTGCATTCGTTCCCACTGCTTTTTCTGTCCAGACATTCCCTTCCGTAAAATTAATGTCATTAGCCTGGTGGCGGGTAGAATCGTTCCCATCACGCCAAATCACTACGCCATTTTTATCAGTTAAAATGAACAATGGTTTTTTTACACGCAAAAATTCGTTTAACCGACTTAATTCATACTTTATAATATCAATCAACATTGACATGTCTTTCTTAAGTGTTATCAAAGAAGTTTGTGAAACAGCTTCGGTACCACGATTAAGGTAAGGGTTTACATTTTCTTTTAGACAGTACTGCCAAGATTCAGAAATAAGTTCCGGTAAGGATAGTTGCTCAGTATCACTTGATTTTACGTACGTTTCCCACATTTTTTCGACTGACAGCATCCCTTTGCACTCCTTTACATTGTATTTCTCATCTCAGTATACCATTATTTCACAAACAAAAAAACAAATTAACTCATTAATTAGAGTGATTTTATTATTAATAATAAATCAACTGTCAGGATTGATACTCTTTTCAGACAATGTTATATTGGAATCAAAAAGAAAAGGCACACAAGTCGCTTTTTTTTATACAATCAGGAGGTACTGTTATGAATACACTCGTTGCTGTAGCTATTGCACCCTTTGGACAAGGAGAACATCTGTCAGAATATGTAGCAGAAGTAGTCAAAGTCATTGAGGACTCAGGTCTTCCCCATCGCACGACTTCGATGTTTACTGAAATTGAAGGAGACTGGGATGAGGTGATGGCAGTGATAAAAGAAGCCACATTTAAACTTGCAGAAAAAGGTATCCGAACCGAAGTTATTTTCAAAGCCGATATCAAACCGGGACAAACAAATCTAATCGATAGAAAAATAAAAAGTTTACAGGAGAAGATGGAAGGAAAAGAAGATTAAGTTTATTATAATGACGAACTAATCAGGTTATCTTCAGAAAACTAAACAATGCAAGCATTATTTTCTCATCTTCTATTGATGCCAATGTTTTGATGCACGTTATACTTTTATTATCCATCATTATCAAATTGCGCGAAGTCCAACGATAATTTTTTTACAACCTAAAACAACTTTCTATTCGAAGACATAATGACTCGAACTGAAAGTTGTTTTTCTTCACTTTTCAACAATTCTAACATCTTTCTAAAATTACTGATTTTAGCTGTAAACCTATCTCTTATCAATCAACAATATTCCAAAAAAGAGGAATCATTCAGCTTAATTTAACAAGTAAACACCAACAATTATAAAAAATCTTTTTCTTCTCCAATAATCAGATTTTTCTTTTTATATTTTTTCCATGTCAAAACGCCCATAAGTGGTGAAAAAATACCAGCAATCAAAATCCCACCAATCGCAGTCATTATGATTCTAAGTACAACTGTCCAAAAACCACCTAAATGAAACATATTATTTAACATTCTGCCAATGAAACTATCATTGTACCAATATAAAGAATAGGGATAGAAAATTGCACTCACAATAGGAAGTCCCAATGATAATAGCATCAGTAACAGCCCCATGGCCCCACCCTGATAAGGGAACATCGCAAATAATATCAGACTATCTATAAACCAAACAACTGGGATGACTAACAATAAATGGGGCAGTTTTCTTTTCCAGTAATCTGGATGTAAATTTGCATATATCTCTTTCAATTTACTAATCGGATTAAAGCCTCCCTCATGAGGCGGTTGCACGTAATTTTTTCCTTCTGACATTTTCATTCTCCTTTTTTTATAACTTCACTGCTAACAAATCTTCCTGAGTTATGACCGACATATCGGCATTTTCATTTTCAAAAAGTCTCAAAGCTAACTTTCTAATAATACGCTCGTTAAGATTACGGACCCATCGACCATTACTAAAGTCATTACTCAATTCAAAATTATGTTGAACCAAGGCAGAATAGTCCTCTTCATTTACTTGATATTCTTTTTCATGAAGTTCTGCTAATCCGATAATAACGAGTTCATCTGGCGTGTAATCCTGGAAATCAAAGACATTCGGAATACGGCTCTTCAACCCTTCATTCATCTCAAGAAACTTGTTCATATTATCCGTATATCCCGCAAAAATTATGACAATGTCTGCTCTATTATCCTCCATAAATTTAAGTATTTCGTTAATAGCTTCCAGTCCAAAATCTTTTTCTCCGCCATTGGCCAGCGTGTAAGCTTCGTCAATAAATAAGACACCGCCTAAAGCAGACTCAAGAACTTCACGGGTTTTTATTGCAGTATGTCCAATATATTGACCAACTAAATCTGATCGTGAGACTTCAGCAAAGTAATTTTTAGAAATGATTCCTTTTTCATACAAAAGATTGCCGATAATCCGAGCAACTGTTGTTTTACCAGTCCCAGGGTTACCCAAAAATAACGAATGCAATGTTAATACAGAGGTTCCTAACCCTTTCTTCTCACGAGCTTTATTCATTTGAGCTAGAGCGATAAACTCTTTGACATCTGATTTCACATTATTTAACCCAACCATATCATTCAATTTTTCAAAAGAAGACTTTTCACCAAAGTATTCAATTTCTAAATCACTGGATACAATGATCGGATTGCCATCCTCTCCCAAAACAAAACTCTCTTGCCCTTGATCGTATTCAAGTTGATGTAACCTTTTCACTTGAAATTCAACGTTCCGATCTAATTTGATATTCGGCGACGTTAACAAGCCAAAATTGATTGTCTCTGAAATAACAGAGGATTTATCATCGGCAAACAGATTAATTTTCCCATTTTTTTTCCCCAGTATGGAGAAAGTATTTGATTTAAACTGTGTTTCTTTTTGTAAAAACAAACTTTCAGCAAACACGCCTTTATCTGATGTCACTTCACACCCTAGAAAATTGGCTGAGTCAATTTTTCCTTCAGAAACTTTGACGGTTGAATCAATACCATGCAATGCTGAACTATAATTAGGCTGATAAATAACAGTATTGTCTAGAGTTATTTCAGAATTTCTGCACATCACACAAGAATAGCTGGTTTTTTTAGTAACTTTCCCTCCGATAAATTCTGATGATTTAATATTTGCAAATGAATTTTCTCTTAGGAATAAAGCATTACTATCAAAATAGGTTACCATTGTATTGTTGCAGTTGATTTGGGAGTGGTGCACATAAACTCGAGCATTTATTTCTGAATTATTTACCTTAAAATTGGAATTTTCTATGTAAACTTTATGATCTCCATCTTTAATCGCACTTTCTTCAACTCTCACATTATCGAAGGATAAATTTGACTGTTTAGCCACATAAACAATTGGATAATTTTCCCCATCTGTTGCGGTATTTTCTATCACAAGGTTTTTCCCATTAACTGTTGCTTGATTTTGTACGTTCAAACAATTTCTTTTATCAAGAGTTCTCCTTAGACAAAGATTTTTCAAGGTAACTTCGACCTCATTTTTTACAAATATACCTGCTTCAATAGTTGGTAAAACTAGACCATTTTCTGTATTAAGTGTCTTACCTTGGATAGTTAAGTTTTTTTCTATTGTAATGACATCATCACCCGAATCTGGTGTAAAACAGAATCCTTCTTGAATCTCGATGATATCCCCATCGTTGGCTGCTTCCAAAGCCGGCATTAAATCCCATGTTGACCTTCGTCTAAATATTGTTTTATCATCAGGTCCCACCAAATAAACCGCCATATCATACTCTCCTCTTTCCAACTAAAAATATAACCCTCTTTAATTAAATTACACTATCTAGCTAGATTAGTCTAGTGTTATTTATAAACATATGAATATATACTGTCATTTATTATTCAAGATACCTGAAAATGTTTATCATATTTAAAAATCTGTCAACTATTATTTTTTCTTTTGTTTTCCATCGATAACAGTCAACTAGTTTTGGGTAAGACGCAGTCTAATTTCCAGTATTTTTTTAATGCTCTTCTATTTTTATAAAATAACTATCTTAGATAATTGAACTACAAAAATGCCTTTCTGATATCAAAAATGATATCAGAAAGGCATTAATAAAACGCAAAGACATTTAAGTTAACTGAACTTCAAACAAACATCCTCAGTTTTTAACTGTCAAAAGCCTATTTCTTCAGGTTATAGAAAGCTTGCAAGCCTTTGTAAACTGCTACTTCACCCAATTGGTCTTCAATTCTCAACAATTGGTTGTATTTAGCTACGCGGTCAGTTCTTGACAGAGAACCTGTCTTGATTTGGCCAGCATTTGTAGCAACTGCGATGTCAGCAATAGTTGAATCTTCTGTTTCACCAGAACGGTGAGAAACAACAGCTGTATAGCCAGCTTCTTTAGCCATTTCGATTGCTTCAAATGTTTCTGTTAATGTACCGATTTGGTTCACTTTGATTAGGATAGAGTTACTTACACCCATATCAATCGCTTTAGAAAGTTTTTCAGTGTTAGTTACAAGCAAGTCGTCCCCAACTAACTGTACTTTAGTACCAAGACGCTCAGTCAATTCTTTCCAGCCATCCCAGTCATCTTCGTCCATACCATCTTCAATAGTAATGATTGGGTATTTGTTGACTAATTCTTCCAAGTAATCTACTTGTTCAGAAGAAGAACGTTTTGCTGCGCCTTCGCCTTCAAATTTAGCATAGTCGTAAACACCGTCTTCATAAAACTCAGAAGCTGCACAGTCAAATCCTAAGAATACATCTTTGCCTGGCTCTAGTCCAGCTGCTTTGATAGCTTCAAGGATTGTTTCAACACCATCTTCTGTTCCTTCAAAACGAGGAGCAAAGCCACCTTCGTCCCCTACAGAAGTTTCTAATCCGCGACCTTTTAAGATTTTTGCCAAAGCATGGAACACTTCTGCTCCCCAACGCAATGCTTCTTTAAATGTTGGTGCTCCTACTGGTAAGATCATGAACTCTTGGAATGCGATTGGTGCATCTGAGTGAGATCCGCCATTGATGATGTTCATCATTGGTGTTGGCAATACTTTTGTATTGAACCCGCCCAAATAGTGGTATAAAGGAATTTCTAAGAAGTCTGCTGCTGCACGAGCTGCTGCAATAGAAACACCTAAAATTGCATTGGCACCTAATTTTCCTTTATTTGGTGTACCATCTAATTCAATCATCGCTTTGTCAATGCCCATTTGATCTCTTACGTCAAAACCAATGATAGCTTCTGCGATAATATTGTTGACATTATCAACAGCTTTTTGCACGCCTTTACCTAGGTAACGACCTTTGTCTCCATCGCGTAATTCAACTGCTTCGTATTCACCAGTTGAAGCGCCAGAAGGAACCATTCCGCGACCAAAAGCACCGCTTTCTGTGTAAACTTCTACTTCAATTGTTGGATTTCCACGAGAGTCAAGAACTTCGCGAGCATAAACATCTGTAATAATTGACATGATTAAATTCTCTCCTTTGAGGTTGTGTTTATAGCTAGGTATTTCTACCATAGTTATTTCTTTTATTCAGCATAGAGCCTCGATCTCAGAAAATAATATCAAAATTTTCGTCATTGCTACCGATTAAAAGCCCTATAATTACATTCTAATTCGTTTCACTGCCAGTTGCAACGAATACCACTAAAAAACAGAGATTACTTTTTAATTAAAGATTCTCCTGTCATTTCAGCAGGTTTTTCGATTTCTAATAAGTCAAGCATCGTTGGAGCTATATCAGCTAGACGTCCATCGTTACGCAGCTCCACATTCTTTTTAGTCACAATGACCGGAACAGGAACAGTCGTATGGGCAGTATGAGGATTGCCTTCAGGTGTAGACATAGTTTCTGAATTGCCGTGATCTGCAAAAATAACGGCATACCCGTCTTTGGCTAATATGGCATCTACGACACGACCAAGATTTTCATCTACCGCTTCAATCGCTTTAATCGTTGGTTCCAGCATACCGGAGTGTCCAACCATGTCTGGATTAGCAAAATTCAAGATGATAGCATCATTTTTACCAGCTTCAATATCTGCCACCAAAGCATCTGTAACTTCATAGGCACTCATTTCTGGTTTTAAATCATACGTCTCAACTTTTGGCGAGTCAATCAAAATACGACTTTCACCAGGAAACTCTTCATTGCGTCCGCCGTTCATGAAAAATGTGACATGGGGATACTTTTCAGTTTCAGCTATTCGCAACTGCTTTAAGTCAGCATTTGACAATACTTCTCCCAAAACATTTTTCAACTCGATTGGAGGATAAGCAACCTGTGCAACGATACTTGGATTATACAATGTCATCGTCACAAATTTAACGTGTGGATGATTCGTGCGGTCAAAATGTTCCCACTCTTCATCAGTAAAGGCATTGGATAGTTGAATCGCACGGTCTGGACGGAAATTGAAGAAAATGACTGCATCGTCTTCTTTAACCGTCGCAACTGGTTTGCCGTCTTTCTCAATAACAACAGGTACCACAAACTCATCGTTGACCCCTTGAGCATATGAATCTTCAATCGCTTGTACCGGATCAGATGCCTTCACACCTTTCCCATTAACTAGAGCATTATAAGCTTTTTCTACACGCTCCCAGCGTCTGTCCCGATCCATCGCATAAAAACGACCAGAAACTGTCGCTACTTCACCGTAGTTCAGCTCATCCATTTTTGCAACTAATTGTTTCATAAAGTCGGCTCCAGAAGTTGGAGGGACGTCTCGTCCATCTAGAAAAGCATGAACGTAAGTCTGCTTGACTCCTTTATCTTTTGCTAGTGCCAATAAGGCGTATAAATGATTTTGGTGACTGTGTACACCACCGTCAGATAGCAGTCCAAACAAATGTAGAGCTGTGCCTTTAGCAACCGCATGATCGATAGCAGATAAAATACCTTCATTAGTTTGAAATTCTCCATCAGAGATAGCTTTATCGATTCTAGTCAAACTTTGATAAACGATACGGCCGGCACCAATGTTTGTATGACCAACTTCAGAATTTCCCATCTGACCTTCAGGTAGGCCAACATCTAAACCAGATGCTTTCAATGTACTATGAGGATATTCCTCCCAATACTTATCGTAATTTGGTTTATTTGCTTGTGCTACAGCATTTCCAACGGTTTCATTACGCAAACCAAAACCGTCCAGAATAATAATCGCAACTGGTGACTTACTCATTATTTAACAGCCTCCAACAAAGCAAGGAAGGATTCAGCATCAAGGCTTGCACCGCCAACAAGAGCACCATCAACGTTTTCTTTTGCCATATATTCAGCAATATTTTCTGGCTTCACAGATCCGCCATATTGGATACGAACTTTGTCAGCAACTGATTTGCCATACAGCTTTTCAACTGTTGCCCGTACCACTCCGCAAATTTCATCAGCAATAGCAGCATCGGCAGATTTGCCAGTCCCGATTGCCCAAATAGGTTCATAAGCAATAACCATTTCGCTTACTTGTTCAGCAGTTAAATCAACCAAACCTGCTGTGATTTGTCCCTCAATCCATTCAGCCGTTTTACCAGCTTCGTAGGTTTCAAGAGATTCGCCACAACAGAAAATAGGTGTCATGCCGTTAGCAATGATTGCCTTTGCTTTTTTGTTGATATCTTCATCTGTTTCGTGGAAGTATTCACGACGCTCGGAATGTCCGATGATAACATATTCTACACCTAAGTCAGCGATCGCTGCTGGTGAGTTTTCACCTGTGAAAGCTCCGGCATTTTCAAAGTAGCAGTTTTGCGCTGATAGCTGCACATCTGTTCCTTTGACTACTTCTTTTAATCCATGTAAAAATAATGCAGGGGAACCAATGACAGAGTCCACAGCATCTTTACTAGGTATCTTTGTTTTTACAGCTTCTGCAAAAGCTAACGCTTCGCCAACTGTTTTATTCATTTTCCAGTTTCCTGCAATGATAGGTTTACGCATTTTAGTAACTCCTTAATAATTATGATAGTCATTCAGATATTATGCTGAAAGTGACATCTGTCTATTTTTCTGAAATTGCTTCTACACCTGGCAAGGCTTTTCCTTCTAGATATTCTAGAGAAGCGCCGCCCCCAGTAGAAATGTGTGTGAATTTATCAGCAAATCCAAGTTGAATCGCTGCTGCTGCAGAATCTCCACCGCCGATAATCGTTGTGGCATCCTCTAAATTAGCGATTGCTTCGCACACACCGATTGTTCCTTTAGCAAAATTACTCATTTCAAACACACCCATTGGTCCGTTCCAAACCACCGTTTTTGCACCGGCAAGTTCATTAGTGAATAATTCAATCGTTGCAGGTCCAATATCCAATCCCATTGAGCCTTCAGGGATTGTTCTGCCGTCGGAAATAAATGTTTCCACATCATTGCTGAACTCTTTAGCACACACTGAATCCACAGGTAAGACCAACTTGTCACCTGCTTTTTCGATTAGTGATTTTGCTAAATCTATTTTGTCAGCTTCTACAAGAGAATTACCGATTTCAATACCTTTAGCTGCGTAAAATGTATAAGTCATTCCGCCGCCGACTAATACTTTGTCAGCTTTGTCTAATAAATTCTCAATGACTCCAATTTTATCTGAAACTTTTGCCCCACCCAAAATTGCCACGAACGGACGTTTTGGTTCGTCTACAGCACCACCGATAAATTTGATTTCTTTTTCCATCAAGAAACCGGCTGCTGATTCAAGGTGAGAAGAAATGCCGACGTTAGAGGCATGAGCACGGTGAGCTGTACCGAAAGCATCATTCACAAAAACGTCTCCTAAAGAAGCCCAATATTTACCTAATTCAGGATCGTTCTTGCTTTCTTTTTTGCCATCAATATCTTCGAAACGTGTATTTTCTACTACAAGAATTTCGCCGTCTTTCATAGCATTGATTGCTGCTTCTAACTTTTCTCCACGAGTTTCTGGAATGAAAGCAACTTCTTTTCCAAGCAATTCAGCTAAACGGTCTACTACTGGACGTAAAGATTTTCCTTCTTTATCTTCTTCTGTTTTCACGCGTCCTAGGTGAGAAAACAAAATTGCTTTTCCACCTTGTTCAATGACATATTTGATTGTCGGCAGAGCCGCAACAATACGATTATCATCTGTAATGACGCCGTCTTTCAAAGGCACATTGAAATCAACACGTATCAAAACTTTTTTATCTTTTAAATCAAGATCTTTCACAGTCTTTTTAGCCATTTTAATTGATAGCCTCCCTTAATTCATCTTTCATATAGAGAAAAGCGAGGAAGCGCGCTGCTCCCCCGCTTTTTATTAAGCATATTAACCTAATTTTGCAAAGTATTCTAAAGTTCTTACTAATTGTGCAGTGTAAGACATTTCGTTGTCATACCAAGCAACTGTCTTAACTAATTGTTTGTCGCCAACAGTCATTACTTTTGTTTGAGTTGCATCAAACAATGAACCGTAAACCATTCCGACAATATCAGAAGAAACGATTGGGTCTTCTGTATAACCATAAGACTCGTTAGCGTCAGCTTTCATTGCTGCGTTTACTTCGTCAACAGTTACAGCTTTTTCTAAAACAGTTATTAACTCTGTCAATGAACCAGTTGGTACAGGCACACGTTGAGCAGCTCCATCTAATTTTCCGTTTAATTCAGGAATAACTAGACCGATTGCTTTAGCAGCACCAGTTGTGTTTGGAACAATGTTAGCAGCTGCAGCACGCGCACGACGCAAGTCTTTATGCGGTGCATCTAATGTATTTTGGTCTCCAGTATAAGCGTGGATAGTTGTCATCAAGCCTTCTACAATACCAAATTTGTCTTGCAAAGTTTTAGCCATTGGAGCTAAACAGTTTGTAGTACATGAAGCACCTGAGATAACAGTTTCCTTACCAGTCAAGATATCATGGTTAGTGTTGTAAACAACTGTAGGCACGTCGTTTCCGCCTGGTGCAGAAATAACGACACGTTTTGCTCCGCCCTTCAAGTGTTTTTCAGCACCTTCTTTGGAAGTAAAGAAACCAGTACATTCTAAAACGATTTCTACACCTAAGTCTCCCCAAGGTAGTTCTTCAGGGTTTCTGTTAGCCATAACTGTTACTTTTTTGCCGTTCACATCAAAGTAACCATCATGAACTTCAACATCACCGTTAAAACGTCCTTGTGTTGTATCATATTTTAACAAATGTGCAAGAGTAGCTGCATCTGTCAAGTCGTTAATTGCTACAACTTCGATACCTTCTACATCTTGAATGCGGCGAAATGCCAAACGTCCGATACGTCCAAATCCGTTAATACCTACTTTTACTGTCATGCTGGATTTCCTCCTTTAGAAAATCAAAAAAATTTTTTATTTTAAAGGTTTTTACCTTTTAAAATCTCTTCTGCTGCACCCTCGTCAGTGATTAACCACGTCTGACATGGTGCATGTTTCATATACGATTGAATAGCTTGGCTTTTACTTTTCCCTCCGGTAACTGCAAGGACGAACGGGACCTTCTTCAGATCCTTCAACTGCAATCCGATCCGAGGAATCTTATAGACAATTTCCCCATCTGCATCAAAAAAATAACCAAAGGACTCGCCAACAGCACCATTTGCTGCTAACATATCTAGTTCTTCTTCAGACATGCCACGACGCTCTGCCATGTACATGGCTCTGCCAATACTATGAATCACACATGTTGCCCGATCAATGAGTGCTAAAACTTCTTGAACTGAAGGTTCTTGAAGCAAAGATGCATAGGTCTCCTTGCTGACTCGTTCAGGAACATATAATGGACGGGACCGTCCTCCTGTTCGTGCGGCCATCATGCCGCTAACTGAATCAGCTTGAATGTTCATCGCTTCTCCTAAACCGCCACGAGCCGGTACAAAAATATTGTTTTGCTGTTCGGAAGCCCATGAGTGCATGTTATCAGCCACACCCGCCATTGTCGTTCCGCCCATGACTGCAATAATATTTTCACCTTTAGGCAGCAACGTATTCAAAGCATCTGTCACAGTCTCACCGAATTCCACCAAAACTTTCGGATCTTCATCACTGTTTCCTGAAACAATGATACATCGTTCAATTTCAAAGAAGTCAGCTAATTTCTTTTCCTTCTGCTGCATTCCTGACAACTGAGACATCATGTGTTCAAGGCTGTCTAAAATCCGAATACCCTCTTCAGTCAAAGTCATGCCGCTTTTAGACGTTTCGATTAAACCTAAATTACGTAATACATCTGTTTCAGTTCGTAAAACCCGTTCCGTAATATTTAGTTTTTGAGATAAAGCCCTGCGACCAATCGGTGACATCCATCGGATATGTCTCAAGATATCAAATCTTTCTTGAACAATCTCCAAAACATCAGGAACAATCGCTTCTAGCAAACGTAATTGATTATCCACTCGTTTTGTCACTTCTCCTTCGCTGGACTTTAAACGTCCAAGTCAGTCGTTTATCGACCCATCATCACTAAAAAAATTTGGTAGTCGATATATTTAAATATTTAACTACCAAATCTAAAAATAGTATAGCATTTCTACCTTGCAAAATCAAGAGAAGCGCCCATTTTTGCCAACAAAAACAAGAGTATGGGCTTTCAAAGTTAAAATATAACACACCTGTTAATTTTAATTATGTTAAGAAAATTATCGGACCTTGAATCAATAAGTGTTCATTACTAACTAGGACTATTTTTCTGATAGATAAAAAACGTTCTCAATTATTAAAATTATCCTAAAAAAATAAAGCAACTCCATAGTTTATGGAATTGCTGGGAAAATTTGTATTATTATGGAAGAAATGGAATTTTTTCTTTCCTCAATTAAAAATCAATCATAGCGTTTACGATTGGATGATGAAGGAATTCCCAAAACATCACGATATTTTGCTACGGTTCGGCGGGAAATTTCAATTCCTTCCTCTTTAAGCAAATCTAAGATTTTTTGGTCAGACAACGGTTTGTTTTTATTTTCATTAGCGATAATCTTTTTTATTTTTTGCTGAACATCACTGGCAGACATAGAATCTTCGCCTTCGTCAGGATTGACAGCATTAGTGAAAAAAGACCTTAACTCGAAAACACCAAAATCCGTCTCCAAATACTTACCATTCACAGCTCTGCTGACTGTTGACTCATGAACATCTAAGGTTTCGGCCAACTCTTTTAACTTCATTGGCTTTAAGGGACGGGACGTATCAAAAAAGAATTCTCTTTGTCTTTTGACGATCTCTATTCCAATTCTCAAGATGGTATTGCCGCGCTGCTGCACACTTTTCTGAAGCCAATTAAACTCGCCTTTTTTTTCCTTTAAATATTTTTTTACTTCCGGATCATCCGTTTGTGACATCCGGTTAAAATATTCCTCTTGAAAACGAATGGTCGGCTGCCCTCGTCTAGTAGATAAAACTTCCAGCTCATCATGCTGTCTTTTGACAATGATATCAGGGTAAATATGTTGTTCAAAAGATTCGCCATAGCCAGCACCCGGATTAGGAGACAGTGTTTGGACGTAATCGTAAATTGCCTGAACTTCAGATAGAGAAATCTCATACTTGTCAGCAATTTTTTTCCACTTTCTGTCAGCAAAAGGCTCAAAACATTCTTCCAGAACAATATAAGCTAACTCTGGTGCCCGTTCGTCTCTTTCCGTCTGCAACATCAAACACTCTTGTAAATTTCTCGCGCCCACACCTGCAGGATCAAGCTGCTGCAAAAGTGTCAGAGCATCTAACATTTGAATAAAATCTGCACCGGTCTTTGCCGCTGCATCTTCTAGGTCAATTGACAGATAACCATTCACATCAATAAATTCTACTAAAAAAATAATCAGCTGACGCAAATAAGTGTCGCGATAATTCAAATGAATCTGGTCAATCAAATATTCAAATAATGATATTTGAGTATCAGGAATTTGAGCAAAAAAATTACTTTCTTCATCATCGGAAGTCTTTTTTGGCTTTCTGCTATAATGAGTCACATCTGCTTGCGCGCCTGTCACTTTAATATCCAGCAAAGGATTTTCCAATGTTTTATCTTTCAAGTATGAAACCAACTCATCAGTATTAAATTGTAAAATCTGAATAGACTGTTGCAATTCCTGAGTCATCGCAAGCTTTTGCACTTGCTTTTGTTGTTGACTTAATTGTTGACCAAACCTCATAGTAATCCTCTTCTCATCATTTGATTCATATTAATGCAGATGAACACTTGCTATTTTCAAGAAAATTAGTTAAACTAACTATTGTGTTCAAGGCACCCTTAGTGTAGTGGATATCACACAAGATTCCGGTTCTTGAGACAGGGGTTCGATTCCCTTAGGGTGCGTCAATAGTTTAACACAACTAGACAATGTTAGTCAAAGCGTTGGTATATCAACATTTTAAAAACAACACTTAGACATAAATAGACACGTTTAGACACAAATGCGTAGCTAATATTTCTTTATGCGAACGACAGCTGAGACTTTTTGTTTCAGCTTTTTTGTTCTCCTTCACAACTAGAACGGCTATTCTTACAACTAAGATGCTAATCATGAATTAAAAGAGGTATGAACAATGATATTTTAGAACGTGCTTGTACTTTTAGGTGTGTAGGCGGCTCTAACTATGATGTGATTTTGGGAAACTACTACTTGCTGGAGTTTTTCAATCATAAAATCAAAAAGGACGGGACTCGTAAACGAAGATAAATCAGAAATGCTTTTGTTTAATTTACAAGGATAACTTAAAAGAGAAGATAAAAATCTTATTAATTAAAATCAAGGTCAATTCAGATGTCGTTGGGACTTACACTGTCATTTGTACTGGTGAGTATTACATGGAGCAAAGTAATGAGTTAGGTGGAGGGATATTTCCGTCAAATGAAGATTAAAAACTTTAACTGTAAATGTCATTCAAAGCCAAGGTACCCTAACTTTTGATAGCAAAGGTGGAACTGATGTCTCCTCACAAGCAGTTAATAAAGGAGAAATTTTCACTAAACCAACCGATCCAACGTTTACCAATCATACATTCGACAGATGGTTTATTGATAAAGCTCTTTCAACTCCATATGATTTTCAAACAGCTGCTACTAAAAATATAACTTTATACGCAAAATCGAAGAAACTGCCAGAAGAAATAAAAACAGGAAAAATAAATATTAAATACCAAGTTGAAAACGGGAAAGAAACCCATAATTCAAATTCTGTCACAGGGAATGTCGGAGATATCTTCAATCTCAAAGAAAAATATCTTTTTGAAATCCCAAATTATAAATATGTGAAAACTGTCGATACTTCAGAAGGTAAATTCAGTGAAGAAACACAAGAAGTTATTTACGTTTACAAATATTAGGTGAATCTAACAAACCCGGTGAGCTTGCGAAAAAAACCGGTTAAAAAGTCGTTACCACAAACCGGCGAACGCCAATCAATAGTTACAATAGTATTGGGGACAGGACTACTGTTTCTTGCGGACATCGTCTTCTATATCAAACGTAAAATCACATAGAATGAAAAAAAATAAGCCTATCTCTATTTGTCAGAGATAGGCTTTAGTTGTTTAACTGTTATGCAGTATGAATGTTAGCGGCTTGAAGTCCGCGTTGACCTTCTTCAACATCAAAAGTAACTGCTTGACCTTCGTCTAAAGTCTTAAAGCCATCACTTTGAATAGCTGAGAAATGTGCAAATACGTCCGCACCGTCAGCTTTAGTGATAAAACCAAAACCTTTATCAGCATTAAACCATTTTACTGTACCTGTTTCCATAGATAAATCCTCCTTTAATTGTATTGTAATAGTTGCGAATTCATTAAAAGAGTATCTATAAAGTATACACGATTATGTAGTTCAAAATTATCACTTCCATTATCATAACACTATATTTATAGTTTAGCAAATAAAGTTGTTTAATTGATTTATATGCAAAAAAATTATTGACTTAACCTAGAAACATTTTTATGCCAATTATCTGGAAAGTCAAGTCTATTAAGGATATTGTTTATTGATATAGAACCAAACCTGTTTTCGAGAGCGATGAACCTCTTTTTTATTGTATTATGTAACATCGCATATCGAATCTTACTTAGAAAACGTTGCATTATTAGAAACGTGTATTAAACATCTTTCCTCTCTTTGGATTATTGATTATATTATAAATTGAGTGCCAATTTGTTTGCTCTGTCTCAACTTAAAAAAATCATTATGTTTGATCTAGACTTGAAAGACAACTGATTCTCAAATTTAACTGTTGTTGCCAATGTTAGGTAGTATGATTAATGAGAGCATCTTCAACTAAAGAAAATATAAATAGTTAAATGATGATCATAAATCATTTCATAACTGAAATGCCTTTTTTGGTTTTCAACTACTTACTGTACGCTATTCTACACAACTTCCCATTGCCAATGTGGTAAAATAAAGTAAAGGAGGCGTTGTTTTATGAATATAGCATATAAAAAAATTCTTGTGCCGTTTGATGGTTCAGATCAAGCCAAAGAAGCATTCGAACACGCAAAAGTCCTAGCTGGCATTCAAAAAGGTCATGTAACGGTTCTTCAAGTCTTAACACCTATTGCCTATTATTTAACACCTTACACTCTTGTTCCAAGCAGTTTGCTTGATGGGGAAAAGGAAGCCGATTTACAACTAAAACGAGAATTAGAAGAGGAACTCAATCCGGAAAACGCAAAAAATATCACTGTAATTGTTTTGAGAGACACGCCGAAAAATGGTATTGTGGATTTTGCCAAAGAAAATGACTATGATGTTATCGTCATGGGGGCGACTGGAAAACATGGAATCAATAAACTGCTTGTCGGTTCCACAGCTTCTTACGTAGTGAACCATGCGCCATGCTCAGTTATCACTGTTAAGTAAATATAAAGAAGCCAGTTTCTTTTATGAAACTGGCTTTAAATTTGGGCAAAAAAAAATAGTCTAGCAGAGGTGTTCTCATTCATACACATCTGAACTGAGGTTCTTATGTCCACTCAATCCTTCGCTTTTCAACACTTGCTAGACTTTTCGATTGGTAAGGAATTTCTCAAATCCCCACGATCCTTTCTCAGTTGATCTATTGGTCAACTGCTTCCGTTATTTCGCCGGCAACTTGGCCGGTCTACTGGGAATTTCTATTATCCCTTACATCTATTTTATATCATATTTCTCTTCTTTTTGCAAGCGCTGACACTTATTCCCACTATGTCCTATCTGCTCATAATTTTTGTCTTTTTTAATATTGCTAACGTACCAGCCGCCTTCATATCTGACAGTTCTTTCAATGACTAGAAAAATGGCGAAGAAATACCGTCTCCGCCAAATAATCGTCTTCTCTTTGCTTTTCAGTGGATGTTCAAACAGTTTTTTATCAGAGTGATTACCATTAAATCTTTCTTGAAATTAAAGAAATTTTTCTTTTTTAAGCAGTTGTTCAGCTGATTCTATCCATTGCTCATTTACCAAAATGACGGGTCCTGTACACCCCATCCCACTCTCTGCATAAATATTTTCTTTCCAAAGAACACTTACGGCATCCTCTAGTTCCATCACATCAATACCGGAGATTTCCTCTGTCACAATTTGTTTTTCTGGAGCGGCAACAGATTCTTCTTTTGGACCTGAAGAAAGTCTCAATTCTTCGCATATTTTTTTCAATCCTGCTTTTTCTGCTTCCTGATACTCTTTTCGGCTGATTTCTGATAATTTCCCTTTAGCAAGTTGATAAGCGTACTCTAATGCATTGGCAATCACTGGTGCTCCACTGGTTCTTGAGATGATGCAAATATTTTTATCATAATTTGCCCCGATACCCGGACCATAGCCAGAACCTAAGACCTCATACGTGCCCCCGCTTGAATAGGATGAGAACAACTTGGTTAATACATTTCCTGTCAGACTATCCGTCACGACTACATCCGCACTGCCTGTCAGAAGATCATTTCCTCTTAGGACACTGCCTCCATCCGCCCGAGCACTTTCCCCAAAATGGATATCATAACCATTTTCTTTTAAAGAATACAAAGACCGTTCAACTGTTTTAGCACCATCCACATTCAAAATACCAATCTTGGGCATTTCGATACCGATTGCTTTGGCTGCGATGATGCCATTGATAGCGTTCAACACCATGGCTTCATTCCTCAAAGTGCTTGTAGTTCCAGTGGTTGTGGCAATCAACATCTCTCTTCCAAAAGCTGGCGTCAATACTTTCCCAACTGTTGACACACCTATCGGAAAATTATAATGAAGGGTGACACATCCTTGGAGTTCACCGCTCTCAAGCATTTCCTCCATAACTGCATAAGCATCTTTCTGGCAATCTGTTGTAGAAACGTGTTCAAAATCTTCTGCCCATTCTTGATTACTGCCAATAATGACAACATCAAACATATTTTCCTTTTTTATCTGATAAGCAGCTTCTTTCATCACACCAAACCCTAATTCACTGCCATCGATAGTCAAACCGATTTTAATTCTATCTTCCATTTTTCCAGTTTCAATTGCTGTGGCAACCTCTTCAAAAACCTTTTTGATTGTTTTTTTTACTTGATTAGACATCGTGTCACCTCTAATCTACGGAGAAACTTGCAGCAAAGCTTTTTAAAGCTTTGGCAACTTCTGCTTTGACTAATGCTTCTAAGTCGGCTTGGTTATCTTCAGCTATTTTTCCGGAATTTCTTTCAATAATAATCGAGACCCCGTCAAACAAATTGGTCATTCTACCTAAAAATAGCGAGCCTTTCCCAACAATCATGCAACGATTTTTATTACCGGTAGTCAAGTCGGCTAGTGCAAACCCGAGATAGGGAACACCGCTTGGGATATGCCCTTGAGTCGGTGCCCAACCCACCAGTGCTTTTTCATTAACGAAAGTCATTAACTCTTTTTTTTCAATTTCTTTACGAAGGACGCCAATCGCACCAATCATTTTTAAATTCGCAAGAGGCACATCTCCTGCCCCGGCAGGTTTTGTCACATCAGGATTTTGCATCTCCACGGAATACACGTCAATGTCTTTCACTGTCAACGCAGCCTTGTCTAACACATCGGCAATCAGAGTGGTGGTCACAGCTTGAGGGCTTGAGCCGCTGGACACCTTGTGCAGTCCTGTCAAGTCATGACGAAAAACAGGATGAACCCCATCATTTTCCCCAATCATTACTGCAAATCCCCCTAATACATCTTCCAAAATCGGGAAACCTTTGTTGACATGGGATTTGCCGTTCATTCCCAATTTAGCTGCCGAACCGCCAGCCACCACTACCACATTTTTGTGTGTCCCTGCAGCAACTAAGGAAGCTGCCGTGATGATAGAATGAGTCGGCGCAGAACAAAAACTGCGAAGATCACTGCCGGTTGCGTTGGAACATCCGCACAACTCGGCAATTGATTTTGCAAAATTACCGCCTCCCCGCTGGTTCATATCTCCACACGCTTCTTCGCTGCATTCAATCACATAATCCACAGTTGCCGGATCAATTTTATTTTTATCGAATAAATGTCGCAACGCTAAGACTCCGCTGGCTTTAACAGTTAAGTTTTCCAGCATAACATGGGCGCTCAAATTAATATCAATCTGATGGGCACGACTGACACAGCCTACTAACTCACGATGATAGTACAGACCTGCACCTTCATTTTCTGAGAGTTCATCTTCAATCCAAGATAAAGGTTTTTCATTTTTTATTTTCCCAACATCTTCTTTGAATAACGGATGCTCCGACAAAGAATTACGAACCTTTTCCGCAAAAGCTTCCTCTAAATGGACCAACTCAAATACATCGGCAATTTGCAGCAGACCGTAAAATTCAAGTTCTGACAATATTTCGCCAAACTTTCCGACACGTGTACCTTCAATCTCCTCATTCGCCCAAGGTTGCGGGATTTTTTTTAAATCATCATAGCTTAAATTTCCAATGTATGTCTGGTTGGGGGCATAATTGACTACATCCTCATAGCTGCGGATGTTTTCATATAAGTTTTTCAAATACTCGCTGTCTGGTGTCGTAATTTTCTCAGTTATTTGAGTTGTCCCGTTATGTTCGATCATATCAGGTGTATGTACCAAGACATAACTTGCCCCTCTTAATGTCGAATAATTCATCAGCGTTCCCCCTAAATATTTCTTTTAATCATGCTTTCAATATTTTCTTTTGTACAATCGTCTTGAGTAATTTCATCGACCTTTTCACCGTTTTTAAAAATCGATATGACAGGCAAGCCCAGTATTTTATGTTTGATACAAAAGCGGCGAACTTTTTTCTGTGAGGTGTTAAATTTTGTGAAATGGATATTATCGTCGTATTGTTCCGCTAATTCTTCCACTGCAGGCATCAAGGCGATACAATTCTCACAAGATTCTCCCCACCAATCGACCAAGACTGGCTTGCTGTTATTTATGACTTCTTCATCAAAATTATCTAATGTCAGTTCAATCATTTCAGAATGCCTCCTTATTTAATTCTTTCAACATATTTCTGTGCTGAAAAAGCCGCCGTTGCACCGTCTCCCGCAGCAGTGACCACTTGTCTCAAAATTTTCGGACGGATATCTCCCGCAGCAAATACCCCCGGGACTTCCGTTTCCATATTATCGTTGGTCAGCATATAACCGTAGTCATCAAGAGGAATCACGCCGTCATATACGTCAGTATTAGGGATGGTACCGATGAAGATAAAGATACCAAACAGACCATCGTCATCGTCTGCTTCCATCCGAGTCAGCTCGCCAGTCTCCGTATTTTTAATGGTCATAGCCTCTACCATGCCATCTCCTTCGATACTTTCCACCACTGAGTTAAAAATATAATGAATCTTATCATTAGCTTTCGCTTGTTCCACAGCGATGGCATCTGCCGTCAAATCAGCCAGATTTTGAATCAATGTCACTTTCCGGGCAAAATTTGTTAAAAAAACTGCCTCTTCCACCGCCGAATTCCCGCCGCCAATGACGTATACCTCCATCTCTTCAAAAAATGCACCATCACAAGTGGCGCAATAGGAAACACCTTTCCCGCGCAATTCTTTTTCTCCAGGACACCCTATTTCTCTGGGATGGGCGCCATTGGCACAAATAATGGTGTGGGATTCGTAAGTTGTGCCATCTTGACACGTTATTTTTTTTATGTCGCCTGACACCTCTAATCCCACAACTTGTTTTCTCAATTGAATTTCTGCTCCAAATTTTTGAGCCTGTTCAGACATTCTGGCAATTAATTCCGGTCCTGTGGTCTCTTCTTCTTTTCCTTTGACTGACCCTGGAAAGTTGGCAATTTCGTGAGTGGAGACAATTTGTCCCCCAAGTTTTGTCTGCTCTAAAAGGACAACTTTCAATCGAGCTCTGGCATTATACAAAGCCGCTGTCAAGCCAGCCGGCCCACCGCCAATGATTACTACATCATACATGGTTGATTATTCAGCTCCTTTTTGAAACTACCTGAATTATCTCATTCAGGCAGTAAACATTATTTTACTCAAAGACCGTCTGCTCCTCGACAGGTGTCGTCAAAGCCTCCAGAGACTTTTCTATAATTGAACGGCGAACTTTCTTTTCATCCTTGGCATCCAAATTAGGATTGCCTAGGGGATGAGGAATAGCGACTGCCGGAACGATTCGATTGGCTCCGACCGTCAGTGAAATCGGAACTACTGTACAAATGTGAACCACTGGAATGCCAGTTTTTTCAATCTCTTTTACCATCGTTGCACCGCAACGTGTACAAGTGCCTCAGGTGGATGTCAAGATGACTGCATCCACACCATCTGCCCTCAGTTTTTCTGCGATTTCTGCCGCAAATTTTTTTGCATTGGCAACAGATGTGCCATTGCCAACAGTCGAATAGAAAAATTGATGTAGACTGCCAATTTTACCTTCTTTTTCCATCTCTCTTACAACATCCAAAGGCAATACCCGATTAGGGTCTTGATTGGCATACACAGGGTCATAGCCGCCATGTGCGGTTTCATAAGTTGCTTCCGTTAAAAAATCAATACCCGAAATATCATATTGACCATACTTCGATGCACTACTGGATTCAATGTGATCAGGGTTTCCTTTTGGAACGATTCCTCCAGAGGTGACCAAAGCAATTTTTGCTTTGGATAAGTCTGTTATAGCCTCTCCGGGAGCAACGTTATCAAATTCAGGCATAGGATATTCTGTTATGAATTCCTCTCCCTTTAATTTCTTGATCAACATGTCTACTGCTCGCTGAGAGCCTCTTTGTTCTGCTTGAAAATTCACGCGGTGTCTCACAAAATAATTATCGGCTTCAGGTGATACTTCTTCTTTTTTCAAAAGTTTCAACGCTAATCTCGCGATTACGGGCACAGCTTTTCTCATGCCTGCAGCGCTACTCTTTGTCGGGACGATGTAAGCATCTTTTTTGAACATATCCAAACCTGGGTTTTCTTCATACATGCCCGTCACAGCGGGTATATTTAATTCTTCCATCACCGCTTTTGCGACAGCTCCACAGGCCATTCCATACCTGCCAGCATTAAAAGCTGGACCGGCAATGACCAAATCAGGGTTATATGATTTTATAAAATCGATGACTTTTTTCTCTGCAGATTCTAGATTTTCATTAAAATAACTGTCTCCACAGACAACTGTTCCGACGATTTCAGCTTCGTCCCCAAAAACATTTGTAAACGCAATGCCGGGACCAATAACCTCTGCTTTAGTAAATGGCTCTATATCAGCTTTTTCTTCACCGCCTATACCGGCATAAAACTGATTGATATAGTGAACTACTTTAAATTTGCTAGTCATTGTACGCCTCCTTACGATAAATATTCCATTGCTTTTTATCAGTATTTGGAATATTCATTTCGGATCTCAGTCATCTCTTCAATAATATCATCCACTTCAAGTATCATTTCCATCATGCCGACTTGCTCTTCATAAACAGCTTCATCTACAATCGATTTTATTTCCGGTTCTATAATATGATAGACAGCTAAACCTAGCTGTACATTGGTCAATGGACCTGCGTAGGTAGGGTCGCCATTGGTAACAGTTTCCGCAGCTAAACCGGCTGCTTCCCCTTCGGCTGCACCAATAATTACAACCACATTTTCAGCGCCAAAATTCTCGGCTGCCTCTTTTACTCTACGTTGATTTTCTAAATCCATTGCACCAGCGGCCGTTCAAACAAAACATTCGGTTGAAGAAAAGATGATTTCTGCTCCTGTGTTTTTCAAACATGCTTCAATCGCTTGCCCCGGAATGCCGTCCCGGTCACCGATGACTAAAACTTTTTTGTTTTCTAAAGTAAATGCCATGATTTATTCCTCCTTTAATTCAGCTTTCTTTATCCGTTGCTACAAATTAATTTTAATGCTACACACCTTTGGCTGACATCTGATTAAAGCCGAGCTCGTTAGTTGAGCCAGTGATTGCTTGAATCTCAACTTCAATCGAACCGTCTTCTTTTAGACTGCCGTCAAATCCTCCAGCAATCACATCAACATAATCCAACTGACCAATAACTTTGTCCAGCTTTGGCAACTTGACGGTTTCATTTGCATTCCCGCCTGTAACAACTGCATCAGCAAGTTTGTCGGCATCTGCTAGAGATTGACTTGCTCCGTCTCTTCCTGCATATTCATCTGTGACAATGACCGTCTTGATACCTTTTTCTTCTAGTTTTTTACAGTTCATGATTAGGTCTGTATCGGGATTTCCAAAACCTTCTTGAGAGATAATCACACCGTCCAGCCCTAAAAATTCGGATAGCTTAGCAACAAAATCACTTGAACGTTGCTTATCTTTTAAATAAACGGTTTCATTAGTAATGATTGTCGCAATAAAATTAAGTTCTTTCCCGTGTTTCTGATACAAATCTTCAATGACGGGGTTGTTTAAATGATGATAAGTTGTATTCTTATCGCAGGCAGACACGCAATTGCCGCTAACGATAGCCCCATCCATTATTTCTGTCGGGTATAAAATCGTAGGCACGATATGTTTGGCATCCGTTCCGTACACATAGGTGTCATGCAGCAAACCTTGTGTCTGAAGCATATAAATGTAACCGACTTTCGGCAGTTCTGGGAATTGTGCCAACTGTTCTTGTAAAGGTAACGTTTCATAAGTGACGATCTCGTCCGGTTCAATGCTTTCCCCTAATCTGCCAAGGTAATCTGCGATTTTTAAACCGGCAAAACGTGCTGCTTCCTCGTACTGATGGGGTTCGATCTCTTCTTTAGGTTCTAAAACAAGACAAATCTCAATCAATTTTGAAAAGGGCGTTAATTCGGCCCCGGGACCTTTCATGTCAACGATTCCTTCTTGAAAACCGACGATTTTTCCAACTGTCATTACCCCACAGCCTTTTAAGACATGGGTACGTCCGCCTCCGACCGTATCCACTTTGTTAATAACTCCCGGGAAGATTCCGCTGGATGAATCGACTTTGCATCTAGGCTCGATGACATCTTTGACTGGCGTAATACGAACACTTTCCCCCGGTTTGGCAATTTCCACGGAACATTCTGCTAATCGGTCGTCTTCCAGTACGATGTCAACGATAGTTTCCGGATTGATATATAAAATGTTAGCTTCAATTTTTTCTTCTGCACCGGCCACCACATCTTGAATCTGAATTTTTCCAAGTTCTAATTTCATTTTCTCACCTCTATTCTTTGTATTAAGGACAAAATCCTCCTCCCCTAATTATTAATCTATGGCTAACCACTATGATTTACATAGGTTGTCCCCATTCTTTGTAAGGTACTCTTCGTAAGGTATAAATCAACAAACGCAAAATCTGCCAAAATTTTTTCTGTCCAATTTGGACGCATCTGGTTTTTCATAAATTTTTCATAGACTAATAGTGCTGACTCGATATATTCCAAACTTTCTATATCAATAAACTGATTTGATTTTTCAGAGAAAAATATTGTCTTATAATAAGTTTCGTTTGGTTTAATACTGCCGCTTAACGGATGGCTCAACAAAATCAGCTTTTCGTTAACAATCAGTTGCTGGGCATGCTCAAGTATTCCTCCATAGTCTACATCTTGATAGTAGTATATCTTCACATTGTTAACCGCTTTCATTTCTTCTGAAACTTTGGGATTATTTGTTAATAGTATCATCACAGGCTCCTAAAAAAGGTTGTTTTTATGTGCAATCAACATCAAGTGATTATTTTCACATGTATAAAAAGTTACTAGACTTTCTCTCAACACAATTATAGCCTCACCCTATTACAAGGTCAATGAATGACTGTAACTATCACTAGGAAAATAATAATCTGATGGGTTTTCAATGATAGTTAAGTTAACGTCCAGCACTGAATTTTAACCAAATAATTCTTTAATCCAAATTTTATGTTTTCTTGGATAGTTACGTGTCAGCACACTATTTTAAACTTAAACTTCATAATTTAACCTTTACTTTTTAACTAAGGTAAACTTTCGAAAATAAATACTTGTTGCAACTTTACTAAAAACTACTCTCTAAAAAAATTATCTTTTCCTTTGCTTTTTTACTCTTGGATTGAGTAGACTATTTTAACATCAAAATTTCCCATCTAAAAAATAGTTTTTTTGATAAACATGGGCATAAAAAGCGTCAAGCACATCTGTATACAAAACGTATTTTTTTTAATATAATTTATTTGGAAACTTTGTATTAGACGATGAAAATACTATATGATTAGATATAGCTTTTCTACACAAACATTCCCAACAAATGTTTTCTAATACAAAGTTTTTTTATTTGAATGCTATCCCCCTATCTTTCCTCTCCAACTGATTACAATAATAGCTACTCTCCATTTTTTATTCTTGTTTGCCTACACTCAAAAATATTTCTGTACCTTCACATGCGATTTTAATCATATTTTCACCCAGTTTTTATAAATGGTTAGTGTGTTCCTGCCAATAAAATAGAAAATTATTAAAAAACTATTGAAAAACAGATCCAAATTTGACATGATTATAATACCACTCTAATGATAGCGGTTTAATATTAATGGATAGTTCAAATATGGTACTTATATTTTTGTTCGTATTACAACTCTGTGATTTATATTGATTTGTAATAGTATTAATCCTATTTTTAAAGTGAATTATATGAAACTGGTTTTTATAAAACTTTTAATCTAACCAGTTTTAAATCTGTTTTCCATTTGTTCTGTTATGAGGTTGGTTAGTCAAAAGAATTGGAGGAAATACAAATGAACAAGTTGTTGACAAAACTAGGGATGGGAGAAAAAATCCAAAAGAATTTTGCTGCCATTCTTTTCGTGGCCGCTGGTGGTTCAATTATTTATGGGTTACCTTATTTTCGTTATGATTATTATGATGCATATCTACAGGCATATAATCTAACAAACTATCAAATGGGTATCTTCGGCAGTATTTTTGGTATCTTTGGAATGATTTCTTATTTTTTTGGTGGGTATTTAGCGGATCGTGTATCAATTCGTTGGCTACTGACACTCTCACTCATTGGAACAGGTATTGGCGGGTTCATTCATTTATTGCCCTTATCCTTTTCGATGCTCGTCATTTTATACGCATTTTGGGGGTTCACTTCTTTGTTTGCCTTTTGGCCATCTTGTGTGAAAGCTGTACGGGTTTTAAGTGATACAGGAGATCAAGGAAAGGCTTTTGGTTTTTTCGAAGGCGGACGCGGTGTTACCGCCTCAATTATGGCTTCGTTAGCTGTCGTTATTTTCCAAATAGGTGTAAAAATGAATAGTGATATCATTGGTATGAAAGCCATAATTATTTACTATTCTATCATAACTATTTTGTCGGGTTTACTTGTGTTTTACAAAGTTCGAGATCAGGAGGCAGAAGAAAGTGAACGAATCTCTTTAAAAGGCTTATTTCAAGTTTTGAAGATGCCGGCTGTTTGGATTATTGGCATCGTTACCTTCTGTAACTATGTATTTACTCTTTCTGTTTACTACTTTGTTCCCTATGCAACCTCATTACTTGGTGCTACAGTTACTTTTGGTGCTGGTTTAGCGGCTGTTCGGCGATATCTTTCCCCAATATCAAATGTAGGCGGTGGTTTCTTAGGAGATAAGCTTGGAACTGGAAATCTGCTTCTTACTTCCTTTATTGTTATGGCAGTCGGAACATTAGGAATTTTGCTGTTACCTTTAACCTCTAGTGCTGTCTTTATTTTTACACTTTTATATTTAATTATATATATGTTTTACCAAGTGAATTATTCTCTGACTTGGGCAATGATGGAAGAGGGAAAAATACCAGTTCAATATTCTGGAACTGCAGCTGGGATTATTTCAACAATAGGATATTTGCCAGAAATCTTTTGTTCTCTTCTTGCGGGGTATTTACTAGATACTTTCCCAGGTGTTAGCGGTTACAGATATTATTTTAGTTTTCTGATTGTTATGTTGTTAATCGGAGCACTATTTGTACTGGTTTGGATAAAATTTTTAAAGAAAAAAGGGATCAAAACTGGAAATAGAAATTGAGTAAAAAATATTTCGCAATGACAAAAAATAAGGTTGGTGTATTAAAATATGACATTATCACTTCACTATAGAGATGACTTTCTGTTTGAACGAGTTTTTGTCGAAACTTCTTTAGACACTGATAATGATGGGAAATATGACCTGTTAGCAGTTTATATTCGTCGCCCTAAAGACACTAGAAAAGGCAAAAAAGTTCCAGCAATTTTCATGGCTAATCCTTATATGCTTGGATGTAATGAAGACTGTTACGAACTTTGTGATGTAGATAAAGAGATTTCTAATGTGAAAGAGTCTCCAACTAATTATATTAAACAAAGCACAAAAAATCCTGCTCTTTCTAAACTAATCCCAAAATACTGTGTCGATGAATCTCCGATAGATGAAATTAAACTCCAAAGCATTCCCGAATGGTATCGAATGTTTAGCACATGGGGATATGCTAGTGTTTACTCGGCAGGTTTAGGGACATATGGCTCTGACGGCTTCAACAGCACAGGATCAGTTGATGAAATTACCGCATTCAAAGATGTCATTGAATGGCTAGGGGGACGTCGTCGTGCGTTTACCGACCGAACTGGAATCACTGAAATAAAAGCCCACTGGTGTAATGGTAATGTGGCAATGACAGGAAAGTCTTATGTTGGCACACTTGCTATTGGTGTCGCATGTACTGGTGTTAAAGAGCTGAAAACTATTATCCCGGAGGCCGCAATTTCTAACTGGTACCATTACTATCGGCAAAATGGGATGCCCGTCCCAAGTAAAGACTGGCAAGGAGATGATATTTTCCTATTATCACAATATTGTTTTAGCAGACGTTTAGACATCGAAGATTATCCCAACATCGCTTTTGAATATCGAAATAAATTATCTGAAATGCGTAATAATTGTGCAAGAGAAAGTGGAAATTATAATTCTTTTTGGGATGAACGTAATTATCTGAATAAAATTGATAATTTACGTGCTAGCGTCTTGTTAATCCATGGCCTAAATGATTGGAATGTTAAAACTAATCAATTTTCAATGTTTTGGCATGAGTTAGAAAAACGTAATATTCCTAGAAAATTACTGCTTCATCAAGGAGACCATATATTCATTCATAACCACCAGACGATTGATTTTTCAAATCTGATACGTCTTTGGCTGGATTATTGGCTTTATGAGGCGAATAATAATGTGATGAATAAATTCCCTAAAGTCCATGTCCAAAGTAATATTGACCAATTTTACTGGTATCAATCATCTAACTGGCCAACTAAAGACGTTAAACCCAAAGTAATCAATTTGCATTGTGAAAATAATGAATTTTATGATGATCTGTCTGCTGCGGGATACAACAGAGAAAAAGATAACCAATCTGAATGGCTAAATAATATCGTTGAGGAACCAAACAAAATAAAATCTTTTAGGTTAGCATCAAAAATTAATGAGATTGAAAAAGAGACACGAATTTGCGGGACCGTCCGGGTAAATTTAGAAGCCGCAGTGAATAAGTCCACAGGGATTTTAAGTGCTATGCTAATTGATTATGGACGTTCGCTACGGTTAGATCTAGCTACCGAAACAGCTGTTACTGAGGGACTTGATCTTGGAGTGGGGGCTGGAAAGATGGATATTATACGTTTTTCTGCACAAAAAAAACCAGGCGATTGGATGGTCATCTCTCGGGGATGGCTCAACATCCAAAATAGGAGTAGCCTTAGTATTAAAGAAAATATTGAACCCGATAAATATCATTCCTATAGTATAGAAATGATGCCAACTGATTATACGCTAAAAGAAGGACACTCTCTCGGATTAATTTTATATGGTGCTGATGCAGAATTCACGCTTCGCCCATTTTCAACAAGACACATACGTTTAAAAAATAATTCCTTGAAAATTACAATCCCTTGTGTCTTGACTGGATTCTAAGAACTCCTTATTCAAATCAATCACAATCCCACAAAAATTTACCTTAGGAAGGCAAATTTTTGTGGGATTAATAAAATTATTTTCATTGATTGGTTTTGTTTTCCATATATTTCAAGCCATTTTGCTGCCGTTTTAAGTGGATATAACCTAAGATAACGATGATTAGAGCACCAAAAAAATTAATGATAAGGTCTTCCATTGTATCTCCCAAAGCATCATGACCCACTAGAATATCTCCGTGGGCAGTCATAAATTTCTGCATATTTGTTCCTAAGACGTGGTCGGCAAGATATTCATAAATTTCCCAGATGACACCGCACGTGATGGCAAAACAAAAAGCAAATAGACTGACAAAAAAAGGACTAAGCTGCAGCTTGCTTTTGACTTTATAATTTAAAAAGTCAACAATCACGAAGCCTAAAGCTCCAAGCATGATTGAACTAAAGCCATGAAGAATGTTGTCCCAAAATGGGATTCTGTAATAAAAATTTTGAACTTCCCCTAGATAAATAGCACAAAACAAAAAGATAAAATAAATGATTTCCATCATGTCGGGAATTTCTACATTAAATAATTTCTCTACTCTGTGAGGAAGAAAAATAACAATTATTCCTACCACGCATTGGAGAATCATCAAGACATAGTCGGTTTTCACCAACTCATATTCTTTATTGGAGACTCCTGAAGGTGCACGAGTTAACATTATTATGGCGTAAACAACGGATAAAACTAAGAGAATTAAAACTATTTTAAATATTAAATTTTTTCGTTTAAAAATAGTTTCTTTTCTTTTATTAATAGACATTAATTTCCTCCTTTAAGTTTCTTGAATTGACCATAGGCTAAAAATTTCGATATTTGTTTTCAAATGCTTGGTACATATCCAACATAGTATCTTTATTTTCCAGTGTTGCTTTGGCCTTTCATTTTTTTGTCTCCCTTTCGGAGAGACCCTCTTAAGTTCAACTTTCCTAGAGCATCTTCATATAATTCCCCATCTGATTCCCCTTTAGTATAAAAAATATTGTCCATTGATTCTTGGGTGACAAATTTCGCAAAACCGTCAGCTACTATCTTAGCCTGTCTTAAAATAAAATCTTCTTCATAATAACTCATTTCCATCCACCCCTTTTTGAATTGTAGCAAATATAAATTAAGACAACAAATAATTATGTATGACTTTCTTGGTTGTTGCAATTATTTTTCATTCATTCTCTGAAATTTACACTTGATATATCTAGCTCTACTCAAGTTCTTGTTCAGATTTCCCTGTAAAGTTTTTTAATAAAAGGATTATCCTTTCTTCCAAATATATTCTTGTTATAATAGAAGACAAAGGATGGTGTTAGTATGCCTTATGGGTACGATGATACTTATTTAAAATTGGAGCGTGAGATCAAGGAGTTGACCACTTTCCCAACTCGTGTAGGACTCGAATTAATTGAGATAGAAGACATCGATAACAACCTGTTAGTGGAAGCTTTTACCGCCATGAGAAAAGAAAAAAGAATTACGGGAGAACTGATTGGAAGTGCAGACGATCCAATCCTGATAGTACATTCTGTGGACTTCTGACCGTCAAATTATGCAAATTATGTAAAATGCCAAAAAGAGTCAATGATCTTGAGAAAATCATTGACTCTTCGTAATTTATCCCCCAACATCTTTTTACGTTTCAAACATTGATCAATTAATAAATAAACTTCTTTAAGCAAGTTGGATTAACGACTGAACATGATGAAAATGTCCCCGTCTCCAGAAGATACCGTGATCCGTTGATCCCTCTGATCTTTATTTTCACGATAGATTTGATCATCCACAAGGATCTCCCCGTCATCAGAATCTAGAATAAGTTCATAATCTTTTCTTTTGCCTTCCACACTTAATGAAACATCCCCATCGTCACTACTAAAGTCAAATGTGTCCAAAGTTACTTTATTTCCCATAAAATCCCCGTCCATCACACTCATCAGACTCTCAGTTATCTCAGAATCATCAAACGTGATATCTCCACTGTCACTACTATGCTCCATTTTTTCAATCTTGCTGCTGTTGATTATCAAGTCCCCATCTGCCACTGATGAATTTAGTAGATTCGCCGTCACAGCATTAAAATATAAATCCCCATCATCGGAGTTTAATTCAAGTGTTTTAGCACTGATACCGTCCAGATGAGTATCCCCATCCCCCATCATCACAGTAATTTGTTCTCCTTTAATCTGTTGAAGGGATAATTCTCCATCAACCATATCTAAATCCAGTTTCTCCACATTGATATTTGCTGCGCTGACGTCACTGTCTTCAGTGCTGACCTCTATGCTTTTTAAGGCCGCACTGCTGGGCACTGTTAAGATAATGGTTCGTTCCCTCGAATTGAAATTGAAAAACATGTTTCCAGAGGATGACTCAGATAAAACTAATTGCCCGTCGTCCACACTCCAATCAACTTGACTATCCTTGATATTTTGAAAAGACAGCTCAAATTGAGACCCTTCCACTATCGCCAGATCAGCATCGGCCAAATCCATGACCACACTGTCAAAACTTTCAATCGTTTCTGATGTTATCGCTCGGTGCCACGGCCATCCTGAAAAATTTCTAACAATCAGGAAAACACCTGCTATGGCTATAACGACCAGCCAGATGATACGTTGTTTTTTCAACAGTAATCCCCCCTTTTAATTATTTTCTAATAAACTCTCATCTCAAGTATATAATAAGATACTTTTCAAAGCATGAGACTAAAGAATGAAGTTCTGTAATTTAAACTGATAGCTTGAGACATATTCACTGATATATCAGCATAATCACGAACATTACACTGAAATATTGGATTATTGTCTCTCCAATAATTGTTTGAATCTGGTTATCATGCTATATTTGATTTGTAAAATAAATTATTAAAGGGGAGTGACAAATGAAAAAAAGTTTAGTATTGCAGACAGATTTTGGTTTAGGAGATGGGGCTGTCAGTGCAATGTACGGTGTTGCCTATACCGTGGATGAAACCATCGCAGTTCATGATTTAACACACGATATCCCGCCTTATGACATTTGGGTAGCTTCCTATCGTTTATACCAGACAGTTCAATATTGGCCCGAGGGAACTGTTTTTGTTTCCGTTGTGGACCCCGGGGTCGGAAGTGCCCGAAGAAGTATCGTCTGTAAAACAAGTTCCGGTCACTATGTTATTACGCCGGATAACGGAACACTGACACATATTGCTCATTATGACGGGATAGAAGAAATCCGCCAAATCGATGAGATAACAAGCCGTCTGCCTCATTCGGAAGAAAGTCATACCTTTCACGGCAGAGATATCTATGCTTATAATGGTGCCCGCTTGGCTTCAGGAGAAATAACTTTTGAAGAGCTTGGTGAAATCACAGAGGAAGGCACCATTGAGAAGCTTTCTATTATTGAAGCTTCTCAAAAAGGAAGTATTCTGACAGGAAGCATTGACGTACTGGATGTGCGCTTTGGTTCTTTGTGGACCAATATCCCGCTGGATTATCTTAAACATGTGGGGATTCAACATGGAGATAATGTTCAAGTGACAATTTTCCACAAAGATAAAAAAGTTTACCAAAATTTGATGTTGTTCGCTAAATCTTTTGCTGATGTCAATGTAGGTGAACCCCTCGTGTATGTTAATTCGCTAGTAAATCTAGGTGTGGCGGTAAATCAAGACTCATTTTCCAAACTTTACAACATTGGGACTGGCATTGACTGGACACTTCAGCTCAGAAAAGCACCAAAAATAATTTTTGAAAACTAAGGAGAGAGTAAATAATGAAAAAAGATTTTTCTGTTAAAACAATTGTGGCTATTGGTATTGGAGCGGCAGTATTTGTTGTATTAGGGAGATTTGTTTCCATTCCCACCGGCGTACCAAACACCAATCTGGAAACGACTTATCCATTCCTAGCGTTGATGGCTTCGCTTTTTGGTCCGGTTGCCGGCTTCCTGATTGGTTTTATCGGCCACACAATAAAAGATATGACAACTTATGGTGCTTGGTGGAGCTGGATTATTTGTTCTGGACTAATCGGTCTTATTTATGGTTTTATCGGAAAACAATTTGACTTAGAAAGCGGAGAATTCTCAGTGAAAGATATGATAAAATTTATCGTATTGCAGCTTCTTGCTCAATTAGTTGTTTTCGGCGTTATTGCACCATTTTTAGATATTATTATTTATCAAGAACCGGCAAACAAAGTGTTTACACAAGGAGTCATCGCTTCTCTTGCTAACAGTGTTTCCGTTGGCATATTAGGAACTATTTTAATGAAACTTTATGCCTCATCACGCACAGAAAAAGGAAGTTTAACTAAAGAATAAGATGGAGTTTTGTAAATGAATCCAATCATTGAATTTAACAATGTTACTTTTCAATATCATAGTCAGGCGGAACCCACCCTTAAAGATATTAATGTTGCTATTTATCCGGGAGAAAAAATCCTAGTGATTGGTCCCAGCGGCAGCGGAAAATCAACCTTTGCCCATTGTATCAATGGCTTGATTCCCCACATTTATTCTGGGAATATTCAAGGGAATGTTTTGATCAACGGGAAACAGGTCTTAAAAGAAAACATTGCCGACCTCTCCTTTGACGTCGGCACTGTGCTGCAAGATACGGATGGACAGTTTGTCGGCTTGACTGTGGCAGAAGATATTGCTTTTTCATTAGAAAATGAAAATGTTGAGCAATCTGTCATGAAACAAAAAGTAAATCAGTTCGCTGATATTGTTGGGTTATCACACCATCTCAGTCATCGGCCCCAAGATTTATCTGGCGGTCAAAAGCAAAGAGTCAGTATGGCTGGTGTGCTGATTGATGAAGTGCCAGTTCTGCTTCTTGATGAACCTCTAGCAAATCTGGACCCTGAGAGCGGGCAGTACGCCATTACTTTAGTTGATGACATTTGTCGGAGCAATCAAACGACTGCGGTAATCATCGAACATCGTTTGGAAGATGTCCTTCATCGCCCTATCGACCGGATTATTGTCTTCGATGACGGGACGATTGTCTCCGACACCACTCCAGAAAAACTGTTGAAATCTGATTTATTGGAAAAAATCGGCATCCGTGAACCTCTTTATGTGACCGCCATGAAATATGCCAAGATTAATATGGCTGATGCCCAACATCTGGAAGATCTAAACAAAGTGAACAGCCCTGATTTGAAAGAAAAAATGACTCAATGGCATGAGTCGATTCCTGAACAGCCTTTCATAAAAAAAGAAGACACACTTTTATCTCTCAAACATATTGATTTTCAATACACCAAACATGGAAAACAAGTGCTGAATGACCTTTCACTAGATATCCATAAAGGTGAAATTTTCAGTATTGTTGGGAAAAACGGTTCTGGAAAATCGACACTCTGCAAATCCATTTGCGGTTTTGTCACTCCTCAACAAGGGGCAATGACGTGGAAAGGCCAAGATTTCACTACTTTTTCTATCAAAGAACGAGCGGATAACATTGGTTTTGTCATGCAAAATCCCAATCAAATGATTTCTAAAAAAATGATACGGGAAGAAGTCGGCTTAGGGTTGGTACTTCGAGGAGTTTCCGAAGAAAAAATCAATAAAAAAGTAGACGAAACTCTAAAAGTCTGCGGTTTATATCCGTTTAGAAACTGGCCCATCTCTGCTTTGAGCTACGGGCAAAAAAAGCGAGTCACCATTGCTTCCATCCTCGTATTAGAACCGGAATTGATTTTATTGGACGAACCTACTGCGGGACAGGACTTGCGTCACTATACTGAAATGATGCAATTCCTTAAAAAATTAAACAAACAGGGATTAACCATCGGGATGGTGACCCATGATATGCACTTGATGCTGGAATACGCTGAACGAACGATTGTGATTGATGAAGGAGCGGTGGTGGCAGATACCTCTCCAGTGGATGTGCTGACCGATCACGATATCGTCAAACAAGCATCACTGAAGGAAACAAGTTTATTTTTATTTGCGGAGAAAATCGGGCTGAAAGAGCCGGTAACGTTTGTCAATAAATTTATTGCGTATGATAAGGAGGCTAGACTTCAATGAACTTTCAAATCCTTGGGTATATTCCGGAAGACACTCCTATTCACAAGTTAAATGGGGCAGCAAAATTAATTGCGTTGATCCTCATTTCTATTGCCACGATGACCACTTATGATACAAGATTTCTGCTGGCTGCTGCTGGATTATCCTTAGTCTTATTTAAAATTTCCGGTATCAAATGGCATCAGATTTCTTTTGTCGTAAAATTTATCACTTTCTTCTCGATTCTCAACTTGATTGCCGTTTATGTTTTTGCTCCCGAATACGGTGTTTCGATTTACGGCACAAGACACGTTCTTTGGGAGGGTGTGTGGCGTTTTACTATAACCAGCGAACAGCTTTTCTATGAGTTCAATCTCTTGTTAAAATACTTTTCTACTATTCCGATTGCCCTTGTTTTTATTTTGACGACCAATCCAAGTGAATTTGCCTCAAGTTTAAACAAAATCGGCGTAAGCTATAAGATCAGCTATGCTGTCGCATTGGCTTTGCGCTATATTCCGGATATTCAGGAAGATTATTTTGATATTTCAGTTGCCCAACAGGCACGAGGTTCTGAAACATCTAAAAAAGCGCCGCTGTCGCAGCGCATCAAAGGAACGGTTGCTATCGTGTCCCCGTTGATTTTATCTAGTATCGACCGCATCGAATCCATCAGTACAGCCATGGAATTACGTCGATTCGGCAAGAAAAAGACCCGTACGTGGTATATGGCAAAACCTTTCAGCACCCTTGATGGGATAACTATTGCCATTTCGATACTGACTCTTATCATTTCCATTGCTTTATATTTTGTTAATAATGGCAGATTTTACAATCCTTTTCAGTAACTCGAATTAAAATGGCTCTTTGTCAAATAGGACTGATGAATAAAAATTAGTTTGGAACTGAGTAGGAGTGTTTACTCTACTTAGTTCCTTTTTCTGTTATTTTATTTGTATTAAACCATTCATCATAAAAATTCTAATTC
>NZ_NGKA01000010.1 GCF_003987645.1 Vagococcus elongatus
GACCTGATTCATGTTATAATCTTTGTACATAGATAGCACTCCCTTTTGGTTATGGTTGGTACTTTAATTATACAAGGAAGTGCTATTTTTATCGCTAAAAAAAGGAACAAAATCATAAAAAGATTTCATTCCTTTTTTGTTTTAAATGAGGACTTATGGGTCAGCCTCTTTTTTTATTCAATAAGAAAAAGTCAAAAAACTACTGATTCCATTACCTGAATCAGTAGTCTGTGATTATATGAAAATTTCTAAACCATCACATTATAAACCAGTACAGCAATTATCCCGCCAATAATCGGTCCTACAACAGGAATCCATGAATAAGTCCAGTCAGAAGTGCCTTTATTAGCAATCGGCAAAATCTCATGAGCGATACGCGGTCCTAAATCACGGGCAGGGTTGATAGCATAACCTGTAGGTCCTCCTAACGAAAGTCCGATGGATAAAATCAGAAATCCTACTGCCAAAACATTGACCCCTCCGGCAAACTCATGTTGCGAGAATGACAAAATACCTAAAACTAGTACAAATGTGCCGATAGCTTCAGTCGCTAAATTTGATGGTGAGTTCCTTACAGCGGGACCGGTGGCAAAACTCCCCAATATGGCACCTTGATCTTTCGTTTCCGCCCAGTGGGGAAGATACGCAATCCAGACCAAAACGGCACCGACAATCGCCCCTAACATTTGAGCGATAATAAAAGGAAGAACTAAGTGCCAGCTAAGGCTGCCTTCTATTGCCATCGCGATCGTTAACGCTGGATTTAGATGGGCTGGTCCCATGAAACCAGATATGTAAGCTGCCATCGCCACTGCCATTGCCCATCCAAAAGTAATCACAATCCAACCCGATCCTTGAGCCTTGCTTTTATTCAAATTAACGGCTGCACAAACGCCATCTCCTAATAAGATTAATAATAATGTCCCAATAAATTCCCCAAAAATTTGTGCCATATCCCCTGTCATGTCAGTTTCTCCCTTCCTTTAGCTCCCTTAAATCTGATTCTGCAATTGCTTCATTCAACTCTTCAAAATAGCTCGTCTTCTGCTCTTTCGTCCAATTAAAGTAATTGGACATGGCATCAACAACAGGTTGTTTGAGTTCATCCAACGTATCACGACCAAATAGCATATGGTTGGTTCTACGAAGTAAATAATCTGTTGGCGTCAACACCATTTCTTCTTCCAATCCGTAGTACAGGCGAATGGATTCGGTCAGAGTTAAATTGTCAAACGGATTCACTTTTCCAATCAAATCAAACAATTCCCCGGCATTAGAACCATAAAAGTCCGAAATATATCTTGCGTCTCCCCTTGACAGTCCTCGAAGCATTCCCTTGTTTGTATATTCTTCGATTGTTTCTTCCACTTTTTCCGAATCAAAATGGCCTCCGGAAATTTGATAGTTTTTGGAGTCGATTTCTCTAAATGACAAACCGTAGTTATCAAGCAGCAATTGTCGGATTAGTGTCAACGCTCCCTCTGCCATCTTCCGATAATCTGTAATTTTACCGCCGGATAAAGTAATCAGTCCATCTTCTTCCTGCTCAAGAGAACTCCCGCGAGAGACAGCTGATGGATTAGAATCCTTTTCTGCCAAGCTGTTTTTCAAACGACTCAAAACTGTTTCCACATCTTCTCGGCTAGCTTTTTTCATTTGATAATCAGCAACTACTTCTATAACACGTGCAAAGCTTTCATCAGAAATTTTACCGCTATTTCCTCCATTGTAATCTGAGCCTGAATTGCCGGAAATCAGCGGACGCAGACCTGCCCAACTTGCCTCAATATCCTCGATACCGATAGTTGCTTCAGGAAAACGGAAATTAATGACTTCCAACAAATAGTCAACATCTTCATCTGTCACTTTAGGTGTCCGGTAATCCCCCTGATAGTCTGTGTCAGTCGTGCCAAAGTATGTTTTACTTTCACGAGGAATAACGAAAACCATTCTGCCATCTTGTTTGCCCGTATCGAAATACGTTGGTTGAGGCACAGGCAGCTTTTTACTGTCTACAACAAGATGCACGCCTTTGGTCGGTCTGAGGTAAGGAACGATGGAACCTTGTCGATTCAAGCTGCGGACTTTGTCTACCCATGGACCGCTTGTATTGATGACAAGTTTTGACCGAATCTCAATGATGTCATCAGTCAGCAAATCCTTAGCTTTCACCCCGATAATTTGTCTTTGATTATCATACAAAAAATCAACTGCTTCCATTTTGCTCGCCAAGTATGCACCATCTTCATTGGCTTGTTTGATGTTCTCAATGACTAGACGGGCATCGTTATTTCGAAAATCCAAATAGACCCCGGCACCTAACAGCCCCTCTTTTTTAATATAGGGCTCACGCTCGATCACTTCTTCAGGTGTCAACATATAATTCTCATAACTGGTCCCTTTGACCCCAGCCAGTTGATCGTACAAATCCATAGCAATTTTTACAGAGAACATATTAAAGGTTGTTGCTCCCTCGCCCTCATAAATCGGAAGCAGCATGGGATCCGGTTTTGGTATATGAGGTGCCAAGTGTTGTACCACCGCACGTTCTGTAACCGTATCGGCAACGACCTCTACATCAAAATTCTTTAAATATCGGATGCCCCCATGAACCAGTTTTGTTGAGCGGGAAGATGTTCCTTCTGAAAAATCCTGCATCTCAATCAGTCCGGTTTTTATACCGGAAGCTGCAGCTTGCACTGCAACTCCGGCACCGGTAATTCCCCCGCCGATAATCAATAAATCCAGCTCTTCAGTCTGTAATTTTTTAATTGTTTCCTGCCTTGTTTTAATTGAAAAACTCATAACAACAGCTCCTTACTGCTTTGGCTTAAATGTACGAGCAGCAGTTACTGCTTGTTGCCACCCAGAATATAGTTTCTCTCTATGTTCATCATCCATGTTAGGCTCAAAAATCTTGCCGGCTTCGTAGGATTCTTTGATTTCATCAATATCTTTCCAGTATCCTACAGCCAAACCAGCTAAGAAAGCCGCACCTAAAGCAGTTGTTTCAAGATTGGCAGCCTTTTGAATCGGAGTATTGATGATATCTGCTTGAAATTGCATCAGATAGTCATTATTAGCCGCACCGCCATCTACTTTCAAAACAGGTATTTTAATTCCCGTATCAGCTTCCATGGTGTCGATAATGTCACGCACTTGATAAGCGATGGATTGAAGAGTTGCTTTTGCCACATCATTGCGGTTGGTCCCACGAGTAATACCAAACATTGCCCCGCGGACGTCTTGATCCCAGTATGGAGCCCCTAGTCCGACAAAAGCCGGCACTACATAGACTTCATCCTCATTATCCGATTTTCTTGCCATCTCTTCCGAATCCCCGGATTTCTCCATCAGCTGAAGACCGTCACGCAACCACTGGATTGAGGAGCCGGCAACAAAAATACTTCCTTCAAGCGCATAATAAATCTTGCCATTGATGCCATAGCCTATA
Source organism: Vagococcus elongatus (assembly GCF_003987645.1). GTDB lineage: Bacteria > Bacillota > Bacilli > Lactobacillales > Vagococcaceae > Vagococcus_A > Vagococcus_A elongatus. Next base: position 3,455 of record NZ_NGKA01000010.1, read on the forward strand.
GTTGTCAGTAGATTATTATGTGATAATTGCGGTTTTTCACCAGTATTCATCACTATAAACGCACCGGTTCCATAAGTATTTTTTACCATCCCCGGTTCAAAAGCCATTTGTCCAAATAAAGCAGCCTGCTGATCTCCTGCCATACCGCAGATAGGAACTTCACTGCCATAAAAATGAAAACTCTTAGTATGACCATAAACTTCAGAGTTGGAACATACTTTTGGCAGCATTGAACGAGGAATATTTAAAAGATCTAAAATTTCCTGATCCCAATCTAATTTTTCAATATTAAACAGCATCGTTCTGCTGGCATTGGAATAATCGGTCACATGTGCACCGCCGTCTGTCAGTTTCCATGTCAGCCAAGTGTCAATCGTACCAAACATCAATTCACCCTTGTCAGCTTTTTCCTGCATGCCTGCCACATTATCCAATATCCAGCGAATTTTTGTTGCAGAAAAATAAGAATCGATAATCAATCCGGTTTTTTTATGGAAAAAATCACCATGGCCTTCTGTTTTTAATTTTTCTGCAATCGGAGCTGATTGTCTTGACTGCCAAACAATGGCATTATAGACAGGTTTGCCAGTTTCTCTATCCCAAATGACTGTTGTTTCACGCTGGTTGGTGATGCCGATTCCTACTACTTGTTCTGGTTTGATTCCAGACTCGATGAACGCTCCTGCAATCACGGATTGAACAGAATTCCAAATTTCATTAGGATTGTGTTCTACCCATCCTTCTTGAGGAAAAATTTGGGTGAATTCTTTTTGAGAACTCCCAACCTGATTTCCCCGCTTGTCATAAATAATTGCTCGCGAACTTGTGGTGCCTTGGTCAATTGCCATAATGTAAGTATTTTCTGTCATCAACATTACCTCCATCTGTAATCGCTTTCTGCGTTGCATCTCCATAGTACCTTATTTTTGAAATGACGTACAATCAAAAAATAACATCTCCTGCGTTTTTTTGACAGTAACCAAAAACTGACTGTGATAAATTATATATCACAGTCAGTTTTTACTGATTCTCATTTTTTTCAAAACTTCTTTTACTTGGTAAATATCATATTCAGAATAAAATTCAGACAAACAATATGTTTGAGGCAGTCCGGAATATTTTTTCTCAACAAGGGAAGTCGTTAAAATCAAATCATAGCTTTTATTTTTTTGGTACAATTCCAGTTCTACACCAATCATCGGACGCAGCTCTATCAGCAACAACTGATAGAAAGGTTCACAATATGACGCCTTCTCTTCAAAATCAATCGCCACTTTGATTGTTTTAGTCATTAGAAAATCTATCATTGACAACACACTGGCGTATCTGAGTAACGTGGTGTCATGCAGTGTATTCTGAGAGTGGTAAGGCTGGTGAATCTGGTCCAAAGCCAGATTCAACAAACGATCCAGCAGCGTTACTAAAGTATTTCCAAGCAGCAACTTTTGCCTCTCCAGCATATTTTGGCGATGATAGACTTCAAGCTTTCCTTTGAAAAAATAAAGCTGACTATTGATATGTGACACTTGATAGCCCACCTTTTTTTCCAGCTGGATTGATAACCGGCGAGGACGATAATGAAGCAAAATAGTTTCGCGAACAAAAACATCCATCATGGCAGTTGGAAGTTTCTTGCTGCGAGAGATATCATACTCATAAAATCTTTCTTCATCAAATAGTGAAAAAGAAACTAGGAACACATAAAACATCATACTTTCTGCTTGGATGCTCTCAGTCGGCAAATAACTAAAGTAATCTTGCATCAAACTCGACACTTGCTGATACAACGAATCAGCAAGATAGGACGTCATCTTCTCTTGTAATTTGACTGTATTTGTTTTTTTATTATTCAAACGTTTTTTTGTAATGGTGAGCCAGCAATTAATTTTTTTCTCAGCACTTTCATTGAAAGTTGTTTTTAACTTTTTTTCCAATTCTCTAATAAATCTTTGATTTTGAGAATCAGCAAATGAATAGTCGTTCGCCTTATTTTTTATTAAAAAACGATACAGCTGAAAATAAAAATATCTGACTTGAAGTTCCTCTCCTTGAAGACAGCCATTTTTTATTTGAATATCAAATTCTGACAGTGATCCGTTTAATTCTTTTATCTTACGGAATAATGTGGATTCACTCAGGGAGAGGGTGGTAACCAATTTAACTGTTGTAAACTCCTGATAGGACAGCAAGTAATCTAAGATGTTAAATTTTATCGCATCTTCTAAGAAAAAGGCCAGTATACTCTCAAAATTTACTTCTTCCGGCAAGTGCAAAGTTATTTTAACAGCATCTACCGTGATGCCTCCTCGTACTCGAAACACATGCAAGTGATTAATTTCTTCGATGTATTGATCAAATCCGCTTTTAGACAATCCAATTTCAGCCCTCAAGAGATTAAGCGGCATGCTTCCTCCATTTAATATTAGACTGCGTAAAATTTTCACTTGTAATTGTTCTTTCTTTTCCAACAATTGGTCAACCTTCATCAGCTCATACTCCTTAATAAGAATCAATCAATGCAAATGATCATAATTTCAAAAAAAATAGAATTATATCGTTAATATCTTCAACTTTATCTCCGTTAACTTCTCTCTTGGCACCAGTACATCAGCCCTGACTGTTTAAGTCAGTTAAATTCATTTGAGCAGGGCTAAATTTAATGTTTTTAGCTTTTTGTTCAAAAAATTATACATTCATGGAAACGATCATCTTGAAATGTGATGTTGTTTTCTGGAAAGGTCACTTGTTTTGAACAATTTCGTACCTGCTTCTCTTACCTAAAACCATCATGTTTCCATAGTAACATGATATATTTTTTTCTCAAAGATTTACCTTGAATATGATAAGATAATTATAAAAAAACGAGAGTCATTTTAAATTTATTAAGATAAACATCTTAAAACATCGTCATAACACGTTTTTAAACAACGAATTCCTATCACTTGATTACTCTCATATAACGATTCACATTTTAATGGTTTCGATTTACCTTTAAATAGTTTGTGAATTTTATTCATTTGTTGCCGTTTAATCAGTGCGACAGTTTTGTGGTAAATGCGGCGTTACAAAAGCTGCTTCATATTGTTTATACCCCCAATCGAATGAACAGATGATAAGATTACGCTGGTCTAAGACATTTTATGATGAATTAAAAATATTTTTTCTTAACGTAAAACAACTTTCAGATTAAATTTTTTTCTCTATTATTTGTGAAAAATATTTTATTTCAGCTATTTTAAAGGATTTTTCTACAATTCACTTAACAAAGCCTCAGGCCCTAAAAATGTCTATTATCTTAATTTTTTTCAAGTTCTTACAAACCTTTTCAGTCTCACTCTACCTCAAAATCTCAACATCTGTTATAATAATTGTAAACAATTGAAAGGAGAAATATTATGGCAATAGCAAAATTAGTATATGCAAGTCAAGGCGGCAACACTGAAGAAGTAGCTGAAATCGTTGAAAGAGCTCTAGAAGAAAATGGACTAGAGGTCGAAAAAGAAGAGGTAGATGATGTAGATATCGACTTTTTCGAAGACGGCGACCTTTTCATCGTGGCAACTTTCACTTATAGTGATGGTGTACCAGATGAATTTGAAGATTTCTTTGATGATTTGAAAGAACAAGACTTCAGCAATAAAATTTTTGGTGTCGTAGGATCTGGCGACACTTCGTACGATCATTTTGGTCAAGCGATTGATGAATTTGAAGAAGTCTTTTTAGAAATCGGCGGAATCAAAGGGGCTGACTCTGTAAAAGTAGAATTAGCACCTGAGGATGACGATGTGGAAGCATTGGAAAAATTCGCCAAAGAAATTGCTTCTAAAGTCCAATAACATAAAAATAAGCTGAACTCCCAAGTGGTTGGGTGGTTCAGCTTATTTATTTTTCATTTCTCTTGTTGAATTACGCGTTGAGTGACGCGACAATCGCATCTGCCAGTGCTTCAATCTCCGGCACGTTATCAACTTTAACTGAGGATGAAATTTTTACAGGTTCACCCACAATTTCAAAATGTTTTGGATCTTCGAAGTAACTTTCCATCGTTTTCAAAGCTGCGCCGCCCCAAGTCGCATTGGTCATAAAGGAAATCTTGCGGTTTTGCAAATTCAAACGCAAAGCCTCTCTGATAACTGTATCCATCTTATACATCAAATCTCCATTATAGTTAGGCGATGCCAAAACAATATGGGAGTAGCTCCACATCTCCGACATCAATAATGACGGGTCAGTGTTAGAGATATCGTACAGACGCAGATTTTTCACGCCTTTTTCAGCAAGCATTGTTGCTAAATTTCCCACTGCATTTTCCGTATTGCCATACATAGAACCAAAAAGGATTAGCACACTTTCTTGTTCCGGCTCATAACTTGCCCATTGGCGATAACGATCAATCATATATGAAATATGCTCTTTGTCACGGAAAATCGGCCCATGAAGAGGAAGAATCATATTGATAGGCAAGCCATTCAGCTTTTTGAGGACTTTTAGTACGTTAGATCCAAATTTACCAATGATATTGACAAAATAGCGGCGACTTTCTTCTTTAATTCGTCCATCAAAGTCCAATTCATCAGAAAACAGGTTTCCGTCAAGCGGTGAGAAAGAACCAAAACCATCAGCTGAAAATAGAAAGCCGTCACTGATATCATAGCTGAACATAACTTCCGGCCAGTGAACATTTGGCGCCATAATAAATTTCAGTGTCCGTTTTCCTAATTCTAAGGTGTCTCCCCCTTTTACTGGATGATAATTATCTTTCACATGCACATCGTAAAACTGTTCCAAAAACTTGAAGGTGGTTTTATTCCCGACTAACTTAACGTCAGGGAAACGTCGCAAAACTGCTTCGATGTTCGCACAGTGATCCGGCTCCATGTGATGGATGATTAGATAGTCAAGTTCTCTGCCGCCTAAAGCATGAAGGATATTTTCCATGTAAATATCACTGATCGAAGAGTCCACAGTATCAAGCAAAGCAGTCTTTTCATCTAAGAGAACGTAGGAATTATAGGACATCCCATGAGCTAGAGGGAAAAGGTTTTCAAATAACTGTACCTGTCGATCTGTCGCTCCGACCCAAATGATGTCATCGGTGATTTTTCTTGTATTATGCATAAGTTCCTCCTATTAAATCATTATTACATTGCCCATTATACTCCATATTAGTGAACAATTCCACAAGAAGACGTATGAGAGATTAACTATTATCAGCGGTTTACCCTTCTCTTTTTCCTAAAAAACCGCCTCTTGATAAGCTTATAAAAAATTCTTCCTAAGCCCTTTAAAAAAGACTTAGAAAGAATGAAAAATAAAAATCCCTTGCTATAATTTTAACAAAATCAACTAAAACCCGTAAAGCCATCTCAACATACCTTCAAGACAAGCTTTTTGATAATCTTTTCAGTAAATTCTATTCATATATTAAAAACATTCACAGCTGCCAGTGATTATAACTCTTTAGCCCAAAAAATGTTCGATTTTTTTGTTAGGGGAAATCCACAAAAGGATCATCAAAAGATTCACCAGACAAACCATGATAGGATTGATTACTATCCCTAGAATCAATGCCACGATATTCAATAAAATGGAAAAAACCGTCTTCCGAAAATCCGCTTTAATAATCGGCTCTTCGTTGCTCTTGGAAAGTGTGATTACCATCAACAAGAAGGCACAATCTGCCAAACAAATGACCAAACCGTACAGTAGTTGGGGAAACAGACTAAACAGATGTTCACTGATCCAAGCGGTGGAAAAAGGGAATAATGTCAAACTGAATAAGAAAAAAATATTGGCCCAAAGAACTTTACTGTTGATTTTTTTTGCTACCTGAAAAAGATGATGATGATTCAGCCAGTAAATCGCTACTAGACTAAAACTTAAAAGATAAATAAACACACCATGCTCAATCCCCAGCAAATCTTTTAGTGAATCTCCTTTAGGTGGCGTCAAATTTAGAACTAAAATAGTGATGACAATGGCGATAACCCCATCAGAAAAAGCTTCTAATCTTCCTGTTGACATAGTTTCATTCCTCCAAATTTAAGTATGATGGGCTTTTGTCGGTTATTTTTTTAGAGCATTATTTGAAACAATAGCCGATGGAGCGTACTGTTTTTAAACAATCCGTCCATGTGAGTCCATGTGATAAGTATAGACAAATTTTTTTAATTTGACAAATGAAATTATATAAATATCAGCTGAAGCTCTCCAATTATTTTCAATAGATAAGATATTTATTTCACATTAATTATTTCTAATATACTATTAATGAAACTATGACTATCAAACACCAATCTAATCTTGCTGTGGTATAATTATTTATAAGAAATGGAGGAATTTTTATGAAGATGACCGCTGGAGATTCTCTTGTAAAGGTACTGGAATCATGGAATGTGAAGCATATTTATGGCATTGTTGGAAGCTCTGTTAACGGCTTAATGGAAGCGTTATACAAAGAACGGGAGACGATAAATTACATTCAAGTTCGTCACGAATCAGCTGGAGCAATGGCAGCAGCCGGCCACGCAAAAACAACTGATGAAATCGGCGTGTGCTTTGGATCTGCCGCTCCTGGAGGAACTAATCTTTTTAATGGTCTTTACGATGCAAAGATGGACCGAGTCCCGATGCTGGCAATCATCGGACAATCTGCCACAGAAAATATCAATACTAATTTTTTCCAAGAAATGGACGAAGTTCCGATTTATACAGATGTGAGCGTATTTAATAAAATGGTGACCACTGCAAAGCAAATCCCCCATGTCATTGATGAAGCTATCAGAACTGCCTATATACAAAAAGGTGTTTCTGTCGTCATTCTTCCTAATGATTTGGTGGAAAAAGAAATTGATTTCTCATTAGGAAAGGAAAAAAAGACCCCACCTCTTCCACCGCATTTTCCGATTGATGAAGTGGAGGTCAATCAAGTGCTTGCCATGATACAGGAAGCTAAACGACCAGTTTTTTATGGGGGACTAGGACTCAAGGGTGCTAGAGATACTGTGGAGGAATTTGCCACACAGTTTGCCATGCCGATTGTGACAAGTGCCATATCTATTGGCGTAGCTGCGTCTAACAATCATAAAAATTTCATGGGAGCTTTTGGCAGGCTTGGAACTAAACCAGCTTTTGACGTACTTCAAGAGGCTGACTTGATTCTCTTTGTAGGGAGCAATCATCCGTTTGTGAGAGCTTGGCCGACCGATGCAAAAATCATCCAAATCAATCACCGGATTGAAGATATTGCAAAACAGGCTCCTGTAGAAATGGGCATTGTAGCTGATGCCGGAGCCTTTATTGACCGGTTGATTAAGAGCGGTGTGTCACGTGAGGAAACAGATTTCTTGAAAGCAGCACGGATTTCAAAAGAAAATTGGGACCGATATTTGACCGAGCTTGCGGCTGATGAAGCAAACGGTTTATCTGCTGAAGCAGTCATTAAAGCCGTTGGTGATCATTCGACAGCAGATGCTTATTATGGGCTTGATGTAGGAAATAATACCATGTACTCTGTTCGCATGCTGCCTCTAAACCAGCAACGGCAATATTCTGTCAGTGGGATTTTTGCGACATTAGGAGTGGGATTGCCTTACAGTATTGCCGCAAAATTGGCAAAACCTGAACGTCAAGTATGGAGTATTTCAGGAGATGGCGGTGTGGCAATGAACATTCAAGAAATCATCACTCAGGCTCGCTACGAACTGCCTATCATCAATATCATTTTGAGCAATCAATCTTATGGCTTCATCAAACACGCGCAACTCAATAGCGAATTTCTTTACGGAGTGGATATCACAGACGTTGACTGGGCGATGACGACGAAAGGCATGGGTGCGTTAAGTTTTACTGTAACATCTCTCAACGAGCTTTATGAATGTATGGAAGAAATCGAACTCTTACAAAAACACGGAAATAAAAAACCTATTGTCATTGATGCCAAAGTCTATTACTCGGATCCCGTGGATACTAGTCTGGTAACTTTAGATCCAAAAAGATTCAGCAAAGAACAAATCGAAGGCTATAAGGACAGATATCAATTTTATAATCAGCCTTCTCTATCTGAAATAATAGACAACTTACCATAAATTTTATCTACACTAATAACCGCCCTTTATACTAATGGGCGGTTTTGTTGTTTGATGACTGGTCAACTCCTCTTGTTTGTACTACTTATATTGATTTCTGTAATATGACAACATATCTCCTTTGGTTCTTTCTGTGTAGGAAAACATGAATACATTTTACCAACTTCGCACCCCGTCAGTGCTTCTTCAAAAAGGGGTACCTTGGAGAACACAAATTTTCCTTAACTAATGAATAACTGTCCATTCAGAGGAGAATTGATACCCTTTCTTCTTCATTTTTATCCTCAAAATATTATTAAGACGAGCATCTTCTTAATGAATAAAAGTAAAAAATATTTATCTCTCCCTTTTTAAACAAAAATAAGTTAAAATAATACTCACGGAGGTAAATAGATGAGAAAAAAAACAAAAACAAGGGTTAAACAAATCATCTTTATTTTAGTTTGTGCCTGTTTCGGATTCGTTTTAGGGATTACTATAGGAAAGGCCGGCGTGACCACACCAAAAATAATAATTTACTCATTTTCAGTTGTTCTTTTTTATATCATGCATATCTTCATCCATGAAGCTGGACATGGGTTTTTTGGCTCTCTCACAGGTCATAAAATGCTCAGCTATCGCATTTTTTCTTTCATGTGGCTGTGGCAAGAGGATGGAAAAATCGTTTTTCGCCGTCTGAAAGTCCCCGGGACATTGGGCCAATGTTTAATGAGTCCGCCAAAATTTCAAGACGAAAATTATCCTTATAGGCTATATATAATGGGAGGTGTTTTAGCAAATTTATTTAGCAGTTTGCTCATCGGATTACTCTTTATCCCAAGTTCTGTCTTTGCAGTCCTTTTTGTTCTTGCGGGGCTTTTCATTGCTATCACTAATGCGATTCCTATGGGGTTTAATGATGGGATGACCTACAAAATTGCATCTTCAAGTCCTGAACAGCAATATTTACTCTATCTCCAAATGGAAGTAAATTCACGCTTAACTAAAGGACAAACCTATCAAGAAATGCCTGAAGAATATCTACGCACCGTCCCTGCGATTCCAGAAAGAACTTATTTCAATGACTACCAGATTTTCTTGCAAATTGGATTGGCTTTTGACAAACAAGATTGGGACGATTTCAGAAATAAACTAGAAGATTTATGGAAAGAACGAGAAAATTTAATCAGTCTTTATCAAACCGAACTAAAAAAAGAATTGCTCTTTGCTTTATGCTTGCAGGACCCTCAAAACCCAAGAATTCCTGATTTATGGGAAGATAAAATTGTAAAAGCCAGTTTAAAACAATCATTGATGGGAAATCGGCGGATTGAAGCTGCCTACTATTACTTTATTGCAAATGATAAACAGAAAGCTGTCTCCCTTTTGAACAAAGGCATCAGTTTAAAAGAAAAAGCACCAAATCTAGGAGATAGCAAGATGGAGTTGCGAACGATTAACTATCTTCTGGATATCATGGGTCCAGATCTGGAAAAAGACATCTGACACACAAAAACCTCCAAGCAACTTTGGAGGTTTTCATTTTTTCTGATCTCTGAAAAATTTATACATGCAAAAACTTTTTTCGTTAAAACACGCAACTTATCTATCAAGCTCGTACTTGCCAGACTAAGTTAAAAAGAATTGCTAACTGATTTCTTTTTTTGAATAGTATACAGTGGCACATACATAACTCAAAAATAAAGCAGCTATCACTCCCAGACCTCCTAGACTAAATAAAGTATAATCGTTCAAATTTAATAATGTCTCCAGCATCCGATCAAAATTCAAAAAAGAAAAATTCCAGAAATAGCTTATCAGCATAATACTAATAATCCCCACGGTCACGAAAATACCTTTGTCCCCTAAAACAATATAAGATAGATAGTTGATTGCCACCGAAAGTAAAGATAATAAGAGACAGGCACCTCCCATATAGAGGCCTTGAGTTATCGTGATTGAATGATAAATGTAAGTATGAATAAAAATACCTACAAACAGGACTGCCGTATTGAACAGACAATATAAAACCCCTAAACTATACTTTGCAAAAATAATTTCCCGTTTAGTTACAGGCATGGCAAGCTGACTCTTATCATAATGACTTATCCTGTCTCTCTCGGAAGACATTTGGAGCAAGCTGGGAGATATGATAAATGGGATATAAACAAATGCTGGCAGAACAAGGCCATAAACATTTTTCATTAATAACATTGATAAAACACAGACTGAAAAATTTAATATCAAACTCAAACGATTTTTACGAATCAGTAAATTTTGGCACAAATCCTTTGTCATCACACCAGTCATTATAATTTCTCTCCTTTCACCATAAAAAGCATAATATCTTCTAACGTCGCATTTTCAACAACCAACCCCTCAATATTCCTTCTAATATCATATTTATTATTCACCAGAATATTATAGGCATAATCATCTTCACGATAAGCGACCACATCATTTTCATGGAGTGATTCAAACATCCGTTTGCCACACCTGACTATTCCATAATTCTCTCTAATATCCTCATAACTCTTAACAAACATTATCTCTCCCTCATGGATAAACCCTATGTAATCCGCTATTTTATCTAAATCACTGGTAATATGGCTAGATATCAAGATGGTGTTTTCTTCATTTTCGCTATAGTCTTGAAGAATATCTAATATTTCATTACGGAATACCGGATCAAGTCCACTTGTCGCTTCATCTAGAATAAGTAATTTTGTATCATGACTAAAAGCAACGGCAAATTCAAGTTTCATTTTCATCCCCCGGGAAAAATCTTTCAGCTTTTTGTTTTTCGGAAGATTGAATTCCTCCAACAACTGAAAGTACTTTTCGGAACCCCAGCTTTTATAAACTTTACTCATAATTTTAGCAATAATTGCTGGAGTAAACTCCAAATCAAAATGAGTTTGATCGAAAATTACTGCGATATTTTCTTTGATTTCCTTTTGGTATTGATTAAATCCCTTGCCAAAAAAATTTAAAGTATCGTAACTGGCATTGGTGAGCCCTAATAGGGAATTGATCAACGTGGACTTCCCAGCACCGTTTTCGCCAATCAAACCAAAGACGCTCCCCTTAGGAATCTCTAAATCGATACCCTTTAATGAAAAATCTTTATAGGATTTTTTTAGATTTTTTACGATAACTGCGTTACTCATTCCACTTCCTCCAAATATAATAATTTTAATATCTCAATGAGACTATCCATCGAAATGCCATTTTCTTTTGCGAGAGTCGCTGTATTTTCCAGCAGCGATTCGATTCTCCTGAGATTTTCCTCCCTGATGAAATCTTTGTTCGTTTCTGCTACAAAAGTTCCTTTGGCAGGAATGGTTTCAATGAATCCATCATGTAAAAGGACTTCATAAGCCTTTTGAGTTGTAATGACGCTGATATGCAAACTTTTTGCTAATTTCCTCATGGACGGTAAAGCATCCCCCGCCTTTAACTTTCCAGTCATGATCATCTCTTTGATTTGAGAACTGATTTGCTCATAAATTGGTTTATCGATGGTGCTGCTGATAATTATTTCCAACTTAGTTCCCCCCTAATTTAAGCCTGAACTGTACTTAGTCAACAAGTACAGTATATACAGATTTCAAAAATCTGTCAAGGATGATTTTTAACAACTCGTGAGCTAATATAAAATCTTAATCTAGTAACTAAAAGAATACCTTTTGCAAAAGTAACCTTTATAAAAAATATCTCCTAAAAATTTCGTAAACGCTGGAGGCAATAAAAAAGAAGTACCCTTTATAAATTGGGTACTTCTTTTTTTAATTGCTCTCCAACCAGCTAAGTGCCGCCCCAACATAGGCAGCCGCACCGTAAGGCAAACACTCTTCATCCAATACTAATTTTGGATGATGGACACTATATGTCTCACCTTTTCGCAAGTCACTGGCTGCCAACATCATCAAAGCGGTCGGTATTTTATGAGAAATGTAGGCAAAATCCTCTGAACCCATAACAGGTATTTCCTGCTTTATTGGCGGAATATATTTACCTTCCAGATATTTAGGCAGAACATTTTGAAGATGTTTTGATAATTCCGCATTTGTTTCAAAATACGGAGCACCTACTGGAAAATCCGCTGTTGCAGTACATCGAAAAGCTTTCGCTATATTTTCAGAAATTTCACTGATTCGTTCTTTGATTAATTTTCTATGGACCTCATCATAAGTTCGAATCGTTCCGCCCATAGAAATCTTATCAGGAATGACATTGGATGTTTCACCACCGCTTATCTCTCCAACGGTTATGGAAACCACAGCGTTTGGAGGCAAGTCTCTTGATTGAATCGTATTCAATGCACTGTGAATCGCACTCATAGGAACTAACGGGTCAGATGTCAAATATGGCGTTGAACCATGTCCGCCTTTTCCCTGAATAGTGATTTTAAACCAGTCTACAGAAGCCATCGTCGGACCGCCTTCTGACACAAGCACGGTTCCTACATCAAAGGGAACCGCAGGCATCACATGAATCATCACCGCCGCATCAGGCTTGGGGTTTTCCAGAACCCCGTGAGTCATCATATCATGAGCACCTTCCATAATTTCTTCTCCCGGCTGGAACATCAATTTTACTGTTCCCGGTATCTCTTCCTCATGAATTTTCAAAATTTTAGCGGCAGCCAGCAACATGGTCGTATGCATATCATGACCGCATGCATGCATCCTGCCTTCAATTTTAGATTTGTATGACAAATCATTGTCTTCCAATATTGGCAGTGCATCCATGTCTGCGCGAAGCATAAAAACTTTGCCTTTTCCTGTCCCAACGGTAGTTGTTAATCCCGCCTGCCCTACACGCCGGATATCAGTATATCCCATCTCTTGCAACTTGTTTTCAACAAACTCTCGTGTCTCCAGCAAGTCAAGGCCAAGTTCAGGATTTTCATGAAGATATCTTCTATTGTGAATCATTTCATCTTTCATCGCTTTAGCTTCTGTTAAAATGTCTTTCTCACATAACACCATCTAAATAACCTCCAATAATCATTTTGAATTAAAGTTCAAAAATATATTTTTCTATACTGTTTATTTTATACTATTTTGATAATTATGATAGTTTTTGAAGATACTGATTGAGTAGTTTCATTCGTGGAGCGCTCATTATTTTTAAAATACAAAAAAACTAGGGGAAACATCTCATCCCCTAGCTCATTAGCATGTCACAGATGCAAATAAAGCATCTTTTCGTGAACTTCTAAATTTTAAAGTAATGAACGATAAAGTTCAACGATTTCTTCCACGTTTGTATCTCTTGGATTCCCACCAGTAGTCACATCTACTAAAGCATCTTTTGCAATTTGTTCTACATCTTCAGCTTTAAAACCTACTTCAGTCAATGTTTTGGGAATGCCAACATCAATGCCTAACTGACGAACTGCATTGACTGCTGCATCTCTGGCTTCTTCTAGTGACATCTCCTCCACACCGGAAACACCCATTGCTGTGGCAATATTACGATATTTGTCACCAGTAAATTCTTTATTGTAATCCATGACTGTTGGCAATAAAATAGCATTTGCCACACCATGAGGAGTATCATACCATGCGCCTAGCGGGTGAGCCATGCCGTGAACCAAGCCTAAACCTACGTTAGAGAATCCCATACCGGCAATATATTGTCCCAAGGCCATATCTTCTCTGCCTGTTAAGTCGCCATTGACAGAATCTCTTAGAGAACGTGCGATGATTTCGATAGCTTTGATATGAAGCATGTCAGACATTTCCCAAGCACCTTTAGTTATATAGCCTTCAATCGCATGGGTCAAAGCATCCATTCCTGTAGCTGCTGCTAAATCTTTAGGCATACCCAGCATCATTTCGCTGTCTACAAATGCTACAACTGGAATATCATGGACATCCACACACACAAATTTACGTTTTTTTACTTCATCTGTGATGACGTAGTTGATTGTAACCTCAGCAGCAGTACCAGATGTGGTGGGCACAGCCAAAAGCGGAACAGAAGGATTTTTAGTAGGTGCAACCCCTTCAAGACTTACAATATCGCTAAATTCTGGATTCGCAACCACAATACCAATAGCTTTTGCTGTGTCGATCGGTGATCCTCCGCCAACAGCTAAAATATAGTCTGCGCCAGAAGCCTTGTAAGCCTCTATTCCATCTTTAACGACTGCAACAGTTGGATTAGGAACAGTTTTGTCAAAAATTTCATAGGATAACGCATTATCCTTCAACAATTTAGTAATTTTTTCTACTAGACCTGCTTTAACTAATCCTTCGTCTGTGACAATAAAAGCTTTTTCAAATCCTCGAGCTTTTACCTCCTCAGGGATGTGGGTAATCGCTCCAGCCCCAAAGTAAGAGGTTTCATTTAAAATCATCCTGTTTGCCATACTTAACAACTTCCTTTCATGTGAATAAAATCACTTATGCTTTTATAAAAAAAGAAAATATTTTATCTCCTTATTCTATCATAGATAACCTGCATTTAGTAACAAGAAAATATTTACAAGTCCTTCAAGTTTATATTCATTCTGGTTAAATGACACAAGAAAGATTGTTAGATCCTGATTTTTTGATAATTTAAAAAGGCAGTTATCCACTGAGTCATAGATGATACTCGATACCTTCTTTCAAAAATTGAAAAAATTTTAATTTAAATGTTTTTCATCTTTTTTTTGAAAAAGCATCACACTTAATTCTTATTCGTCCAGTATATTATAAACATACCAACAAAAACCCTATTAAAACTTTTCATTATTTACTCCTCCAAAGTAAATAAAAAATCTCCTCTTGCCTCCAGTGCAGTGTATTGCTGGAGGCTCCTTTCTGTTTCTGACTCAAAAAAGGAAACTATTCCTCTCACGATTAATCTTCTGATAAAGCCTCAACGATTCCCCGATAATTAACAAAACCAGACAAAAAATGTTCAGCATCATCAATTCGCATTCTGAAACGGTCATGTCTGGCAAAAAATCCATAAGTAATTTTATAAGGTGCTTTGAAAAACATCGCAAATTCTGGAAACATCGTCCCCGTCACCATCTCGTGAAAGGCCCGGTGATGCATGACACTAACAATCCTCTTTTTTCTCTTATAAAATTCTTCATCAGAAATTACTTCCTGCCGATGCTCATAGGTTTCAAGTTTTAACATCATTTTAGCAGCGGCAACTAATAATTCTAGCATGGTTGGATAAGCAGTATCTCTTTTTTCAATGAAATCAATTCTATTCAGAGCATTTTTCATCCCAAAAATAAAATATTCTTTTTTTTGTTCATGCTTCAAAAACTCATTGACAGCGTAACTCAGCCAATGATCATGATACTTTTCATAATTATTTTCCACAAATCGTGTCATCAAACCCTTGGATAGAATAAAAATTTCTTCTTCTTTCATCAGTTCATAGGCTCGCAACAACGAAAAAAGTATCTCCCCATCGTAGTAAATGATTCTAAATTTGTCTTTGACCTCTAAATTTTCATCAAACACATGGATCGTCTCAGCATTTTCAGTAATAAATTGTTTTTCTACTGTTTTGATAAGAGAACGCATCTTGTCAAAAAACTGTGTGTCTCCAGTAATTTGTGTGTATTTAGCAGCGGCTAATATCGCTAGTGCTTGCGCTCCTAGTTTGTATTCTATTTCTCTTCCTAAGTGGTCTTTGATAATTAAGTCCCCAGCCACAGTATCAGAAAGATTTTCAAATCCCCAATGAAGGCCCTGTAGAGCTTTAGCAATCAGCTTTTGATCAGATAATGATTCTCCTGTTTCAAAAAGTGCATACAAAGAAGAAAAATGACGAATCGCATTATAATTCTTGATGATTTTATCATAGCATGGGAAATAACCATAAATAAATTTGCCCTTATCTGATAACTGATGCGACAAAAATTCCGCCCCTTTTGTAACCACCAAATCTAGAGTGTCCTCAAAATCAGCTTTGTCAATAACTCTAAAATGATTCCCAAAACCGTACTCCTTCAATTCATAAATGCTATCATTTTCAATGAAAAATGCTTTTGTCTCAAAGAGGTAAATTTTTGATTTCGAGAGATACTTTAAAGAATAATCCCATGAATGATATTTTTTATTCACATAACTTTTAAAATTTGATAAATCAAAAGAAAGGTTAGGTGGATTTATGCCAATCTTATGATTTTTATCTGGTACTAGAAGGGCATTGGCAACCATCTCCTCTTTCAAGAACAGCCTTTTTTTCAATCCGTCTATCCGAATCCCAAATGTCAGATAATTATTTCGGTTTATCTCACCTATTTTTTCATTCAGTTCCTCGTAGGTGACAAGCTTTTCCTTAACGATTAAGTCTATTCGGACATAATCCATGCCAACCAGTGTACGATAAAATGTGAAAAAATTTTCTAAACTTTTATTTAAGGTTTTTCCATAAAACTCTTTTACCGAGCAGCGTTTTGAAGTTTTTCCATAACTTAAAATAATGATACTTGTTTCGAGGCTTTTGTTAGCAAAAGGCGCAAACAGTTCAGTCAAAGCACTCTCAGATAAACGTTTCATTTTTTCCCTCCCATTTAAAAACGATGAGGGAGTATTCCCTCATCGAAGTATTAAGCCTTATTTTTTACTTTTTTTATTTTTTCTAAATTTCCATAACCCAAGACCAGAAAGGAATGCCAATATACTTCCGTAAATGGATGCTGTATTTTTTAGTATTTCTCCGGTTTTCGGTAATGGTTTTATACCAGATTTAGAGATGATCGGTTTTTTACCACCATCGCTATCAGCATCACCATCTGCGTCAGCGTCAGCATCACCGTCCGCGTCTCCATCAGCATCGCCGTCTGCGTCTCCATCAGCATCACCGTCTGCGTCTCCATCAGCATCACCGTCCGCGTCTCCATCAGCATCGCCGTCTGCGTCTCCATCAGCATCACCGTCTGCATCTCCATCAGCATCACCGTCCGCGTCTCCATCTGCATCACCGTCCGCATCACTATCAGTTTCGACATCTTCTGGAACGATAATGGACACTGAATCACTGACATATTCTTTTTCGCCAGCTAAGACAACAGCAGTGACTGCTAACTCTTCACCTTCTGCCACCAACCCCGGCGCAATCTCAATAATATAAGCACCTGTTTCATCTGCTCTGCCTTGTCCAACAACATTCCCATCCAAATCCCTAACCAAAACTATTGCACCAGGAACCGATTCGCCGGTCACAGTGTAGCCATCAACACTATTTCCCTCAATGGTCGCTGTCGGTGCTTCAACAACGATTCCAGCAACAATGCTTTCAGTTGGCTCACTAGTGCTTTCACCTTCGACTTGGGCTGTTGCGGAAATGATATCGTCTTCAGACAACTCAGAAACATCCGTTTCCCATATCCCATCTTCATCTGCCGTAACGATTATCGGTTCTCCACCATTGACTGTTATTGTCACTGTCGCACCAGGTTCCGCTGTTCCACTGATAGTAGTATCTCCGGCAGCTGCCGGATCAATCACTGGAGCAGCCGTCTGCTCAACTACTTCATCTAACTGGAACCAGATAGCGCTGTTGCTCTCTTCATCTGTAAACAAATTGATATCTATTAAATCAATCTGGGATAATGTTCCCTCGAAGTTTCCTTGATAAACTTCACCTAGATTCGTCGCACCATTTGCAGTTAATCCTGCCCGTGTAGGTGTTTCTACCACGGCCGGAATCGTTACTGTTGTTGCGCCTAGAACAGAAGCACTTGCAACTTGATCTGTGAAATCAGCTGTCTCATTAAAAACTATTTGTGCTGCTTCAATCGTTTCATTTGTTCCGTTTTTTAAGTTATTGACTAAATCTTGAATGGCTGAATTTGCCGCCTCTACGTATTCACCAACAAGGGGAAGCTCAGCGGCTCCGTCCAATAGACTTACCTCGATCTGAGCTGCTTGTAAGTTATCTAAGATTTGATTTACTCGTTGGGCCACGACGATAGCTAGACCGTTGTCTACATCTGCAATAATCGCCTGCTCGTCGTCTGTCAACTCAGCAGGGACTTCAAAATCTGCTTCTCCAAATTGACCTAACTCATTCAATAAATCCAGTTGTGCATAAATTTCATCTAAATTCACCGAAACGATACTGCTCAATGATAAAGCCGCAGCAACGGGATAAACTGGATTAGGTAATCCCTGAATCGTCTCTGGAATATCTAATAATTCTGCTAAATTTCCATCAAGAATTTCATCTATGTCCGCCACAAGAAGACCTACCGATGATAATAATACTTCTGCCACTGTACCAATAGCAGCGATATTTTCTAACTGCAAAGTGACGTTTGTATGTATCATTGCGTTGCCCTCAGGTTGGACGTAGCCTCTTAAGTCTGGAGTAATGCCCACCACAGCAATTTTATTACCATTCAAAACATCTATTGTTAACGCAGTCGTTCCTGTAATCGTAAAGATTACCGAGTTACTCGTCCCCTGAACATAAGGTGTTTCAGCGGAAGTTCCCGAATCGTTGAAACTGTCGATATCACTAAATAATTCTCCCGAAACAATGGAAGCTTCCACTGCCTTCGGGGACAATAACATGGTTACAGGTACTGTTGCAGTACCCGTCATTATGATACCAGTCAACGCAACATTTTTTAGGATAGTTTTCTTTTTCCGGTCACGTTTCTTATGCTTCAGATTCATAATTTGTTTGTAGTCGTCTTTCTTCATTTTTTATTTCTCCTTTAGAAATGGACTTGCGTCTTTTCTTCGTGAGTATGAGCAACACTAACAAAATCTGTTGGGAATATTCACCACTCCCCTCCTTTCTATCCCCAAAGCTTATTGACAGAGATTATATCAACCAATCTAAGTTATGAAAGACTTCATAATAAAATTGAATGCCAAAAATTTATTGCCATTTCAAAATGATGAGTTTATAAATAAGAACATATCTGCAATATCAGCAAACTTCCCGTCCTTCAAACTTCAATATCAGACTTATTTCATCATTTTCAGATGAATTCTATGGCGTAGCAAATTTTTCAGCAACTATGACTATTAACTATCTTGACGTACAACAAACATTCATTTTAAATTCTTTACGTTATTTTATCACTTGTTTTTCGTTTTTACAAATAATGCGTTTTCTGTAATTATATACGATTAAACGCTATTATATAAAGGTTTTTTATGTAGTAGAAATACAAAAAAAACAAATAATATTAATTATTTGTATAGTTATTTTATATTTAATCGAATTTGTTACGTGTTTTTAATCAAAAACAATAAAAGTGGTGGGTTTTTAAAATATGTCTTAAGGTTTCGAATATGTTTTTTTGCTTTTAACCATTAAAAATAAAACAACCTGAGATGCGTGCTCATACATCTCAGGTTATTTTATTATGGTTCATAATATTTATCACTTTACCTTAAGCTGATTAATTGTACTTTGCTGAAAAACTAAGGATGAAATGACTTTATCTGCAAATAATGAAATCTCCATATATGTAATATGTATGACAGTCATTATTTTTAAACATTAAATTGGCCATAAAATAAATACAATTAAGATAAATTCGATATAAAAAAGTTGTTAAACATCAGGCGACTTCATCTTTGCCAACGCTTAAACAACTTCTATAATATAATCAAATGGAAAGTAAGGGATTCGAACCCTTGCGCCGGTTTCCCGACCTAACGGTTTTCGAGACCGTCCCCTTCAGCCAAGCTTGGGTAACTTTCCGTATTAATAGCCTAAAAGCTAAATAAAAAATTAAAATGAAAATCCAAAGTGAATACAAAACAGACAATATCTATATACTTACCTGCCGGTACCTGTGTATTATAATCCCTTTATATTAAGAGAACAAGTCTGTTGACACTCGCTGCGTATAAATATAAAATTTCTATGATTATCCTAACATAACCATTTAATTCAAGCAATATCAAAAATGATTGCTGAAAAAAAAATATTTTTTATCAAGTTGTAGTTTCTATATAAGTAGCAAAATCAGATTTCCCTTCCATCAATCTATATTTTTAAAAAACATTGTGATATTAGGAGTGACTGACATGAAGTTTTGATCGAAAATTAGAGAACCAATAAACATCAAGTTATTAAAAAAACAAAAATAATAGAACCAGACGGTAAGATGCATAGACAATATCTTTCAAGATTTAATTCTTGATCCACTTGTCTACTCCACCTACAATAAACCGTCCGGCTCAAAAGATAATAGTTACACCAAAGAAGAGGCTCTAGTATTATCAATTATTGTTTCGCATTTAACAAATCATACTCTTTAAAAAGAAAAAACATCAATAAAATTACAGTGATTAATCCAAAAATCCATCCCATAATTTTTTGATTTCCTGCCAACTCTCAACCGTTGCTTTCTCACCTTTGTACCGCGCACCCTCAAACTCATGGGAAGGTCGGGTATAAGTTCCTCTGGCAATTAAGAAATCAATGTTGCCACGATAAATGTCATCAGCTTCCTCATGCTGCGCAGGTCCTCTGTCTAACCACAAATTTTTAGGATGTATCGGTTTTTCATACATCTTCTTAAACAATTCCGTCCTCAAATCTTTTAACCAGTTACTATTGAGATTCATTGTTCTGAATTGACGAAGAGCTTCGATATCAATAACTGCGTAAACAATACTGTTGGCATTGTTAGCTTGGTAGGACATGATTTCTCCCCGATAATCGACAATATGCGAGTTGCCTCCGCCAATATTAAAAGGAAACTCGGCTTTCGGATGTGGGTATACAGGTCCTACGTTCGGGGAAAGCATATATACGGAGTTGAATTCCGCATGCCCTTGATTTTGAATCATCCAGCTTCCTCCCTTGCCCGATCCACTTCCTGTCATGAACATTGATTAAGTACCTTCACAACACCTTATAATAACTGTCAAAAAAGGAATTACTGTATTATTTCTATCAGTAATAAAGACAATTCTTGTTTATTAAATCCTTAAATATTTTCAAATGTACCATTCTCATATAAACTCCCCCTGTTAATTTCCCCCATGCTATTTCACACAGATAATATATTCGTACAATATTGTTCATATTTATTGAATGTGTATAAGTGGTATAAAAGCTTGGTATCACCATTTCGCGTACCCCAAATCAAAAAACAAACTAAGAAAAAACTGATATTTAGTCAACGAATTTTGCTAAATTTGTGAAATCTATTAATATAGAGCATGTTACAGGGGACGCCCTGAACGTAAAAAGCCCTGGGGTGATAAGTATGATTAAAATAAAAGGAGTTAGTAAAGAATTTAAGCAAAAGAAAATAAAAATTCAAGCGTTGAGAGCAGTTTCTATGGAAATCCGGCGGCTTGAATTTTTTGGAATTGTAGGAGCTAGCGGCTCAGGAAAGTCCACTCTATTAAAACTAATCAATGGTTTGGATGATTTAACTGCAGGAGAAATCTTGATTGATGGCGATTCTTTAAAAGATATCAATAAAAAAGAGCGTCGTCGAAAGATACAAACAATTGGAATGATCTTTCAGCAGTTTAATTTATTGCAAAACTTAACGGTTAGACAAAATGTCGGATTGCCTTTAAAAGTTCAAGGGAAAAAAAATCCGCAGAAAGTCAAAGAGATGTTGGCTTTTGTGGGAATGGAGGAACACATCAATAACTATCCCAGTCAATTAAGCGGCGGACAAAAACAACGGGTGGCGATTGCCAGAGCTTTAACGACAGCACCGAGCATTTTATTATGTGATGAGCCAACTTCTGCATTGGATGAACATAATGGTCATGAAGTGATGAAACTGTTGAAAAAAACACAAGAAGAATTTGGTACAACCATTGTTTTTGTCAGTCATGAACTAGAATTGATTAAACAGTGGTGCAATCGGGCAGCAATTTTGGAAGAAGGTCGGCTTTTAGCTATTGTAGATGTGTCGAAAAATCAGGTAGTAAACTCAGAAACGTCCTACTACCAGAAAGCGATGGACTATTTGACATGAGTAGTTATTTGGCAATTTTGGAAGCCTATCAAGGAGAGATGGCATTGGCTCTAGGTCAAACACTGATGATGATCGTGATTTCAATGAGTGTAGCGTTGTTGATTGGGCTGCCCATGGGGACCGTTTTATATTTGCGGACGATTCACTTTTTCCATAGCAAGCCGCTGCTGATACTCAGTCGTCTGGTTAATCTCTATGTAGATATTGTGCGCTCTTTTCCTTTTTTGCTTTTTGTGGTGTCGATTATCCCTTTTACACGTTTTGTTTTAGGTACTTCTTTTGGAACGATGGCAGCGGCATTCCCACTGTGTTTCGTTGCCACCGCTAATTACGCGCGAATGTCTGAGCAAGCTTTATTAGATGTGCCGCGTGAAACACTGGAACTTTCTAAATCATTGTGTGCCACTACTTGGCAATTAATTTTTCACTTTTTGTACGTGGAAGCAAGGTCGGGTTTAGTATTAGGGTTTACGACGGTTACTATTGGGATGATTTCATATTCAACTATCATGGGAGTGGTTGGCGGTGGAGGAATCGGAGATTTTGCCATCCGCTATGGTTATCAATCCTATGAGTACGAATTAATGTATACAACAATTGTAGTGATGATTGTCAGCGTCGTCATGATCCAAACGATGGGGACGCTTTTAGCCAGTCATTTAGATAAACGAAAAATATTTTAAGGAGAATTCAAATGAAAAAATGGTTAGTAGGCCTAGGATTAACAGGAATGGTTTTATTTTTGGGGGCGTGTGGTGCGGCATCTAAAGCTGATAAAAGCACGAATGACTCCGGCAGTAGCGTAAAAGAAGACAAAGTGATCACAGTTGCCTCAGCACTAGACTCTGCTGAAAAAATCCTAAAAATTGCCAATGAGGAAGCTGAAAAAGAAGGCTATACAATTAAGATGGTTCGCGTCAACGACAATGTGCAATATAATACTCTGTTAAACAATAAGGAAGTAGATGCGAATTTCTCTCAGCATGAACCTTTCATGAATGATTTTAATAAAGCTCACGATGGAAACTTGGTAATCGCACAGAAAGTTTATGATGCGAAAGTCGGATTTTATTCGAAAGACTACAAAACGATTGAAGAATTACCAGAAGGAGGCAACGTCGCTGTTCCTAATGATGCTTCGAATCAAGGCCGTGCTTTAGCCATTTTAGATGACAAAGGCTTGATCAAATTAAAGGATGGCGTTGGCTTTAACGGGACAGTCAAAGATATTATCGACAATCCTAATCAGTTTGAGTTTGTAGAACTAGACTTATTGAATTTAGCATCAGCTTATAATGAAGAAGGTATGGTACTGGTTTACAACTATCCTACTTACTTGACAAAAATTGGTCTGACGCCAGCAGATGCAATATTCTTGGAAACACCGAATGATAATCATTTTGCCATCAGCGTTGCCGCCGGAGAAGACAACATTGATTCTGAAAAAATCAACGTATTGGCCAAGTCAATCGCTTCTGAAGCAGTACGCAAGTTTCTGGTAGAAGAAGAGGGAGTTTCGTTGATTCCATCGTTTTAATTTTATGATTTAAGAAATGAGAGAGAAGAAAATTCACTCTCTTTTTTTGTATGCATTGAAAACCATCTGTGATACTGGTGAGCAGAGGATTAGTCTATCGTCAATCCAGAGATAGCGAGGTAGATTTAAAATTGGCGAGATAAAAAAATAGAGATGATAATGAGTATTTACACACATATTACTGAGATTGACATAAATAAAGTGCACAATCTATTTGCTGATTATGTAAATTTCTAAGTCGTAATTTAAGTATATTTTCTAAGAAACAAAAAGGCTCCGAATGCTGATTCAACAGCATTCGGAGCATATATTCTACTTTACCCCACTGACCCTTCCATTTAGAGAAATGATTTACGAACAATCCTAATCATTGTTATATAGCGACTTTGAACAGTTTTTTCACTTTTAAATAATCAAGTATTATCAACAATTTAAACAAATAGATAGCATAAAGATAGTATTATTTAGCTGGGGGCAAAGTAGTATTGAAACTTACTTTTATGTACATTATATCTTTTTTCTTCCTATAAACTAAAACCTCATATAATGCATTATTAAAATATTTTATTTTACTTAGTTTTGGTTCTACAAAAAATAATGTCAATGCGTAATAAATAATACATACACCAACTACGATTAATAAGAAAGCTATCGTTGCCATTACATAACTATTTCTTTCTAAATTTTTTTGTAAATTATTTTTGAATAAATCCCATATCTCTTTTGAAAAAAACAAAAATAATGAAAGGTAAAACGTTGTGAATAATTTAAAAAACCAATCAAATTTTTTGTTTTTTTCCTCTTTAAATTCACTATCTAACTCAACATTTTTTTTAATAATTTGTTGAATCATTTCATCATCATATCCCATTTCAGCAACTTTCGTATCCAATTCTTTTATGTCGTCTTCTTTTGTATTAGAATTACTTTGTTTACTAATAACACAAGCTGTTATCAAAAATACAATAACAAATATAGCCAAAATTTCAACTAAATAATCGGTTAGTGGTTTATACAATAAGGCTATAACTGTCAAAGCATACATACTTATTGTTAATATTAATAAAATTTTTAAATACAGCTTTGCTCCTTTAAACAAACCTCTAACAGTGTATTTACTAATTATTTTTTTATACTCCTCATAAATTTCTTTTGAATAAAAATCCAATATAATCACTCCTTTTTCTTATATATTATACACAAAAAAAACACTCCGTTAGAAGTGTGATATTTTTGAGTCTCATAAGTTAGTTCAAAGTAAGCATTTATGATCTTCATTTTCCACTTTTGGGGAAAATTCTAACCGGGAACATTGCCACTACTGGCAACAGCATAGAAATTTCCGATGCTGTGTTAACCCTTATACTTAGTTAATCATAGATATTCAAAGGTGTCTGTTCTTCAAGAATATCAAGGCTTTTCTTACTAGATGTCTCTTCTATCCATTCTGCCGCACAAAGCCACAATATGCGTAACTCACAATATTTTAGATAGTATTGCATTCAATTACGCAGCGCAATAATCTATCACCTCACAGAATAAATGCGGATGATCGGAAATTCAGCAGCCCCGTCTAGGCATGCACAAAAATGTGCAGTCCTAAAAAAGATGTAACAACGAAAATCTTCAACATTCTTTCACTGTTTGATAGCGCAGAGTTGCGCCACCATATTTTGAGTCCGTTCCACGATATAGTTAGATAAACTTATACGTAAGAAGCACCATGCTAAAATTTCACTTAATACTTTCTTTCAAAATAACCGTCTGGAATTTCTACAGGCGTATTTTTTTCAATTAGATCATGAATAAATCGAGTCAATCGTTTGGCTCCCTCAACTGAAACATCATATTCATTGTTTTCAGTAATATGAGTATATTCATAAAAAGGAAATGGCTGTTTAAAATACTCTTTGTATTTTAATATTGCTTTTTCAACTAATTCCATTGCACCCTGCTCACAATGTAGCATTCAGACCAGTCCTTTCTTGCTTTAATAAAGTATACCAAAAAAGCACCTCGAAAAGAGACGCTTTCATTAATAATTATCTATTCTATTCATAACCAAACATGGACTTTATAATCTCTTCTTACTTAAAAGCCGATCTAAACCTTTAAAACATAATACCCTTCCACATTTCATCTGATATTTCTTCGATAGGCGTATTGGTATCAATAGCCTCTTGGACATCTCGAGTCATGGCTTTCACACCCGCTTCTAACTCATCCGGGTTGCCAATTATGGTGACTGGGTCCCACCAACCGATTATTTTATCAGGTATGTCTGCGTTGAAATGATCCTTATAAGCTTTTTCTAACCGTTCAACTTCTTTGAACAACTTGTCTATTCTGTCCATTTCATCACCTCAATATCAGTATACCAAAAAAGCATCTAGAATGAGATATTTTAATATCACCCTACTCTTTACTCCTGTACTGCTGCATATACTTTTTCATGTAATCCGGATTGTCTGACTGCCATTGTCGTTGTTTGTCACGTCTTGCAACACGTCTGCATTCATCGCTACAATAGCGTTTTGAACTGACAACCGTATGGAATAAAAGACCGCATACAGCGCACTTTTTACGGCTCATAGCCTCACCTCACAGCCTTTGTATTGTCCTTGGTGTCATGTTAAAATAGGGGGCGTGAGAAAAAATGTACAGTGACTGCTTGAAGTCCGGCTGCGAGGACGGGGAGGGGGATAGCCCCCTCTTCTTTTTTTATACCTTGCTTTGTCCACAGCTTCTTTACTTACCTAAAAAAAGTATTTTATTAATTCTTATTTTATTTCTTCAATGTGTCGATCAATGTTTGAAGCTGATAAAGTAATACACTTCCCTATGTTTAGTTCAACAATGTATTTTTGTATCAAGATTATATTGCACTTGACTCTTACCTAGAATAGTCCCTAAATAAATTCCCATCACTCTGCTGACTACTCTTAAACTCTTTCATTTTTTAGTTAATCCCAGACCATCTAACAAACTTCTATAAGCATTGTCCATTTGTTTTGTATGCTCTGACTTAACGCCCTTACTCTCATACTTGGCTTCTACCTCGGCAATAGCCTTTTCTTTCTCAGCTTCTATTTCAATCGCTCGCTTTTTTTCATTCTCTTCACGCTCTGATTTCAATGCTTTCATGAAAAGTTGTGTGGAATCACGCCGTTTCTTTTCTGCCTTAACTCTAATGCTTTCCCAATTTTTTCGAACCTGTTCTGCCTGTTCCGCATTTTTCTTATCAACACGTTCTTGCATTCCTTTTAAATCAATGTACCCGTCCTTTGTATCAAATATATTTTTATCAGACATTCTTATTCTCCTATCATACATTTATTTGAATTGCTATTTCAAAAATCTCATTCTAGGTTGTTCCGGTTCTTCTCCTGCTCGTTTTGAAAACTCGGTTCCTTTTATTGTAAGATTATAAAAACCATGAACTGTTTCTTGGTACCTATAATTTTTATCAGACGACCAAGTCGTAGTCCCATCCCCTAATGGAATCTTCCCTTCTGGTTCTTTGTATACCTTACGTTGCAATAAATGCATCAACTCATTGGCTTGATTTGATGTTTGAATAGACTCTTCTGAAATTTCTCTTAATTCAGAAATCAAAGCTACTGCTCGTTCATTTTGTTCTTCATGACTTGCATCGGCTATTTGAGTAATTTCAGTTAGCAACTGATTGTACTCCTCTTTTGTAACCAGCTGTTCTTGTTTCAGTTTGGCTTGTTGTTTTAAATACAATTCTTTTGCATGTTTAGCAGACCAAATATTGTTCTTAGCTTTGTTATATTTATCTACATCAACTTCTGCTTCTGCGGCTAATAATTCAGTATCTGCTTGTTTCAATGCTTCTTGTGCTTCTTGAATCTTTTCTTCGTACTCTTGAATCTCGGCTTTGTTCTCGTGTAATTTCGCTTTCAGTAATTCGTCAATTTCATTTAATGTTTTCATTGATTATTCTCCTTTAAATTATAATTTGTATTAATACTGGCTTACTTGTTGATTGTCTCGCTTCTTATTTTCGCCCTTCTGCTCATTGAAATAACCCCTTCGATTAGTTTCAAATACCTAAGATAATCGCAACCTATTCCGACACCTTCTAAACCTTTGTAGCTGTAAGGCTGACAACACTTTTTCTTAAAGGTATTGAATTGCCTATTTTTATTGCTCTTTTTCCTGAAAACATCTAAAATTTAACAGTAGATTTCATTCGTTTTCCTACTTTCAATCATGGCCTATATAGTTCAGTCAAAGCCTATCACTCCATGACGAGTAACTTCCCATTGTCATAAGCTTCTGCAAAATGAACTAAAGCTTCTGACTTGATTGATGATATCCTTGCAGTTGAATAGTAATGGTTCAACTTTGCAGCAATGGCCGGAATCGTGTACTTTTCAATCGAGCAAAAGGAATAATAGAGTATTAACCTTTGCGAATATTCCAAATCTACGATTGCTTGATCTATTTTGTTTCTTTCCACTAGCGCCCTACTGCGGAGTGTATTTTCATCTTCTTTTTTAATATCTGCCTGATAAGGTGTGTCTATTGTTTTAGCAGTTAAATCAATGCTCGTTTTTCCGGCAATCCTTTGGAATCGTCTATACTGTGACAAAACTTCTTTGGCTCTTTGTTTTGTTGCGGTTGTATTTATCAATCTCTCACCTCCTTTTTTTAATGCTGACCCCTGTAGGAAGTGCTAAACTCTTGAACCGTCTGAACCAACGCTTTAATCATTGATATATCAACGTTTTCAGTGACACTCATTTTATATTAACCTGAACCACTACTTAAACCACCTTGACCCAAATGAAGTGGTTTAACTTGGTTCAAGTAAATGGTTCAAGTGTTGAAACCATTTAAACATTCCTAAACATTGATATAATGACGTTCTGCTTTAGCGGTTCAAGTGGTTCAACGTTTAGTCAATCTTACTTGCGTCATAATTTTTTTTAATAAATAAATGAATATATCTTTGTACTCGTGGGGCATTGGTTCGAGGGTTCTTTTTAAATATCCCCATCTTTTCTAATTGTTTAGTGAATTTAGGTTGAGACAATTCACGCAAACTTTCACGGTAACAAAAGTTCTGATATTCCTCATAAATATTTTTTGATGGATCACCTAACTTAGTTCCGTCATTGATAACACATTCTTCCTCGATAAACCGCAATACATGATTAGACTCTTTCAACCATTTGTCTTTGGCAGTTTTCATTTTTGCTGATACAGTCAATTCTCCTCGTTCTAATGCTTCACGAAATATTTCTATGCAATGATAAGCAAACAACGGTATTTCTTCCTCAATAGCTTTTAAATCATGCCTAGTCTTAAAATCATCATCTATTACACAATCAAAGGGGATAACATACAATCTACGTTCAAATCCTCGTGTAAAGTCGCTAAACGCTGGCAACTCATTGGCTGAAAATATCAGTTTGGCAAAGTTTACAAACATAAAGTGATCCTTCCCTTTAAATTCAGCCGACAACCTATCTCCGCCCGTCAATGCTTTTAACAAA
Organism: Vagococcus elongatus; assembly: GCF_003987645.1. Lineage (GTDB taxonomy): Bacteria > Bacillota > Bacilli > Lactobacillales > Vagococcaceae > Vagococcus_A > Vagococcus_A elongatus. The sequence continues at coordinate 32,525 of NZ_NGKA01000010.1, forward strand.
CCAGTTGATTTTAAAAATTCGGAATCAATATCGGCAAACAAATTCGCTTCCTTCTGAAATAAATTTGCACTGGCAAACCGATTGTTTTTGTTGCCTAAATCTTGTAGAGTCATGTTGCTTACATTTTCCACTCCTAAAATCTTATTAAGTATGTTCAAAAACGTAGATTTTCCATTGGCTCCTGTTCCTTGTAGAATAGTGATTGTTTGAAACGGCTCATAACTTCTATAAAAACAATAACCAATAATCTCCATTAAATGTTTGACACTGTCACTATCACCCGTCAGCTCATGCAACCACTGTATAGTCTTTATCGGAGTCTCTTTTGTTACCAGGTCTATATCATAGTCATGGCTTTGCATAATATAATCCTTGGTGTTATGGGCCTTCAATTCACCAGTTTTAATATTGTAAGTACCGTTTTTAAAATTAGTTAGATATGGTTTGCTATGATTGAAGGGATTACCTCTCATAGTGCTATCAAAAATTTTAATGAATATAAATTTCTTAGTTTCATTTAATTTCTGTTGCGACCATTTACCAACGCTTTCCAATTTAGTCGTGATATAGCCATCCAAAAAATCACTCAAACTATCCATGCGCCAAGACCCTGTTTTTTTATCGAATCTAGCACCTTGTGATAGTTCATTAGATCGGATCATTGGGATTTCCTTCATAATTTCATAGCCTAGCTTTGAAGCACTCACCTTCATATTGCGGTTATCATCATAGAACACCCAAACTGGAAGGCTATCATTAGATTTTTGACGTTGTTTTTGTAGTTCTTGTAAATCAATTAATTTGCTCAACTAGCCCCCAACTCCTTTTTCGCTATCGAATAAAAGGTGTCCTCCACTTCTTTATCTGATAACGGCTCATTAAAATACTGATTAGCCACCCTCACTAATTCCAAGACCGCTGTCACATCCACCGCCCTAGCAAGTAGTCCGCCTGTGAGTTGTGCAATACGATTGTTACGATTGCCGACATCACATCCATTCACTAGGCTTTCAAATAATTCAGTCGTAGTGTTGCGATATCTCGAACCGCCTTTTTTGAATTGACCAACGTTTTTATAAAGACGAAAAGAGCGTACCCCTCCGGTATCGGGAGTATAATCTTTCTCCCAACGTTTGGCTGCTTTAAGGATTTTTTCAACCGATAACTTACTTTCGCTTTTATGAATGTGTATCTGTTCTACAGTGATATGTTGCGTTAAAACGGGTAACAACATAATTTGCGACCAAGTTAAATTGGATTGGTCGGCTTTATGGATCACCCCATCCAGCACCTTATTAGTAAAAAAGTAAACTAATAACTTATAATCTTGTTCTGTTACTGGCTTATCCAAAGGAATCACTAAGCGATACCGCACCCCATTAATACCATGGGTCATGCTTGGATAAAGCACGTATTCATATTTGCTAAGTTTTTCTAAGATAACTTTGACAAGTCCTTCTTCTGATTGAATGACATCATCTAAATCTAAAATCAAACAATCCCGATTGATTAAATTGTCATTCTTGCGTATTAGAGAACTCATTTCACCAGCTATGAATCCATCTATTTTCATGGTTTTAATTTTTGTCTGTTCTTCTTGATTATTAGAGACTTTTATTTGAAGTGGTTGATACCCACTAAAAAAATCTATAATTTCTTGATCTAATGGCTCACACATAATAGACGGCCTAACCTTACCAATGTAAATCATGAAATCACTTCTCTTTCTGTTTCCATTACCCTTTTATTCAAATCTACACTCTCTACAATTTCAATTCGGCGGTTCATATCACTTGCTTGGCTTTTTAGTCCCTTTAAACCTTCTTGACGTTCTTCCTCCGTCAATGGGATATAAACACCCCCTGTTTCTCTTAAAGCACATATAGGGATGTGGTAGACCATCACAAGACGATTGATAATGCTTTGAATGCTACGTGTATCTAAATCAATGCCTGCAGAAATTTCTTTTAATGGCTTTCGGTTATTCTTACCATGAGGAATCATTGATAAAACCGCTTTTTCTATGACAGATAATTGATTGTTTTTCAATGTTCGCACCTCACTTTATCAAATTGATCTACGATTTCTTTACAGTGTTTTATTTTCAAATTTATTTCAAATGCTAAGGCACTTAAAGGCTCGGCTAAAACAGAAGCTTCATACGCTAACAGACTTTGAGAATTTCTTTCGCATTTTTCATAGGCATCTTTTTTATCTACCAAGCGATAGGTGCTATTTTCAATAAATTGCCATAAGTGAATAATAGAAATTAATTCACCATTCAAATTATTTATTAAGTCTATTTCTTTTTGTTCGTATTCCTTAATAATTTTTCCTGTATCAGTCATTAATAATTTCCTCCACATCACAAAGATAATTACCTATTTCAACAATCTTTGTATCAATTGATTCTATTACTTCCATCAAGTTGTCTAAGCCTTTTTCATTGAATAATGAATGAAGAATATATGCATGACCTTCCCGACTATCTTTACTTTGAATATGTTGAAGTGCTAAACAAGATAAATAATTATTTATTAAACTTAATTGATGGGAACAGCTTGTTAATGAGGTACACTGATCCTGTAAATTTTCGCTACTGATTGTTTTTCCTTCTAATTTCACTATATAAAACCTCTTTCCTTTATTTGAGTTTGCAAAAACATCATACTTTCGCTATAATAAAGGCATAAATAGCTTGTAGAATGTGGATTCTAACAGCCTTGTCTTTCCAACTCGCCAAAGTAATGGAAAGACTTTTTTTATACCCTTTTTTCACCTTAACTACCCCGTTTCATTTGATAACTCGTATCGTCATAAACAATGAACCAACTCACGCTTAAAATTGTTGCTAAAATCAGTAAAGCAATCGATGATACATGACCAATACACCCGCCGACTAAAAATGCTCCTAACAATGCCCCTACTCTTCTCACTCGAAACATTTAATCACCCTCTTTCAAATCAGATAATTGTGATTCTAAAAATGGAATTAATACCGATAAATTGTGTCTTGCTTCTTGTTCTGTTAAATTGGCAATCTTATTTTGAAGTATCATCAAATCAGCATATATTTTGCCATTCGCTTTCTGCTGACGTTTGACTTCTGCAAGTGTTTCTTCCATTTCTTGGTGTAACTTTCTAAAAGAAAAGTTCTTGTACTCCTTTGGGACCCATACAAGTTTCAACAAAGCATTTCCTCCTTCTTTTTGATGGTTAGCGTTGTTTGATAAATCACGCCTTGATTATCAAGTATCTTTTGAATCTGCCTGTAGTCCAATCCTAAACTCAATAACGTAGCAATCTGCTGCTCACGCTCATTCACTGCCTGCAGTTCGTCAGCTGTCAGAAAATCAACGATAATCCCACCCTTTGGAATATTCCTTGCCTTCTTGATCTCTGTGGAAGAAAAGCCAATTGCAGACTTATACGCCAATCGAGTGAAGTTTGAATAATGATAAGGCTTAGTGAAGCCTGCACGCTTAATTTCATCCGTCATGGATAATCTAACCACTTTCCCACTCTTACGCTGCAGTTGACGTTCTATAAGTTCTTGTTTCATGAGATAAAACTGTTTAGCTAGCTCTGCTTTAAAATGAACGACTGGTTCTGTATTTTTTAATAAAGTAATGATAAAAGTTGCCTGTATTTCATTGAGTTTGAAATTTTTGATTTTCTGTAATCCACCATTGGTTTCTAAGGGTTGCATTTCAAATGTTATCCTACCCATTTCAATTAACTTCTCTTTGTACTTGTTAGCCAGTTGTCTTATTGCCCTATGCTCAACTTCTGCATATTGAGAAATGATTAAGCTAGTAGTAAACGGTTCTTCATCTAACTTATTACTTTCTGTAAAAACTAAATCTAGCATTTTCTACTCCTTTCAATCTTTGTCTCATCCGCATTCCCACCTAAATACTTGCCCCCAGCATCGTTTTCATAATTCAAACTGTTCCATCCATTCATTAACTTTGTATTTGTTACATCGTTTTGTTCCTGCTATCACACTGACCGGGAAATCTAATTCTTTGATAAATTTTGATAGATTAGATCGTGAGACATTCAAATATTTTGCTGTCGTTTCTAAATCCATCCATTCAGGAAAATATAATTTTCTAAATTCTTCTTTCATTGCTTGTTGCCAAACTCTTGTAGCAACCCTAGAAAGCTGTTGCTCGACCGTTGCCGATAGATCGACTTCAAGTTTCATTTAGATCACCTCTTGTTCTTCTAATAACCAATTGGTAACTTTTACAAAAACAGTTTTGGTTGTTTTCTTTAATTCTTCTGATTCTATTTTCCTTAAAGTTTGACGAGATATGCCCATTTCAGAAGCAACTTCTGAAATCGTTAATCGTAATAGTGCCCGCTTTTTTCTTACCTGCCATGATAAATCTTTAGATATTTCAAACATATTCACACCTCTCTTTTTAGCCTTTTGGCTGTCTTGAATAAGATTATATAGCCTTTTGGTTAAATTGTCAACTGTTTTATAGCCAAATGGTTAAAAAAATGGTAAAGTATATTTTGTAAGGAGGTTTAATGACTATGAATAGAATTCAAGAATTAAGGAAAGAAGCGAAGTTAACTCAAAATGAACTAGCAAAATTGATTGGAGTAAATCCCGTCACTTTGTCGAGATACGAAAACAATGAGAGAAATCCCAAAGTTGATAAGCTTGAAAAAATGTCTGAGATTTTTACCGCCTCAATCCCATATATTACTGGTGAAAGTGACTCAAGATTAGGTTTAAATAACGGTGACTATGCCAAAACTTGGGATGAACTTGCTTCAAAAATGAATTCCCATAATAATTCAAATATTTTTCTAACTGAAAGTGAAACAAAACAAAAGCTCATTGAGTATTTTGACAAACTGAATAGTGTAGGAAAAAATGAAGCTTTAAAACAAGTAATAAACTTATCTAAAATATCGGATTATACGGAATAAACCTCTTAGATACTTGCCCCCAGCTAGTAACAAGGAGGAAAAAAACAATGGCAACATTTAAACAATACAAAGATAAAGACAATAAGAGAAAATGGCAGTTCAGCGGATACATTGCAACGGATCCGATTACAGAAAAGAAAGTTGTAACAACTAGAAAAGGCTTTGATACAAAAGCAGTTGCTACACAAGAATTTGACAAGCTGAAAGCAAGCATTCTTAAAGCTTCAAGAAACAGGCGTAGTATCACTTTTCAAGAACTATATGATGATTGGTTACTGCAACATCGAAAGAGCGTGAAGCCTTCCACAGTAGCAACTAACAGGCGATTTATAGAAGGTCATGTTATCCCTAAGTTTGGTAAGTTAAAACTAGATAAAATCACCGTTGCCTACTGTCAAAAGTGTGTGAATGAATGGCATGACAAGTATAAACAATATCATTATATTCGCCGGGCAACAGCTCAAGTCATGAGTTATGGCGTTTCTATGGAACTTATGGACTCCAATCCTATGAAAAAAACTATTTTACCAAGAAGAAAAGAACAAGAAAAAAAGCCGAACTTTTATAATAAAGATCAGCTGAAAGATTTTCTTCAATTTGTTGAAACATTGGATAATTACAGATACCTGGCATTCTTTCGATTGCTTGCTATTACCGGAATGAGAAAATCGGAAGCTCTTGCGTTGTACGTCTCAGACATTGATAGTTTCAACAAAACAATAACGATTGGAAAAACAATTGCCATAGACGAGCATGATCAAATTATTTTACAGACCCCTAAGACAAGGAGTTCTTACCGCACGATTAGTCTTGATGATGAAACACTTAAGATCATGCGTAGATGGATTAATATCATGCAACAAGACTTTTTAAAGCTAGGTATTAACACGTCAAAAAAGAAACAGCTGCTCTTTCCTAATCTTTCAAATAATTTGTATTATCCGCAAGTCGCTAACGATTGGCTGGATTGGATATACAAGAAAGCAAAGGAATCCGGTCATGACTTTGAAGTTATCACACCTCATGGTTTCCGACACACAGCTTGCTCTCTAATGTTTGAGTCTGGGGCAACGATTAACGAAGTTCAGAAACGACTTGGCCATAAAGATGTGAAAACGACTATGAACATTTATAGCCATGTTACACCGCAACAAGCTGAAAACACGAGTCAAAAATTGGCAAACTATTTAGGTTTCTAACAAATAGATAGGTTTTCAGATAGGTTTTTCTATAAGAAGGCAAACAAAAAAGCTAGGATTGGCTTTACTAAGCCTTTCCTAGCCTATACAAAATGTCTAGCCCACACTGCCTTCCAGTGAGTTATAAAAGTTGGATAAATAGTATTAACCTGTATTTAATTGGTTTAACAGAATAATTTTTAACGTTGATAGTATTAGATAGTAATAGATAGTATCCTATGGGTGCAACTGGTGGTGCAACGAAAATTTTGCACCATAGATCCAATGTTTAAAAATATATCTTAATATTTTACGTATACTATTACGATGAGTTTAAAAAATAACCCAACTCACGCTAAACTTATTTCCATTGCTCATCAGCCACTCGAAAGAGTGGTTTTTTTATTTTAAAATTAAAACATAGAAAATACAAAAAAAACAAAGTTACATCTAAAAATTAGAGATATATTTTTTAACTATTCTTTTTTGAACCTGTAAATGATGTTTCCGCCTAGTCCAGCTTCTCCCACAATAGATTTTCTATCGGGACGTACTTTCCACGCTTCAAGAAACACCATCATTTCTGTTTAATTGACATGAATTTCTTCAATTTTCCCCAAGACTAATTGTTCCAATAGTAATATATACTTATTTTCGATCATTTTACTACCTCCATAAAAAGTATAGCACAAAAGATTTCCTCAACCATGCTATAATTAATTCAAAAACCCAAAGGAGCGTAGTCATGAATAGGAGAAACATATTTACATTGCTTATAGTTGCAATTTTCAGCGGTATTTCTCTATTTTTTGGATTTAATTACATTAAAGCTACTGAATCCTTAAAAAAAGAGATGCAACAACTGGAAAAGATTGAAAAAAAAGTTGATAAATTGCAGGAAAATATTAAAAAATTAGAAGATGAAAATGAAAAACTAAATAGTGAAAATGAAAAATATAAGGGGAACACAAATACTCAGGAAGCAATCAACAAATCACCAGAACTTAGCATTCCTGCTGAAGGTGATCTAATTGCTGAAATAGCTGCTGATGGTGATAACGGAAAAGGTGGTATGTATTTTGGAATAACCATAACAAATATTTCAAATAAACTATTAAAAATTTCAACTAATAATTTAACGCTTATTAATACTTCGAAAATTTCGGGTAGTGAAACCAATCTGCCACTTTATGAATCGGATTTAGAGCTAGGTCCCAGCGAATCAACAACTTTTTCTCAAATATTTGGAACTTTTAGCGGTGATATGCCTCAATATCAAAGTATTAATGTTTTATACAATGATTATTCCATATTCTATCAAGATCCATTAATAGAAAGTTATAAATAAATTTTAATTGAAAACAAGCCTACCTCGTGAGAGATAGGCTTTTGGTTTTAATACTGCAAAATTGCGATGGCATCGTTGTAGGCGTTAGTCGCTCCCGGATGCCATCTTCTAAGTCTGCGGACAATTTCCGTGGCTCGATCCATTGTCTCAATGTTGATCACGCTCACCGTGTAGGTGCCATCAGACTCTTTCTTGTAGCTGATCCTTGTTGCCAACAGCTCTTGGGCATACTTGGCACGCAAGTTGTTTCTCAAACGATTAAAGGCTGCGTTATCTTTGGATATATTATCAACCTCAATCCAAGCAGACTTTCCGTCAGCTGCATTAACAACCTTGACGTTGCTTGCTGAGTAATTGACATATTGCCCTTGAGCCAACCTAGTAACCTCAGCTTTCCAGTCGTTAGCTTGTTTCCGGGTCAATCCAACAAACTTAAGCATCCGCTTGTTAGGATAGTCTAAACCAAAAACATTCCCGTTGGTCAGTAAATCCCTAGTATGCTCACGGATAAAGCCAACCATACCGCTGGCCATCTTTTCGGTAGGTACTTTTTTAATCACTGCCTTAATATACTTACCGTCTTTTTGCTCGCCTACCATATTCGGTACATGGTTCATGTATGGCTCACTTGGTATTAACTTGTAATCATTAGACACTGTACCTTCTCCTCCTGTTAGTCTGTTTTTAAATTCAATCCACTTAGACCAATTATTTGCTTTAAACGATCCTGGGCATGCTTTTCTTGAGGCATCATAGTGCCTAACTACTCGACTAGCCGGGATGTTGTACTTGCCCATTAAATGCCTTGTCAATTCAAGCGTATTGGTCACTGTTTTATCAGTTACTGTTAATGGCGCTTTTAAACACATTTCAATGCCAATAGAATTAGTATTTGTAATTCCGTATTTTCCATACCCATCGCCTACGTGCCATGCTCCATTTTTATCTTCAACAGATTGCCAAATTGAGATATCATCAACAAAATAATGAGCTGATGCATTTCTATTTCCTCCACTGAAGTAATCTACATTATTTTTAGCAGAAGAAACTGTGCCGACATCATGAATCACGATATACTGGATATTGTTTCCGGTATAAAAATTATACGCCGATATTTTTCTTTGAATTGGTAACATAGTACACTTCCTTTCCAAAAATAAAAGAGCAACCGATTAAAGTTGCTCCTCCTCATTATTACGATTGATAAACCTCGTAAATGCCTGATGCGCCCCTGTAGATGCCAATCCGCTGATTGCACCAAAGATGATACTCTCAACGTTAACGCCTTGTGTCAGACACGCTACAACCGACCCTACAACTGCTACTATCAAAGGTATAAAGTCATTGGCTAGCTTGTGAAAAATAGCTGTGTGTTTAATCACAAAACCTACCACCAAGCTACCTAAAAACGACATCAAAATAATATAATTTTCAAATTCCATTTTTCCACTCTCCTAATGTAATTCTTTAATTTTTAACTCTAGTACACTGTTATACAATCGATCTCCTGTACCGTTACCGCCATATTCCTTATATGACGTGTGTAGACATTCTAAATCGTTTAATTCCTCGACTGTCACCCAGCCACGCTCAATATATCCCCTAGCTGTCTTGTAAATTTTGTTGTGCAGTATAGCGATATTAGCTTCAGAGTTTATTTTTTCCATCTGTTCCGTTCGTCTGCTCTTCGATTCAAGATCTTCCACAATTCGTCTAATTGCTGTCATACTATCAACAATTTCTTGATTTTGTTTCTTCTTTTTATCAAAATAATTTTTAAAAAACTTAGCTATCTGCCATAAGCCGCTCAATAGTGGTACTCCTAAAAGTATCAGCACCAAGGCGTTTAGCTCTAACAACGTATTAAACATGTCTCACCCCATTAAAAAATAAATAGCCTACTTTTAAGTAGACTCATACTCAGATATAAACTTTTTAACCAACTGCCAGTATTCATCTTCCAACAATTCATTATTAACAATAGCTTGTGCGATTTCTACCAACTGGTCCATCTTCAGTGTGACTTCTCCCAAAACTAGTAGCGCACCATGCCAATGCTTCAAGCAGTAATCTGACAGCCTCTTATTTTTTTGAGATTCCAGTAATTCTTCACAAAATTTTTTAAAGTCCAATAATTATCTCCCTCCTTTAATCTCCTGCCACATACATGACAGCTATGTTTAACCAAGACCCTACGCCAGCTGCAGATTGGGATGTTACTCCATAACGAGATAAAATCATGTTTCCAGACATATCAATATCCAATAGGTATCTGTTCATGCCGGATCCCTGCATAATTGTCTTAACCCACTGTTTAGGTCTAACACCAACGGGCAATGTGGCTAATGTCACCTGCGCTCCTGCGGCTATTTCTACCGTCGGTTTAATTGCACCTGTTAGCTGCACAATTCTATTTTGTCTGCTATACCTTGGCTGGTTGGCGTCTCCGGAATCATACTCAGTAAAACCTGACTTGTACATCCCTGACGAAAAGGCAGTTGTTGGGATAGTCATCAAATCTTTATACGTTAGATTGACGATACCATAAGGCTCTCTGTAGTCTCGCATAGCAATTCCCATGGGACTTACAGCCGACTGAACAAGATTGTTTGATGCAGCACTGCCGCTTGATACCCTGAACCCACCTGAACCTGCTTCCCAATCCCATAATATAGTGTTTTTAGTAGCGTCAGAATAGGATATAGACGTCATCCCACTTGGGGATTGTGTGAATTTTCCATTTTGCGGATCACCTGCAATTTTCCAAGTCACCGTTTTGACTCCCACATCTTCGGAAACATAATTCAGGGTAACATTTCCCTCTGCATAATCACCAGAGTTGATAAATTTAGACCCTGATAAGGTACTAGCTATTATCTCCGCACTTGTTATTTTGATTGCGTTTAGTTCAACGATATTTAACAATGACTGTTCTATGGTCTGCGCTTGCCATTTGCCACCCTTTAAGATATAAAATCCAGTCACGTTACCTACAGCATCAGTTCTCCACCATTGCTGCCCTTCGCTTACTCCGACAGGTTCTGTCACTGATATAATTGGATAACTACCTGTCATACCTAAAACTAATGCAGGAGCAGATGTGCTAGTGGTGCCATTTGTATAAGTAGTTAATATTCTTCGCCACACAAATTTGGTTGGATCAGCGTTATTAGGTACTGTGGTAGACCACACACCCCCCGTTTGAGTGGTGGGTGATGTTGAAATATAATACTGTTCCACGATGGATTTGATGCCATTGCCTGTTGCTCCTGCGGGCCCTTGCGGACCTGTTGCACCCGGTTGACCAGTTTCTCCATCCTTGCCATCAGCTCCCATTTTCCCAACACTATATGACACTGTCTTAGTTCCGTCAGTGTAGGACAGCTCCGTCTTTGTCCATAGATATTGATTAGCTCCCACGGAAGGTATACCGGTCGTCCAAACACCTGTTGGCGGACTAGTTCCTCCTATTGATGCTTGGTAAGTAACTTTACTTGCAGCTATGCCAGTGCCATCTTCACCTTTCGGACCCGTGTTTCCTGTGGCACCGGGATCACCTTTATCCCCTTTGGCGCCGTCTTGGCCATCATTACCTTTAGCTAAAAACCACTCGTAATCTTTTGGATTATTACTTGCCGTTGGTGTGTCCTTGTTATACGCCATACCGATGTAGGCTTTGCCATCCGGATAGTCCGACATACCGCCACCGCTGACCGTGTCTGCATACTTACGCCATATATATTTATTAGTACCGGGAATCCCTTGAGAACCTTCCACTTTTATCCACAAACCTACGTAATCTGCCGGATCATCTGATGGCACTGGTTGATTGATGACAGTCTTAACCGCCATATACTTTTTACCTGCCGGACTAGCTGATATACCGTTCCCTTGATCATCGTCAGCATATCTAACCCAAAGGGAGGGAGTCTCAATTTTAAGACTATTTAACTGCTCCTGTAGTTTCTTGATTCTGGCATCGATACTCGACTCCACGATCCTAAAATTCCCAAACAACGCTTTGCTACGGCTTGGTTCGGAATAGCATTTGTCAATCTCCAGCACTCGTGCTTTCAGGTAAAGAGGCGGATTGTAGTCGTGGTCGATCACACTGACAAAGTCCCCGACTTCTAGATTTTCGTCCACCTCCACCAAGTCAACCTCATAATTGATTTTTGGCTGCACTCGACGTTTTAACTCAGCGAGAGTCTGTTTAAACAGCGTGTCTTGATTGTCCGTGTCATAGTCCCAATAGTCCTCGTTGTACACTGCCTCATTATCATCGTACTGTTGGTGAGCCTTGCGACTGCGTAAAAAGACAGCGCCTTTTGTAGTAAAAAAGTCGCCATCATCATATTCTATATCCCTAAAGTAGACATCTTCATTTCCTTCTTTAGCCTTCCCAACTCCAGCAATAGCTGTCCTTAAGTCGCTTGTGTCTACGGTTTTAGTAATATTGGTGACAGTGTCACCATAAACAAGCTGGACATCTGATCGCTCTCTACCACGCTGACGATAGATATTGGCTACCTTTTTAATCACTTTTGAGTTATGCATGATGACTTGATAATCAATCTCTGCATTGTCAAAGGCGTTCAACAGTTCATTGATTCGCTTTTTGGCAGTAGCACGTCCTTCGTACTCCACCACTCTAGACATGTGGGAAATCTCATTGATACCAATCTCCCATCCTGTACCTTGAGCGCATAAATTAAAGTAATATTCAAACGGATTAGGCTGTGGAAATTTCTCCCATCTGTTCATGACTTTATTAATCAGTTCATAGCCGAGATTTTCCGTCCGAATAATGTATCGATCGTGATCCTCTTCAATCTCATTACCAAACAGACTAAACTTCCAAGCATTCCCTTTGTCATCCCTAAAAGAGATAAAGCGTGTCTCCGATAGCAATCTAGCGTTTTCTTTAGTTTTCTCAACCTCGAAATCAAAGGTCGAGCTGCCGCTTTCTACATTGATAACATGGCTATCGTTGTAATAATCAGCCATGACCCCGATGGATGTTGAGTTCATGGTTTGTAAATACAGTAAAGGTTTCAATGATTATAACCACCTTTCTCTGTAGGTTAATTTCATTTCGGGTCTTGCCGAAAAGTCCGAATAGGCAATCCCTATCTCATTTTTTCCCGGAACCAACATAATCGGTTTAGATGCCATTTCTTGGATATCCACATTTAAGCCATCATTGACGTAGGTTTCTACCTTACGATCCGTGCAGGCCACATTGACTTTATCGCCCGGCGAAAACATATTAGGAATATCCTGCCAATACTCAACGTTATGCTTTTTAAGTTCTAGCTCGTAGATTGCCATATCCGTTGGATAGTCAGTTTTCCAAGCACCGTTCCAATAAGTCACACCGGCCGCTTCCACTTCCGCTAAGCTAGGATCACGGTACGTAAACCGTTGACTGGTGTTTTTACTACCTCGCTCCAGTTTATCCATGGCAAACGTGAATGTGTCTCCCCGTTTTTCTATGATGGTTTGACCGATAAAATCATTCCACCGATCAGAATTTTCTCGCCAAACTAATTGTTGCTTAACCCAAAACTCACACGTTGATCGGACGGTACCCTTTGCTCGTTTCCACCACAATATCCCGGCTAAAAAATTCCCCTCAGCGTCCGTGATGTTGATTTCTTGAAATCCCAACTCCTGAGTGCCTCGGACATTGTTGTGAGCATAAAAGTGAGTATAGGCCCTCATCCACCAATCTTTAGCAGTCTTAGATCCGTTAGTATCAACATCAAGTTCACGGTAGATAGACGGTCCTGTCCAGCCATCATGAGTCGCTGTGTCTCCAAACGAGTCAGTGATCGTTCTAGTCCGGCCGTTGGCGTCTGTCCCAAAGCGTAGCACGCCATTTTGAACTGCGCTGACATGTTCTGCATATCGGATAAAACCATTGTTATCACGCCATTTATTACGAGTTGGCGGTAGAAAATCATCATAAAGCAAGCGTTCGCTGGCGTTGACATCCACACCGTCCACCTCAAGTGCATTCCCAACTTGTACAGCATTGTCGTTAGAGTCGGCAATTCCAAGAAAGCCGTTCTCTGTCGAGTGCTTAAATTCAAAACTGACTGGTATCGGCGCACTACCTTCATAGTTGATTTCAACAATATCTGTATCATTTGGTAATACCAGCTCTGTTTCATCAATAGAATGAGCTAAACCATCTGGAATCACCCATTCAATATCTCCAAACCCGAGAAAGCTTTTTTCGGCAACATTGATGTCTCCAGTCGGCACAGCCAAATAATATTTGTCAGGCTCATCACTAAAAATCAAAGGTTTTGGCTCAGATACAATGAGTAGTTTAGCCAGTTCTCTACGCTTAGCAATCAAATCGTACCGTAGGACAAACCCCATTGGTATCGTCTTTTCATGGAATTGCACTTGCTGGAATTTCTTCCCTGCCGCATTACCAACCTTTTGAAGGTCAGGTTCCACCGTCATTCCAATGCCACGATCAAGGTTGGTCACTTGAAGATATTTAGTGATTTCCAGCTCTCCAAACCATACTTTAAAATCACTCACTATCTATCACCATCCTTTCGCATACGCCTTTTTGTAAATCTCTCCAATTCTTTTTCTGTATATGGTGCAGTTGACCGTGCTATCTCTTTCCCGTCAACCTCTAAGACATTCTCGATGTATATCGGTGGATATTTATGGTTTTGATTGTAATTATTATTCGTGTTATTAATAATACTGTGTCCAACACCTGCAAATACTGGAGCATTACCTATGACCTGCTCTGCTCGAATTGCCGGTAATTTTATTTGACTAACCGCTTTTTGCATAGATGAAATTGGAAGTTTGGAGTATAAGTCAATACCATCTCCCCAACCAACCATCATGTTTTTACCAATAAAATTTTTCATCCAACGTGATGGTGAATTAATATCCATTGCTCGTTGAATAGTTGCTTTAATTCTTGAAGCAACACTATTTGCAGCTGAGATTGCCACTCCTGAATTGGCATAGATTCCACTAGCAAGACCGGACATGATCTGGGCCCCAATTGACCTCATCTGACTTGGTAAAGGATTGAATGTAGTTCTTAATGAATTAGCGACTTTCGTTATAGCTGATTTTGCATTTGAGCTATTATTATTAATTCCATTGGTTAATCCTTGAACGATGTTTTTACCAAAATCCATGAATTTTTTGGATGGACTATGAATGGCTAATTCATTTTTAAAAGAAGAACTGGTTTCTTTGGCGAGTTTTTCACTCGAATCTTTAGCATCCGATGTACTATCAGTAATACCTTTAGCAACTCCTGATGGCACTTCTTTCCCTAAACTCTTAAAGTCAGCGGCGGCTATAGAAGTTTTCAAAGAACTTGAAACACCAGTAATCATCTTTTCAACGCTTGCGCTAACACCTTGCCCCTCTGTGTCAAAGGCAGTTTTTAATGCAGTGGTTGCTGTTGTTCCTCCGTTCTTAAATACTTCATTCATTTTTTGTAACTCTTCATCTGAAGCGCCAACCATTGCTGCTACGTGTCCTGCTGATTCCGGACCCGCATCACGTAGTTTATTCAAAAGTCCTTCATCAACACCACGTTCAGCCAAAATAGCTATGTTATCCGCCCATTCGCTAATAACACGTTGATTTTCTTCCATATTTGAAGTCATCTGTGCAACAGACATTTCTTGCTTGTCGCTAAGAGTATCAAACATCTCAGTCGCTGCTTCGGAATATTCAAGCCACTTCTCTCGCATGCCATCCACAGCAGTTCTTTGTGCTTCTGACAGTGATTCATACGACACAACTTGACGTAACACACCATTTTCAGTAGCCTCAGTAACTGAATTCATAGCATTGGTTAGTGTTTCCTGTGTTGAAGTAAATTCATCTTTAAGAGCTGCTTGATTTTCTTTTAAGATAGTTTCCTGTTCATCTAGTTCTTTAGTTGCCTCTTTTGCTTCTTTTTTCTTAACAACACCGTCTTCAAGTTTTTGATTCCATTCCTCACGCAGTTCCGAAATCTCTTTGATTTTGGCGTCAACTTCATTTTGCTCTTTTGAAATATCAAGTAGTTGTTGTTGTGATTCGATTAACTTATCTTGATCTCCATAAGCTGCTATCTTTTGTTTTAAAGCTTCCGTTGACATTGATAGATTGCCAGTTTCTTCACTATACTGTAAGTTTAAATCTCCATAGGCTTGATTTAGTTGTTCAATCTGCTCCTTTAAAGATTTTTTTTCTCCGGCAGTTAGCTTTTCCTTAGATGCCAAATCTGATACACTTTTTGCCACATCTTGATAAGCTTTCTTGCTGTTTTCTAAATGGCTTATTTCATCTTTTCTATTAATACTATTTTGCTTGGTGGCATCTGCTAACTGCTGAGTCGAATCAACCAATTTAGACTGCTCTTTATTTAGTTGTTTCGACGCTTCAGTTTCTTTATTTAACCATTTAAATAAAGCAGTTCCAGCAGCAACTAATGTACCTATACCTGCAACTACCCAACCGATAGGACCTGTCATCACTTTTAAAGCGGTACTAAAAGCGGTTGTCGCAGCAGTAGCCAAAGTCGTAA
Source organism: Vagococcus elongatus (assembly GCF_003987645.1). Taxonomy (GTDB): domain Bacteria; phylum Bacillota; class Bacilli; order Lactobacillales; family Vagococcaceae; genus Vagococcus_A; species Vagococcus_A elongatus. The sequence continues at coordinate 48,573 of NZ_NGKA01000010.1, forward strand.
CCACCGTATGAGCGCTGATCCCTCCAGTTAAAACACCAATCAAAGCAGTTGATATACTAATGACTCCATTTTGTGCTGATTTAGCAATCACATCTGCTTTTGTCGCTGTCGTATCCGCAATCTGTGCTGCCATTTTTCCTTTGGTAACAATTGTCAAAGCCTTTCCACTCATTGCTGCCATTTGTAAAGCAGCATGATTTCCTAATATTAAGGAGTTAATCCCATCAATTATTTTCAAAGCACCGTAGGCAACTGCTACACCCATCAAAACAGGAGATAAGGTTTTCCCAACAGAAACCGTTCCTTTAACAACACTTGCAAACACCTTAAATAATGGAGTAGTTAATTCAATAGCGGTTCCCATGCTTTTAAATGCAGCATTTATGACTACTTTCATTCCATCAATATTTTTAGCAATTGTTTGACCAGTCACTGCTTTGGAAAGATTATCAAAGCTTTTTAGAATGTTAGCCAAGCCTTTAGATACTGCATTTTTTAGGTTACCAAATGAAGTCGCAATACCTTCACTGTTTACTTTCGCAAGTTCGGCAAGTTCACCGGTACCTGTACCAAGCTTAATCAGTTGGCTTTCAAAATCTCTAAATGTAATCTCACCAGCTTTTAACGCATCATATAAATCTCGTTGAGCTGTCTCTCCCACATAACCCATTGCTTCAGCAGTTTTTTGTAAACCAATCGGCATAGTTTCTTGCAAAGTTTTCCAAGATTGTAAATCCACTTGGCCGGTGGATAGCATTTGGATATATTGCTCCATCCCTCTGTTTGCATCAGCTGTACTAGCCCCACTCGCTAACATGGCATTATTCAATGCTAAAGTAGCATCCGTTGATCGATTGAGATTTCCAGTAATAGCAGTCATCCGCTGGGCGGTAGAAACGACTTCATCAAGCTTTGTTGGTAAGCCATCAATACCATCAGCTAATTTATCAACGCTGACTCCTGATTCTTCAGCAGAAAAACCAAGTGCTCCTAACACCTTAGGAAAACGTTCCATCGTATCAAAACGACTTATTGCAGCATCTAGAGAATTTTTCAGAACTCCCAATCCAGCTGCAGCTACTTTAACTAAACCAAGAGAGGTCACCATATTTTTTATACTGCTTTCGGCTTTTTGAGCTGGTTGTGGAATGCCGCCTAACTGCTTTTTTAAATCAGCTACACCTTTAACCACTGACCCATCTTCCATTTCTATTTCAATAACAACTCTGCCATCAGCCATAGTTAACCCCCTCTCTTAACTCATTTAGTCTTTTTTTAGCATAAGCAACACGTTCTGCTTCGTTCATTAAAGCCATTTTTTGTTTTTCAAATTCCAACTGAGTCTCCATCAATTGTCTTTCTAATTCGTCTTGAGGAGATCTCAAAGTGTAGATTTTTTTAAGATCTTCCATTTCTTTAATACGTTCTTTTGGTGTATCTGTTGATGGTTTCCACAATCTAATTTGCATCACTTCTGCAATTTTTGTATCTCCTGAAAGACTGATAAACAAAGCTTTGAACTCATGCCATTGCATTTTGTTTCTTTCTTTTAACAAATTGATGCCATAATCTTTCAAAAAAGATGCAAAAATAAAGCCGGCATCCTCAACGAATGAGTACACCGACTTATCTTCTACGTTTGAATCAGTAGTTTGTATTTCTTCATTTGCTTTGCCAAATAACTTTTTGGAAATTTCTGCACAAATTAATGCTTGTTCATTAAGATCCCATTGATCAATTTCATCATAAGAAAGACCTAAGTAATTTTTTAAGGTTACTCTAGCTTTCGACTGATCACTGATATTAGAATTTTGAGAAAGTTCTAAATTAGCAAGCACAACGTTAAAGCTACAATCAAATTCATATTTTTTGGAATCAATGGTGATAGTATTGTCAAAATCTCTAAAAAGAGAAAACATTCCATCACCTACTTATCAATTTCAAACATTTCAGCTTCTTTTCGATCTTGCTCTTCTTTGAAATCATTGATTGCTTTCGTTATAAACTCAACCAAAGTTAAATATAGGGCCTTTCGATTGAGTATAGATGGCTGATGCTTTTTAATGATTTCATACGACCCTTGACCCAAAATGAAATCATAGCCTTCCTTTAGCCACTCATCAGCTTTACTAATTTCTCCAAGTACATCTGCAGCTTCTTTTTCGCTTATTTTATCAATTCTTTCAGTAACTTCACTGATACCATTATAGAACCGTTTAATGTTTTCATCAGAATAGCTAAAACGGAACTCTTCAGTGGCAGTACTTCCATCTTCGAATTGCAACTTAATTGGAAAATAATCTCGTTTAATCGGTAATAGTATCTCGTTCATCCGTTATCTCCTCTCCTAGTACTTCATCATTTGATGCCCCGGTTTCAACTGGACCGGGCGCATTAGGGAGTCGTTTCTTTCGGTGTGTCGGTAGGTGTTCCTTTGAACTTAATTGAGAAGTTAAACTGCTGACGTTGACCTGCTTCTCCGCCAAAAGGTACAATATTCAAGACTGTGGCTGGTCCAGATAAGATACGTCCGTCAGGTTCAGTAATTTCTAGATAGCAATCTCTATCTGAAACTTTAACTAATTTCTCGCGGACAAAGTTTTGCGTTTCATCAGAATAAAGGCGATGACCTTCAATATCAATTTGATAATTCAGACCAGTAACATAGGTCTCTTTCCCTCCGATATAGTAAGTTACGTCTTCTGTTTCTTCCTCGAAAGTTGGTGTGATATTAACTACCCCACCACCTAAATCGAACAATTCTTCTTTGTCTTTCCCAACTTTAAACTTCGTAGCCTCAGCTAGAAAAAACTTCAATAATTCTTCATTCATATTATTTTACTTCCTCTCTACAATTATTTGGGCTTGCGTATTAAAAGAAAAAAGCCAGTAACCTTTCTCATCTTGTGCTTTATGGAAAGGTTCGCTTGAATTTATAAACTTTATAAATTGAAAACTACGGTTATTTGATTCAAGATTTTTTAACTCCTCAACAAACTCGGAAATTGTATTTAAATCTTGAATAGCTCGTTTTATGCTTTTAGTCTTAATCATAACTTCAACATTTATTTGTTTTTCTTCGGTACCGTCATAATACTTTACAACAGTCCGACTTCCCGGTAATAAGCTAGTAGCTATACTATCTGTCTCACTCACGATACCGGTTTTAGGGTTCGCAATTAAATTCAACTCACCAAGTTTGCGTGTAAAGACTTCAATAAAATCAAGTGATTGTGTCATAGACCTAACCCCCTCAAGAACACTTTTTCCCAATCCGACATAAACAATCCCTTGGCTCTTAAATCCCAGTAAGGACCAGTCCCTGGAGTGGTCCAATTTTTAATAAAATAAACGCCATGCAGATTTTTAATCATGCCATAGTACATAGGTTTAGCGTAAGGCGTCACCCAATGCAAAGACTTTCTGTCTACACCAATCGTGCCGGTCTGTTGCAATGTTCCCATGTCGTTGGGTACAAATGGCTGCATATCCATCAACATTTGGTTCATCATAATAACCCTTGCACGTTTCAGGTTTCCTGCACTCAGCTTGCGTTCGATATTGGCTATGTCTACCTTTATTTTGACCATCACAACACCTCTAACTCATAATTAAAGATGACATTTTGAAACGGTTCTTTATTAGTAATAACTCTTTGGAGTATATATTCTTTACCGTCAAAAATAATCAGTGATTGTTCCTTAAATTCAGGCAGAGGATCTGTTGCACTCGCAAAACAAAATATCACCGCTTCAGCTATTACTTTGGTTTGGGTAGCATCACGAGAGAACACTTGATTTCTATCAATCCTTACATAATCAATTATGATTGGTTCTGCATACTTAGCTTCTTGATAAACATCATCTGTTCCTTGATATTCACTGTATTTGATGGTGTCAACCAACATTTTAGGATCTACTTTTAACATTAGCTGACCCCCCGAAATAATAATCCGGTACCTTCTAAAACCATCTGAACATCAGGACACAGCAGAGTGACTTCACTTCCTTCAACAGTTTGAGCTTTTCCTCCCCTAGAGATTGTCGTGCGTCCAATAGTGACGTTCATCGGCCTATCGTTGAGTTGTGATGTACTATTGGCTTCGTTTTGCATAAAATACTCAATTTGCAAACCAACCGCTTGTTTAAACTTCTTCACACGCCACTCGTGATCATCATTAAAGCTAACAAATTGATAATAATCACGAGTAATATTGTCCAAAATTAATCCAGCTTTAAAAAGTAGATCACGAAAAGAAAAGGGATCGCTAATCTCAGCAAACCCCATCTTTTTATATTCTTCTTCTGCTAGATAGGTATTCATGATCTAACCTCCTAACAAAGCGACTAACTCGCCTTTAGTGTCTGTAGACTTATAACTGATGCCTTGTTCGTCAAGAATAGCTTTTAACTGGTCTTTAGTCAGGCTGTTATAATCTACTGCCGCCACTCTTGACTGTGGCGGTACTACTCCCCCGTTCCACCAGTTAGCTTAACTTTCAAAACAGCCTTTTTGTTCGCTGGTAAAATAAATTCTCCAGCTTTACCGGCTCCTTGGAAAGCTACCCCATCAAAGTCCTCAGATTCAATCGTCCGTGCCGTATTGATCCCAGTAAACTGTTTTCCAACACCAACGATGGACGTATAAGCCAATTCTTCGCTTTGAAACTTAACTTCTGGTACTTCTTTAATGACAAACCCTTTAAAGGTTAGCAAACCATTAGTATCAATATTAGCTCCAGAATGTTTAGCAGTGGTTGTGATTGGATGATCTACAATGGCATTATATAATGCTGGTTTCACCCAAGCCATTTTAGTTCCAATAGCTTCCATATTGACATATTCTGTTGACAAATCATTAAATAGCTTTAAAACTGCATCATTTGTAATTTCAGCTAATTCAATTGTTTTATCAGCAACTTTTGAGATAAACAAGCCACCCTTATTGTCGAACAATTGAACCTTGGCTTGAGCTTGTAAATCGGAACGGTCTGCGATAGTTGCAGCAAAGTCGTTGTTAACAGTGTGGCGATCAATCCCCTCATGGAATGTCCACTCCCAATCATAAGGCACGTCGGTATCTGTATAGATAATCTCTTTACGATCACCAAAACGTGTGGACTTTCCTGTACCAGTTCCAAAACCTACATTTGCATCTTTGTTATACGCTGTTCCTACTACTACTGGAATATCGCTAGTTTTGATGGAAAATGCTGTTTTGTTATTAGTAACACCATCTAGGGCTTCTAATCCTCCACCGAAAAACTCACTAAAGTATGCTTGTCTTTTGTAAACAGCCTGCAATAACTCCTTGAATTGTTTTTGATATGAACGTACTGCTTGATTGTTATTTTCTCCTGCCATATTTAATTCCTTCTTTCTTAATTATATTTTGCTAATTTTGCTTCAAATGGATCCAATGGCTTGTCGTCCCCCCCATTAGGATTGCCAGGAGTGAAAATTTGCGGCTTAGGATCCGTATTCTGTGGTTCATTTTGTTGGAACAAGAAAGCTTTTTCTTCTTGTAACGTCTTCAACTGCTCTTCTAACCCTAACAAGCCTTTGTCAGTCACTTGGATTGTTTCTTGATTTAACAGATTCAATACGATGTCTTCATCTGCAGGATTAGCTTCCTTCAGCGCCAAGCGAATAGCAAAGTCTTTTTTCTGATTCGCTAGTTTAGTTTCCGCTTCTGTTTCAGCTTCATTATATTTGGTTTGCAACTCAGCTAATTGAGTCGTTAACTCTTCGTTACCTTCAGCTTTTTCTTTCAAGGTATCAAGCTCTGCTTGATTTGCATCTAGTTGTTCTTTATAACGATTCCTCTCCCCCTCCAGCTCATTTACTTGAGTCTTTAAGTCATTTGTGGTCTTGCCATGCAGCGCAATCACAGACTCTAATTGCTCATCAGTCAAACCTAATTCTTTTAATTCTTCTCTTTTCATTTCAATACATCCTTTCGATTGTTTTACGTGGCTACGACCACGATTGGAGCTTTGTTCTTTAACGTCTACAAATGCTAAAAAGACGAAAAATAAAAAGCCTAGCGATTGCTATGCTTTACTACCAAAACTATTCGTACTCATTTTTCAATAGATTCATTGCAACGGTAATTGATTCAGCAAGACTTTTCTTTTCCATTTCTCCCTTGGTGCTTCTTTGTTTTTTTAACATTTCCCTTACCTTAGGATCCGTATAACAAATTGTTGCCTTAGCTTTACAATATTCACACTGCGCATAAGTATGAACTACTCTATTTTTTAACCTGCTTTGCCTTTTTTTAAACCTCGTCATCTTTCCACACTTACCGCACTCAAACCTTTGGCTCATCGTTAAAACCCACCTCTCATTAATACCTCTTTAGGTGTTATCACTTTTTCACGCCCATAATTACGACTCAACCAGTCTGCACCTGCTAGCAACTTTCGCATTTCAGCCTGCTGCTTCCTTAACAATAATTGATACTTTTCTACGCTAGAACTATTTAATTCCTTTAAAACAATGACATTTTTCTTTGTTTTACGAATACGTCGCTCAATTTCTCGTTGCTTGTCCCGTACTTTCGAGCGTTCAATCGCTTCTTCTGGATTGATAGTTGGCTCTCTATCAATATTTACGCCTGGAATAAATGGAAATATAGAATGTCGGCAGTTAATCCCCAAAGTCCCACTAGCTTCTCCGTAACCAAATTCGTAAATGGATGGATACTCACTGTCATTAAGAACTATCGGACGCATATCCAATACTTGCCCTTGACAGTGCGCACATCTAGGTGCGGCATCATAAAGTGAGCTCATTTTCACTGTATGAACACCAAACTCATCCATTCGATCAGTTCTGACTTGATTATATACTCGATTAAGTGTGGACCTCATGACAACATCAACGTATCGTTCTAAGCTCCATGTATGGCCACCCCTGTCAATAAATGCTGATGGAATGCCTTTACTTGCCCAATCTAAAATAGATTTTTCGATTGCTTGTTTTAAAGTAATATTCCCACTGGCAAAAGATGCCATTGTATCATTCAATACATTCTCATACATTTTCATGATAGGACCTTCACCAAACATAGTAGATATCAGTGTCTGATTGACATAATTATTTAAATTAATAAAAACTTGATCTTGATAAGCCTTCATAATCTGGTCAAGATTATTCATTTCTTCTGTAACCGGCAAAGCTTGCTTCAAATAATAATCAATATCTTTATGAGATTGCCTAGCGGTTTCTTCGACAGCCTTTTTTATTAATTCCTCAGACATCCCTGTTACTTCAGCCAACTCTTGATATAACTTTGAATCGAAGAGTCTAGTTTCAGCCATTCGTTCAAGATACCATTCATTGATACCTTCAGTCCCTCTAGATTTCAAACGATTGGCTATCTGTTTAAATATTTCAAGTTCAATTGCTTCATATCGATTAATTAAATCTGCAGAATGCCAGTTTAACCTATCTTGGTCAGCTCTACTCACTCAAATATCACACCTCCGTTTTTCCAAACATTAATTGATCCTGAATAATCTCACCAAGACCACTTTCTTTGATAACAGATTGAACAGTGTCCGAATTAATTTCTTCCAACTCTTTGAGTGCTTCATCTTCAGACATACTAAGTGCTTTCATCATTGCGGATTTTCTAGACATCAATTTATTGTCCAGTAGTTTGATATAATAATCTAACTTCGTGTCTTTATCAGTAAACACACCATCATCAAAATCTACATTGATTTCAAAGGATAAGTTCCCTTTATATAAGTCATAAGCTTGAGCTAATTCAAAAATAGTGACGATTAATTCTTTTAAAGCTTCCTCAATTAAAAGTACATTGTCTGCTCTCGTTCGATACGTTTTTGAATTTTCAAAGACAACTTCTGTTGCTGTCTTAATTCCCTCTTTAATATCAAAAGAAAATGTCCCTGGAGAAAAACCGACATTAGTTTCAGCAATTTGTAAAATAAAATTCATTGTTTTAATAAACTCGTCTGTTCTCAAAGTAGGAACAAATTCGGTGATCTTGACTTCATCAGAATCGCCTTTGAGTAGTTGGAAAATATCGGTATCCGGATCCATGTATCTAATCGGATGCCCTTTGTCATCAATTCTCGTTCGAATGAAATGATCGCTGACAAGTAGTTTAGATGCTGATTTTCTTACTTCGTTCATATACTGATCATAAGTATCATTTAGATTATTAAGCTGTGCTTTCCCATTATCAGCAACACCCATGCCTAACGGTGAGCCTAGTGACAAGTTGTTCTTTCCGGCAAGTTTTATATAAACAAACAAAGGCCGTGATAACCCCTCAATAAAAACATTAGGTTGCAAATTTTCAAACTTATCTACTGAAGTCAACGGTACACGTTTGCCAACTGTACTGGAACTTTTAGAACGATACAGCTCATTAGTAATCAAATATTTGCCATTATCCATCCACTCATGAAATTCTATTAATGTGTAATAAATCGTGTCTTGACCTTCTGCTTGTTGTGAAACAGTAACGATTGCAGCTTCTGACACGTCATTGGTATTACTATTTAACGGATAAAAAGTATCAGCAGAACAATATGAAATTTTTATTTCATTAGTTTTTGGATCAACATACGGTCTTAATGCTAAACCACTAATTGCATAGCCGGTTTCTAGTTCTTCACGAAAATTCTTAGTGAACTTTGATTTTTTAAAGATATCATTTAGAAATTCTTGTGCGCCTTCGTCATCAATAGTTATCGTGCAGCCTTCATTAAATACTAGGCTTGCAAGTTCACTGGCCATAATTTTAGTTGCATTGATTGAACTATATTTCCGAGTGACCTTTTGTCTTTCAGCATTGTAATATTCAACGTCAGGGAAATCATTGCTATAGAAAGCTTTGTTTTTCCTAATGCGCTCATATTCATCTTTCGACATTGCTATTTTGGGATGATCAATGATACTTTGTAATTCATTATTTCCAGTCAAACTATCACCCGCCTTTCTAAACCAATTTTTTATATTTTCGATGATCTTCACTTAATCACCTCAATTCAAATAGTTTTTTACAAAATAATTAACAGAATATCTAAAATCATCCATGGCATGGTTATTTAAATCTATCGGATAGCCGTTAGCGTTTCTAGCGTACATTCCAGCTTCACGAATAAAATTATAATGATCATACACTCGACTCGTCAGCGAATCTTTGTGACTGGTTTCTAAAAGAAAGAATCGACCTTCTGCCAATACATTTTGACAGCGTTCGATTCCTACTTCTATTTTCGTTCCATTGGATCCCACTTTGTCTCGGTTGTTATTATCAGCTTTATCAGTGTCTATCCCTAATTTATGCAATTCTTCTCGTAATGATTTACAAGCCGGATCCACAAAAAAATATTGCCAGTGCGGTAAATCACTAAAGTGTTCATAACACCAAGACACGAAACGCTTAATCTCCATTGCATAAGTACTCATGGCTTTAATATCACCGCTGTACGCTCCACTGTGATAATAGTTTGCCAAACGATATAAATAAAACTTTCCTTTATCAAGAACAACAGCATTCAATGCACACGTAGTCGCATCAGACTGTCCGCCGTCCGCCGTGAAATACACTTCAACGATTGTGCCGGTGATATTGTTTTTAATATGTTTAGGCTTATCACTTGTCGTGTCCAGCATGAAATAGATAACTCCTTCTGGCATGACCCGATTGCCTAACCAATCACGATTATACAAATAATCTGATACTTCGCACTGTTCCTTCCAATCTTTTAACCTTTGTCCAGTTAATATAGGATTATCAAAAGGTCGCCAATGTCTGAAACGATACTTATTTGTTTTTATAAAAGGCTCTAATGTTTCAAGATTCGGATGATTTGGTGCTGGAGGATTCTGTTCGGCTAAATGATATCTAAATTCAGCTGCTAAAGTACGTCTCGTGCTTTCTTCAATGAATAACTTATTTAATAAATTAAACTCTAGGAAAACAACTGTTCCAAATGACATCCCTGTTATAGCACCAACACTGTTGGCTTTACCGCCGCCTTTGTAATAAATCTTTTTTTCACCGTTCGGCAAATTTAACCACAGATGATCTCCGTGTCGATCACTACGCATTTCTCCATTGTTTTTGAAGATATGCTTCAATCCATAACCTTCCCCATCCATAAACATACGATAGGCTTGTTCTTGATTATAAGCTGATACTAGATGATTTTGATCTGGACTAGCAGCATAGATAATGGCCATCTTCTGGATATCACTAAAAGTTTTTCCGGAGCGAATCGTCCCCTCATTCATTTCAAATTCGATTCCCTGAAGTGGTGTATAGATGTTTTCTTTCTGCTTCTCACTCAGCAGTAGCATCGGTATCACCGCCTATTAACTGTTTTCCAATCTCAATTAGATCTAATACTTGAGATTGTTTTTCTTTATCCAACACTAACTTATCAGCCGTGTGTTCAATAATCTTAGCCTTAGCTTCTAATTCTCTCAGCTTCGGCTCAACAAACAACTGATCGGTGGATAAATCATTGAATTGTTTCAACGCATCAGATAACCGTTTAGATACCCTGGTCAAAGCTTCCTCAATCCGCAAAATATCATCAATCTTGCGAACTGACTTCTGCTTCAACTCTGTCATAACGATATCCGGTGTCTCAACTTTAATTTTCCGGCCATCTTTTTTGGATTCAACAACTTTTTTTCTTCCACGTAACTCATAAAGTTTTTGAGTTTCTACGTCAGTCAAACCAGCATTCGCTTTTTTTAATAATAAATACATATCTCTCTGACGTATTCTGAGAAGATTAATCTCTTCAATGAGCATCGAGGAAGAATCTACGTCTTCCTCAAGCATTGCTAATTGTTCCTCAGACAATAAATCAGAATAATAAGTTGTGAACTCACCGGTAGCAACTGCGTTTTTATTTCTTTTTGGCGCCGCTGCTTTTGAATTACCTCTATTCCCCTTGGCATTCTGATTACCTGGCGGTGCTCCGCCTTTATTCTTATTTTCTTTCGGAGTACTCCGTTCATTTGATTGGAGTACTCCGTTCAATTTATCCAGCCATTTATCTTTAGACTTCCATCCACTAACGGTTTTTTCAGAAATTCCTAACTGTTTAGCAATTTCACGATTCATTATGTCCCCGTTAGCTTTTCGGAATATTTCGTATGCTTTATCTCTTTCAGGACTTCTTTTCCTAGCCATCCATCATGCCACCACCTCACAATCTTTTTTGTTGAGTTTTGTTTTTCTATTCTTCGATTTCTTTTAGCATCAAATCTGCCTCAATTAATACTTTTAAATCAGATACACTGGTCAGTTTAATTTCTCCTGACTGCAGGTTACTCAACCATTTTCCTAAAGCAATTCTAATTATTTTTTGATATTCTTCAACAGTCTCACTTCGTTCTAGCGCTTTTTCTATCTGATACTCCAAAAAATCATCATTTTTTACCATTGTAGACCGCTCCCTTATCATATAAAATGAAGTTAGACACAGCGGTGTCTAAAAAACCGACGTCGGTCTATTCGCTGTGTCTTCGGGGAGCGATCCTCGTTGAGCGGTCGAGTGTTAGCGCACTCGGCCTTTTTTATATTTATCACAGCCTTTCAAATAAAATCGTTGCAAGATTCCGGAAAGGCCTGTAACCTAAATTAATTCTGGCTTGATGCTAGTGTACTGCTCAAAACGTTTTAAAATCACATCACAAAATTTTGGATCTAATTCCATTGTGTAACAGACCCGATCCAACTCCTGACACGTCATCAGTGTGCTTCCGGACCCGGCAAACAAATCCACAACGATATCACCACGCCTAGAGCTGTTCCTAATTGGGATAGCCAACAAAGACAATGGCTTTTGAGTCGGATGAATATATTTATTAACATCACCACGAGATACTTCCCAAATCGTTGATGGAATATCTTCAGTTAAATCATCACGCCAAACTGTCGATTGTTTCCGATCTGCATACCATGCTGGAGCTTGCTTATTAATATGAGCATAAAAACAAGGTTCGTGCTGCCATCGATATTGACTCCAACCAAATGTCACACTGTTCTTTACCCAAATACATTGGGACCGCACGAAAATATCATTGACATTCATTGCATTTTCAAATGCTCTTTGATACGAGGAGCTATGAAAAACATAAATAGCTGCATCATCATTCATCAACTCTCGAAAAGATTTAAAAGTTGAGAATAAAAAAGAGTCAAAGTCTTCATCGGACATATTATCATTTAGAATAGTGTCGGCACCTGAACTTTTTAATTCTTCGCTATCACTTTCCAAGGCTATGTTGTAAGGCGGATCCGTCACAACAAGCGCTGCTTGTTTGCCTTGCATAAGCTTGGCCACACATTTCTCATCAGTAGCATCACCACACATTAAAAAATGATTCCCTAATTTAAATAACTGTCCAAGCTGAGTTGTCGGTTCATCAATAGCCTCATATACTTCAACTGTTGGAAAGTCATCTTCAACAATTAGTTTTTCATTATCTTGTTCAAATTCATATTTTGTTAACAGCTGATCAACTTCATCAGCGTCAAAGCCAGTCAAAGAGATTTCTTCCGGTTCAAATTGAGTTAACAATTCGACAAGTTTTTCCTCGTCCCATTTTCCGGATATTTTGTTTAATGCTATATTGAGTTGTTTTTCTTTCTCGATTGTCATATCAACAACTGAAACATGTAATCGTGTATAACCTAAATCCTTGGCTACTTTGACACGCTGATGGCCACCAACGAGATTACCTGTCTGTTGATTAAAAATAGGCGGGTCAACGAAACCGAATTCCTTGAGTGATGCCTTTAGTTTTTCGTATTCTGGCATTCCTGGTTCGAGATCGACTCTTGGATTATATGCAGCAGGATTTAACTCGCTGATTTCCATTAATTGTATTTTCAAGTGTATTCCCTCCAATATATTTCAAACGCCCACAATTAAATAATTTTGAGTGAAAGTGAAAGGATGGGTCACCACCTTTCTTGGTTTAAATTGATATATGTGAATAAATATAATATTAGCTGTGGGCGATTGCCGGCATAAAAAAGAACTCCTGTTATTTTCAGGAGTTCGCATGTTCTATTGAGTTTAATTTCACAATAGCAGTATAACATAAAGGTTGTCCACCTTGTGTCCACGCTATGTCCATTTCTCTAGGTACTCATAACCATACATATAAACGGAAAGAGTATGAATCGCTGCTTCTTCGTGCCTTGCAATTGTCTTTCTATTCATTCTTAATTCAACTGCAGTATCGAATTGACTCATTCTAGGTTGATTGATATACCTCAATTGCAAGATCTGAAATCTTTTACTTTCCTCAGTAGTAACAGCTTTTCGACAATCATCTTGATATTTTTTTAAAGCTTTATCTACATGGACCATCAACTTAGCAGTTTTTGCTTTATGCTCTAGTAGAGTGTCCAAATCAAAACGCCAATCACTCCACAAACTTCCGAGTTGCTCCGTTACCTGTTCGTTAACGATTTCGCAATGTTTTTTTAACTGATGATAATTTACAAGAAGTAGCTTTGTATTGTGGTACATTAAACTTCCTTTTCTTTTCTTCTCAATTTTTTGTTTTTTAACAACTTTGTCACTCACTAATTCTGCTAGAACATTTAATTGTTCATCCGTCAATTCAGTTAGTTGTCGCACTATAAAATCACCTCTTCCAATTTTGATACGCTTCATCTAGCCAAGATAACAACATATTGAATTGTTTAAGGACTATCGGCTTGTTTTCGTATTTATTACAAATTTCTCCTGAAGAGAACATCACCCATTCCCAAAACTCATCCGAGCCAAATCCAAATTTTAATTGATTTTGGTTAGATTGATTGATCCACATAGCAACATCTTTGAAGAATGCGTCATAATCCATTACGTCACCTCTTCAATTTTTATATAGATACCCGGCTTGTCTGCCCAAAATTTTTCTACAACGAGACTGGCAATCTGTGCATCGTTTTTATAAAAGCCTAAGTTTTCCATACAATCCTGCAACAGCTTATTACTATTATCCAAATCTGGCTTTGTATCTTTGTACTCACCATTTTTTCGTTTGCCAGTTCTAGGAAACAACCACTTGACTACCACTCTAAGTGGGCCAGTCATTTTTTCTTCCGGCACATATTTTCCTAAGTGAGCCATCAACTTATTTCGTGCTGCTTTCAATTTATCATCTTCATAAAAAACGGGAACGTGTTTCTTTTTTTTATGATCATAAACTACCTGCACTTGTTTTTGTTGGTGAGTGGTCGTCGGCGGTCTCATCGCCATAAAAAACTCAATCATGTTAACACCTCTTTTTCCGTTATTTTAAGGTGGTATATACCTTTGTTTTTTCTCTCTGTCAGTTCCAAAATTTGTCACGCTGCGTTCTATTGTCTACTCTATCCCTTGAAAAGGGAGAGTAGACAAGAACGGCGGACAGCGGTACGACAACGTTTCTAAGGGTTGTCAACGCCAGTCAACTCTATTTAGCCTTAGACGGATAAATAAGCACTGTCAACGCCAGTCAACTCTATTTAGATATGACAGACTCGTTGACATCTTTTTTAATGATTGTTCCATCTGAAACTAAAAATTTCTTATGTTTTTTTACCCTAGCATAAACAGCGCTTCTAGCAATTTCTAAATAATCAGCAATTGCTTTTACATCTACCGGATCGCCAGTATCACTCAAAACGTTGAACGCCTCTTCTAATTCTTTTTTACTTTTTTCACTACGACTTTCATTCGCTTTCTTTGTGCCTTTTTTCCATTTCTCTTTTGGATCATCTTCTAATTTAATATCTTGAAGCGACTCATCTATTTCATGGATCGGATATTTAAACCAAACATTGACTGGCTTTAATCTAGGGAACTCCCTCAGTATGCCTTCAATTCTCCAAGCGCTTGCTAGTCGAGCTGATTTCATAGCTTCGCTTCTTTCTTTATCAATCAGTTGTTTAATTTGTTTTCCTGTAATGGCAGCATTCAAATGATAGCTCATTTGTTTAAAACTTAACTCATCATCTTGGCTGATCTGATTATATGTAGGATTGTATTTTCTGATAGCATTCACATAAACCTGGCATTGTACTTGGTTTTCAAGTTGTGCATAGCGATCTTCAGTCACTGGCAATTCTATTAAATCCAAAATTGCATCGGGATCCCTGGCGAATACTCCGGATCCACTTGAACGGTCAATCGAATTTTTCCCGCCTTGACTACCCTTTGAATGATGGTGACAGTAAATTACTGCACAATTTAATTCAGTCGCTATCTTATCAAACTGATTGGTAAAGTTAGCCATTTCATGGGCACTGTTCTCGTCTCCAGTCAACACTTTATAAATCGGGTCGATGATAACTGCAATATAGTTTTGTTTTTGTGCTCTCCTGATTAATTTAGGTGCTAATTTATCCATTGGACTCGTTTTCCCACGCAAATTCCAAATATCAATATTAGATACATGTTCATGCCCTTTGTTTAATTTGTTGTAGATTTCAATGAATCTCATTTTTGCAGAATTGCCATCCAACTCTAAATTCACATATAAAACTTTCCCCTGTGCGCATGGAAAGCCAAACCACTCACGGCCTTCAGCAATAGCTATCGCTAATTGCATCAACGAGAAAGACTTCCCTGCTTTTGAAGGTCCAGCAATTAGCATTTTGTGACCCTGTCTCAGCATTCCCTTAATTAATTCAGGAGCCAACTCGATTTTTTGTTCAAACAAATCATCTAAGTTTTCAGGATCAGGCAAATTATCATTCATATCCTCAATGTATTCTTGCCATTCTTCCCAAGAAGATTTCCCGATATTAGTATCAACTAAAAATTGTTTTTTTCCTTGACGGACAAACCCCGGCAATCTAGTTAAACGAGAAGGATTTTTATTTTGCTTATCCACTTTCAAGCCATTTTTTTCAACGATTTTATATAGGTAATCTACTCGTTCCTGATATTGAGGATAGTTCACTGCATCAATTTTTACGATGGCATGAAGGCTTTTGCTGCCACTAAATGATAAAGCAACTACTGGCAGTTCCAGCTCCCGGATAATCTCATTTTGTTGTTCGATGCTCATATTATCTGATTCAACTAGAGCATATTTAAATTCTGAAACATTCGTGTTTTTAACGCCTTGGCCATCTAGCGGATTAAATCGGATCCATGCTCCAGAGTCAGGATTGGGATCCCCCATAACTGCACCGATGTCTCCGCCGGAGTTTTTCAACCCTTGGATAATATCTCCTGCAGTTTTAGTATAGACACCTGAACTTTTAGGGATCCATTTTTCAACCTCGCCATTAGTGTGGAGATAACCGTCATTCACGTAGCCAATAATATCCCCTGGATTGAATACTGCTTCCAAATAATCAATAATCTGTTTCGATGGATTCCAGTTTTTAGGCTCAGCTATTTCTTGACCAAGTACCCAATCTGTATTGACTAATTTATAGTCTTTATCTACAGCTGTTGGAATAAAGCTGTCATTCCAATCAAAGAATGTATCATCGGCATCTGCCCATTTACTTTTCCAGCCATTTTCCTTAGCTAACTGTGTGATAGTAGCTCCTGTCACTGGTGAGCCTGTCCCTTGGAAAGACTCCCATTTTTTAAAGCATTCACCATCATGGTAACGCCTAGGATCTCGACTACTCCATTCTTCCCAATCGGCAACTGAATATCCTTCTTCTTTGAGGGCCATACCTACGTTGACCCATTCTTGATAGTTAAGTGTTGACGGATCCACATATTCTAATAATGCTGTTAGGTCTAATTTGTTTTCCATGTAAGATCCTTTCTGTTTGCTTTTTATTACTCTGTATTATCGGCAAAATCTCATTCCTTTGATGGCAATTTTCTAAACTTAGGTTCTCGCTCTTCAACTGTTGCCAACATGAGTTCCATGCCATTGAACATACCTAACATATATTCGTTATGATTCCATGTACCATCTTTTCCCTGAATATCTACTAATTCTTGTAAAGACTTAATTATTTGCTCCATTATTTTCTTCCTTTCTGCTTATTACGTTACATAATCATTTATTTTTACCATTTAAATCTTTTGTGCTCTAACTTATCACTACAGTAAGCAGATTTTTTCGAGATATTGTATAATGTTATTGAGGAAAAAATCCAAATAAGGAGTGATAAAAATGAAAAAAAGTAATTTTTTTGTTATGACGATTTTGTCAATTGCTAGCTTTATGTTTCTGGTTGCTTGCAAACAAAGTACCAATACTGTTGTTTCTATAGATGAAGTTGATAAAGCAATTATTTTGGTTAAAGACAATGAAGATCAAGAACGGAAATGGACAGCTCAAGACCAAAACTTCTTAAAAACATTATTGGGAAACATAAACCTTTTGTTTGATGAATCTGATGAAAATGCTCAACGTTTCGATATGGAACTGACGCCAGAACAAAGGGATCAATTTGAATACCATATAAATTTTTATAAAAAAGACAAACTTGTTCAAGAAATTAAAATTTCAAACAGAAATAACGTGGACATAGGCAAAGAAAACTTTGTCATTAAAAAAGATAAAGAGTTAGATAGTTTAAAGAGTCATTTACTACTAGTTGCTGAATAGAATTCTGTTTGATAAATCAATCTATTCTCTCTTGATTAGTTATAGTTATCAGCATTCTTCCTCTAACCTAAATAATCTTTTTTTACATTCAGCACAATAAGCAATCGTACCATCAACGTAAGTTAAATTATCGTGCATTCCGCTATTATCTGTTTCCTTACCATCAAATCTGCGATAATGGTCACATTTTCCATAAATTCTAGTTTTCACATAATACTCCTCGGAACCACAATGAGGACATTTTGTCATGCTTTCTTTTTCGACTTCTCGTACAGCTTTTTTTCTATCTGAATAATCTTCCAGTCGGCACCATTTACAGCAATACTTTTGGTCGCTTCTTGTAGGGTGATATTTCTCTCCACAATTCCAACATTTTTTTAAATCGCTCATTTCCCCTTTACCTTTCTATTATTCTAAGTTATCGGTATTTGCCTATATTGTTATAGTTATCGTTACTTTTCTAAAATATCAGAAAATATATATTTCAACGCAAACTCGAAGTCCTCATACGCTTGTAGTGCAGTAACACCTGTATATTTGCCGTCCTTAAAACCTTTTATCATCATTTGATTCGCCCCGTGTATAATATTTATTTGTTCAACCAAATCGTTATATGCCTGTTCGTAATTTAATTTATTTTCCATTATTTTTTCCTTTCGATTAGATACAGTAGTCATCATTTTTCCAGTAGTTCCGGATTTTCGTAGATGTTGCCGATGACGACTAAATCGGCTGTATGATTGCTCGTATCAGCAACGTCATTGAAACTATATGCGGTCTCTGGATAAATTCCTTGAATATAAAAATAGTAATCATCTTTTTCCACAGTACCTGCATAGCTGTACGCTCCGTCCTCAAACTTAACAATATCTCCCTCATAAATCTCAACACCATTTTTATCTTTCAAGCCAGTGGATTGCATGAGGATTTGGTCGTGATCGTAAGAAACAATATTTCTACTTTCTCTATAGCCGATTAACCAAAAATCGTCCCCATCATCTTTTTCCATGATTAATTCTTCCCAAGATCGCATAACTTTACTATCTTTATCCCATGCTCTAAATTTAGGTAAAATATTAATCACCCTTTCTGCCGATTACATTGAATAATCAGTTTTTATGTTTTGCAGTCTTTTTACCTACTCCCTTGTAGACGTTGATTCCGACGACTAGCTTTATCAATCAAATGGTTCACCTCTGCTGCAATAGCTTTACCATCAATGCAGACGGTGATGCTCTGCTCCTTGCTACTCACAATAGCTTGGAGCTCTTTATTTTTTCTATCTTCAAGAACAACAGCTGTTGCTGTTTTAAGTAGCGCATCCGCACTAAAAGCTGAATTAAATGTTTTTTGCGCCATAAAATACACTTCTTGTATATCATCAATTATCTTCTGAATATTTTTCTCATTCACTTGTAGTTCCTCCTTAAAATATAGATATTTTCGTCTATATATCTATCACATAGACGTAATTGTCTATGTTTATCCCTTATATTCCGCCGGATTTATATCAAATGGTATTCTCCATCCATTGGATGCAATTCGATTGATTAGCTTACGTGCTGATTCAAATTGCCATGTCCCAACGTGCTGGAAACCTCTTTGTTCCAAGAACCTGATTTGTTTAGGTGTCGTTAGACCTTCCATTCTACGTTTGTTTAGTCGTTCTAATAACTTAGTAGCCTTGCCAGCATTATCAATTTCATCAGGAAGGATTCCGAGTTTTTCTAATGCTTTGACTTGATTTTCAGTAGGTGGCCCCATTTCCCATCCAAATGCAGGAACGTAACTTGATAAGTCTTCAGCTTGAATGCTCATTTCAAACTGCAGCGGATCCACTAGTTTCTTTTTGCGACGTCGCATTTCTTTTAACTGTTGCGCTAGAGCTTCCTCACGCTGAGAAACAACATCTTCCGTTGCTTGTTCAATCGCATCTTCAATATCAATGGGAATGCCTGCCTCTTCAATATTTTCTGTCATTTTTTTAGCCACTTCATCATTTTCAGAAATTAAATGTGCCGGATGACAAAGCTCGTGTCTTTCTGTGTGCCAAAGAAAATCTAATAAAAGCAAGTATTCTTTACCTGGATGCAATCTAGTCCCACGTCCTACCATTTGACTGTAAAGGCTGCGAACTTTAGTCGGACGGAGGACCACTATACAATCCACTGACGGACAATCCCATCCTTCAGTCAATAGCATTGAATTGCAAAGAACATTGTATTTATCATTTTCAAAATCTTCTAAGATTTCTGCCCTATCCTTACTTTCACCATTAACTTCTGCAGCTCTAAACCCTTTAGAGTTGAGTATCTTTTTAAATTTCTGACTAGTCTTCACTAACGGTAAAAACACGACTGTTTTCCTGTTTTGACAGTGCTCCACCATTTCCTCTGCAATTGACTCGAGATAAGGATCCAATGCAGTGCCTAGATCACGAGTTTTAAAATCTCCAGCTTGTTGACCAACTGAAGTTAGATCAACCTTAACTGGCAATGTCAGCGCTTTGACGGGCGACAAATAACCTTCTTTGATAGCAGCAGGCAACTTGTATTCATAAGCCAGTGATTCAAAGTAACTCCCTAAATTACGCATATCACCCCGGTCTGGTGTTGCAGTCACTCCTAATACATTTGATTCCTCAAAATGATTCAGCACTCGTTGATAACCATCAGATATTGCGTGATGAGCTTCATCTACTACAATTGTGTCGAAATAATTTGGAGGAAACTGGCTTAAACGTTTTTCACGCTGCAGTGTTTGGACCGATCCGACGACTACTCGGAAAAAACTTCCAATACTTGTATTTTCAGCTTTTTCTAATGATGTTTTTAACCCTGTTGCCTTTTCTAATTTTTCAGATGCTTGATCTAATAACTCACCCCTGTGAGCGAGGACGAGCACTCGCTCGCCCAATCTCACACGATCTTCAATGACTTTTGAAAAAACAATAGTTTTGCCTGTCCCGGTTGGTAAAACTAATAAAGTTCTCTTTTTTCCGTTAGCCCATTCCTTTTGGATCGCTTCTCTTGAATCTTGTTGGTATGGTCTAAGCTCCAATAGAATCTCCTCCTAATTACGCTATTAAAGTAATACGTCCTGCTTCAATTTCTGCGCCTAACTCTTCAAGGAGATAAGCATGGATATTTGCAATGGCCGAATTTCTCCACGCTCCCCCATCTGCTTCAAAAATAGCACCAACAGGACCGTTTTTCATTCTGAAAATAAAACTGCTTTCAGGCTGCTCCACTTCTATAAACGTGCGGTAAGGAGCTAAAATTACAGGATTAGGAACTTTGACTTCGCCGACTGTCGCAACGCCTGTCTTCATGGAAACTTGTTGGGATACTCCATCGTCTCCAGTATTTTTAACGTTTTCTTCTTTGATATTCCCGGCTAACCTTAGAATGTTTTTGCTATCTTCAGTTGGAACAAACTTAGATTGAAGTGTGATAATCAAATTCTCAATGTCTAGATAATCGTTAAAATAGATTCTTGGTACAATGGCATCCACTCGCACTAATGTTTCACGACGGCCTTTATAATCCAAGACACCAGATAATTCCACAGTTCGCTCGTCAATAATTCGGATATAGTAATGGTCTTTTTGTCGCTCTTTATTGGCTTGAACATAATCAACCAATCCTGATAATGTTTGAATCTCTAACGGCGTTTTAGCCAAATTATTGATAGGTTCGATTTCATGGGCAACTCCCGAATTATCAACGACAAATTCACGATTGTTTATGATAACTATTCTTTCTTCCGGTGAAATCCTTTGGTCTTGTAAAAACTTTGCGAATTCTCTTAACATAACTATCACTTATCCTCTCTTTTGTAGGTCAATGACCTTGCCTTGATTTTCAATTTCTTCAACCGGTGTTCCTTTATCATCTTTGAACTTACCGTCGTCCGGATCAAAAAAAGTTTGTCCTTTTGCACCGGAACGTAACTCGTTAGCTTCCACCTCTCCGGAATCATTTATTCCCGTTAGGATTGTTGTGGAAACATCCGTCAGCGGTGCTAAATTAGATTTGACTGTACTGTTAACTTTGACTACTTCTCTATTTTCATCAGGTTCCAATTCTAAGGTGATGGTTAACTTCCGTTTAGTCGTTGCCTTAGTGTTTAGATCATGAATATTTTCAAATACCTTAGCCATTTCCATGTCTACTTTTTCCTGCAGTCCACCTTCGGCTATATTGGATAAATCTAAGTCAATACGTTTTGACATTCTCTACCACTTCCTATTTCAATTAATTTAATGCTAAAGACGACATAGTCCTCACTCTGTGCATAATCACAAATATATGTGATCTGAGCCTTAGCATTTCTTTTTGTAAATTCAGCTCCATCGAATTCCTTTAATATCACAAGATCTCCCACTTGGAAATCTCGGTCATTTTTTCTTATTTCAAAAGTTTTTCTTCTATCAATAACCGCTTGGTAATAATCAGGCAGCACCTTTAATTGATGTATCATCAAAATGCTGGCTCGTTCCTATTTTGTTGGTTTTGTGTTGGTTGTTGAAAACTCGGTGTTTGTTGCTGGTAATTCTGTGCCTGATTATAGTTAGGAGCTGGCTGTTGAAGCGTTTGTGCTGGTCCTTGATGCTCTAAATATTCTTTTACTTGATTGTTTTTACGTTCTGATCCTTTGCTTGTATAAACGTTAATTTCAAGTTTAGCTTTTCCTTGACTACCTATTACTGCTCCCCAATTTGGAGTGAATGGTTGTCCAACAACTGGTGATTGACCAATTCCGGAAAAGAATTGTGTCAACTTCCACTGCCAAGATTTCATAAGATATAAACGATCCGTCACTAACGTCGTCCCTTCAGTTCCGGAAAATTCCATAGTGATTTCCGCATAAGGCGCACCATTTGGAATTTTTGTACTTTGTCCGTCATAAATTTTTCTCTCCATTTTTTTGACAACAAATGGATATTCCCCTGGTTGAAATAATTTAAAGTTACTTTCTTCAGCGATGAAACTGTCGCCCCAGCCTAAAAACTCATTTTCTTGATTCATCATTAATTTTTCCTCCTAAAATTTTCTAATTTGTGTATTTAATAAATTGAGAGCTTTATCCCAATTAGTAACAAGATAATTCCATAGATCTTGTGGAATATTTTCCAGTGGTGTGTCCTGTGGCATAAATCCACCTTGGTAAATAATCGCTTTGATTTCCTCAACAGTAACTTGACTACTTTTCATTAAATCTGCGACAGATACAGGAATAATTCCTGGGATTTCTATTTGTGCTTCTCTGCTAAAACTAGGTGTCTTTATCAACTCTTCTTGTTGAGTGACTGGTTCTTGTGGTTCTTGTGCTTGTTGTGATACTGGCTGTTGATTTTCTATATCGTTTTGTCGGTTAAATATATGTGCGATTCCTTGATAACTCATATCCATTTGATCAGGTAAACCAAATCTGTTTTTAGCATCCCATGCAGGATTATGAGTCGTATACATCATTCGTTTGCCTCCAACACCTTTCTTTTTAGCATTCGAATTATTCCCACTACTCACAACAGTGACTTGAAAATTGCAGAACAAAACTATATCCGCCCATTCTTTTACAAGTGATGCAGTTGTTGCCACAGTTTTCTTATTTCCTAATTTCAATTCCCATCTGTCGTAAGCTCCCATTTCATCAGGTCTTTCAAATCGCTTGATCTGACTATGAGCAGTGAGCACTACATTAATACCTACTTCAATCAGCTCTGTTAGTTTATTTAATAATCGCCCAAACTCTTCTCCTAGATAGGTATAGCCATTTCCGTATCCAAAATCTTCTATGCCTTTCTTGTTATGCGTCTTGCAAATGTGTTCTATACATAATAATTCCGCCCAATCAGCGGTATCAATAATATACGTTTCACACGGTCTAGCATTCTTGACAAATTCAACTTGTTGAAGCAGCATGGTCCAGCTAGTAGGCTTGTCCAATCTTCTAACATCCATGTTATGTGTGCTGCCTTCTGTATCCGTAAATAAAGGCAATGGAAATTGTGCTGCTAGTGTTGACTTTCCAATCCCTTCCGGTCCATAGATCACTACTTTCTGTGCTTTAGCTATAACTCCTGAACTAATATTCATTAAAAAGCTCCTTCCCCTGTCCAAGCATTATTAGGCGGAATAAATTCGGTTGTAGATTTAGTTTCTTTTTTTTCTTTAACTACATAACCATCCTCAATGACGATAGAACATTCATCACCAGTTGAAACTCTAGTCGCAATAGCTTGCAGGCCTTCTTGCTCTAACCATTTACCGAACTCTTCTAACGTTTGGAGATCCATTTGTTCAAGTTTATCTATTAGCACGAAACCACAATCGGGTTTCAAACGGCGAACAATGGCAGTAGAAACTCGTAACTGTTCAGCACCGGACATGTTATCCCACTTTTGTCCTTTATAAATTAGCTCTCCATCTTCCACAGATAGTTCAGGAAGTGGTAAGTCAGCGCCTTTTAAAAGATTGACTTTATCTTGTCTGACAGCTTCCAGTTTAGTTGTTAGTTTGCCATATTCTTCACGCTGAATTTTTGCATCATCTTCTGCTTTTTCCTTATCTAGATTAGCTCTCACCTTTCGATTGATTTCATCGATTTCCGCAATATTGTGTTCTAGTTCTTCCGTTGATTCGTCATATAAATCAATAGCTGATTTTTGAGCTGTCTTTAGATCCATAGATGTTTGAATATGATTTGATTGCATTTCCGCTAATTTATTTTGCAAGTCTTGAATTTGTTGTTGAACTTGATTTATTTGTGATTCTTCTTGTTGGTGCTTAAATTCAATTTGTTTGACTTGTTCACGTTTGCGTTGATTTTCGCCATTCTTTGCCAGTATTTCTTGCTGTTGAGTAACCAATTCAGTGAAACTAACAAGCTCTTTAGGAGCATCCGGAAAATGCGGCTGTTCCTTTGCAAACTTTTCTTTCTGATCTGCTATTTGACCAATGGCACGACGTTGATTATAGAAATCTGTTTCTTGCCGTTCTAACTCAAAAAGCTGTTGGCCGACACCGATGATCTGCAGTAAAATATTGGCTTTGTCTTTATTATTTGCTTGCATAAACTTCGGTAAGTCGATTGCCAGCTCTTCCACAAAGCTGTTTAAGAGCTGCTGACCAGCTTTTTCTCCATTAGGGTCAATCACCTTCAAAGAACTATTCTTCCCCTTACGCTCAACCACAAGCCCATTGTTCATCACAATTTGAATGTTTGGTGGTGTTATACTTCCTTGTCTCTGCGCCTCACTAGGTCTGTATCGATCACCGCCTAATGCCCAAGCAATGGAATCTAATATGCTTGTTTTTCCTTGACCGTTCGGTCCACCGATTATCGTCAATCCGTTTGCAGTCGGCTCAATTCTGACCGCTTTTACACGTTTGACATTCTCGATTTCTAATTTATTTATTTTCATCAATTGTCAGTTCCTCCTATTTAGTGTTACAATAAACACGAAAAGATTTTTACTTAGTCGATGTGCCAGCATCGGCTTTTTTTCTTGCCTTAGTTGCTAAATTTAAAATGTCACTTCACCACCTTTTCAGCTAATAACGAGCCTTCAAACGAAAAATACTGATGTAACTCACCACCATTTGCCTGTTTGGTTATTGTCAAAATAACTTGAACAGCTTTTGAAGTTACTTGACTACCTACCACAGGTTGAGAAATAACTTTTTCCACTTCTTTTCTTTCCTCCTCTTTTTTCGGAATATGAGCAAACCTAGCTTTATTAAATCGATCATGTGCTTTTTTTGATGCAACACTTGTTTTTGTTCTATCGGGTAGAACATCGATTTTTCCAACTTGGCGTAATTGTGATACTTTTTTAAACAATGCCACATCGTTTTTTCGCAATAGTCGTCTTAGTTCTACATAATTGGAAACATAACCATTTTCATCAAATTTGATATTTCCAATTAAGATTTTTTCTGATTCCTCATCCCAATTTGGAAGATTACTTTTTAGACTTCCTTTACTTTTTTCCCTATCAATCACGCCTCTTATCGCAGTAGTTGTTCGATCAAACCTTTCAGCAATTACTTTCATTGGAATTTGCCTTTTATACATTTTAATAATTTCTTTTCTTTCATCTTCTGTATATTGCCTGCCTTTAGAGTCAATCTTCAGGGTCGGTTCATAAGCTGGGAGTTTCCCTTCTTTTCTTAACTTGCTTATTCTTTGTGCTACAGCTGGCTTAGATCGTTTTAAATGTTTAGCCATCTTTTCTATATTTACTACTTGATTAGTTGTATCCAATAACGCTGCATTTCTAACATACAAGATCTCTTTAGACGTCCACATCCTTCTAGTCATTTGAAGTTCACCTCTCGAAATATTTACGCTTCCTTAATCCCCACCCAATCATAAAATTTTTGGAGTGCTTCTTGATTAGTTGCTAGATTATGTTGCACTCGGTTATCTACCTCATACATTTTTTTGATAATATTCCGACTATCTCTGTTCACGTTTAAATCTTTAACCGAGATAATCACCGTTACCAAACTACTTAAAATAGACATAACAAGTACCGCTGCGTTAAGACTATCCCACACTCCTAACGTCACAAGCATTACGAGCTGTATACCTATTGATACCATTACAGCCTTTCTTAGCCTTACTAACATAATTAAATTTTTTTTCATGTTGCATCTCCTAAATTCTGTATTTTTTTATAAATCTATCAATGTCCTTTGTGTCGATTCTATAACAGCCATCAATTTTACTAATTTCCAAACCTTTTGCTAACCACTTATCAAGAGTTCTAGGATTAATATCAGCATATATACAAGCATTCTTTTTCTTTAAGTACCGAGATCTAATTGCATATTTTTTTTCTATCATCCTCAATGTTTGGTCTACTTTTTTTTCAATCGAACTTGCAAGGTTTAGCAAAAAATCTTCACTTAGCACTTGCATTTAGTCCCCTCCTGTTTCGTTTTTTTTGATGTTCAATGCTTTTTTTATTTTATGTATTTGCTCTTCTGGACTGCGTCGACCATTCATAATATCAGACATATAAGCAGTCGAAATTCCGAGTTGTTCAGCAAGCCAAGCCTGACTTTTTCCCATTTCTGCAAGCCTTATTCTTACCTGAACGATTAGATCATTTGACATCTTTTCACCTCCTAATAAATTTGTAAGCTAATAAAATTCGCTAATGTTAGTATAAAGTCTTGAATAATTTTAAACTTTAATGTAGAATATAACCATAGTTAAATAAGCATACAAAACCTATATTTATACTTTTTAAATCGTTCCCCAACGCAAAAAACGTATATTTTATCGGTCGTATTTGTTGCACTTATTAGCGTATTAAATTAGCTTACGGTCATAGTATATTAAACTTTAAAGTAGATGTCAACACATTTCTAGAATAAAGTTTAATAAATTCCGTAAGAACAAGGAGAATGTTCTTATGACAGTATTTGATAGAGTTAAAATGTTGGCTGACAAGCAAAAGATTTCAATTGTTGAATTAGAAGAAAAAATTGGTTTTGGAAGAAATTCCCTATATTCTTGGAAAAAAAAAGTGCCTAACGGGGAAAGCTTAAACAAAGTTGCTGATTACTTCAATGTTTCAACAGACTATTTATTAGGTCGTACCGACAACCCTGCGCTTGCTAGTGTCCCTGAATGGGCAACAGAACGAGATATAATAGATCTTGAAGAAATGCTTGATTCAAATGTCAATATGGCATACGGTGGTCAAACACTGACAGATGAAGAGAAGCAACGTGTCAAAGATGTTCTTACAGGAATATTTTGGGATAAGTTACAAAAAGAAAAAAGGTCGTGATGTAATTGAGGGAAGATGTACACATTGCACTTAAAAAAATTTGGGAACAAGTAGGTTCGTATAATCCTTTTGTGATTGCGGAAAAATATAATTTTGAAATCAGTTATCATGACTTCAAAGGATCACCTCTGGGTCATTGTTCAACTGTGATGGGGCAGACAATAATTCTTATGGATAAGTCATTGGAAAATTCAAACAAAAGATTTCTAGTTTGTGGCCATGAAATTTATCATGGGATTAGCCATCAAGATATTGCCAGTTATTATTCGATCAATGGAGTCACAAAAGGTAAAATGGAAGATGAAGCTAATGGATTTTCGGTTGAACTTTTAAAATGTTTGTACTTCGAAGAACACGGTCGTCATGCTACGTACTATAAAGAACTATCTATTTATGGTATTGGCGAAGACATGCTTGAATATTTATAGTTGGAATTGGAGGAAAAAATGTCAAAACACTGTGAAATATGCTATAGAAAGCTAGGACCTTTAAATTTTAAATACCACTCTACTGATGGTAAAACAATTTGTCGGCAATGTATTATACAGGCAGGATATGGAGCTAATGCTTCTTTTCCAGATATTAAAAAAATAGAATTTGAAACTATTTTAGACAACTATAATAAAGCACCGCAAAGAGCTAAGGAATATTTTGACGAAATATCACAGCAAGAAAAAGATTCTAAAATAATAAAATGCCCTAATTGCAATAGTGTAGATGTTGAGTATATGGGGAATGATAAAAAAAACTTTTCAGCTGGTAAAGCAGTCGCAGGAGTTGCTTTGACCGGATCCGTAGGTAGTCTAGCTGGATTTACCGGAAAAAAAGGGAATGAAAAGTGGCATTGTAAAAAATGTGGGTACACTTTTGAAACAAAAACATAAAAAAACACGCCCCCTATCCTGGCAGATATCGGCGTGTTCATATAAAAAACCTATGCAATAGGTTTATTTAGTTATACCTATTTTAGCATAGAAAGGAGAAAAAGGAATGGTAAAGTATCAAAAATACGAAACAGCGTCAGGAAAGGAGTTGTGGAAGTATAGTGGTTATTACGGTTTTGATGACAAAACAGGTAAGAAGATCCAACCTAGAGGACGAGGTTTTACAACAAGAGCCGAAGCAAAACTTCACTATGAAAGAAAAATTGAACAAATAAAAAATAAAAGCAAAGCACAACATAATGGTGATATCCGTTTTGAGGAACTTTTAGAACAATTTTTAAAATACTACAAAAACAGCGGTATAAAACCTGGTACTTATAAAAAATTCAAGGATGAAATGGAACGCTATGCTCTACCAATATTAGGTGATATTTATATCCAAAAAATTGATATTAACGATTGCCAAAAAGCATACGATCAATTAAAAAAATATCGAAAAGACCACAGGAAAATAAAAAATCAAATAAAAACTGTTTTAGACTTTGCAATTACTAAACAGTATATTGATTCTAACCCCATGGAGTATGTACTGGTAAGTAAAACAGATTTACGGTACAAAAAAAGACGATTAGATTCATCGGAAAATTTTTACACTCCAGAACAATTAATGACTTTTTTGGAAGCCTATAAAGAAGTAGAAGAATTTCAAAAATTTGTATATTTTAGACTGTTAGCTTTTTCAGGATTACGTCGTGGCGAAGCTTTAGCTCTTTTTGAATCCGATGTTTTAAGAGAAGAAAAAGCAATCAAAGTAACCAAGACTTTGACAGAAGATGCGCAAGGGAAGGATATGTTAGCTCATACTCCAAAAACAGAAACATCTAATGGCTTAGTCTATCTTGATGACGATACATATAACTATGTGATTGAACTTATAAATAATCGCAATTCTTACGACACGTATGGAAATCTAACGTATCTAACCAAATCAAAATATTTGTTCGTAAGTCCAAAAACAGGCAGACACTATCACCGATCTGCTCCCAATGATTGGTTAAAAAATTTCTTTGATAGAAACGATAAGGCTCTGAAAAAAAGAGGTCTACACAGAATCAGTCCTCATGGATTACGGCACTCCCAAGCTACTCTTCTTTTTGAATTAGGTGTCGATCCAAAAGATGCACAGTATAGACTAAGACATAAAAATCTAAAAACAACCATGGATATCTATACCCATTTATCAGAAAATCGGAAACAGACCCCAGTGTTAAAACTGGATGAATTTTCCTCTAATGGTGCAATATCTGGTGCAACGCCTTCTATATCAAAAGAAAAAAAGTCTTAGGAATATTGATATAGCAACATTCCCAAGACTTTATTATTCCCTATCCGACAGACCCTTCCATTTCATAACTGATTAACCGATTTAGTTCTACCGCGTATTCCATCGGCAATTCCTTCGTAAACGGCTCAACAAAGCCCATCACGATCATCTCTGTCGCTTCTTCCTCTGACAAGCCTCGGCTCATCAAATAATAAAGCTGCTCTTCTGAAATTTTTGATACTTTGGCTTCATGTTCCAGCGCAACTTGACTGTTATGAATCTCGTTAAATGGAATCGTATCACTCTTAGATAAGCCATCCATAATAATCGTATCACATTCAATATGTGAAATGGAACCTGCACTGTTTTTTCCAAAAGTTACCTGTCCACGATAGTTAACCTCGCCGCCGCCCTTGGCAATCGACTTAGAAACAATCGAGCTGGAAGTATTCGGTGCATTGTGAATCATTTTTGCCCCAGTATCTTGAATCTGCCCTTCATTAGCAAAGGCCACTGACAACATTGTCCCCCGTGCACCTTTTCCATCAAGGTAAACACTTGGATATTTCATCGTCGCCTTAGCTCCCAAGTTGCCATCTATCCATTCCACTGTTCCGCCTTCCATTGCTTTGGCACGTTTCGTTACCAAGTTATAGACATTATCAGACCAGTTTTGGATCGTCGTATAACGACAATAAGCATCTTTCAAGGTAAAGATTTCTACAATAGCAGCGTGCAAACTGTTTGAGGAATAAGTTGGTGCTGTACAACCTTCCACGTAATGAACACTTGCGCCTTCATCAACAATAATCAAGGTACGCTCAAACTGTCCCATATTTTCGTCATTGATCCGGAAATACGTCTGAAGGGGAACATCTGCTTTTACTCCCTTGGGAACATAGATAAATGTTCCGCCAGACCATACAGCTGAATTTAGTGCCGCTAATTTATTGTCAGTCGGTGGAACTAATTTAGCAAAGTACTGTTTGAACAGTTCTGGGTATTCTTTCAACGCAGAATCTGTATCTGTAAACACAATGCCAAGTTTTTGAAATTCTTCCTTCATGTTATGGTAGACAACTTCTGATTCGTACTGTGCAGAAGCCCCGGCCAAATATTTTTGTTCTGCTTCCGGAATCCCCAAGCGCTCAAAAGTTTCTTTGATTTTTTCAGGTACATCTTCCCAGTCCCGAACAGGTTCGTCACTTGATTTTTTATAATACGTCAAACCATCAAAATCCAGGTCAGAAAGATCTGGACCCCAAGTTTGCATAGGCATTTTGTTGTATGCTTCAAAAGATTTTAGTCTAAAATCCAACATCCATTCTGGTTCTTCTTTTACACGGGAAATCTCCCTGATGACTTCTTCTGTCAATCCCTCGCCAGTACTATAAACCGGCTTCACATCATCGCGAAATCCATATTGATATTCGCCAACTACAGGTACATCTTCAATTTCTGGTATGTCAGTCATATTACTTTCACTCCTTATTCTCGCAATGTTCTTGAGATTCGGTGGCAAGTGCTTCTTTCTCATTAATGCCTTTTTCCAAAGCTTTCCATGCCAACGTTGCACATTTTATTCGTGCAGGAAATTTAGAGACTCCCTGCAAAATAGCAGCATCACCAAGTGCATCTAAATCAGTCACTTCATTTCCTTGAACAAGCTGAGAAAAATCTTCAGCAAGTTCCAGTGCTTCTTCCTCTGTTTTGCCGATCACAGCGTCTGTCATCATGCTTGCACTGGCCATAGATATCGAACAGCCGCTTCCAGCAAAACGAGCATTTTTTACCAACCCGTCTTCGATTTTTAATTGCAGCTGAATCACATCTCCACATGTCGGGTTGTTTAATTCTATTTCATGCGTCAGCCCTTCTTCTAAACCAAAATGGTGAGGATGACTTGAATGATCTAAAATCACTTGACGATATAAATTGTCTAATCTAGATAGTGCCATGATTGAAAAACTCCTTTGTTGCAATGACTGCTTCAATAAACTTGTCCGCTTCTTCTTCGGTATTATAAAAATAAAAACTTGCACGTGCAGTGGATTGGACATTTAAATGTTGTAATAACGGTTGCGTACAATGATGACCTGCCCTGACCGCTACTCCTTGCATATCCATAGCCGTAGCCACATCATGGGGATGCACACCTTCAATATTAAAAGCAATCACACCTGAACGTTTTTTCGGATCTTTAGGACCATATATCACAACGCCTTCAATCGCTTGAAGTTTCGGCAAGACATATTCGACGATAGATTGTTCATACGCGTGAATATTATCCATTCCTATTTCTGTCAAGTAATCAACTGCCGCACCTAAACCGATACCGCCGGCAATATTTGGCGTCCCTGCCTCAAACTTCCACGGCAAATCCGCCCAGGTGCTCTCTTGCAGATAAACGAAGTCAATCATTTCTCCGCCGAATTCCACAGGCTCCATTTTTTCAAGTAAGGATTGTTTGCCGTATAAAATACCAATGCCTGTGGGACCGCACATCTTATGTCCGCTGAACGTATAAAAATCAGCATCTAATTTTTGCACATCTATAGACATGTGAGGGGCAGATTGTGCACCATCCACCACCATCACTGCACCAACATCATGAGCAAATTCGATCAAGGTCTCAATAGGATTGATGACCCCCATCACGTTAGATGCATGGTTCAATGCCACAATTTTAGTTTTTTCTGTGATTTTCTTTCGAGCATCCGCCATATCTAATTCACCGTCTTCAGTCAAATCAATATATTTCAACACGGCTTTTTTTCTTTGCGCTAACTGCTGCCAAGGAACGATATTCGAATGATGTTCCATATATGAAATAACGATTTCGTCACCTTCGGACACGTTAGCATCTCCGTAGCTTCTGGCAATCCAGTTTAAACTCGTGGTCGTGCCTCTTGTAAGCAGCACTTCTTTTGAAGAGGCTGCGTTGATAAACTGACGGATTTTCTCTCTGGAACCTTCATAAGCTGAGGTAGCCCGTTCCCCCAAAGTGTGAACACCTCGGTGGACATTAGCATTATCATGTTCATAGTAATGTTTCAAGACTTCCAATACCTGTTTAGGTGTCTGTGAGGTCGCCGCATTATCCAAATAAACCAAAGGCTCATCGTTGACTTCTTGATGCAGAATCGGAAAATCTTGCCGTAATTTATCAACATTCAGCATATTAGATTAACTTCCTTTCAATAACTTCTGCCAATTCATCACGGACTGCCTTCACGGGAATAGCTGTTAAGACCGAACCTAAGAATCCTCGAATAACCAAACGTTCTGCTTCAATTCTCTCCAGTCCCCGACTCATCAGATAATACATTTCCTCAGGGTCTACTCGGCCGACACTGGCTGCATGTCCGGCAGTTACTTCATTTTCATCAATTAATAAAATCGGGTTTGCATCTCCCCTAGCCTTGTCTGAAAGCATCATGACACGGCTTTCTTGTTGGGCATCTGAACCGACTGCCCCTTTGATGATGTGTCCGATACCGTTAAAAGTCAACGTGCCCCGTTCACGGATGACACCGTGCTGTAAAATATGTCCGACAGAATGACGTCCGTAGTTGGTCACGCGAGTATCGATACCTTGTACTTGACGACCTGCACTGATGGCTACTGCCTTAACTTCCGAATGAGAACCTTCACCAACCAAATCAGAATCAAAATCGGCAACCACATTGCCGTCGTTCATGACTCCAATTGCCCAATCCACACTGCCGTCTCTTAAGATGTGTGCTCGGCGGTTAAAATAAGTGGTTACATTTTTACCCAATTGGTCAATAGCAGCAAATTTTACTTTTGCTCCTTCTTTTGCAATCACTTCAACCACGATACTTGCCGTTGATTTTGCTTCCCCGTCTCCTATGGTCTCAAACTTTTCCAAATAGCTCACTGAGCTGTTAGTATCAGCTAAAATCAAAACATGTTTTGTAAAATTCACTTCAGAAGCAGCACTATGATAGAAATACGCTTCCATCGGCTCTTCGATTTCGACATTCTTTGGAACATATAAAAACATTCCGCTATTCATAAATGCCGCATGAAAAGCTGTTAATTTGTCTTCATCATATTTTACTGCTAACTGCATATATGCTTCTTTAACTAATTCTTCATGTTCTTTCAGGGCTGTAAAAATATCTGTGAAAATAACTCCTTGGTCAGCCAACTTCTGTGGCAGCTGTTCCTTGATTGTTCGGTTGTAGAATTGGGCAAACATCGGATGATTTGACTCTTTTTCGTGCAATTCAAACTCATCTAGATTATCTTCCCCATCAAAAACCAGTCCGTTGACTTTGGTCAGCGGCCAACGATGCATTTTTACCCGTTCGATGACCGGCAGCGCCAATTCATCTATTTTATTCAAGGCTGCCAAACGCAACTCCAGCATCCAAGATGGTTCTCCTTGACTAACTGAAAATGCCTTTACGTCGTCAAGATAAGTTTTTTCTATCGTTTCATTCATTTATCTTGTCACTCCCATTTCTTGAGGCAAATGCCTGCTATCACTTATTATTCTCCAGCTAACTCAATTCCCAATTCTTTGCTGATTCCGGCATAACCTTCTGCCTCTAATTGTTTCGCTAACTCTGCATCGCCAGTTTTTACAATTTTTCCATCCATCATGATATGGACAACATCTGGTGTGATGTAGTTAAGCAAGCGTTGGTAGTGAGTTATAATCAGTGCACCAAAATCATCACTGCGCATTTCATTCACACCTTTAGAGACCACCTTCAGCGCATCGATATCAAGACCTGAGTCGATTTCGTCTAATATAGCGAATGTGGGTTCCATCATCAACAGCTGCAGGATTTCATTACGTTTTTTCTCTCCGCCAGAAAATCCTTCATTTAAATAACGTTCTGCCATTTCTTCAGGCATATCAAGTAAATCCATTTTTTCATCAAGTTTCTTGATAAAGTTCATGACTGAAATTTTATCATCTTCAGCACGTTTTGCGTTGATTGAAGCACGCATAAATTCAGCATTGGTGATTCCCGGTATTTCGCTAGGATACTGCATAGCCAAAAAGATTCCTTTTCGGGCACGTTCATCCACTTCTAATTCTAAAATGTTCTCGCCATCCAGCAAGACTTCCCCTTGTGTTACTACATAGTTTGGGTTACCCATAATAGCAGCAGACAACGTAGATTTCCCTGTCCCATTTGGTCCCATAATGGCATGTATTTCACCTGTATTCATTGTCAGATTGACACCTTTTAAAATTTCTTTATCCTCGATCGATACATGCAAATCTTTTATCTCTAAAACAGACATCAAAAATCCCTCCAATAAAATGTTTAAGTAAAAAATATCACTAGTCCTATTCTAGTCTAATTGAGGATGAAATTCAAATGAATATCATCAATTTCCAATCAAAATCAACGATCTTAACAAAATAATTTTCGCCTTTTTTATAATCATTATAAATTGACTGAATTTTCAACATAGTAAAAAGACTAAACGAAGCCTCTTCGTCTAGTCTAACTTACTTTCATTTAACTTGATATTATTCTGCTCTAGAAATCCGTCTTTCTACTCGAGCAAATACATATATTTGTATTCGTAAGAAGCACCTGCTGTGTGAGCAATCATGCCCTTTAATTTTGGATTCCGCAAATGTCCTTCTGCCATCTGATAGACCGGAACGACAGCCGCATCATCATTGATCAAAATTTCTTCAGCATCCAAGAAATTCTGCCAGCGTGCTTCCGGATTTGTTGCATTCGTCGTTGCCGCCTCTTCAATCAGCTTATCGTAAGCAGTGTTAGAATATTTGCCGCGGTTATAGGAGTTGCCGGTTTTGAATAAATCCATAAATGAACTTGGATCATTGTAGTCTGCTCCCCAACCGGTCACAACAAAATCGAAATCTCCCTTATTGGTACGATCCAGCCGAATTGGTTTGGTCACAGCGGTCACAGTAGTTTCAATCCCTAAAACATCCTTAAATGTCCCTTGCAGATACTCAGCAATTTTTTTAGTTGATTCATTGTCGTCTGTTAGTATATCAAATTCAAATGTGTCTTTACCCGTTTCTTTTTTAGCTTTTTCAAGATACTCTTTTGCTTTTGCCTCATCAAACTCTTTTTTAGCTTTTGTTTCTTCAGTAAAATCTTTTCCTGTATCAGGATTGCTGGAAAGATTCGTCGGCATTAAACCTGTGGCTACGGTGGAACCATCACCAATAACATTTTCTACAATTGATTCGTTATCGACTACTAGTGAAATGGCTTTTCTAAGGTTGGCGTTATCAAAGGGAATAGTCTCGGAAACTTGATTGAATTCTAAATAAATCGTCCGACCTTCTTTATCGGTCACATAGTCTTCATTATCACGATACTGTTGTGCTAATTCACCAGTCAAAATAACATCATCCACTTCACCGCCTTCATACATGTTGACACCGGTAGAAGCTTCTTTAACCACTTGAGCTTTGATTTTTTCCATTTTAACTGTGTCTGCATCCCAGTAATCTTTATTTTTCACATACGTCCAGTCGATATCGGAACCCACACCGTCAAAGTCTTCCAAGACGAACGGGCCATTATAATAAGAGGTATCACTTGAACTAGCGTATTTATCGCCAAATTCGTCCACTGCTTTTTTATTCACAGGGAAAAATGATGGGAAAGCCAGTAATGAATCAAAATAAGGCGTTGCCACATCAAGAGTGATTTTAACTTCGTAGTCGCTCAGTGCTTCGATACCAAGTTCAGAAGGATCTTTTTCCCCTGCCACAATATCTTTACCGTTTTTAACTGATTCAAACAGGTAGGCATATTCAGAAGCTGTCTCTGGGTCCGCAGTTCTTTGCCAGCCGTAAACATAGTCATCCGCCACCACAGAATCACCATTTGTCCACTTAGCATCTTCCCTTAGCTTAATCGTATAGGTCAGCCCATCTTCACTTTTTTCTGCCAGTTCAGCTGCACCAGCCGGAATAATCTGATTGTTTTCATCAATGCGATAAAAACCTTCGTAAAGTTGATTTAAAACTGTAAAGCTCAGCTTGTCCGTTGCGGTAGAAATATCAATTGAAGCAACTTCTTGAGGAGCGGCAATGGTGATGACCTGTTCAGCCGCCAACTTTTCCTCTCCTGATGTATTTGCTTCTCCTGTTCCTGTCGTTTCTTTATCTCCGTCTCCCGAGCAAGCGGCAAAACTTAGTGCTGCGATGCACAGCAATGTTAGACTTGCTAATTTTTTCCTAGCTTTCATAAATAACATCCCCCTAAATTAAGATATGTTTATATTACGCTATACATTAGTATTTTTCAATCATTTTGTAATCTTTTTTTAATCTTAAGCAAACATTCCTCTAATTTTCATAACCGCTCCTGTTGTTTACATTAGACTTTACGTTAAATCATTTTCTAATTATCCACAAGAATCTAACAGTGATGAACCCACACTTGTCACCGTTAGATACCATACTTTTGTCTACGCTAGTCTTTTGCTAAAAATTCATTTGATACCTTTAAAGTTCCTTATTAAAACTATTTTGTATTTATTATTCATCGCCTAACGTTTTTTTGTATCTTTTTTTTTAAACAAGTTGGAAATTCTACTTTTTCATCTCTCTTCAAACGTGGCACATTTTTTATTCATAACAGATAAAAAAGACAACAAAAAATAGCCCTCTGACAGGCTAAATAAGATTTATAATCAAATTTTTAAATAGAAACACAATTATCCTAATACATACTCATAGAGACGAAAAATATCCACATCGTGCAAACCTAATTCGGCGATAACCACATCTCCAATATTTACCGTATTCACGTAAAGAAAGCCATTCTTGTGGTAAAGATTTTCTGCTGGAATATTTTTATGAAAGACATCCAAGCGGATAGATTGGCGGCCATTTCTTTCAGCATGCTTTTTCACTTCATGTAACAACTGTGAGCCGAGTCCTTGGCCATTATACGAAGGATGAATAGCAAAACCATGTATGTAAAGTACTTCTGATTCAGTTGCTTTTACTTTCCAAGTAATCTCGTTATAATTTGCCGTTGGAATTTCGTTTAGTGTGACACAGCCGACTATATGATGATCCTTTGTCAAAACAAATAATGTTTTATTCTTTATGGATGACAACAGTGTTTCCTTAGCGGGATACACTCCGGCAACCCATCTCGGTGAATGCTCTTTCCCCATAAGAGCTGTTGATACATCAGAGTAAAGCTGTTCTATTTCTTCCATTTCCTCTAGGAGTGCGTGTCTAAATTCCAATCAATTCCCTCTTTTCTCGGAAAGTCTGCTTGCCTGTACTTGCTTTTCATTATTAATGATAACACCATAAACTCTATTAAGGACGCTTTTTCAGCCGTTCATTTTATGATTCAGCTTTTGATTTTCCTTCTTTAAACATCTGATTACTTTCAAGGTCATCGAATTTCCTGATGGCCCTTCAATGACCTTAAAAGCTTAAATCTTTTTTTAAAATTAGTTACGCTGCACAAGCATAATCTGCCCTTGCTTGCATCAAAAAACTTTATTTTTTAGCTATTCATAAGAGAAATTCTAACAAAATCCCCAGCAATTTACCTTAAATATATTGCAGCACTTTCTCTTCTTGATAAGCTAAGTCAATCAGGCCGCCACCCAAACATTCCTCCCCATCATAAAAAACAACTGCTTGCCCCGGCGTAATCGCCCGAACCGGCTCATCGAAAATCACCGTCCCTTTTGTTGGATCATTTTCATCCAAAGTGACTGTCACTCCCGTGTCTTGCTGACGATAGCGGAACTTCGCTGTACATTTGAAATTCATTTTATCCCAGTTTTCTTGAGTAAAATGGATATCACTTGCTTCCAAACGGGTAGCGTACAATTTGGGGTGATGGAAACCTTGCCCAACAATCAACGTGTTGGTCGCCAACTCTTTACCGATCACAAACCAAGGCTCGTTAGACCCTCCGCCGCCGCCAATCCCAAGTCCTTGCCGTTGACCGATAGTATAATACATCAGACCAGCATGCTCGCCTTTAACCTCTCCATCTTCTGTCACCATTTTACCGGGAGAAGCAGGCAAATACTGACTTAAAAATTGTTTAAAGTTTTTTTCGCCAATAAAACAAATGCCAGTAGAATCTTTTTTCTTCGCCGTAGCCAGCCCTGCTTTTTCAGCAATTTCACGAACTTCTGATTTTTGCAAATGCCCCAGCGGAAACATTGTCCTAGTCAACTGCTCTTGGGACAATTGATTTAAAAAGTAAGTTTGATCTTTAGAATTATCTGCTCCTCTAAGCAAGTGGGAGTTGCCTTTGTCATCCCGAACCACTTGGGCGTAATGCCCTGTTGCCACATAATCTGCACCGAGAGCTAAAGCATAATCCAAAAATGCTTTGAATTTTATTTCTTTATTGCACATCACATCTGGATTAGGTGTACGCCCTAACCGATATTCTGATAGAAAATACTCAAACACCCGCTGCCAGTACTCTTTTTCAAAATTTACAGAATAATAGGGAATCCCGATTTGGTTTGCAACTTTGGCAACATCTTTATAATCTTCCGTTGCCGTACACACACCGTTTGCATCCGTATCATCCCAATTCTTCATAAACACTCCTACAACATCATACCCTTGCTCTTTCAACAAAAGAGCTGTCACAGAGGAATCCACTCCTCCGCTCATGCCGACAACCACTCTAATGCGACTGTTGTCTGCCATGCAATCACCATCATTTCTAATTAGATTCTGAAAATTATCTACGATTTGAAGGTCGGAAATTTCAGTGTTTCTATTATATACTTTTCCCAGTAGAATTTCATCTATTGAAACTACATCGTTAGTGAACTTTAAAACTAATCCTTCCCTTGAAAATCTAAAAAATGATCGACATTTTTTTGATATGCGTAATCATTTTGTGTTACAATTTTTATACTTCCAAAGGAGGATACCATTGAAAAAGATACTGAGTTTCTGCATACTGACAATTTTATGTGTGTTCACGACCGCTTGTTCTTCAGAAAAAATAGCCACATATGAACAATCAGTTGACGGTTCAGAGGTACAAGTAATCCTCACGATTGAAAATGATGATGTCC
The DNA here is from genome assembly GCF_003987645.1 of Vagococcus elongatus. GTDB lineage: Bacteria > Bacillota > Bacilli > Lactobacillales > Vagococcaceae > Vagococcus_A > Vagococcus_A elongatus. The sequence continues at coordinate 88,245 of NZ_NGKA01000010.1, forward strand.
GCCATCAAAAACAAATCACGCGCACATCATTTGATAAATTGGCAGAATTAACCGAGACGGAAAAGTTGTCTGCAGCAGACTTGACCTCATTAAAAAATGATATGTTGAAAAAAAACGACGTACTAGATGCACTTGAAGGAGTCAGCTATCAGATCAGCTTCAAAGACGAACATCTTGTAGAAACCGTCGAACTCGATTATCAAAAAGTAAACTTGAATGCTTTAGCAGCCATCAAAGATCTCGACTTTAAGCAGCCTCATTCCGAGAACGATTATATCAGCGCTAAAGCTGCGGACAAACAATTACGAAAGCTTGGATTCAAGTTAGTGAATTAAATTTCTTGATACACTTAAAAGCTCCTAAGGTTAGATTAAACAATCTGCCTTCAGGAGCTTTATAATTTCTATTGGTCTTAAACTTCCCATGTTTCCTTGATGTCTTAAAACATATTTTCCAACTTTTACTGACTAAAAAAATAGTTCGGTCATCACAGAGAAAAAATAATCGTTCCTTTATCAAAGATCGACTCCCGGTCAGAGGTAAAACCAATCACTGCTTTTTCAACAGCCAGCATTCTAGCGTTTGTGAGATGATATCTGCGCCCATTGTTGCAAAATGAGTGCCATTTTCTAAAGCTTATATTGTCTTGTCCAACATTTTTAAAACTTGCAGCCAATATTTTAGTTTGACAATTTCCTAAAATGTTCGCCACCATAAATTGTCTGAGAGGATTTCTCCCCCCAGACAAACTTTCATTTATAGGACATGTTCTGTTCGTTCGATAATATCATCTTGGGTTGCTTTTGATAAGACGTTGAAGAAAGCTGAGTAACCAGCAACTCGAACAATCAAATCACGGTGTTTTTCAGGATGCTTCTGTGCATCGATTAGAGTTTCTCTTGACACCACGTTATATTGGATATGGTAGCCATGTAATTTATTGAAAAATGCCCGAAGCAGCATAATCAATTTTTGTTTGTCTTCTTCTTTTGCCAATGTTTGCGGATTGACCTTTTGATTCAGTAACACTCCGCCGATGATTTCTTCTGTTCTCAACTTAGAAACAGATTTCAGCACAGAAGTCGGTCCGTTTTTATCCATATTATGAGACGGTGAGCATCCTTCTGCTAAAGGCACCCAAGCATTACGTCCATCTGGTGTTGCCATTGTTCCTTTTCCTTGGCCAACGTTTGCAGAGATTGACGAAGTCCCAGAATAACGTTTGCCGCCAATAGGCCCCCGACCAAAACGAGTGTTTGGATACTTTTTGACTTCCTCAATATAACTATCGTAAGCTCCAGTCACCAGCTGATCCACGTAATCATCGTCATTGCCGTACTTAGGCACATCCTCGATAATCATCTGCTGAATTTCTTTGCTGCGCTCACTTGCGTAGTCCGTCATCAACGCTTCCCACAGTTCTTCTTGGGTCACTTTTTCTTCTTCAAAAACTAATTTCTTGATGGCTGCCAGCGAGTCTGCCAAGTTGGCAATCCCCACTTGAAGTCCTGAAATAAAATCATAGACCGCTCCCCCTTCTTTCAGGGTTTTTCCGCGTCCAATACAATCTTCTGTCAATGCTGAACATAAAATATCAGGCACCTCACGCTCCAGTCCTAAATCAATGGCATTTTCCACGATCACACTCATTCGAGTCAACTCACGCACTGTTTTATCCCAAGCTTTTTGGAGGTCTTCAAACGTGTTCATCTCTTTGAAATGTCCGTAACCTTTTGCAAAACGCTTGCCAGAAACAGGATCGATACCGTCATTCATTGCAATCATCAAGATTTTTGGAAAGTTCATATAGCTCATACCCGTACAACGGTAACCCCATTTTCCGGGGACGGCAGTTTCAACACAGCCGATAGCACTGTAGTCATAAGCATCTTCTTCTGACACACCGATATTTTTAAATGATGGAATGATAATCTCATCATTATTAAACGCAGGCATACCAAAACCAAGTTTCATTACTTCAATACATTCATTCATGAATTGGTTATCCAGTCCTGAATGATAACGAACAGTCAAGTTTGGCTGTGGCAATTTTGTTTGCGCAACGCTTCGCAACACTAGATAAGATAATTTATTGACTGCATCTTTTTTGTCTCTCGTCTGTCCGCCGATGGTCACATTTTGGTAAAGTGGACTGCCGGCACTGCTAAATGTATGTGCTTGACTTCTAACCTTATTAATAGTTAATGTTTTAATCCATAGGTTCGTTAGCAACTCAACGGCTTTTTCTTCAGTAATATTTCCCTTATCCAAATCAGATTCCAAGTAAGGATACATATATTGATCAAAACGACCGTAAGACAGTGAGTGTCCATTAGATTCGATTTGTAAAATCAGTTGGATAAACCAAACAGATTGAATAGCTTCTAAAAAGGTTTCGGCAGGCTGATTAGGCACTTTAGCGCACACACGGCTGATTTCTAATAATTCTGCTTTCCGTTTTGGCTTTGCAGTTTCGGCCATCTCGGCAGCTAAGCGTGAGTAACGTTCTGCAAAAGTTTTGACTGCATCTAGCACAATTAAAATCGCATTATAAAATTGATATTTATTGATGCTTTCAGGCTCTGTCAAATCTAGATTTTCTTTTTCTTTCAATGTACGTTCTCTATAACCTTCAAGACCTACTTCCAGCACTGTTTTATAATCGACAGCTAGGTGAGCATCTCCAGAGTTCATCTTGCCTTCCATTCCGAAGAAACCAGTTTCCATAAATACCGATACTTCATCAGGTAACAATGCCCCTGCTTTTGCTCTCAAGTTATTATTTTCCCAAAATGGCGCAATTGATCGCAAGTCTTCTTTTGTTTGCTCAGTAATATAGAAGACATCTCCATCACGCTTCTCAAATAAATCTAATTCATCCAAAACAAATTCCAGGGTGTACTCAGGAAAAATCGGTGCATCTTTATTTGAAGCGGCCTGGTTACCTACAATCATTGTTTCGTCTTCAATATAGATTGACATTTTTTCTAAAATATTCTTTAGCATCAATGCACGCTTCATCACATTCGGTTGATTTTGATTTTCTTTATAAGCTTCAGTTGCCAACAATGCCCGCTCCGCACAAATATAAGGCTTTTTATTTAATACTGACTCACGATATTCGTTCATACGGTTGGTTAGGTGACCAAAATACGGTTTACTTTCCATATTTTTTCTTTCTTTGACTTGAATACTCATCGTCATTCCTCCTGTTTTTTTCGTTCGTAAACATTTAATGCTTCCTACGTAATAATATTAACATGATTATCCAACAAAAGTCAATATTAAGTAGACGTTTTTAAATAAAAAAAGAAACTGCACGGATGTGCAATTTCTAGCCAACGCTTACTTCAATTTTATTTTAATTCAAGAAATAAATGATCATATTTCAAAAGGATTATTAAGCTTTCTCATGTATCATGTATTGATAGTAGAAAAAGTTTAATTTTCGAACGTAACTAAAAAATTCATGCAATATGGTTTCATTGTATTGTGTATTTTAAATAAAATGTCAATACTTCATTTAAAAGTAGACCATCCAAAAAAGCAAGACACATTTTTATTAAATATATCCTGCTTTTATCGTTATCAAACTCTCAAAATCTTCTGTCTTTCAATCTCAAAGCAACCATAATACTGTAAAATGGTATCTTATTTTGATTCAGATAGCCTGCTCTGTTTAATCTACGATATCAAAACAGCCTCTCTTAACCATTTCCGATAAAATAAAATCAAAATTTTGTTGTAAGTCTTTAAATGAGTCGTCTTCAAAAATATTGATTTGACGTAAACCATTAGGTGTAGTGACACTCATCTTTAAAGTTTTCAAATCTTTTGCCACCGTAATTTTCAGACGTGGACCTGACTTGCTCACCGTCATATCTAGAGGACGATCATACTGTAGATTGCCCTGCTTAGTTTCAATAAAACCTAAGTCTCTAAACGTATATTTTTTTGCCTGATCACTCATTTTATACTGCACAGAGGATCCTTTAATCGTTGATACTTGATCAAATGCCATTTTATTCACTCCTATCATCTTTCTGCTCTCTTACTAATTATAGTAAAAAAAGTGTCATAACTCTAGTATCTTTTATTTTCTTGCAATATTAAACACTTTTAATCATTTTAATCTTTTTTTAATCTTAGACTTTTGATATAATGGAGAACATTACCTGAGACATTGATTTATCCTCGATCTATTTTTATTCGTGATATATCAACGTCCTAGGGAAGAATAGATATTTAAGAGTAATAAAAGGAGAGAAGAATGAATGACAAAAACTTATAATTTTTCAGCAGGTCCGGCAGTATTGCCGCAAGAAGTTTTGGAAAAAGCTCAGTCAGAGTTTCTTAATTATCAGGAAAGCGGCATGTCCGTGATGGAAATGAGTCACCGTTCCTCTATTTTTGAAAATATATTGGAAGATGCAAAAACTGCACTAAGACAGCTGATGGGGATACCAGAAAATTATCACCTCTTGTTTCTGCAAGGCGGTGCCAGTCTGCAGTTTACTATGGTACCTCTTAATCTTACACAAAACCAAACGGCTTATTATGTAGACACTGGCAGCTGGTCTAAAAAAGCAATCAGTGAAGCAAAAAAAATACCTCATGTGACTGTTAGTAAACTGGCAAGCAGTGAAGATAAAAATTTCAGCTATATACCGGAAATTGATGAAAACTCCGTTCCGTCAACCGCCGCTTATGTTCATATCACGACTAACAACACTATCGAAGGTACGAGTTTCCAAACCTTGCCGCATTTTAAAGACGTGCCGCTAGTGGCTGACATGTCATCAAATATTTTATCCAATGATTATGATATCAATGACTTTGGTTTAATCTATGCAGGCGCTCAAAAAAATATCGGCCCTGCAGGACTAACATTGGTGATTATTCGTGATGATTTATTGAAAGATCACATCAATATCAGTAATATGTTGGATTACCGCATCCATGTGAAAAATAATTCTCTTTATAATACACCTAACACATTTGGCATTTATATGGCTAAATTAGGTTTTGAATGGCTGCTTGCAAAGGGAGGAATTCCTGAAATCGTGAAAGAGAACAAAGAAAAATCAGGCTTACTCTATGATTTTATCGACCACTCTAAACTTTTCACCTCACCTGTTGCTCAGAAAGACCGCTCGATTAATAATATTCCTTTCTTAACTGGCAATAAAGAACTAGACAGCAAATTTGTCAGTGAAGCAGAGGCTTTAGGCTTGGTAAATATCAAGGGACACCGCTCAGTGGGAGGCATGCGTGCCAGCCTTTATAATGCATTCCCGATGGAAGGTGTAGAAAAACTAGTAAACTTTATGGAAACATTCGAGAAAGAACATGGAGGAAAATAAATGACTTTTGATATTAAAGTTTTTAACAATATTTCTGAAGAAGGGTTGAAGCAATTTGACGATTCTCTTTACACAATCAATCAAACGCAAAATCCTGATGCGCTTTTATTGAGAAGTAAAAAATTGCATGACATGACATTTTCTGAACATACGATTGCGATTTCACGTGCCGGAGCGGGAACTAATAATATTCCCGTTGACCGCTGCACTAAGGATGGTATCGTGGTCTTCAACACACCAGGAGCTAATGCAAACGCAGTAAAGGAACTTGTTTTAGCCAATCTTCTCCTTTCTGCCCGTCCGATTTTGAAAAGTGCCCAGTGGGTTCAAACGATTACCGATGACAATGTGGAAGAAATCGTAGAAGCTGAAAAAAAATCATTTGTGGGGACAGAATTGGAAGGTAAAAAACTTGGTGTGATTGGTTTAGGGGCGATAGGTGCCATGGTGGCCAATGATGCTTACCGTTTAGGGATGGAAGTTATGGGATATGATCCCTATGTCTCCGTAGACACCGCTTGGAATATTTCTCGGCGAGTCAAACGTGTGACTGATTTGGATGAATTACTGTCAACTTCCGATTACATCAGTCTCCATGTGCCACTGATGGAAAAAACGCATCACTTGATTTCAACCGAAGAACTTAAAAAAATGGCTCCTGAAGCCGTACTGCTTAATTTTTCTAGAGGAGAATTAGTGGATAATAATGCTGTTTTACAAGCCTTGGCAGATGAAGAAATTGCCGGATATATCACCGATTTTGCTGAAAAAAGTCTGTTAGGACATGAAAAAATCACCGTCTTGCCTCATTTGGGTGCATCAACAGAAGAAGCTGAAATCAATTGTGCCAGAATGTCAGTCAGAACTTTAAAAAATTATCTGGAAACAGGGAATATCAAACGTTCAGTCAATTTCCCGACCGTGGAAATGAGTTTTAATACTGAGTTTCGTCTAGCAGTCTTCCATGAAAATGTGCCTAATATGATTGGTGCCATCTCCAACATCATTGCTGATGCAAAATACAATATCGATAATCTAAGCAATCGCAGTCGTGGCGATGTGGCATATACACTGATTGACTTAGACCATGTGACTGAAGATCAAGCTCAGGAACTAGCAGAAGAATTAAAGAGTCTTTCCCATGTGATTCGCGTGCGCCACATAAAAAATCTTCAGCGAAAGGATTATTAATATGGTTGTCATCAAACCTTTTAAGGGAATTCGTCCCGACAAAAAATTAGTTAGTCAAGTGGCATCACTGCCTTATGACGTCTTAGATAGTGAAGAAGCCAGAAAAATGGCAGCAGGCAACCCCTATTCTTATCTGCATATCGATAAAGCCGAAATTGATTTGCCTTCCGATATATCACCCTATGATGATGCTGTCTACTTGCAAGCGAAAAAGAATCTGCAGTATTTCTTAGATCAGGGATGGCTAGTCAAAGAAGATGAAAATGTCTACTATTTATATGAACTGACCATGAACGGAAAAAGCCAAACAGGGATTGTAGCATGCACTGCCATTCAAGAATATCTTGACGGAAAAATAAAAAAGCACGAATTGACACGCCATGAAAAAGAACTGGATCGCATTCGTCACGTGAGAACCTGTGATGCTAACACCAGTCCAATCTTTCTAGCTTATCGCGGAAAGGAAACCATCAACACTATCATCCACCGTTGGAAAAAAGAGCACGAGCCCATGTATGATTTTACAAGTTTTTATGACACCCATCATCGGTTATGGCTGGTGGACTGCTCTGCAACCATCCAGCAATTAGAAAATATTTTCGCAAAAGAAGTGGACAGTCTTTATATTGCAGATGGTCATCACCGTACAGAATCAGCAGTGAAAGTAGGCTTAGAGAAACGAAAACAGTTTCCTCTTGCCCCGGCCGAAGCACAATTCAATTATTTTTTATCTGTCATCTTTCCTGAAGAAGAACTGACTATCTATGATTACAATCGGGTACTAAAAGTCGACATACCTGAAAACTTTTTAGAACTTTTGGAAAATAATTTTGTCGTGGAAAAAGTCGGTACGAAACCATACAAACCAGAAGAAAAGCTGAATTTTGGAATGTTTTTTGATAGCACTTGGTATCGTTTGAAAGCAACATCCGTCTCGGAAGATGCCCCTATTATTGAAACACTGGATGCTTCCATTTTACAAAAAAATGTCTTTGAAACAATTTTTGATATTACTGATATCCGTACAGATCATCGGATTGATTTTGTTGGAGGGATTCGTGGACTAAAAGAGTTAGAAACATTGGTCACAAGCGGTGAATTTAATCTAGCTTTTTCACTCCATCCTACTTTAATGTCTGAATTACTGGAAGTAGCTGACCAAGGTGAGATTATGCCGCCAAAATCAACTTGGTTTGAACCCAAACTCTTAAGTGGTCTATTCCTGCACGATTTGGAAACAGAAAAAATGACCAGTAAAAATTAATCTTTTTATTCATCATTTAAATACAAAAAACCCCTATGAGATGCAACGTATCCCATCTCATAGGGGTTTTAATTATTTTTCAAGCAAGTCTTACATCAAAAGTCTGTCATCTTTCATTTGAGAAAACTGTGCCTATCCATCTGATTTTATTGGTGTTCACAGTTAACAGCAAATGATTCTATTATTCATTCACACCTTTCAATTCTCAAAAGATTGATATACTTTTCAGCTATACTGGACAAATATCTACTGCGCACACCTTATATTCTGGGATAATCGCAATGTCATCAAAAACAGCATTTGTGATTTCGTTGACGTTGCCGTCTGGAAAATGAAAAGTCATAAAGACTTCATTTGGAAAGACTCGATCTCCTACAGCAGCATAGGTTTCGATTTCTCCTCTTCTTGAGCTGACTTTAACTTTGTCTCCTTCCTTAATCCCAAGTTTCTCAGCATCCTGATAATTAATTTCGATATACGAACGGTTAGCAATTTGATTAATCCCTTCCGTTCTCCCAGTCATTGCCCTCGTGTTGTAATGATACAGCATCCGTCCAGTTGACATTAGATATGGATAGGTCTCATCAGGAAGCTCTTTGGCCTCTTTATAAGGGATTGCCATGAACAATCCTTTACCGCGAGTAAATTGTCCCACGTGCATGATGTAAGTCCCCGGACTATCCGCCGTCGGACATGGCCATTGCAATCCACCCTCTTCCAGTCTAGCGTAATTGATACCTCCAAAGGAAGGAACTAAAGAAGCTATCTCATCCATAATCTCATCAGCAGAGTCATATTGACTCAGGTAGCCCATACGAGTCATCACGTCGCAAAATACTTCATAATCTTCTCGTGCCTGTCCCATAGGTTCCACCGCTTTACGCACTCGCTGGACCCTTCTCTCCGTATTTGTAAACGTCCCATTTTTTTCAGCATAACTGATGCCCGGCAAGACAACATCTGCATAGGCGGCAGTTTCTGTCATAAACAACTCCTGAACCACAAGAAAATCAAGATTTTCTAAAGCTGCTCGTACATGACCTGTATCCGGATCTGTCACGATTGGGTCTTCCCCGAAAATATAAATTCCTTTTACTTTTCCTTCAGCAGCTGCCGGCAATACTTGCGTGGAAGTCATCCCTTTATTCCGACTCAGTGATACGCCCCATGCTTGTTCAAACTTTTCAATGACTTTCGGCTGATTGACTTTTTGATAACCTGGAAAATCATAAGGCATACAGCCCATATCACAGGCGCCTTGGACATTATTCTGTCCTCTTAATGGATTGACACCGCAACCAGATTTCCCGATTTTACCTACTAACATGGCCAGATTAGACATGCTCATAACCCCTTCCGTCCCAGTAGAGTGTTCTGTGACACCTAAGCAATAAATAATCGGTGCTTTTTCTGCTTTTGCGTACATTCTTGCGGCCTGCCTCAAATCATCGGGATTGATATGGCAAATCTCTGCCACTTTTTCAGGGGTGTAATCTGCCACCATTTGTTTCAGAGCTTCATACCCTTCAGTTTTATTTTCAATAAATTGTTGATCCATCAGATTATCTTTTATAATCACATGCATCATTCCATTAGCAAATGCCACATTGGTTCCTGCTTGAATCTGTAAGTGGATATCACTATCTTTCACCAAATCGATTTTTCTTGGGTCGACAACGACAATTTTAGTTCCCTTTTGGATGGCTTGCCGAATTTGTGCACCAATGACTGGATGGGCTTCTGTTGGATTGGAACCCACAAGCAAGATCATATCCACATCCGTTGTAATATCTTCTATCGGATTTGTCATCGCTCCTGAACCTAAGGTATGAGCTAATCCGTGAACAGAAGCAGAATGGCAGACCCGGGCGCAATTATCTACATTATTGGTCCCAAAGACCGTACGAACCATTTTCTGAAACACATAATTGTCTTCATTTGTAGCACGGGAACAGGAAAAACCTGCCAACGCATCTGCACCATAGTTTTCTTTTATCCCGGTAAATTTTTTCGTTATTAAATCCAAAGCTTCTTCCCATGTTGCTTTTTCGAAAACTCCATTGCGCTTAATCAGCGGGTCAGTCAGCCGATCTTTCGCTCCGACAAATTTATAAGAAGCAAAGCGTCCCTTGACACAAAGTAAATTTTTATTGGCGGCACCGTCAGCCGGTTCTACACCTACTAATTTATTTCCTTTTATAATCAAATCCATTTGGCAGCCCGTTCCGCAATGCGGACAAGTGGTTCGCACACGGTTAGTTTCCCATTTCCGGTAATATTTATGGTCTTTTTCAGATAAAGCCCCGGTAGGACAAACTGCGACACAATTCCCGCATGACTCACAAATAGACTGGTCAAATGAAGACTCGTAGCTAGGAGTCATTTTTGTATCAAAGCCCCGGTTGGCAAGACTGAGCACATCACGGCCTTGGCGTAATTGACAAACTCTGGAACAACGGCGGCACATGATACATTTTTCCGGATCATAATCGAAAAAGGGACTAGACAGATCTTCTTGAAAACAAGGCATTCTTTTTCCTTCTGTGAAACTTGTGCGTTCAACACCATAATCCATACAATAGTCCTGCAGTTGACAATCTCCGTTTTTAACACAGGCAAAACAATCTATTTTGTGATTGCTCAAAAGTAAATCCAACACAAAACGACGTGAGTCATGGACTCTCTCAGAATCAGTATAAATGACCATGCCGTCTTTGCACTGAGCGGTACAAGCAGTTACGAGACCGCCTTTGCGTCCTCCTTCGACTTCAACGACACACATTCGACATGACCCATCTGGAGCCAGTTCTTTTAAATGGCACAGAGTGGGAATTTTCAGTCCTAATTGACGAGCCCCTTCTAGAAGTGTAGTTCCTTTGGGGACTGAAACTGTTTGATCATTGATTGTCAGTGTGACCGTTGACGTTTTAGCAACTAATTCTGTCATTTACCAGCTCACCTCCTCTAGTTTTCTAACTTCTTTTCCAATACCCGCAAGAAATTCTTCTGGGTATAATTTTAAACCGCTTTTCATTGAATTGGCGACAGACTGTCCCAGCCCACAAGCAGACAAATGTGTGACATGGGTCATCATTTTTTCCAGCCGCTCAATGTCACCAATTTGAGCTCTCTTTTCTTGAAACTTTTTCAGCAGTTCCATCAGACGAGTGGTGCCCAGGCGACAAGGAGTACATTTTCCGCACGACTCATGAACAAAAAATTCAGCCACATTGACTAGATAATCAATCATACTTACTTGATTATCCATAACGACCACGGCTCCGGAACCCACAGATAAGCCTTTGTCCCATAAACCTTCGTAAGAATAAATACAATCTTCTAATTCATCCACAGCACCGATTGGACCAGACTGACCACCAAAATGAATGAATTTTAGGGGATTGCTGGTGGAAGAACCTCCGCCATATTTTTCTGAAAAAATAAGTTCATACAAAGGTGTTCCAAGATTAACCTCAAAAAGACCCCGATTTTTAATGTGACCAGATAGACAGACAAGCTTTGTTCCGCCCCCGTCTTCACTTCCCAAATCAAGAAACGCTTGACCGCCTTCTCTTAAAATAACTGGTATCCCGGCATAAGACTCAACGTTATTCACTAGCGTAGGTTTTAAATATAAGCCAACGTCTGCCAGATGGGGTGGTTTAACCCTTGGTCTGCCTGTTTTTCCTTCAATCGAATTTAACAAAGCTGAATTTTCCCCACAAACGTAGGCACCGGCACCGGATATGACCAGTATTTTAAAATTAAACCCTTGAATACCTAGTATATTTTCTCCTAAATACCCTGCTTTTGTGGCATTGTCAATTGCTTGTTGAAATATTTTTTGAATTTGGCGATACTCTCCTCGCATGTATATATAACCCGTTTGTGCCTTGAACAAATAGCCAGCGATAAGCATTCCTTCAATGACACTTAGAGGATCTTTTTCTAATAAGGCCTTGTCTTTAAACGTCCCGGGTTCTCCTTCATCAGCATTGCAGACGATATACTTTGGCGTTCCCTTAGAATGATACATATGACGCCATTTTTTCCCTAAAGGATAGGCCGCTCCCCCACGTCCGCGCAAATGAGCAATGTCCAGTTCATCCAAGATAGCTTCGTTGTCCATGCTTATGGCATTCGCCAGACCTTCAAATCCTTTAAATTTCTTATACTCTTCTACATCGACAGCATTCGTCATATTATAGACTCGCTCTAATAAGACCGGTTGATTTCGTTCCAGCATTCTTCTCCCCCTTATAAGTTTTCATAGTGTCCGGCGCGCAAATCATCTAATAGTTGGATAATAGATTCTTCTGTTAAATTGCCAAACACAGTGTCTTTGATTTTAATGACTGGGCTGCTATCGCAAGCTCCTACACATGGTATTTTATTGTACATAAACATCCCGTCCTCAGTTGGCTCATCTACAGGTACACCTAGAGTGTTCTCCAAAACTTCCATGACCATCGTCCCGCCGGAAAAATGACATGGGCTGCTGTTGCAGACTTTTAAGACATACGTCGGTTGGGGTTTAGTTTTTAAGATTGCATAGTAAGTCAAAATCTCATAGACCCGCGCTTCAGAAAGATGCAATCTATCAGCAACAAGCTTTGCTGTTTCCTCGTCAATATATCCCTCTTCCGAACGAAATTGAAGCTCCAACAAAATATTCAAAATGCGTTGAGGATCAGATTCATGTTCTAAAATTATTGCCTCTTTTTCTGCTAAATTTAATGAAGCCATAAACTCAAGTCTCCTTTATTTATTAATCAAGTCAATTGAACCGTTTTCATTTCTATCAGTGATTCGATATCTTTTGAAATGAGAGGATGATTTAATATCTTATCTGCCTTTTTGATAACATCTGCTGCTGAGGGTTTAATTTTCCTTTGATTATCCATCATAATAAACATATCCGGTTGTATCACGTTTCTTAAAGAATTAGATTCGCAAATAAGTAAAGCTTCTTTAGGAATAGCAAAAATAAACTCTTGAAAAGCTTCTTCCAAATACCCTTGGAAAACTTTTAGTAAAAAGACTTTCTCGCAACCAGCTTTCAGCAGCTGCATCGTATCCTTGTTCCCTTCAGTTTCTGTTTCCTCGACTAATTCATAACCTTCACTAATACTTGTGCAAATGCCGCAGCCTTTCACTCCCCTCTGACAGGTTCCTTTGGCACCACTGATCGTAATGATTTTCAAGCCATAAATGGGCAGTTGACTTTTGTAACGCTCAATAATTTTTTTTGCCATGGTCGTCTTTCCGCTATTTCGTCCTGTGGAACCTATTTGAATCATCAACGGATGTTCAAATTCTCTCATCTTTTCACCACCATTCCCCTTTTGATGTACTTTTTTGTTAAACCATAAAACTAGTGCTAGTCAGTAATCAACAACAATTTATGTAATCGCTACCAACTCTTTTTAAAAAAATATGATAAAACATCATCTATTTTTTGGTGTTCAATACCAGTCACAAACGTCTTCAGGATAGTTGACATTTTTAATTTCTATCTTTTGGCTGGAAACGATTTTTTTTTGTGATAATTTCGAAAAGTTGCTTTTTATTCGATAGTCGCCAGCTAAAATCTGTTCTTTAAGCAGCGACAAACACGTTTTGCGGTAAAAAGCAAATAAAGGTTCCAGTTGCCTTTCATGTTCATAGATAACTAAATCAAAAGCCAATCTTTCTTTCGCCATTTGTCTAATCAAAGCGGAATCCAACTTGGGCATATCACAAGCAACCAAAAACACGCTGGAAAACTTGCTTTTCTCTAAAGCAGTCACTAATCCCCCTAGAGGTCCGCAATTAATGTAATCATCTTCCCAGATAAGACAATCTCCAAATTCTTCTGGAAACTTCCCTTTATTATCGGTTATCAATATGACCTCCTTAAAGAGCAGTCTTAGCTGTTTAACAGTTTCTAGCAAAACATAATTTCCTCTAATTTTTAAAAGGGATTTGTCAAACCCCATTCGAGAACTTTTACCGCCGCATAAGATGGCAGCCGTTGCCTCGATCAATGGTTCCAATTTTCTCACCCGCTTTTTTAAAAGTGTTATTTAAATCTTCGTAAAACCAATGATTCCTTTATGCTAAAAAATATTTTTTCTGCCAAACTTTTATTTATATTATAGACTATCTTAGTGGGTAGTCAACAACTTTTCATAAATCTTGGCTATCTAATGCCTGCTGATTACTATATCTTCGTTGATTTAACAGTATCTGTTATATTTTTTTGGTATAATAAGTGCAGGACTTTTCTCGGCAGGTGGCCGAATCCCTTGCACTTTTATTCATTATGGAGGCA
>NZ_NGKA01000011.1 GCF_003987645.1 Vagococcus elongatus
GAGTTCGTTTGGTGTAAGATGGGTGTAGGTCATTTGTACTCACTCCTTATAATTCTTTGGATGGAACTATCTTGAGTGTAGCACAGATGACTTTTTTTATTTGTCTAGCTTAATTTTACTATCGGCGACTAATAACTGTGGATTGAGTATTACAAACATTAAATAAGGCAAAAGTACGTTATCATATTCCAAATAGAATGATTTTCCATACCGATTTAGAAAGTTAATATACAGCTGTTGAAGTAGAGTAATGGATTGAAGCAAATAAAATAAGGTATTCCTATATCCGTAAAGGAGCAACTTATGAAAATGCCGGCATTGAACCTTTTCATGTTTCTTTAAAGAAAAAAGAAATATACACGACCGCTTGCTCAGATTTTGAACAAGCGAATCAAGCCTTATTTAAATATGTTGAAGTGTTTTATAATCTCCACAGGAGTTTGAAGTTTTGGAAAAGGCTAAAACGGATTGAATGCCTCCACTAAAATATATCCAAAATGTTGACCTATATCCATAGTTCTCTTAGAGTATTACAGTTGTTTAAACTTACCGTAGATCACTGTCAGATTCTAATCTATATAACTACTAAGCCATCTTTCACACAATTCAAACCATTTGGCTACATGACTATTATAATGGCTTTTTTTTCTAGCTGTTGTTCTATCTCCCAATGCTAATCCGTGTTCCCCTTTTTCGAAGATATGCATCTCAAACGGAATCCCGTTTTCTCTAAGTTTTAATCCTAACAATAATGATTGTTCTACATCAACAACTACATCTTCGTAAGTGTGCCAAATAAACATTGGCGGTGTTTCAGAGTTAACATTATTTATCTGATTAAAACTATCTAAATCCTGTTTTTCTGGAAATAAAGTTCCAAAAAAGCGCTCATTTCCAGTTTTAGGTTTATCAACATAATTGGCTGCAAAACCTAAATCATTTTTTTCGAATGCACTCTCTAAATGAACTAATGGATAGCCTAATATTGCTAAATTAATCTTTAATAGATTTTTTGTTGTTGCTAACTCATTACTTAATTTTTCTTTATTCCAATTATTTGCCATTTGCAGAGCTAAGTGACCGCCAGCTGAGAATCCACAGATAATAACGTTCTCTGTATCAATCAGCCACTCGTTAGCATGCTCTCTAACGTACTTCACCGTATAAGCAGCTTCATTTAAGGCATGTTTTGGAATATTATCTTTTTCATCATTTGTCGTATACCATAAAATGATACTATTCAATCCAATACTATTAAACTTAAGAGCAATTACCTCTGCTTCCCTGTCACTCGTAAAAGCATAGCCTCCCCCTGGACAAATAATCACTATAGGACGCCTTTTTCCAATATTGTATTCTTTTGAATTATGAAGTAAATATGTATCAAAGCAACCAGTATCATTAATTTTTATACGCTTATTTTTCACAATTCAGCCTCCCAAAGACTCCTACAACATACTCATGTAGTAGAAGTCAACGAATTTATTGCTTCATCACTAACAGTACATCCTCTTCACATGAATGCATCTTAAAAACTGAACCTCCTGCATTTATAACAAACTTAGGAGTTATAAAATTATTTGTTTTAAGATCCACCATCTTAACCTTGTACGATGAAAAATCTTTGCTAATCTTAACAGTAGTATTACATGGAATATACATTAAATAACAATTATTTTCTTTGTCTACAGCAAATCGTATTTGTTCATCTGCCTCGTATAATAGTTCATTACATGGTACTAAATTCCCAACTTTAAAAAGTTCAAGTAAATTTAATAAAAACCCATAATCCCAAGAACCTGGCAACTTCAACGCATCTTGCCATAATAGTGGCAAGTCAAATGCTTCTCCAGCAGATGAAGAATAGTTACCATCTAATCCCTGCCAGCTCCAAATCCCGTGAGCTCCGTAGCTAATTCCTGCGCACGCACCCGAAAGAACACTTTGCCAAGCAGCTTTTCTGACATCAAATTGTAAAAAACGTCCATAAACATTTCGACTATATCCCATTTGTTCATAACACGGTTCGGAATTAATAATTGGCTTTTTAGGATTCTTATCATAAAATACCTTAGCTAAATGATATGGCATATTTAGGAATGTACTGTTATGTCCTGATTGATACAAATAGATATCAATTTTCTCTACTAAACTTGCAGGAATTTCCTCATATCTTCCACGTATATGCAATGTTTTTAAACACTCAGGAGATTCATTTTTGAAATACTCCAAAGCATAATCATATGTCTGAACAGTTTTGTCATTTGGAAAATCTGTATCCCCACTAATAAAGTAAATTGGACTAAATTGATTAAATGTATCGCTTACTATCTCAAAATATTTCGTTAATGATTCTGGAGGAATAATATTTTTTTCTTCATCTAATTTACTAGCCCATGTTCCATAAACATAATTAGACCAAAGGACAACTAAAGCAAGAGAAAAACCGTTATCAGTTGCTATTTCACACATTTTTTCAGCACGCTCAAAATAGGCTTGATTTATTCTTTCAAAATTAAAGGCTCCCTTTTCATCAATAGAAAAAGGTAGTAGATCAAATTTACCTAGACTTCTATCCCACTGCGGTAAAATATTGATTTGTAACGTATTAAAACCTTGTTCTTTTCTTTTTTCTAGGTAATAATGCCATTCTTTCTCTTCAATGCTTGTAAAGGCACTCCAACAAGTATCTGCCAGATAGAAAAATCGATTACCATTCTTACTTAGTGTCCGACCATCAGCATTCACTGAAATTGTCAATTTCTTTTCCTCCTCATTTTAAACAAAACTAGACAAGTTAAATAGTCTATTAAACTTGTCTAGCACTAAATCAATTTATAGCAATCCAATTAAACTTAAAGCAGCACCAACAACAATAATCCCAAGCATAATTTTACTTGCACTAACTTTCTTACGAACAAAGAAAAAGCAAATCATTGTAGCTGATAGAGGTAGAATCCCCTTCAAAACTTGATCTAGAATATCTTGAAGATTATATTCCATACCACTGAGATTGAATTTTAATCCGGTTTGAAGTCCAATAGTAGTGTAGATCATTGCTCCTACCATGGTAATACCTAATATACCTGCAGCTTTTGTTAAAGTAGAAATAATCCCTTTTTCATAAGCTTCTTTAATATATTTTTCTCCAAGCCCATACCCTAAAAAAGTCCCATAATAACGTGCAGCAATAGCAGGGATATTATATAAAAGCAAGAATAGCAATGGCCCTAAGATTGAACCTTGTTCAGCCAGACCAATACCAATACCAGCTGCAATTACCCGAAATGTTCCCCAGAAAAATGAGTCTCCAATACCTGATAATGGTCCCATCAAACTTGCTTTAATCGCATTGATTGAGTAAGAATCAAATTTTCCAGTAGCACTATTTTCCTTTTCCATACTCGCAATAATTCCCATTGGGAAAGTAGAAATTGCAGAAGTAATGTTATAATATTCTGCATTTCTTTGCATAGCCTTGATTCGCTCATCTTCTTTTATGTAATACTTATTGATAAAAGGCATAATAGCGTACAGGAAGCCAATGCCACTTGCCCTCATTGGATTGTATGAACCATAAATTAAAAATGATCTCCAGAACACTTTATTTAAAAGCTTTTTCTCTTCTTTGCTAATCTGTTTATTATTCATCGAAAAATTCCTCCTCCACTGATAAGTCGGTATTCACAGCTGTTCTTGATTCCAAATCTTTCTTCAAATCCAAATCTTTAAAAGCAGTGTAAATAGCAAATACTGCCGCAATAAGTGCAATTGCTATTACCGGCATTTCTAAATAAGCTGCAAGTACAAATCCAAGTAATAAGAATACTGCAATTTTCTTTTCCCATAACATATTAAGCAAGATGGCTAATCCTAAGGCTGGTAATATTTGAGAAACAACTGTTAAGGCGTCCATTACATTTTGAGGAATAGCATCAACAATTGACTGAACTGCACTACTTCCTAAAGAAATACCTAAAAATCCGATTACAAAATATGTCAGAGAATACGATAGAGCAACTCCAATTTGAAACAATGAAACTTTTTTATCTTGACCTTTTTCGATAAATCCATCAACCATTGGCATCAATGATGAGCTAATGACAAACAATAAATTTCTGATAAATACAGATAAAATACCAATAGGTACTGCTAAAGCTAAAGCAATTTCACTACCAGAATTTGACAGAATTGCAAAAGCAGTACCGAAAATTGCACCAACCATCGAATCAGATGGCAAGGTACCACCAATACCAGTTACACCAAGAAATACTAATTCTAATGATGCCCCCATTTTGATTCCTGTCTCGAGATCACCAAGCACTAAACCTACGAGCATTGACATGACTAACGGTCTTTTGATCATTGGATCCCCCATTCCATTGTCGGAGAACATACCGATAAACATGATCAATCCTACTAAAAATGCTTCTTTCATTTTTTCTTCCTCCCTACTTAATCATTGATTTCAAATCAAATTCTTTTTCACTTGGTACAGTTTGATATTTAGTTGGTACATTAGTACCAATAATTTCCTTAATTGTTTCAAGTTCAGCATCTGTAACATATAAGTTTGCTTCCAACTTAATCTTGTCAGATGAATCCCCTTCGCTCATTCTTCCATAGTTTCCAAAATTGATCTTAGGAATATCTTTCACGTTATTAATTAGTGTAAGTGCATTTTCCGGATTACGTACAACAACAAAAATAGATAACTTAGCTGCTCTAGGATCGTTGAGTAGTGAGACAGCCTTCTCCACCGGAACAACACTCAATTTTGTACCTTCTGGAACCGCCATATTCATTGCGATCTTTTGTGTTTCATTTTCACTTGCTTCGTCATCTGCTACAATTATTCGATTCACGCCGAGAAATTTTGTCCAAGAGACTGCTACTTGGCCATGAACTAAACGCTCGTCTACTCGAACTAGCTTAATCAAAAAAATCATCTCCTTCAGTATTTTTTTCAAATATATCTTTGCCGAAAAAAACAATTGATTGGGTTGCTAATTCAATACATTCAGCAATCTCTTTCTCATTAATTTTCGGTTTAAGAACTAGATTTAACAAAAGTGCAACATTCATACCTGATAAAAGATAGACTTTTTCAGAATTAACTAAATCCAGTAAAGCATTATTTACACTACCGCCTGGAATATCTGTGACAATCACAAATATATCTCCATCAGATGAATTTTTGATTTTTTCTCTGATTGCTTCTGATATCTCAATAACATTTACATTTTCTTTTAAACCATAAGCAGAAATTGGTTCGTCGATACCGGTCAGCATTTTGATAGTTTCCTTCATTCCATGAGCTAACTCACTATGAGAAGCTAAAATAAAATGAATCATTCACATCCGCCCTCCATTAAATATCTATATTTAAAAAACAATTGACTAACTTTTCCCATTTTTCATATTTTTGAATAATTTCTTGGTTTTCAGTTGATGGATTAACGACTTGGTAATACCAGTCGATTGTTTCTTTTGTTTCGCCAGAAATGATTAATGCTCCCATTGCTGATAATTCTTCAATGTCGTTTACAAAGATACACTTGTTTAAAAGTGTTGCCATCTCTTCCATTAACTTCAGATTCTTTGTAACACCCCCGTCTACTTTGACTTTAGCAATAGCGATTCCTGATACTTCTTCCATCACATTCAAAACGGCTTTTACTTGAAACACAATGCTTTCTAATATGGAACAAAGCAAATCATATTTTGTCGTTGTTCTTCTAACCCCAATAAAACCTCCTGGAACTTCATTGTCCCAATAGGGTGACCCTAAGCCTTGTAAAGCAGGAATAAAATAAACTTCTTCTTCACTCTTATTCTCAAGGACCTGATTACAAACAGACTCGCGGTTTTCAAAATGAGTGATATTTTCATTCAACCAATTTATTGAATCCCCACAAGAACGAATAATTCCTTCCAGTGCATAATAGTTTTGTTTATTATCCCTTCTTGCAACAGTAGTCAAAATCCTAGAATCTCTGAAATGATTGTCTTGCTCTAATTGCATCATAATTGAGCACCCGGTTCCCATTGTGACCTTTACATCACCTGTTTTGGTACAATTTTGACCAAAAAGTGCAGCTTGAGAATCAGCCATTATCCCGCGTATCGGAATATTCTCGTAAAACCCAAATGTTTCTGAAGAGTTTTTAATTTCAGGTAAATCAGTTCTGTTTATTCCAAATAGCGTCATCAATTCTTCATCCCAACAATTAGTACTGATATTGTATAATAGTGTTCTGCAGGCATTACTGGGCTCAGTTGCAAAAACTTGGCCCTTGGTAAGATTCCATACAATCCAACTATCAATCGTGCCGACCGCCAATCTTTTTTGTTGAGATTTTTCTTTTATTTCTGGAATTTCATTATAGAGCCACTTGATTTTTGTTCCAGAAAAGTAAGGATCGATCCTCAAACCAGTTTTATCATTTATTTGTTTCTCAAAACCGTCTTTGATAAGGGTTTCACAGATTTCCCGACTGCGATTACACTGCCAAACGATTGCATTGTAAACAGGTTCGCCCGTTTTTTTATCCCAAGCAACGATTGTTTCCCGTTGGTTAGTAATAGAGATTGATTTGATTTCATTAGGTGCTAATCGATTATCTGCAAGCATCTCTTCAAAAAGAGAATAAATATTTTCCATTATTTCAGTTGGATCGTGTTCAACCCAACCAACCTGTGGGAAAATCTGGCGATGTTTCTTATCGTATCGCTTAACTATTTTCCCTTTTAAAACTAGTAACAGCTTTGAACCAGAAGTACTTTGATCTATAACAATTCTATAAGTTCCTTTATCCTTCATGATCATTCCACCATCTTTTTACCTAACTCCGCTAAAGAGGCACCATCCATTCCATAGTGTTTGAATAATTCAATCGTAGTCCCCGTAACAAGTGCCTCATCAGGAAGCCCGACAATTTTATGAACGATTCCCTTTTCTTCAGACAAAGACTCAGCTACAGCAGCTCCTAAACCTCCGTAAATGCTATGCTCCTCAACAGAAATCACTCTTCCTGTTTCTCTAGCTGCTTTTTTTACAGCCAGTTCATCAAAAGGTTTCAAAGAATGGAGATTTAAGACCTTTGCGGAAATCCCCTTCTTCTTCAGTAGCAATGATGCATCCATTGCTTGACGAACAGTTTCTCCAGCAGCAATAAAAACTAAATCTGTTCCATCAGTCATCGTAATCGCTTTTCCGATTTCAAATTCATAACTATCATCTGGATAGCAATCCTCAACAGGATTTCTTCCCAATCGAATATACGCCGGGATATTTGTAGTAGCTAATACTTTAAACATTTTTTTCGTTTCATGTCTATCAGCCGGAACTAAAACTTGTAAATTAGGAATGGCTCTTGTCACAGCAAAATCTTGCAACGAATGATGAGTCATGCCCAAAGCACCATAACTGATTCCACCACTAATGCCGACAAGCTTTACATTCTTGTTGGAGTACGCTACGTCAACCTTGATTTGTTCAATACTGCGCATACTTAGGAAACACGCTGGCGAAGCTGCAAAAGGTCTTTTCCCCATGTGAGCCATCCCTGCAGAAATACTGACTAAATTTTGTTCTGCAATACCAACTTCAATGAGTTGAGCGGGAAGTTGATCAGCAAATTTAGCTAATGATGCCGAACCTCTTGAATCGCTTGTCAAAACGATTACATCAGAATTCTCTTTAGCTTCTTCTATCAATACCTCGCACATTGCCTGACGATTTGCAATCGTATTTTTTTTAGACATTTTTTAGTTCCTCCAATTGTTGATTTAACTCACTTAAGGCAGTCATCATCTCATCTTCAGTAGGCACTTTATGATGCCAGTTTGCTTTATTTTCAATAAATGATATGCCCTTTCCTTTTATTGTATGAGCAATAATCATTTTTGGAATCCCAGTTTTGTTTGGTTTTCTTAGCGTATCAACCAAAATTTCCATATTATTTCCATCTATCTCTTGAACTTCCCATCCAAAAGCAATCCACTTGTCTTTAAGAGATTCCATCTTCATAACATCTTCAGATGCTCCAGTAATTTGAAGCCCGTTACGATCTATGATGGCTGTCAAATTGTCTAAGCCAAAATTAGCCGCTGCCATGGCACCTTCCCAAATCGAGCCTTCAGCAAGTTCCCCATCTCCCATAAGGGTGTAGATGTGAAAATTATCCCCATTCATTTTACCTGCCAAAGCTATTCCAACAGATACAGAGAGGCCATGACCTAAAGAGCCTGTATTCATTTCAACGCCGGCTACCTTATTGTTTGGGTGCCCAATCAATCTTGAGCCATACTGTGAAAATTTTTTTAGTTCTGCCTTCTCAAAAAAACCCTTATTCGCTAAGACGGTCCATAATACTTCAGCGGCATGACCCTTACTCTGAATATATTGGTCACGATTTATCATTTCCGGATTTTTAGGATCAATATTCATCACTTCATAATATAGAGCCACTAAGATATCTGTGCATGACAAATCTGAACCAGTGTGTCCAGTTTTGGCATTATAAATCATCTCTAGTGTTTCTTTACGAATTTCTATCGCTTTTTTCTTTAATTCATTTATTTCCATCATTACTCCCCCCTAAAATATGCTTTTACGTCTTCTTCAATTGGATCATAAAAATCTGGAGTAATCCCAAGGTATTTACATGATTCGTATAAAATTGGTACGACATTTTTTCGAACTGCGGCAACATGATGAATGTATGGACCGTAAACTAATTTAAATTCTAAACGATTTAAATTTTCAAACTCCAGATAAAGATAAGTCCCTTGATTATAAGGACCATCTATTCCTTTACCTGTACCCATCAATAATGAATACTCGCCATTATCTCCATCAAAACGACACAAGGTGTACTCATCCTTAATTGCTCTGAAAGCTACTGAACCAGGATAATCAAACACAAAATGTCTTGGTGGTAAAATAGGTTTTGTTTCTGCTGTTGAATACGCGAATACTCCCAAATGTTGAAGCAGCTCACCATTTTCATTTTCAGGATGGCGACAATTAACATCTGCAAAAATCGCACGGTGTTCCCCTAATGATGCGGCTTCAATTAATAATTCGGAAATCGCCCCATGGACATCCGTTTCACATACAAATGGAATCCCTTCTTCTTGAAGTAATGAAAGTGATGCATAAGGTAGAATGCCGATTCGATCTTGCAGTGCTGTCCAGCATTGAATGACACCAGAATTACATCCATATTTCTGACATAATGATTGAAGGGCTACTTTTAATGCCGCAACCATTTCCAGTTCACCCTTTGAAATTTGGACATCCGTATTATCTTTGAAATAATCAATTGCTTTTTGGACACTCTTATAATCACTTTTCTTGATTTTTTCAATTTCTTGTACTACTTCATCAATTGGAACTGGCGAAAGAGAGATATTAAATTTTTCTAGTAATTCACCTTCGTTGCACATTACTGACCAAAAATCAAACGGCCTTGGGCCAACTTGAAGTATTCGTGTTTCTCTAAAAGTCTTAACAACATTACAGATGCGAATGAAATCATTGATTCCACGTTCAAACTCAGGTGTGTCGATATCACAATTTTTTAAATAAGTAAAAGGAACTTGGAATCGGCGGAGCACTTTCCCAATTGCAAATAAACCACATTGAGTATCCCTTAATCGTGAACCATCTTTAGCAGGTGGTTCATCTTTAGGCCCCCAAAGCAATACTGGCACATTCATTTTTTTTGCTAGTCGCGCACAAGCATACTCTGTTCCAAAATTTTCATTTGCTAAAAATAATCCATCGATCTTAGCTTGGCTGAATTTTTCAGCAATTTTTTCTACACCTTCATCATCAAAAAGCAACCCATCGGCATTGATATCTAAAATATCGACATAATCAATTTCCAGTTCATCCAGTTTTTGTCTCGTGAGATTTGCATATTCTATTGCCGCTTCTGCGCTAAACAAATTTCTTCTAGTTGGTACAAATCCAATTTTAATTTTATCCATTTAAATATATCCTCCATTATTTTAAACGCTTTCTTTATCTTAGAGTATCACTACAGATAAACCAAAACAATACAAAACATTAAAATATAATTTTATTTCTTTGTTAGTTTACTAAACTAAGAGAATATAAGCGTTTTCAAAAAAGAATCCCTAAGATTTATACGATTTAATTATTTAAAAATGAAAAAAAGAAGGCTAAACCTACCAAATATGTTTTGATTAGTTTATAATGAAAAGAAGAACTTTGAGGAGACTAATTATATGAAATTAGAAGATATTGCTCATCTAGCAAATGTTTCAAAATCAGCAGCTTCGTTAGCTTTAAATGGAAAGCCAGGAGTTAGTGAGAAAACGAGAGCGCGTGTTTTAAAAATTGCAAAAGAAAACAACTATGTGCCTCTAAGAAAACACATGAAAATTGATGAGACAAAATTGAAAATCAGATTTGTAGCTTGTACAAACGAAAATGTAATTACTGATGATTATGATCAACTTCCTTTCTTTAAAGAATTACTTTCATACATTACCACAGAAGTAGGGAATAACCATCATATACTTACAAGTAATAATCTTTCTAAAAATAATTTGTTCAACGAGCTAGTTTCACTGGAAAATGCGAACCCTAGCGACGGAATTTTACTCTTGGGGACAAACCTGACCTCAACACACATAGCACCAGTAAATAAATATTTCAAAAATCTGGTTGTTTTAGATACTCAATGTAGTAATTTAGATTGTAATACAGTAACAATGAATAGTTACCAAGGTGGGCTTTATGCTACAAAGTTTTTATTGGACATGGGACATGAGAATATAGGTTATATAAAAGGACTTCCTAGAATAAATAATTTTTATGATCGAAGAAGAGGTTTCAAAGATGCTTTGAAATTTAATCATTTGAGCCCAAATAAGCTACCTAAATTCTATTTACCAGCAATGGATATTAAAGTTATTTCAAAAAATAGGGAACAGTTCTCTTTGTTTGTTGAAGGATTAACAGCAATATTTTGTGAGAATGATTACATCGCTATAAGCGCAATAAAAACTTTGAAAAACCTAGGCTATCGTATTCCTGAAGATATCTCGGTTATTGGCTTTGATGATATTTTCGAATGTAGAGTTATGAGTCCTGAACTTTCCACAATTCATGTTCCCATCAAGGAAATTGCTAAAGAGGCAATTTCTATGATTGAAAACAATACCTCTGGTTTAAAATCAAAAAAACAAATATTTTTAAATACTAGACTAGTTTGTCGAGACTCTGTTAAAAGCTTACTTTCCAAATAGTTTTGATAGTTCTATTACAAATTAAAGTTTACGAGATCTCAGAGTCAGCCCTCTTAAGCAGTTTTTGATCAGGTAGCTCGAAGATTTCCCTAATTGTAGTGCGGCTATCTTCATCTTTTCTCTCAAACTGCTTTCTTCATAGTCGATATTCATCTACAGGTACTTGTCAAATTTTTCTGTCTCCTTAATTCGCCAATTCTAAAACTAAGTTAGACAACTAAAAATAGTTTCGACGAAAGGTTTATAAAATAACGAGTGCATACGAATAACCTACAGTCATCTTACAACAGCGGAACTCCCAATGATGGAACATTCGAAATATCTAAATAAACTATCTTTTGTTACAAATAATTTTTAGTTTAGCTCCTATAATATGATTA
Organism: Vagococcus elongatus; assembly: GCF_003987645.1. Lineage (GTDB taxonomy): Bacteria > Bacillota > Bacilli > Lactobacillales > Vagococcaceae > Vagococcus_A > Vagococcus_A elongatus. The sequence continues at coordinate 11,667 of NZ_NGKA01000011.1, forward strand.
CGGAATTTTTAATGTTCCTGTTTTACCAATTTAAGAACTACAAATAGAATTAGTCCAAAACATTTTCATATATACCAATAGAAAGCACGAAAAAGTACCTATCCATCCGTTTCATCGATGGATAGGTAGTTCATTTAGTCGTATTTTTTATGACAGAAAGTTCTGAGCCCATGCATTCATTTATTCAGACATAAGCTTAACTCAATCTAATCAACTTTAAATTTCAAAATAGCCATCATCAGTTTAATCTCCAGTCTGCTTTTCATTTCCTCATCAAATTGCATGTTTCTGATTATTCCTTCATCGGCAATAACAGATTTCTGACATAAATAAATCATATAACTTTCATAATAGTGAATAATTGTTTGGATTGCCTCCACGTCTTGTTTGATGGCTAACATGATTGTGGCATAAGGTATGAGTTTCTGCTTATATTGTCGCATGAGCTATCCCCTCCAAATAGTCCTTGATCTGTTTCAAACCTTTCTGGCGATAGTAATAAACAGTGCCACGGGAGACATTCAAATGGTCTGCTATCTCTGTATCGTTCATATCCAAGTAGAAAGACATTAATATCACTTTTTTTATTGTGTCAGGTAAAGAGTCAATAGCCAGCGCAAGTGTAACATCCCTAATCGTAACCAGAATATCCGCTGCCATCATAGTGGCCGCATCCAGCAAATAATCATCATATATAGATAATTCATCTAACACTTGTTCTGGAATTCCAGACAATAGAACCTGTTTGTCATCATGTCTTTTTTCTTCGCGATAAATACCTCTGACTTTATTCCGTAATACGGCCTTACAATAGGCATCAAACTGTTCTTCAATGATTTCTTCTTTGCTTTTCCCCATTCTTCTCAACTCCATCCCTTATGACAAAGAAGTATTTCCCCTTTCATTACCAACACGTTGGAGAAGGCGTTTTTGCCGAGAAATATATGAAAAAATAAAAAAAACACACAAATTACAAAAATTTGCGTGTTATTTTATCAATTAATATTAATATAAATCATGTTTTTTTATTTAAAACCATTTATTCAAAGACATTTTTGTATAAATGCTAACTAATCAATGTATAAGGGTAAATAAAACAATTTAACACCATCTATTAAATTGTTTTCTCTACCCTTATACAGCTCCTATTTGTTATAGTTAAATGCTATTGAAAAGGTTTTTTTTGATTTTTTTAACCTACTATTTCACAAAAATAGTTTGACAACGCTTTCTATTGATTATACAATGTGGGCGTTAGGATAATTTAGAAAAATGAATATGTTCTTTGGCACTGCACAGGAAGGTTGGCGCCTTCCTGTGAAGCCTTGACTAATCAGGGATAAGCTGACTAATCAAGTTGCCAATAGGCTAGCGCAAGACGCTAACATGTTTATTATAATCAATTCAAAGGATAATTTCTAGTCCTTTTTTGCCTGAAGCAGCATTTCAGACAAAATATAGTTTAGAATAGATTATTTTAAAATACATGGTTATGTGTCAAGCAGGAAATATATTTCCCATAGACTATGGTAAGCGGTATTAGACAACTTGTCTAATACCGCTTTTTTGTGTGCTATGAATATTTCAACTTTTCCTGCGACAAGAAAACTGACGAGTTTTTGTCAGCTGATTTTATCAAATAGGCTATAGACTATTTGATTATTAATTACTGACACTATTCTGCGGAAAAAGCCTCTAGATTATCCTGACAGATAACTTATCAATGAAAAAACAAGAATAGGAGACTGATGCGCCCTATGTTAAACCTCACTATGAGTTCTGCACTAGCGATTGTGGTCGTAACGATGTTCATTGGAGATATCATTTCGACGTTGTCTAAAGGTCGTATTCCCCAAATGCTCGTTGTTGCAGTAATTTTTCTAATAGGTTATTGGACAATATTTCCTAAAGATATTTTGGACATAGCCGGTATTACGACACTGGCTAATATTATGATGTCCTTCATTCTGATTCATGTAGGAACAATGTTCAATATCAAAGATATTTTAAACGAATGGAAAGTAGTCGTCACCACTCTAGCTGCTGTTGCAGGTATTGTGCTCGTAATTCTTATTTTTGGGACGTTGCTTTTCGGAAAAGAAACTGCTTTTACTGCTGCTGCTCCTATGACAGGTGGTGGCATGGCTGCCCTAATTATGAAAGACGCAGCAACTGCTGCCGGTTTACCTGAATTAGGTATGTTAGCTATGATGATTTTTATTATGCACGGTTTCTTCGGCTTCCCTCTGACAGCGACCTTTCTTGGAAAAGAAAGTCAACGATTGTTAAATGTGTTTCGTCAAAATAATCATGAGCAATCTGAAACACCTGCTCAAAAAACAGACAATACTGTAGAAAATATAGACGAAAACAATAATAACTATCGCCCTTTTTATGAAATGGTCCCTGAACGTTTTCAAACACCCACTTATTACTTGGCATTGTTGGCTATTCTTGGATTTGTATGTTCTAAGATTACGGAAATAACAGGGATAAACAATGCCATCGTTCAAGTTTTCGTAGGAATTATCTTAAGTTACGTTGGACTGCTCGAACCTAAGTTAATGGATAAAACTGCTTCTAGCGGTATCCTCAATTTGGCTTTGTTTGCAAGTTTTATGAGTTCTTTTGCTATGGCAACTTGGGATGTATTAATTGCACTTCTAATAAAAATCGTTGTCTTAATGGTTTTAGCTTTAATAGCCATTTTTATATCAACGTATTTTTTGGGAAAATTGTTTGGCTATTCGCCACAAATGACTTTTGTTATCGGTCTCAATTGTTTTTTAGGCTTTCCTTTTAACTTCGCTTTAACAACGGAAGCTATCAAAGGAGCGACAGATGATCCAGCAGAAATCAACTACTTAACTGCTTATCTCATGCCAAAAATGATTATTGCCGGTATCGTATCTGTCTCCCTCGTTTCTGCAATCCTTGCAGGAGTGTTTGCAAGTATTGCCTTTACCTAAATGATGAAAGGAAACAATAATAAATGACTTATGATTTTAAAACCACCATTAATCGTCTGTCCCAAGGCTCTGCCAAATGGCAACAGATGATAGAGTTAAATCCTGAAATCCAAGAAGAGGTTGTCCCATATTCTGTAGCAGACGTAGACCTGCCCCACCCTCCGGAACTAATTAATGGCTTGCAAGAATATATACAGGAAATGATCTTTGGCTATACAGGACTAACAAATACTTACCTCGAAACTGTCGTTAACTGGTTTGAACGTCATCATCAATGGAAAATAAGTCCAGAAGATATCGTTCCTTCACCGGGAGTGGTGAGTGCTCTATTTAATGCAGTCAAAGCTTATACAAGAATTGGCGACTCTGTTCTGATTATATCGCCTGTCTACTACCCTTTTCGCAACGCCATTCTAAAGTCTGGGCGTCAAGTTTTAAGCAGTTCCCTTCTTGAAATAGAAGGAGAGTACACCATCGACTTCACTGATTTAGAAACTAAAGCTAGTCAGCCAGATGTTGGTTTGCTGCTGTTTTGCAGTCCACACAATCCTGTAGGTAGAGTATGGAAAAAAGAAGAACTGGAAAAAGTCGACGAGATTTGCCGAAAACACAATGTCATTTTGATTTCTGACGAAATTCATTTTGATCTGATTTTGCCCGGACATCAACATACTGTATTCAGCACATTATCTCCTGAAACAAGTAAAAATACGGTTGTCTTCACTGCTCCTAGCAAAACATTTAATCTTGCAGGCCTACAAACTGCAAATGTGATAATCACAAATCCTCAATTGCGACAAGCATTTATCGACCAGCAAAGTCGTGATGGATTTCATATGCTGAATTGTATCGGTCCGAAAGCCTGTGAAATCATGTACCAGCACGGTGACCCATGGTTGAAAGAATTTCTCGCACTGAGTGAACACAATCGTCAGCTTTTTACCGAATATATCACAGAACATTTGCCTATGATTAAACTAACGCCTTTAGAGGGAACTTATCTTCAATGGTTTGATTGCAGAGCACTGCAAATGTCAGATGAAGACCTAGATAGCTTTCTGATTAAAGATTGCCAGTTGATACTGGATGCTGGACATATTTTCGGACCTGAAGGCTCTGGGTATCAAAGGATAAATCTTGCTTGTTCTACTGAAAAATTACAGGCTGGATTGCAACGCCTAAAAACAGCCGTCAGTCAGCATTCATCAAACTAAAAACAGGAGGAAAATTAATATGATTAGTAATCAAATTCTACTGGAAAAAATAAATGAATTAGCTCCTTATATGAAAGAAACTCGAGTCTATCTGCATCAACACCCTGAGCTATCCTCACAAGAATATGAAACGGCAGAGTTTTTAAAAAAAGAAATTCAAAAGTTAGGATTGCCAATCATTCCAGTCAAAGGAACAGGTTTCTTTGCGATTCTTGACACTGGAAAGCCAGGAAAAACTGTTGCATTACGTACTGACATCGACGCACTACCAATTCAGGAAAATCCAAACAATCTAAAAGGTCCAAGAAAATGGATTTCCAAAAATGATGGCGTGGCTCACATGTGTGGACATGACGGACACATGGCTGTTTTACTAGCAGCTATGAAACTCTTAGTGGATATCAAAGATGATCTACAAGGTAGAGTTCTTTTCCTGTTTGAAGAAGGGGAGGAAATAGGTTCAGGTATTGAGGCTATGCTGGATGGTATCAAGGATCAATCTATTGATGCAATCTATGGCACTCATTTGACTTCTTTCATGCCTACTGGGCAAATTTGTTTAGATAGTGGTCCAAGAATGGCTGGAGCTATCGTCATTGATTTCGAAGTTATCGGACGTTCCGGTCATGGTTCACGCCCTGATTTATCTATCAATCCAATTTTTGCGGCTTCTGCCGTCCTAAACGGATTGACAAGTGCTTGGGCGAATCAGCTAGATGTCAGCAAAACTGTAACTCTAGGACTCACTCAATTTCATGCAGGGGCGGTCAATAATGTTATTCCTGAAAAAGCTCGCATTGGTGGAAGTCTCCGGTATTTTGATTTGAATGAAGGTAAAAAAGCATTTGATGTTTTCAAATATTTGACGGAAAAAACTGCTTCCGCTCACCTTTGCTCAGTTGAATTTTCAAACGAAATGAGAATTGCCACAATACCTGTGTACAATGATGATAAGCTATCTTTGCTCGCTCGTGAAGGAGTCAAAGAACTCTACCCAGAGCAACTGGTAACCGATATTCAATGGTATGCTTCCGAATCATTTTCACATTATGACAAAATAGCTCCTAGCGTCTTTGCTTTCGTTGGCATAGGTAATAAAGAATTAGGTAGCGGTGCCGAACATCATAATGACCGTTTTGACATGGATGACGATGCTATGCCATACAGCCTTGGCGCTACAGTAAAATTTGCTGTTAACTTTTTAACTGAAAATGCTGATGAATAATCATTGTCTCAGTTGTAAAATCAAGTTAACCACCCTAAAATAAATAAAAGGCACCATGGTAAAAATTTCATATATCGTTGAAGTATCCATCCAACAATGAAAGAAATTTTTATCATGGTGCAAACTAAGAATAACGTACAAATATCAAGCTATAAACATCTTCCCTTTGAGGAAAACCAACTAATTGAATGTCGGCACAATAATAGTGTCTCTAATAAAGAGTTTGCCATACCATGTGGTCTTAACTCACATAATTTTTCCGAAAGAGGTTCTCTACTCATTTTATCTTTCCAATTCTATACTAGCAGCAGATGTTTTATTAATTGTTTTCCAATCGCTTATGCGAAAAATTCATCTAATAATTTTTTGTGATTTGATGCCGCTGAGACTCACCTCTAATATAATTTACTATATTCCAGATTGTTTAATTTTAACTACACAATCTCGACAGGTAGCAACTCCTCACAGATATTTATTTCCCTAAGAGTTTCATAAATTCACTCAGTTCATTTTTAGCTTCATCTGTCGTGCCTTCCAAATCACTCAACATCTCAAATAATTTATCTGTTGATTTTTCAATATCTGCCTTAACTTTAGTTAATTCCTTGGCTACTTCTGAAAGTAAAATCTCTTCCTCTTCTTCAAAAGTATCGACATAACGAGGAATATTTAAGTTGTAGTCATTTTCTTTGATTTCCTCCAGTGATGCCACATGAGCATATTTTTCAACATCTTCACGTTTTTGATATGTATCAATAATCTTATCAATATTGTCAGGTGATAGTTTATTCTGGTTTTTCCCTTTGATAAAGCCACTTGAAGCATCAATAAACAAGACGTCCTTATTCTTACGTATTTCGCGGCCTTTGAATACAAGCACACAAGTAGGGATTGACGTGCCGTAGAAAAGATTTGCTGGTAGACCAATCACTGTGTCTAACAAATTATTGTCGATAATATTTTTACGGATTTTACCTTCAGATCCACCCCGAAATAAGACTCCGTGAGGTAAAACTATAGCCATTGTTCCAGTTTTGTCTAAATGATATAAGCCGTGCAATACAAATGCGTAATCAGCTTTTGATGCTGGCGCAACTCCATACCCCTTAAATCGCGTATCTTTTTCACGATCAACATTTTTGATATCCCAATGTTGAGAATATGGTGGATTAGCAACAACCGCATCAAACTGTAACGGAATTTGCGTACCGTTTTTTTCATCAAATGGCCAATCCGCATCAAGTGAGTCTGCACGTCTCAACTGCAAATTACGATAGTTAACACCATGCATCATCATATTCATTCGTGCCAAGTTATAGGTAGTTGTGTTCAATTCTTGACCATAGAACTCGACGCTACCTTCTTCGTCTCCGTAAGGCAATTCTTTTTGAACGGTCAACAGTAATGAGCCTGAACCCATGGCTGGGTCATATACACGAAACTGGTCTTCTGTCTTAGTTGCATCAATGGTTACGATTTTTGCCAAAATTTGACTAACTTCATGAGGCGTATAAAATTCTCCGCCTTTTTTTCCTGCACTGGCAGCGAATTGGCCAATAAGATATTCATAAACATCACCTAAGATATCGTGACCAGAGTCATCTTTAAAGGTGAACTCATTAATCATCAAGACAATATCGTTTAAAGCCTTGGCGCGCTCATTCGTACTTGTCCCAAGCCGTGTATCGCCAATATTGACATCAGAAAACACATTAGCAAAGTCTGCTTCTGCAATCGGGTTACGCTTGGCATTGATATTAAAAGAGTCCAACATATCTTGAAAATCACTCGCTTTAATTTTATGATTTTCAATTTTTTTCACGATACTATCCCACGTAAATTCCGGACTAATCGCATACCCTATCCCTTTGCTGATTTCTTCAAGGTAGTCTTCCAACTCATCGCTGTCCGTTACTTCATAAAACTCTTCAAGTCCGTTTTCTTCTAAATATTCGTCCTGATTTTCTGATAAGTAGCGATAGAACATGAAGGGCAAGATATAATTCTTATATTCACTTGCGTCCATTGTTCCTCGCAATTTATTTGCCATACTCCATAGCTTTGAAGTAATGTCTGTTGCTTTACTCATATATCTCTATCTCCTTTTCTTATACAAACATTTTTTGAAGCAGTGATTTTTTCAAAGTTTTTAGTGAATTTAATTCACGCTGATGAAGCGCGATAGTGTCGTCGAGCTTACTTAGAAAACTGCTAATTGCTAATTGTTCTTTTACGCTTGGTAAAACTATAGGAAGAATTTTAATCAATTCCGCATTGTAGCTTTGTTGTTTTGTCCCTTGAGTGTATTGAAGACCATACTCTTCACCCACTTTTCGATACCAATGGAATAAAAAAGATGAATCAAGTAATTTTTCATCTGGAAATAAAGCCATACAGGACTGATTGAGTGTTGTATCAATGCCTAAAATTGCACAATTCCCTCGTGTTCCCGCTGCTTCTAACCCAGTTATTGCAAGCACAAAAGTATCTCTAGGGACCATTTTTAGATTCGCATTTTTTTTACCCTGCTCTGTAATCTTTTCAATTGTAGTAGTCACTGTTCCTCTATTTAATTCCCCACTTGAAAGCCAATTAATGTCTCCATTCCAAAAAGAAGCTTTAGCTCTAGATGGAGTTTGTCCATTGTATTGACCATTTATCACTTCCCCCAACTTACGCTGTTCCCAAGCATCAGTAAATCCAGAAAAACGAATTTCTGGTTTGCTTTCTCCTTTTTTCGGAAACATTTTTTGAAGATAAGATTTTTTCATTTTTATCAACAAATCATACTTACGTTGATGAAGCGCGATAGTGTCGTCGAGCTGCTTGAAAAATGAACCTATTTTAACTTGTTCATTATAAGAAGGTAGCTTTATTTTCAATTTCATCATTGTTTCGGAATTTAATTTCGCCCTTCCACCACCAACTAAAAATGGTACCAAATTCATTTGTTTTATAAAGTTCATAAGATACCTATTATCTGAAATATCTGCAATAGCTTTGATAACATGGGCATGATTATTGACCCAAACTTTTCCACTAACATAATGAACTGGGTAATTCCGTATATCATTAGCACCATCTTCAGCTATTAAAATAAATTCCCCTTCATGAGTATAGCCCTCCACATAATCCTGTATTCCATTTGCTCCAAAATACGGAATAGTTCCCTTAATTCTTTTAGATGCGGTTATTGGAATACGTAAATTATCGTATCTATCTGCTATTTCCCCCAACTTACGCTGTTTCCAGGCATCAGTAAAACCATTAAATCTTATTTGAGGTGAGTTCTTTATTTTTTTAGTCATTTCCAATCACCTTTTCTTATGTCAAACATTTTTTTCATTTATTACTCACCCTTCTTTATTTCATCAGCCATTTTTTTGAAAGCTTTACGGAATTCAATACGGTACCGCACCCAAGTCAATGCTGCAATCTCGTCATCTGCAATTTCTTTATAGTCAGACTTCGCATCATTCATAATTTTTGTTAATTCACCTTGTTTATCTAAGTCCTCTTGTCCAAATTGATGCTTTTTAATCAATTGCTCCAATTCTTTCGGCTTCGTACTATTGTCAAGGCCCCATGTTCTAATAAAGTTTGTCAATAGTTGAATGTTAGTATTCCTTTGCGCTTGATCCATCGCCCGATTCATTGCTTCCACATCACGTGGAGCCGGGTAATGGTCAAATTCAAATTCTTTAGAGAATACTTTGGAAACAAAGTGATTAACTTTAGCTTTTTCTTTCTCATTATCCGATTTGGCAATTTCAATATGAATTTCTTTTCTTGTATTTGCAGCATTAAACATATCATTAACATGTACTTCATCGGCCATCTTAGCTATCAAGTCTACTAAGTAATCATAGTTAATCGTAACATCATGAATGTGGACCATTGCAAGGTTGACTTGTGAGATATCTATATCGTCACGTTCGGCACGACGCTCTTTCAACTCCCCTGCAATGACTGTTGTCAAAATTACTTCCTGCTCTTCGGTGATTCCTAGTCGTTCATAGAACTCTTCAGGATTGTCATAAGCAGAAATCGGATTTTTATTATCATCTTCCGTGTATTGCTTCAGTTGACTAAGCAAACGGTTATATTCTTTCAAATTATCAAATAGTTTATCTTGGGCCTTTTCACTTGGCGGTAGCTGTATGAAATTATCTGTCAAAGTGGCAAGTTTTTCAACGACATTTCTCATTTCTTCTTGGACTTTTCCAAAAGATTTTGAGATAATACCTGATTCTTCGTTTCCTGCTTTTAAATCATCCAGTGACAGTTGTTCATCCGCTGAAGCGCGGTTAGAATAAACTGCAAAAGCTTGATTCATTTCATACTCATTTTGTACAGGCCAGCGGTAATTGACAACATTTCCCCACGGCTTATCAATGAGATTATGCACACGATTGGTACGCGAATAAGCTTGAATCAAACTACCGCCTTTCAAGGTACGGTCAACATAGAGTGTGTTCATCTCCGGCGCATCAAAACCGGTTAGAAGCTGATTCACAACAATCACCAAGTCTAAAAAATGACCATCATCTGCAGTCTTATTAAGGCGGCGTGTCAAATCTTCTGTGTAAGCTTTAACACTAGTCATGTCATAATCCGTTCCAAATTGTGCATTGTATGCTTTAATTGCACGGTGCAAGTTCATATTTGTTTCAAGTTGATGGTCGCTATTAGAAGTAACTGCTGAAAAACTAATGCCTACTTTTAACCGCTCATCCGCTGGGCGTTTGCCATTTTCCTCAGCAAACTTATCAAAGAATTCCATCGCTCTGGGCGTACTTGCTTTATTCCCGCCAACATGAACGGTAAACAACGCATTATACTTACGATTATTCGACCGCTTTTTCCAATTATCAAAAATATCCTGTACGACCAGTTCAACATGCTCTGGACTGTAATCGTACACGCTGCCGCGGATGTTATCATCAATATCTTCTTCACTTGGATCTTCGGGTGCTTCAATTGTCTCCTTAAATTCTACATTGAAGCCGAGAACATTTTTATCTGCAATAGCTTCTTTAATCGTATAAGCATGGAGGAGATCGCCGAATATTTCCCGGGTTTCAGGAAATTTGGGCGTACCTGTATAGCCTACCCATGCAGAATTCGGAACAGCTTTACGTATCATTTCAAGCATTCCTTCATTTTCAGTACCATCACCAGTTGAGCGATGAGCTTCATCAACAATAAAAAGAATATTGTCATTCAATGGCTTAAAGCTATCTCGTACGACATAGCGAGACATCTTCTGAATACTTGTAACAATAATATTCTTATCACTTTTTCTTGTCAATTTACGGTGAAGGTCAGAAATATTTGCTGTCTCACTAACAACCCCTGTCTTCCCTTCAAACCCTGCTACTGGATCATACGCTTGATATGCATCGGCTGTTTGATTTGTCAGTGCTATCCGGTCAACTAAAAAGACAACTTTACCTACATTGGATAAACGGCTGGCAAGCCAAGCTGTTTTAAAACTGGTAATTGTTTTTCCTGACCCCTCTCGTGTCAAGGGTATGATAGAAAATACTTGTAAATTATAAATCTAAAAACTCCTTAATTCTTTCTCTTCTATATTTTCTTTTAATATACTGATCCTCCCTTATCTCATGTCTTAATAGCCATCTTCCATTTTGCTTTTGTGCTTTATCATTGGGATAATATTTTTCATATTCAACTTGAAAAATTGGCTGATATTCATTTATCTCACCAATCTCGGCATCTCTTCTATCTATTTCATTTAATAAACCAGTCTTTAAAACTTCAATTTTGATGGTTATTTTTCCAGCTTTAATTTCTTCTATGTTTACTCCCCAAAGTTCCTTACCATCTTCTTCTAAAGCCCTCACATGCTCCATAAACCTTACACCCATTTGGCTACTTTCTCCTATAGCAATTGGAAGATTATTAAAACATATCATATAAACCCCTGAAACTTCATTTGTACCATTTACTTTATTATATTTTTTTACATACTCACCTACATTAGTATATTTATCAATGAGCTGCTTTCCACGACTTTCATACCAGTCGTATGTTTCCTTTAAACCTTTTCTCATGATTATTACATCTCCTGTTTATTTTGATTTTATAATCACTACTTCTGTTCTTTTTTATAATCATCTTTTAGCTAATCTAATAAAATTCACTTAAGCTAATTTTTTATTTAAACCAATAACTAAGGAGACCCTATAATGGATCTCCTTCTATTGTACTATTGATATTCTATTCTTTCTATACCTTTTCCTGAAATATAAATTTTATCAATATATTTCTCGACAATTTCTTTAGTTAGACTGTCTATGCTACCTGCTTGTTTAAGTTCCTCGTCTATTGCTCCTATACGTTCCTTATTTTCTTCCTCAGATTCTTGTATCTGATTTTTTGTTTCCATAAAATCTTCTCTTGAGATTTTACCAAACTTATAATTCTCAAACTCTATCCTTTTCTTTTTTAATAGTTGGTCATTCCTGTCATAAAGCTCTTTTTGTTCATCAAGGAGCTTTTTCTTTTCCGTCTTATCTGTATGAAACTTATCCTTAAGGATTTTAAATACCTCTTTTTCTAATTCCTTATTATGAGGTAGCTTTTCTTCCTGCTCAAGCATTCTACAGTGATAGCAATAAAGATTTATACTTACTATTTCTTTTCCATTAGAACTAATGCCAAATCTGATTTTATAGCCACATTTATTACATCTTACATAAGTTGCTAAGGGACTATTCTTATATTTGCGTTCACCCCACTTAAACATTTTATTCCTTTTTCTTGACTTTATAATATTATTAGCTTCATCAAAGGTTTCTTTGCTTATAAGGGCTTCGTGATTATCATAAACTCTTATCCATTCTTCTTTAGGATGATAAGTAACCTTACCTCCATCAAGCTTACTTTTTCTTGATTTATTAAAAACAAAAGTCCCCGTATATGCTTCATTATTTGCTATTCTTCTAACCATACTGTGAGACCATATTGTATCTTCCACAGTAGATTCCCACCTATTTGCATAGGCATCATAGCCTTTAATCTCTTTCCTTCTTGCTCTTGCAGTCATAACACCTTCACTATTAAGAGTTTTTGCTGTTTCATTTAGGCTATGTCCTTCAAGAAGAAGTTGGAATATATATCTAACATTCTCAGCAACCTTTTCATCAACTATAAGCTTATAATTATCCTCAGGATCTTTTAAATAACCATATGGCGGAGCTCCAGATGTGTACTTCCCTTGCTTTTTCGCTACAAGTAGAGCTGTTGTCATTTTTTCTGAAATATCCCTACTATAATAGTCATTAAGAAGATTTTTAAATTGGATATCTAATTCAGTTCCATTTTGAACTTCATTACTACTATCATAGCCATCATTAATTGCTATAAATCTGATCCCCATAAAAGGAAAGATATTTTCAAGATAATCTCCCATCTCTATATAATTTCTCATAAATCGTGACATATCCTTTACAATGATACAGTTTATCTTTCCTTGTTTTACCTTTAAAAGAAGCTTATCCAAGCCAGGTCTTGAAGTAGTGCTACCACTATAGCCCTCATCAATATACTCTTCTATATTTGCCTTTTTAAGCTCTTGGTCATTAAAGATAAAGTTCTTAATAATATTCCTTTGAGAATTTATTGTATCTTCTGTATGCCCTAGATTTCCTTTTTCAAGTACGGATATTCTAAGATAAATAGCAATATTATTCACTTGACCTCATCTCCTTTCCACCTAAAAAGCCTTTTAAACTAATTTCTATACTTTCATTATCATATACATCAATACGTTCAATATATTTCTGAACAATATTTTCATCTAGCTTAATATCTTTATTAGAAAACAAGCTATCAAATAATCCTATCTCCTCCTCAGCTTGACTTTCTATTGAAAGTATTTCAAGGTCAAGATCACTTAGGCTCTTTTCATAGATGGCTAGGTCTTTTCTATTTAATATTCTTTTTTCAAGATAGTCTTCTTTCTCAATCTTTCCCAAACTATAATTTTCATATAGTCTTTTTAAGTCTGAATTATGTTTTGAAATCTTAAGAGAAATAGACTGGCGATTTCTTTCTACCATCTCAATTCTCATCTTGCATATATCAGTAATTCTATCCCTGCAATCTTTTCCACTTACATCAATGCTGAGTATATTTCTCAACTTATTTATTACTAGATTATCTAAGTCACTTTCCATTATAGAAATATAGGGAGTTTCAAGTAAAATACCATTGTTTTCTTCATTTGTGAACTTATAATAATAAAAGTTGGCATTCTTCTTATTACTTCTTACTCCATTTCTAATTAAAAGTAGGTTCGTATTTGCATCAAAAATTACACCTTTGTATTTATTAATTGGATCTCTTTTCATATCATGTCTTGTTATTTTAAATTCCGATTTATCTTTATTATTATCAAGTATCTCCTGGGCTATATTAAACATTTCTTCTGAAATAATAGCTTCATGGGCATTTTCTACAACAATCCATTCACCCTTAGGTTTTTGCCTATAATGACCGGACTTTTTCCCTTGGACATTTTCTTTAGTTCCTTGAACAAGGCAACCTGTATAGACTCTCTGTCTTAGCATATTAGCTATAGTCCCTTTTCTCCATTGTGGTTGTCCAGGTTCTCGTATAATAGACCTTGTTTTATTATAGGCACTTGATGTTGCGATGTTTTCCTCATTAAGTTCTTTAGCAATTTTAAGTGTATTAACCCCATCTACATACATATTAAAGATTCTTTGGACTATTTTCATGCTTACTTCATCAGGCTCTAATTTTCTTCCTCCATCTTTTTTTACTACCTTATATCCAAAAGGTGGATTTGAACCTATAAAGAATCCCTGTTTGGCATGAACCTGCCTACTGGTTTTAATCTTATGTGATATATCCTTGGCATACATATCATTAATAAGGTTTTTTATTAAGATTTCAAAAGATAGTTTTGCATCAATTCCCTTTTCTGTATCAATCTTGTCTATTACTGATACAAATCTTACTCCTAGGAAAGGAAATACCTTATCTACAAGTCTTCCCATTTCAAGATGTTCTCTACCAAGTCTTGATAAATCCCTAATTATAATGCAGTTTATAAAGCCATTTCTAACATCATTCATCATTTCAATATAACCTGGCCTATCAAAATTAGTTCCAGAATATTCATAATCTGTATAAACCTTAACTAGGGTCATATTTTCTTTATTAATATACTCCTGGCAAATCTCCACTTGTGATTCTATAGAATATGATTTATTTCTCCACTCTTCTGTTCTTTCCTGCGAAAGTCTTGTATAGATTCCAACTCTTGATGAATTAATAGTCGCTTTTTCTTCTGTTTTTATTAAATCTCTTCTTGATATTCTAGCCATAGAGAGCTACCCCCTCCCTTTCAGTGGATAGTCCTTTTATAGCCATGCTATTGAAGGATGCAAGATTAGAAGTCTTGGTTTTCTTAGCTCTCTTTAATATTCTCTTTAATATATCTAACTTTTCCATATCATTAAAGAATACTGTTATTCTTGGTCTTCCTTCTTCATCCTTTTCCCCTACCAATATACGGTCAACAAAAAATGCTAGTGTCTGCCTATCAATACTTTCTATATTTTTATACTTTTCCAAGCCTGTAAGCCAATTTTCTTTGGAATTAAGTATCTCTTCTAAATCATTATAGGCTTTCCTTCTATTTATAATTTGCTGTTCAATCTCTTTTATTTTAAACTGGTAGCTCTTCCTAAAGGATTGAAATTCCTCTTCATCTATAAGCTCATCTTCTAAGTCCATATAAAGAGAACGTCTAAGGGTTTCATACTTCTTTTTTTCAGCAAGTAGATCATCTAAATCAAGGTCATATTCTGATTTACTAAAATCAGTTTGCCTAATTCTTAAAAATAGTTCTTCTTGATATTTAATATGTTGTTTTAGGATGTAATTCAAAGAAGATAAAATATCCTCTTCCTTAATACTATGCCTTGAGCAACCCTTACCACGATTGTATAAGCCACATATATAATAAATTGTTTGTCCATTTTTTGTCTTTTGGTTTCTTCTTACTAGCTGATTTCCACAATCTGCACAATAAAGAAGCCCTGCTAAAAAATCAGGTTTGGTTTTCCTATTAAGAATATCTCTTCCCATCATCTTATTAGCTACATTAAACATTGTTTCTGTAACTATAGCTTCATGAGTTCCTTCAACCCTAACCCATTCTTCTTGGGTAACTTTTATTTCCCTATTAGACTTATAATTAAGCTTGGTTCTCTTCCCCTGTTCTAAGTCTCCAAGGTAAACCCTATTCTCAATAATCCTATTTATCATCTTAGCCTGCCACTTACTTTGATTACTAGCAAAGCCTGTAGCATAATTTGATCCATTACTTTCCTTATAAGCTTGTGGAGTTTGAATACCTAGCCTATTAAGTTCATCTGCTATAGCCTTTGAAGAATATCCTTCTACTTTCATCTCAAAAATTCTTCTAATAACATAGGCTACATTCCTATCAACTATAAGATGATTTTTCTTTTTTGTGCTTTTCCTATATCCATATGGAGCAAATGCCCCTATAAATTCTCCCCTCTGTCTTTTAGTCTTTTGAGAGCTTTTAACTTTCATGGATATATCCCTGCAATAACTATCATTGATAAAGTTTTTTATAGGAAGAATAAGATGTGTGTCATTTACATCAGCATTTTCACTATCATAGTTATCATTAACTGATATAAATCTAACCCCCATTTGTGGAAAAATCTTCTGAAGAATTTTTCCCGATTCAATATAATCTCTTCCAAATCTAGAAAGGTCTTTTACAATAATCGTTTTGCTAGCTTTCTTTTCAAGGTCACTAAGCATCTTTTTAAAATTTGGTCTTTCAAAGTTTGAACCTGTAAATCCATCATCAATATATTCTTTGACAATTTTAAAACCAGCCTTATCAGCATAGCCTTTTATAAGTTCCCTTTGATTACCAATGGAATTACTTTCTCCTTCATCTCCATCATCTCTTGATAAGCGAAGATACATATAAGCCTCGATCTTTTTCATCTCTACACTCTCCTTAATAAATTATTTTGGGTGCAATTTATTAAGGATTTCAGAAACTTTATATTTTTATCTTACCGCACTTATATATATCTGTCAGCCCTTAAATCCTTAATTCTAACTTACATAAATCTGATACAAAATCATCCATGCTAACCCTTGTATTTCCTATACAACAATTAACAACAACATTTCCTACTTCTATAAAAACATTCTTTTTATCTTCTGGAATCTCTTGTAATTTTTGATCCAAATACGCTCCCATTGATTGTTCATCTTTATATCCATAATTAACAGAAGAAGAGTTTTGGTTTTTCTTATTAATATTTTCCATTTAATTACCTCTTCTTTCTTAATATTTTATTTTAAGTTTTATGACATTGACAGGTGCTTTGGCAGCTCATAGGAATTTCACCTCTCCCCTTTTCTCGGTGGGAAGCAACAACGTATAGAAGTATCATTATCACCATCTAGATTTTTGCAAAAAGTTTTGCCAATACTTTTTTGTAGCAAACTATTTCTCGCTCTCATCCTTATATCCCATACATTTAGCGTTATGTAGGTATTCATTTAAACCAAAGTCACCTTTAGCAGAATGGTCATGACGTAGTTTCATACTGGCTCCTTAAACGGATAATGTCCTGTCCTGGTCTATTAAGTTGTCAAAGTTCAAAAATATATAATTTTTTATTCTTATATAAGGGGCTGTATTTGCCCCTTATATATAACAGTGAAAAAACCACCCTCTTGATTCGCTTTTTTAAAAAAGATTTTATTTTTCACCCCAATCTTCTAAAAAGACCTTTAACTTCTCTAGGGTTTTTTCTTTCCTCCTAAAGACTGCCCCTTGGCTAATATTAAGTGTTTTCGCCAGTTCCCTTTGGGGTATCTCATCAAAAAAAAGAGCCTGAATAATTTCCCTTTCTTCTGGGCTTAATTTATCCAAGGCTTTATTAAGTGCTTCTATTTGCATTTTCACTGCTACTAATTTCTCTAGGTCAACGGCTTTATCTATTAGCCTCTCTTCCATGCTCCTATCTGCTCTATCTGATATAAACTCAGAGAAATAACCTAATTTATTCTCCTTGTCTAGCCTATTAAGATAATTCTCCCTATTGGTTTCTTGCCAATATCCCTTATATACTTTTTCAGATACATCCACCTTGCTATCTCCAAGGAATATATAATAATTTTTTTTATTTTCTTTCATTTTCCATAACCCCCCAATTTTAAAATCAAAATGAATTTTTAAAATTGGAGATCATGGATACCTAGCAATATAGGTTTCCCAACGTCTTTTCATATGCACCTGCTCTTTCTTTTAATTTCAGAGCCGGCGCATTAACGAAAGTATTTTGGGTACAAAAAAAGAGCCACACAAAACAGATTTATCTTTTCAGATAAAAACTTCCGTTTTGCGTGGCTCTTAAGGATTCTTGTCCAGTTCAGACCAGTCAACAAACTCTTGATTTATAACTGTTGTTTCTAAGGGTTCTAGCCCAGTCCAACACCTCTGTATAAATCTCAGCTATTCAATTTTGCCTAAAATATTTAAGGGAGAACTTTTTTACAATCTAGATTCTGATTCTAGATTAAATATTTTATCTATGTAACTCTTGACGGTTTTAGCCGAATTCAGTCTCCTATAGATTTTTAATTTATATTCCTATTCCTAAAGGTTCTAGCCTAGTCCAATAGCCAAAATATAAATTGCACAGAAACTCACTTAAGTATCTTATTTTATATCTTCATAATCAGCTGAACATTCAGCTACCATGGATAATCTCTTATCTGGATGATAAGTAATTATTCCATTTGTAATTTCTACTTCTAAATTTGCTCCACACCTAGAGCATTTGATTTCCATGTCACTAAAACTACTTGTAAAACCACTTTTACATAATTCCTTGCCACAGTATGGGCATACTATAATAAATTTTTTCTTTTTTTTCTTCATCTGCAATCCTTCTTTTCTTATTGCCTTCTAAGTGGATTGGGGAAAGAAAACTACAGATGACTTACTAATCTAACACCCAAGTACCACAGAAGGCTATCATTTTTTTCCTCATCATTAATCCTTCTTTTCTAAGTTTGTTATTAGAGGCTGGCCAATACCAACCCCTAACCTTTAAACAATTTTTGACCCTAGAAATTATACTAGGTCTTTCATAATTTTTACAGCTATTCCTTGGATAGAACAATTTGCTGTCACTATATCTTTCATATTCTTATTTTCTGGCTTAAGTCTTACACACTTTTTGCCTTGGTCAAGATATAATCTTTTTAATGTAGTAGTTCCATCTTCCAGTAAAGCAACAACTATTTGACCCTCATTAGCTTCTTCTTGTTTTCTTATAACTACTAGGTCACCATCTTCTATCCCAGCCTCTATCATGGAATCTCCATTGGCTCTAAGGATAAAATAATCGCCCTTATCAAAAAACTTTGCAGGTAAAGATACATAGCTTTCTATATGCTCTTCTTCCAAAAGGGGAAGTCCACAAGATACAGATCCTAAGACAGCCGCTTGTATCATGTCGGTTTCCATCTTTTTAATTGTTGGTGTAATAATTTCTTTGCCATTGTATTCAAGCATACCTTTTTCATTCATTTCCACAAGATAACGATATACAGTACCATTATCAGTTTTTACAGCTTTTGCAATTTCTCTGGTAGAAGGAGAAGTCCTATAGTGATTTGTATATTGATTTACATAGTCAATTATTTCTTCCATTCTTTTGGGACTTTTGGTTCTCATTTTCTACCCCCTTTCTAATCGCCAACACTTTGTTGGTGATTACTATTATAATATTAAATCCAAATTATTGCAATAGTTCTTTTGGAAAAATTAAACTTTATAATATTTGAAATTTAGGTCTGGCAGCCAGCCCCAAGTAAGTGGTATAATTTATTTATAAGATGATACAGGAAATACAAATATCAATTTTAGGAGGTCAATATGCTTATAGGATTATTTATAGGAATATGTTTAACCATAACCATTCTCTTTGTAAAACTTTATAAAAATATTACTTTATTTTCTTTTAAGACCTTGGCTTTTGGAGTTGATTTCTTTGTTATATTTTTTTACTCAATATACTTCTTCCATCCCAATGTATCAGTAAAACTTGTTGATGGTAAATTGCAATATCTTCTTAATGCAGGTGTTGGAATCCTTGCAATACTTATGTATGGACTTTTAATTTTATTTATCAACGATACCTTCCCTACGATTAGCAATGCTCTTAACCTATTCATAGCATTTGTAGGGGTGTCTGTTGCCGTCCCTTTTGCAATTGGACTACTGAGTCCTGTAATCCAAATATTTATTCATGGTTTTACTTTTAATGGAGATATTGTTCTATCACAGAATCATATGTTAAGTCTTTTCTTGAAGTATATGGTCTTTGGGCTAATTGCACTCCCTGTATGGAGATACCGAATAAGTAAGCTTGAAGAGCTTTAATAAATTAGACATAAAATGACGAAGTTTAAGGTCTTCTTTCTTGACCTAAACTTCGTCATTTTAGTATTTATAATTATCTCAATTTATATAACATTTGTAAGGTACTCATTATTGCTTAATTAATAATAATATTATATACTTTCCCCAATAAACTCAAAGTTATTTAAAAGGTTAATTCTCATTTTATAGAAATCTAATAAATCCCTTTTATAAATCAAGACTTTCTAATTCACTATTAATATAATATCCCTATATAACTAAAAACTGTTTATCTAACACTTGTATATATCTTTTTTAGGTCAATAAAAATACCATCTGCGTACTTTTGCCTAAAATCAATACCCATATATGATAACTTTCTCGATTCTGTAACTCCAGTTACTACAGTAATTGCATTCTTTGACATTGTGCCATCTATGCTCTTTAAATTATTTGTATTTACTTGCTTTTGTGAACCTAACTAATCTTCCTCCGTGAAGCAATAATAATTATCTGCATTCATTGAAATAATTTTTTTCAACGAATCTTGAGCCATATTCAGGTCAAGTGCAAATTGCGGATTTGCAATTACTAATTCACCATTTTCTACAACTGCCGCATCACCTGTTACAATGGAATTAGTCTCTGTTAAAAATAATGAAATATGACCTGGAGTGGAGATAACCTGACATCCTCCTGCCCAATCCAAACTATCTCCATCTTTAACTATTATATCTACATTGACAGGTTTAACTTTTCTTAATGTTTCACAGAAATCAATTCCAAATTGTTGCTGTTCTTTTGGCATTATTTTTAATAATTCCTCTGCTTGCAGCAATCTAAGAGATTTATCTTTCCCAGAAATATACTTACTCTCTATTTCACTTGAAACTACCTTAATATGTGGATGTCTTTCTTTAATTTCATATATGGCCCCCATATGGTCATCATCATGATGTGTAATCAGTACTTTTGTCAATGAATCTGCGTCTATTCCTTTTGATCTCATTTCATCTTCTAATAAGGATAAGAAATTAGGGTAACCACAGTCAACTAAAACAACATCGTTTTTACTTACTAATAAAACAGGATTTATGATTTTCGTTTAGGGATTCCCCCGCTTCATTTGATTTGAATAGAACATTTCCACTTTGAATATATGTCTTTACTTCATAAAATTCAATTGATTCAAATACTCGTTTTAAATCTGTCATCTTAATTATATTTTTCCCATCATACAGAAGTGAAAATCACCAATTTCATTTTTTTAGTAATGTACTACCATTCAAGTTTTCTAATTGATACAGGTATGCATCCTCACCAACTATTTTTAAGCTAGGATTTCTCGATTCTATTTCAAATTTTATATCTAGGCCTCAATTTTTATCCTGTTTCTGAAATAAATATCTTAACCCTTCCTTGTTACTATCGTTATTGTCGTTCACAATATCATTAATTATCGGCTCAGCATTATATATATCATACCCATAAGGCTCAGTAATAAATATACCCTTTCCATTTGAATAAGAAAGTAATTCTGCCTGATAGGATTTCGATGTATCAACAGGTATCCTTCCACTTAAAGTTGTCTCTTCTCCCTTGCCTATTATATCTTCAATAGAAGCCCTCATCTTCCTGAGATCACTCATAACTCTTCCGCAGAAATCATTTGGAACTTGAACTGTATATTTTAAATAAGGTTCTAATATTTCAGTTCCTGCTTTTCGAAGAGCTTCCCAAAATACATATGGTGTTAAATTTCTAAAGTCAGAGGGGGTACTTACTGGACTATAGTATAATCCGTAGTCAAAAGTTACCTTTAAGTCTGTAATCTCCCAGCCATAAAGTCCTTCTTTACAAGCATTTTCTACAGCTTCTCTTACTGCATATTGAAATGAATTATTCAGATATCCATATGACACAGTGGTCTCATACGATAATCCTAATCCTATTGGTAGTGGTTCTATAGACAATCCAACAGATGCCCAATAAGGATTTGGTGGAACTTCTATATGGATTACTGCTTTGGAGTTTCTTTTAGGTCGTTCTTTATATATTGTTTTCAGTTCACCAAATCTAGCATCTATTTTGTATCTGCTTTTAAGTAGTGATTCTATTACTTCCATTTGAATATTTCCAAATAGCTTCAATATGATTTCTCCAGTATCTCCATTAATTTCACAATCTAGAAATGGATCTTCTTCAGTTAATTCAAACAACGCTTCTATCAGTTTACTTCTTTCACTTAAATCACAAGGCTTAATAGAGGCTCTTAATAATGGTTGAGCTATCCCCGTATCCAACGCCTCATCATATTTATGTCCAATATAATCTCCTATCTTCAAGGAATTAGCATTGAAAATGATGGCAATATCTCCACTACCAACCTGATCCATCTTAACAATTTCACCATTTATAATTGATCCTAAGTTTCTTACCTTGAAAACTTCTTCTCCACCATTTATAAAAGTTTCCTGACGTATTTTTATACTACCTCTAAATATTCTTAAAAAAGTCATCTTTCGGGATTTTTCATCCCTATCAATCTTATAAACATATGCTGATAAAAGGTCTTCAGTATTATAACTATTAGTAGGAAGATAGTTTGTAATAGCAAATAATAGCTCGTCAATTCCAATATTTTTTAAAGCCGAACCATGAAATACAGGATAAAGATTGCAATTATTAACCTCATCCAAAAATACATCATTATATTCTTTTCCTGTAATGACATCTCCATTTATATATTTTTCTGCCAACTCATTATTTATATCTAACAATTTTTCGGATATTTGATTTTGAATTACTTTATCATCCTTTATATTTGTCAATTCAAAATCATCTTTATCTTTTATTCTAACTGATTGCATTATTGCAAGATTAGAAGTTAATTTCTCCTGTATTTGGGCATATATCTCATCCAAACATACTCCCTTTCGATCTATTTTATTCACAAATATAAGTGTTGGTATATTTAATTTCACTAAAGTATTAAAAATCACTTTAGTTTGAACTTGAATTCCTTCTTTTGCTGAAATTACTAAAATAGCTCCATCTAACACTTTCAGAGTTCGTTCAACTTCAGCTATGAAATCCATGTGCCCAGGTGTATCTATGATATTCACCTTTGTATCATTATAATTAAATGAAACTGTAGACGCCCGTATAGTTATCCCCCTATCTCTTTCAAGTTCCATCGAATCCGTTATCGTTGTAGCATTATCGACCCTTCCAATTTTATTAATTGCCCCACTTTTATATAATAAACCTTCTGTAACAGTTGTTTTACCTGCATCAACATGTGCCAATATTCCTATATTAATAATTTTCATTTTATACCTCCATAATTATATAAAAAATCCCCTGTGATAAAATACTCTCTTCACAGGGGAACTTATTTTTATATAATTACTTAAAGTAAATATAACATACACAATTAGATATAACATCAAGGTGTTACATCTACAGTCTAATCAATGCTATATAATACATAAAAATATAAATTTATTGTTATGAGAATATTTCTAAATAAAAGTACAATTAATAAGCCATACAAATATCCTTTTGCATGGAAAACGTACTTGTTCTATTTTATTAATAGTTATTTAAAAATATTATGCCTCATATGATAAAACTCCTTTGATTAATACTACATTTTATAATACTTAATTTTATTTTATTTGTCAAGTAAGACTCAGAATCTTTTTTAGAAAAATAAACTTAATAATATTTTAAATCTAGGTCTGGCAGCCTGCCCTAGCTAAGTGGTATAATTTATTTGTAAGATGGCACAGAAAATATAAATATTAATTTTAGGAAGTCAATATGCCTATAGGATTATTTATAGGAATATGTTTAATCATATCCATTCTTTTTGTAAAGCTTTATAAAAATATTACCTTGTTTTCTTTTAAGACCTTGGCTTTTGGAGTTGATTTTTTTATTGTATTTTTTATTCAATATATTTTTTTCATCCCAATATATCAGTAAAACTTGTTGGTGGTAAATTGCAATATCTTCTTAATACAGGTGTTGGAATCCTTGCAATACTTATATATGGACTTTTAATTTTTTTATCAACGATACCTTCCCTATAATTAGCAATGCACTTAATCTATTCATAGCATTTATAGGTGTGTCTATTGCAGTTCCCTTTGCCATTGGGCTACTAAGTCCTGTAATTCAGATATTTATTACTGACTTTACCTTTAATGGGGATGTTGTTCTATCACAGAATCATATGTTAAATCTTTTCTTAAAGTATATGATTTTTGGACTAATTACACTCCCTGTATGGAGATACCGAATAAGTAAGCTTGAGGAAATTTAATAAAATTAGGCAGAAAAAAGCGACTACTGTAGAAATAATTTTTCCTAATAGTAGTCGTTTAATTTGTGTAAAGAATAAAAATAATCTCTGGTTAGTTTATTTACTCTATCCTCTCACTAGTGGTATTATAACCTGAACCACCCCACCTCCATTTTTGTCATTGGATAATATAAGCTCCCCATTATAGTTTTTAATAATATTATTTGTAATATATAAACCTAATCCATGATGCCCAGATTCTGTTCTGCTTTCATCTTCCATAAAAAATTGTTCTTTTCCGTGCTTTAGTATCTTTTCAGAAAATCCTTTTCCCTGATCCTTTACCTCAATAATTAAATTGCGATTTTTTATATTAGCATTAATGGTAATAGTTGAGTTGTTTGGGGAAAAGTTAACTGCATTTGTTATAATGTTCATAAATGAACGTTCCAATTCAATTTCATTTCCCTTTAAATGTAAACCTTTATCAATCTCTATATTACATATAATACTAATATCTTTTATCTTTCCTAAAGCTTCCCCTTGGTCTTTTAGTGAAAGTATAAACTTTCTAATATTAATGATATTGTCTAACTCACTATTGCCTATTTCTTCTTTAGTTATTGATAATAATCTTTGTAAATATTCTTCCATCTGATTACTGCTTTTTTCAATATAGTTACAGTAATTTTTCTGTTCATCTGTGACATCAGTTTCCTTTAGTAAACCTACATTTCCCTTTACTATAGTAAGGGGCGCCCTTACATCATGGGCGAGAGCAGATATTTGTTCTTTCTTTTTCTGTTCAAAATTCCACTGTTCTTCTAAAGCAGTCTTTAAAGAATTCTTCATCATATCAATACCTTGAAGAACCAGATTTATCTCCCCTATATTACTTACACCTACATCAAAGTCTAAATTATGTTCTTCTATTTTCTCTACAGTATTCAAGAGATTTCTTAACTCGCTATTTATCCTTTTAGCTAATCTATTCGACCATAGAATAATCAATATAAATAATTGAAACAAAAATGAAAATATAATTGTTAATTCTGCATTAGGCAAAGTTTTTCTCAATCCATCATTTGTAAACTGCATACTTAAAGGATAGCTAATAATCAATACTTCTTCTTCCCTCTCAATACTAATAATATAGTCTGATAGTCCAATTGTATTTTTCCCCTTCCTATAGTTATCCCAACTATCATCTATATATTTAACAGAAAAATTACCATATAAAAAATCTCCTGCTTCTGAATAGACCCCAAAATTACACATTGGTGTCAATAAATCCATATTTACCTTAGGTGAATTTTTTAGTTCATCATAGTTTTTTTGAATTATTCTTTCAGAATAATTTGCTGGGTATACTCCAATTGAAGCTATCCCAAATACTAAATAATTCACTAACATTAGGGTTGTAATAAATACTCCAAGATATAAAATATATTTTATAAATATTGTACGAAGACTTTTGCTTTTACTTCTTCTTAATCCCATTTGTAACCTACTCCCCAAACTGTCTTGATTGGTTCTATGCTAAATTGTATAAACTTGGCTCTAATGTTTTTTATATGCTCAGCTATTACATTTAAATTGCTTTCCTTTTCAAAGCCAAAAACGGATTCAAAAATTTGTTCCCTTGAAAAAACTTGACCTCTATTAAGGGCTAAATACTCACTTATTTCATATTCACTTTTAGTTAGAGATACCCTATTATCTAATACGAAACATTCTTTACTTGATAGCAAGAATTTAACATCACCTATATTTATATAGTTTATCTTTTCCCTTTCTTCTCTTCTAATATGGGCATCTACCCTTGCACGAAGTTCCTGAACTCCAAAGGGTTTAGTTAAGTAATCATCTGCACCTAATCCTAGCCCCCTAATTATATCTGCTTCGTCTGATTTTGCTGTAAGAAATAAAATAGGTGAATCTACCTGTATCCTTATCTTAGAACATAAGCTAAATCCATCAATTTCAGGCATCATTACATCTAGAATTATTAAATGATAGAAACTTAAATCTTCAGAAAGAACCTTTTCGGGTTTATCTATTTTTTTAATAAAATGATTGCTTTTACTTAATATGTTTTCAATCAAATCTAGAATAGCTTTATCATCATCCACTACTAAAATATTGGCCATTTAATACCCCCTACTCTTCGGTTCTATTTCCTTCCCAGTTTTTAAACCATACTAACATAATTACAAATGATATAAAAGTTAAAACTATAGATATAATAATTCCTAGTTTTAAATCTTGGTCTAGCAATATGTCTTCAGCACTTTGATACTTCATAAGCAATGATGAAGTAAACCTAATACTCCATGAACTTGGAAGAAAAGGCCATCTGCCATCCCCCATTCCTGTTAAAAATAAGGCTGCTACAAGAGATTCAGCAATACCCACTCCAATAGAAACTGCCTTAGAAAATCTAAAACTTAAAAATAAATGTAGTATATATAAGAATATATTGGACCCTATTAGAATTGCCACAATAGCCAGGTTTATATAAATAGGATAGATATTACTATCTATAAAAGAATAACCTATATAAAAACCAACAACTGCCAATATAGTACTTAAACTTCCAAATAATAAACATAAGGTAAATTTACTCATTATACTTAAATTCTTTGTCTCTGAAGCAATTAAAATATTTTTAAAGCCCCCTGCTATATATTCTTGCTCTGCTACTATTGAAGTGATTATTCCTATTAACATTGGAAATGTTATGCTTAAAACTTGTAAATAAGCTGATATCTTGCTAAAACTAGTCCAAGGTGTATAAGAATAATAGCTTAAAAATATGATTAACCCTAATATAGGGATATACAGGTGCATCCATGGAATTTGGGTAGATTTAAATTTTATTATATCAGCTTTTATAAGCTTTTTAAATTCTATCATTTAATTCACCTCTTTTTTTCCGAACCATATTGTAGTAAGAATAGCCAATATCAGAAAGATAATAATACTGATTAAAGTACTGCCTAATACCCCAGTTCTATTTGGCATTGAGTTGATTTCTGGAGCTGGAAGGCCATTTGGTAGAATACCTAAAATTGGAACCATTAGAGCGGATGATGTCCCATAAGGTAAGATCTTTAAAATTAAATTTATTCCAGATCCATAGCTTATAATTCCGAAAATTGTCATTCCTAGATTAAAAATAACAGCAAGGAAAATGTTGAACTTAGCAGTTAAAAACATAATGATAGGAATATTAAATAAAAATGTAAAAATTAATACAATAGTTCCTAATATATTTGCTCTTAAAGGAATAGTAGAGCCACATATTAAAGCAAATACCTCTGCTCCTAACATAAATATCAAGTTGGTAAATACTAACAAAATACTAATGTATAGTATCTTTCCTATCCATATCCTCTCTTTACTTTGAGGATACAAAAGCATCCCCTTATAGGAAAGGTTTTTCTCCTTTGTAATTGTTTGGGCAGATATAAGAGCTAACATTCCTGGAAGGAACATAGCATACCACCAGTTATATGCACCATTTTGACCTCCTCCCCATAAGGCAGATAATATAAGAGAAAAAAATGGTGTTATTAGGATAAATTTATTTGTTGATGTTCTTTTGTTTTTTAAGAATTCTGATTTTACTATATCAATCATTAATTTTCACCCCTGTTTCTTTTTATAATTTCTTTAAACAAATATTCAAGATCATCTTCCTTGCTTAACTCTCCGTCATAGCCAATAATACCATTGGATATGATTCCCACCTTATCAGCCACTTGTGCTACTTCTGATAAAATATGGCTAGATAAAATCACTGTAATTCCCATGGCAGGAAATGAACGAATTAATTCCCTTAATTCTTCTATTCCTATTGGATCAAGTCCATTAGTAGGCTCATCCAGAATAAGCAGTTTGGGATTATTTATAATAGCCATTCCAAGTCCTAATCTTTGTTTCATCCCCATGGAAAAATTCCTTACTTTCTTTTTTTCAGCCTGCCTAAGACCTATAATGTCAAGTACTTCTTCTACTCTCTCCTTTGGCAGTCCATAAAGAGTAGAGGCAGCCTTCAAGTTTTCTCTTGCAGTTAAATTTGGATAAATTGCTGGTTCTTCAATTAATGCTCCTATATCTTTTAAGTCCTTTCTTGTCCACAGATGGTCTTCAAATAATATTTCTCCAGAGGATGGTTTCATTATCCCTGTAATCATTTTTAATATGGTTGACTTTCCAGCACCATTTGGTCCAAGTAGTCCATATACAGAATTCTTCCTAATTGATATAGAAACATTATTAACAGCTACTTGACTCCTAAATTTTTTAGTTAATCCCTTTACTTCTAAAATATAATCTGACATTCCCTTACCTCCTAAATTAATCTTATATTTAATCTATAATTAAAGTATACAAGGTAATTATAAGGAATTTATAAGGATTTATAAAAATAGTTTTTTAGAAGTTTGTCTGGCTATGGAAATCCTAATCCGATGGATAAATAGCCTTATGGATCTAAGTCTAGGTAATCGGGTAAGAGATAAATAATTAATTTATTTACCGACCTCCCACACCCCAGGTAAGAACAACAACCTTCATCCCATGTAACCGTCACATTTACTGTGTATAGTTCGGGTAGTATTGGACTTTGTTTTGTATCGTAAACTCGTCCACTCTAAATCAGCCTGATGTGATTTCTGTTCGTCGGTTCGGGATTTTGCTTCCAGTTTCCTTCAGATTCCACGTCGCCGTGGACACCCTTGCTCTTAGCTAACGGTTCCTACTACCAAGCCCGTAGTGGACTTTCACAACCAAGTTGTTGCCCATACTGGGCATACAATCAAAAAACTGCGTCCCAATAGGGACGCAGTTAAAGTAGATATGTGGTTCTAACCTAATCAATATATGTTATAGAAGTTCATTAGGAAGTTCATCTTGTAACCTTCTACCAAAAGCACGATAATACCCTGAGTCATCTTTATCAACTTCGTATTTCGTTATCCAATTTTTATCCTTGAAAATTTCTAATATCCGTTCATTGACATTGTTAACTACAAATTTGGGTCGACCCAAATCAAACAATCTTACATAATCCTTCAAATTCAATTTATCTAGATAAATGATTGCTTGTCTTTTGTCAAAAGTCGGAAGAATAATAATGAAAAATTCCACTTTATCTTCATAAGTAAGCCTTGTATCTGCGAGTAGTTTTTCAAATAACTGCATAGAAAATGGATATGATTCAGAGAAAATCACTTGTTTTTGTCGAACTGTTAGATTTTCAATTTCTATTTTCATAGGACTATTCTCATGTAAATACGCAGTAAGCAGTTTAGGTATATCATTTTCTTCCAAATTATTGTTAAGTATATAAATCTTTACCGTATTAGAGTAATCAGTATCTATAATTGATATAGCTTCATCTGTAAATTTAAGAAGATTAATTTTATTTTCATCGCTAGTATCTAAAGAAAGCACATCTACCATTTCATTAAAATCAAAGGTCTCCCCAGAGATAACATCATTCACATATGAATCAATATTCTTTTTTATAAAGTGAAGTGTATTGGTTGGATATTCATCCCTAATAAATAACAAAGAGTCTTGTGACATTCTTATGGTTTCTAAATCAATTAGAATATCTATTTTCTCATTTGAAATCCCCTCGGTTTTGAATGAATCATAATATCGCCTAAGCGACCTCATTATTTCTCTATATTTTTCATTGTTTAAATCGTTACATACAATTGCAACCTTGAAAAAACTAGATGAAGCATCTTTACCAAAATCATTGATTGAATCAGAAAAATCCAAATGATTATCTTGGCTATTTACAAATTCAACTAAAATGTCGTCTAAGTTTTTTTCACTATTAAAGAAATATTCGAGAATATTATTCTCCGAATATACGACTAGGTTATTTTGAAGTAATAATGACCAAGTATCCTTATCTGAAACTTTTTCGAGTAAAGTTATTGGTGTTTTTAGAACTTTAATATATTCAAGTTTATTTTCAAGAGTAATCTCATCATTATTTAACATAGATAACACAACCGATTCATCGTCTACAATACTTCCTTCACAATGATTAATTATTATTTCTATATAGTAATTAATATTTCCATTAATATATTGTGCCAATGGCGATTCTGGCAATGATAAAATCAATGTATAGTTTTTATGATTGAAATCTTCACTTTCTTCTATACCATAGAAGGTTTTGAGCATCAAAGTAATATGCCCGAAAGTGATTTGGTATAATCTGTTTTCATAAACTGCTATAAATAAGTCTTTATTTGCTATGTCATAATTAATTGATTTGAAACATATATTAATTAGCTTAAATCCTTTTATAAGTTTATCAATATTAGGATTTTCAATATCCAAGTAATTAGAATTATCAGAGATATAGTCGGTTAGGGATTTTTCATTGTTTACCATATTTATAATATCTTGAGAGTAATAAAGTGTATATATGGAATATAACTTAACTTGAGATTCAGTAAAAACACCATTGCTTAAAATTTCAGAAAAGAAATTTTGCCATTGATTATTGAGTTTAAATACTAATTGCTGGATTTCTCTTTCGGAAATAAAAAAGCCTTGAATAAATTTGAAATTCTTCGTATTCTTTAACTGCAGCAAAAACCTATGAAGTTGCATATCATATTCAGGAGTTGTCAGCAGAAAACAAAATAAATCAAAATTAAGAATTTCTTCCTCATCAAAACTCACATCACTCAATCTATCAATTACCATTCGAGGACTTTTTAGTTCATATGTATATTCTTTCGCCTTTTTATCGCTAACACTTCTTAAAAATGTTTTATCAATACGACTTAAGCTATTTTCATAGAAATAGGTCATGTAATCTGCATAACTCTCATCAATATAACCGTTGCGGATAAGATATTTAATTAAATCAAAATAAGGGGTTTCCTTTATCTCATTAAAATCTCTTTCCACCCCTATTTCATTTATATATGTAGTTTTAAAAATATTATCAATGTTGTTTCGTGAGATAATATTGCATAACTTTTTATTTTTAAGCATCTCTAGCTCTTCCTGAAGATTAAAAATATCCTGCTTGATTCTTTCGATATTTTCTACTTCCTTATTTTTAACAGCTTCCTTACGTTCATCCCATTCCTCGTTTAATATTTCTTTTTCTTTATGCCGATAATATCCAAGTTCTTCAATCTTTTTACTGTATACCATAGAAAGCTCTTCATCAGAACACAAAATTTCTTTTTGAGCTTTATCAATTTTTTCATTTAAGGTATCTATCTTTTTATTTATATTATTTTTTTCATCGCTAATAAACCCTTCTTTTTTTGCGAAAAGGGTATATATAAATCCTTTATTTAATTGCAAGTCACTAAAATCTCTTGGGAAGATATTTTTATAAATTATGAGAGCCAGAAGTTTATTATAATCTTGTTCCGTAGTATTGATTCTGTTATTATAGACCACAAACTCGTTATAAATATTTTTGAGTATACGCATATCATCAACATACAAAGAAACATCTTGCAAAAAATTCTGTTTAAATAATTCAAAAATCCCCCCTGCCTTAAAATGTGCAATGAACTGATCGTATGAGTTAGAACTATCAATAACAGGGACAACTGGCATTATATAATCAAAAAATTTCGTTCTATCCTTAGAAATGAATATATCATCACGCAAAAGATAAAAAAATCTTAGAGGATTTTTATTTTCCTTTTTTAATTGATTATTTACAAGAGTATTGACCTCCCTCAACCTTTGAAATATTTGGTTTACATTATATCTATCCATATCTTCAAAAACTATGACATCTGCATCCGAATTTTCAAAAAGATATAAGACTTCATTTAAATATTTATCAAAATAGGAGTCCTCATTTTCTTCAAAAATTTCTATTTCGTTACCTTGTAGACTGATTTTCTTTAAGATATTTTTATTTTTTTGGATTTTTATAATTTTACCCCAAATAACACCAAACAGTATAAAAAGGATAGTTCCGCTAAAAATTCGTGTTTCACTATAGGCTGTTAGTAACAGTATATTTTTAAGCCAGATAAACCAATTAATAGAAATGCTATTTACAAAAGCTTGCCAAGAATTAAACATTGTCAGATGCAATATCATAACAATAGTAATCATTATTAGAACTACATTTTGAATAATTTTTTTATTGTCGAGTTGTCTTTTAATCTTAAAATTCGTTTGAGGAATTTTATCAGAATTAATTTGATGAATCAGTTGATTAAGGATCTTACCCTCTAAAACAGATTCTTTTATTTCTGCTTCTTCATCTTCTTTTTCCATTGGTGACTTAAAATGTGCAAGGGAAATATGTAAAAACTTAATATTACTATGTTTCTTTTTATATGTTTCAAGAACACTACTCTTTCCAGCACTATATGCACCCGAAATAGCAATGTTTTTAACATCATCATTTTTAAAAATAAAGTCTAAGGCATGATCATAAATATTTAATTCTACATCATTTATTGGAGTAAGTTTTTGAAAATTATATTTATCCATAGGATTTAAACCCCTTTTGATTTTGTTATCTGATATTTTTGTTGTCCAGAAGTTGTTTTTTGAATAGCCTTAATGCTTGTAGTTCCCTTATTAATATGGTGTAGAAATAATGTTCCAAGTAATATTCTTTCACTTCGTGGTATTCTGTTCCACTCATAGCCTTTAAACAACTCTTTTACTAAAAATATTTCTTCTTCTTTTAAATTTGCCGTTTCCTTAATAGCTTCATTTAATAATTCATTAACATCATTCATATTGCTCACCCCTCTTATAATAACCTTGCCGACAACATTGTTAATATCATTATACATTTTCTTTTTCCCTTTTACAATGTAATTAAGTAGTAGCAACTAGAAGTATATATTAAGGAATCTTATATATAATTTTATATTTTACGCTGACATTAGCCACATAGTGCGGTAATATAGATATATAAATCAAATACTTGGCTTAATGCCTGCTTTTAAAAAACTTTAATAGCAAGCACAGTAAGTGTAGACACACTTACGAGAAAATTGATGAAGCGGCCCCCTTTAGGCTCGCTTCTTTTTTATCCAATTTTCTACTTGTTCCTATCGGAATGATTTAGGGTTCCCCTAATACCCTATTACAAATAAAAAAGAAAAGGAGAATTTATATGGCAAATAGACTTAGAAAAAACGATATTCATGTAATGGTTACTGATGAGGAAAAAGAACTTTTTAAAAAGAAGCTTGAAATGAGCAAGTCAAAATCAATGGGACATTTTATTAGAAAAAGTGTTCTAGAAGCCCCTATATTTGTGATTGATATGAATATCTTTAGAAAACTACAAACTCTTATAGGAAAGAACTCTAACAACCTTAATCAAATTGCAAAGAGAGTAAATAGTACAGGAATAATCTATAGAGAGGATATTGAAGACTTAAAAAAAGAGAATGATGATATCTCAAGGGAAATAATTAAAATTCAAAATATCCTGACAAGAAAATATATGAATAAGGCTGATTAAAATGGCTATTACAAAGATACATCCCATTAAATCCACTCTCAGCCTTGCAATTGATTATATTACTAGCGATGATAAAACTGATGATCAACTATTAATAAGTTCTGTGGGCTGCTCTCCTGCAACTGCCCATCTACAATTTATTAATACAAGGGAAGTCAATGATACTAGAGGAATAGTTTTGGCTAGACATTTAATACAAAGTTTTGTTCCTGGAGAGGTAAGCCCTGAAAAAGCACACGAGATAGGTCTTGCTCTGGCCAGAGAAGTTTTAAATGGTGAATATGAATATGTACTAGCTACCCATGTAGACCGTAACCATATTCACAACCATATTATTTTTAATAATGTTAATTGGAAAACAGGAAAATGCTATCAATCCAACAAGCGAAGTTACCATAGGATAAGATACCAAAGCGACAAGCTATGCAAGGAAAATAATCTTGTTGTCATTGATGAATACTATGAGAAATACAAGGAAAAATATAAAACTAAAGGTAAATCTTATATGGAATATCAGGAGAGAAAGAAAGGTACCTCATGGAAGGCTAGGCTTCAATTTGATATAGATAGAGCAATTAAGAAAGCTAAAGACTGGGATGATTTTCTTAATCTTATGAAGCAATATGGATATGAAATAAAATATGGAAAATACATTTCTTTTAAAAAAATAGATGGTCAGCAACGTTTTACAAGGGCTATGAGAATAGGGGAAAATTATACTGAGGAAAGATTAAAAGAACGTATCCTAGAAGAAGTTGGCATGAAAAGCAAACGCACTAAAGCCCCTTTTAAGCCTTTAGATAATGTTATTGATATATGTGATAATGATAAGGTTAAAAGCTCTCCAGGGTACAAGTATTGGGCAACAAAGCATAATCTTTCTACTATGGCAGATACTATTAACCAGGTTAGAAGTGAGGGTTTTAAAACACGAGAACAACTAGAAAAAGCTATACATGAAAAAGCTACTGAAGTTCAAAATCTTCTTACAGAAAATAAAGATATAGAAAAACTTATAGAAGCAAAAAAGAAAATTATGGAGAACCGCTATACTATAGAACAATATAAAGAAATTTATAAATATGCTAAAAATCACCCTGAAGATAAGGCCTTTATTGATGAATATAACCTTCAACTTATGCTTTATAAAAAGGCAGTTGCTGAAAGTTTCCAGGACTCCGATGTCCTGCCTACTACCAAACAAATATACGAAGATCTTGAAAAACTTCATACAAAAAAAGAGTCTCTCATTGAGAAACTCAATCAATCCCGCCAAGAGCAGGATAGGCTATATCAGTATAAGAAGAACTATGATAATTATTTAGGGAAAGAGGTTGAGAGATAGTAGCTCTACCTCTTTTAAATTGATTTGAAATAAATGTCACCTTTAGTTTCCCTCGTCGTCCAATAAATTCCATGAAATTCATCCTCATTATCAATACAAAGCTTGCTAGAACCGTATTGCATAGGGTTTTTATCACTAAATTGACTTTTAGGTTGAGTTAAATAAGTATAGTAAAGAACATATTGATTATTCTCTTCTATAAGCTCACTTGTTATACTATTGCTTATTATTTCATCTGTTTTAATAATAATATTTATATTGGTTAAGGTTTGGGAAATAATTATATCTATATCTTTTTCTCCTGGAATATTATCATAGTTATATTTTAATAAACCACTATATTCTTTTTTCAGCTTAGGTATTTTTATTAAGGGATTATATCTCCAAATCCATTTTTCATATAATAAAACTAATATAGAACTATATCCTGCTGCCTCACCAGCCAATCCTCCGTAATCCCATATGTTTTCAGCACCTTTAAAATATTTTAGTGCTAAGAAAATAATAGCACTTATTATTCCTGCCCACTTTAATAAATTATTAATTCTAGACTTCATAGGCATAGAATCCTTTTAATTCTTCTATAAACCCTTTATAAATATCTCGCCTATCTGGAGAATCATCACATAATTTTTTTATATTATTTACCTCCATAAAATCAAGAAGACTAAATCTGTTATCATATAAATATTTAACAATATCATCAAATACATAACAATAAGTAGAGTATTTAGTAAAATATTGATTAGGAATATTCCACAACAAACATTCTACTCCAAAAGAACTTGCTTTTTGAGCATATGAATATCCTAAATCTTTCATCTGATATCTTAATTCTTTAGCAACTCTCACCATTTTTTTAAAATAATAATTAGTATCATTATTTTTTTCTACTCCATTTTTTATATGTTGTTCTGGATAATTAATTATTTCTTGCCCATTATCTGCTTTAATTAAAATACCACCAATATAATTTTTATCATCAAATCTATAGTCTTGTCTATAGTCTCTAGAACGCATAGCTGGAACACTATCAGTGTCTTTTCGATATGAGTTTCCATTTATTTTTATAGATTTATTCTTTCTTTCTACATCTTTATCAAAATGTTTGATTAAAGCATCTTCAACTTCATCTTTAAAACTTTTAACTCTCGGAGTAGCATTTGTAAATCCATAATCCTCCCCGGACACATTCGGTCTATATTTAGGTCGAAATGTATCTTCTTGGACTACAGCAATGTCAATATCACTATGTCCTCTCACATTTGTATTATTAGCATAAGACCCTTGTAAAAATAATTTAATATCATATCCACTTAAACTGTCAGTCATTCTTATTTGATATGCTGTAGAAGTTCCATATAAAGTCTCTATTTCATTTTCTTTTAATCCTAAATCACTCAAGGCTTTTGACACCATTCGTATAGAGTTCTTACATTGATTTTCTTCTGTTTCACTAAGTGGCTTTGCATAATCTCTTAATTGCTCTTCAGTAAAAATCATAACTATTAGTAATCTCCTTTCGAATTTAATATTTAAAATTCAACCAACTAATTCTCTTTCTTAATCACTCTACCCCTAAAGCCTTAAAGACGGCATCTTCTGCACTTTGATATGGTATTATCTGAAATGAACTCATTAAATCAGATGGTACTATTCCAAAATCAACAAAGGATGTACTAGGAATAAGAACTTTCTTTGCTCCACTATCTAAAGCTACTTGTAGGCTATCTGCTATTTCCGTAACCTTCATAATACTTCCACCAATGCTTATCTCACCTAGTACAGCTAAATTGTTTATAACAGGTTTTCCAAGTGCAATTGAACATAGGGCG
The DNA here is from genome assembly GCF_003987645.1 of Vagococcus elongatus. Classification (GTDB taxonomy): domain Bacteria; phylum Bacillota; class Bacilli; order Lactobacillales; family Vagococcaceae; genus Vagococcus_A; species Vagococcus_A elongatus. The sequence goes on from NZ_NGKA01000011.1 coordinate 48,560, forward strand.
ATTAGTGTAGGAAGAGCTAGTTTCCCAGTCATTCCTATTCCCTGCATATCTTGATAATTTATAATGTAATCCTTTGTTGTAGTGCTTATAGTACCACTAATTCTATTTCCATTAGCCTTAAGATAATTAAAAGCTGTATTGCTTGCCTCTTTAGCATCACGATTTGAGCCAAGTCCTGTTCTTTCAAATTTACCATTGCCAGGAAGCATTTGAGATTCCAACCTGTAACAGCCTATCATTCCATTTCCACCAGTCGCTATAGTATAAACTTGTCCTGGATTTAATATGCCGTCAGGAATTAACTTATCACTACCCTGCTCAGGAACACCTACATATTTCTCTTCAAAAGTCTCTAAATCTATATATGAAAAATTAACATCATAAAACTCCATACCACCTATTTTTTTCAGTTGCTCTTTTACTCTTCTTCTCATTTCAAGAGATATGCATAGTATTTCTTCTATATCTTCTTTTGTAAAATCACCATGAGGATATATCAATTTTAAATAGCCATTAACCATTTTTCTAACAGCTATGGTATCCCTTTGATTTAGGTTTTTACCCAGTCTAAAATATTTATCCAAACTATCTCCGAATTGATTTTTACGTAGTTCTCTCAAAAATTCTGATAAATAGTCAGTTATAAATCCATAATCATTTGTGAAATGTTCAGGGCTAAACTTAGGAATCTCCCATCCCGGTATATAACAATGCATTCTATCAAAGAAAGCAGTATCTCTTGCCATCTCTTCAGGAAATGGATCAAACAAGCTGGAAGTCTTTAAAAGAACATCAACACTTTGATTAATATTTCCTACAAATACCATTGATGCCGATGCTGCTTTTTCTTCCTTCCCTCTAGCAAAAGAACCTGATGCCATAAAATCCTTCATAATTTGAATTCCATCTTTATCTTTAAATTTTATACCAGCTACCTCATCAAAAGCTACACAATCCCAAAGGCCTACAAGTCCAACTTGCTTAGTAGACATATTATAAAAAAGATTAGCTACTGTAGTTTGTCCACCTGATACAAGAATACTGTTAGGAGATATTTCTTTATAGATATGTGATTTTCCTGTACTTCTTGGCCCCAATTCACATAAATTGAAATTATTCTCAACAAGTGGGATAAGTCTAGTAAGTAAAAGCCACTTTTCCCTTTCTTCTAGCTCATCTGGCTCCATACCAATAGAACGAAGCATTATATCTATCCACTCATCTTTTGAGAATTTACTCCTTCCTTCCTTAAGTTCATCAATATCTACCTGAGGCATTTGAATAGGAGTAAGTCTTGTTATATTTATAGGATGCTTACTCTGTTCATTTTCGTCATAATCATAATCAAGTTGAATCATGCACCAAATGCCCCCACATAAAAGCCTATCATATCTTGTAGGATACTCATCAGGCACCAAGATATTACTAATTCCTAAATTTGAAAATTCAGCCTCGTATTTGTCCCTTCTAATATTTAATTTAACTGATACCTTATCAATAATGGAGAAGCTTCCTTTTTCCCTTAGTATAGAAAGAATTTTTTGAGCCTCATCAGGCCTTACAAAATTATCTGAAAGTATTTTTTTTACTGTTGTTAAGCCCTTATCTATAACTTCTTCATCATCACTACTACAGTATTGGCCAAGTAAAAATTCAAGAACATACACAGGAACATTAGCTCCTTCTTTAATTTTTTTAGTTAAGTCTTTGCTTACTATTTTTCCATCAAAATTTTCTCTAAGTTTTTGTTTTATTTCGGCTCTTATATCCACTAATTCCATACTTATCCCCCCTAACTAAAGAAATCATATTCCCCTGTAGCGAAAGGAATATCTATAACAAACTCAGTTTTCTTGGGAAGAACCTGTCCTGATTCTTCAAAAATAATAAGATTATAAGTCTTTTTATTATCATATTTTCCAGCCTTTAAATTAAAGGTCACATTAAATACTCTATCTTGCTCATCATCGGTATTTTTATCAGCTATAATGCGAACTTCATCAGATACTTTCTCCCCATATTCATTAACAAAATAAAGTAGGAAGTTAGCTGCTTCTCTATTAGTTGAAAGCATTTCACTTTGATAAAAAGATAAATTGAATATCATATTGCTGATTTTTCTTCCTGTTGATAATATATTTAATTCTACAGGTTTAACATCATATCTGTCTCTATTCCTCTGATATTCTTTATTGTCACTCCTAAGGTGTTTGTATTTAATTAGAGGGACAACCTTTTCTTGTAGTGAAATTCCACCATGGACAAAGTTGATTCCTCCACCTTGTTTTTTAATTCGGATATTATCTTTTGGTGCAAAACCCTTTAAACCTGATTCTTGATCAATAAATTTGATAGGCATTAGAAAGCTTGGATTGGCAGATTTGTCCATTATGGCATATCTTCTACCATAATCTACTAGGCCATCAAAGCCTTCTTTTGAAATCTTATCATCTTCAGTAAACTCCTCATAGGTATAGAGGAAACCATGATCTGATGTAATTACAATGTTTATACTTGGAAAATCATTTGCTAGAACTCTAACTAAATTTTTTATCTCTTCTATAGCCTTGTCACAGGCTGAAAAAACCATTGAATCAGAAGTGTGACTAGATGAATCTATCTGATCATGATATATATAAACAACATCCATGCCTTTTGCTTGCTCTCTTCTTTCTTCTTTCTTCATATGGATTAAATCATCATATTTGAGTAGTTTAGAGTTCTTATTGGTATTTTGTAGTACTCTTTCTCTGTTTCCCATATCTGTTGATTCCCCATTAATAATGACTTTTAGGCTATTATTTCTGATTTCTGTCTTTAAGCCATTATTAGGCAGTAGAGCAGCCATGCCAAAAGGTGTAATTGTTGGAAAAACAGCTTCCATATTGTCAATTTCTACTTTACATTGCATATCTTGTTTTAATTCTGTAACTAGTTCCTTTGCTACTTCATATCGTAAAGCATCTGATATAATTACAAAGGTTCTTGACTTAGCTCTTTTAATATTGTTTTCATAAAAATCTACCTGCTGGTCAACTTCAAGAACCCTTCCATACTCCTCAAGTTCTCTACTGCTGATATTAGACCAGTTGGTAAGAAGCTTTTCTAAGAACCAATTTTTATAGATTCCTTCAGCCCTATCCACAGTAAATTTAAATAAATCATCAAGCTTGTCATTTGAATTTCTAAGACTTTTCTGATATGCTCTCTGAAATTTCCTATAGTAGGTATCCATTAAGTAAAACTTGTCTGTATAGGTCTTCCATAGTCCTTTTGCACTTGTCATATGAAATGAAGACTGGTTTTTATTATAAAAATCTTTCATTTTACCTATATTATAGATTCCTTCATAGTATGAAGAAAATTCTCCAAACCAGCTTCCTACTCGTCTTTTTTCAAATATATCTGAAATATCCTCTGGGTCAATAATATCATTTTTAATATTGGTCATTAGTTTTATAAGTATAACTTCATCAACGCATGGAAAACTTTCATTTTTTTCAAAATCTATAATGTCTAATTTCATTAATCTTTCATCTAGTCGAATCTCTCTTTCTATAATACGAGCGAGCTTATAGATGTATTTTTCTTCCTTAGCATTTCTAAGCCAATCCTCAACAAATTGAAAGCAGAAGGCTTCATGAGGACTAGATATATAGTCATCTAGGCCTAAAAAAGCTTCTTTATTTATATTTCTTGATGTAGCAGTAAGAAATATATGGATGGAAAGACTTTTCAGTTTGTTTTCCTCACTTTGATAACCTGTACCTTGATATACCATTTCCCAAAATCTTTTATCTATCTTATAGTTCACAAAATCCTTGTAAATATGATTATCATCATTTTCAAGTCCAGCCTTCAACACTTCTCTAATAATGGGTCCTGGTTGCATGTCAGATCCAGCTATACTACTCATAATGGCAAGTTCTAAATGTGCAGAACTTTCAATTCTATTTGCTTTTCCCTTTACAAACTCTCTTCTTGCTTTAGCATTAAAATATTTCTTATATTCTTTTACAGACTGCCTTATGGTGATGGTATCAGGTAAATTCATTTCTTTAGTCTGTATAGACCCTAAGTCTGCCCTAAAATCCTCACTATACCTCATGATATCTCTAATCCAGTTATCTTCAATGTTGTCAAAATAAAATGGGCAATAAACAAGGAAATCTGATTCTTGGTCATCAAAAGATAAGAGTTTTTTCACTATAAACTTATTATTCTTGGCCATCTTTAGAACTCTTACGTCTTGAATGCTTATAGTATCAATTGCATCTTCAAATTCTCTCTCTTCATCTTTCCAAAAGATAATCCTTCTCTTGTAAAATTCAGGATAAGGTTCTTTAAATCTTTTCTCTAAATCTTTTAAAATTTCTTCTAAGTCCAAAGTCCTTGCCTCCCTTACTTAATCTTAGATAAAACATCTTTAAATATTTTATAGTTTTCTTTTACTCCATCATCAAGGTCTATATCTATATAGGAGTCTGCAAGATGCTGGATCTTTTCTTCAAATTGCTGGGATTCAATAATTTTCTTTTTAAATTCATCTGCTCTTTTTTCAAGCTCTATTTTTCTACTTCCACTAGCCTGGCTAATATTTTCTTCTAGCCTAGCAAGCTCTTGTTTATACCTATCTTGGATTTCAAAAACATAATTTACTCTTATTTTTGCAAACATATCCTTATCGTATCTGTGAAGGTAGAACAAGCCCCTACAGGCCCCATTTTTGCCAGAGTCATATTGCCAGTAAATAGGTAGATTCCTATACATGCTACAATGATCCTTATAAAAATCATTTAAGAAATAATTCCTTATTTTATCCCTGCTTCCAATATTCTGCCCCCCCTTTAGGACAGAAGCTACAAAGTCTAAGTTTTCATTTATATTTTCTTCACCAAAAATAACTTTCAAAAACTTAACAAATAATTCTACGATATCATCTTCAAAGTACTCCTGATCAGTAAAGGATATGATACCGTCTTTGCTTGGTTTGAAAGAGGAGTACTTTGATTGATCAAAATCCCCACCTGCAAAGGCAAGGCCCTCTATATCAAGGGAGTATCTTCCCATAAGACAACCTATAAAATAAGATAAGAAGTTTTTGATTACATCTTCTTTTGTTAAAATATATTTATTACCCTTGATATCATCATATATTTCATCCTTAGAATCAAAGATTTTGGCTATGGTAATGTTCTTGTCCGATACTTCAGGGGTTAGCTCTTCCTCAAGACCATAGATTTCTATAAATATACGGTTTAGTTTTTCTTCATTAGCTTTAAGCTTATAGAATTGGGAATTAGCAAATTCCTTATAATGCTCATATGCTCCTTCTAAGTTAGCTATATAAATCTCTTTTCTTTCAGGAATTATTCCAATTTCATATAAACTATCATAATAGATTTCCATATATTTATTAAAGTTTGCTAAAGGTAATATTTTAAAATTCCATGAGCTTTCGCAAGTATCCCAGTCTATTTTGGAGATAGAGATATTTTCTTTTACTAAACTTATGATGATTTCTTTATCTTCTTCACTAGTTATTAGGGGTATGTTTGAGATGTTCCCTACCTGAAAATTAAGTGTTGGGTTCAAAACTTTAATTATCTCAAATGATATTTTGCTACATAATAATCCGATTGTATAGTACAGAAGACTTTGACTAGCAAATAATGAAGAACCTCCCACATCAAACATAAAGCCAGGTGGAGAATACCTGACTCCAAAGTAGCTAGAACTCACAAATGACCATGTTGCAGATTCTTTGAATTGAAGTTGCTTCGCTCTTACAGGAGCACCATTATAATCCATTGGAATGCCATGGAATTTATGGATATCCTGTCCAAGCTTATACCAATTAACAACCAATTCTTGATTACCATACCATTTTCGAAATCCTCCTCCTTTATTATATGGAAACCATTTCTTGCCTGATTTATTACTATCTACGTTTGAACTACAATTGTCTGTAAAATCAACTATTGATATTTCTTGCCATGCTCTCACAAATAATGCATTTGAACCCGTATGCATGCCAACTCTTATAGTGCATGAATCACTTAATAACGTTTTTTTAAAATTCTTAAGAAATTCATCACTAACCCAGTATGCCACTGGCATACCTGGTATTTTAACAAAGTTATCCTTGCTAGCTTCATAAAAATAACTACAATTAGGATTTTCTATTGCTTCAAGTACTTTTTCTTTCTGAACCCCCATACCACCTGTAAATTCAGAAAGCCTAAAATAAAGTCCTTTATTGTCTTCATGACCATTTTTAAATACAAAGGCACATATAGGTACAGTAGCCTCCTCGAAGGCAGAATACTCCATCTGTATCAGTGTAGAAATGCTTTTATTTTCAATAATATACTTCCTTAATTTTTCGTATGATTTAATGAACATCCACACAAAGGGTGTCATAAAGCCTGAATATCCACTTGGTTTACACAGGTCAAAGTTTCTATGTATGAATACTGAGAATAAATCTGTTTTATAATCCTTATAGTGTTTATTGACATATTCTTTAAGCTGGCCATTCATCTTGTTTAAATAAGGAGGATTAGTAGCTACTACATCATATTTCATAGCCATCACCTCAGATACATCAAAAATATTTTTTATTTGTTCTTGAAACTCTATAGCTTGATAGGTAAATAAATCTATCTGTCCTAAATCAATATCTTCTATAAATCTTCTACAAAGTTCAAAATCGACTTCTTCAACTTTAATAATAGACCCATAGTTCTTTCCATCTTTAAAGTTCGCTAGTAGCTCTTTTATTGATTCTATAGCTTTTATTCTCTCTTCAGTTGCCAAACTACTACCAAATACTTCAAAGTATTTTTTATCTATATTATTAGACTCTGGTATAGAGTAAACATGTGGCTTAATACCCTTATTTAAAATTCTTCTACTATAAGAACGAGCTTTCATCATAAGAGAAAAATATGCAAGTTGTCTTGCTCTTTCGTCAATATCTAAGCCATATAGATTATCACTTAAAATATATTCTGCAGCTTCCCTTTCTCTATATCCGCATTCCTTGTATATCTCTATAAGAACATCAAATTCATATAAGAGGAAATGTCCTGAACCAACACAGTTGTCAAGTATCCTTAAATCTTTTGGATCTATTTTTTCATCTATATACTCTATTTCACCATTCTTTGGCATTACAAAGAATTCTAATTTATCCTTTAAATTACTATCTGGATTTCGTTCAATCCAATATTTACCCAAAGAATTATCAACAATATATCTAACTACCCAATCAGTGGTAAAGAGTTGTGTTGCTGCAGGTATATCTTCTTTGGCCACATTCCCTTTATAAATATTTATAACTTTATCTTTACGTTCTTCATTATAATACTGATATAGCCAACCTATTATCTGAACCTGCTCTTTCCAATCTTCTTCAGGTATTTCTTTTATCATAAGGTCTAGGACAGATTTCTCTCTTAATAGACCATCTGGTAAAAGTAACTCTGTATAATCATTAATCTTCTGAAACATACCTGGAAGAACTTCATTTAGGGCATTACACTGGGTAATAAATAGGTAGTTGAATAATTCTTCTTCTTTGTTCCCATCATTAAATAAATCTAAAACTTTTGATTTATCAAGTCCTAGAAGGTCAATATGTATGGCTTCAGATAGTATTTGAGGTTCAAACTGATTGTCTTCTGAAGAAAATACCCTAATATGACTTGGTAAATATCCATTCACTTCCATAAATCTTATGGCAATAAATCGATTAAACCAAGTATAGGCAACTTCCTCTATGGTTATGTCAAATCCATCTGATTTTATTTTTTCTATTAAAACTTTCCTTGCTTCTTTATCATCATTGGTAAGGATCTGCCCATTTAGGGCAGTATCCATATCTTCCATTTTTTGTTCCTTTTCTATTCCATATATTTTTGCCTTTTGGATTACTTTTTCTATAAGTTCATTTCTTGCCCAAATTGCAAAATTCTTAATAGCTGTTTTATTCATAGCCTATCTTCCTCCTAGTTTATTTCTATTCCATCACAATCCCCTAGTAAAGTCATTAAATTCCTTTCAATTGTCTTTACGTATTCCTTTATTTCGCCTTCATTTTCAAGTATTCTTGCTGGGAAAATTGCCTGTCTATAAAATTTCTTAATATGCTTTTTCTTTTCAGGTTCAGACTCTCCATCGTTTTCTTTTACATAATTGGAGTCTGCTCTTTCCTCTTCCCCATCCTGGTCTTTTTGACTTTTCTCTTCTACATTATTACTCTTTTCAATAGAGATAATATCTTTAACTGCCTTATCTTTCTCTGCCCACAAACTTGGAATAAACCCATCTAGTATTCTTAGGCTTAGTGTTTCTGAAATCTCTTTCTTCTTTTGTGTATAAAAGTCATCAGTTTCCTTAATAATATTGCCGATATAAGTGTCATACTTGTCGCCCTTATGGATTTCTTCCATGCATTGTCTAACTATCTCAAATATTTCTTGGCGTTTATTATCAAGTAATTTGTTGTGTCCTTCTTTAACTCTTTCCATATAGCCATTAAGTTTAGGGATATCACCATAGTCAAAGTCTTCTTTTTTTGGATTTATATTGACTATTAATCTTATTTTATTTAGGGCATCATTTATTTCTTTTTCATCTTGAAGATAATCTAAATCAAAACGTAGCAAACTCTCTAGGTTAGTTGCTTCATCAAAGATTGATACTTGTACCTTAAAGAAATCCTCTACTGCCTCCATATCCTCTTGCATATCTTCAAGCTTATCCCCCATGTCTATAAGCTTATTTACAAAGCCTATATTGTCCTTTCTAGCATCAAGAAGAGCTAATAATAAATCTTTTGCCTCAAGGATTTTTTTCTTATCTGGATAGTTTTTCCCCTCGTATTTTTCTTCTAATTTAGAATAGTGTTCTTTCAGCTCTTCAAATTTTCTAATTATAAAATCTACAAGTCCATCATCATCTTCAGGAATATCCATTATGTCAAAAAAGTGTCTTAAGAAGTCTCTTGCTTCTTTCATTTTTTGAATGCTTATCATTTCACGCTTTTGTATCTTTGTTTTTCCTGTTTCACTTCTTTTACGCAGAAGTTCTGGTAGCCTTTCATCACTAGCTCTTATAGTTTCACCACCATATTTAATTGTTGCTTTTTGCTCATAGATTAATCTAGCAACTACAGCCGCAATATCTATTTCCCGCCAGTGATATGGAATGGAAGTAAATCTTTTTTGAACATCTGCCATACTAGTTGGAAGATGTTGTTCATTCTGTGCTATAAGATAGGTTTCCACTTCAGCTGCAGCTCTTCTATTAGACTCAAGACCTGCCATTACACCATCATCTTCTCTTCCATCAAGGATCATATAAATATCTTCATCAGATGTGGCATTCTTTGTAATTAACCCAAGCTTGTTGTAGAGATTGGATACTAAATACTCCAAAGCCTCATCTATTTTATTTTGAGGTGTTCCTGCTTTTATAGTAGTCCTATTCCCATCTATATAAAATTTAGCCTCTTTAAAAGCTTCTTTGAGTTCATCTAAAGCATCTTCCTTAAAGCGTTCAGCATCATCTTGTTTGTTTCTTATGATATCTTGCATAGATTTTGGTAGCTGTGGAATATTCTTTTTTCTGGCATACTTGTCTATTCTCATAGCATTTTCTATAAAATTATAGTATTCTGTGTCATCAAGTACTACAATAACCTTATTCTTAGATGATGTCATTAATCTTAGCTCTTGCTTATCTATAACATTTGTTGCAATAGTTAATATTTCCAGTTCCATTTCCCCAAGAGGATTTCCATAGTTAATACCATCTACTTTTTTATCAAAATCAAAGTCATATTTCTTTTCATAACGATATTTTTTTGTAGTATATATCTCTGCAAAAATCATTTCAGAAATTTTTCTTGTAATTTCACTTGGTTCTATATATTCATCTTTAATTTCTCTTTCCACATCTTGTTCTTCATCAGTGAGGAAATTATAAGTCTCCCCTGTTCTAGCAATATAGTTCTGACGAATAAGCCTATCTAAAGACTTTTGAATTTTGTTTTTCTGTTCAATTTTATCAACTCTTATATCTTCTGCCATCATAATTACAATATTATCTATACTTGCAGGTATTTCATCATTGACATACCTAACCATATATAGAAGTTTTAGTACATCTACATCATATAATTCCAAGCCTTTATCATCGGATGCAGCTCTTTCAGCTCTTTCTACTACCCTTCTTATTGAACTATCTAGGAATGTATGGACTGTATCATAGAACATCCAGAAGGGAATTATTGCATATTCATCCTTCTTTTGAACTCTTTGGGCTGCTTCCTGAAATCCTGAAAGCATAGAACGTTCTCCTCCTGATAAATGCTTGCCAACATTACCATATTTCCTGATTTGAGAAAATACTTTCTGCATAAGGATAAACTGGTATGGTACAAAGGGAAAGTTTATAGAAAATTCATTTGATCCTTCAAATCCTCTTATGTCTCCTAAGGCTCCTTTAAATTTAAAAAGATTGTCCATTACATTTTTTTCTTGATTGTATACCTCTTCAAGGTGTACTCTAGCCTTGTCCTTTTTCTTTAAAATTCTTTTTTGTATAACCTCATCTGCTGCTGTTGAAGAAAGAGTAAGTCGAGTTTTAAATCTTGACTGGATTCTTGAAAACTCATCTGCCCTTGTCCTAATTATTTCATCAAGGGCTTCTTGCCCAGTACACATAACCCAGACCTTTCCCATACACTCCGAACCTATTTTTTCCACTAATGATTGAAGATTAAGAAGCATATCTGTATCAGCTCCAACATATTGTCCAACTTCATCAATCATGAAGAGTAACCTATAGTCATCTGGCTTTTTCTCTACATAGTCCTTCATTTCGGAAACCAATTGACCTATAGAAATATCAACTTCTTCTGATGAATCGAACCAATTCCTTGCTGATATTTCACTCATACCTAGAACTTCTACAAGGCTTTCTATAACTTCATCTTCACAAAAGTCAAATACATCTCTTGAATTGAGCCATGACTCCCCATTTTTCTCTTCAAAAACTTGCCTAAATTCTTCTGTTTTTCCTTTTCTTTCTATGTATTGCTCAAGCTTTGCTACTTTAAGATTGTCGCCATAAAAACCAAGATGTCTATAAAACATCTTAGCAAATACCCTTAAAACAGCTGTTTTATTCTTTATCATAGACCCTTCTATATCGATATTAAATAGGATTGTATCTGTAGATGCTTTAGTTGATTTATCTATCATCATGAAAGTTGCTAGGTCATCTTCAAACTTTTCTCTAAATCTTTCTACTGTTTTTACCTTATTCACTTCTTTATTCTCAAGAATATATGAAAGGATTTTAAGAAAATGAGATTTACCACTTCCAAAGAAACCTGAAATCCATACTCCAATATCTGATGTCTGCCTGTCATAGGATTCTGAATAATAGTTAAAAAAACTAATGAAATGCTTCTTTAACTCCCTGGTAATTACATACTCTGTCAATTCTTGCTCTATTATATTTTCAGCATCTTGATCTACCTGAATAACACCTTTTATCTCCCTATTTATATCATCATAAAACATATCTTGTATTTTCAAATCTATTCCCTCCTAAATCCTAAATAATATTAAAAGCCCTATAATAATCATTTGGTGTAAACTCATTAAACAATACAACAGATCTTCCATTAAAGCTTCCTGGATAAAGGACAACAATAGGTATATCGTCAAATCCTACCTGTAATTCTTCAAGAAGTGAATGAACTCTCATAAAGGGGTAAACTTCTCCAACTCCTGCAAGTAGAAGGACATCATTAGATTTTCTTTGTCCATATTGCATTTTTTCGGCAAAAGCCTTAGTTGTTGAAAATTTTAATATTCGATCTTGGAGAAAATCACTTCCTCTTTTCTCCTCCATTTCAGGAATTTTTGCTAGAATATTCTTTTCTTCACATATATCTAAAAATAAGTGATATAGATTATAAGATATAAGGTTGCAGTTTAAATTTTTATCGTTCTCAAGTTGTCCTATAAAATGTCTTACAGCCATTTCATCTTCAGGCTCATAGCAAAACATCCTTATGTTTACTTCATTACTAAGACCTCTGCCCGTAAGAAAATCCTGATCTTGTATTAAGTTTTTTAATCTATCAAGTTTTTCATATATATTGCTCACTCTATCACACCCCTTTATTCAAAATAGTTAAAAGCTGAAAGACAGGTTTCATCTTTGTTTTCTATTATTTTGTCTTTTAATTTGTAATCTAGTAAAACTTCATTAAGTTTAGAAGAATTTATACTATCTATATAACCGTTTTCTTTTAAAAGACTAGCTACCACAGATTTAAGTTTGTTAACAGTTGACTCACTCCAATTTGCCACTGTATCATTTTGCTCTTGAAGTCGAGTAAAAAAAATATTTAGATCTATTCGACCATATGAAAAATTGCGTGTCCTATATTTTTCTCCAATTACAGTTATCATAAACTCCCATATAAGCCTTGAACTCTTCATCATAGCGTATAAACAAATTTGTCTTGAAATATCTACAGGCCTATCTACTACCCAGTCTATAAGTTCTTTGTCTTCAAGAGTATTCAATCTTCTTATACAAGCTCTGGTTCTCATTTTTAGGCTTCTCTCTGTAGGATATTGATATAAATTTTCGTTAAATATTTTATCTATAATCTCTTTTTCACTTAATCCTTCTTTAAGTAACTTTGCTGTTATCTTCATTTCATAAAACATAAAAGGTTCTCTTGTTAATGAAGCTATATAGGGCGTATTAGTATCCATAGCCTGCCTCCTTATCTATTATTATCATATTTCTATTCTTTAGGTGTATAGCTTAAAATATCTTCAATACCACACTCAAGAAAGTCACAAATTCGTGCTAAGACCTCCATATTTACGGTCTCGTTTTTTCCTAGCTTGGCAACTGTGGTTGGGCTTAATCCAACAGCTTTTTGAAACTCTGTCTTGTTCATCTCTTTATCAATTAAAATCTTCCAAAGTCTATTATAGCTGAATCCCATCTGTATCCCCCTTATTACATATATTATATATAAATATTCTCTATCTTTGCGTAAATTATATCCATATTTGATTATATCATAGTTATAATGATTTGGGTTATTAACTTTTAAAAACACAAAAAAAGGCAGACCGAAGTCTGCCCTATATCTGCTACTTGCTTATTATACTGCAATTACATTTCTCTATCATTCTTTTTATTTTCAGCCTTCTCTTGTGCTTTTCCTATGCTATCCTTAGCTACCTTATCTTTAAGTTTATTAAGTTTTGCAATAGTAGATTCTTTTTTTACTTCTTTATTATCTTTTTTTACTTCTTTATTATCTTTTTCTACATCTATTCCTTTTCCTACTTTGGATAAATTTAATTTAGTTGCTTCAGCCCAACTTATAAAGTCTATATCATGAAAAGACTTATCCAGAGGATAGTTCTCTGCAAAATCGTAGTCTACTCCATACATAGCATTGGATAGCTCTACATAAGAATTTATGAAATCATCAATCTTATTACAAAGGTCATCTTCTTTATTTTTTTGTTCATTAATATCTATAGTTCTATTGCTTATTATTGGTATTTCTCCCTCTAGCTCATATATAAGTTCTTCAAAGTAGTCATTAATTAGATTTACCCCATCATTACGCATATACCTTTCATAAAGCTCTTCTAATAGGTCTGGGCTGTCTACTCCCATCTCTTGCATGATTAAAGCCTTAACAAAGCCCTCATGGTCTTTATCTATCAAATTATTTAATGTATCTACTATGTTACTATCCTTCTTTTGAGGATAACTATTGGAGTAGTTACCATGATTCCAAAAAAACTTCTCATCATTACTTTGTAGCCCATAGACCTCCACAAATTGTCTTCCATCAAACAATATAGCATTATCTTTATCTATATCTAAAACAATAGTTTCATCTGACAATGAGGTTTTTATTTTATCTCCTACTCTAGGCTTGTCTTTCGCCATATTGTAAATACTTTTATCTTCCTTAAGAAATCCTGTTTGCTCTTGCTTTTCTTGATAATTCTGATTTTCACTTTGAAAACTATCAATCTCCTGTGAAAAGGATAAGGTCTTCTCTTTCCCAACTATAAAATGGTCTAAAAACTCTATATCAAAGATTTCAGTAAGATTTTTTATTTTGATAGTCATTCCTATATCTTCGCTACTAGGAGTAGGATTCCCACTAGGATGGTTATGGAAAACTGCCATACCTTTAACATCTTGGTAGTTTAATAAGGATCTAGCTATAATTTTTAAGTCCACTATTGCAGCATCAGTAGCTCCTTTAAAAAGTTCTTCTGCTCCTATAATCTTATCATCCTTGTCATAAACTATAATGCCAAATATTTCTTGTTGATGATGCTGGAAGCCTATTTTCAGTATTTCTTTTATTTCATTTGTATCTTCTATTAAATTTAAATCTACTAGCTCATTACTTGCAAAGTAGCTTGTAAAATCTTCATACTTATCCTTAAGGCTATAATCCTTATCTCCATAAGTATTTTCCGAATCATTGGCTATTTCATAAGTTTTAGATGCGTAATAACTTCTTCCTGCAACCTTAGAAAGGAAGCTATTATTCTCTTTACTATAGCCTATAGTATCTACTACCCTCATACCTATCTTTTCAAAGCACTCTTTTGTATCCTCTATTCTTTTGTCAGGTGTTTCATTAGAAAAGGCTAAAAAGACACTATTAGCCCCTGCCATTAAGCCCTCTCTTAAGCTTTCTTTTATGCTATTCCTTTGACTAAGTCTAGTCCTTTTAAGGTGAACTGGATGGTTTTTAGTGTTTGCAAAAATAATAGTCCCGGCATCTTTAGTAGGTAAAGTTATTGACCTTACATATTCTACTAAGGTATCAGGACTAGTTATTGCTTGTCTATTATTTTTAATATTGGCTCTAGCATAATCTAAAAATTCTATAAGTGGTTTTATGTCTTCATCTTTATTTTTTATTTTCTCATATAGTTCTACCTCATTCCTACAATTAAATTCCTCATATAGGCTATTTCTCATTCCTATCCACCTCCTCATCAGCATTTATAGGAAGTGCTTTAAGCAATGCTTTTATTTCTTTTACTTTCTCATCCTCTGAATTTTTCCTAACATAATCCATTATTTCACTATGGCTAGTAAGGCCAAAATATTGTAACAATTTATTCTCATTTTTCTTATTCAACATAAAGTTCCTCCTTATTTTTCTTGTTTATATACTCATTATTTACTCTACTTTAAAAGGTTAAGCTCCGAGTTTACTCAGAGCTTCTTATCTTGCACCCTTATTCTTTTCCATATCTTTTTCATCCAAAGATAGGTTTGTTTCTTCTTTAACTTTGGCTTTAAATCTTTCAAGTTGTCCTAAAGTAGATTTTTTGTCATCTAAATTAAGGCCATCAACATCATAGGTAGACTCAAAGTAGTTGCTGCTTCTAAAGTCATTATCATACCTATCTGGAATCCCATCATTATCTAGGTCTTTTGAAAGTGGATCATAAAAATTACCTTCATCGTCAATCTCAAGTCCAAGTTTTTCTCTTAAGTCTTTCTCATCTACTCTTATATATTCACCAAAGTCACTATATTCAAGATCTCTTTTTAAGTTTATAAGAGCCTCATCTTTATTTGATAGTTCGCCCTCTTCACTTTCAAGGTAGCTCCCATGAGATACCTCTTTATCATCTACATATTGTGTCCAGGTATAATTTTTAAGACTTATTTCATACTGTATTTCGTGTTTACCATCTTCTGTAGTTGTATAGGCAAGTCCAATATGACCTTCATCAGGATAAAGTTTATTAAAATCCTCATAAGAATTATCTTGTTCAAACTCCCTATTACAATAATCAATTATAAGCCTTTTAATATCTTCAGTTAGAGGATTTAAATTCTCTAAGTCTTCTACTTCTCCCATGTCAAGCAGTCTATTAATTTCAGTAAGCCTTTGAGTCTTGTCTTTTAATTCTTCAGCCTTATCAAAGGGTTTTTTTACTTCTTCTTTAGCAATTTCAATTTGTTCCTTAGTAGCTTCAAGTTTTTCTTCAAATCTCTTCAAACTATCAGGAATCCTCTCCAAGACATTATCCATTCTTGTGATGTTCCCATCTCTATTTTCCCCTAGGTCTCCATAGTGATTGTTGGAGCCTTTTAAATTAAAGTTATGTTGGTTTGTAAGAAAATTATATGTTACTTCTATAGGAAATCCCCTATAGTCTCCAACAATCTTTTTATCTCCTAGCTTAACCCCCTTAATTGCTTCAAGAATTTTATCTCCTGCTAATTTTCTATCTGTAATTACTTCTTCTCCAACTTTTATAGAAGTAAATTTATTATCACCTGTTCCCTGTGGCTTAATTCTAGCAATATCACTTTTAGCACCTTCAATAAGCTTTTCATACCTTTCAATTTCCCTAGGGTAGGTCTTTATAATTTTATCTTCTAGACTATAAAGATTGCTCTTATAGTTTCCTTCAAGCATCTTTAATTTAGTAACTTCAATATCCAAGTCCATCTTTTCCTTTATTAATGGGTTACCTGTTGCAAGGGCTTTAATTTCAGCATAGGATAGGGTGTTTTCATCAACATCTTCCGCTACTCTTGCAGGTGTTTTTGAAGTCATAATTTGTGAGATAAATTTTTGTTTATTTTCTATTGTCTGCCACAAATAACTATCAAAGGTATTCTCAGTAACATACCTAAATATTTTAACCTTATCATTTTCATTACCACGTCTTACAATACGACCTGCCCTTTGTTCTAGATCTGCAGGTCTCCAAGGTACATCAAGGTCATGGGTAGCAATAAGTCTATTTTGTACATTAGTACCTGTTCCCATCTTTTGGGTAGACCCTAAAAGAATCCTTACATGACCTTTACGTACTTTGGAAAATAATTCATCCTTCTGTTTTTCTGTATTAGCATCATGGATAAAGGCTATTTCATTTTCTGGAATACCCATATTCAAAAGCTTGTCCCTAATATCATCATAAACATTGAAGCTTCCATCATTCTTTGGAGTAGACATATCAGAAAATACTAGTTGGGTTGAACGATTATCCCTTGTTTTATCCCAGATAGAATAAATATTTTTCACACATACATTTACCTTGCTATTAGGATCATCAGGTAAAAGAGGATTGATAAGTCTTTGGTCGAGGGCTAATTTTTTTCCATCATTTGTGATTTTTAGCATATTATCTTCTTCTGGTTCAACACTTCTATCCCTTACCCTGTCCGCTCGCTCTGAAATAGCTTTTAAGACCTCCTTTTGCTCCTCTGTAGGCTTTGTTACTATGGTTTCATACTCTGCTTCAGGTACTTTTAAATCAAGCATATCAGCTGTTTTTATATCTGCCACTTCTTTAAACATGGCCATAAGTTCAGGAAGGTTATAAAATTTGCTAAATCTTGTTTTAGCTCTATATTTATCTCCTTCAGGTGAAAGTTCTACTGCCGTTACAGTCTCACCAAAGGTACTTGCCCATGAATCAAAATGTTGCAGGTTGTTCTTTTCAAGTTCATCATATTGAAGATAGCGTTGCATAGTATAAAGCTCAGTCATACTGTTTGAGACTGGAGTACCTGTAGCAAAAACTACTGCCTTTCCTCCCGTCATTTCGTCTAAATATCGACATTTCATAAACATATCAGAAGATTTGAGTGCTTCACTCTGACCTATTCCTGCCACATTCCTCATTTTTGTATAAAGAAATAGATTTTTATAATTATGGGCCTCATCCACAAAAAGCTTATCAATTCCTAGTTCCTCGAAGGTAACAACATCATCTTTTTTAAAATCATCATTAAGTTTTTTTAGTCTACTTTCAAGTTTCTTTTTAGTATTTTGTAGCTGCTTTACTGTGAAATTCTGACTTCTGTCATACTTATACTCTTCAATGTATTCTAGGATTCCTTCAATTTCCCTATTTATATGATTTTCTTGATATTCTTTACTCATAGGTATCTTTTCAAATTGTGAGTGCCCTATGATAACTGCATCATATTCTCCTGTTGCAATCTTACCTATGAATCTCTTTCTATTCTTTGGCTGAAAATCTTTTTTGGTAGCAACCATAATATTTGCTCCAGGATAAAGTTCCATAAAGTCCCTACCTATTTGCTCCGTTAAATGATTAGGCACTACAAATAGAGCCTTACTACTCATGCCTAGCCTTTTTGACTCCATTGCAGAAGCAATCATCTCAAAGGTCTTACCCGCTCCTACTGTATGGGCAAGGAGAGAATTTCCACCATAAAGTGTTCTTGCAACTGCATTTTTTTGATGGTCTTTAAGGATAATACCTGAATTCATGCCTTCAAAGCGGATATTACTTCCATCATATTCCCTGTTGCGGACAGAATTAAATTTTTCATTATAAATCTTTTCTAGACGGTATCTCCTATCTGGATCTTTAAATATCCAATTTTTAAACTCTTCTTTTAAAAGTTCTTGTTTCTGACTTGCAAGCATTGTCTCCTTTTTGTTGAGTATGGAAGACCTACTACCATCAGGGTTTGTAACCCTATCCCACACCTTAGTGTCCTTTAGATTAAGGGCATCTTCTATAATCTTATAAGCATTGACTCTACTAGTACCATAGGTCATATTTGCAAGGTCATTTCCTCCATCCTTGCTCTTTCCCTCAATTCTCCATTCAGCTGTAAAAGGTGAGTATCTAACATGAATATCCCATCTTGCAAATCCTGGTGTTTTAAGAATTTCAAAGATAAAATTTTCTACATCTTTTTCTGGTATCCATGTAGCTCCGAGCCTTACTGTAATTTCTGAAGCTGTTAGTTCCTTTGGCATTACCTCTTCAAGACTTGCTTTTTGTATTTTAAAGTTAGCAAGATTTTCTTCTATTTCCTTTATACTAGAATTGTCCATATCCATAAAGCCTAAAGTTCTTTCAGTATGATTGATATATTCATTTAAAACATTTATCTTATCTCTGATGTTACCACTTAAATATTCATCTGCACTTACATAGTTAAAGGCCATAGGATTGTGCTTTTCTTTCTCTGTAAAAGGAAGTGCATTGTTTTCTCTATCAAATTCCTTAATATCAAGAAAGATCTTGCCTTTTAAACTCTCTACTAAAATTATTTCATCAAGGTCTGTAAGTTCCTCCATATATTCAAGGTCTACTCTTCCTTTTTCTGCAATAGAAAGAATAAGGGCTTCGTCTGGTGTGTCCACATGAGTTACTGGCACAGCCTTTTTTATTGTTCGTTTTGTAAATATATCGCCCTTTTCCTTGAACTTGCCTTCCTCAAGTTTTTCAATACTTGAAATAAGAGCAAAATTACTATCCTCAGATAAAAGTCTTGTGTTCATTCTCCCATTTATAAAGCCATTCTTCTTGCTAAATTCATCATATATATCATTAAGCTTTTTCTGTGCCAGTCTAATCTCAACTTCACTTCTATCTTCTAACTGTAGTTCAATTACATCTCTTAAAGCATTACCAAGAGCTATATAATCTCTAATTTTATCTAAGTCTTTATCACTTCTATTTACTTCTCTCATTATGGAGTCTTCTCTCATATAGACCTTTCCATCTTTTTCGGTAAATGAGAAGTTCTTTACATCTTCATCAGCTGGGAGAATCTCAGCTTCTTTTTCTCCTTCCTCCCTTTCGACTTTTATAGGCTCAATCTTTCCTTGAATCCTATTTATAGCTAGTGAAAGTTCAGATTTAAAATCGTGATTTTCCTTAGCTTGACAGGTAGTAGTCTTTCCAAATCTTCCTGATACTTCTATCATTTCACCAAGCACCATTTGAGGATTTTCGACAAAATATTTGTTGTAACTTAGACCCTTATCATCTATTCCAAGTTCATACCATGGCTCTTCTCTTTCTATTACCGATTCCTTCTTTTTAAGAAAAATAATATCACTAGTTACTTCAGTTCCAGCCATACCTTTAAAAGTATTATTTGGTAGTCTTATAACCCCGAGAAGCTCACATCTTGCACCTAGATATCTACGAATTGAATCATCCTTTTTATCCATTGTTCCACTGGAAGTAATAAATGCAATAACTCCCCCGCTTCTTACCTTGTCTATTGACTTAGCAAAGAAATAGTCATGAATTAAAAAGTTATTCTTATCATATAATCTATCATTTACTTTAAATTCCCCAAATGGAACATTCCCTATTGCCACATCAAAGAAATTATTTGAAAACGAAGTTTCTTCAAATCCTTTAACTTGTACATTACTCTCTGGATATAATCTTCTGGCTATATTTCCTGATATGCTATCAAGTTCTATACCATATACTTTTGATCCTTTCATGCTTTCTGGAATACTTCCTATAAAACTCCCTACTCCACATGAAGGTTCAAGTATATTTCCCTTTTCAAATCCCATGTTTTCAAGGACTTGATATATGCCATCAATTACAATCTTAGGAGTATAAAAGGCAGTAAGGGTTGACTCTTGACAACTTTCATATTCCTTGGGAGTGAGGTTTTCCTTAAGAAAGACTCTAGCCCTCTCCCACTGGCCTGTTTTATTTTCATCAAATACATCTGAAAGTCCACCCCAACCTACATACTTGGATAGAACTACTTGTTCATCTCTACTTGCATTTCTATTCTCTTCTTCTAAAATTTTTAGAACTTTTATAGCATTTATGTTATTCTCTAATCTTTGATGTGGTGGAAGGCTATCAGGAATAATTTCATCTGTAATTATAAAATTTTCAATTTTAGGGCTTTCTCTTTCGTCTTCTTGTCTATCTTCTATATCTTCAAAACCTCTAAAAGGAAAAGTCATTTGTTCATTTTCTTTAGCTTTTTCTTCATCAAAGTCATAAAGTTCAGTAGTATAAATAAACTCGTTAAATTCATCTATGCTTTCAAATTGAAGCCTTCTTACCTGTCTTGTATCAAGAATATATTCATCTTTCAATTCATAAGGAAGCATTTCTATAAGAAGCATATCTTCCCTTACACTTGTAATAATAAAAGGATTGTCCCATATTTTTATAACATTATCCCTAGTAATAGGCTCTCTATTTAACTCTTGGTCTTTTAAATCTATAAGATAATCATTTATTTTATAGGTCTTATAAATTTCTTCATCCATAAAAAACTCTATCTTTTTTGAATCTTCAAAGGTTCTTCCTTTATAAAGTTGATACTCTATCCCCTCAAGAAAAACCTGTCTTTCATCCTCAGCAAGTTCTATATGACTAAGATAGCCTTTTGGAATTATAATAAATTCTGTACCTACTTTTGCTGCAATAAGCTCTTCCCCTATTTGATCTTCCCCTTGCATAAAAAGAATTTCTGGGTCTACCTCCTGTGAAGCTTCATCTCTTGTAAAGTCATCAAGTTCTCCAAAAAATACCCTATGAATTTCTTCTTCACTTAACTGTTTTTTAAGTTCACTATCTCTTAATTCTTTAAATGTCTTAGGAAAATCTTCAAGTATAAGTCTTTCTGCTCCCATTTCCCTTAATTCCTTTAGATTAAAATATCCCCATTCAGCTTCAAAACCTGCTACTAATCCAAAGGCATCCTCTGTTTCAGGGTCATACTCTGTTAGATACCAGGTCCAATTGCTTCTAAAAGGAATAATATAGGCTCCATGAACCACCTTATCTGCCAAAGAAATACTTTCAGTATCCCCTAGATTTGGTACATTTTCTATCATTTCTTCATTCATAAGTTCTCTAGGATTCTCTTTTGAATAATATTTAGTAACAAAAAAGGAAGCAGATTCATCATCTACTCCCTGGTCCTCATCTATGCTTATTTCTTCATCTAATTGTAAACGTACTCCTTCATTGCCATCTCCCTCAATTCGTGATTCAGGTTCTCCATAAGACCTGTCCACTTCATCCAGTCTTCTGCCTTCAGTTTCTCTGTCAACCCAAAGCTTTCCATCATCCTCGGTTTCTCCATCTCTATGAATCCCTTGGCTGTCTCTTCTACTTCTAGAAGATGCTTCATAAGGCTTTTCTCCAGGAACATCTCCTGGAATAAATTCTCTTTCTCCTCTACCATGAAGTTTAGTCTCGCTTGGGCGAATCTGTGAGTCAGGTGTGTCTGATCCTTCATTAGAACTTTCTCTGCCACTTCTTTCATCTTCAAAGTTATCTCTTCCGATGTCTCGCATTCCCCAAATATCATCTGATATTCGTTCTCTACCTTGTCTTCCTTCAGGTATGCTTCTAGCCTCTCCTCGAAATTCATCATCTATCCCTCCTATATTTTCTTCATCGTCTCTAATTTGTCTATCTTCATTGTACCGCTCAATTACTCCTTTTGTCAGCACCTTATTTTTATCAATTTCTTTATCTATAGCTACTGTTCTTTCTAGGATGTTTGATACCATTAAACTTAGCTCTTTACCTACTATTGTTAGTGAAATTTCATCAAGACTCCCAAGAATCTCATTAATCTTATTTCTATCAGCTTCATAATTTATATCAAGCCTTGCAGCATATCCTATTTTTAAAGACTCTTTAAGAAAGTCATTAAAGATTTTTCTATAAGTAGGATCTATCTTAAGTTCATTTAAGAGATAATTACTCCTATTTATTACCTCAGTTTGTGCAATATTTTCAAGTACTTCATCTAATGCCATGCTTTCTAATTCACCATCATTAAAAGCTCCATCAAGCCCTAGAACTGCTCTTAGGCTATCTTCTCCATTAGTTAATTCCCATAATTCCACTTGATTTGCGGCTCTTGTCATTGATACTGTTTGGCTAAGATCAAAGATGTAGGATACTTTACCGTATTGTCCATAGTCTTTATATATGGGAATTCCTTTTTCGCCACGCTTTACAGTTCTATTAAATGTCTTTCTCCAAAAATCAAATTCTCCACAGGCTCTTGCACTAATATTCTTATTATAGATACTAAGTTGGCTAGTAAAATCATATTTATAATTGTTTCCAATAGTCCTCATAAGTGAAATATATTCATCACTATTAGAGAGAACTTTTGCCTTGATTTCTTGTATCAAATGTTCAAAATCATTTATTCTCATGTTTCCTCCTCCTTGCCTAATAAAAGGGTAATAGATTTTACTCCATCACCCATCTTTACAAACTTATATACTACAGTTTTCAATTTCCTTTACTATCTCTTCAAGAACATTAACCACTATACTATTACCAGATTGCTTATATAAAATGCTAGACATACAGTTTTTCCTCCTTGGGAATATCTTTATAAGCTTATCAAAATCACTATCCTCAAATCCCATCAACCTAAAACATTCTCTTTCAGTAAGATACCTATATCTCCCATTACCTATATCAAGTATTCCAGAATTAGGAACCCTTACTTGCTTAGTGGATATTGTGTAGCAAAAATCTTTTATTACCTGAAGTCTACCTTGAAATTGTGGTTTGTATTCAGGGTCAGAAAGTATTTTTAACATTGAAGGTTGCTTAACTAAAAATATATCGCCATATCTCTCCATTACATCTCTTTCTAGAAAGTCTGCTAAATGTTTGGTTTTTTTATGTTCTAGATTCTCGAATTTAAAGGGGTTTTTACCTAAATAACTAATAGCAAAAATTCTTTCTCTCTTCTGTGGTATTCCAAAGTTTATTGAGTTAAGAGTCTCATACTTAGTTTCATAGCCTAGCCTTTCCATTTCATCAAGGTAATAAAAAAAAGAAGCTCTCATCTTCCTATCGAGAACTCCCTTAACATTTTCCCATATTACCCATCTTGGCCTATCCTGTATTTCTTCTATTATCCTTATTGTTTCAAATAAAAGACTGCTCCTTGTTCCACTTCCTATCTTTCCTCCTAATTTTTCTCCTATCCTAGAAAAATCCTGGCAGGGACTACCATGCATTAGTAAATCAATTTTTTTATCTGGTGGAAGACTATAATTACATATACATCGTGGTTCATAATTTTCCTTGTAGAGTGCATTATAGCTTTTAACACAGTTTTTATCTATTTCAACATAATCTACTATCTCAAAGGGAATTTGACTATTAATATAAGCCTTCCTTATTGCACCTATACCACCAAAAAGTTCTATAACCTTCATTTTTGTGAAATAACTTCCCTTATTCTTTTTTCTACATCTTTTATAAAATCCTTTAAGTCTGCTTTTCCCTCTGAGATTTCGTAAAGCTTCATCTCCCAATCTACTGTTGTATTTGGATTTTTAAGAAAGTCTGCTACTAAAGATACTAGCTCTTCCCCCTTATTAGTAGAAATAAGTTTTCTATCATCTCTTTTTATAAGCTCTTTTTGAATAAGATTTTCAATTATTCCCGCTCTCGTTGCAGGTGTCCCTAATCCTTTAGTAATTATTTCTACATCTTGTTTTGCATCTTTACCTGCAAGCTCCATATCCTTTAGCAAGGTATCCTCTGTATAGACTTTGGGTGGATTTGTATATTTTTCATTTATTTTCTTATCTTCAATCCTAAGGCTATCACCTTTATTTAGCCTTGGAAGAACCTTGTCTTCTTTTTTCTTAGTATATGAAGTAAGGTATTTAGTAAATCCTTCATCTATTACTACTGTTCCCCTACTGGTAAATTCACTGCCTTCTATATGGCATATAATCTTAGTATTTTCAATAACCAAATTTCCTGATCTTGCTGCTAAAAGCTTTACTTTTAACAGTTCAAATACTTTTTCTTCTGACCTTTGTAAGCTTGAAGTATCAAAATCAAGAGAAGCATTTGTTGGAATTATGGCATGGTGATCTTCGACTTTCTTAGAATTAAAAATACTTTTAAAATTCTCTTCATCAAAGTCATTCCCAAAGGAATCTACATAAAGTTTAACACTATTAACCATATCGTCAGTAAGAAACCTACTATCTGTCCTTGGATAGGTTATCAGTTTCTTTTCATAAAGACTTTGTGCATAATCAAGTGTTTGTTTTGCACTATATCCAAAATACTTATTACATTCTCTTTGAAGTGTTGTTAAGTCAAAAAGCTTATCAGGTCTTGTAATCTTTCTATTATTTTCTATTTCCTTTATTTCTACAGTTTTAGGAATAGATGAAAGTAATCTCTTAGCCTTTTCTTCTTCATTAATCCTTGATGTTTCAAGGTAAATATCTTTTGCATTTATCTCAACTGTATAATACTTCTCTTTTTTAAAGTTTCTTATAGCCTTATCCCTATCTACAACCATTGCTAGTGTAGGTGTTTGTACCCTGCCTACTGAATAATTGTTACTATGAAGGCAAGAGTAATATCTTGAAAGATTCATGCCTACTAGCCAGTCTGCCTGTCCTCTTGCCAAAGCTGATCGATATAAATTTTTATATTCTCTACCATCTTTAAGATTATTAAAGCCTTCTTTTATAGCCTTATCTTCCATTGATGAAATCCAAAGTCTTTTCATAGTTTTTTTACATCTTGCCTGGTTATAAACAAGCCTGAAAATAAGCTCTCCCTCTCTCGCTGCATCACAAGCATTTATAACCTCTACAACTCTTTTATCTGTTAACAAGTTTTTTAAAATGCTATACTGCTTCTTAGTATATTTTGAAACTTCATATTGGTAGTTATCAGGAAATATAGGAAGGTCTTCTATATTCCATCTTTTATATCTTCCATCATAACTCTCTGGGCTACTCATTCTAATAAGATGACCTATGCACCAGCTAACTATATAATTATTTCCTTCAAGGTATCCATCTTTTCTTGAATTTGCACCTATGACCTTGGCAATACTCATTGCTACACTTGGTTTTTCTGCTATTACTAATTTCAATTTATTTCCTCCATTTCATTTTTAGACAAAAAAATAGCGGCTCAGATATAATTACTTATCCGAGCCGCTATCATTTATCTATTTATCTTGTTTTTACCAGGACTGATTAGGATATTTTAGTGAGAATGTAAATACAATCTTCATCTTTCCATTGGTAGTTTCCTCATATTTTGCTGTTTTAGTTTTTAAATTAAAATCCCATCCCCTATAACCATTCTTAAAGTCCCTATAATCAACATCTTCTGTTTCTCTTATATACTTTCCATTGCTCTTTATTACACGAGTAAATCTCATCTTCATTCCAGCCATATCAATATCTTCACCATCATCATAAGTCTTCTTATCAGGTAAAGTTACAAATTTTTCGGGATACCATTGATTGGCTTTAACACCCTCTGGCAGATTCATATCTTTTAAATTGTTTTTATCCTTTTCTCTTTCAAGATTTTCTCTTAAATCCTTTACATCATCTTCAAGGTTTTCAAATTTTTCCTTATATTTCTCATTGTCTTTTTCAAGCTTATCCTTTTCTTTACTAAGATTATAAATCTTATCATCAAGTTTATTTATCTCATTATTTAACTTTTCCTTATCCTTACTTGACTGATTCTTATGATTTTCTAATTCTTTTTCCATCTCTTCTTTTGCTTTTTTCAAGGCTTCTATTTCTTTATTCATCTTATCTATTTCTTTTCTTAAATCTTCTTCAAGTAAATCCTTGTCTTTAGATAATTGTTCAATATCATCTTCTAGTTTTTCTACCTTTTTATCAAAGGATTCTATAACATGATTTAGTTTATCCTCTAGCCTTTCTTTTTCCTTATTTATTAAATCTAAATCATTATTTAACTCATTAATCTCATCCTTAAGATTTTCCCTTTCCTCCTTTGTCTTATTCTTTTCATCAACCAGTTCTTTTTCAAGTTCTACCTTTTCTTTAATTATTTCATCAATCTTTTTATCTAAGTCATCAATACTTTCTTTTAGTTGATCTCTTTCTGCCTTAGATTCCTCTTTTTCTTTTTCAAGCTGATTTTCAATTTCTGTTTTTTCCTTATTTAATTGGTCTAACTTATCATTAAGGTCAGAAATCTTGTTATCAAGTTCTTCCTTATCCTTCTCATACTCAGCTTTTTCCTGGTTAAGTCTATCATCCAGTTCTTCAATTTTCTTATTAAGTTCTTCTTCTACCGAATCCTTTTCTTTCCTTAAATCCTCAATATTTTTATCTAGTTCTGAAATCTCATTTTCTAGTTCTTTTTTATCTTCCTCCATTTTATTTATTATGTCTTCCATCTCTTTTTCTAGATTTTCTTTAGATTCATTTAGTTCATCAGTTTTTTGCTTTAGATCTTCTATTTCTTTTTCAAGAGCCTTTTTATCTTCTTCTGATTTTTCCTTCTCATCAGCTAAGTCTTGTTCTAATTTATCCTTAGCTTCTCCAAGTTTATCAATTTTGTCTTTTAAGTCATTAATTTCCTTGTTAAATTCCTCCTTATCCTTAGCTGCCTGCTCTCTTTCTTCAGCAAACTCTTTTTCAAGTTCTGATTTTTCTCTGTCAAGTTCATCAATCCTATTATTTAGATCTTCAAGTTCTTTTTCTAGTTTTTCTTTTTCTATATTAGCTTTTATTTCATCAGTTAGATCTTTGAAAGTATCTTCTAGGTCATCTGTATCTGAATCCTTAAACTTATCTTCTCCACTTGCTACTTCTTTTAAAAACTCTTTTGCTTGTTCATTACAATCAACTGCGACTGTGTAAATATCAAGAACATCAATATTATCACTTTTTGCAAGATTAGCTTCTGCTAGGGCACAAAACTTACCCTTGCTAGTAGTGGTGTCTTGTCCTGCTTTATCATAATAGAAACTTCCTTCAAGAACCTCTTTGTTATTGTTCATATAATCATCAAGGTCAATCTTTGGTTCATAAATACGGTTTGCTTCTCCATCTGAAAGAAGGACTATGATTTTTTTATCTCCAGTAGAGTTTTTAAAAATCATTCTTGCTTCATGAATACCTCCTTGTGTAAAGGTCATATTCTTCGCAGACAGACCATCAATAGCACTGAAGAGCTTGTCCTCATCTTTTTTCCGGAAAAAGTCTGCTCCATCATTTTTGTGATGGATTACATTAGACTCAAAGCTAATAAGTGCTATATTTGTATTAATATCATAGGATTCTTGTTCCTTCCATATAGCCTTTGCCATATCTTTAGCTGAATTTTTAGCCTTTGTCATTTTAGTTCCACTCATTGAACCTGAAATATCAACTACAATAGTCATATCAACATCATAACCTGTCTTATCCTCTTTCTCACTTGCCAATACAGGAGTTACTGCCCCAAACATTATAGAGAAACTAAGCACTCCTGCTAGTATTTTTTTAAATAGTCCTGTTCTTTTACCCA
Source organism: Vagococcus elongatus (assembly GCF_003987645.1). Lineage (GTDB taxonomy): Bacteria > Bacillota > Bacilli > Lactobacillales > Vagococcaceae > Vagococcus_A > Vagococcus_A elongatus. The sequence continues at coordinate 76,750 of NZ_NGKA01000011.1, forward strand.
TTAAATCAAATCCTCCTTTGTATATTCAGTATCTTCATCTTCTACTTCACCATCATTTATCTCTTCATCATTATTGCTGAAAAAATCATCATCATTTGGAATCTCATCATCTTCAAAATCATCAAATCCATCTTCCTTAGATTTTACAAACTTAAAGTAATATCCAGCACCACCTACTCCCACTAGGATAAGTAGAACAATTAAAAAAGAACCTTTAGAATCTTCCTTCTCAGGTTCCTCTATTTCAGGCTCTTCTTTTTTTACTACTTCTTTTTTTACTACTTCTTTTTTAGGTTCCTCCTTGACTTTAGATATGCCATTTCTTTCTTCATCTTGCTCTATCATATTTAGTAAATCTTGTTCAGATACCTCAGTTAACAGTTGAACATTAGAATCAGGCTGGTCGTGGTTAATAATCAGATGGAATACCTTGCCACTTTTTGTTTGAAAAGTAAGGAATTCTCTAGCATCAGCTTTTGGTCTTTCCCTCATCTGACCACCGCTAGCTTCCTCTCTAACATCTGCTACCTCACTTCTCCTAGGATATTCTTTATTATCTACCCCAACAGATTCTATAATAGTCCCTCTTGCTTGACTAGGGTCTGACGGTTCATAAGGATTTTCCTTTGTTATAGTAGATTCCTCTTTAGGCTTATTTACATCTACCACAAATCCATTCCCTGTTTCCGCTGGATTGAGTGAAGGTTTATTTACATCAACTATGATGTTGTCCTCCTTGTCCTTTGCAGATTCAGGACTATTAACATCAATTACAAACTCTCTTTCAAGTTCTCCACTAATATCTGAAGCAAAGACAGTGGTAACAAAGTTTATCCCAATCATGCTTGTTATTGCAAGTACTAGTAATATTTTTATAATTTTTCTCTTATCATTGTTCTTTTCCATAGGTTAAATTCTCCTTTTCAAATTCTTTAAATACTTTATTTTCATTTCCTCTTGTTTTTTCTGCTTCAGTAAAAATCTTCACTGCTTCCAAAAGATTAATTTCCTGCTCATAACATATAGCCATGATCTCTTGACCTGCTATTTCCTCTTCTTCCAACCTTAAAAGTTCCAATTCATCTTCGCTTTTTTTAATTTGGTCTTTTAGCTTTTTTTGGTCTCTTTTTATTTTCTTATATCTATTTTCTGTTTTTTTATCCATTCATTAAACCCTCCTTCATTTAATAGGGAAATCCCCATTTTGCACTGCTACCATAATAGGAAATCCAGTCTGAAAGCTTGGTATCTTTTACAATACCTATATTTTCTCTTATAATCCCATTTCCAACATAGATACCAACATGACCATAAATCCTTCCTGCCTTAGTATGATTGTGAGTAGGTACTGCTACCATCATTCCAGGTCTAAGTTCTGAAAGATCATTACTATGACAATACCAATAATATTGATCACAAGCATTTCCTCCAGGTCTTGGGAAACCTGCATTTACATAGACATTGCTTACCCATGCAGCACAGTAGCCGTTACCTGCTGTCGGTGTCCTATATGCTGCTGATACAAGAGCCTTTTCTTTATCTGAAAGATTAGGATTGTTTATAAGGTCACCTATTATGGTGCTATCTGGTATTACAGGGGTTATACCACTTCCCCCAAAGTAGTGTTCCATATTGCCACCTGTTTCAAGGAGTGCTTCATAGTGAGCAAGATTGTCCTCATATCCAATAAATTCCTCTCTTGCTACAGTATCAAGTTCTTTTTTCTCTACTGTAACTTTCAAAATATACCAATCATAAGGCTCCATTACACAGTATCTATCTTCACCACTTCCATAGCATACCTGCCTATATCTGGTTTCCACCACAGTTTCATAATTAACCTTATACATCTTATTAAATAGATCTTTTAATTCTCCACTAAGACTTGCAACATTGGTTACTTCTCCATATCTAGCAGTTATAAAACTTAAAAGCTCATGAATATCATGCCCTATATCAGTATCTCCTCCTACATGGTACTCATCATATCCAGGATAATAGCTTTCAATATTGGCAAGCTCATCTGCCAACTCATATTCATAATTAGTAAATTCGCTATTTATATCTGCGAGAGTCTCTTCACCTGACAAATATGTGGTACTCATAACTTGACTTGTTACTGATGATATTCCACCAATAAAAAAAGTTGCAATCTGGCTTAAGGTCATAAAACCTATAATAGCAACTGCAAGAAGAATAAGGAGTCTCCTAATATTTCTTCTTATAACCTGAGAACTTCCTTTTAAAATATTTTCAATTCCCCTTTTAAGTCTATCTTTGAAGGTAACTGCAATATTATGCTCTTCATAAATTTTCTTTTTCATTTGCTTTCTTTTAATCAGTTTTTTGTAGGCACTCTTCTTCTGAAAATTTTGATCCTTCTTTAAAGCTTCAACTTCCGTATTATATTCAGCCTTGGCCATGTTTTTCTTATGATTTAAATCCAGTTTTCTTTCAACCTTTAAAGGACTTTTCCTTTGAAGTCTATTCTGGGCATGTCTTGTCATGTTTGCATTAAGATATAAACCTTTATTTGCTGCATCAATAGCTACATTTTCATCACTCCCTGCTCTCATGTATTCAGAGGTTAAATAACTTGCTCCAGATATTCCTCCCAGAAGCTTACCTGTCTTACTGTACTTAGACTTATGGTAGAGTTTACTTGCTTTTTTCCCTTTATGAATTAACCTACTTTCAGTTTTCCTATATTTTTTCTCTGACTTCTCACTAAGAGTAATATTTTCTTTTAAAGATTTTTCATCTGTCCTATTATCCATGCCATCTTTAAGGCCTTTAACATCATCTGTGGTTAATTTTCCATCTTTCCTTTTATTTGTTTTTTTCTGACTAGCATAAATAGCTTTTCTTTTGTAATAATTTTTGTTTGAAACTTTGCCATTCTTATTAAGAACTTCTAGGTCATAGCTTGTTTCCTCATAAGCATCAGCTTTTATTTCTTCATCGTCTTTGCCAGAAATATTAGGATTCTCGGCATCTTCTTTTAATGAGTCATTGCTCTTAGTCTCTTTATCTGGTGTTCCATACTTATTGGTTTTTCTTTTATTCTTATTTATTGATTTATCATTTAAACTATCTAAGAGATTCCTATCACCTCCTACAATATCTTCCTTGTCTTCAGCTATTTCATTTTTCTTCACACTAGTCTTAACTTGACTATGTTTTAGCTTAGTTTTCTTCTTTATGATAGAATCATCAAATCTATCTTTCTCATGGACTCTCTTACCAAGGTAATTGTTAGTCTTTTTTCTTGCACCTATATCAAGACTTTTATCATCTCTTATAGTCCCTTTTAACTGGCTACTTTCTGAAGTTCTTTTTTCTAAATTGCTTGAATCACCTACCCTTTCCTCTTTTCGCCTATAATCAATTATTTCAGGAGTTTTACTATCCACTTTTTCCCTTTTATCCATATGCTTCTTTATTTGTTTTTGAGATGAAGAAAGCCCACTTTTCTTGTAAGTAGGCTCATCATTTTTCTCAACATTATTTAATTTAGACTTTGTTTCTATAATAGACTCTTGGAATCTTTGGCTATCATCAACCTTCTTTTCCTTATATTCTTTTATTTTTTCTCTCTTACCTATGTCAAGATTAGTTCTCCTTTTTTTCTTATTATTCTCATTCATTTTTTTGCTCCACTTCCTCAGGCTTTGTTGTCATCTTCTGATACAGAATCGTATCTTTAGGGAATTTATCTACAAAGGGAACTATGGTGTTTCCAAAGAATAATAATCCCTCTCCTGCATTAGAATTTGTAATATAATTTAACTGAAAAGGAGAAATTTTAAGTTTCTTGGCTAGGATTTCCCTATCTCCAGATGCTTGATTAAGCATAAGGACAAAGTCTGTATTATCAAAGATATTTTCAATTTCAGCACTTCCCAAAAGGTCTTTCACATTTTGAGTTATACCTGTTGGCACTCCACCCCATTTTCTAAATCTTTTCCATATTTCAACTGAATATTGGGCAGTTTGCTGGTCCTTTAGAAGCAAGTGAAACTCGTCAATATAGTATCTTGTTGCCCTATTGGCTCCCCTATTTGAAGAAACCTTATTCCATACCTGGTCTTGTATTACTAACATTCCTATTTTCTTAAGTTGATTTCCCAGCTCCTTTATATTAAAGCATATAAGTTTTTTGTTAAGGTCTACATTACTTCTATTATTGAATACATTTAAAGAGCCTGTAACATAGATTTCCATTTCTGTAGCTAGTTTTCTTCCCACACTTTCCTCTTGCTCTTGAAGAAGAGTATAGAGATCACTTAGTATAGGCATATTCTCAGGTATAGGATTTTCAAAGTAGTCCTTATATATTTTAGGAAGACACCTATCTATTACAGATTTTTCAGCTGCAGTTAGCCCACTTCCACCTACTACAAGTTCAAGCATACTCATTATAAAGTTTGCCTTATCCTTTAATGGTGCGTCTCCATCCCCATAATTCATATTTATATCAAGAGGGTTTAGATAATCTTTAGACTTAGCTGAAATCTTGATAACCTCGCCATTAAATTGTTTTACAAGGCTTCCATATTCACCCTCTGGATCTGTAATAATTACATCATCATCTGTAACTAAAATAGCATTTGCCATTTCCCTTTTAGCTGCAAAGGACTTACCAGATCCTGGTGTTCCAAGAATAAGTCCATTTGGATTTTTTAGTTTCTTTCTATCTGCCATTATTAGATTATGCGAAAGAGAATTAAGCCCATAGTATAAGCTTGTATTGGAACTCATAAATAGTTCCTCTGTTGTAAAAGGCATAAATACAGCAGTTGATGAAGATGTCAGTTGCCTTTTAATCTCAATCTTGTTTACTCCTAATGGTAGAATAGACATAAATCCTTGCTCTTGTTGGTGGTCTAATCTTTTTAAGGCACAGTTATTACGGTTACAAATTGAAGAAATCTGAGCTATAGTATTTTCAAGTTTCTCCTTGTTTTTACTTAAATTCATAATTGTAAAGGTTACATAGAACATTCTCTCATCCCTAGACTGGAGATCAGTCAAAAGATTCTTTATGTCATTACCATAAACATTGAGGTCTGATGGGATAATATCCATATCATAGCCGGCTCTTACGGCTTTTTTCTGCTCTTCAATCATCATTTTCTGAAGATCAGTATTCTTTCTTTTTATCATTTTGATAGCATCTACCTGGTCTATAGCATGAATATGAAAACTTATATACATATTATCTTCAATAGAAATAATTTCTGATAAGAACCTATCTGAAAGTTCACTTGCTAGAATCTGAAAATGACTCAATGCACAGATATAGTTCCCCATCTGCATATATTTTGGACTTGTGAACTTGAATGTACTGGGCATTATAAGTTTTCTTGTGTCCCTATCTTCAAGTCCTTGTCCGTCATAATCAAACACTTTATCTGGATTTAGCATGTCGTGAAGTAGCTTTAGCCTTTCAATACCTATTAGTGTTTCAGCTCTTACCTCCATACTTTTAAGATTTGATAAAACATCTATCTCTATCCTTTCAAGTACAGGTTTTGCTTGTTCATAGGTATCTGCCCTTGTACTTACAATAATATACTTTGACTTTTTAAGACCATTGTTCCCTTTAGAAAGCTGATCCTTAAGCATTTCCCTAAACTCTTCTCTTATCTCATCAAAATCATCTCCCTTATCTGGTATAGTAATTGCATTTTCCATTTCCTTGATCCTTCCTACCTGGTTAACGAAGCTTAACTGAAGCTCTGTTGTAGAATCAAAGGAATTTAAAAAGCCTGCAAATTGATTAAAGATAAGATCTCTATCTTCCTCAAGTGCAAGCTGATAATTTATATCCTCATATTTTATAAGTTTATTATACTTTCCCTCACCTACATAGCAGATTCCATTTCTATACATCTTCTTATAGGGAATAGTATCTTCAATAGTGTATCTTTTCTTTTCTTTCTTAAATAAATCAAGGAATGGAGAGCCTTTTTTATGATTTGACTTAAGATTTTTTGTTTCTTTAACTGCCTTTTTTAATTCTTTTTCCTTTTTTTGTAGTTTTTCTTCCTGTCTTTTTCTTTTTTCTAGATTTCTTTGCTGAACCTGATTTTTTGCCATTTATGTCCTGCTCCTCCTTCCTCATTTCTATGAACTTGTCCTTACTCACCCTAACTTTAGGCTGGTGTTTTTCATGAAGATATACATATTTAAGGTACTTCTCACATGAAAGACCATCCTTTTCATAAAAGACCACAAAGAAAATAGGGATAGTAATTATAAGCATTAAAAAGACAGCCAGGTCATTGCCAAGAGCACCTCTTGTCTTTAGGTATGTTGGAATACCGATAAGTCCTGCTACTGCAAATCCAATAAGCTGCCTTTTAGTAAGATTAAATGCCACTTTAGTTTTAACATTACTTAAATCTTTGGGTATCTGAACATAAGCCAATCTCTATCACCTCTCTATTCCACTAGCTTTTCTATTATTCCTCCAAGGTCTACTTCATTTTCTTCACTGTCACCTATACTTTCTTCTAGTTCATCAGATTTACTTTTTGATATTGTTTTACTTTCACTTACTCCTTTTCTATTTTTCTTAATCCTGTCAAGTTCTGCAAGATGACAATAGATAGTAGCAATTTCATCTTCAATTTCATAAATTCTCTCATCAAAGTCTTCATAATCATCAGTTGTCATTTTTGTAAGACTATTATGAGCTTTTGCAACCTCCTTCATAGACCTATTTAAGCTCCATACTTTTTCATCAAGATCTTCTAAAAAACCCTCTGTATAGTAACCCCTTTTTGTAAGTTCATCTATCTTCCTTCTCTTTTTAATTTCAGAAGCTATAAGACCTACTCCTGTAAGTGCTAGACCCACTGCTACTTTCTTATTTTTAAGTTTCAATTATATTCCTCCCAAATATATTTTTAATGAGCATTCATTATGCTCTTTGCAATTGTTCCACTCTTTAACATCATAATTCCAAGAAGTACCGTATATCCAAGAACTCCGAATATGCTTGTATGAATATCTGTGGTTACATGAATTGTTTTTACAAGTACCGCATATATTCCAAGGCATATCATAAGAAACAATCCCTGAAGCCCTAGTGCAAATAATCCCTTAATATAATTTGTTCCAATCTGTCCCCATTCTTTATTTCCCATGGTTGCAAATGGAATTGCTGATACTGAGCTATACAAGCAGATTTCAATCATTCTTCCATAGGTTATTACTATGATTATGATTGATACAACCTGTATTGAAAGCTTCACAAGTGAAGTATCCAAGGCTATCAGTATCAAATTCCATAAGCTTTCATCTTTAAGACTCTCTACCATTGCTGCTACATCCATGGAGTCGAGGACTGCACTTGTATTTATCACTCCCGCCGCCTTAGTTACTAATGTCTGCGATACATCAAATACTGCCATCGAGAAGGTGAAAGCATTGCTTACAAGCCATACTGCAATCCACATCTTTATGATATATTTAAAAAAATCGAATGTATCGGTATCAGAGTGCATATTATTTTTTTCCATGACCATATTTATGAGTTCTATGCACAAGACGGCGGTTATGATAATTCCCGCTATGGGAATCACTACAGTGTCGTTAATATTCTTTACAAAGCTGAATACTTCTGCATTCCAGCCACTTGGTGTTTTCCCGACTTCCGTAGCTACAAGACTTACATTTTCATTTATATCTAAGAACATTGCTTCAAGGTTTGCTTGGATAATTCCGATAAAAATCTCCTGGAAAAACTCAGTTATCTTATCGAAAAGTCCAAACATATTTTATCTACCTCTTTCTTAGTTAAGTGTATTTGCAAGTAAAGGTATAAGTTTCATTCCAATAAGAACAATACCTCCGCCTGCCATTAGTTGTTTAATTCCTTGTGACTTTGCTCCTGGATTGTCATTTCCATATCCCTCCATAAGGTTAATTACTCCCCAAGCCCCTAAGCCTGCACCTATTGCTGTAACCAAAGTTTGTAAGACTGCTATTCCTTCTGTAAAAAATGCCATGTTATTTTTCCTCCTTATTTTCTTTTTCAATTTTATTCATATGTTTTACAATAAAATTCTTATATAGTTTGTCATTATTTCTTCTTTCCCTAATATATCCAAAGACATGGACAAGATCTCCAGCCTTTAGTTCCTTTGCTAATTCTGACCATTCACCATAAGCTGCACAGTTTGTATAGTGCCTTTTCCCATTCTTCTTTTCTACAAGGGAGAAGTTTGTTACATTGATAGTTTCACCATCCCAGGAAAATGAAGATGATTTTACTTCTCCTACCACATTAGCTGTTACATTTTTCATATCTCTTTCTTTAAAATTTGCCATATTCTAATTCTAGCCTCCTCTTTTCTTTTTTGAAATAAAAAAAGCGACTGGACTTGTTTCTTATCCAATCGCTATAAATCAAATCTATTAGTTTTCTTAGCCTAGTTAGTAGGATTTCTTATCTTTTTCATCTTCTCCTCCTAATTTTTAATAAAAAAAGACAATAGGTTTTTAATTACTATCATCTTTTTTATAGGTGTTATTTATTTTTTCTTATCGATAAACTTATCATTTGCTTTTAGCAACTTTTTATAATAGTCATCATAAGATGAACTAAACTTTCTTATTAGAGGTATTCCTACTTCATAATATCCTGTCTTTTCCATGTATTCTCTTAGTTTTTCTTGGATTTTGATAATAGGGTTGTTCATATATAAATCGCTTGTTTTAAAAGACATATATTGAGAAATTAACTCTTCATTTTTTTTAAGCCATTCATCAGTGTTTTCAATTGCTTTCATTTTTTCTTCATTAGTTTTTTCCATATCCAATTTAGAAATATCTTTAGAAGATTGTTCTAATAAATTCTTTTCTTCATCCGTTAGAGGTAAATCTGGCATACTATCAAGAAGCTCTATATATTCTTCATAATACTTAACTTTATCTTCTTCCAATTTTTCATCGAGAAAATTTTTGTAAGACATAAAGTATAATTGACCTAAATATCCTGGAAAAACTCTCATTAATTTTGAATAAATCGTTTCTTGCCTATCTATAAAATCCAGTTGCTCTTTTACTTCGTCTATATTTGCATCATTTAATAGCTGTTTGAGAGCCTCAACTCTAACATTTTCTAATTGGGATTCAATTTCCCTTCCCCTTATAATTTCTGCCAAGGAAGAATTGCTTTCTCTTTTAAAAAGTTCTTTTATTTGATCTAGAGAACATCCTAATTTCCTATAAATATATATTTCACTAAGCTTTTCTACATCCTCTTGAGAATAAACCCTATAGTTGTTCTCTTCTCTTTTAGGCTTAATCAAACCTTTTTCTTCATAGTATTCAATTGCTTTTCTAGTTAATTTTGTCTTCTCTTTTACTTCGCTCATCAGCATAAGTTTCACCCCCTTATAAGTTATATAATACCAGTCCCCCTAAGGTACAGGTCAAGGCTTTATTTAAATTTCATAAAGAATTTTAAATTATTTAATTAATTTTCTTATATAACCTAATGTACTATATAAATTATCATTTCTTATCCAATCGTATAAATCAAATTTATTAACTTAATTGCCTTCTTATATTGAAGGACTTCTTACCTTAACTTTCATATATCCACCTACAATCTTGTTATTATGGACTCTTTATTGAGCCTTGCCTTACCCTGTCTTTTCATATATTCTTCAACATCAAAGAAGTTCCTATCATCATAATCTTCTAGGAACTTATAATTTTTATGTTTTGTAATATCAAATTTTTCTGATAAGAAAGGTCTTACACCTCTTAGTTGCATAATGCACTTGCTTCCATCCATTACAAAAAGCTCATCCTTGGTCATAAGCTCCTTACCAGTCTTCTGATAGTTAAGCCCAAAGGACTTCTGATTACTCCTTGTTTCTGATGTGTTAAATAGGTCTATAGTTTCCTTGCCTAATGTTTCTGAAATCTCTTTTAAAGTACCATTCTCCTTTCCTCCTAAGAATAAGGTTGTATCACAGTTTCCTATTATGGTATCTGCATTATCTTTGTATATTGCCTTTAGTTGTGATTGTGCCTGTAATACAATACAGGCACTTATTTCTCTTGAACGTATTGTAGCTATAAGTTTTTCAAATTTAGGAATCAAGCCTATATTTGCAAACTCATCTAGAAGACATCTAACATGAATTGGTAACCTTCCCCCATATACATCATCAGCCTTATCGCAGAGCAAGTTAAACATCTGGGAATACATGAGTGATACTACAAAGTTAAAGGTATCATCTGTATCTGAAATTATAACGAATAGGGCAGTCTTTCTATCTCCTAGGGTATCTAGTTCCATTTCATCTTCACTCATTAAATCCCTAAGTTCTTTAATGTCAAAAGGGGCTAACCTTGCACCACAGGATATTAAAATAGATTTTGCAGTTTTTCCAGCTGCCAACTTATATTTGCGATATTGCTTAAGAGCAAAATGATCTGGATCCTTTTCTTCTAAGGCATCAAACATATAGTCTACTGCGTTTTTAAAGTTTTCATCTTCCTCTCTAACTTCACTAGCATCTATCATTGCCAGTAAAGTAGTAAAATTTTGTTCCTCTTTTGGTGTTTCATAAAATATATAGCCAATAAGGGCTGTATAATAAAGCCTTTCAGCTTTCACCCAAAAATCTTCTCCTGCCTTTTCTCCCTCTCCTTTAGTGTTAGCTATAATAGTCTGAACCAATTTTAAAATATCTTTTTCACTTCTAAGGTAGGCGAAGGGATTATATTTCATGCTTTTTTTAAAGTTAATTGTATTTAGAGTTTTTATCTCATATCCATTCATTTCTAACATCTTGCCACACTCATGAAGCAAACTTCCTTTAGGATCAGTGACTACATAGCTTGAATGAAGTTGCATAAGATTAGGTTTTACAAAGAATCTTGTCTTCCCTGAACCAGAACCACCAATTACAAGAACATTTTTATTCCTTGCATACTTAGGATTTTTAGGTCTACTATTCATAGTAATTCTTTCAGTTTGAGTAAGGAGAAGATTATTCCTAAAATCATCATCCATGTATGGAGCAATATCTTTTGAATTACCCCATCTTGCAGATCCATATTCCTCTCCTTTCCTAAATTTCTTAGCATTCTTACCTTTACTATAAATAATAAGCTTAACTAATGCAGCTAGGATAAGACCTACGAGTAAATCCCTTGAATCAAGGCTAGGGAGATAGCTCATTGTTTCTATTTCCAGGACCGCTTGAAATATACGGTCTATTAAATCACCTCCTACATATGAATTTACATGGTGAGAAAAAATATTTCCTAAATAGAAAAATGCAAGATAAGGTATGTTCTTTTTAAGAAAAGCCTTCTTATCTTGCACATGGAGTAAATCCTTTATATCTCTTTTAATTTTTTCTATTACACTCAAATCCTCCCCTCCTTCATTTGGGATTTTTACCTTTCCTCACCTATTTCCTTTTTATTAGCCCTCACCTTTGCAAGATGAGTCCTATCCGCCTTCTCTCTACATTCCTTAAGAAGTTCAATGGTTGATTTTTTCTTCCTATCTAACTGCTTTTCTGAAAGTTTTATCGGCTTTCCTTCAAGTATAAAGTCAGATATATCAAGAAAGTTATATTCTTCATCTCGTGGAATAATTTTAAAAATCGAATTAACAAAATGGTCTTTACCAACCACCTTATAGGTTTGTCCATAAACTGATAAATTTAAAAACCCTTCATCATCAAGAAGAATATCTACACCATTTTTAAAATCTGCATATTCCACAAGCTCATATATATCCCATAGGCTTGTATCAAGAACCTCCATCTCTTTATCTTTGTGAGCTATATCTATATATTTGTGAAGTACTATACAGTCATAGTCTTCAAGTTCTGTAAGTTTTCCCATTAGTTCATCTATTTCTTCATTATGTTTATTAAATTCAAACTCATCACAGTCAATACAGCTTTTTTCATTTAACATTAACATCTAAAGTTACCTCCCTTCTAGATTTCTCCCATCTCTTTAAATAAGGAGAAGAAATATGCTCTTCCCTCAGGTCTAACTACTGTATAGACTCCAGGCTCTCCGTTATATTTATTGATATAGTCCTTTAGTTCAAAGTAATCAGCCGCAGTTGAGTAAAATCTAAGCTTTCCTTTCTGATTTCTATAAAGGTATCCTCTATCTATCAGTATGTTTATAAATCTATTTTGAGGAATTCCTAACTCCTTTGCAGTATCCCTAAGACAAGTACAGTCTCCCAGGGAAATAAATCTATCAAAGAACTCTCCTTTAGGAATAAGACCTTCTAATTCTTCTGTCCTAGCTTCTATTTGTCTTAAGGCTACAAGATAACCCCTTGCCAAAAGCTCTTGATCATTCATTTCCTCTTGTCCTGAAAAATATCCCCCATGTTTTCTAATTGAAGGTAGAACTTCACTTGTTACCCAGTTTTTAAATCTTATGGCACTTTCAAGTTTACTTCCAAAGATAAGTGCATACATTCCAGACTCATTTACTACTATCAAATTCCTACCTTGACCTGATACGGTAAAACACCGTTTCAGCTTATCTCCCTCATGAACATGGCTTGCAATAGCATCACTTGGTCTTTTGTATCCTAAAGCTTGGGCTATATCCATTCCAATAAACCATGGCTCATTATCAATTAATATTGTCCTAACCTGTCCAAACTCTGAGTTTCTAAATATTTGTATTTTACTCATTTCATTCACCTCACCTTTATCCTAAAAGTAAATCTCTAGTTTCTCTTAACTTCTTTTTTCCTAACTCAGTTCTTATGTCTTTTCCTGCAATCTTAACAGGAATACACATCTCTCTAATCCTTGAATATATCCTCTCTTTATCAATGTCATTACTTCCATTCATAATCACACCAAGAGGAATATTCGTTGAAATAATGGTTGGTTTCTTTGATTCATACCTAGTGTTTATAATCTGATAAACCATTTCATTTACATATTCTGTATTTCTTTCAATCCCAAAGTCATCGAGAATAAGAAGGGATACGCTAGATAACCTTCTGTAATAGTCATTTTTATCAATATCAAAGCCACGTTTTTCAATATCATTTATAATTTGAGGAATATTTCTCATCTTAACTCTTATTTGATATTCCTCTATAATCTTATTTGCAATACAAGCTGCTAGATAAGTCTTTCCAGTTCCTACATTCCCATGAAATATAAGGCCACTATTGCCTTTTGATAATTCTTTGAAGTTCTTAACGAAATTCTTTGCTATGATAACTTCCTGTCTATCAGGTTCTATGACCTTATCCAAAGTACAACTTATAAGGTTTCTGCTGGTATTAAAGCATTCTTCTTTAAGTCTTCTAATATGATTTGCTATTTCTTCATCTTTTCTTTTAGCTTCTTCTTCTCTATCACATTTACATTTTCTACCAAATATTATTTTTTTACTCCCCAGACAAGCAAGTGGTTCTGAATCTATTTGTTCACCACATTGTCTACAATAAATATGGCCATCTTTTTCAAATGCTTTATTTGCATTAAAAGGAAATTCAACTCCATCAATTTCAATTGTTTTTATTTTATCTTCCATTTTCTCTACCTCTCTAATTATTTAAGTTCCATTCACTTTCATAGTCTGAAGGATTACCTGTATAAGCCTTTTTGCTTTTAAGCTTTCCTTCACTCTTATCTTTTAAATACCAGGTCATAATTGTTGAAGCATGGTCTCTATATGTCTTTCCTGCACTCTGCATATAAGCTGATAATCTTTCAATATAATCATTTAGATCAGGAATCATATCTTCTAGTTTTCTTTCTTCTTCATCAGAAATAATTACATTTAAGAAGGTTCCTTTTTTATGGTTTTCACTAAAATCAATATAACTATTATCAATCTTATTATTCTCTATATAGTTAGGTTGTCTTTTTGACAAGTCTTGACTTATCTTTTTTGCCATTCTTGAATTGTCAAAATCACTATTCTTGAATTGTCCTTTTGACAAGTCTTGATTTTCCTTTTTGACAGGTCTAAACTGTTCATTTCTAAAAACACTCATAAAATCTTTAACATAAATTTTAGTAGGATTTCCTTGTCCAGCTCTTTTCTTTTTTATAAGACCTATCTCTTCAAGATCCTTTATAAGCTTTACTGCCTTTTTTGTTCCACAAGCTAGTTGTCTAGCTGTTTCTTCTACTGTAAAGTAGATATAAACCCTTCCACTTTCATCTATCCAATTATTCTTATAAGACAAAGTACTCCTTGATAAATACATGGAATAAAGCACCTTTGCATCTATTGATAGACCTTTAAATTTATCATCTTCAATAAGAACTATAGGTAAACGGATAAATCTAAAACTTTCAGCGTCTCTTCCATAAAAATAGTCAAAATCCATTCACTTCACCTCTTCTCAATAAAAAAGACACCTAAGATTTCTCTTAAATGCCTACTCATTTTATCTCTCTTGTTGGTGATGTTTTTCCTTCACCTTATTTTTAACTACCGTATTCTTCACCCTCTCCTTAAATTTATTTAAGACTTCCCTTGTTGAATCTCTCTTATTTTCCTTTTTCTCATATCTTTCTATGGCCTTTTTAAAGGCTAGATCCACTGCCTTTGTATCTTTTGCCTGAAAGAATACTGAATATAAGCCTGACTCCTTATTTTTCATTACAGAAAAGTTTACTCCATATCGGTTAAGTTGGTTTTTAAGTTCCTTGACTTCACCCTTTTGTAAATCAATATTTTCCAGCTGACCTTTCTTTACCATATCCTTAAGTTTCCTTGAATTAGTTTTTCTTTTCTCACTAAGATAATCTGCAAGTGGTTGGCTTTTTTCAGCGGCATCTTCCATAATCCTTTTCATAGTTTTCAAAATAGCCTTTGCTGAATACTGGGCCACTTTTATTTCAATATTTATAGCCTTATTATTAACTTCATCATTTACCATCTAGTCGACCTCCTTTCTATGGGAAATAAAAATAGCGGCCCAGACTTTTATGTTTGAACCGCTAAGATTTGATTATATAATTTTTTTATTTTTAATTTTATTACTGATATGACGTACTTTATTAATGATACCAAGTGGTTACTCTTTAATATAATTAAAATGTCTAATCTGATTTTTATCATCAAATATGCTATTAAAAGGTATCAAATCATTTGAATTAAATTTTATATAATCACCTTCATATTCACCAAAGTCAAATTCTAATCCAGTATTATTAGGGTATCCGTATAAGTAACATACAACCTCATTATCTTTAAGAAATACTATCTGATTCATATTCTCGTTTACAGTCTCACTTATATTGTCCCATTTATATCCAACAACCTCATACACTCTCTCCTTTGATACATATGGCCTAAAGCTATACATCACATCCCAATCAAAAGATGTCCATTGGGATAAGTCATCAATGACAGCTGTACCACTTATAATATCAAATGAGTGTCTCAATTGTTCAGAATTTTCATCCCAAATGTCTTTTTTAAAATAGTTTAATGAAAATAATATCGCAATGCTTATTGTTATAATCACAATCCATATATTCTTGTTTTTCTTCTTAATGAAATAAACCTCCCTTTAATTATGAATTAGTTGAACATAATTAATACTGATGTGACGTACTTTATAAAAGATATGCAACTAATTTATCCTAAGCTAGATATCTTAAATTATTATCCTATTCCTAAGTATTTATATAGACTTATAATTTCCCCTAAACTTTTCATAAATAAAGTTTTTAAATTCATCTAGATTTTTTATGTCCTGTTTTTTGATTAGAGATGCTTGATTTGCAGTAAAGTAAAAAATAAAGTACTCCTTACTTTCCATTAAAGCATGGAATTGATCATACTTTAATTCACCTCTTGATCTAATTGATTTATTCTCCATTACAATTCTATCTTCATAAAACCTCAAAGTGTTAATGCTATCAAAGGCACCAGTTTTATCTGTCTTAACTCTTTGGGCATTCTTTCTTTTAATTTTAAACACGAGAACTAAAATAGTAAAAACAAACATTAAAATCCAGCTTATAAAAAACCTTACTATACTAAAATAATCCTCGTCATAGCCTATAAACAATCCTCCAATCAGGGCCATCAATATAAGAATAGGGATAGTGAATTTATTCTTTCTAAAGGTTGCAATAAATAAAAACTTTTCATAATCCCTTTTAGACATACTTGTATCTACAGTAATCTTAGGTTCTTCCATAGAAATCTCCCCTTTATAAATATGTTTTTGAATACAGTTGATACATATAATTCTACGAATACGCAACTAATTATCATCTTAAGTATAATTATACTAAATAATTGTAAATTATTAAAGAACCAAAATCTTTACTTCTCATGCACTGCTTACAACAATTAAATCCTAATTACTCTAAGCAATGCACGAAATATATTTGTTTAAAATTCCTGAAACCCTTGATTTTATAATAAAAACTGCACCCTATCACTATTATGACACGTTCCCCTGTGGTGTGCCAAACGTAACCTAATCTGCCATCATCATAAGTAAAATCAAACTTTCTAACTTTATCAAGCACTCGCTTAGTCGCATACACTTGATAAGGACGCATCACCTTGATACTTTCCTTATTTTTTGTCCCATCTAAAACCATGTAGCGTGTAGCTAAATCATGAGCCATTGGGATAGACAGCACTTTATCCGCAAACGTTCTCCATGAACGCACCGGGCGTGCATCTTCCTCATTTTGCCAACTAAAAGCAAAGGCACGATTAAAATTTTCTTGTGACGTATTGGCCATGTAGCGAATATCATAGGGTGTCATCGCAATCAAAATTTGTAACGTCGAAAAAATACCAGTAAATTGTTTCTCAGCAATATATTGTTCCATTTGGTTCAATGACTCAGTTGTACTATGAAGTGCTTTTTTCAACTCAATTTGGATCACTGGCAAACCATTGATAAGCAATGTCACATCAAAGCGCCGATCAGGTTTTCCATCTACGATTTTAGGGCGTCTAATCTGATTGACTATCTGATATACCGTATTACCTCCCCCAACCTGAGCTTGGTCGAACACAGTGAGAAAGACATGGCGCCCATCATCAAGGTCTACTTCAATTTCTGACACACCATTCACACCATATAAAAATTGTCCAGCACGATAAGGTGAGTCAATGTTGGTAATGATTTTCTTTACTTGACTGAATTCAGTTTCCGACAGTGGTTCTTCTAATCGAGCATAGTTATTTTGCTCTAGGATAGCTTTAAAATTAGCCCAAAGTTGTTCGGTTGTTGTTATGTCCTTCTTGTAGTCCCACTGCTTTGTACCACCGATTTTCGTCAAATAATCAATGACTTCTTTTTCAAACTCTAACTCTGAAAGATTTTTCATTGACTCATTCCTCCTTCAATCTTTCTTCTATAATTGAACCTGTGAACTGTTCCAGTAATTCTGAGTACTTAGTCAACTTACCTTGTAATCTCAACATTTCTGTATAACTCATGCCTATACTTTTTTGCTTTTCCAATGGCGGCATGGGAATAGAAATTTCACTTAGAACTTTAAGAGGTATTCTTAAAACAGCTCCTGACCCTTGTAGCTTTCTCTCTTTTTGTCGTTTTACATCTTTGTGGTCATTAAACAGATACAGAAAATATCGCTTATCAAGCTGATTACTAAGAAATTCAACTTTCACAAAATTTAAAGATAATACTTTCCCTACATTACTTTTACCTACTATTGTCGCAAGTTGCATGGAATGACTAATAACTACATCCCCTTCATTTAGTGAAAGAAGCTCGTTATTCATTTCGCTTGAACTCTCTACAACAGACCCATCTTCATGGGCATAGTCGCTTTCAAAAGATGATTGATCGTAATAATTGATGTCCTTTGTTCCAAACTGTTTCTCGGCTCTCGTTTGATTAATGCCGGGAACAAATGAAACAACTTCACTTATTTTTATTTTTTTCATAAACTTCACCTCTCAATCTCCCACAACGATTTCAAAGAATATGATTATATTTCATATTAACAATGTTAATATATCCGGAATAGATTGTCAACGTTTCAATGAAATATTTGTATATTTCTAATTCGGATGAATAGGATTGATTTTTTTAATAATGCTTGGGAACAGCGTAAGTTGGGAGAATTGGGAGTTGTTACCACAGGAAAAGCCTTCAAGAGTAAAGAATTCAATGAAAATGGTGAATATCTGGTAATAACAAATAAAGATATTTCAGAAAGTTTGAGGTCACAAAACACTGTAACCGATCGAATTGATACCTCAGATGAAGAACTGATCAAAAAATATAATCTGAGTGGCGAAAATGTATTGGTCACGATGGATGGGGTAAATCTTGGGAAAACTGCAAAATACAGCAATGAAAAAGCTCTTTTGGCTCAGAGAGTAGGGCGGATTCAATCTGATCAACTAGAGTTTATCTATCAAGTAACTGTAAATCCAACATTTTTATCAGCGATGAGAACACTATCAGTTGGAAATGCTATTAAACATATCTCTTTGAAACAAATTTCAGACTATACAAGTTTTGTTCCAAACAGTAAAGATGAACAATCTAAGATTGGTAGATTCTTTCGGTCATTCGACGACACTATCGCGCTTCATCAGCGTAAGTTGGTAAAATAAACTTAATTCATAGAAAGGACTGATTTTAAATGAATAGTCAAGAGTTATTTTACAGCTACTTTAAACGTTGGATTAAAACTTACAAAGATGGAGCAATTCGCCCAGTAACTATGAAAAAATATCAACTAAGTTTACGATGGATTCAATCCCTTGCTCCAACACTTCGCTTATGTGATATTACTAGGCTTTCATACCAGCAATTACTCAACGACTATGCGAGTATTCATGAACAGAGGACAACAATGGATTTTCACCGTCACCTAAAAACCTCCATCCTGGATGCTGTTGACGAAGGACTTATCGAACGTGATCCAACACGTCGTGCCATCATCAAAGGTAAATCTCCTCGTCCAAAAAAAGAAAAATATCTTAATCAGTTCGAGTTACAATCACTTATTGGTAATTTGAATTTAGAAAAAACTATTAACTGGGATTGGTTCATTTTACTTATTGCAAAAACAGGACTTCGTTTTTCTGAAGCCCTCGCTATTACTCCGGCTGACTTTGATTTCTATAAACAAACGTTGGCAATTAATAAAACCTGGAATTATAAAGAAAATGGAGGCTTTCAGCCTACAAAAAATCGTTCTTCGATTCGCAAAGTACCAATTGATTGGATGACTATTAGTCAGTTTTCACAACTCATCAAAAATAAACCTTCAGATAAACCGATTTTCGTTTCTGAAGGAGAAAAAATTTATAATTCAACTGCAAATGGAATTCTCTCACGACTTTGTAAATCTGCACACATAACTGAAATATCAATTCACGGCCTACGTCATACACACGCTTCACTACTTCTTTTTGCTGGTGTGTCTATAGCAAGCGTTGCCCGACGACTGGGGCACTCTAGCATGACAACAACTCAGAACACCTATTTACATATTATTCAAGAATTGGAAAATCAGGATACTGATATTGTGATGTGCTGTTTATCGAATTTACAATAAAATGAAAGTTATCAACAAAATAAGGACGAAATCCTTTGAGAATTTCGTCCTTATTTATCAATACCAAAAATTATACAATCATAGTTTTAACCATCTACTACCACCAAAGTGTTAGATGGTTATTTTTTTAATTTTTTTCATCTTTTATCAGCACAACCATTGTCCCAAAAGCGATCATCAGCGTTAAAGCTTCAAAAACAGACACGCTTAGTCCTTTCCAGGAGAAAAGCTATGCACCCCATAGGCATCACCCCTAATTAAGAGATTAGCCACCATCTTTTTACTTTTTTACATGATACAGGATATCATATTTTTAAAGTATACTTTGCCCTAATTATTTCTCATAAAAACTGAACAAACTCTCAAAATGATAGATGATATTGATATCTCAGTGGTTCAGCATTAAAGCTGTCTCGCTCTATATTACGTATTTAGATGATTAATTTTCTTTAATATCTTTCGATTTTACGACCGCTAATAGCTATAATCACTCTAAGTATTATCAGAAAATAATTTAATTATTTAATTGTTCCACTTACTTTTCTTGGTAGTTTCTTAATTGTTCAAGCGACTGGTCTATCCACCCCCGATTCCCTTTATTCCCGATAACATGCATATTTCCCCTCATTTGCCTCAAACGTATTGTACAATCCTTCAACTTAATTGTACCGTGTAAAAGTGCACTTATTAAAAGACCTATTAGAATATCCTTTGAAATCAATGATTTAGAAAGTGATTCACACAAATTCTCAAGTAAACAATATAATTCTCCAATGGGTAAGCAATCGTTACTACGATTTTATTGCCAAGCACAATGCCCATTTTCAATATAAACATTAATAAAACCTATTGCCATAGAGTTCATGCCATTTTTTGCATTTTGCCTGACTCTGATAGTATAGAATTCATTTCCTTGATTATCCGTCTGAATACCGCTTTCTTCATAAAAAGAATAGTTATCAAAAAAATTAGGGTCTTGACTGTCTAAGACCATAAATTTCTGAGCTCGTTTGATTGCATCTTCTGAATCGATAACTTGCGAAGTTGCTTCTCGTTGTTGATTCATTTGTTGTGTCATTTCTTCGTTGTAGGAAACAACACACTCTTTTCCGCCGACAGTGAACAAGAAAGTTCCATCATCACCTGGTATGACCTCGAATTCGACTCCTACTTGACTACCAATATATAGAGCGCTGACATGAATACCTTGATCTGTAGGGGTAAACTCCAGTTGATCATACAAATCGAAAAAGCCCTCTTCTTGACCTACTCTCATGTACAGTACTTTCCCACGAATAGTTTTACCAGTGAGGTTTTTCACGTCAAAACCCATTTCAAATTCGTAGATTTTTTCCCCTTCTTTGGCTGTGCCGCTAAATGCCTTCCCTAAAAAGTCTTCAGCCCTTAATGAAGCTGACTGCTCAATAGAAGATGAAGTTTCACTTGTTTGGTTTATTGCGGTGCCAGTTTGTCCGACTAGTTCTTTAGCGGTTGTCTCTGTTGTTTGGTTAGATGATTGACCGCATCCAGAAAGTAAAGAAAAAGCAAATAATAAACAGCTAGCAATGCCTATGAATTTTTTCATCCCAACTTTATCTCCTTTATTTTTGTTTTAATACATCATAACATGAATTGGATGGCTTTTTTTCAAAAAAAGATCGTAATACTTTACATCGAACAAATCAGTTGTCCGTAATAGTATAGAACAAACATTGAAACTTGTGACCGATTTACAAATATATTTATTTTTAAATTGTAGTCAAAGTATACTTTACAAAAAATAAAAAAGGCCTATAAGCCTTTTATTTTCAATCACAATAAGCATTCGTTTTTGATGTTTAACTAGTGATCATATATATTTTTGTTCTGAGTGATTGACATATAAAGCCATGCAGCATTGGTAATCGTAAAGTCGTCCCCTGATAATTTTGTTTCTTTCTTATTTCGTGTGGGGATAGACATACTCTTTAAGTATATTCTTGCAATATTCAATATATTTTTCATCATTGTGGGATAAAAAAGATTCTGAATTTATATTTTCATTTTTATTAAGGTGCATTAAACTTGACAGCAGTTCGAAATATTTATCTTTAGACAACTCTTTTGGTCTATATAAATTTAACCCGTTTAATATATCTATTGTTTCTTCTATATCATTATTAATAGCCACATCATCTAAATCAAATTTTCCCAAGGAGATTCTTTTATTTATCTTCAAGTCTATTTCGTCCGAGACTACTTTGTAATCTTTCCATGTAAAATGAAAACCTAAGCTGATATCAAATTCTTTCAGTAAATAAAAATAACTTTGCATAAACGAGGATTTATTTCGCGCACTTGCATAATGAATTTTAGCCATTAGACTATAAAAAGTTTTATCTACAATATTCATCAGTATCACTTCCTCTCTTTGTTAAATCAATTATTTTTTTAAACTTTTTTACTCATTCGACTTTCCCTACCACGTAGTACAGACTACAAAGTTCCGTTACACTTTGTAGCTTGTTAAAACATTAAAAGATTTACACTACTTGCTTTTATGGGAACACAGCATCACTTAAATCTTAGGCTAAATCAAACAAATTATAAATAATACACGGCTGGATTGTAACCATAATAACAAATGAACAGACTATTAAAAAAAGCACTTCGATTCCATCATTGATATTACTAGCCTGAAATTTTATACACAACTCTTTTTTAGTGAATTGAGAAAACGACTTATAAATAAAGCACCCTAAACATGGTCCAAGAGTATTAGTAATCAAGTCATTTATATCTGTTGCCCCTCTTCCAAACATTTGGATGATTTCAATTGATAATGAAAAAAGAAATCCTGTTAATGCAACACTACCAATGTGATTATATTTTTTGTATAGTAGCGGGAGAGAAAAATCCTAAAGGGAAAAATAAAATGATACTTAGTATCGTATCTATCGGACCACTTATCATACCTGATCCTATGTCAAGTTTTAGGACAAGTTAAATAAAGTTGCCTTTAGTAATTGCAATAATTACAGTTACAGAAAAAAACACTATCATACCTTTATCAGTTAAAACTTCCGTTGTTATTTTCCTTCCCTTAATCATGAGGATTTTATAATCCTTATTTCTCCTCATTATACCGCCAATTGTAAAATTAAGCTCGACAACTAAAAAAAGTCATTTGTGCTACACTCAGAATAGTTCGGTTGTATAATTTTTGGTGTGGATGAAGAAATTCATTCATACCTATTTTGTTATAAAAAAATAGAAACATATGAATTTTCCAGTTAGAATAAAGTTGCCATCACCCATTCAGAAAGGAAGATTCATATGTCTCATCATCATTGTATCCGAACCTCATTAAATTTAGAAGATGAAAATATCACTTTTGAAAAACAATTTTGTCAGGAGGTTGATATAAAGGGGCTTACCAGCCTGCTTTATTTTGCCACTCTTAGCTGTACCCCACTCATTGCCCCAACTGTGGGAGTATTAATGAAGACTTTTCTATCGTTAAACACGGGTTCTTAACCTCGCGGTTAAAATGGTTGAGTTCTTCCCATCAACCTACATTCATTCAATTGAAAAAACAACGCTTTTTTTGCCGTGACTGTCAAACGACTTTTGTTG
>NZ_NGKA01000012.1 GCF_003987645.1 Vagococcus elongatus
TTATGTGCTCTGAAATAAAACAGTTTTCTTTAATAAAGTAGGGACTAGCAGTCGTATAAGAGTGACAGTTTCTACAAAAATATTTCTGTTTCTTCAGTTTCATCACTGTGGGCATGTGATGGTAGTTTTCCAACCGAATCATAGAAGTTTTAGTCCCATTTTTAACCACCCTATAATTCCCTTCATGGTCGATTTGACTTGAACCACATACTCGGCAAGCTTTAGGAGCAGGTAAATAATCAGCTTCAATAATAAGTATTTGCTTACTTTGATAGCGTTCTTGGGAAACAGCTAAAATATTTAAGGCTGGGTCTACAATTCTTAGTAATTTTTTGATATCATGGGTCATGGCATATAGTTCTCCTTACTTTTTAGGTTTAGACGCTTTAATAGTAACAGAAGAACTATATGTTTTTTTATTTAATACAAGAAAATAGGGCTGATGAACCAATTTTTGATTCATCAGTCCCATAAATTATAGAGCCGAAATAGATATTCTGACCAGATTTTTTTTGTTATTTTATTTTAATAAGGTAATTCATTAAAAAAATTTCCAACCACGTATTTTTAAAGGCTTTAATATGGGCATTTTTGGCGTATATTTTGCCATTAGAGTAAGGTTAACATTAAAATATTGCGGATACCTTCCTCATAATTCAAGAGATTTTGAAGCTTTTTTAGAAAGTTCTCATCCAAATCTTTAGGTAATTCTTGAAGCCGCATAAAAAATTCATGATTCTCTAATCCTCTCTCCGATGGAAAGCATCGGCCAACAGATGAAAGACATCACAGGCTTTATTTAATGGCTCTGAGTAGCCTAATAGTTAATCAATGAGCATGGCGTCGGTCATCAAAGAATAGCGGTGTGTCCCAAACTGCTGCCACCGATTATATTCACTAATATCAACGGTTTGTCTGTTTTTCAATTAGCATGGTAAATGCCCCCATTAATTTTCCGGATTTTTCCTCATGATGACTGACTTTCCAGTGTTTTATTTCTTTTACACGTAAGTGATTGAAAGCATCCTTTAAATGTTTGATTACATGGAAGCAATCGATAATCAGTGTAGCTTTAGGCAACCCCTCTTTAGTGAGTGCGTTCTAAGGGGCGTTCATATTAGTGACTAAAAAAGCCACCTTTTCTCTCACAGCTAAGGGATAACGAGCTAACATCTTGGTTAAGTAATTTTTTCCAACTTGGAAAAATGTCGACAAGCTCTCGAGTTTTGTTGTCACCGAAAATGAAGTTCATGGCTTCTTCCCTTACCGTATGGGAACGGAATTCATACTCCATCAATATTTTTGGTAAATAATTGATGGAACGTTTGATGACATAAGATTTTAAGATTTTAAGGATGCGGATCGCGGTAGTGATGGACACTTGCGTGAGTTTCGCAATGCAGGTCAATGATATTTTTCGTTTGAGTAAATCAATTGTTTTAAACACGACATGTTTGGTGATAGAACATGTCGGTGCAATAAAATAGCTTTTAACTGTATGATGAACTGACAATTACGATAATGATAACGTTGTTTGGCAAATTTTATCACAGTTGGTAATTGTTGATAGGCTTCCAATTCGGGATTTAGTTTGGTATAGATGACCAAGGTATTCTGATGATGAACTTTTTCCTGAGAAAATTACGAAATAATGAAATGAGGGTCTACAATTCTGAGCATTATTTTGATATGATGGGACAAAGCATATCATCCTTTCTTGTGGCTATTTGTCGTGATTTTATCTTACCAGAAAGATAATATGTTTTTGTTTTTTTATTATTCAATGAAAAAAAGACGAGGCTGACCCATAAGTCCTCATTTAAAACAAAAAAGGAATGAAATCTTTTTATGATTTTGTTCCTTTTTTTAGCGATAAAAATAGCACTTCCTTGTATAATTAAAGTACCAACCATAACCAAAAGGGAGTGCTATCTATGTACAAAGATTATAACATGAATCAGGTCACCTTATCATTAGATTTAGAGATTTATTTGGGAAAAGACGACCTTGCTTTTGCGATTAATAATCTTGTGGAAAGCATACCAGAAAAAGCCTTCGCTGCTTTTGAGCACCAGATGGGAGCAACCTCTTATCATCCTAAAATGATGTTGAAGTTGATACTGTGCGGTTACACACAGTCTATTTTTTCTAGCAGAAGAATTGAAGCTCTAGCTAAAGACAGCATTCGTGCTCGATGGCTGACACAATCACATCAACCCAATTTCAGAACGATTGATCGTTTTCGTGTGCATCCTCATGTACAAGTTTTATTAGAAGTGATCCTATGTCAAGATTTAGGACAAGTTAAACTGAGAAAGTTAGATGCTCATCAACGGACGAGCTTCTTAGATAGACAAAAAAATAAGGAAACCCAAATCTTTTTATCGATGTTGGTTTCCTTTTTACTATTTTTGAGACTTATGGGTCAGCCTTGTATATTAAGTGAGCTGCTTGAAGTAATAATAACGTCATAGTCAAATCTTATGTATTGTTGAAGTTCTGACACCAAACAATGAGCATGAATTGACTATGACGCAAAATCAATTTAACATAGGTTAATGTTCTTTTTTTAGATTTTTCCTTCATCTTAAAATACCTTGGTATGGTACTTCTAGTAGTTTCCAGAATGTTGATGTTTTTTTAGATATTTAGTAAGTCTTTTATATTTCAGATTATATTTTAAAAAAACATCTCAGTCTCTAGTCGTTGATTTCTTCAAATAAGCTGTCAACAGCAATTTTGATAAGCGTATCAAATGCCGCAAACTTATCAGATTGAACTTCAGTAGGCATACTTACGGTATATAAGAGTGTATTTAAGGCTGTATAAGCAACATCAACATCCCCTTTAGCTTTTAAGTTCAGTTGAGAGATAATTAAGTTAGTATATTCAATACTGCTTTCCTTCAGTTCTTGAAGTTTCTCTTCAGAAAGTTTTTGATAGAATGAATGGAAGTCAGGGTTTGAAAAATCATATAAGAATTGAGACTTGTCATACTCTCTATATATCCATTTCATCGCTTCAATTAATCCGAATTTATTTGGATTCTTATTAAGTATATTTTGAATTTGTTCTTCCAATCGGGTACGGATTCTGATTAATGTATCAACAAATACGTCCTCCTTTGTCTCATAGAGCAAATAAAATGCACCGGTTGATATTCCTGTCTGTGAAGTCAGGTAGGTGATTGACGTTCTCATATACCCATTTTTTCTCCAGCTTTCTTCGCAAACTTCACACATCTTGGTTCTTAATTTTTCTTTGTCTTTTTCAGAAAATGCATTAGACTTCATTAAATCACTCCTGTTCGGCATAATAATATCATGTTTAGTCAGTAAGTAACAGGATATTTATGATTTTAGACATAAATTGTTACCGAGCAGTAGAATCAACTTCTGATAAGACAAGCCAAAATAATTCCAGTGGGTTAAGTGATGTTCTTACAGTGAAATTAACTATCTTATTAATCTTTATGGGGAAAATTCTATATAATCATGTAAAAAAGAAAAACAAAAAAGCCCTCAAAAATTTAGATTTTTGAGGGATGGTAGATTTAACCAGCTATTTTTTTGTTGATTGTTTTTTTCTTAAAGCAATACTTAAAGCAAGAAGTGTACAACCAGATAGTGTCAATAAACTTGACCAAGCTAATGTTGCCGAGTTAATGCCTGTCTTTGGTAGTGTCTTATTTACTGGCTCTTCTGGCTTCACCGGAGGTTCAGGCTTAACTTCTGGAATAATGATTTTTCCCCATTGTGCTGTGTAAACTACATTTTCAGTCACAGTCTCCGCCACAGCAGGCTCCCAGCCAAGGAAAGTATAGCCTTCTCGTGCAGGTTTGCCCACAAAAGCTGGCGTGTCACTGTCCTCAACCACATCCTCAAAAATTTGATCCTCAAAGATAACCTCATCATCAACGCCATCCGTATAGGTCACGGTGTACTTGTTGACAGGGACCACGATTTCTTCCCATTGTGCTGAGTAAACTGCGTTTTCAGTCACAGTCTCAGCGACAGTAGGCTCCCAGCCAATGAAGGTGTAGCCTTCCCGGGTAGGTGCGCCAACGAATGTTGGTGTCTCGCTGTTTTCCATCACATCCTTAAAGACTAGGTCTTCAAAGATAACTTCATCATCAACGCCGTCCGTATAAGTCACGGTGTACTTGTTGACAGGGACCACGATTTCTTCCCATTGTGCCGTATAGACAGCATCTTGTGTCACCGTGTCTGCCACAGCAGGCTCCCAACCTAAAAATTTATAGCCTTCTCGTACAGGTGTGCCAGCGAATGCTGGTGTCTCACTATTTTCCACCACATCTGTAAAGACTAGGTCTTCAAAGATAACTTCATCATCAACGCCGTCCGTATAAGTCACGGTGTACTTGTTGACAGGTACCACGATTTCTTCCCATTGTGCCGTATAAACTGCATTTTCAGTCACAGTCTCAGCCACAGCAGGCTCCCAACCTAAAAATGTATAGCCTTCTCGTGCAGGTGTGCCAGTGAATGTAGGTGTCTCACTGTTTTCCACCACATCGTCAAACACTTGGTCTTCAAAGATAACTTCATCATCAACACCATCTGTATATGTTACGGTAAATTTATTGACAGGGACTACGATTTCTTCCCATTGCGCCGTATAGAGAGCATCTTGTGTCACCGTTTCTGCCACAGCAGGCTCCCAACCTAAAAATTTATAGCCTTCTCGTGCAGGTGTGCCCGCAAAAGCTGGCGTCTCACTATCCTCAACCACATCCTTAAAGACTTGATCTTCAAAAATAACTTCCTCATCAACGCCGTCAGTATAGGTCACGGTGTACTTGTTGACAGGGACTACGATTTCTTCCCATTGCGCCGTATAGACAGCATCTTGTGTCACCGTTTCAGCGACAGCAGGCTCCCAACCAAGGAAAGTATAGCTTTCTCGTACAGGTGTACCCGCAAAAGCTGGCGTCTCACTATCCTCAATCACATCCTTAAAGACTAGGTCTTCAAAGATAACTTCATCATCAATGCCATCAGTATAAGTCACGGTATACTTGTTGACAGGGACTACGATTTCTTCCCATTGCGCCGTGTAAACTGCGTTTTCAGTCACCGTGTCTGCCACAGCAGGCTCCCAGCCAAGGAAGGTATAGCCTTCTCGGGTAGGGGTGCCCACAAAAGCTGGTGTCTCACTGTCCTCAACCACGTTCTGAAAGACTAGGTCTTCAAAAATAACTTCCTCATCAACGCCATCCGTATAAGTCACGGTGTACTTGTTGATAGGTATCACGATTTCTTCCCATTGTGCCGTATAAACCGCATCTTGTGTCACCGTTTCAGCGACAGCAGGCTCCCAACCAAGGAAAGTATAGCCTTCTCGTGCAGGTTTGCCCACAAAAGCTGGCGTGTCACTGTTTTCCACCACATCCTCAAAAATTTGATCCTCAAAGATAACCTCATCATCAACGCCATCCGTATAGGTCACGGTGTACTTGTTGACAGGGACCACGATTTCTTCCCATTGTGCTGAGTAAACTGCGTTTTCAGTCACAGTCTCAGCGACAGTAGGCTCCCAGCCAATGAAGGTGTAGCCTTCCCGGGTAGGTGCGCCAACGAATGTTGGTGTCTCGCTGTTTTCCATCACATCCTTAAAGACTTGGTCTTCAAAAATAACTTCATCATCAACACCATCCGTATAGGTCACGGTGTACTTGTTGACAGGGACCACGATTTCTTCCCATTGTGCCGTATAGAGAGCATCTTGTGTCACCGTTTCTGCCACAGCAGGCTCCCAACCAAGGAAGGTATAGCCTTCTCGTGCAGGTGTGCCCGCAAAAGCAGGTGTGTCACTGTTTTCCACCACGTCCGCAAAGATTTGGTCTTCAAAGATAACCTCCTCATCAACGCCATCCGTATAAGTCACGGTGTACTTATTGATAATTGGGTTTTTAGAATAAATAATATTAAATTCTCTATCGTTAAAAGTATAAGTTTGGTCTAAAGAATCTACCACAGGGTCCTCAATAGAGTCTCCAACTTCTTCAATTCTTTCGAAGGTATACCCATCGATTGCTTTTGTATCGAGAGTAAATGGTGTTTCGTACTTTCCGCTCAAAGATATATCTTCAGCAATCTGATTTCCAGCTTCGTCAACGTAATGTACTTTAACATTTGATTGATGAGTAAATGTTACGTTCAAATGAAAGCGAATGTCATCAAATGTGTAATTGATAGTTCCATCATAATAGGTGGTACCTGTTCCAAATGAAAAAGCAGCGAGTCCTTCATCATAGTTGGAAGTAAAGTCATGTTTGAGTAATGATTCCAAATCTTCAACATCAGTATCGTCCCATAAGAAGCGATAAGTATCACTAGGCACAAAGATATGTGCAGCTTCGTCTGATTTTTCAGAATCTAAGTGAGAATCCTCTTCATAAATGTAAGCATATTCTTCGTCTAACTCGTTGATGATATAAAATTCGGAGTCAGTTTCTAAAGAATCAACGATTGATATCTTGTCGGTTTTCTTATATTCGAATATGCCAAGAAGCGGGAATTTAATCCCCCAATCTTTTGTTTCAATCTCAATCTTTTTATAATCTGCAACGTCTATTTCTTTATCAATCATAATTGTATTGCCGGCAAATACAATAGAGCCTACTGGATATAAAAGAGAAATGAAATTATTAAAATCAACACCGTTATTGAAGGTACTCTCTGAGATGTAAAGAGCATTCATTTTCTTGATAGCGGTGAGGGGAGTGAAGTCATACTTAATAAGTTTCTCAGTTTGTTTAAGATTTAATCCGGTAATATATAGAGCATCAATATTCATTTGCTCAATACCCTTAAAGTCTTTAACACTAAATAAGTGGAGATTCTCTGAGCTGACAGAAATCGAAGAAATACTATTGAGATCTTCAACGGTAAATTCATCTACAGAGTCATATCCCATCTGCTTAGCAAACAATTTCCGTAAGTTTTCATCAGGCATCACTTCAACAATTGATTGGCCATCATCATTCAATGTCTTTGAACTGTTAGCTGAAATACTCCCCGGGACAATTATCAGCATGGATACAGCAAGAATCATTGCAAAAATAAGTTTTTTAATTTTCATCACATTTCCTCCCTTGATCAAATTACATCATAATATGGTAATTTGAACATCATATAGCCCATTTTAAGGCATTATGAATAAAAGTCAACAGATATTCACGAACTTGTGTTTTAAAATTAATTGAAGTTATAATTTAAAATTATGACTATACTCACTAGATTTCAAAAATATTTTTCATAAATTGTCACTTCACAAGCTGATCGAACGCTCTTATATTTTCATCTTCAGTCATTTACGGGTCTACAACGCAAGTAACATAAAATTGGCTTGCCTCAAGGGTTACTCAGGTAAGAATATAATATTAGAATAAATAAATTGAATTTTGACGTAGGTCAAAGAAATTATGATTAAAACTGGTTAACATATAGTCATAAGGGAGGTCATGATGATGACAAAGAAAATATTTCAAATGGAAACAATTAGTTGTCCAAGTTGTATTGCTAAAATCGAAGGAGCTTTAAAAAGACTGAAAGGAATAAAAAAATATGAAGTCTTATTTAACAGCTCTAGAGTCAAAGTCGAATTTGATGAAACAGTGCTTTCGTCTAAGGAAATCATAGATAAAATTGAAAAAGTCGGTTATACAGTATTGAGTGAGAAATGAGGAGAAAAACATGAAGGAAGATATAAACAAATTAAAAATGCTTATGCCGATTGTTGCTAGAGTACATGGGGATAATCATCCGGAATTTCATCAAGTAAGAAGTATTTTTCAAGAAATCACATAAAAACTTGAACGGGGAGAAAATGTTTCAACTGATTTTAAACGTTTGAACAGTCTCACCGATGATTATAAAATTCCAGATGATGTTTGTGAAAGCTATGCAGAAGTTTACAACACACTTAAATTACTGGACAATCATTATTCTGAATGAAGTAAAGAGGGATAGGTATGCAGAAGATTATATTCAAAAACAAGAATATTATTACCGTTATTAGTGCAACATTGATTAGTTTAAGCTTTATGGGACACTGGATACTTAAAGACAACTTCTATTCTGAATTCATGCTGATTATTGCGTCGGTAATTGGTGTATTGCCCATAGCAATTCAAGCGTATCAGGCATTAAAAGTTAAAGTTGTAAGTATTGATGTTTTAGTGACCATAGCGGTTGTCGCTGCATTTGCCATCAGAAATTTCGAAGAGTCGGCGATTGTGACCTTTCTCTTTCTCTTTGGCAGTTATTTAGAAAAAAGAACGTTGAACAAAACACGAAAAGCTATTAAAGAATTGACGGAAATGGCGCCTGAAACGGCATTGAAATTAACTGAAGACAATAAGTATATCGAAGTAGGCATAGAAGAAGTAACTGTAGGAGATATGATTCTTGTAAAAACTGGTGCAAAAGTTCCAGTGGATGGGATCGTCATAAGTGGTGAAGGAAGTGTTAATGAGGCAAGTATTACTGGGGAGTCGCTGCCAGTTAGTAAAAGTGTGGATTCCAAAGTGTACGCAGGTACCATCTTGGATAATGGCACGATTGCAGTGAATGCTGATAGAGTTGGTGTGGATACTACTTTTGGAAAAATCATTGAACTTGTAGTGGAAGCTCAAGATTCAAAATCAGAAGCAGAAAGATTTATTGACCGATTTTCTAAATATTATACGCCTCTAGTTTTGTTGGTTGCATTTTTTGTCTGGTTGTTCACCAGAAATATTGAATTAGCGATTACCATTCTCGTTTTGGGATGTCCGGGAGCGCTAGTCATTGGAGTACCTGTTTCAAATGTTGCAGGTATTGGCAATGGTGCGAGGCATGGTATTTTATTAAAAGGAAGTGAAGTCATCGGTTATTTCAGTAAAGTGGATACGATTATTTTCGATAAGACGGGGACAGTGACCATTGGAAAACCAGTGGTCTCAGAAACAATCTATTATGGTGAAAAAAAAGAGTCAGATTTGCTTTATCTTGCCAGCATCGAAAGGGAATCTGATCACCCCCTTGCAAATGCAATACTGGAATCAATACCGTTAAAAAATTATATCAAAGTCGATAAGACTGAGGTCATCAAAGGGAAAGGAATCTCAGCGGCAATCAATGATGATCAAATTTTAGTCGGAAATTACTCTTTAATGAAAGAATATGGGATTAACGTCACAGAGGAGATGATTGATGATATTGAAAGACTCGAACTTCAAGGTAATTCTATCGTAATAACAGTTATAAACAATGACATCAAAATTATTGTTGGTGTAAAAGATCAAATCCGTGATAAAGTTAAAGAAGATATTGAGTTACTAAAAAGGTTAAAGGTCAAGAATTTAGTCATGTTGTCGGGGGATAATCAAGGGACCGTTGATTTAGTGAGTAAAGAACTTGATTTAACCGAGTCCCACGGCAATATGTTGCCAGAAGAAAAAGCAGAATTTGTTGAAAATCGCATAGAAAATGATGAAATAGTTGCGTTTGTAGGTGATGGGGTGAATGACAGTCCTTCATTAGCGCTTGCCCATGTTGGTATCGCCATGGGTTCAGGAACGGATGTTGCGATTGAAACGTCAGATGTTGTATTAATGAACTCAAATTTCAGTAAACTGCCTCATGCATTAGCTTTGACAAAAGCAACTGCAAGAAATATGAAGCAAAATATTGTCATTGCTCTTGCGGTTGTGTTTATATTAGTTTTAGGGGTCATGTTTAGCAATATTGTCAGTATGTCAGTAGGAATGTTAGTCCATGAAGCAAGTATCCTTGTGGTCATTCTTAACGGAATGAGATTATTGCGATTTAACATGAAGTAAGTTTATTGTGTGACAAAGGAGGGATGATAATGAGCGACTGTCAGCATGAAATATTCAATTGTGTACAAACTGTTCCGATTTTCAAGCATTTAAATCAAGAAGAAATGAACAATATTTATCAAATTGCTCACACGAAAAAATACAAAAAAGGGGAATTTGTTTATACTTCCGGTGATTTAGGAACAGCTCTTTATGTTGTGTTTAGCGGAAAAATAAAAATATCTAGATTAAATATTAATGGAAAAGAACAAGTTATCAGAATAGTTGCCCACGGTGATTTTTTAGGAGAGCTGACATTATTTAGTGCAACCGAACTAAAAGAAAATGCAGAAGTAGTTGAAGACGCGGTTATGTGTGTCATTTCAGCCAATGATTTTCAACGTATGATTAATAACTATCCCTCGATTACTCTAAAGATTCTGGACGTGATGAGCAGAAGATTGGAGTCCGCCGAAAAGACAATAGAAACGATTAATTTGAATAGTGTGACCCAAAGAGTGTCTACGGCGTTGCTAGAACTGTTTGATGGGAAAAATGTTGTTGATTTGCCAATGAAAAAAGGTGATTTGGCGTCTCAGATAGGCACCAGTCAAGAAAGTCTAAGTCGTACATTATCATCCCTACAAACTCGGGGTATTATCACGTTAAAAGGACAGAAAACAATTATATTAAATGACTGTGAGAAACTGATTGAAACAACGTTTGAAGTATAATAAATAGAAAATATTGAGCAGTCATCAAACGTTACATCAAGTGCTTGGATTATAAAGAGATATAACAGAGCCGATAACATTCGAGAGAATATTATCGGCTCTTTTTAATTTGTGTTTTAGGGATAAGTTTCTGCTTCTACCTGATGCAAATATCGATAATTTCACCAAGGACATCATCTGCCTACGCCGCTTCAATCGGTGAAACATTTTGAAGGGATACTGATAAATAAATCCCGCAGATTTCAGATTTTTTTTTACTTTATTCCTGTTCTCACAGCTACTTTTCAGAAGCTAAAAAACGCGTAATGGTATTTTTCATCTCTTCGATGTTTCCCTGATAAACCTCTTGAGGTGAGACACTAAGACCATTCTTCTTAATTTCGTCAGGAATAAATTTTGAATCAATATCATTGAATACAATCAAGTCAGCAACTGGAACATCATGGCTTTGTGTATCATAACTGATAAACTGAAGCTCGATTTCTGGCAATAGTTCTGATTTAAGTTTCTCTTTAAATTTTTCTGGCCCTCTGCCGGTCATATTAGCGCCATAACCGATAGGGGCTCCACCTCCATCAACATTTATAGAAAATATCCAGACGACTTTTTTCATGATTTCCTCCTTTTTGTATATGACAATATTTAACTTGATTATAGCATGTTGTAAAATAATAGTCTGACAACTTTATTCAGTAAACTAGTTTCTGGAAATATTTTGGTTTTCTAAGAAACAAAATGAATATTACCCAAATTACGGGGATATGTTCTTGAAAATTTTAAGGAAACTCAAGTCTCTTGGAGTCAAAGTTCTTGATTTGTAACTTGCATAGATTTTTATCATTTACACGTGATACCCGACAGATTCGTTAAAGAAAATAAACACCGCTTCTTTCACATTTTGATATGTATATCTTCATTGAATTAGTTTTATCTTTATTTCAACCCAAACAAAACATAAAAATTATGCTATTATTTGAACGAGGCGGTGATACGATGAACAAAAATAATATGGAAACAATCATAACTGACAGTATTAATTCGAAAAGTACTTTTAGGGTATATTTCAACTACGAAGAAAATTACTACTATTACTTTCCTCTACAGCAAAACAAGGAATTTTTCCTTGGAGCAGAGGAAATTGATTTTCAAATAAATGGTTTTAGTATCAGGAGGAAGCAAGATATAAAGTCGATAAGCGATAGAGATGATTTAGTCAACCAAATTTTGAAGAATGAACATATTTTTAACGAACAGCTCAGCCCTGAGATAGATATTTCAAGTTGGGAAAAGATTTTTGGCAGCTTAAAACAGAGAGATAAAAATATAATCATTGAAAATGAATACTCAGATTTTTTTTGGATTGGTAAAATAGTCTCTTTTACCTCTGAGAGTGTCAATCTTCTTGAATTTGATGCGGATGGGATTTGGGAAGAAAGCCCGACTTCCATTTTGTATGCTGACATCACCTCTGTTTCTTTTGAGACAAGATATATTAAATATTTTTCTAAATATGTTTAAAAGAAGAGGTCATTTTTAAAATGAACTCTGAACAGTACCAGAGCCATAATCATTCATACGTCTTTTTAATCTGCTGTGCTTGAAAGTTATCACCATTTCCCTTGATTGAGGCAATAATGGGTCCTATAATGAAAGTGAAAGAATCACATAAAATAGGAGGAAATGAGATGACCACGGTTGCTGTTTTAGGTGGAGGTAATGGTGGACATGCTGCCGCAGCAGATTTAACTTTGCGCGGTTTTGATGTTCGCATGTATGAGGATGAAGCATTTATTGGGAAAATGAAAAAAGTGGCTGAGTCAAAAAACATTCACCTGTCAGGGGCTTGCGGCAATGAAACAGTCAGGATTGGGATGGTTACAAGTGATTTGAAGGAAGCTGTAGCGGACGTCAAGTACATCTTAGTCGTCGTGCCTGCTTTTGCACATGAAATTTATGCGAAGAAGTTATCTGAAGTCGTACAGCCGGGACAAATTATTTTTCTTTTACCAGGTACTTTCGGGAGTTTGATTTTTTGGAAGGAATTAAAAAAAGCAGGAAAAGAAGGGGTTATTCTAGCAGAGACACATACATTGCCATATGCTGCGCGCCTTGTGGATGATGGGGAGATATTGGTGATGAGTCGTTTTAATCCCTTGAAAGTCGGCGTTATGCCCGCATCGAAAACCCGAGAAACTGTAGCAGAGTTGTCTCAATTTTTTGATGGTTTGGAACCTTCTGAAAGCGTGATTGCCTGCGGCCTTTCCAGTCTTAACCCGATTATCCATGTGCCGGGATGTATTTTGAATGCCGGCAGGATAGAATATGCCAAAGGAGATTTTTTCTTCTATACAGAAGGCTTTACAGATAGCGTGGTTCGGACAGTGGAAGCAGTGGATGCAGAGCGGATAGTACTTCTTAAAAGTTTTGAATATCAGTGGGATGTGGTAGCTCACGGTATCGGCAGCGGAACGGAAACGGATGATGTAAAGCAAGCAGTGGCAGAAAATCCCAACTTTGCAAAAATCAAAGGTCCTGCCAATGTAAAAGATCGCTACTATTCTGAAGATATCCCTTTTGGTATTGCGCAGTGGGCAAAATTGGCAAAGCAGGTTGGTGTGCAAACACCAGTGATGGATTCATTGGTAAATCTTGGCAGCCTAATTCTTGAAGAGGATTGTTGGACTGCCGGACACTCGCTGGAAAGTCTAGGCATTCAGGACATGTCATTGGAACGCTTGAAATTATACATGGAAAATGGAGAGTAGTACTGAATTTTTGTCAGCTTTTTTGACAAAATTGTGATCTAAAAGGTTGCAACTGTGTCGCTTCTCATACAATTCTCATCATTTTTTTCAAATATTTTAATGATACTGTTGACAATCGTTTTTGAAAAGCATATACTGTAAATAGTCTTGAAAAACTTTGAAAGGGAGCGAGTAGTAATGAAACATCGTTTACATCATTTGACTTCACAATTGAATCGTTATTACTTTAGCTATTTTAGATAAGTTTGTAGCCATGAGACATGATGGATACAAACTAGCAGAAGCGTTTGTATCTATGATGGCTAAGGATTATTTCGTCTGAAAGGCCCCATAGATAATTGATATCTACGGTGGTCATCGACTAATGATTCTAGAGCATTATGACATGATTATATGACTTTACAAGGCGTTTACCGTAGAAAGCATCTATAGGTAGACGTCTTTTTTGTTGGAGAGGGGGAAAAAATGATCACAGGAGCTACACGATTAGCAGCAGTTTTAGCCAAACCCATCAAGCACAGTTTGTCGCCGTTTATTCATAATTCAGCGTTTAAGCTGACACAGACAGATGGTGTTTATCTGGCATTTGAAATTGAGAAAGAGGATCTCGCTCAAAGTATCGAAACTATCCGCAGATGGGACATGTATGGCGTCAATTTATCCATGCCTTACAAACAAGCAGTGATTCCCTATATGGATGAGCTGGCAACAGAGGTGACATTGATAGGTGCCATGAATACTGTTGTCAATCAGCAAGGAAAACTTGTAGGTTATAATACAGATGGCATTGGGTTTATCAATAGCTTGGCAGATCACCAAGTGACAGCGGCAGGGAAAAAAGTTGTTGTGCTGGGGGCAGGCGGGGCTGCTATGGCAATTATTACACAGCTGGCCTTGGCACAAGCTGAAGAAATTATCATTTTCAAACGATATAACAGTCGTTCTGAAAAAGTTGCCGCACAACTTGAGAAAATCCAACAAGCTGCCGGTACAAAAATTTCATTGATTCCATTGGAGAATCAAAAACATTTAAAAGCAACCTTAGCTTCGGCCGACATATTGGTAAATACTACAAGTGTTGGAATGACACCTGAGGAAGAGATATCATTGATTCCCGCCCCCAGCTGGTTGCCCTCAGATTTATTTGTCGCTGATATTATTTATCAGCCTCAACAGACGCTTTTATTGAAGCAGGCGGAAATCTCCGGATGCCGGTATATGAATGGCATTGGGATGTTGATTCATCAAGCAGCGGAAGCTTTCTATTTGTGGACAGGGGAGAAAATGCCCGTAAAAATAATTACAAAAAAAATTAAGGAAATGTTATAGGAGGAAAAGTATATGATTATTATTATGAAAAATGACGCAACAAAAGAACAGTTGAAGGTAGTTATTGACAGAGTGAAAAGTGAAGGGCTTAATGTTCACTTGAGTGAGGGAAACAACCGGACGATTATTGGATTGGTAGGAGATACCAGCAAAGTTAGAAATGTCGGATTCAATAGCTACGATGGCGTGGACCGTACGTTATCTGTGTCGAGTGCCTACAAGCTGACAAGTCGTGAATTTCATCCCGATGATACCGTGGTTGATGTTGACGGATTGAAAATCGGGGATGGCAGTATGGTGATGATGGCCGGCCCATGTTCCATCGAGGGACTCGATCAAATCATGGAATGCGCACGTATTGCTAAAAAAGGCGGTGCCACAGTTTTACGGGGTGGGGCATTCAAACCGCGGACATCTCCTTACGCTTTCCAAGGGCTAGAAGAAGAAGGACTGAAATACATCCGTCAAGCGGCTGATGCTTATGATATGAAAGTTATCACAGAAGTAATGGATGAAGCTAACCTTGATTTAGTTTGTCAGTATGCAGATATTTTACAGATTGGCGCTCGGAATATGCAGAACTTTAAATTATTGCAAGCAGTTGGAAAAACCGGCAAACCGGTGGCATTGAAACGGGGAATTTCTGGAACAATCGATGAGTGGTTGAATGCGGCGGAATACATTGCTAACGAAGGGAACTTTAATATTATTTTTGTGGAACGGGGCATCCGGACTTATGAAACAGCAACAAGAAACACCTTTGATATCAGTGCGATCCCTGTCATCCAGAAATTAAGTCATTTCCCAATCATTGCAGACCCAAGTCATGGGGTAGGCGTCTGGGATTATGTGCCATCAATGGCTCTTGCCAGTGTGGCAGCAGGTGCAGACGGCATGATCGTGGAAATACATCCTGACCCGGCTAATGCTTGGTCTGATGGACAGCAGTCACTAAACGAAAAAACTTACCTGAATATGATGGAACAAGTTCACGTGGTTGAGGAAGCCATGAAAAAGGTTAATGGCATCAAATTAATTTAAAAGAGAAGAGGGTACTTTCATGAAATTGACAGTAAACCTGCCAAATCGAGCATACGACTTGTGGATTGAACGTGGAAATTTAAAAGATGTGGGGCCGTGGTTGAGTGATTTGTGGGAGCCTCAGAAAGTGGTAATCATTTCTGATAAAACAGTGGCTTCTTTATATGGCAATCTCGTCCATGAAAAATTAACTGAAGCAGGATTTGAAGTCAGCTTACTCGCTGTGGAGCCCGGGGAAGCAAGTAAAAGTTTAGCAAATGCAGAATGGCTCTATGAAGAACTTGCAAAAAAAGGAATGACCCGTTCAGATGGTGTGGTTGTATTAGGCGGGGGCGTCGTAGGTGATTTAGGAGCCTTTGTGGCCTCGACATATATGAGAGGTCTTCACTTCGTCCAAATACCTACCACGCTGCTGGCTCAAGTCGACAGCAGTATTGGCGGAAAAACAGCCGTCAATACCCGTCAGGCTAAAAATCTGGTAGGTACGTTCGCCCAGCCAGATGGCGTTCTTATTGATGTGGAAACATTAAACACGTTAGATGACCGTCGAATCAGCGAAGGAATTGCTGAAATCGTCAAATCCGCAGCCATCGCTGATAAAAAGCTTTGGGATAAGCTGGCTGGATTAAATAACAGTCGTGAACTTTTGGCGGAGGCTGTTGCCGTCATTCATGCCTGTTGTGTCGTGAAAAAAAATGTGGTCGAAGAAGATGAATTGGACCATGGTATCCGGCTTATTCTGAATTTTGGTCATACTATCGGTCATGGCATAGAAAATACTTATGGCTATGGGGTAGTTACCCATGGTGAAGCTGTTTCCCTGGGGATGATCAGAATCAGTCAGGCAGCGGAACAAAAGGGAATGATGCCTAAGGGGACTACAGAACAGCTGACAGATATGTTAAAGAAATTTGATTTACCTGTGACACTGGCGGATTGGCGACCGGAAGCAGTGTTTCAAGCAATTACCCACGATAAAAAAACTAGGGGCAGTCAAATCAAGTTGATTTTATTGGAAGAAATAGGAGAAGCAAAAATAGTGACATTGCCGTTAGTTGAAGTAGAAGATTTTTTGGAATAGACATCCTCAAAGTGTGATGACATGAAGATTATTTAAAAATTTATCACGTTAGAATAAGCAGGGGCGTATCGTCAACTGCAAAAAGATTGTTTTTTGGCCTTGTACAAAAAGTAAGACGATGGTAGAAAGATATTTGTAAAGCCAAACATTTTTTGGACACTTTCAAACAGTAGGAATATCTAATTTCTTTTTACAACTAACTAGGCTACTCTCTGACCGGAGAAGAACAGAGTTTAAATAACAAAAGGGCACTTATATCTTTTGAAAAAAATATAGAATAGGGGAAAATGAATGAGATTTTTTACAGCAGGTGAATCACATGGACCAGAATTGACGGCAATTATTGAAGGATTGCCGGCGGGACTGCCATTAACCGCAGAAGACATCAATCAAGAATTGGAAAGAAGACAAAAAGGATACGGACGAGGGGGTCGGATGCTGATTGAAAAAGATCAGGTACGAATCACATCAGGTGTCCGTCATGGGGAAACTTTGGGTTCGCCAGTCACATTAGTGGTGGAAAACAAGGACTGGAAAAACTGGCAGTCGGTCATGTCGCCAGAACCAGTCTCTGAGAAAGAAAAATTAAAACGACGAGTGTCAAAACCCCGTCCCGGACATGCGGATTTAGTGGGCGGTATAAAATATGGGTTTGATGATTTAAGAAACGTGCTGGAACGCTCCTCAGCTAGAGAAACTACCATGCGTGTGGCAATCGGAGCCGTTGCTAAGAAGTTACTT
The DNA here is from genome assembly GCF_003987645.1 of Vagococcus elongatus. GTDB lineage: Bacteria > Bacillota > Bacilli > Lactobacillales > Vagococcaceae > Vagococcus_A > Vagococcus_A elongatus. The sequence goes on from NZ_NGKA01000012.1 coordinate 17,518, forward strand.
CAAGAACTGGATATTGACGTTGCAGGACATGTAATTGAAATTGGCGGGATTCGAGGAACATTACCAAGCAAACTGACCGTCAAAGAGATTCATGAGAAAGCGGAAAAATCAGAAGTTCGTTGCTTAGATCCAAAAGTTGAGGAAGAGATGAAACGGGTCATTGATGAAGCTAAATTAAACGGCAATACCGTGGGCGGCATCGTAGAAGTCATCGTTGGCGGTGTTCCGGTCGGTTTAGGAAGCTACACTCAGTGGGATAATAAGCTGGATGGAAAAATCGCACAAGCAGTGGCAAGTATCAATGCTTTCAAAGGCGTAGAGTTTGGCGTAGGGTTTGAAGCTGCCAGATTGCCCGGCAGTGTAGTGATGGATGAGATTATTTGGAGCGAGGAGCTGGGCTACACTCGAACTCAAAACAATCTTGGCGGTTTTGAAGGAGGCATGACCAACGGAATGCCAATCGTCGTCCGCGGAGTCATGAAACCTATTCCGACATTGTATAAACCGTTGATGAGTGTGGATATCGATACGAAAAAAGAATACAAAGCCAGTATCGAGCGTTCGGACAGTTGTGCTGTTCCGGCGGCTTGCGTGGTGGCCGAGGGTGTGGTGGCAACTGAAGTAGCCAAAGAGCTTCTCAATAAATTTGATGGGGATTCATTTGAGCGACTCAAGGCTGATGTGGCTGATTACCGCAATTATGCACGTATGTTCTGATAGTTGATAGAAGGAAGGAATATCTAGTCATGAAAAGAGAAAAAGTATTGATCGTCGGTATGGGGCTGATTGGAGGATCGATCGCGTTAGCTATCCGTCAGGCACATCCCGAGGTAAAAATCATTGGTATGGATACTAATGAGGATTCTTTGACTCTGGCATTGCAAAAAAAAGCAATTGATGAAAAAAAAGATGACTTTTCTGAAGCGGTCATTCAGTCAGACGTTGTGTTTTTATGTACACCAGTTAGGGCAACGATTGAATTCTTGAATAAAATCAGCTCTTTGAATTTGAAAAAACCGCTGATAATTACCGATGTGGGAAGTACTAAGCTAGAAATTTCTGCCCATGCGGAAAAAGTCTTACCAGAAAATGCCGTTTATCTTGGAGGACATCCCATGGCTGGTTCTCATAAATCTGGTTTCATTGCAGCAGATCCGGATTTATTTGAAAATGCTTATTATATTTTCACTCGCAGTAAATCTTCTTCTGACGAACAGTTGGCTTTTCTGAAAGACCTGTTGAAAGGGACAAGAGCCAAATTTGTTGAGATGGATGCAGGAACACATGATGAGATTACTGGCATGGTTAGTCATCTTCCCCACATCATCTCATCTGCCCTTGTCCATCAAAATGAGGTTTTTTCGGAAAAATTCCCGGAAACCAATCAGTTGGCGGCAGGGGGATTTCGTGATATGACGAGAATCGCTGCATCCGACCCAACCATGTGGACAGATATCATTCTCTCTAATCGAAGGATTTTATTACATCGTTTAGAAGAGTGGCAAGAAGAAGTGGCACAAGTGGCTGAATGGTTGAAAGATTCAGATCAAGAGGCAATCTTTGATTTTTTTGCTAAAGGAAGGGAAATCCGCAATCGGCTGCCTGTATTTAAGGAAGGGGCTATCCCTGCTTTCCATGATTTGTTTGTCACGGTGCCCGATCACCCGGGCTCAATTGCCGATGTCACAAATATTTTAGCAAAAGAAAATATTTCACTGATCAATCTTAAAATTATCGAAAACCGCGAAGGAATCATGGGGACACTTCAATTGACGTTAAAAAGTAAAAAAGATTTGGCATTGGCAAAACAAATGCTGGAAAATACTCGTCAATATGAGTGTTACACAATGTGAGGAGTTTAGTATGAGATTAACAACAAATATAAAGGGATTAACTGGTGAAGTCATGGTACCGGGAGATAAATCAATCTCCCACCGCAGTATCATGTTTGGTGCCATTGCCCAAGGAGAGACACGTATCAAACATTTTCTAAAATCAGAAGATTGTTTGGGGACATTGAAAATGTTTCAAAAATTAGGTGTTGCTATTGAAGAAGAGGGAGAGGAAATCGTTGTTCACGGGAGAGGATTTGAGGCGCTTCAATCCGCTGAGGAACCAATTGATATCGGTAATTCCGGAACGACTATTCGATTGTGTACAGGTCTTTTGGCCGGTACGGATTTCACCACTGTTTTGACTGGTGATGAATCTATTTCACGTCGTCCGATGAATCGGGTGATGCTGCCTTTGCGAGAAATGGGAGCCAAAATCACTGGACACGAGGGCAGTGAATTTCCTCCTTTGACGATTGTGGGGCAACCAAATTTAAGAGGAATGACGTATAAAATGCCTGTAGCCAGTGCCCAAGTCAAATCTGCCATTTTACTGGCTGGTTTACAAGCCAAAGGAACCACAACGGTAATCGAAAAAGAAAAAACTCGAGACCACACAGAAGACATGATCGAAGCATTCGGCGGAAAAATTCTCACTGAAGGCAAAACCATTACTCTTGAAGGCCCTCAAAAATTAAAAGGGCAGCAAGTGAATGTTCCGGGCGATATTTCTTCGGCGGCTTTTTTCATGGTTGCTGGATTGATTGTCCCCAACAGTCGCATCGTATTAAAAAATGTGGGATTGAGCGAAAGCCGCACAGGGATTATCGATGTGATTCGGCAGATGAATGGTAAAATTATCATTACAGACGAAGACACTGTCAACAAAAGCGGTACGGTCATCGTGGAAACCAGTGAGTTGAGAGGTACGGAAATCGGTGGGGATTTGATTCCTAGATTGATTGACGAACTGCCGGTCATTGCATTACTGGCTACCCAAGCTAAAGGCAAGACGATAATTAAAGATGCGGAAGAATTAAAAGTCAAAGAAACTAACCGTATTGATGCTACGGCAAGCGAACTGCAAAAGATGGGCGCAAAGGTTCTTGCGACCGAAGATGGGTTGATTATCGAGGGAGAACAAACATTGACAGCCAGTGAAGTAACGAGTTACGGCGACCATCGAATGGGTATGATGCTGGCGATTGCCGCACTGATAGTTCGTGAAGGAAATGTTGATTTGACCGAGGCAGAAGCGGTAGCTGTGTCTTATCCTAATTTTTTTGAAGATTTGCATGAGTTAATACAGAAGTAAGGTGGAGAAAATGAAAAGTATCGTATTGATAGGCTTTATGGGAAGCGGCAAGACAACAGTCGGCCAAAGACTAGCCTCTGAACTAAAGGTGCCTTTTATTGATTGTGATGATTTCTTTGTCTCCAAGGAGAAAATGAGTATCGCAGATTTTTTTGATCGGTATGGAGAAACAGCTTTTCGTAAAAAAGAGTCAGAACATCTGGCTGACCTTCTCCATCAGAACGCAGTGATTGCCACAGGCGGAGGAATCGTGATGAATGAAGCGAACAGACAGCAACTGGCGGCCCATCCTTGCGTCTGCTGGTTGACAGGTGATTTTGAAACCATCTATCAGCGTATAAACTCGGACAAAGCAAATGTCCGCCCCCTTGCAGAGGAAAAAACGCCTGAGGAACTTTATCAGCTATATAACATGCGTCAAAAGCTTTATCGTGAAGCAGCAGATATCATTGTGGATACAGAAGCATTGAGTATGTCAGAAATTATAGAAAAAATTATCACTGCTAGAGAAAGGAGCCTGAATTGATGAAGGTTGGGTACTTAGGACCAGAGGGATCGTTTAGCTATGGTGTAGCCGCAGCTAATTTTAGACAAAAAGATCTTCAGGCATTTCATACAATTTTTGATTGTTTGGAAGCAGTGGAGAGCGGACAGTTGACAAAAGCAGTGGTTCCCATAGAAAATTCTTATGAGGGAACGGTTCATGACACATTGGATTTTTTATATCATCAGGGAAGTTTGTACGTGGAAAAAGAAATGGTGATGCCAATCCATCATTGCTTAGCCGTCCATCCGGAGATGGCCGCGCAAAGCACGCATTTGACTGGCATTTATTCTCATCCTCAAGCACTTTCCCAAACGAAACGTTATTTACACGAACACCATAAAAAAATCCCCCAAACAGTCGTTGAATCCACTGCTAAATCAGCACAATATGTTGCTTTACACGGACAGAAAGAAGCTGTTGCAGCGATTTGTTCGGAACAGGCAGCAGAACTTTTTGGGTTAAGTATTATTGCCCGAGAGATCGAGGACAGCCCGGATAATCAAACACGCTTTTGGGTCGTATCAAAGAAAAAAAATCTCACCAGCCAGAAGGATCTAAAAAAAATGAGTGTGTGTCTGACACTGACTTCCGATCATCCCGGCACACTCCATCAGTCGTTGGCGGCATTTAGCTGGCGCAATATCAATTTATCCAAGATTGAGTCCAGACCGTTGAAAACTCAGCTGGGATTTTACTTTTTCTTGTTGGATATCGTCATTGACTGTCCTATTTCTTTGATCGAGTTGGCTTTTGAAGAGATTCATCTGCTAAATGGGCGAATCAAAGAGCTGGGAGCTTACCCGATAAAAATCATTAAGTGAACTTAAAAAAACATTAAAGACTATGTGATAGACTGTTCTTTTCTGATAGTATAAGATATGCTAGAAGTAAATTTTCAATGATGAGGTGACAAAATGTCAAGAATGGAACGCTATCACGGGAGTCAAGAAAAGCAACCGGAAAAATATATCAAAGAAAAAAAAGTGAAGAAAAGTCCTCCGAGTCCCCCAAAGGCTCCGAAAAAAAGAAACGGCAGTATCGTCCAAACACTGGCAAAATTCTTATTGCTTTTAGTGATTTGTGCGGCTGCTTTTACTTTGTATGAATATCGTAAAGGCTATCGTGAAGCAAAGGATGACACATCAGTCCATCAGCAGGAAATCGATGGCTTTCAAGGTGAAAAAAGTCAGGATGGCGGATTGAATGTCTTGATTCTTGGAAGCGACTCTCGCGGTGAGGATATGGGTCGGGCAGATTCGATCATGGTTGCTCACTATAGCAAGCGTTCAAAAACACCGCAGATCATCTCTTTTATGCGTGACAGTTTTGTAGAAATTCCCGGTGTCGGCTGGAATAAAATCAATGCTGCTTATGCTTATGGAGGACCTGAACTGGTCAGACAAACTATTCAAAATAATTTTGGCCTGTCTATCGAATATTATGCGGTTATTAGTTTTGACTCTTTTCCAAAAATAATCGATACCCTAAGTCCTTCAGGAATTGAAATGAATGTGGAAAAAGATTTGGAATTAGATGGGGTGACACTGGCAGCTGGTCCGCAAAAGTTGAACGGTGCCGAGACACTGATTTATGCACGTTTTAGAAAAGATGAAGAAGGGGACTTTGGCCGGGTACGTCGTCAACAGCAGGTGATGAATGAACTGGTTTCACAAGGATTGTCCTTTAAGAATTTACTGAATTTGCCTAAAACTGTGGGAAAAGTCCAAGGCTATACATCGACGAATATTCCTGCCAGGATTTATCCGGGGATTTTGAAAGATTTTGCTTTTAAGCGTACACAGCCTCTAGAAAAAATGTCAATTCCTATTGCAGACTCATGGTCTTTTGGGAATTACGCAGAAGCTGGAAGTGTGCTGGAAATTGACCTTTCAATGAATCAGCAAGCCATTGCAGGATTCTTAAAATAAATTTTTTCAAAGGTTTAAGAGATTCCTAAATTATGATATAGTTTATTGGAGATACTTCTGAAGGGAGGTTAATTATGAAAACAGCAGTTGTCACCGACAGCACAGCGTTTATCTCTGATAATTTGAGAAACCATCCAGACTTGTTCATGATTTCGATACCTGTCATTTTAGATGGGAAGATATACAGTGAAGGGGTGGATGTGGAAGACGAAGCAGAATTTTATCAGCTGCTTAAAAAAAGCAAGGAATTACCTACGACTTCTCAGCCATCTATTGGCGAGGTGTTAGAATTATATAAAAATCTTGCCGAAAAAGGTTACGAAAGAGTTATCTGTATTCACTTGTCTTCAGGGATTTCCGGATTTGTTACCAATTTGATCTCCATGGCACCTGGAATTGAAGAAATCGAAGTGGTTGCTTTTGATTCAAAAATCACAAGTATGCCGATGGGTCACATGGTTGCTACAACATTGAACATGTTGGATCAGAAGGCTGACATTGATGAAATTTTAACGAAGCTGGAATTGATTCGGGAACATACCCGTGCCTATCTGATTGTTGATGATTTAAATCATTTAGTGCGGGGGGGCCGACTAAAAAATGGTGCTGCAGTGATTGGAAGCTTGTTGAAAATCAAGCCGATCTTGAAATTTGATGACGGAGCCATTGTACTTTCTGAAAAAATACGTTCTTCAAAGAAAGCTTATGCTCGTTCAGAAGACATGGTAGTCAAACATCATAAAAAAAGTAAAATGGATTTCAAATATTTTATTATTCATGCGAACAACGCTCCAATAGCAGAGTTAGAAAAATTAAAGCTGGAAGAAAAAATTCCGGGTATCAAGGTGGAAGTCGGCACGTTGGGACCAGTCGTTGGAACCCACGTGGGAGAAAAGACTGTCGCATTTGCTTGGAGCCCGCAATAAAAGCTATTATCATCAATTTGTTGATTGATTTGAGCAAGGAGGACAATTATTTCCTCTTTGTTTTTTATTTTGGCAGAAATTATGAAATTTGACGAACGCCGATTTAAATAAAAAGGTCCCAAAATGATTTTTTTCTGGGGGGAAGGATAGATAAATTATTTTTCGCGTCATTAGTTCAATAAAATATAGAGTTGTAAATTTTAGCAGTGAAAAACAAAAAAGCCGGATGAATCAGATGTGTTCCAATAACCATCTCTTTCACCCGGCTTTTGTTGATAATCATGTGTTCAGTTGATTGGCGGCTGCTTAAACTTCTTTTTTCTTGTTAGGCGGTGCTATTTTCCCTATGATGAAAACGACCACTGCCAGCACTAATGAGCCGATAAAAGCAGTCAGCGGACTATAACCAGTATGACTCAAAGCGGCTCCAAGATAAGCAACCATTTGTCCCATCAATAACGACCAGAACAAAACAACAAGATATTTCATGAACAGCACCTCTTTCTCCCTACATATTCTAGCACAAGAAAACCAAATTTAAAAGATATGGGTCATGATGGAAATAAGTTTTTTCAAAGAGATTCGGTTTTGGAATTCTCCTGAGGATTCATGTTATACTGTTAATAGTAAAAATGATGTTGAAAGATTACATAAGAGAGAGGATGACTATAGTGGCAGCGGCTAGTCAACTACAACTGATCACAGCCTATTCTTTATTAAAGAGTACCAACCGGATACCTGAATTAGTCAGTCAAGCTAAACAAACAGGGTATACTGCTTTGGGGATTGCTGATATCAATGTCATGTATGGCGTTGTGGAATTTTATAAAGAATGTCAGCGTCAAGAGATTCATCCTTTAATCGGTTTGACGATTGAATATACAGTACCAGACATTGACCAAAAAGTTTTTAGTTTGGTTCTCCATGCTAAAAATGATATTGGCTACCGAAATTTGTTGAAAATTTCGACAGCTAAAATGGAAAACTCTGATAAAAATAATTTTACACTGGAAGATTTTTCCCCGTGGCTGTCTGATATTCTCGTGAGTATTCCCGGAGAGTCCTCACAGATAAACTATTATTTAACCCGCTCTCAAGAAGAAGCGGCTATCCAGTGGCTTGAGAAGATGAAAGAAATTACAGATGAGGGGTGTCTGTACGGCGGAGTATCCACCCAGCAAGCCCCCGAAATACGAGGGGCTCTTGTAGACCTTTATGCGTCTGCAGAAGTGCCGGTAACTGTTTTAAATCATGTCCGTTATCTTCATCCCAGTGATCATTTTTCCATTGAGGTTTTGGCTCATATCGAAGAAGGAACAAAACTGGAGAATCTGGAGGACCAGAAGACAGGTTCTTTTTATTTGCCTGAAGCTGACAGATACCGTGAACTTTGCCATCAGCTTGGCTTGGATGAGGCATTTGAAAACAGCAACCATATGGCAGACTTGTGCCAGTTTGAAATGAACTTTTCCCAAACCTTGTTGCCCCATTATGATACGCCGGAAGGGCAGACTTCTGCAACGTATTTAAGAAAACTGTGTTTCGACTTCTTGCCTGAACGGGTTAAAAACTTAGATGAACGGTATAACGAGCGTTTAGAAAAGGAATTGTCCGTAATTCATCAAATGGGATTTGACGATTATTTTTTGATTATTTGGGACGTGATGCGTTTTACTGCTGAACAAAACATTGTGACCGGTGCAGGACGTGGCTCTGCAGCAGGCTCCCTTGTTTCATACGTGTTATCTATCACAGATGTAGACCCGATAAAATATAATTTATTATTTGAACGGTTTTTAAATATCGAACGCAATTCCATGCCCGATATTGATTTGGATATCCCTGATAATCGGCGTGACGAAGTCTTGCACTATGTCTTTGAAAAATATGGGCATCATCACATGGCGCAAATCGCGACCTTTGGGACGATGGCGGCGAAGATGGTTCTTAGAGACGTTTGCCGAGTCTTCGGGCTTTCCCAAAGTGAAGCGAATTTGTGGTCTAATGCTATACCTAACGTGCTGAAAATAACTTTATCTGAAGCTTATGAGCAATCCAAAAAATTGCAGCATCTGGTGGGTCAATCTGAACGTAACCAGTTGATTTTTGATTTGGCTTTAAAGCTGGAAGGTCTGCCTAGACATGTGTCCACTCATGCCGCAGGGGTCGTCATCAGTGATCATATACTGACAGATGTGGTGCCTTTGCAGGAGGGAACGAATAATATTCCTCTGACTCAGTTTGCCATGGGAGATGTGGAAGCTGTTGGCTTATTAAAGATGGACTTTTTAGGCTTGCGGAATTTATCAATCATTGATGATACGTTGCGTAAAATTCGTCAGTTGACTGGGAAAAAATTAAGCCATCGGGATATTCCGATGGATGATTCTGAAACATTAGATTTATTTAAAAGAGGACAAACGATAGGGGTATTTCAGTTTGAGTCAAACGGCATTCGAAACGTTTTGCGTCGGGTGGCACCTGAGTCGATTGAAGATATTGCGGCGGTCAATGCGTTGTATCGCCCGGGACCGATGCAAAATATCGATTTGTTTGTCAAGCGGAAGAACAAAGAAGTCCCTATCGACTATCCCCATGAAAGTTTGAAAGATATTCTGGACGTTACTTATGGAATTATCGTTTATCAGGAACAAATCATGCAAGTAGCAGCAAAGATGGCTGGTTTTACGTTGGGACAGGCAGATATTTTACAGCGGGCAATCAGTAAGAAAGTAAAATCGACTATTGATGAGCAGAAACAAAACTTTATTGAAGGGTCGGTGGCTCAAGGGTATAGTCACCAAGTGGCAGAGGAAGTGTACCAATACATTGAACGCTTCGCGAATTATGGTTTCAATCGTTCTCATGCCATGGCCTATTCTTTTGTGGGCTATCAGATGGCCTATTTGAAGGTTCACTATCCTGCCCCGTTTTTTGCTTCCTTACTCCATTCTGTCAGACATAACTTGAAAAAAATCAAAGAATATATCAGCGATGCCAAAAAGTATGGTTTGACAATCAAAGGGCCGGATATCAACAAAAGCGGATACAGTTTCACTCTAAAAAAGGACGAATTGCTATTCGGATTTAGTTCACTCAAGGGAATTCGTCGTGACTTTATCCGCAATTTAATTGATGAACGGGAGTTGAATGGTCCATACAGAAGTTTAGATAATTTTCTGATTCGGATTGATAATCGCTGGTTGAAAGAGGATATGATTGCTCCTTTGATTAAAATCGGAGCCTTCGACCAGCTGGAACCTAATCGCCGGCAGTTAGCGACAGACCTTGACGGCAATATAAAAAATATTGTGTATAGTGGCGGAAGCATGGATTTGTTGGAAATTTTAAGCTTGAAAAAAGATGCAATCGCCGATTATACAATGGAAGAAAAGCTTGCGTATGAGGAAGAATTACTGGGAACTTATTTTTCCGGCCATCCAGTGGATCATTATGAAACATTGAAGATAGTCAGAGGGGTCAAACCGATCAATTTAGGAGAATTAGGGAAAAAAATCACCAGTTTAGTCTACGTCAAAGAAGTTCGTCAAATCCGAACTAAAAGAGGAGAACAGATGGCTTTTCTTCGAGGCAGTGATGAAACCAGCGACATATCTATTACTGTATTTCCAGAGTTGTTTCGCGAGGTTTTCAGAAAACTAGGAGAAAACCAAGTCTTTTTGGTCGCTGGAAAATTTGTGCAAAGCAATTACAATCAGGAGCTGCAGATTTTGGCAGAAGAACTTCGTCCCGCAAAAGAGTTTGAAGAAGAAATAGGAAGAAGAATTTGTTATTTAAAAATCCCTAAAGACCAAGAGACGGAACTAAAACTAAAGGAAATAAAAGAAAAAGTCAGAAAATATCCGGGGATTACCCCTGTGATTATATTCGTTGAAGAAACTTCCAAAAAAATCTTTTTAGGCAAGAATTTTTGGGTCCAAGACAGTAGTGCTACTCAGGAAACTATTAGCCAGATTTTGGGAGAAGAGAATGTTGTTTTTCAATAAAAGGATGAAAAAGACCACTTTTTTCATTAATTTTCATTATTTCTTTGATTTTGTAAGACTTTTATTAAAAAAAATGGTAAAATAACTTAGGAAATGGAATTTTGGTAATTAATACATTAAATTGTTGAATAAATATTTGAGGTGAATATTAGTAATGAAACGTATTGGAATTTTAACCAGTGGGGGAGATGCCCCAGGAATGAATGCGGCTATCCGAGCTGTGACCCGCAAAGCAATTTTTGAAGGGATGGAAGTGTACGGCATTAATTATGGTTATGCTGGTTTGGTGGCTGGTGATATTAGACGGCTAGATATTTCTGATGTTGGCGATAAAATCCAGCGGGGGGGAACTTTCCTGTATTCTGCCAGATATCCGGAATTTGCTACAGAAGAAGGGCAGCTTAAAGGAATTGAGCAGTTAAAGAAATTTGGAATCGAAGGATTAGTAGTCATTGGCGGCGATGGTTCTTATCATGGCGCTTTAGCTCTAACGAAGCATGGTTTCCCTGCTATCGGCTTGCCGGGAACGATTGATAATGATATCCCGGGAACTGATTTTACGATAGGTTTTGATACAGCTACTAATACCGTTTTAGAAGCAGTAGACAGAATTCGTGACACTGCAACGTCTCATGTGCGTACCTTTATCATTGAAGTAATGGGACGAGATGCTGGCGACATTGCTTTATGGGCAGGTGTTGCAGGCGGAGCAGATGACATCATTATTCCTGAGCATAATTTTGATATGAAAGTTGTTGCCGGAAAAATACAAGAAGGTCGCGACCGCGGCAAAAAACATTGCTTGATCATCTTAGCTGAGGGTGTCATGGGTGGTAATGAGTTCGCTGAAAAACTTAGAGAATATGGAAATTACCATGCGCGAGTCACTGTGTTAGGCCATGTGGTTCGAGGCGGTTCTCCGACTGCACGTGACCGAGTGTTGGCAAGTAAATTTGGCTGGCGAGCTGTGGAATTATTAAAAGAAGGCAAGGGCGGTTTGTGTATCGGCATCTTGGATAATAAAATCGTCGCAGCTGATATCGTGGATACATTGGAGAATAAAAAACATCGGCCAGATTTAGAGTTGTATCGCTTGAATAATGAAATTTCACTGTAGATAAAACTTAGTTTGCTTAAGGATGATTTTCTCTTTCTGTTGGATGGAATAAATTTAATTAACCGTCTAGTCGTGCTTGGTTCGATTACTTGAGTGTGAGATTTCCTAGCAGGACTTATGAATAAAATATTAGGAGCGCGTAAATAATGAAGAAGACAAAAATTGTATGTACGATCGGACCTGTCAGTGAATCAGTGGAAACTCTTGTAGAATTAATGAATGCTGGGATGAATGTTTGCCGTCTAAATTTCTCTCACGGAGACTTTGAAGAACACGGCAACAGAATCAAAAATATTCGTGAAGCTTCAAAAATTTCTGGTCATCGTGTTGCCATCTTACTGGATACCAAAGGACCGGAAATACGTACCCATGACATGGAAAACGGTGCAGTAGAGTTGCACACTGGACAAGTGATCCACATTTCAATGAAACAAGTATTAGGAAATAGCGAACGTTTTTCTATCAGCTATCCTGATTTAATCAATGATGTTGAAGTTGGCGGCCATATCTTGCTGGATGACGGATTGGTCGATTTGGAAATAATTGAATTGGACCAAGCCAACCAAGAAATTATCACAAAAGTTTTAAATGAAGGTGTCCTGAAAAATAAAAAAGGTGTCAACGTTCCCGGTGCAGCAGTTAATTTGCCAGGAATCACTGAAAAAGATGCAGCAGATATCCGTTTTGGTATTGAACAAGATGTAGACTTTATCGCAGCAAGTTTTGTTCGACGTCCAAGCGATGTGTTAGAAATTGCTGAAATTCTAGAAAATAATAAAGCTACCCATATTCAAATCATTTCCAAAATCGAAAATCAAGAGGGTGTTGACAATATCGACAGCATCTTGAAAGTGTCAGCTGGATTGATGGTAGCTCGGGGAGACCTTGGTGTAGAAATCCCGACAGAAGATGTACCAGTTGTTCAAAAAGAACTAATCAAGAAATGTAACGACTTAGGAAAACCTGTTATCACTGCCACTCAGATGCTGGATTCTATGCAGCAAAATCCGCGTCCGACACGTGCAGAAGCAAGTGACGTCGCCAATGCTATTTTTGACGGTACTGACGCAATCATGTTGTCTGGAGAAACTGCTGCCGGTGACTATCCGATAGAAGCTGTTCAAACAATGTCACGGATTGCTGTCCGGACTGAGGATGCTCTTGTGGATCAAGACGCCTTTGCTTTGAAACGTTACAGCAAAACTGATACTACAGAGGCTATTGGTCAGTCAGTAGGACACACCGCCCGTAATTTGAATATCAAAACAATCGTTGCGGCGACAGGTTCTGGTTACACGGCAAAAATGATTGCCAAATACCGTCCTAAATCTCATATTATTGCGATGACATTTAGTGAACAGAAAGCTCGCAGCTTGGCATTGTCTTGGGGAGTTTTCCCGGCAGTCAGCGAAAAACCGGACTCAACAGATGCGATGTTCGCTCGCTCGGCAGAGTTAGCTAAAGAATTAGGCTTTGCTAAAGAAGGAGAATTGATACTGATTACCGCAGGTGTCCCAGTGGGAGAAAGCGGAACAACCAACTTGATGAAGATTCAACTGATTGGTTCAAGATTGCTGTCAGGTCAAGGCATCGGAAATAAATCAGTGGTCAGCCATGCAGTGGTGGCAAAATCAGCAGCAGAAGCTGTGGAAAAAGCGGTTGAAGGCAGTATCTTAGTTGTGAAAACAACTGATAAGGACTACATGCCTGCCATTGACTTAGCCAGTGCTTTAATCGTTGAAGAAGGCGGATTGACGTCACATGCGGCAGTTGTTGCAATCGCTAAAGGCATCCCGGTAATCGTGGGAGCTGAAGATGCTACCTCAGTCGTTGAAGATGGCTCATTGATTACCCTTGATCCAAAAACAGGGATGGTTTATCGCGGGGAAACTTCTGTTTCAGCTTAAGTCAACAACAAAGAATAGAAGCTCTAGGCTTCTATTCTTTTTTTCTTTCAGATGACGTGTTAAACTATGTTTTATGAGATTGATTAGAAAGAATGTGATAGATTGAAGAATGATAAAAAATTTTCCTATAGCCAACTTATGACAGGGATTATCGTCAGTGTACTATTGGCAGTCGCAGGAACTTATTTGGTTTTAAAAGAAACTCAAGGCCTATCATCGAGAACTGCTCAGGAAAGTCAGGCAACTCTGGATGGGAATCTTTCTTCTGTCGAAGAAGTATTTAACTTGATTCTGGCTAATTATTTGGGTGATGTAGATGAAGAAGAGTTGGTTAAGGGAGCAATCGCCGGGATGACCGCAGCCATCGGAGATCCCTACTCAGGCTTCTACACAGGGCTTGACAAAGAGGAATTAGATGAGGTTATTACCGGTTCCTTTGAAGGTATCGGAGCTACAATGTCCCTTAAAAATGAACTGCCGACGATTTCAGAACCGCCGATTCCCGGGACACCTGCTGAAAGAGCAAGGCTGCAGGAAAACGATGTGATTTTGAAAGTCGATGGCGTGGAAACTGCTGGCAAAGCATTGACAGACGTAGTCAAGAAAATTAGGGGTGAAAAAGGCACCGAGGTCACGTTGACGATTGAACGGGGCGGAGACGTTTTTGATGTGACGCTAGTTCGTGATACTGTTCCTGTCCACTCAGTTTCAGTTGATATTTCCCCAGAAAATAAATCAGTTGGCATAGTGAACGTCTCAACGTTTAGTCAAAACACAGGGAAAGAATTCAATAAGGGCATTGAAGAATTGAGAAGTTCCGGAGCAACCTCTTTTATCATTGATTTGAGAGGAAATCCTGGCGGTTCTCTAGACCAAGTTCTTATGATGGCAAGCAGATTTTTGAAAGATGACCAAGTGATATTGCAAGTTCAGGATGGTGAAGGAAAGACAGAGAAAATCACTGCAGGAGAAGATCTTGATGAGGGCAATAAAATAACGGAAAAAACAATTGTTTTAGTCGACCGTAATAGTGCCAGTGCTTCAGAGATATTTGCTGCTGCGTTGAAAGAAAATAATCGTGCAGAAATCATAGGTGAACAAACTTTTGGCAAGGGCACGATGCAAGTGGTGAAATCACTCAGTGAAGACACAGAGTTAAAACTAACAACGAACAAGTGGCTGACACCAGACGGAAACTGGCTCAATGAAGAAGGTTTGCCGCCAAGTATTGAGGTTGCCTATCCTGATTACTATGAGGTCAGGGCAATCGATACAGCCAATTCCTTTCAGCTTGGCGCTTCCGGTCAAAGTGTGGAATCAATCAATCAAATGTTAGCCGCTTTAGGTTACAGTTCTTCAGAAACCCAAGATCAGTTTACAGACGAGACCGTCGCAGGTGTCAAAGCTTTCCAAGAGAAAGAAAAATTGTCTGTGACAGGAGTCGTGGATAAACAAACAGCTAACCAACTAGGTATAAGACTGGTAGAGCATTTGAAAGCCAATGATGCACAAATGAGACGTGCATTAACGGAAATTGCGAAGTAAATGACTGTTTCTGATGGGATATATTTGGTAGAATAGTAGTAGAATGTGAAGGTAAGGGTGTGGATGTTGCTGTGAATGAAAAACATATCGAAACATTAGCCTATTGGTTAAAAATAATGGTAGTGGCTGGTATTTTTGTGTTTATCTTGCGCGGCTTTATCTTTATTCCCATGAGTGTAGAAGGAAACTCTATGGAAAAAACCCTTCATCCTGATGACCATATCGTCTACGAGAAATTTTCTTCTATCCACCGCTTTGATATTATTATTTTTCAAACAACGGATGGGTTGATTTATGTTAAACGAGTCATAGGTTTGCCCGGGGATCATATCCAGTATAAGGATGATGAACTTTATATCAATGGAGAAAAAACAGAAGAAGATTTTTTAGGACAAGCAAAAATAAAACGTGACAGTAATCAGTACACCACGAATTTCGATACAGAAGAATTGCTTGGCAAAAAAGAAATTTCTGAGGATCACTTTTTTGTTCTAGGAGATAACCGGCGGATCAGTAAGGATAGCCGATCTTTTGGTGAGGTTTCTTCTGACCAGATTATCGGGAAAGCCCGGTTGGTTTATTTTCCTCTCCGTCATTTTAAAATCTTTTAAGAATGTGATTTATCAAATTAAAAAGTAACTGTTAAAGAAGACTTTAGATAAGTCTTCTTTTTTGGCTGCTATTATTTCTGATGATACCCTTTTATTTTGATCTATAAAATAACGCTGTCGCATACGATTTTGGTCAAAAAATGGTATGAAATTTGGAAACCCAACCTGTCATTAAGTGTTTTAATCAGAGTTGTAAAACTCTGAAGGTGAGTTTTTTTATTTTGTTAAAAAAACATTGTATAATACCGTTAATAGTGAAGAGAAATCTGTGTGTCCACAATAAGCGAAAATTTCCAAGAAATAATAGGAAAGACAGTCTTATAAGTAGAAGTATCAAGGGTACTAGGATAATAGTTAAGCAAGGTCGATTTAAGGAGGGAAAGTTATGGAGAAAGTCAACTATTGCCTTCGAGAGGGGGAGCCTTTCGATATAGGAAGGTCTATTGGTGAAAAGTTGTGTAAGAATGAATTAAAAATGACGTCTTTTTTTGATAATTTGGAAATGGCAATCGATTCAGATAGTCTTACAAAGACGATGGATTTATTCACAAAGTATTGTCCCCATGTGCTGGAAGAAATCAATGGTTTCAGTAATGTACTTGAAATAGAATCAAGAAAAAACTTTTATCTTTCTTACAGTTTTATCTCTCCTTCATGCAGTCAACTGGCAATCAAAAATTCAACTAATTATCCAGACTCTTCAGTCCTTGTGCGGAATTATGATTTTGATTTAAGCACGGAAGATTTCGTGATTGTCAACTATAAAAGTAAAGATAACTATCATTTTATTGGAACGAGTATGCTGACTTTTGGTGTGGACAGCGGCGTTAACGAGCATGGATTAGCTGTGAGTATGTCCGCTTGTGGTCCCCCAGTCGGGATTTTTCAAAAAGCTAAAGTATCAGGCTTACGTTTCTGGGTAGTTATCCGCTTACTGCTTGAGACCTGTAAAACTGTGGGTCAGGCAAAAGAGCTCCTAAGTGAACTGCCTTTAGGGGATAATGTGAGTTATGTTTGTATCGACTCTACAGATAATATGCTATTGTATCAAACAGTCAACGGTGTGAGAGACTATTCGATTGTTGAAAATTCTTCTGAAAACTATTCTATCCATGTTACCAATCATCCCACATTTCCTAAAACAGTTTGTGAATTTCCTTATGCAGCACAAAATTCACTTATCAGGTATCATCTGCTTGAAAATTACCTGAAAGTCTCGGGAAGGAAATCATTAAGTGATCTCAAAAAGATTTTTACTACTTTATTTCCCCGAGGTCTATATTGCAACTATTATGATGAGTTTTTCGGTACAACCAAAACAGTGGTTTTGTATCCCAAGGAAAGAAAACTTGAGATTTGCTGGTGCGGTCTTGAAAAAAATGGTTGGAAAACTTATGAGCTTAATGATTCCAAAGAAGAAGAAACATACGTTGCAACCTATGAAAAAGGGATTGCCCCTGAAGATATGTTTAACATGATTAGGCTGAAAGAATGATTATCTTAAAGAGGGCAGGAGCATTCTAAAAAGCAAAGCATCGTTTGGGCAAGGACTTTTATTTCCTTGAAACAAGGCTGTTATCGCAGATCGCAGAAAATATGCTATACTATTCAAAGTAGAAATAAACAGTGTACATCCCTATTTATTAGATGATTTGTGAGTAACTATTGTTACCTTTATTTATCTGAGATGTACTGTGGTTTTAGGGGAAGGAAGAGTCATATATGACCATTCAATGGTTTCCAGGGCACATGGCGAAAGCCCGTCGTGAAGTCACAGAAAAATTAAAATTTGTTGATATCGTATTTGAGTTAATTGATGCTAGGTTGCCTATTTCTAGCCGCAATCCAATGTTGGATGAAATCATCCAGCATAAACCACGCTTGATATTGTTAAATAAAGCGGATTTGGCTGACCCGGTCCAAACTAGAAAGTGGCAGACATTTTTTTCAACACAAGGGTACACGGCATTGAGTTTGAATTCTCAAAAAGGTACAGGAATCAAACAAATCATCCCGGCTTCTCAAGAAATACTGAAAGAAAAGCGGGAGCGGCAAAAGGCCCGAGGCATGAAGGAGCAGCCTATTCGTGCGATGATTATAGGGATTCCCAATGTGGGGAAATCTACCCTGATGAATCGGTTAGTTAAAAAGAATGTTGCGCAAACAGGTAATCGTCCGGGAATAACCAAAGGACAGCAATGGCTCAAGGTGGGAAATCAGCTGGAGTTGCTGGACACACCCGGCATCCTATGGCCTAAATTTGAGGATGAATTAATTGGTAAAAAGTTGGCCTTAACAGGGGCGATTAAAGATACATTGCTTCATTTAGATGACATTGCCTTGTTTGCGATTGATTTTTTTAATACTTATTATCAGCAGCAATATGGCAAAAGATATCAGCTGTCAGCAGAAGAATTACAATTAGATAAAGTAGAACAGCTGATGCTGATCACTAAAAAAAGAGGTTTCCGTGAGGATTATGAACGTGCCAGTGAGATGTTGGTACAAGAAATCAGAAATGGACTGGTGGGGCCTTTTACTTTGGACCGTGCGGAAGAGTGGGAGGCAGAAAAATTTGGGACAGACAATTAAAGAAATTCGTGAGAAACTTCATCAGTCAGTTGTTACCGAGCAAGAGCTGAAAGAGTTGGCAGCCGATGAGCGCAAAGGCGTACAACACTTGCTTCAGCAGTACTATCGGCGTCAGGAAAAGCTGGCAGCCGAAAAGGCACGTTACCAACGCATGTGGCATTATGAAAATGAGTTGAGAGAAAAAGGTTATAAATTAATCGCCGGAATCGATGAAGTGGGCCGGGGGCCTTTAGCGGGTCCTGTGGTGGCTGCGGCGGTCATATTGCCAGAAAATGTCGCATTAGATGGTTTAAATGACTCGAAACAACTATCTTTAGCTAAAAGAGAAAGTTTATTTTTAGAGATACAAGAGACAGCACTTGCCATCGGTATTGGTGTTGTTTCACCGGAAACAATCGACCGGCTGAATATTTATCAGGCGACCTTGCTGGCGATGGAGCAAGCTTTACAGAAGTTGACTCCTCAGCCTGACTTTGTCTTGATCGATGCTATGACTGTAAAAAATAGTTCATTGCCTCAAAAAAGTCTCATCAAAGGCGACGCTAAAAGTGTTTCAATTGCGGCTGCCAGTGTGATGGCAAAAGTCACAAGAGACCGGATGATGGCGGATTACGATCAAACATTTCCCGGCTACGGTTTCGCTAAAAATGCCGGTTATGGCACGGCGGAACATTTGGCAGGGTTAGCAGACAATGGCGTGACAGCCATTCATCGCAAGAGTTTTTCGCCTGTGAAAGAGATGCTGCAACAAAGTCAATAAACCTGAAGACATCGAGTCTTTAAAACAATATTTTAATGAAACCTCTTCTTTCTCGCAAATATAATGGTGAGAAAGGGGAGGTTTTATGATGACAAATTTAACGCTGCAAGCTTTTTTATTGAAACACTTGAAAGGGATAGGTAATATCGGATTATTAAAAATTTTTCAAAAACTTTACGACGTAGACTTTTTTTCTTTGACGTCAGCTGAATTAGCTTATATTGGAAACGTACGCCGGCAACATATGGTATCTTTTGAGAAAAGTCACAAAGAAATACTTGAACATATCGACCAATTGTATGAAGTGTTTCATCAAGAAGGATTCATCTCAATAGCAGATGAGAGCTATCCAAAATTACTTTTGGAAACATATAATCCGCCCTTGGGACTGTTTTTTAAAGGGGATATTTCTTTACTTAAAACTCACTGTGTTGCTATAGTGGGAGCTAGAGATTTTTCCAGCTATGGCATAGAGGCGACACAAAAAATAGTTGCAGGTTTAGTTGATGACAAGTATACTATCGTAAGTGGTCTAGCCAAGGGCATCGACACTTTCGCCCATAAAAGTGCTATCCAGTATTACGGTAAAACTATCGCTATCATCGGCAGCGGTCTAGATATATTTTATCCGAAAGAAAATCGAGAACTGCAAAATTTTCTCGGAAAAAATCATCTGGTTTTATCGGAATTTCTTCATGGAACACCTCCAAGAAACTATCATTTTCCCATGCGCAACCGGATTATTGCCGGTATTAGCCAAGGAACATGCGTGATAGAGGCAAAGAAACGCAGCGGATCGTTGATTACAGCTCAACTTGCTTTGGAAAACGGCAGAGAAGTGTTTGCAGTTCCCGGAAACATTTTTTCGAAGAATTCGACAGGCTGCCATGAGCTAATTGAGCAGGGAGCAAAGTGTGTCTGGAATGGAAAACATATAATAGAAGAGATCGAACATTTTAAAGAGAAAACAATGGAAGTTGACAAAATGAAAAGTTAAGCATAAGATAATTAACGATTCAATCAATGAATGATTTTACATAGAGAAGGTGGTAAATATACATGGCATACAAGTATCTGGTGATCGTAGAATCACCTGCAAAAGCCAAAACAATAGAAAAATATCTTGGACGAAATTACAAAGTAGTTGCAAGTGTGGGACATTTACGGGACTTGCCTAAAAGCAGGATGGCAATAGACTTCGAAAATAATTATCAGCCTGAGTATATTTCGATTCGCGGCAAGGGCCCGATTATCAAGGACTTAAAAAAGCATGCTAAAAAAGCTCAAAAGGTTTATTTGGCAAGTGACCCGGACCGTGAAGGGGAAGCAATCGCTTGGCATCTGGCACACTTACTAGATTTGGACTTAGATGATGAGAATCGTGTGGTCTTTAATGAAATTACCAAAGATGCAGTCAAAGCTGCATTTAAAGAGCCTAGAAAAATTAATTTGGATTTAGTTGATGCCCAGCAAGCACGACGGATTTTGGATCGGATTGTTGGTTATTCCATCAGTCCTCTTCTTTGGAAAAAGGTTAAAAAAGGATTGAGTGCAGGACGGGTACAATCTGTGACGTTGAAAATGATTCTTGACCGGGAAAAAGAAATCGAAAAATTCAAACCGGAAGAATACTGGTCAATTACGGGTAATTTCCAAAAAGGGCGTAAAAAATTCAAAGCTGCATTTTACGGTTTGAATCAGAAAAAGATGAAGTTAAAGACAGCAGATGATGTAAAAGAAGTGACAGATCGTTTGACTTCAAGAGATTACACTGTAGGCAATATCACTAAAAAAGAACGAAAACGAAACCCTGCCAAACCTTTTACAACTAGTAGTTTACAACAAGAAGCTGCTCGGAAAATAAATTTCAGAACACGTAAAACGATGATGGTCGCTCAACAATTGTATGAAGGGATCTCTATCGGAAAAGAAGGTACCGTGGGTTTGATTACCTATATGCGTACCGATTCCACGAGACTCTCTGATACCGTCAAAGAAGAAGCAGCCAGATATATCACTGAAACTTATGGCAAAGAATACTCTGCTGGAATGAAAAAAAATGCCAAAGCTGCCTCAGGGGCACAGGATGCCCACGAAGCCATCCGTCCTTCCAGTATTTACAGGACGCCGGATTCTTTAGCAAAACATTTGGATAAAGATCAGATGAAATTATATAGTTTGATTTGGGCTAGAACAGTTGCCAGTCTGATGATGCCAGCGGTGATGGATACCATGCGAGTGACTTTAGAACAAAATGATGTAACCTTTGTAGCCAACGGTTCGAAAATCAAATTTCACGGCTTTATGAAAGTATATATTGAAGGAAAAGACGATGGAAAAGAAGAAAAAGAAAATATTTTACCTGATTTGGCTGTAGGAGATGTGGTTAAGGCTGCAGATATCGAGCCAAAACAGCATTTTACTCAACCACCGGCACGCTATACTGAAGCTACCCTGATTAAAACATTGGAAGAAAATGGCGTCGGTCGTCCTTCCACGTATGCGCCCACATTGGAAACCATTCAACGTCGTTATTATGTAAAATTAGTGCAAAAAAGATTTGAGCCCACAGAATTAGGGGAAATCGTCAATGGTTTGACCGTAGAATTTTTCCCTCAAATCGTAGATATTCAGTTTACTGCTGAGATGGAAAAAGAACTGGACGGCATTGCGGAAGCCAAGGAAGAATGGGTGGAAGTTATTGATCGTTTTTATCAGCCTTTTGAAAAAGAGTTAGCCAAGGCAGAAGTGGAAATGGAAAAGGTTCAGATCAAAGACGAACCTGCAGGGTTTGATTGTGAGCTTTGCGGCAATCCCATGGTCATCAAGCTTGGACGCTATGGAAAATTTTATGCTTGCAGCAATTTCCCAGAATGTCGCAATACAAAAGCGATTGTCAAAGAAATCGGCATGAAATGTCCTACGTGTCATGAAGGGGAAGTCATCGAGAGAAAAACCAAGAAAAACCGGATTTTTTATGGGTGCAGTCGTTACCCAGAATGTGAGTTCACCTCTTGGGATAAACCGATTCCTCGGAATTGTCCAAAATGTGACCATTATTTAGTTGAGAAAAAAGTTAAAGGCGGCAAGCAAGTTCGCTGCAGTAACTGTGATTATCAAGAAGATGTGCAAAAATAAAAACGTGTAAGGCAAACAACTCAAACTGGCGAAAAGAGGGGAAGCAATGGCAGAAGAAGTTACAATTATTGGCGCTGGTTTAGCGGGAAGCGAAGCGGCTTGGCAGGCGGCACAAGCAGGTGTACGGGTCATGTTGTTTGAAATGCGGAAAAACAAAAAAACACCGGCCCATGTCACAGAAAATTTTGCTGAATTGGTTTGTTCTAATTCCTTTAGAGGCAGAAGTATCACGAATGCTGTAGGGTTGTTAAAAGAAGAAATGCGTCATTTTGATTCTTTGATCATGGCAGCAGCAGATGCAGCGGAAGTCCCGGCTGGCGGAGCTCTTGCCGTAGATAGAACTGTTTTTTCTGAATATGTGACAGAAAAATTGCGTTCTCATCCCAACATCACTGTATTTGATGAAGAGGTTGACCGCTTGCCTGAAGGATTGACCATCGTTGCCACAGGTCCTTTGACCTCAGATAAATTGGCCGAAGATATTGCAAGATTCACACAATCTGAAAGTTTATATTTTTACGATGCCGCAGCACCAATTATTGAAAAGTCTTCTATCGACATGGATAAAGTTTATTTGAAATCCAGATATGACAAAGGTGAAGCAGCTTATCTGAATTGTCCTATGACCAAAGAAGAGTTTTATGCTTTTCGCGAGGCTCTAATCGAAGCTGAAGTGGCCCCATTAAATAGTTTTGAAGATGTCAAAGTGTTTGAAGGGTGTATGCCGATTGAGGTGATGGCCTCACGGGGGGAAAAAACAATGTTGTTTGGTCCTATGAAACCTGTTGGATTGGAAGATCCCAAAACAAACAAACGTCCTTATGCTGTGGTTCAGTTGCGACAAGATAATGCCGCCGGATCATTGTTTAATATTGTAGGTTTTCAAACACATTTAAAATGGGGAGAACAAAAACGAGTGATTCGCATGATTCCCGGATTAGAGAACGCAGAAATCGTCCGTTACGGCGTCATGCATCGCAATACTTTTTTAAAGTCGCCGGAAATTTTGTTGCCCACCTATCAGACTAAAAAAAGAGCTGATTTATTTTTTGCGGGACAGATGACAGGAGTAGAAGGGTATGTGGAAAGTGCCGCCAGCGGGCTGCTGGCAGGGATAAATGCCGCGAAGTTGGCAAAAAGCACATCACCGATTACTTTACCTCCAGAAACAGCGATGGGTGCATTGGCTCATTATATCACTCAAGCAGAAGGCAAACATTTTCAACCGATGAATGTCAATTTTGGCATTATCCCGCCTCTTGAGGAACGCATCCGTGATAAGAAAGAACGGTACACGAAAGTGGCAGAGCGGGCGTTGGAGTTAATCAATACTTTGGAAATGTAAAAAGAATAAATATATATCGACCCCCAAAAGTTAGATTAAAAATCTAGTTTTTGGGAGGTCGTTTTTTTTTGACTGATTAATTAAAAATGATCGTGGGCATAAGGCTTTTCGAGTGGGATAAGGCTGTCTAGAATATCGATGCTCTGTTTGTTTCCTCTGATTTTTTCATGAAATAAAAGATCTTTGCCTGAAACTATCCGTAAAAATAATTGAGTAAAAGACTCAATGGTTCCTGCAATGTCCACGTTATCAGCAGAAGAAATCTTTGTCAGCTTTCCTGTGCCATTGATAATGGTCAGACGCCACAAGTGATTGTTCCAAGGGCAATGTGTATCTGTCACATCTAAAATAAGAGAGTATTTATCTGACGTTAGTCTAAAGGGAAACTGCTTGATGAACTCCTCTAAAAGTATGATTCGTACCATCAGACTAGCAGAAAGACTCTTTTCCAAAAAAGCGGGTTCGTCTAAAAAGGTTGTCCATTGATTGTGGGGAGAAGACTTGATAATGAAAGTGTCATAGCTTCCCGTATGATTTTTCATGTAAGTCAGTAGTTTGCTGAATGAAAAATATGTTTGAAAGGCTAATTCCCTTACTGAAAATGTGGAATCAGAACCATTCAGCTCATACATCATATATCCTTCCGGGGAGCCCTCATCATTGTAAGACAAAACCGTAAAACGTTTAGGATAATGGGCTCTGATATAATCCCACCACCAGTCAGACCGTACCAAAGCGCCGTGTTCTTTTTCGAGAGTGCTCCGATACACACTTTTTAAATCTTGCAAGTCTTTGGGTGACTGCCAGTCCACTAACTTAAATGTTCCTTTTTTTTCAGAAGTTAATTTATTAATTTCGTACTTGGATAAAGTAACAAACTGATCTTCAAAAGCTGTGGCATAACCAAAATTACGATAAAATCTGTGGGAGAAAGGGGCTAAATATGAGATCAAAGTTTTCGTTTTGCGGTAATCTTCAAAGAGTTTTTCAAAAAGCAGTCGATTTTTTCCTTCTCCCCGTTTTTCCGGAATCGACACCACATCAGCAATTCCCCCCATAGACATGGTGATACCGAAAATATTGGCCTGAAAAGGATGACTGATCAATTGATTTGTTAATTTTTCGTCTTCATAGATACCATAGTTATCCGTGAAGCGACATTTATCATAAAATACTTGCCGGTCTGCTGGAGATTCGATATTCCCCGATAAAAAAGCATAAGAGCTGATCAAATAACTCTCTTCAAATTGTTTCTGAGTTGTTAATTTTTGAATCATGAAAGCGCCTCCCTTAATTTTATAGCTTTATTTTAGCAGATAAGCGAGGACTTAAAAACTGATTGCATGAATTTTTAAGCTGCGGATGGCTGAAAATAAGAAAATTATTGAAGAAATTGTGTCTAAATTTCCAAAAATTTGGTAAATTCTGACAATTTAATTGTATCTAAAAAATGATTATGATACATTAGGCTTACAGAAATTGGAAGGAGCTTCTCATGGATAACATTTGGGTAGAAAGTTTTTTAGAGTATTTGATTGTTGAAAGAAATTACTCAGACAAGACAAAAATTGCTTATCAAGAGGATATTTCTAATTTTTTGACTTTTTTAAAAGACTCTGGGGATGAAGATTTTTTGGCGATTGATCACCAAGATGTCCGCATCTACCTTTCTTACTTATACGATAAAAACTACAGCCGCAATACAATCGGAAGAAAGGTTTCCAGTTTAAGATCCTTTTATCACTTTTTATTACAACAGCAGCAAATCGAAGAAAATCCTTTTTCTTATGTTCAAATGAAAAAGGGTCAGTTGCGCTTGCCACGTTTTTTTTATGAAAAAGAAATGGATGCGCTATTTGAAGCCGCAAAGGGAGATTCTCCGCTGGCTATTCGTAATATTGCTTTACTAGAATTATTGTATGGGACAGGGATGCGGGTCAGTGAGTGTGCGAATTTAAAAATAGAAAATATCGATTTTCAAATGGAAATTTTACTGGTTCACGGGAAAGGGGACAAGGAGCGTTACATCCCTTTTGGTTCCTACGCAGCCGATGCTTTGAGAGATTATCTGGAAAACAGCCGTAAACCGCTTATGAATAAGTATGGGAAGGCACATGGATTTGTCTTTGTTAACCATCGGGGAGATCAGATTACACCCCGGGGAATCGAATATGTGCTAAAGGAAATAATCAAAAAAAGCAGTCTTACGACAGACATTCACCCCCATATGCTGAGGCATACATTTGCAACCCATTTATTAAATAATGGGGCTGATATGCGGACGGTACAGGAATTGCTGGGACATGCCAGCTTATCCTCCACACAAATTTATACTCATGTTACGAAAGAAAATCTGCAAAAAAGTTATCGAGCGTTTCACCCTCGAGCATAAAAGAAAGAAGGAATGACAGTTATGAGTTATACAACATTTCACAGCACCACCATTTGTGCAGTAGAGAAGGACGGAAAATTTGCGATGGCCGGTGACGGACAGGTGACCATGGGCGAGTCTGTGATCATGAAAGGGACAGCAAAAAAAGTCCGCAGAATTTACAACAATCAAGTAGTTGTCGGTTTTGCAGGCAGTGTGGCAGATGCTTTTAATTTGGAGAATAAGTTTGAGGGAAAACTAAACGAATACAAAGGCAACTTGATGCGGGCGGCAGTAGAATTAGCCATGGAATGGCGCAGTGACAAAGTCATGCAGAAACTGGAAGCGATGCTGATTGTGATGAATGATAAAGAAATGCTGATTGTTTCAGGGACAGGCGAAGTGATTGCCCCTGATGATGGCATATTGGCGATCGGCTCAGGAGGAAATTATGCTTTGGCAGCGGCTAGAGCATTGAAGCGTAATGGCCGAGAAGATTTAACAGCAGCGGAAATTGCCAAAGAGGCATTGACCGTCGCTGGAGATATATGTGTTTTCACAAATCATAATATTTCTGTAGAAGAATTATAAAAGAGGTGTCCATAAAATGAATCAAATGAAAAAAACGCCAAGAGAAATTGTTAAAGACTTAGATCAATATATTATCGGACAGGAGCAGGCAAAAAAATCTGTGGCTGTTGCTTTGAGGAATCGCTATCGCCGGATGCAGCTGGATGAAGACATGCGAAAAGAAGTGACTCCTAAAAATATGCTGATGATCGGACCCACAGGGGTAGGGAAAACAGAAATCGCTCGTCGGTTAGCCCATATCGTTAACGCACCGTTTGTTAAAGTTGAGGCGACTAAATTTACCGAAGTGGGCTACGTGGGACGTGATGTGGAATCCATGGTCCGTGATTTAGTCGAGTTCAGTATTAGAATCGTCGAAGAACAGCAATATAGCCGAGTGTATTCTCAGGCAAGAAAAATCGCCGATGACCGTCTAGTGAAGTTATTAGTTCCGGGAATCAAAAAGGAACAAAAGAAAAACCGTGGACAAATGGATATGATGATGCAAATGATGAATGCTTTGCAAAATCCGCAAACTGAAGAAGAGCAGGAAGAGGTCACTGACACAGTCAAGGCAAATCGCCAGACAGTGAAGGATCAGTTGGAAAAAGGGTTACTGGAAAATCGGGAAGTGACGATTGAAATCGAAGAACCTAAAATCCAAATGCCGACTAATCAAGGGTTGGAGCAAATGGGGATTGATTTAGGGGACACGTTGAGTGCTTTGACACCGAAGAAAAAAATCAAACGGACGGCGACCGTAGCTGAGGCTAGAGAAATATTGATACGTGAAGAATCGGAAAAAATTGTCAATAAAGCAGATATTAACAGCGAAGCCGTCAAATTGGCGGAAAATAGCGGGATAATTTTTATTGATGAGTTTGATAAGATTACGTCGAAATCGGAACACTCCGGTGAAGTCTCGCGCGAAGGGGTCCAGCGGGATATCTTGCCGATCGTCGAAGGGTCTCAGATTCATACCAAATACGGCACGGTCAATACAGATTACATTTTGTTTATTGCCTCAGGGGCGTTTCATTTAACTAAACCGAGTGATTTGATTCCAGAACTGCAAGGACGTTTCCCGATTCGCGTGGAGTTGGATGATTTGACCAAAGATGACTTTGTCAGAATTTTAACTGAGCCGGAAAATGCATTGATAAAGCAGTATATTGCGTTGCTGGCAACAGAAAATATCGATGTCACATTTACGAAAGAAGCTGTTGAAAAAATTGCGGAAATCGCTTATCAAGTCAACTCAGATACGGACAATATCGGTGCCCGCCGCCTGCACACTATTTTGGAAAAATTATTAGAAGATTTACTGTTTGAATCTGCTGATATGCAAATGGGCGACATCATGATTACAGAAAGTTATGTGATGGAAAAACTCGGGTCAATCGTGGAAGATCAGGACTTGACACGTTTTATATTGTAAATCTTTAAAAGGGCTCTGATGTTTGACAGATTATCATTTGAAATGTGTGAAACAAAGGATATCAAAATAGAGGGAGTGCCATCCATGAAAGATTTGTTAGGAAAAACTCGAGAAATCAATCAATTGCTGCAACAGAAAAATACGTTTAAACATGGCCGTAAATTACCTTATGAGGAAATGGCCCATGTGTTAGGAAACATCCTCAACAGCAATGCTTATATCATTGATAGCGAAGGCCGGGTGATTGGGTTTCATGTTCAGCATGACATCAACAATGCCAGAGTGAAAAAAATGTTTGAGGATTTAAAATTTCCCGAAGAGTACACTAATGACATCAAATTAATCAAACAAACAGAAGTGAATTTGCCTATCTCTGATCGCCGGACTGCTTTTCCAGTGGAACTTGGCGCAGAGTATCCCACAGCATTGACGACGATTGTCCCTCTTTTCGGGGCAGGGGAACGCTTGGGAACGATTGTTTTAGGCCGGATCCATAAAAATTTTACTGAGGAAGATTTGATTTTAGCAGAATATAGTGCCACAGTTGTTGGTATGCAGATTTTGTATCAAATTTTTAAAGACATCGAAGAGGATATCCGCAGTTCCACTGCCGTTCAAATGGCTATTGGGACCTTGTCTTACAGCGAATTAGTAGCAGTGAAAGCTATTTTTGATGAGCTGGAAGGGGATGAGGGAAGGCTGACAGCTTCCAACATAGCCGATAAAATCGGCATTACTCGCTCGGTGATTGTCAATGCTCTGAGAAAATTAGAGTCAGCCGGAGTCATTGAATCCCGTTCTCTTGGCATGAAAGGCACCTATATTAAAATTTTGAATCATCAGTTAAAAGAAACGCTGGACAAAAAAACAGTTTAGAACTTGGAGGAGTTGTACAATGACATTAACGATAGGTAATGATTTGTTGGAAGCAACGTTTAAAACCGCGGGTGCAGAATTGACCAGTTTAAAAAGTCGTGAATCAGCTGTCGAATTTTTGTGGCAGGGTGATGAAGAATTTTGGGGACGTCAGGCTCCCGTTCTGTTTCCTTTTGTCGGCCGTTTGAAAAATGACCGGTATTTCGTGGACGGAAAAGAGTTTCCCATGGGGCAGCACGGATTTGCTCGAGATAAAGAATTCACCGTTCTGACTCATACGGATGAGATGATTGTTTTTTCGCTAAAGAGTGATGCTGAAACAAAAGAAGTTTATCCTTATGATTTTGAATTGCAGCTTCAGTACAGTGTGGAAGGTAACGGATTATTAACTCGCTATCTGGTGAAAAACACCGGTCAAGAAACGATGTGGTATTCTGTCGGAGGACATCCGGCATTTAATGTGCCCATCAATGGGGAAGGGGAGTTTGAGGATTATTATCTGAAGTTCTCGCCGTCCAAGTCGAGGATTTTACTGCCGTTGTCCGGTCCCTACGTCGACAGTGAAAATATAACTTTAGGTCAAACAAATACGAGTATCGCCTTTTCAAGAGAATTATTCGCCAATGATGCCTTGATTTATGAAACACCGGAAAAAAATTCTTTTGCCATCCAGTCGGAAAAAAGCAGTCATAAAGTCGTTGTTTCTTACGATAATATGCCTTTTGTCGGCATTTGGAGTCCCTATCCGAAAGAAGCACCTTTTGTTTGTATTGAGCCTTGGCAAGGGATTGCAGATACTCTTGATGCCACTGGGGAATTACATGAGAAAACCGGTGTCTTATCATTGAAACAAGAAGAAATCAGATCCCATGAGTTTCTGATTGAGGTGGAATAACGGAAATTAAAAGGCCCCAAATGTTGAAGATTGAGCAACATTTGGGGTCTTCTTCTTATTTTTCTGATTTTTTCTTATCGTCTTTACGCAAGCCAAATGGCACACGATTTTCTGTCCCATCCTTTATCCGTTTGATATTGTCTTTGTGGCGGTAAAAAATAAATGCAGTGATGCAAATTGCCAGCACAGACAGTAGCCAATCGAATTCAGGTAAAATCATTGGGGCAATAAAGGGCAAGATAAAGGTGGATAAAGTAATCAGGACGGCACTGATCATGCTGCTCAAACTAACGGTGCTGGTGATGAGCAGAAATATTGCAAAAATAGCCGCTGAGTAAACAAAAAATAATGGCGAATAGCCTAGCAGCATCCCGGCACTGGTAGCCACTGCTTTTCCTCCTTTAAAATTAGCAAAAATCGGGAACGTATGCCCTAAAATCGCGGCGAGTCCCACCCATAATTTTGGAAGATCTGAATGTAAAAGCAAAGGCAGGGAAGTTGCTAACGTCCCTTTTAAAATATCCATAATCAGGACTGACACACCCGCTGTTTTTCCTAAAACACGAAAAGTATTAGTGGTGCCGGAATTGCCGCTGCCATACTTTCGGATATCTTTTTGAAAAAATAAGCGGCCTATCCATACGCCCGAAGGAATGGAGCCAAGCAGGTAGCCTAGCAATAGAATAATGATCATTTTTATCATGGCAAGCCTCTTTCTAGAGTTTCTGAATTTATTTTATCATGAAACTTGACGGCAAACAATTAGAGTCGGTAGACTTTTACTAGTTGATGAGCTACTTTGAGATTGCGGAAGCCATAGGTGGTATCGCTTTTTTATAAATTTTATGATACTATAAATCTGCAAAAAAAGATTCTCCTCTGTCCTTTGAAGTGCAGCAGAGGTGCGTTCTTTCACATGTTTTGTGTCAGTTATGCCAGTGTTTGACTGAGCTTTTGACTATAAGATTTCAGAGTGATTTTTTCTTTCGGCATAGGACATCATAATCAATGGAATTCCCGTTGTTCATTAAGAGAGGGGCAGATAGCGACTCATATCAGCAACAGAAAATTTAGATAGGGGATGAGAAAATGACATCAGTACAGCAAATAATTGCTTTGGCAGCAGTCTTACTTGGACTGATTATAAGTTTTATTTCTTTTATAAAAGTCAAGAAAATAACCGATGAGATGGAAGTTTTGTCGATAAAGTTTCAACAGTTGGAAAATCTTGTCTCAAGTGCTAATAAAAAGGAAAATAAAAAGTAATTGATTCAAAGAAGTGGGTTAATTGCTGGGGCAAGCTTTTATTTAGTTTTCTTTTTTTATTTATCCACGGCAACTTGACCCAAAACGTCCTGAGTCATGAGCAGGCGTCTTGGATTTATTCGAAATGAGGGATGTTTATGAATACGAGCTGGAATCGTTCGTCTACAATTTTTGTAGATAGTGAAGCAATAAAATATAATATAAAAAAAATCCTAGAAGATAGGCAGCCGGAAGATCAAGTGTTTGCAGTTGTGAAGGCCGATGGTTATGGTCACGGAGCGATTGAAGTCGCACGTGCTGCACTAGAAGGAGGAGCACAGGGGATTTGTGTTGCTACCATTGATGAAGCTTTGGACGTGCGAAAAGCAGGTTTCACTGTTCCAGTCTTAGTCATGGGATTGATTGAAGAAGAGAGTGCGCAATTGGCACAAGAGCATGATATCTCTGTCACAGCTGGGGATAATATTTGGCTGAAAAACCTTTTACAGGGGAACACTCTTAACGGCAAATTGGCTCCTTTAAAAATACATTTAAAAGTCGATACCGGCATGGGAAGAATCGGTTACCAAACAGTGGCAGATTTCTTAGAAGGCCTGAAAATAATCTCCGCCAGTCCGGCTCTGTATCTGGAAGGTATTTTCACGCACTTTGCCACAGCGGACGAAGCAGATACGACTATTTTTGAACAGCAGCAGGAGAAGCTGAAAGAATTTTTAGCTGTCGTAGCTGAGAAGCCAACCTATGTCCACTGTGCCAATAGTGCCACAGCTATCTGGCACTCGGAGTGTCCCTCTGACATCATTCGCTTGGGACTTGCCATGTATGGTGTCAATCCATCGGGCGATACGCTGGCGCTTCCCTACAAATTAAAGCCGGCGCTGTCTTTAAAAAGCAAATTAATTTTTGTAAAGCAAGTTTTTCCGGGAGATACTATAAGCTACGGTGCCACCTATACTGCTAGAGAAGAAGAATGGATTGGAACTTTGCCTATCGGTTATGCTGATGGCTGGCATCGCAGACTGCAAGGGTTTCATGTGTTGGTTGATGGACAGCCATGCGAAATCGTGGGACGGGTTTGCATGGATCAATGCATGATTCGTTTGCCAAAAGAATATGATGTAGGAACAGAAGTAGTGTTAGTCGGCACATCTGGAACTCAGGAGATTTCAGTCGTCGATATTGCAAACTATATTGGAACGATTCCTTATGAAGTGCTTTGCCAATTCAGCGGAAGATTAAGACGGGAGTACAACTGATTTTTTCAAATGGCACAAGCCGTCTGCAAGAATTCTGTCAAATGATATAAGATTTAGATGAATGTCTTCATTGGTAAGCATACTTGTTGAGTTTTATGTCAAATATCTAGTATAATTAAAGATGTAAATAAGACAGAGGGAAGTGATCGACATGAACAGTTTACAGTGGATAATTAGTCTTAGCGTAACAACTCTCAGCGGAGTTGCCTTCTACCACATAATACATCAGTTCTTGAACAGCAGGGTCCCAGTCAGAGTAAGAAGACAAGAAGATAGCAATAGAAAATGACGATAAAATATTAAAGTCAGACGGGAATTGTCTGACTTTTTATTTGCCTTAAAACGCAGTTTGCTTTAAAATGAGTCTATGTTTTTTAGCAATAAAAGACATTTTTTATCAGGTTGATAGTTAATTCAGGGGAGGAACACAATGAAAAAAGTAGATAATATTTTAGAGTTGATAGGCAATACACCTTTAGTTAAATTAAATCATTTTACAGGACCGGAAGATGCCGCGGTTTATTTGAAATTAGAATTTTTTAATCCGGGAGGCAGCGTCAAAGACCGGATAGCTCTTGGTATGATTGAACAAGCTGAAAAAGATGGCTTACTCCATCCGGGAGATACGATTGTAGAGCCTACAAGTGGAAATACAGGTATTGGTATTGCGATGGTCGCAGCAGCGAAGGGCTATAAGGCAGTAATCATTATGCCTGACACGATGAGTGTGGAACGTCAAAAGTTGATGAAAGCTTATGGAGCAGAATTGATTTTGACACCGGGAGCTGAAGGGATGAAAGCTTCTATTGCTAAAGCACAAGAGCTAGCAGAACAAGATGGTTTCTTTTTACCGCTGCAATTTGATAACCCGGCGAACCCTGCCAAGCATGAAGAGACCACTGGGGAAGAAATCCTCGCCGCGTTTGAAGGAGAAAAAATCGATGCCTTCGTAGCAGGTGTAGGAACAGGTGGAACGATTACAGGTGTCCATCGTGTGTTGCACCAACATGACCCTGAAACTAAATTTTATGCAGTAGAACCTGCGGAATCGGAAATTTTAAGAGGAGGCGTCCATGCTCCTCATAAAATTCAAGGAATTGGTGCCGGATTTATTCCTAAGACGTTGGACAAATCTGCTTATGATGAAATAATCCCAGTGACAAGCGACGAGGCAATCACTACTGCACGTGTCGCAGCACAAAAAGAAGGAATTCTTGTTGGGATTTCTGGCGGAGCAGCAGTCAAAGCGGCTGTAGATGTGGCCAAAAAACTTGGGGCAGGACATACTGTCGTTGCAGTGATTCCAGACAACGGAGAGCGTTACCTATCCACAACACTATATGATTTTGACTAAGAGAGAATGCCTTGATGAATAATCGAGGCGTTCTTTTTGCTATTTTCATGTATAATAGGACAGTAGAAATTTTTAAGGAGTTGTCTTATGAAAATAGAACAGGGAATTTTGCACATGTTGGACTTTGAAACAGGGTCGTTGACTATCTCTCAAAGAGAATTAGACTTGAAAGAACAAATTATCCACCAATATGCAGATAAATTATTGAATAAATTTTTAGACGGAGATATAAAGGTGGGAGAGTTGGACCGGACGAATGACTTTGTCAAGCAATTGATGGACAAGGAAATGTCTTTTCTTGAGAAGAGTCATACGATCGCTCAAGTCTTTTTTGACTGCTTAAAACAAGCTGAGGATGTCCCTAACGGTGATTTGTTAGTTGTTCAAGGCATAGCTGAGGACGAGCAGCCTTTTTTAGGGATATTTAAATTAAATTATAAACCCGCACTGACGCATTTTGTCGATTATGTGGACGATCAAATGGTAAATAATATCATCGTGAATAAGACGATCCTGCCGAACATGGGGCAAAGAGTGGACGAAGGGATTTTGATTTATTTAGAAACCCTTGAATTTCACGCCATTGAAAAAAATATAAAATAGAAGGCAAGAAGGTCAGTTACCTGACGGAACGAATTTTTGAAGTTCAGTCTTCTCCTTCAGCAGCGGAAAATATAAAAATTGTTAAAAAAGCTGTTCAGAAAGTGGCAGACAAGTACAATGAAGAAAAATACGAAAGTTTTGCCAATGTCCAGCAGGCAATTTATGAGAGTATCGAAGAAGAAGGCAAGATTGTTAATGACAGAATTGCCGAGGCGGTTTTTGAGAACAATCACAGTGCCAAGCAAGAGTATCTAGACTATGTGGAAAGAACGAATTTCACAGAGGACGTACCTACCAACGTCACAAAATTTGAAAAGAAATACAGCAAGCAAAAGCTGAAACTGGCTAATGGGATTGAGATTACTGTACCTATTGAACTGTACTGGGACAAGGAAATTATTGAATTTATCAATAACCCGGATGGAACGATTTCAGTGATGATTAAAAATGTCGAGGAAATTATGAATAAATTCTAGAAAAGTATTGATCCATCATGTAGTGGAAAGCAAGCGGCGGATATAGCCGCTTTTTTATCGAAAAAATTAATCGATAGAGATGACTATTCTTAGAGGGTTAGTTTAAAACCAAAGTTGACAAAGCGAGAACGGTTTTGACATGGAACTTATTCTTAGAGGAATTTAGGTATATCAAGTAGAATAGAAGTAGTAGCAAAGCATTTTACATTAAAGGAGGGAAAAGAAAATGAGTGAACATACGTTGGAATTAATCCAAGGGGATGAAGGGTTAGAATTACCCGTAGACTCAGGAAATTGGGTAATGCTGCGAGACTTTGGCTACTCTCCAGTCCAAAGTTTGGTGGCAGCGGTGGGTGCTTGCGGAGCTTATGTTTATCAGTCTATTTTGTTTAATTCAAAAGTACCTTATACCTTTGAAAAAGTCATCATTGACTACACTCGTGACACAGAGCGGCCGAGCAAGCCTGTCGATAAAATCGAGATGACTTTTTATTTGTCAGTTGCGCCGGAATTTCAGGATAAGGCCACCCGCAGTCTTAGATTGATCGGAAGAAACTGTCCCGTCATCCAATCCCTTGATCCAAAAATCCATGTGACTGAAACAGTCAGCTTTGTTTAGCTGATTCTTTGGGCCTTTCTGGAGTGAAGAAGTCCTAAATTTCAGTGTATCCACAGGTCTTTCTGACACTATCAGTAATAAAAAAATGGTATAATTAAGTTGAAATAAAGAAGTGTCTTGTCATGATTTTTGGTGAACCTGCGATGTCCTTAACTAAGAAAGGAGAGCGCTATGGCTTTGAATGATAAACGCTGGTCTATCGGGAAAGATGATATCGATAGAGACAACAGGTTGATTAGCCGGGATCCGTTTAATGATAGCCACTTGCCCTCAGATGATAATGGAAAAAGTGATTTCTCACGGAAAAATATTTTTCAGAAAATTTTGTCTCTCGTTTTTGCATTGCTTTTGTTTGCAGTTTTGTTTTACGTTGGGACTAAACTGCCAGAAAACATATCTCATAGTCCTTGGTTTTTAGTTTTTTCATTGGTGTTCAGTTTTCTTGGTTATTTTTTAGCAACTATCGTGTTGTCAAAAATAACTAAGTATCGAGGAAACAAAATGAATTAAGAAGTTAACTAAGCAAAGTATCAGGAAAACTAGTGAAACATAGGAGTCAGCTGTTTGGCTCGGGAAAAAGAGACCCGTCAACACTTTGGAACAGAATAAAAAAGCCGTCTTAGAAGTTGCGAGACGGCTTTTACTTGGTTTGGAAAGTCCCAACGGATATCTCTAGGGACTTTCAATAAGTTATTCGATAGTTAAAAAATTGAGCTGAGGATAGTTGTTGATTCTTAATGGGAAACGGCTATTCGCCAACCCTCGGCTAACAATCAGCTTTGCCTGCTGAGTTTGTTCAGAATCATAAATACCGTCAGTAATTTTGGGGAATAACCCCTGATTTGGCGACAAAAGCCCGCCAATCCCCGGAATAATAATTTGTCCTCCATGAGCATGACCGCTGAAAATATAAGTGTCAAATGTCTCATTCTTCGGAAGCAACTCAATGATGCTTTCAAATATCTCCGGATGATGGGATAAGAGTAAAAACTGTTGCTTATCTTTTAGTTTGTCCAACTGCTCTTGCGGAAAAGCGATTTGATATTCGCAAAGTCCCCCCACAGCAATCTGATATCCATTGATTTCAAGCTCTTGGATTTCATTTTCCAGTAATATGGCATCAGACGCATCAATCATTTGCCGCCATTCATCATATTGTCCGCTAGTTGTTTCATGATTACCTGCAACGATAAATACTGGCGCAATCGCTGTGAGTTTCGGTAATAATGTTTTTAATTTTGTTTGTTTTACTGATTCTGTCCGATCAATCGTGTCACCTGTCAAAAAAATCAAGTCGGGCTGGCCCTTCTTTAATTCTTCAATGAGTGTGTCTTCATTGATTCTCAACCTGGGGTACTGCAAATCTGATAATTGGGCAATTTTGAGAGATGATTGTTTCACAGAGGTTATTTTATGTTCTGCCACAGAGAGAACACGATTCTCCCTGACTCCTTCTAAGATAATCACGACAAGAAAAATCAAAGTAATGGGAATAAAATTACTCATGGTCATAACTGCTTCCTTTCCATGCTTAATGACCTCATCATAGCAAGTGAAAGGACAGGAACCAATAGTTTTTCAGAAGATTTAGGAAAAATTAACCAATTAAAAATAAGCTGACGAAGGGTCAAATGGCGTTAAAAAGCAACGAGAAAGGATTTGTTGAAAGCTGCATGAAAATGTGTTATAATTTTTTTAGATTGATACCGGAGGAAAGAGTGAGCGTGCGGAACGCTCACTCTTTTTGATGGATAGACAGATTCCCATGAAGGAGGCGAAATTAATTGAGTAGTGTTGTGGAAACTGTTAGTGAAGTTGTGACCCCTATTCTAGATCAATTAAAGTTTGAACTTGTAGACATTGAGTTTGTAAAGGAAGGTAGAAACTGGTTCCTGCGCGTTTATATTGATAAGCCAAATGGTATTGATATCGAAGAATGTGCCATCGTTAGCGAACAGTTAAGTGAAAAAATGGATACACTAGATCCAGATCCTATTCCACAAGCGTATTTTTTAGAAGTCTCCTCTCCTGGTGTCGAAAGGCCATTGAAAAAAGAAGAAGACTTTCAAAAAGCTTTGGATGAGTACATCCATATTTCTCTTTATGCTGCAGTTGAAGGTGAAAAGCAATTTGAAGGGTTTTTAACGAAATTAACTGCTGATGAATTAACATTGTTAGTAAAAATCAAAACGATGAAGAAAGAATTTACATTCCAAAGAAGCAATATTGCCAAGGCGAGACTGGCGATTCAATTTTAAGAAAACGTAATGGAGGATAGTAAAACTCATGAGTAAAGAAATGTTAAATGCTCTTGAAGCGTTGGAAGTAGAAAAAGGCATTTCAAAAGAAATCGTGATCGATGCTCTTGAAGCGGCGTTAGTTTCTGCTTATAAAAGACATTATGGTCAGGCACAAAATGTACAGGTAGAATTTGATGAGAAAAAAGGAAATATCCACGTGTTTGCTGTCAAAGAAGTGACAGATGTGGTGATGGATTCTCAATTGGAAGTATCTTTAGAGGAAGCTATGAAGATAAATCCGGCTTATGAACTCGGGGACAAAATCAACTTTGAAGTAACACCGAAGGATTTTGGGCGAATTGCTGCACAAACAGCAAAACAAGTTATTTTACAAAGGGTACGTGAAGCAGAACGTTTAATTATTTATGAAGAATTCAGTGCGTATGAAAATGAAATCATGCAAGGGATTGTGGAACGTCAGGATCACCGCTATATTTATGTCAATCTTGGGAAAATCGAAGCGGTTTTATCCCGGCAAGACCAAATTCCAAATGAGGTCTATCAACCTCATGACCGCATTAAGGTTTATGTTTCCAAAGTGGAAAACACATCTAAAGGCCCGCAGGTTTTTGTCAGCCGCAGTCATCCGGATTTGTTAAAACGATTGTTTGAACAAGAAGTACCGGAAGTCTATGACGGTGTGGTGGAAATTGTCAATGTGGCACGTGAAGCAGGAGACCGTTCAAAGGTTTCTGTGCGTTCAGAAGATCCAAATGTGGACCCGGTGGGGACTTGTGTAGGTCCAAGAGGGCAACGGGTGCAGGCTATCGTCAATGAATTGAGAGGCGAAAATATGGACATCGTCGAGTGGGACGATGATCCGGCAGTGTATATTGCCAACGCTTTGAATCCGGCACAGGTTTTGGAAGTTAATTTTTCTGATGACAATAATAGTCGTTCTTGTACAGTGGTCGTCCCTGATTATCAGTTATCATTAGCTATTGGCAAGCGTGGACAAAATGCACGACTGGCTGCAAAGTTAACTAATTTCAAAATTGACATCAAATCTGAATCTGATATGGAAGCTTTACGGGAACAATGGGCGGCTGAAGATGCAGCCAAAGCAGAAGAATTTGAAGAAGATATGGATGATTTTACGGATACTGAAACTGAAGAAGGCATGGAAACAGAAGAAAACTTTCAAGCATCTGACGATGAAGCAGCAGAAGATGTGACTGAAGAAAATGAAATTGTTGATGAGAGCTTTTCTGAGGAAGAGTGAGAACGGAGGCAAAAAATAGATGAAACAGCGTAAAGTTCCTTTAAGAAAATGTGTGGTTTCTGGAGAAATGAAAAACAAAAAAGAGATGATACGCATTGTCCGCTCTAAAGAAGGAGAGGTATCGATCGATCCTTCAGGAAAAATGCCGGGCCGTGGTGCTTACGTTTCTATTGAGCCGGAAGTGGCAAAGAAGGCACAGACAGAAGATATTCTTTCTCGGGTACTAAATGTAAAAATTTCTGATGAATTTTATCAAGAGCTGATAGATTATGTTACCCATCAAAAAGCAAGACAGGAATTGTTTGGAAAATGAATAATCGCGAAAAAGCGTTAAACTTATTAGGGATGGCCACGAGAGCAGGGAAAATCGTTTCCGGTGAAGGGCTTGTTTTGCAAGATATCCGGGCTCGAAAAGTCCAGCTCGTACTATTAGCAGAAGATGCCAGTGCCAATACCCGAAAAAAACTCACAGATAAATGTTCTCATTATCAAATTCCTTGTTATTCACTGTTCACTCAAACTGAAATCAGTCAAGCAATTGGCAAAACACGAATGGTTTGTGGGGTGAAAGACAAAGGATTTGCTGAGAAACTAAGGGAGTTAATATCAAGTTAGGAAGGTGATTGCATGGGAAAAAAAAGAATTTATGAATTAGCCAAAGAAATCAATCAATCAAGTAAGGCGGTTATCGATAAAGCTAAAACACTTGGGATTGAAGTGAAAAATCATATGGCGACCGTTGACAGCTCTCAAGCTGAAAAGATTAGTCATGCGTTTAGAGCAAAAGCAGCTAGTCAAAAACAACAACCAGCGCAGTCCAAACAACCCTCAACACAGAAAAATCAGCAACAACAGCAAGACAATCAAGCAAGAGGGAGCCAAAAGCATCAGCAAAACCGCTCCCAGCAAATGAACAAGAAACCGACGCACCAAGCTAGTCGTTCGCAAACGGGTCATAAGCCGGCGACAGGCCAGAGACACCCACAATCTGGCAACGAGGCTCGGACCAATCAAAACAGACAAAATAATCCGCAACAAACTACTAGCGGCAAGAAAGAGCAAACGACTTATATGAATAAAAACCAATCAAAAAGTAGTACACAAAATAAAAATCAACAACGTCCGGCACAGAAAACTCAACATTCTAAACAAGGGGGACAACAGCAGAGCAACAGACCGCAAGGAAAAAATGTTCAGCAAGGGAACAAACCCCAAGGTCAAAATGTTCAGCAAGGGAATAAACCCCAAGGACAGAAT
The DNA here is from genome assembly GCF_003987645.1 of Vagococcus elongatus. Classification (GTDB taxonomy): domain Bacteria; phylum Bacillota; class Bacilli; order Lactobacillales; family Vagococcaceae; genus Vagococcus_A; species Vagococcus_A elongatus. The sequence continues at coordinate 57,591 of NZ_NGKA01000012.1, forward strand.
GTCCAACGAGGAAACAAACCCCAAGGTCAAAATGTGCAACAAGGGAATAAACCCCAAGGACAAAACAAAACTAATCAGCAGCCAGCCAGAACTCAAGGGCAGGCTAAACAGCAAACCGGAAATAAACAACAAGGGGCTCAGCAAGGGGCTCAAGGTAGTAACCGTTCCAAAAATTTCCGTGGAGATAATCGTCAGCAAGGTAATTACCAAAACCGGAATAAATTTAATAAGCGGGGCAGAAAAGGGAAACAACATAGACAACAGTCTACGAAACCAGCGGTACCTGCACGTAAATTTAGAGAACTGCCTGAAGTTTTAGTCTACACTGAAGGTATGAATGTTGCTGAGATTTCAAAGAAAATATATCGTGAGCCGGCAGAAATCATTAAAAAGCTATTCATGCTTGGCGTGGTTGTCAATCAAAACCAAGCACTGGATAAGGATACTATTGAACTTTTGGCTACTGATTATGGCATCGAAGCTGAAGAAAAAGTTCAAGTTGATGTGGCGGATATTGATAAATTCTTCGAACCAGAAGCAATAATTCAAGAAAACCTAGTCACACGTCCTCCTGTTGTCACAATTATGGGACACGTTGACCATGGTAAAACCACATTGTTGGACACTCTTCGCCACACGAAAGTTTCTTTAGGTGAAGCAGGCGGGATTACTCAGCATATTGGAGCTTATCAGATTGAGATTGAAGGAAAACCAATCACGTTCCTTGATACGCCGGGACACGCGGCCTTTACCAGCATGCGTGCACGCGGAGCGAGTATCACTGACATTACGATTCTAGTGGTTGCCGCAGATGATGGTGTCATGCCGCAGACTGTCGAAGCAATCAATCATGCGAAAGCAGCGGATGTACCCATCATTGTTGCAGTCAACAAAATCGATAAACCTTCAGCTAATCCTGACCGGGTCATGCAGGAATTGAGTGAACACGGCTTAATTCCAGAAGATTGGGGCGGCGATACGATCTTTGTCCCAATTTCTGCTAAGTTTGGTAAAAATATTGATGACTTGCTGGAAATGATCTTGCTTGTTTCTGAAGTTCAGGAACTAAAAGCTGACCCTACACAGCGGGCAATCGGAACAGTGATTGAAGCTCGTTTGGACAAAGGAAAAGGTGCCGTAGCCACGTTGTTAGTTCAGCAGGGGACATTACGAGTCGGAGACCCAATCGTTGTGGGCAATACGTTTGGCCGTGTCCGTGTGATGACAAATGATGTGGGCCGCCGTGAAAAAGCTGCTGGACCGTCTTCACCAGTTGAAATTACTGGTTTGAATGATGTGCCACAGGCTGGAGATCATTTTGTGACATTCGAAGATGAAAAAACCGCACGTGCTGCAGGTGAAGAACGTGCAAAACGAGCAGTTCTGGAACATCGTCATGCTAATACATTGGTCACTTTGGATAACTTGTTTGAAAGTTTGAAAGAGGGAGAACTAAAAGAAGTCAATGTCATTATCAAAGCGGACGTACAAGGTTCTGCAGAAGCTTTGGCAGCAAGTCTGAAGAAAATTGATGTAGAGGGTGTCCGAGTAAAAATTGTCCACTCTGCCGTCGGAGCAATCAATGAAAGTGATATTACTCTTGCAACAGCAAGTAATGCAATCATCATTGGTTTCAACGTTCGTGCCACACCTCAGGCCAAAACTCAGGCAGAAGGGGACACAGTTGATATTCGTCTGCATCGTGTCATCTATCGTGCCATCGAAGAAATAGAAACTGCCATGAAGGGCATGCTTGATCCTGAATATCAGGAGAAGATCACCGGACAAATGGTGGTTCGCGAAACATATAAAGTATCCAAAGTCGGCACCATCGCCGGTTGTTATGTGACAGATGGGCATATCGAAAGAGATAGCGGTGTTCGTGTCATTCGTGACAGCATTGTTATTTTTGAAGGCAAGCTTGCCAGTCTGAAGCGTTTCAAAGACGACGTCAAAGAAGTCAAAGCGGGTTATGAATGCGGTGCTATGATCGAAAACTTTAATGACCTTAAAGTTGATGATGTCGTTGAAGGATTTATTATGGAAGAAATAAAAGTCGTTTAGCCTGGAATTATCCGCGAAACTTTTACTTTTAACAAGTCAATCTTTAGTGAGCTGGAAATCAGGCTGATAAGTAAGAGGAGAAGACCATGACAAAATATCGTGCACGTAGAGTAGCGCAGGAAATCCAAAAAGAAGTTAATGATATTCTGCAAAAAAAAGTTCGTGACCCTCGAGTAGAAGGAGTGACAATCACAGAAGTCTCTGTTACAGGAGATCTGCAAGAGGCAACGATTTACTACAGTACTTTATCGGATGAGGCAGAAGATGTCAAAGAAGTACAAGCTGGTTTCGATAAAGCAAAAGGTTTAATTCGTAAAGAATTAGGCGCTCGTCTGCAGATTTACAGAACACCAGAATTGTTTTTCAAGCGAGATGAGTCGGTTGCCTACGGGAGTCGGATAGACGAATTGATTCGAGAAATGAATAAAAAAGATTAATGATAAAATCCTGAGGAATTCTCTGAGAAGATTTTCTTCGGGATTTTTTTTGAAAAAAATATTTTAACAAAAGTGTATGAGTTTTTTGATTTTCTGTTGTGAGTATTTATGAAAAATTGTCAAAGATCTTTTTGACATAACCTTGCTAGTTGAAAAGGGAAGTTTTAACAGTGGTAACAACTATATGAAAATACTTTAAAAGCTTTGAAAATATTGCTATAATTAAACATGCTGATTGAAAAGAAAGTAGGAATTTTTTAGATGGATATAGAAAAATTAAGAGAGAGGCAGAGTAAGATTCGGAATTTTTCGATTATTGCTCATATTGACCACGGGAAGTCGACGCTGGCAGACCGGATTCTCCAGCAAACTGAGACTGTATCGACCCGTGAAATGCAAGATCAATTATTAGATTCCATGGACTTGGAAAGAGAGCGTGGCATCACTATCAAGTTGAACACAGTGGAACTTACGTATAAGGCTAAAGATGGGGAGGAGTATATTTTTCATTTGATTGATACTCCCGGCCATGTGGACTTTACTTATGAAGTTTCTCGAAGTTTAGCTGCTTGTGAAGGAGCAATATTAGTTGTCGATGCTGCTCAAGGTATTGAGGCACAGACGTTAGCTAATGTTTATTTAGCCGTTGATAATGACTTGGAAATACTTCCGGTCATCAATAAAATAGATTTGCCTGCAGCAGATCCTGAAAAAGTTCGTCAAGAAATCGAAGACGTTGTGGGGATTGATGCTAGTGAGGCGGTTTTGGCTAGTGCTAAAGCCGGCATAGGTATCGAAGATATTTTAGAGCAGATTGTTGAAAAAGTCCCTGCACCTACGGGAGATTTAGATGCACCTTTAAAGGCTTTGATTTTCGATTCGGTTTACGACAGCTATCGCGGGGTCGTCCTGAACATACGAGTTATAGACGGCATGGTGAAGCCCGGAGATGAAATTATGCTGATGCAAAATGGCAAGAAGTTTGAAGTAACAGAGGTGGGAATTTTTTCACCAAAACCAGTGTCGCGTGATATCTTATCGGTAGGAGATGTAGGGTATATCACAGCAAGTATCAAGACTGTCCAAGATACACAAGTCGGGGATACGGTCACTCTGGCTAACAATCCTGCCAGTGAGCCGTTGGAAGGTTACCGTAAATTAAATCCCATGGTTTATTGCGGACTCTATCCAATTGACACATCAAAATATAATGATTTGCGTGAAGCTCTGGAAAAATTGCAATTGAATGATTCTGCTTTGGACTTTGAACCGGAAACATCTCAGGCATTGGGTTTTGGTTTCCGTTGCGGGTTCTTAGGCTTGCTCCACATGGATGTGATACAGGAACGTTTGGAACGTGAATTTAATCTGGATTTGATTACAACGGCTCCTTCAGTTATTTATCATGTTTTAAAAACAGATGGAGAAAGAATCGTCGTAGACAACCCTGCGGATTTTCCCGAACAAGGACTTATTGATTATGTAGAAGAGCCTTATGTCAAAGCATCAATCATGGTGCCTAATGATTATGTCGGTGCAGTGATGGAATTGTCCCAGCGTAAACGGGGAGATTTTGTCACGATGGACTACTTGGATGCTTACCGGGTAAACGTAGTGTATGAACTGCCCTTGTCAGAAATCGTCTTTGACTTTTTTGATAGATTGAAATCTCATACAAAAGGTTATGCGTCTTTGGATTATGAAATTATTGGTTACAAACCAAGCAAATTAGTAAAAATGGAAATTTTGTTGAATGGAGAAAAAGTAGATGCATTAAGTTTCATCGTCCACAAAGAATTTGCTTACGATCGTGGAAAAGCCATTGTCGAAAAATTAAAGGCATTGATTCCGCGCCAGCAATTTGAAGTGCCGGTGCAGGCAGCTATTGGTCAAAAAATAGTGTCCCGTTCTAATATCAAAGCGTTACGAAAAAATGTCTTGGCAAAATGTTATGGCGGGGATGTTTCTCGTAAACGTAAGTTGCTGGAAAAACAAAAAGAGGGTAAGAAACGGATGAAATCCATCGGTTCCGTGGAAGTCCCTCAAGAAGCCTTCATGGCAGTGCTTAAGATGGATGAGGACACACCAAACAAATAAGAATTTTAAAATCGATAACCTTATTTATAAGCGTGTATAGTCCGCTGTTAATTGATAAAACTTCTTTGATAGCTGATTTTGGCTGTCACAGCGGTTGTCACAAACAAAATATGCCAAAGTGGGACATTTTATTTAAGTCTCATGATTGGCATAGAATGAAAGTATCTTCTAAAAAGGAGGTACTTTTTTTATGGCTAAAAAAAGTGATGGCTCAGAAATTGAATTTGCTTGTCCTGAAAAAGAAGCGCTTATCAAATTGGACTGATGGAGATGAAATCAAAAGATGTTGGTCAGGTAAAAAAATTCTGCTTAGCATCTTTTTTGTTATTTTATTATGAAAACTCATTCATTAAGAATCTTTTTAATCGTATATCCTTAAAGAATTTGATCATGAAATACAAAATGAGAGTTAAATTAAGTATGAATAGACAACCTACAAATTGCTTTAAAAACTTTATATGAAACGACATCAGATAGACTCTTTAAGAAAGCAAAATGAGTATCTGATGTCGTTTGTTTTATTTTGTGATTAAGGTTGATTTCTAGTTTTATAATGTTGTTTTTTTCGGGATTAATGTTGCGGCCACAACATTTTCATGAGCAATATATGTTTCCAGTGAATTTATGGCAATTTGAGCCATTAGTGGAATATTTTGATCAATTGATGTGATTGGATAAATGGCATAATCAGATACTGGGGAATTATCATATCCAATAATTTCAATATTTTCTGGAATTTTGATTCCTCTGCGAATACAATCCCTCTGAAGCATGTTGGCAATATCATCATTAGAGCAGAAAACACCGATTTTTTTGTCAGTATATTTATCTAGCAAAGTCCCCACGATAGCTGACATTGCTTTCGAAGCTATTTCCGAATAAGGATCTGTTAAATCTTCTTGGATAATCGTTTCATGAGGCATATTTCTAACTGCTAGTTCGAATCCTACAATACGCTTAAATGAGGGCCAATTTTCATAGTAGCCGTTATTTATATGGATTAACACCTCACAGCCATCTTCAATTAATTTTTCTCCTGCAAGTTTACCACCCGTATAGTTGTCACTATTTATTTGACAGTAATTTCCTCCGGATCGTTCAATAGAAATGATTGGAACATCAAGTTTTTCTATATCTGAAGGGCTTAAAATATGACTAAGCAAGACAATACCCTTCACCCGATAAGATTTAAGCCTATCAATCATGGCTAGTTCTTCTTCTCTTGTATCCCTTGAGGTATAGACAATAAAACTGTAATCTTTTTCTTCACCATATTGAATTAGTTGGTTCAATAGTTCCGTGTAAAAGCTAAGATGCAGTTGAGGGAAAATAATACCAACAAGGTTTGATTTTCCGGTGACTAAAATTCTTGCAACATTGTCTTGACTATAGTTAAGCTCTTGAATTGTCGCCTGAATTTTGTCCTTTGTTTTTTTTGATAATAAATGGGGTTTATTGAAATACCTTGAAACTGTAGTCAATGAAACGCCACTCTTTTCTGCAATTTCTTTTATTCCGACTTTATCCATACTCGTACCTTTCTATGCCTAATGATTGTTCCTGCAAAAAATTGTTGTTCTATTGGGAGGATTTCATCGGCTGAGATTCTAATGTTGTACGTCTATCATACAACGTTGTACGTTATATTTCAAGATAAAATGAAAATATTTTCATAAAAATGAATAAAATATTTTCAGTTATCAGAAGGAGAACAGTACTAATTTTAGTTTAATTGTGAACCACTTCTTTTACCAGCCCTTTTTGTTAATTTGACAAATGAAATTTTAAAAAGTACATCTCTTAACGATTTACTTACTTTGAAGTAAAAAGAAAGATAGGTATTAATAAACACGATCGGAATGAAATTATTTTTGAAAACGTTTGACAATAAAAGTTTCATATATTATACTAAAATCATAGAAAGGCAATCAAACAATTGAGAAAGGAGAAAAGTAAAGGGTGTCATGCTGCTAGTTCAAGGGAGTTGGTTTTAATTTAACACCGGAATAATAGGTATGTTGTGCTTGGTATGATAAATGTTTGGGTGGGTTTGATGTCACTATTGGAAATTTTTTCAACCGTTCGTAGATGTAACCGTTTAAATTTCCGGATGATACTCATAGTGAAACTAACATTTATATTATGTTCAAGAAAATTTAATTAATAAGAGATTGGGAAAGGTAGTGTAATAAGTGAAAAAAATGAAGAAGAGAACAATAAGAAGATTAGCGATTGTTGGAATAGGACTTGTGAGTTCGTTGCTCCTAACAACTGGTTGTGGAAGGGAGGAAAATAAAACTGATTCTGCAAAAGACAAAAAACTTACAGTTCTTGTTGAAAGTGGAAGTCCAGCCGAAACGGTGGCGAACAAGACTGCGGCAGAATTTAAAGAAAAAACAGGATATGAAGTTATAGTTGATTCTGTTCCTTACTCAGGTTTGTATGATAAAGTTTCTACTGAAATCAAAGCAAAGGCAGCTGCTCATGATGTTGTTAGTCTTGATGTGTTGTGGCTATCTGCATTTGAAAATGCTTTAACACCTCTTGATGAGTTTGTGGATGACAAAATAACTGCGGATTTTCTTCCTACTTTGAAAGAAGGAGGGACGCTCAATGATAATTTGCTAGGGTTGCCGATGTGGATTAATAGTAAAGTACTTATTTACAGACAAGATTTATTTGAAGATGAAGCAAATAAAGCAGCATTTAACAAGGAATTTGGACATGAATTAAAAGTTCCGACTACTTGGGATGAGTACAAAGAATGTGCTGAGTTTTTTACGAAGGATGATATGTACGGAACAGCAGTGTTTGGTATGGCTTCTGGGGATACTGTTTGCAGTTTCCTTGATCATGCCTCTCAGGCAGGTGCAATGCCGCTTGTTCTCAGTGATGATAATGAAGTGTTGGTAGATGAAAAGCCATATGTTGAAGCGTTGCAGTATCTTTGCGATCTTTATGATGCAGGATACGTTCCTGAAGAAACATTGTCCATTGCTTCTACAGAAGCACAAGAGATGTTTAATAATGGAAAATTGGCTATGCAATTAAACTGGAGTCATCAATATCCGGCTGCCTACTCATTAAATTCAAGTAACGTGGGTGTTGCACCTATGATTGGTGGTGCCGATGGCGTTGCTGCAACGACTGGTCCATGGTACCAATGTGTTATGAAAAATTCCGATAATCAAGAGATAGCGATAGATTATTTAAAATTTATGTATGACAATAACGAAAAATACATGACAGAAGGCTCTCTTAAAATTGCAGGAAGAACGTCAGTCTACGAAAAATATGCCTCAGATGCAGGAAATGAACATCTAACTGCTGTATTAGAAACGCTTGATAATGAGTATTCACAAAATAGGCCAGCCACACCATCTTGGACTGAAATAGAAGAAGTTTTAGCTAAAGCTGTCCAATCAGCTTTATCTGGAAAATCAACTCCTGAAGATGCTCTTAAAAATGCGAAAACTGAAATTGAGTCCATTATAGAGTAAGACAAGAACAAGGAGGAAAGATCATGCAGTTGATATCCAAAAAAACGTTACTTGCTTTCTTTTTACCAGGTGCATTATTTATGGGTGTATTTATGATTTATCCAATTTTTAAAATGGCTTTTGATAGCTTATACAGCTTTGATCCCAGCGGAATTAAAGAGTTTGTTGGGCTTGACAACTACATTAAAGCATTTACTAATGAAAGTTTTTTACAGCCTTTAAAAAATACAATTGTATATATCTTTATAGCAGTTGGTGTCGAACTAATACTTGGAACAATCTTTGCGTTGATTTTTGAAAGAAATTTTAAAGGAAACAAGGTTATCCGTTCACTTATTATGACCCCATTAATGATTGCACCTCTAGTAGCTGGTCTAATTTGGAAATTGATGTTGAGTTCACAGTTCGGAATAATCAATCAACTATTAGTAAATGTTGGTATTCTCGAAAACTCAAATCAAATTCTTTGGCTTGCTGATGAGAAGTGGTCGTTGTTAGCCTGTTGTTTTGCAGATATTTGGTTAACGACCCCGTTTATGATGCTGATGATTCTATCCGGCCTTCAAGGCGTTGATAGAAGCATGTTAGAAGCAGCGACAATTGATGGTGCAAACTGGTGGCAAAAGATTATAAAAGTTAAGTTACCAAGCATTAAACCAGTTTTATTAACAGCACTATCTATCAGGATTATTGATGCAGCAAGAACTTTTGATATTATTTGGGCGATGACACAGGGCGGTCCAAATGGTTCATCTGAACTTATCAGTGTTGTTATATATAAAACACTGACCAGATATAATAAAGTCGGATATGCAAGTGCGATGGCATTGATACTTGTAGTGGCACTTGTCGTGTTTACTCTTGTGTTCATGCAGGGGTTATGGAATCCGAAGAAAAAGCAAACGGTATAGGGGGGGAACTAATGAAGAAGAAAAAAATAAATATTCATACAAAATTGATAGTAGTTTTGGCTGTAGTTTGTGCTGTAGTTTGGTTATTTCCATATATATACTTAATTAGTTCTTCACTAAAACCAGGTACAGAAGTAGTATCTATACCCGCTAAATTTTTTCCAACGGTTTTTTCTGTGGAAAACTTTACAGGATTATTCAAACGGATGCCGGTTTTTGATTATATTTTAAATAGTTTTATAGTTGCAATATCTAGTACATTAATTGCTGTAATCTTTGGAGCGTTATCCTCTTATGCGATTCAACGCTCGGGAGCTAAGATAGCTACTTTCTTAATTATTATAGTATTGTGTTTGAAAATGATTCCTGCATCAAGTATTGCTGTACCAATCTATGAACTGATTACAAAACTTGGCCTATACGACACAAGAATTGCTTTAATTATCGTTTATGCTGCAATAAATATGCCGTTTGTTATGTGGGTCATGCTTGGTTTTTATGAAGGAATTCCAACCAGTATTGATGAAGCTGCTTGTGTGGATGGTGCTTCGAGTCTACAAACTTTTATTAGGATAATTTTACCAATTTGTAAACCAGGTCTAGCTACTGCCTTCTTGTTTACTTTATTTCTATCTTGGAATGAATTTTTACTGTCTCTTTTGTTGACTAGTACGGAAGCAAAAACATTTACTGTTGGATTATCCGAGTTTTTATCAGCTTACAGCATGGATTTGGGACCAATGTGTGCGGGTGCACTGATTTTTAGCTTACCTGTGATGATTTTATCAATCGCAGCACAAAGATTCATAGTTCAAGGGCTTACTGCTGGTTCAGTTAAAAGTTAACAAAGGCATTTTAAGCAAAAAGTTTCGGTTAAAGAGCCGCATATCAGGAGGAATAATGGTGAGTAAAAATTATTATGATGTTACTAAATGGGATAAGGGAGATCCGTTTCAAGATATCGGAGAAGTTATTAACAGTATTCTTACAGATATCAAAGAGAGACAAAAAAAAAGCGATGAAAATGAGGGAGGAAAACCAGGAGCAGTTATTTATATTCCACCAGGTGATTATCATCTAAAAACTCAGGTCATTATAGATATCAGTTTCTTAAAAATCGAGGGTTCTGGGCACGGCTTTACTTCATCTAGTATTCGTTTCAATGTGCCCAAGAATGAATGGTCTAATCTTCATGAACTTTGGCCTGGAGGAAGCCGCATTCTTGTCGACTTGCCAGAATCAGAAAAAGGAGAAGCTGCTCGTGCGGCATTTTATGTAAATCGCAGCGGAGATCCTCGAATCAGTTCTGTAGAATTTTCTAATTTCTGTATTGATGGTCTACATTTTATAGCTGATGGTTCAAATGAAACAAATCCTGAAAATACTTATACAAATGGCAAGACAGGTATTTATGGAGCTAGTCCCAATGATTCTTTTCGGATTACAGAAATGGGATTTGTCTATTTGGAGCATGCTATTACCTTGTATCATGCAGATGCTCTTACAATTCATGATAATTTCATTGCGGAATGTGGTAATTGTATAGAATTACGTGGTTGGGGTCAGGCATCAAAAGTTACAGATAATTTGATTGGTGCTGGTTTTAAAGGCTATTCCATCTACGCTGAGAATTTTGGTGGACTTTTAGTAACAGCGAATAATATTTTTCCAAGAGGTGCAAGTAGTGTCTACTTTGATGGGGTAACACGTTCACTAATAACTAATAATAGACTTCATGCTTTCTACCCTGGAATGGTTGTACTAGATAAAAATAGTTCGGAAAATTTGATTTCCTCGAATCATTTTTTACATGACAATGAGCCTTGGGCACCTTTGCAAGGGCGAGATAACGGTTTGGATTATACTTTTGGGCTTTTATCAATTAATGGTAATAGCAATACAGTGATTGGAAATCATTTTTCTGAGAGCATTAATCCAAATAAGATTTCACCTAAAGGAGCAATTCCGGTAATTATTCGTGTAGTTGCTGGTAAAGAAAATTATATTTCAAACAATCATATCATTGCAACCAAAGCCGAAGTGATCTCAAGCGAATCTTGTTTCTCAGCGCAAGTAGAAGCTTTATTGACGACGGATTCAGCTGAATCACTTGAAGTTAAGACGGTACTAATTGAAAAACAATCGGTAGGGAATACAGTTCTTGACTCAGGTTCTGAAAAACAAGTTGAGCTAGACAAAAAAGTTAACGCTTTTAGAGCAACACCAATTCCCAATATGGGTTCTATGTCAAATTGATTTGCTTGATCAGAGGATTAAAGAACTATTTTAAAGTCTTGACATTGTTTAAGAGTAAGAAAAGGAAAAACATCTCGGAAGATTTCTCGTTCAGTATATTTGGAAAAAAATGCTCAAACATGAAAAATCATAAAGTGACTATGTTCAATTTTGGAAGCCAATTAAGAAAATTGATTGTATTTTGAGTTCTTGCATATTGAAATATCATATATGAAAAAGGATTTGATTCAACAAGTCTGATGTCTTACAGAAGTGTATAAACTGTATTGAACTTAGTTATAGAGCTAACAATGGACAGAGTAACTTCATTACTAGTAACATTATTGTATAGAAAAATTGATAAAAACAAAATTCACTTCAAAAGTTAACAATAGAGATTTTATTTTACTGTAGATAGCACTAGCTTGATTTTAGAAATTTCAAAAGGATATTTTTTCACTCTGAATATGAAAGTGATAATTAAATTTATAAAATAGTTTAGAAAGTTAGGAGGGTTCATTTGTCAAATGAATTAATGAAAAAAAACATTGATTGCGCTCAAGCTGAAATAGACAAAAAAAGAGAAGAAGTAAGTCAGGGGGTAATGCGACAAAAATATCATTTTATGCCAGAAGTAGGCTGGTTAAATGATCCCAACGGATTAATTTTTTTTAAGGGAAGATATCATTTTTTCTACCAATACAATCCTTATGATTCATATTGGGGAAAAATGCATTGGGGACATGCCGTTAGTGATGATTTGCTTCATTGGGAGTATTTACCGATAGCTCTGGCACCTAGTGAACCTTATGATGATCATCCTGAAGGGGGCTGTTTTTCAGGTAGTGCAATTGAACACGAGGGCAGACTCTACCTGTTGTATACTTCAGGGACTGATTATGGTGAAGGACATATTCAAAATCAATGTATGGCCTATAGTGATGATGGGATTACTTTCTATAAATATAAAAATAATCCAGTGATTCCTTCTCCGCCAGAAGGCTACGATGTTGAAAATTTCAGAGACCCTAAAGTGTGGAAGCACGGAGATGATTTTTATTTGGTGTGTAGTGCTAAGAAAGATAATCTTGCGAAGGCGTTGTTATACCGTTCAGATAATTTGAAAGATTGGAAGTTTGTAAATATTTTTGCAGAAAGCCGCGGTGAGTTTGGTTATATGTGGGAATGTCCAGATTTTTATCCATTGAAAAATGCCAATGGTGAAAAATATGTTTTGACATTCTCACCTATGGGAGTCAAGGAAAGAACTACAATCTATTTAATTGGAGATATGAACTATGAAACAGGCAAATTTACTTATAATACTATTGGTAATATTGACTGGGGATTTGACTACTATGCCCCACAGTCGTTTGTAGATGCCAAAGGAAGGCGTATTATTGTTGCTTGGGCTAATGGTTGGGAGTGGATGCCATGGTGGAAAGATTGGGGGCCAACTTTTAAAGAAGGCTGGTGTGGTTCTTTTAATCTTCCTCGGGAAGTTATCTTGACTGATGATAATACGTTGAAATTCACTCCAGTTAAAGAACTTGAATCCATAAGGGAGTCCGAGATAAAGCTTTCAGAGATAACGATTGATGAAAAAAAACTTATTCCTACTTTTGATGGCAATGTATTCGAGCTAATGCTGACAGTTGATCTTGCCAAAAGTTCTTCTGAATCATTTGATTTAAACTTAAGATGTAATGATGAATTATCGACGATTGCTACGTTTGATTTGAAACGGCAAATGCTTTATGTAAGCCGTAATGATTCGGATAACTGGAGTTGTGGAACAACTATGAGTCCTCTAATATTAAAAGACAAGAATTTATTGAAAATACATGTTTTTGTGGATCAATCCTCAATTGAACTCTTTACAGATGATTATCAGACGAACCACAGCTTAAACGTATTTGCTGGAGATGATCAGAATCAAAATTATCTTTCGGTGGGTGAAGGAAAACTTGTGATAAAAGAACTTATCACCTGGAAACTAGAAAAGACACTATAATAAAAAAATGCCTAAGATGAAATTTGTTTCAAGGTGTTTTACGATGGAGGTAGAGATGAAAACTTTTGATGTGACTGCATTGGGAGAGATTTTAATTGATTTTACTGAAAATGGCATAAGTGACCAAGGAAATCCTTTGCTTGAAGTGAATCCTGGCGGCGCTCCCTGCAATGTGTTAGCGATGTTGCGTAAGTTCGAACGTCAGGTAGCTTTTATCGGTAAGGCAGGGAATGATAATTTTGGTCATTTTTTGAAAGAACGGGTAAAGCAGCTTGGGATTGATACCAATAACTTATATTTTGATCAGAAAGTGCACACCACTTTGGCATTTGTTCATACTAAAACAAATGGTGATAGAGATTTTTCTTTTTGCCGGAATCCCGGAGCTGATATGATGTTAACTAAGTCAGAAGTCAGAGAAGAAGTCATTGAGAAATCAGAAGTTTTTCATTTTGGCACACTTTCTATGACTCACGAGGGAGTACGTGAGGCTACACTGAAAGCACTTGATATGGCTAAGAAGCATGAGTGTTTGGTTTCATTTGATCCTAACATCAGAGAGCCTTTATGGGAATCTTTAGATGACGCTAGAAAACAAGTGGAGACAGGACTCAGTTACTGTGATATTTTAAAAATTTCTGACAATGAAATTAGGTGGTTTACTGGAGAACGTGATTTTTCAGATGGAGTGAAAAAAATCAATGAAAAATATAATATTAAATTAATCTTGGTGTCAATGGGCAGTGAAGGTAGCCGGGCCTATTATGATGGGAGTATGGTCGAAGCAGATGCATTTTTAACTAAAAAGACGATTGAAACCACTGGTGCTGGTGATACATTTTGTGGATGTATTCTTAATTTTATTATCGAGTGGGGCTTAGAAAATTTGGATAGAAATAAACTCTTTCACATGCTTCAATTCGCTAATGCCGCTGCTTCCTTGGTTACAACGAGAAAAGGAGCACTATGCTCAATGCCGGAGATAGCAGAAATTAAAGCTTTTATGCAACTTTATCAATGATTAAATTTATTTCTTAATTATTAGGATAAAGCTCTAAAGGAATATGTTATTTGATGTATTTAAAGATTGAATAATAACATAGTGCTGATCAATTTCACATTACTATAAAAAAATAGTGAATATACTTTCACTAATAAAGAGGGTTAGTATTTTATACTTATTTGAAAATAGTAGAATTAACCGGCTAAAATCATTGATAAAACGCGAATGAGAAAATTTTTTAAAATTCTCGTTCGCTTTTTTATATATGGTTATTAATGATCTTCATTCGAAAATTATTGACAAAAGGAAGGAATCACATCTAGTGTTAAGTAATTATCAACATAAAGATGGAAAGAGATGTATTAATATGAAGGGGCGGAAAAAATTAAAAAAAGCTTTTCATGAATAATCCAGCCTATTTAACAGAAAAATCATAAGAATCCGTAGTTTGATTGTTGAAAATATTTAGTAAAAGGATGGTTATATGTTAGAAAGACAAGGGTGTTGGAAACAAGTATTGTCCAGTCAGAGAAAAAAATTAAAGTAAGATATAACTTTTTAGTGGAATAGAAACTTTAAGAGGGAAAATTATGCTCACATCACATCTTTGAAACGATAGAATTAGCCTAAATTTCATTTTTCCCGTGATTGATTAGGTATTAAGCACAATCTTTTGCATGGTTTTATTTTTAAATAAACATAAGAAAATTTATATAGATAGATTATTTGTTGATAATTGAGATTTGTTCGATTTTAGTTCTATCAACAATAATTTTCAAATAAACAATATTAGATCTACACATAAGGCAAATTTTAAAACTCTGCAACAGAATCATTTTTTCCGGTTAATTCTTTTTTTATTATATTTTTCATTTCTTCGACGTTCATTTCGTGAAATAGTTTTGCGGGCACATGAATCTCAAACAAATTTTCTTCATTCTGTACAGGAGGAAAAGGTTTTGGAATTATTAAAGCATCTAAATTTCCTTCTTTTTTGGCTTTTTCCCACTCAAATGTGATATCCCATCTTTGGTATACTCCATGAATTGATCCATTGGTAAGTCAGCTAGCTATGATAAGAAATAAAAAATTACCTGAAAGATTCATCTTATTCGAGGTTAGAATGTACAAAATCTTCCAAAGATAAAAAAATCCACCTAAGCAAACTGCTTAGATAGAAATGGGACTTCATCAGCTAATCTCCTCTTCGCCATCACCATTTGATGGGGAAACAAATTTTTCAATTAAGAACACCTGTATGTTGAATTATACTTCTCCATAGTACGAAGCAGTATAGATGAATGTTCCTTCAACTTTGAACGTCAGAAGTTCATAATTTGTTATCTTGTCAGTGAAGGCAGGCTCAGCTATATAATAGATGGTAAATTGATTATCTCTTTCTTCTTTTTCTCTATTTTTTTAAACTTCGTTACAAAAGCTTCTCGAAAATATCCATTAAAAAATAAATGAGTTCGGAGCGATAAAACAGGTGTGATGTGGAGCAATAACATCCCGGCTAAGATTGATATCAAGAGACACTTCATAATAAAATTTTGCTTCTTTGTTACCATATCAAGTCTTCCCCTTTCATAGCAAAAACGAGAGTTTATTTGTCAAATATCAATAGCAATGTAGACTAAATGAATTATAGTTAGCTTCAAAGATTTATGTGAAATGGTTTTCATTTAAGTTTTATGCCTGACTTTTAAAAATCTGAAAAATTACGGAACAAATGTAAGGTAGTATCTCGATGATGGCATAGGAACTTTAATCAATTTTTTGACATAGCATCTGTAAAAAATCATACAATTACCGCAAATTCATTAGTTATTCTTAATTAAGAAGTAGGTAATAATTAAAAGAATAATAATGATAACCAAGGTTGTCTTTGCACTTCCGCTTCTAAAATCTCCTGACTTTGATTGATTAGCAGCGTCTTTTAACGTACCTAAAGGGTTTGTTCTGTGTTCTTTTTCGACTAACTTTCGCCTTTTTATTTCAGGGGTGTCTTTCTTTTTCATGATGTTCCCCTCCATTTAATGTTAGATATAGTATAACATAAACCCGTCGTTCTTAATGAAAAGGCGTTGGGGGAATTTTGGTTGTTTTAAGCGGTATTATCCGCGTGGTGCTAGTTTCTTTGAGTATGTAGAGATTATTATTATTTTTTTCATTTGTTCTGATCATAGTAACCTAGTTGACAAACAAATAAAGGGCTTCAAAGTTAAGGCTGAGCCTTGATTTTAAGCGAGCTTTTTTTGTTATCCTTGGCGAATTTGATAGGTTGAAATAAATTAAGTAAAAAAAAGCCCCTGTTCAGTGTTAGATGATCAGGGGTGGTGTCATTTTCGCTTAACTCTAAAGTCAATACAAGTGTTAAAAAAACTTGCAGCTGATTTGAGAGTTGTGAATCAGACTTCATGAAGATTTATAAATATACATTGTTTTCAACTAAAACATTTTTGAAATCACGAACGTATTTAAAATAATAAACAAAACGATATGGGCAGGGTAGTAAGCGTAGAAAAAATATTTATTAGGACCTTTACCGCGTTTGCCATTGTATAAGAAAAAGAAAATAAAAAATAGTAACGATGGCCAATAGTCTCCGCTAATTCCGTTGTTGATCAAGTCTGGCAGTGCATCTGGCAGAATTATCAGGCCAGCAATCAACCCTTGCAGCCATTTTTTATCTCTCGTAATATGGAGCAGCAAACCAAACAGGGGAAGGAGTGGCGCCCCTTCAACAACTATCGGTAAAATGCTGTTGAGAATCAAGGAAAATGTAAGTGAAATATCAACAAGAATTATAAACAAAAATGCTGAGGTCAAGATCATTATAATCGCTGCACTAAAACCAAAAACTTTCAGCCATTTTTTTTCAAGGGCAGCAGATTTCAGATGATCAAACAAATACATACAAAATACTGCTTGAAAAATACCGCCAAAAATATTGAAAAACATCATTTCTTTCATTCCCTGACTTAATGGCAAAAAAGCAGTTAAAAGAAATTTTGCCAGTTCCACAATCCAAAAACCAACCATCAGATTACATAAATATCTTTTTTTATTTCGAGTATAAAAGTAACCCTCAGCACTCAAGTAGATAAACGTGAATGAAACTGCTGGGCCTGCAATACTAGAAATACGTTCAAGTATGGGAAATTTATCCATGACTCCAAAGAATAAAATACTTAAATGGTTTAAGGTCATCATGAGGATACCAATCAATTTAATTTGGTTGCCAGTGAGTCCAATATTATTTTTTGTCAATTTTAAAACCTCTCTTTTCTAAAAAAAATCCGAAGTTCATTTTAAGGGATTTTTTTTAGTTTTGCAAGTGACAAGATTGTCATGTGGATGTACCCATGACCTTTTTTGTTTAGAAGGATTTTAAAAAAGGAAACTAATTTTCCGATAACCTGTATTAATTGGTAAAGTTAAACTAGAAGCGATTTAATTTTTGATGGTAGTTATTCTCCAAATATCCATAGGGAACTTGCTGACTGTCCCATTTTGACGATGGACTGCAATACTCTTTACATCTGGATCGTTTAGATAATCTAGCATATCAATTGCATCAGTGATTTCTATGCTGCCCTGAGAATTTCTAATAATGACTTTCGTCACATCATCAAATTCCTTGGTGGAGTTGTCAGTCATTTTCAATAACTTAACAAGTGCCATTTTACCACCCCCTTTTCATAAGAATTATACCAAAAATATTAAAAATGGCCTAAAATTCTTAAATATTGATAAATATGTGTACACTATAAGCTTACGAAAAACATGTTGCAGTCTTGGTCTGACGAATTTTTATAAAATAGATTGGATGAAAATTATTAATTTATAAGTTGAGGAGTGTGAGCAGGTGTTTATAAAATGCTGCTTTATCTATGACAAAAAAACATCTAAAGAGCAGGTGGGTAAAGTGGCTGTGGAATATCTAAACTTGCCCATTTTTTTGCTAGTCAAGTCAACTTTAACAAGTAATCAGTCCATCGATATTTTGAAGCAGAGTGACGAAAAGATCTTTTTCTTATGAATTATTTTGCAAGCAGAAGATTTCCAATAATATGAGCCCTGTAAGCAAACAATGACAACTATTTTTAGATTATATTCTTTTTTATAAATTATCATGATACAATATATGTATAAGTATTCGTAAATTGTTTATAACGGGTTTAATAAACTTATTATAATCTATAGTGTTTTAAATATTTGCGAAAAGAATTCAATTCCCTTATAGATTTTTCGAAAACTGTATTTAATCCGCTGCTATTATTTACCCAATGATTTTTCTGTGATGTTCAATTCATCCTAAAAGTTGGTTTGATGGAACAGATGCTCTCTTAACAATTCAAAATCATCAAAGCTCTTTCTTTATGTGGCTGTATTATTGGAAACAGATGGGGTAGTTGTTGGACTCAGGTACAAATAAAATCAAGAAGCAGTTTATTGGAACTCCTCCTGAATGAAAGCGCATTCAAAAATGTTTTAAAGTAATCAAGTCAATGTTTCATTCGTGTAAAGATTATTTTTCTTGAACTACGGGGTTGGTTGGTATTGTCAGTTAGGAACATTTCAAAATTGACCTAGAGATAAGGAGGATTAAAAATGAAAAGAATGTTAAAAATGGTTGTTTTAGTTATTTCTTTGTCAATATTGACCGCATGTTCATCTAAGGTATCAAAACATGCAGAAGCGATTGAAGATTCTTTTAAAGTTGAAGCCCAGACCAAGGAAACAAAAAGCACTGAAAGTTATACTGAAACTTCCGGTAAAGAGGAGACTGGTACCAAAACTACAACGAGCAGTTCTGTACCACCATATTTAGATGATGAAGGGTTTGATGAAGAAACTTTGGCCATGCGTGAAAAACTGGTCAAAGAAGGAAAAATAAAGGAAGATGAATTTATCATACCCGAGTTCGTAAAAAGTATGTTTTTAACATCGGATTTGGTACTGATAGATGACGATTTTTGGAGTGCCGTTGTTGAAAATATCGACTTCAATAATTTGAAGGAACAACTCAAGCCCCAGTATGAAAAACAAATTGAAGAAGTTAAAAAGAGAAAAAATTTCACGTATGATATTACTATCAAGTTTCCAGATATCGAAAAAATAAAAATTTCAAAGTTAGACATCGCCTTGCCTAAAATGACGATTGATTCTTTCTATGATAAAGGGAATGATTATGCCGAAACTTATCATAAAAAAGCGATTCAATCTCTTGATGAAAGCTTGCTATCTTTTTTATCTGGCAAAGAAGAGAAACCAATGCAAGAAAAAAAAATAACTTTGACAGTCACGGAAAATGAAAAAGAATTCACCGCAAAGATGTCAGAAAAGACATTGGAAACTTTACAAACAATAGTTCAGAGACAGAAAGACGAATTTCTGGATACCATAGTGTTAGAAATTCCTGAATATCAGAAATTTGACTTCATAAAGCGGTTAAAGCAAGAGCTTGCGAGCACTTCACCAAATGGGATGGCTCCGAAAATAATCGAAGTCAAAGAGAAGAAAAAAGAAAAAAAAGAAGTTTTCAACAATTATTACTATCCTGTTAAGCTTGAGTTTGTCACAGACTATAAAGAAAAACTTCATGATATTGGTGAGAAAGAAAAAAAGAAGTTTAAAGATCAAAAGCAGGGGCAATTTTATCCGGTATCGAAAGACACTGTCGATAGCAATTTGAACCTAGCATGTAAGGATACTTCCTTTTCTTATGGTAATGAAAAGGAAGTGAAAATAATCTACTATGAGCACTCTGTCATTTTGCCAAAAGAAGTAAGTGAAGAGATGGATAAAACTGTCAAAGCTGAATTTGATCAAGTAGTCAAGGATGTCACCGAATATATCGATAAAGAGGTACTGGTAAAACCTCAAGAAAGACCAGGAACGGGAGTGCTTTCCGGGGCAAATGCCGGTAGTCCCATCACCGTTTTGACTCCCGAAGCTGGTGAAAAAGATTATTTTTTGAAATTCTTGGACGGGGCGGGTAATGAGACGCTGACTGCCTATATCCGAAATACAGAAAGTGCCACCATAAATTTACCAGCTGGAACTTATCGTCTGCGTTTTGCTTTGGGGGATGGCAGTAAATGGTACGGCCCTGAGCATATTTTTGGTCCTGATGGAAGATACTCAGAATCACGAGAGGTGATTACGGTGCAAGGCGGGGTTGGCTATCAGATGAAACTTTATGGAGTGGCAGACGGCAATCTTCCTATCAAAGGCGTGAACAGCAGTGATTTTTGACCTTAGAACAGGAAAAATTTGATAAAAAATTTAAAAAAATATTTTGATTTATGTACGTGTCCATTTCAAAACAGCCTCATAAAATCAACTAAAAAACCGATGAGGGAAGCAACCACAGTGTGGCATTGCATTTCATCGGTTTTTTAGATTTTTTAACCTTTTGATAACGTTGCATAATAAATTATAAAGTATCAAAATTAGTCGTTACAAGATTTTTATCAGTAAAACACATTGGATTGGCCTTGCTCATCTGACCGAAAAGATTTTCTTCCTATGAGACTTGGTCAGTATTTATCTATCATTCAGCTATCGACCAAACCTTATTTTTACCAGACAGATGTTCTCTCTTCAGGTGCAAGATACATGCCGTCTCCTTCTTTTATGCCAAAAGTAGTGTGAAAGTCCTCTAAATTAGTGAGCTGAATATTTGCTCTTAATTTGCTAGGAGAGTGAGGATCGACCAACAATAGTTCTTGCGAGGTTTCAGGAGAGATTTTTTTACGCCAAATTGCTGCCCAGTTGGTAAAGAACTCTTCCAAGTTAGGCTCTTTTTCTTTTTTCAAGGCACCCAATGCAATAGAAAGACCGGAAGAATCAGCTATATTTTCGCTGACTGTTAGCTTGCCATTTACTTTGCCTCCTGAAAATTCTATACCGTCAAACTGGTCGATTACTGTCTGAGCCTTCTTTTCAAATGCCTCGTAGTCCTCTTTTGTCCACCAATTATGCAAATTTCCTTTTTCATCAAATTTTGCGCCATTAGTATCAAAGGCGTGTGACAGTTCGTGTCCAATCACAGCCCCGATACCTCCATAGTTTTTACTTCTGGAATGTTCCACATGGTAAAACGGATCTTGTAAAATAGCTGCCGGAAAACAGATAGAGTTAGCTTGAGGGTCGTAGGCAGCATTCACCTCGTGCGCATGTGTTGTCCATTCCTTTCGATTCGGTCCTTCTGAATAGACTGAAAATTGGCTTTGATTAACAGCTTTTTGAATTGCCATCATATTGTCAAAAGCACTTTTTTCAGTATCAATAGACAGATGATCGTAGTATGCAGGCAGATGATCGGGATATCCAATTTGAACCACCATGGTATCCAATTTTTTTATGGCATTTTCTTTTGTTTTTTCTGACAGCCAGTCAACTTCCTTCAGCCTTTCTGCATAAAGGGAAATCATGTTTTCTGTCATTTGTGTTACATCTTTTTTAGCTTCTTCGCCTAAGTATGTTTGACCGTAATAGACACCGATAGCTTCTTGAAATAGCTCGCTTGCATTTTCATAAGCTTTTCTTTTTATTTCTTTGTCATAATCATCAGCATTATCTGCAGCCGCCTCATCGGATTCAGCTTTTGCTATCTCCTCAGACAGATAATCGGAAGACTGTGATGCAAAATCTATATACATCCAATCCTTAACACTTTGCAAGTTTTCTTCGTTGATAATTAAGTGCATATTTTCTAAAAATTTAGGGTTAGCCACAATAATTGTTTCTGGAACTTCACCGATAATTTCTTCCATAGCTTTACTAAAATCAATAGTTTTAATAGTCGAATTAACATCGGAGATAGCATAAGGATTGTAATATCCAGCCAAGTCACTTGCTTCTTCACCGGATTTAGTGCTTTGGGCAATCAGTTTATCGATTTTGAAATAGTTTTTGACCATAGCTGCTGCTTCGTCTTCTGTTTTTCCAATAGTTGTCAACAATCGTGAGTATGATTTTTCATACTCTTTAATTTTTTTCTGTCCTTCTTGATTTCCTTCTTCATAATAGCTTTTATCGGGAAGAAGGATTGAAGGAGAATCAAGCACTAACAGATTTTTTTCAGAATTTTTCATATCAATTATTATTGAGATATTCATAGGCAAAGGCATACCGCTAATCGTAAACTCACCGATGACATTGCTTAGGTCTTCTAAAGACGAAATATTTTCAACTTTTTCTAAATAAGTGAGCAGTGGTGCTGCGCCATCTTTGTTACGTTTATCTACATCTAGCATCATTTGATAAAAATCTAAAAATTGGGTAGTGCCTTGAGTGGTTGGCTCTAGACTCCCAGCAAGCATTTTATCAAAATCATTTTGCAGTGTTGTTGTAATCTTTTCATCAATTTCTGTAAAAGCACTGATGGCTTCCACATCATCACCTAACGTAGTTCCTTTTAGCCATTCTTGATTGACATGTTCATAAAAATCATCTTGCAGACGCACAGTTTTCGTGTCTGCGGTACTACTTGTGTCGCTAGTACCAGTTTGAGATGGTGATGTTTTTCCGCATGAAGAAAAAAGAACCACAATCGCTAATAGTGAAATTAAAGCTGATATTTTTCTTTTGTACATTAGAACTCCTCCAAATTATATTCGTTTTTAGAACAAAACTAGTCACATTTATCCAAATGCGATTATATTGTATCATAAACGTGTTTTTTATAACATTATTAGGTTTATAGTTTTTGTATGTATCAGATGGGGTAATAAACTAAGTATCTCTATATTCTTTCAAATTTTTTTTGAATTTTTATTTTAAGCTGAGTTATTCATTTTATTTTTAGAGCATTTGATTTATTTTAAAACGCACAGTAATTTTTCCTAATAGAAACTAAATAAAAAACTCTTACGTAAGGCATTTAACGTAAGAGCAGATTCTTTAAAAATAGATATTTGCATCTGGATTTTCTTGTTTGTATTGCCATTTAACAAGGATTTCCCGTATATCTTGTGTTGTTTCTAACACATCAGCGGAGTTGTTTTTTTGCAAGTTAGTGTTGTCATCGATTGATTTTAAAGTTTCATTCATCTCACGAAGTCTTTCGTCAATTGATTTTAGCAGCTGAACAATGGTGTCATCCATAGTAAAAACCTCCTGTGATTTGATACTCTCATTGTATAACGTTTCTAAAATAAAATAAAATGATTGTATCAAGACAGGGGAATTTTAAGAATTTTTGGAGAAAATAAAAGAAGGAATTTTACACTTTCATCGGTTGAGAGAAATTGGTCTCATTCTCTACTATAACGGCAAGGTGGTGGCTAAAATTCTAACATTGGTTATCGACTTAACGGGAGCGTGCCGTAAACTACTGAGCTTGTGGAAATAGAAGAGATGCCTTTATCCTATCATTCTGATAATGCCACGCGGATAAGGGTGAAGGTAGTAGGAATCATGGGACAGTAGATATCCAAAAAAATTGTGAAGCTCATGATTGCTGAATAAAATTGCAGAATCATCAGCTTTTTAATGTTAATCATTAGAAAACACTTTTTTTTCGTTTTAAGTCAACGAAAATCAGACTTTCGTTGGACGAAATTTCTAGAGGTTATGTATATACTAAAGCAAATGATTAATCACTGGAGGTTGTCTTTTGAAAAATGGGGTGTCGATTCAACTCAGCTGGTGGGAGAGTCTTCTAGATTTATTTATGATTAATACTTTAAGTTTGATAGGTTTTGCAATCATTGCTGTTATCATCTTTTGGGTCATCAAAAAAGCCTCTTCCCGTGTCAGCAAACCAAAGCTTGTGTTGTCTTCTCTAGCACTATTTTATTACTTACTTCTAGCACTAACCAATGTTTTCGGGATTCCAAGTCTTGGCAGTCTGTCCCGTGTCTATCAGTTAGGAGAGCCTATTTTTAATCCGAATATTGTACTTGTACCTTTCGCAGACGGCTTCAGCTTAAGTTTCATATTAAATATTATCGCATTTGTGCCGATAGGTTTTTTAGTACCAATGATCAGTCCAATATTTAATAATATTAAGAAAATGTTTTTATTGGGAACTTTAGTGTCGTTGACCATCGAAATAAGTCAGCTCTTCACCTTATATAGAGCCACTGATATCAATGACTTTCTCACTAACGTTTTGGGAACTTTGATAGGCTACTACTGCTTTACATTCGTTAACAATCTCTTTTTGAAAGAGAAGCGTACGATTGGTAAAGGGACGAACGATCAAACTAAATATTTGCCTCCTGTGATTTTCATTGTTAGCTTTTTCACAGTTTTTCTATTGAATTAAGTATTCTTGCAGTTCTGCTTGTTGCAGTAATGTACGCAATTTTTTTGCCAATCTAGTTTTAAAATATTCAAAAACAGCTGATAAGCATGATGGTGAGCCTCATGCTTATCAGCTGTTTCTTATCTGTTTAGTAGGTGCTTTTTGATAGTCACTCCTCCGAGGTGTCTGGAAGCTTTTCGATATCTTCCCACGAAATCAGAAGTTTGGATATGTCTTTAACTGAAGGAAATGCCATATCATCCTCCATCATCTGAATGGCTTTTCTTCCTTTCTTTTTATCCATGAGATAAATACTTTTTTCAATATTCGAGTTGTGCTCCTCAAAAATATTCTCTCTTTGACTCAAGATAACGATTGTACTTTCTTTATTCCCTCCAAACAATTTATATTCCCCTCGTATGTAAACTTCAATGCCTTGGTCATCAACATTGTTTCTCAAACCGCTCCGTTTGCTTAAATCAACGAACGGTTTTTCTGTTTTAAAGTGAATAGTCGTTTCCACATCTGCTGGCAACGTGATGACATCCTCACTCCAAGGGAGAGAAACTGTCTTTTCGGGGAGGATTCTCTTTTCGATGTTAGTCACAGTGATGTCATCATACTCCAAGAAAGCACCATCCGTGTACATCCCAAAGCCGATGATCGACAGTAAGCTGATGGTGGCAATAGTCAGAAGCACCAGTAAAACTTTAAATATTTTTTTCTTTGCAGTTTCAAAGGTCAATTCTTTCACAATATCTTCATCATCTTTTAAAAGCGCATCTAAAGAAAGGTCAAAACGATCACTTAGTTTGACGACTTGTTCCAAATCGGGATAACTTTTTTCGTTTTCCCATTTTGAGATTAGCTGCCGTGAGACAAACAATTCTTTTGCTAAGTCTTCCTGTGTCAACTTTAATTCTGTTCTTTTTTGCTTGATTATTTTTCCTATATTCAATTCCGATCTCCTTTTAACATTCGTAAGTTAAATAACTAAAAACCTTGTAATAACGGGGATGCAACAAACAGTAACAGAGAGAAAATCAGATTGTTTCCTGTGTCATTATTTGTATCAATAGATTTTTTCCAAAGTCATAGTTTGTTTCTTTATTTTTATACAGATGATTTATACTATGTGATTCAGAAGAAAGGAGTTTCTATGAATCATTCAAAATCATCTCATTATACAACAATTACTATTATACAATATATTGCTTCTGTTCTGATTATCCTGGTTCATTGCGGCAGACTTTTTCAGCATGAAGGTCTTCATTTTTTTGTGAAAAGTATGTTGTGTCGAGCAGCCGTGCCGTTTTTTCTTATCACCACCGGCTATTTTCTTTACAAAAAAAGCAGTCAGTTGCCCAACTATCAAGAGGGATACATCCGACGTTTACTCAAGCAGTATTTGTTTTGGAGCTTGATCTATTTGCCCTATGCTTTGTTGTTTTTATATCAGCAAAAAACTCCACTTGTTTTCGTTCCGATAGCCTTGGTCGGAGCTCTACTTTACATCGGTACTTGTTACCATCTATGGTATTTTCCCAGCTTATTGACTGGTATTTGGATTATCAATCTTCTGAGCAAACACAAAAAAATCTTGTTATCCTTTGGGGCATTGCTGCTGCTTTATAGTTTTGGGGCACTAGAAACCTATTCCGCTTATATGGAAAATACACTGATTGGCAATCTTTACTTCTCTTATCGGCAAGTATTTTTCACGACTAGAAATGGTTTGTTTTATTCTCCAATATTTATTTGGTCAGGATTTATTTTAGCACAAAATAGTCATCGGTCAATTTTTCAAAAACATTTGCCAGTAAAATTATCTCTCAGCACGTTACTTTTTTGCTTGGAGGGCTGGTTTGTCTTCCAACATCAAGGAGACGATAAAAATTTCTTTTTCAGTTTAATCCCATTTTCTTTGTTTTTCCTAGCACTTATTTTGCAGTCAAAACAGCCGATATGTTCTCAAGAAAAATTGATCAGGTTTTTAACACACAAAAATTTCTTGCTGCATCCTGCATTTTTAGAAGCAATCAAAGGCTTATCTCCGAAGTTTTTTGATGGATATGAAATCACCGGATTGGTGTTATT
Source organism: Vagococcus elongatus (assembly GCF_003987645.1). GTDB lineage: Bacteria > Bacillota > Bacilli > Lactobacillales > Vagococcaceae > Vagococcus_A > Vagococcus_A elongatus. Next base: position 84,213 of record NZ_NGKA01000012.1, read on the forward strand.
CGCTATCACTTATGCAATGACCAGTTTTGCCGCTCTCACTCTTTGGAAGTTGAGCAGAAGAAACACTCGTCAACTTGCGGGAGGTGGGACAGCTTGAGAGTATTCAGAAAAAACGGTGTTTATTCATTTACGGCCATCATTATGCTAGCCATCCTGCTGATTTTACCACAACTGGTCAGCAGACAAATGATTGTAGGGTCAGACGCATTGTTTCATTTCAATAGGGTGTATGACGCAGGCATGCAACTCAAGGAACATAATTTCCAATATTTTATTTCTATGTACGGGTTTCAACAATCGGCAAGAATCATTCTTCCTTTTTATGGGCCCATAATGACCTATTTGCATGGGGTGATTTTTCTGTTAAGTCCTACTTGGTTCCACTACCAACTGGTGTCAAACTTCATCTTGTATGTATTGGCTGGCGTGAGTATGGCATGTTTGTTAAAGAAGTTGGAAGTGCCAAGCAAGTGGGGCACTGTTTTGTCTCTGCTCTTTATGACTACTTTTTCCATCCAGTATTGGATTCTCCGTCAAGGATTCTCTGCTTGGGGCGCCGCCTTGATGCCATTTTGTCTTCTTCCACTAGTGGACCTAATCAAGAAACAGAGAATTAGGAGTTTACCCTTGGCTATTTTTACGGGGCTGATGTTTCAAACACATATTTTTTCAAGTGTGTTACTAGTGTTGATATACTTATTGTTTTTCAGCTACCTGTTTTTTTATTCGTCAGAAAAAATTCGGTTACTAAAAGAGTTGTCCTTGTCCATTTTTTTGTTTTTTCTTTTAACGTTAAATGTTTGGAGCAGTCTTTTTGAGTTGTATAGCGGTCAAAAAATACTTCCGCCATTTGTTAATTATTCCATGCATCTAAGCACGATCACATGGCAAAGTGTTTATATGTTGCTGATGCCCTTTCCACTATTTATATTATTGCTTGTTCAATTTTATGTTTTTTGGCAAAAAAAAGAGTCTTGGCCCATGATGTCAAAGCTGATACTTTTTGTTGAAAGTATTTTTTTGATATTATCCAGTAATTTGATTCCCTGGCATTTTTTGATAACTAACGAGATAAAAATTGCTCAAATCATCCAATTTCCTTTTCGTTTTTTTATTCCGGCAACCATTTTATTATTGGTAAACTTTGGTTTATTGTTAAAAGAAGGGATGGTATCAATAGAAAAAGCAGAGAAGGCGTTGAAATGGTTCTTTCCTTTTAGTTTGATTCAAACAGTGATATTACTTTTATTTACACTTTCTTTTTGGCAAACAGAAAATGACTATTTGCAGTCGGGCATGCACGTGACTATTCATGAGACAAATACTGCGGTCGTGAAGTCTTCTTTTTTTGATAAAAACAAACAGAAAGCTTTACAGTTAGTGGAAAAAGCAACACCTGACTATCTGCCCGTTTATTATGATGAGGGGCAAAATAATTATAAATTATATAAAAAAGGAATCATTGATGAAAACAAAAAATTTGTCAAGGAGGTAAAAGGGGACTCTCTCATTGTAAAATGGCAGGGAGACAAAAATCTGAACGTTACAATCCCAATCATAAAATACCGTGAAACAAAATTAGAACTTAATGGAAAAAAATTGTCAGAAAAAGAAATTGAATTGAGCAGTCTAGGAGTGATTAAAGTTAAACAACAAGAAGGGGACAACCAACTAAGAGTTTCTTATGAAGAGACGGCACTCTTTAAAATGTCATTGTGGCTTACTGCTTTCACATGGCTAGGATGTGTTTTTAAAATTTTATTTGTAAAAGCAGTCAAGTAGTATAGAATCCACCTGTGAGTCTACCAGATTTTATGTGTAAAACAGTTAACCTTATGTTGCTTGGGTTTGTGAATGAGCTTGTTTTCAATATTGACTATTGGAAATGGTAGTTTTTCAAACATTATTCTTTCATCATCTGAGAGCTTCGATGTTTATTACAAAAATTTGTGACACTCCTGAAAATCTGTTGATATTGTCTCTTTTCACCGTGATAGTGTCGGCAGGTAAAGCGGGAGTGTTTTAGCTAGAACATTTTTGCGATTTTATGACGTTTATCTGCATTATTTTTGCATATATCCGAGTAGTTTATTTTAGGAAAAGTCAAACAAAGCTTGGCCTTGCTAGTAAAAAGGGAGGTTTTTTGCTATACTTTTATTATGAGGGAGAGATGGTTTAGTGAACATCTAACGGCAGATTGTTTTTCCTAACATTTGAAAACGCCTTCTTTTTAAGCGTGTTAATTTAACGGGAAGAACAATAAAAAATTGATATGATTGAATGCGAAATACATCCTGCGATCGTTTAAGTTGTTTAAAAGTACTTTGATTGTTTAGTTTTCGGTGAGATGTATTTTATTAAGCATAGTTAAATTTGTTTGCCATCGCTTGCGGTGGCATTTTGTGTAGATAGGGTACGTTTAGCTTTAAATAGTGAAAGGAGGAAGACAATGATTCGATTTGAAAATGTCGCAATGGCTTATGGGGACAACAAAGTGATTGACAATTTAAATTTGGAAATAAAAAGCGGACAGCTGGTTGTATTGGTGGGACCGTCAGGATGCGGTAAGACAACCACGTTACAGCTGATCAATCGTCTAATCGATCCCACTGAAGGAAAAATTTATCTCAATGGTGTCGATATTCAAACGATTGATCCTGTGGAGTTGCGCAGGAGCATTGGTTATGTCATTCAAGAAATTGGGTTATTTCCCCATATGACGATTGAACAGAATGTAGAAATCGTCCCTAAACTTTTGGGATGGTCTCAAGAAAAGAGATCGGCCCGCACGCTTGAATTACTGCAAATGGTGGGGATGGATGCGGAAACCTATTTGCATAGATATCCTTCAGATCTTTCAGGAGGGCAGCAGCAACGTATCGGAGTGCTGCGTGCCTTAGCAGTAGAACCACCTCTTATTTTGATGGATGAACCGTTTGGAGCTTTAGATCCAATTACGAGGGACAATTTGCAAGATGAAATCAAAAAATTGCAGAAAAGATTAAACAAAACAATTGTATTCGTTACTCATGACATGGATGAAGCGATAAAAATTGCAGATGTCATTGTGTTGATGCAAAAAGGCCGTATTGTGCAAGCTGCATCACCTGACGAACTTCTTTCAAATCCCAAAAATGACTTTGTGGCAGAATTTGTCGGGAAACACCGTTTTTATCTGAACAGTGTGGAATTAGTAAAGGATGTCATGCGCAGTAAAGTTTTCAAAGTTTCTGTTGATTTTGGTCTTGCTCAAAGTATCGCTTTGATGGAGAGTGAGCGGGTGTCCTCTTTGTTAGTAGTGGATGATGAGGACCGATTGCTGGGGTCCCTCGGGATTGAAGATATCATGACTAAGGCACGGCCGGGGATGTCAGTCGGAGATTTAGAATTGAAGAAATTACCATATATTTTGCCGGATGCACCAGCAAAAGAAGCATTTGAACTGATTACCGAACAGAATTTAGATATTTTAGCAGTTGTTGATGAGGAAAATCATGTGTTAGGCGTGGTTACTAAAACAAGTATGGTGAAGTCCCTGGCACAAGTTGTTTGGGGAGGGAAATAAGATGACTAGTTTCTTTTCATTTTTAATTAACAATAAAGAAATGGTTTGGAAAGCTCTCGGGGAACATGTCCTCATCAGTCTGGTTGCGGTATTGCTGGGATTAGCAGTTGCTCTTCCTTCAGGTATATTGCTGACGAGAAACAAAAAAGCAGCATCAATCGTGTTGGGAATTTTTGGTGTGGTTAACACCATTCCTAGTTTGGTTCTTTTAGGTGTAGCCATGATTGTGCTGGGACTAGGCTTTGTGCCGGCCGTCGCAGTTTTATTTCTATATTCATTATTGCCTATCATGCGCAATACATATACTGGTATTAATTCTATCAATCCCCAATATATCAAAACAGCTTTAGGGATGGGAATGAATCGCCGTCAACTGCTTTTAAATGTCCAGCTTCCTCTCGCCTTACCAGCGATTATTACCGGAATACGCTTGTCCGGTATTTATATCATTAGTTGGGCTACCCTTTCCGCATTTATCGGCGCTGGCGGCCTAGGGGATCTTATTTGGTCAGGCCTGCAAGCGTACAACTACGATATGATTTTTGCCGGCGCATTACCAGCCACCTTATTAGCTTTACTAGTCAGCTTTTTACTGACTGCAGCGGAAAATAAAGCCATCCAGTTTACCCAAGGTAGAAGAGGGGTGAAAACATGAATGTTTCTATTATCGGAAAGGCACTGCTGGAGCATTTGCAAATTGTTTTTACCGGCATTGCAGCTGGCTGTCTTGTGGGAATCCCCACAGGTTCGCTACTGCGTGGACATAAGAAAGTCGCAAAAATTGTTTTTGTTATAGTGGATATCATTCAAACGGTACCCACACTGGCCATGTTCACCTTTGTCATGTTGATTTTTGGACTAAACAATTCCACCGTGATTTTTTCTATTTTCTTATATTCATTGTTTCCAATTGTGCGTAATACATACGTGGGGATAATGGGTGTAGATCAGGGTGCAATTCGTGCGGGAAGGGGTCTGGGTATGACCAAAATGCAGATTTATTTTCAAGTGGAATTACCCCTTGCTTTCCCTGTTATTCTGTCGGGAATTCGTCTAGCACTGGTTTCTGCCCTTGGTATTGCGACTACTGGTGTTCTGATTGGCGCAAGCGGTTTAGGTATGCCGATTTGGCGGGGGATACAGACCCGTAATATGAGTATGATGTTATCGGGTGCCATCCCGGTTTCTCTGCTGGCAGTATTATTTGATGTGTTGCTTTCGACTTTGGAAAAACGTTTGAGTCGTTGAAAAGCCACCTGCTTATTTTACTTGGTTCATCCCTGAGGAGGAAGAAAAATGAAACGTAATAAAAAATGGCTGTTTTTGGGACTGATAGTTGTCATCAGCATTGTTTTGTTTAGCGGCTGCAGCAGCAAGGGAGGAAAAGTGACGATTGCTTCAAAGCAATTTACTGAAAATATTCTTTTGAGTGAAATGTACGCCCAGTTGGTGGAAGCAAAAACAGAACTTGAAGTAGAGAGAAAACAAAATCTTGGCGGGACGTCCATTTGTTTTCCTGCGATGGAAAAAGGTGAAATAGATATCTACGTGGAATATTCGGGCACTGCTTACAATGAAATACTTAAACTGCCTGACAGTACAGGGTTAAGCGCAGATGATATTTATGATATTGCTGTTAAAAAGTTGAAAGACGATTATGACATTACGATGTTCAAGCCCATTGGGATTAATAACACGTTTGCATTAGCTATGTTGAGGACCAAAGCTGAAGAGATGAACATCCAAAGCATGAGCGACTTGTCAGAACCTGCTGGCGAGTTGCGATTTGGCGCCAACCATATTTTTTATACTCGTGATGCAGACGGTTTTGACCCGATGATCGAATTATATGATTTGAACTTTAAGGAAGCACTGAAAATGGATACCTCATTGTTATACGATGCCATTGAACAGGGGAAACTGGATATCATGGTGGTTTACGCAACAGACTCTTTGTTGAAAAAATATGACATGGTTATACTAGAGGACAATAAAGAACTTTTCCCGCCGTATCACGGTGCCCCGATTTGTCCTAATAAAGTCCTTGAAGAACATCCGGAACTTAAAGAAGTATTAGACCTTCTGGATGGACGTATCAGTGACACAGAAATGCAGGAGTTGGATTATGAAATAGATGTAAATGGTAAAACACCAGAAGAGGTCGCCAAAAAATTTCTGACGGATGAAGGATTGCTATAGATTTTTTCGGGAAACATTAACGAATCATCAAGTAAAAGAAATCTCCAGGATAAATTTGTTTATTCTGGAGATTTTGTGGTCTAAGGTAGGATACCTGTCGTAAAGAAGTAGCCAGACCAGAAAATGTTAATAATCAATCAATAACCTGAATTTTTCATACTTCAACCTTTAAAAGTTTTTCTTCCACTTCTTGTGGTGAAAAGTGGAAGAAAAAATTATTTTTCAACTTAGTAGGATAAAATCTGATAAAAATTTAAGGAAGCTGGATTCT
>NZ_NGKA01000013.1 GCF_003987645.1 Vagococcus elongatus
CGGATCAGAAGGTTAGGGGTTCGACTCCTCTTGGGTGCGTTTGAAATAGTACGGGAAGTAGCTCAGCTTGGTAGAGCACTTGGTTTGGGACCAAGGGGTCGCAGGTTCGAATCCTGTCTTCCCGATTTACATTTTAATAGCGCGGTGTAGCTCAGCTGGCTAGAGCGTCCGGTTCATACCCGGGAGGTCGGGGGTTCGATCCCCTTCGCCGCGATTTTTAATTATGCTGCTTGGTGTATTTGGACCTTTAGCTCAGTTGGTTAGAGCAAACGGCTCATAACCGTTAGGTCGTAGGTTCGAGTCCTACAAGGTCCATAATTATATTCCGGAGGATTACCCAAGTCTGGCTGAAGGGAACGGTCTTGAAAACCGTCAGGCGTGTAAAAGCGTGCAGGGGTTCGAATCCCTTATCCTCCTTTAATAAAAATATCGCGGGATGGAGCAGTTGGCAGCTCGTCGGGCTCATAACCCGAAGGTCGTAGGTTCAAATCCTACTCCCGCAATTGTATCAAGGTTCCGTGGTGTAGGGGTTAACATGCCTGCCTGTCACGCAGGAGATCGCGGGTTCGATTCCCGTCGGAACCGTTTATTGGCTCAGTAGCTCAGTTGGTAGAGCAACGGATTGAAGCTCCGTGTGTCGGCAGTTCGATTCTGTCCTGAGCCATCCACTATTTTGCGGGTGTAGTTTAGTGGTAAAACTACAGCCTTCCAAGCTGTTGTCGCGAGTTCGATTCTCGTCACCCGCTTTTTGCTTTTTTGGGGCCTATAGCTCAGCTGGTTAGAGCGCACGCCTGATAAGCGTGAGGTCGATGGTTCGAGTCCATTTAGGCCCACTGATTTCGTACTATAAGTCTGGCCCGTTGGTCAAGCGGTTAAGACACCGCCCTTTCACGGCGGTAACACGGGTTCGATTCCCGTACGGGTCATTAGTAATAAAATGGAGGATTACCCAAGTCTGGCTGAAGGGAACGGTCTTGAAAACCGTCAGGCGTGTAAAAGCGTGCAGGGGTTCGAATCCCTTATCCTCCTTTAATAAAAATATCGCGGGATGGAGCAGTTGGCAGCTCGTCGGGCTCATAACCCGAAGGTCGTAGGTTCAAATCCTACTCCCGCAATTGTATCAAGGTTCCGTGGTGTAGGGGTTAACATGCCTGCCTGTCACGCAGGAGATCGCGGGTTCGATTCCCGTCGGAACCGTTTAGCACATTAGACTACGCGGGTGTAGTTTAGTGGTAAAACTACAGCCTTCCAAGCTGTTGTCGCGAGTTCGATTCTCGTCACCCGCTTTTTGTTTTTTTGGGGCCTATAGCTCAGCTGGTTAGAGCGCACGCCTGATAAGCGTGAGGTCGATGGTTCGAGTCCATTTAGGCCCATTTTGTTTTGGGGAAGTACTCAAGAGGCTGAAGAGGCGCCCCTGCTAAGGGTGTAGGTCGCGAAAGCGGCGCGAGGGTTCAAATCCCTCCTTCTCCGTAGTTTAGGCCCGTTGGTCAAGCGGTTAAGACACCGCCCTTTCACGGCGGTAACACGGGTTCGATTCCCGTACGGGTCATATCGAATAAGTAAGCAGATAAAAAAGCTTGCGAAAATCAGATGGATTGTCTGGTTTTCGCAAGCTTTTTTATATTTTCCAGTAAATTTTACCGTCCTTTGTCCTAGCAAGAAGGCCGTAGTCAACTAAGTAGCGTCTGATGCTAGCAAAGTCATCAACATATTTCTTAAGGAAAAGGTTGATTTCTTGTTCAGAAAAAGTTTTATTTGGTAAAGCGGTTATTAGATACTGCAGTAGGATAATTTTTGTTTTCTCTTTTCGTGGGATAATTGTGATTCGTTTGGTCTCGGGATCAATAAAATTTTTAAGTGCTTTTTCCCGATCATGTTTCGTAATATTAAAGCGCTGGTCAAATGATTGAATGCCCAATTTTCCTTCCTCCAGACTTTTATCTATGATACTGACCAAGCTCAAAAAATGAATGGCTTGATTCTTCTTTTCGTTCAGCTTGAATCGGTGGTTTCTAACTGTAGCGGGAGTGATGTTAAACATTTTTGCCATATCATTGTCCGAAATATTTTGATAAAAGCATGAAAGCATAGCCAGTTGAACTTCTGTAAGCCCAAATGTTTTGTGGTCTTTTTCCATCAGAGCAAAAAAATTACCCCCATGCTCTGTTAAAAGATGGTGCTTCATTGCCCCTTTTGCGGTTAGTAATTCTTCATCAAGCGGATAGATCATCTCTTCTTTAAAAATAGACTCGCAGTAATTACAAAAATAGCTTTCATTACGATAATCATATCCATTACTTAGTTGTTCGATTTGGTTCACAAGATGTTTTGTCATTTGTCAGTTACTCCTTAAAATATTTTAGATTAAAGTAAGACTAACTGGATGTATACTTGCCAATATAATCTTTTTGCTCCTTTCACCTTTTTATATACAAAATGAGAATCAGTTTGCTTTTATACGAATCATAATACTGTTTGCAGATATACAAACAATTTATAATTTAGTTTATATAATAATATAGGAATTGGTTGTTTGCAAGGGAATGTACGTTCGTGATATACTTTTGATAGAATGAAGCCTTGGAAAGCGGTGGGAAAAAATGTCTGGTTTTTTTGAGATTCCTTTGCAAAACGATACGTCGAGAAAAATTATCCATATTGATATGGATGCTTTTTATGCTTCTGTGGAGGAGCGGGATAATCCAGATTTGCAAGGCAAACCCCTAGTTATTGCAAAGCACCCGAAGGATACCGGGGGAAAAGGAGTTGTAACGACTGCTAACTATGAGGCACGAAAATTTGGCATTCATTCTGCCATGAGTGCGAAAGAAGCCTATGAACTTTGTCCAACAGCTAATTTTATTCCCGGTCGGATGGAATACTACAGAGAAGTTTCAGCTGAAATTAGACAAATTTTTAAAAGATACACAGATATGATTGAACCTTTATCCTTAGATGAGGCATATTTGGATGTGACGAACAATAAAATTAATTCTACTAGTGCGATAAAAATTGCTAGTATGATTCAGCAAGATATTTGGAAAGAACTGCAGTTGACTTGTTCTGCCGGTATCAGTTACAATAAATTTTTGGCAAAACTCGCCTCTGATTTTGATAAGCCAGCGGGGCAAACAGTTATTTTGCCAGACAAGGCAGTTGATTTTTTAAAAGATTTACCGATTGAAGATTTTTATGGGGTGGGCAAAAAGACGGTTCCTAAAATGCATCAGTTAGGTATTTATACTGGGGAAGATCTTTATCAATGGAATGAAATGGATTTGATTTACCATTTTGGAAAAATGGGCTATTCCTTGTATCGGAAAGTACGCGGAGTTCATTTATCACCTGTTAACCCAAACAGAGAGCGGAAATCGATTGGACGGGAGCAAACGTATCGGGAGCCGGTGCGTGATGAAGCCAAGGTTATTTTTCATCTCAGAGAGTTGGCTCGTGATGTTGCCAAATCATTGCACAAAAATCAGAAGCATGGACAAACTGTTGTTTTGAAGGTCAGGACTACCGATTACGAAACTAAAACTAGAAGAAAAACTTTGGATGAGTTTTTGGATACAGAAGAAGACATATATTTTCATGCCTTCGACATTTGGCAAAGCATGATGAATGGAGAAGAGGTTTTTCAGGTAAGATTATTGGGAATCACTGTGACTAATCTAGCCCCGAAAACTTTTCATAATATCGTTTTGCCATTGTAATCAAGGTTATTTAATGTAAAATAGCACCTACAAAAACAATAGTGTTTTTTGCAGGCGCTGCGGCAATGTTTTGTAATGTTTCTTAGAAAACTTTTATTTTTTCATCTGCTGGTATTTTTTATCGATATTGATTACCGGTTCATCGACAACTGTATCAAAATGATAGACCAATCCGATGGATGCCGCACCGTTTTTATGGTCTGTATCCACAACGGTAAACGGGATGTTTAAATCCTGAGCAATTAAAATGTAGGCCATTCTTACGGGAGAATCAATGTGGACACTTATTTTGATTTTACCGCCTGGCTTGTCTTTCAGCTGTTGTTTTAAAAACATTTGATATACTTTGTTCTGCATATCTTTTCCAGTCATCACTAAAAAAATTCTTTCACGAAAGATCCCCAGATATTCTTTTTTTTCACCGGAAAGTAATTCAGGTTTGCCTCGAATGTTTTGTTGCAAATAGTCATTAACATCTTTGATCGGCATGGGAGGCCCCCTTTCTCTTATCTTACAATCTATTATATCATATCAAGGGAATTATTCGTTTAGTCAATTATTTATTACGCGTGTTAAAGTTATTTAATTTAAATATCATTCTATATCACTGTATATTATTTTGCTTAAATTCAAAAAATATATGTTATTTATAATAGGGTTGTGCTATGATTGGTAAAAAACAGGAAGCGTTTGCTTATTTTAGGGGGTGGAGCATGAAAAACAAAGACCGGCAATTAATCATAGCTGCGAAACATGGGGACATCGAAGCTTTTGAGCAGATTTTTAAAAAATATCAGCCTATCATTTTTAAATTACAAAAAGAGTATTATTTAAGAGGGTATGATTATGATGATTGGTTACAGGAAGGACAGATTGTCTGCTACAATTCAATTAAGTCTTATGATCTGGATAAAGGTCTTTCTTTTGGGTATTTTTTCAAAATGAATTTTCAGCGTCATATTTTCAGTGTTATCCGCAGACAAAATGCGTTGAAAAGAAGAGTAGATGTTCAATCCGTGTCACTAGAAGGGAAAATTGCTCAAGGAGGCGACTTTTTTACAGTCAAGGAAGATAATGATGCTCTTGTCGCTCTTGACTACGTTTTGATTCGTGATCAGCTACAAACCTTTGATACGCAGCTTTCTGATTTTGAAAGACTTGTTTTCCACCATTATGTCAAAGGTAAAAGTAAAGAGAATATTTCAGAGGAATTAAATTGTTCATTGGGAAAGGTTAGAAATGCGCTGGACCGTGTTAAACGAAAACTTAGGGAACACATTAACTGTTGATTTGCTTTGTTTAAACGAGCTGAAAGATGTGCTATTATAAGAAAATTATTTAAATAATTTAATTTATCGATAAAATAGTTGCAAAGGAAAATAAACTGTGTTAAAATTTGTTTTTTTGTGACTTTTATGTTATACTACTCCAGTAAGGAGTGAATTGGATGCCAGAATCTTTGTCTGAAATCAAGCAAAAAATGGAAGCAAGAGTAGGAAGCAAAATTATGTTGACTGCACAAACAGGGAGAAAGCGCCAGACTGAGCATTGCGGAGTTTTGACAGAAACTTATCCAGCGGTGTTTATTGTGGACCTAGATGCAGATGAGAACTCCTGTGACCGAGTGTCATACAGTTATACAGATATTTTGACAGAAACTGTTGAAGTCGAATTTTTATAAAAGAGTCGGATGCCCTTAATCGCTTGACGAATTAGGGGCTTTTTGCTTATTTTATGTGTGACCGCAAGTGTTGATGAAATTTTAATAAAAGATTGGATTTGTTTCTATATTTAGCGGAGGACTTGTGATAAGTCTTTTTTTGTTTCTTTTAAGTTTATATATATTTGGCGACTGACACGGTTTTATCAGATTTAAAACCCCTCAGATCAAGGACGGAAGAATCGTAAAGTGATGCCTCCATCCTAAAAGTCAGCGGTTATTAACTTTGATTCATCATGAATTGTTTCAGTTCTGAATGTGAGAGCTGGGCATTTAAGGCTACTAATAGTTTGATTCGTGCCTTTTGACTGTTTAAACTATCGCAGAAAATGATGCCTTTTTGTTTCAGCTGTCTGCCTCCCCCTTCATAGTCATAAACACCTTCAGCCACCCCATTAAAACATCTTGATACTAGAACGATCGGGATGTTGTCAGCTAAAAGTTTTTCGAGAGCTGGTAAAGTTTGGGGCGGGAGATTTCCTGCACCGAGAGCTTCAAGCACTAAACCGTCAATGGGTTGATTGGAGAGGAGATTTAAGCTGTCCCCCATCCCTGCGTAAGCTTTCATGATGGGAATAACACCGTCAGCGGAATGAACATCTAAATTATTTTGATTTAATAATTGCTGGTAAAAACTGATGACGTGCTTTGTGACTAATCCAATAGGACCAAACGTAGGTGATCTAAAAGTCGCCACATTTGTCGCGTGGGTTTTAGTCACATATCTCGCAGTGTGAATCTCATCATTCATCACAACAAGTGTCCCTTTTCCTTGTGCTTCCTCGCAAGATGCTACACGGATGGCTGACTGATAGTTTGATAAGCCGTCAGCTCCCAGTTCATTGCTGGATCTCATGGCACCAGTCACAATAATCGGTATTTTTTTGCCGATTGTTATATCGAGGAAATAAGCCGTCTCCTCCAATGTGTCAGTTCCGTGAGTGATGACCACTCCGTCATATCCTTCTTTTATGCCTCTAAGGATTCTATTTTTAAGGGTGAGCATGTGCTCTGGTGTGATATGGGGCGAAGGCAAATAGAAAATATCCTCGATTTGCAGACGAGTGTCTGTATTTAGTACAAGGGACTGCTGAAGCAAGGGATTTATTTGTGAGACTGAGACTGCACCAGTGGCGCTATCTTCAGACATTGCAATGGTACCGCCTGTGTGCAGGACTAAGATTTTTTTCATGTGTTTTCTTCCTTTTTGGTCATGTGTTTCTATCATATCACAGCAAAAAAATTATTTCTCAGCTTTTTGCCAAGACGTCTTTGATTGTGTAAACTAGAGGGGCAGGAGGAATTTTTATGTTATTAGGATTGACCACATGGTCTGAACATCAAGCATTGGTTGCAGCTAAAAAAGTGACTCTACCTTTGTATGCCTCAAAATTGCCAGTGGTAGAGTTGGATACTTTTTTTTATGGCATTAAGGACAGAGAAGTTGTGCAGGGATGGGTTGATGGCACACCTGCTGAATTTCAATTTGTTATCAAGGCACACCAATGCATGACACTGCATAAAGAGTGGTCGGAAGTTTACAGCTCTGAAAAAGAAATGTACCAGCAATATTTTGAGAGTATTCGTCCATTAGTGGAAAGTAATAAATTAGCAGGAATTTTGTGTCAATTTCCCCCGTATTTTGATTGTACCAAAGAAAATATCATTTACTTAAAGAGGCTCGGTCGAATTTTTACCGGATTGCCTGTTGCTATCGAATTTCGCCATCACTCATGGTATTCAAACAACTATTATCCATCGATGTTGAGTTTTATGAGGGAAAATTATTTTCATTTGACGATTGTGGATGAACCTCAAGTTCCCAACTATTCAGTGCCATTTCTTCCTGTTGTGACTAACCCAGAGTTGGTACTTGTGAGATTGCATGGGCGCAACAAGGTCGGCTGGGAGGACAAAACACAGGATTGGCGCAAAGTCCGAACCTTGTACGATTATTCTGATGAAGAGCTGGTTTTGCTTGGAAAAGAACTTAAAATTTTGGAGACAAAGGCGCAAAAAGTAGTGGTGATTTTTAATAATAATTCCGGTGGACATGCCGCTAAAAATTGTTTGCGCTTAAAGGAAATGCTAGATATTACCTATGATAATTTGAACCCTGAACAGATGGGTCTATTTTAACGTAAGATATAGAGGGTGTTGAGATGATAAAAGCTGTTTTTTTTGACCTTGACGGGACGCTTCTGACCAGTGACGGCAGTATGTCGGCTTCAAGTAAAGCGGCAATCGCTAAACTAAGAGCGAAAGGGATTATTTGCGGTATTGCTACAGGCCGCAGTCCGATTAAAATGGCTCATTTAATAAAAGGGCTAAAAGTGGATGTGCTCGTGACCTATAATGGGCAGTATGTATTTTCTGATGAACGAGTGTATTTTGCCCAGCCTTTGACAAGGGAAGCGCTCAGTGAACTGCTTTTGTTTGCCAAAAAGGAAAACAGAAAACTGTTGCTTGGCGGCAGAAATAAGTTTGAAGGAGATTGGCTGCTTAAACTTTCACAGCAGCCGGCAATTTTTTCGCTTAGAAAAATATTTTCTAAAATTATACATCCCGATCAGAAAGTTGTTAAGAGCTGGTTAAAAAAACTTACAAAAAAGAAGCCTGTACATGACCTTGATGTGATAGAGGTTCCAAGCCAACCTATTTACCAGTGTGTGATGCTGGCGGATGAACGAGAAAGTCAGCACCTTGCGGAACTTTTTCCAGACTGTCATGTGACACATTCAAATGCACTTAGCGTGGATATCATTCCACAAGGAGGCAGCAAGCTGGAGGGGATTCGTCACGTGGCAGATTATCATCATTTTTCTTTGGATGAAGTCATGGTCTTCGGCGACAGTGCCAATGATAAAGAGATGCTTCAAGGGGTGGGTTTTGGGATTGCCATGGGAAACAGCGTGGCAAGTATCAAAGAGGTTACTGATTTTGTGACAAAAAGTAATGACGATGAAGGAATTGTTCATGCGTTGACATATTTTGATTTATTGGAAGGAGAGTAGCCAGTGAACGACGACGGTTTCATGTATGCAGCAGAGTTTCATAAAGTTTTTCACCCAACTGAAAATGTCAGACCCAAAGCCTTAGATTTGAGAGAAGCTAGTGACAGGGCAGGATTTAAGCTGGAGGAACTGGTGGAGTTTTTGTATGCTTCTGCTCAGGGAGAGATGAAGACTTTCGACGAATTAGTCTCACAAATGCACAAGGATATTGACCGGGCGGTAGAAAAAACTAAAAATACTCATCAGAATCAGGAAGATTACCAGGGAGCAGAAAATCAGCTGGTCCATCAAGCGGATGCGTTGCTTGACTTATTATATTTTACTTACGGCAGTTTTGTCTTGATGGGTGTGGACCCACGCCCCCTTCATAAAATCGTTCATCAGGCGAATATGGGAAAAATTTTTCCAGATGGACAGGTTCACTATCATCCTGAAACCGGGAAAGTGTTGAAACCGGAAAATTGGGAAAAAGACTATGGTCCTGAAGAGAAGCTTAGAGATATTCTGCGTCAGCAAAATGATATTCCTCATTAAAGTTTAGAAATGTGTTAATTTAACATTGACTCTTAAATCTTAAAGGTTTTTGTGGTAGAATTATCAAGTGGGATTAAGTGAAATTTAAATAAGATAAATGGTGATTGCCCAATAAAAATATGTTACAATCGAAGACAGATGAAAATTACAGACAGCTGTATTTCTACTGATTATTTGATGGAAATAAATGGATAGTTAATAAAACTATTTTTACGGGGAAGAACCTACACGGAGGAAAATGCATGAAAGCCAACATCAATACAATTTTAATAGTGTTTGTAGCCATTATTGTCGTGGTCGCAATTTTTTATATAGTGGCAGTACTGCTAAAACGAAAAAATGAAGAAAAATTAGACAAGCTGGAAGAACGAAAGATTGACTTGTTCGATTTGCCGGTGTTTGAAGAAATCGAAGAAATCAAAAAGATGCATTTGGTGGGTCAGAGCCAAAACACCTTTCGTGAATGGAATCAACGTTGGACGGATATTTCCACCGCTTCATTTGCTGAATTGGAAAGTCGTATTTTTGAAGTAGAAAATCTTAATGAAACCTTCCGTTTCATCAAAGTGAAAGATGTTATCCAAGATGCTTATGAGACCATGGATAAGATGGAAGAGGAAGTTGAAGAAATCCGGGATGGACTGAAAGAGCTGAAGACCAGCGAAGAACGGAATTCTCTCGCGGTCCAAGAAGCTTTGGACAAATATGAAGAAATTGCACAATTGGTTAAGGAAGAGGCAAAAACATTTGGCCCTGCCATTGACGAAATCCGCAAACAAGTAACAAAAATAGAAAATGAATTCACACAATTTGTAGCATTGAATACCGCAGGGGACCCGATGGAAGCCAGCAGTGTTCTGCAACAGGCCGAAGATCATACTTATGAATTAGAACAAATTATTTTGGCTGTTCCGCCTTTGTTTGAACAAATTGATAAAGAATATCCGGCTCAGATGAAAGAAATCGAAGAAGGCTATAAACGAATGGTGAAAGATCACTATAAATTTTCTGAAGGTGACCTTTCTGATGACATCCGGAAAATTAATGTTCGGATAAAAGATGTGACGAATGCCTTGCAAAGATGTGAAGTTGTCGATGTTCAAAACGGTAATATCATCATCGAAGAGCGTATCGAAGAACTTTATGAGCTGATGGAAATCGAAATCAAAGCTAGGGACTATGTTCGGACAAATATCAAAACAGTCCGTGACTATGTGGGCCATGTGGAAAAAAATAATCGTCAGTTGCTGATTGAGTTGGACCACACGTCTCAAAGTTATACGTTGAACAATAACGAGTTGGGACGCACTCGGGGCTTCCAGACACAACTGGAGGAACTGGGACGTGCTATCACTCAGCTGGATGAGCAGATCAAGAAAAAAGATGTGATTTACAGTGAAGCTGAAAAAAGTCTGCGTGACGGCTTCCAGATTTTGAAAGAGATGGAAAATCAGCAAGTTCAAATCAGTGCTTCTCTTAAAGACTTACGCAAAGGCGAGAAGGAAGCTGCTTCTAAAATCGAAGGTTACGAATTTGAATTGAAGTCGTTAAAACGTCAAGTGGACAAGCAACGCTTGCCAGGAATTCCTCAAGAGTATTTGGAATTTTTCTTTGTAGCCTCTGATCGGGTGGAAGAATTGGTGCGAGAGTTGAACCGCATCCGTATCGATATGGACTATATTGATAAATTAGTAACGTTGTGTAATGAAGATTTGGCTTTGCTGGAAGAAAAAACACAGGAGCTTATCGACAGTGCGGCGTTGACTGAACAAATGCTGCAATATGCTAATCGTTACCGTCATTCCCATGAGCTGGTCGAAAGAGCCATTGAGAAGAGTATGATTTTATTCTCTGAAGACTATCGCTATCAAGATGCTCTTGATGAGATTGGCGTGGCTTTGGAACAAGTAGAGCCGGGTGCGTTTAAACGTATTGAGTCCTACTATTACCGGAATAAAAATGACATGTAATTAAAAAAGCTGAGGAATTTTTCCTCAGCTTTTTAAAATCCTTTGAATTTGAGTGGAGCTTGAGAAAAAAGCGGTATTTGCCTAGAAACTCAGCAGGTGTTGACGGGCAGAGAGGCTGGTAAATGAGAGCTTCTGCTTATTTATTTTGTTTGATATTACAAGGGAATCATTTTATAATGAATAAGAATTTTAGAAAGCGGTGTGTGTAATGATCTACTTTGATAATAGTGCGACGACAGTTGTCGATGCCAGTGTGTTGGACACATATATCCAGACGACGAAACGTATTATAGGCAATCCTTCCAGTTTGCATTTTTTAGGAACACAGGCTGATCGTTTATTGCAGCAAGCCCGTGGGCAGATTGCGGAATTGTTAAACGTGGAGGATAAAGAAATTTATTTTACCAGCGGTGGCACGGAAGGAAATAATTGGGTCATCAAGGGCACAGCCATTGAAAAACATCCTTTTGGGAAACATATCATTATTTCGGATGTGGAACACTCTGCAGTTGGAAAAGCTGCTGCACAGCTTGAAACACTTGGTTTTGAGATTAGCCGGGCACCTGTGGATCAAAAGGGCAGAATAAAAGTTGACGCATTGGCGGCGTTGATTCGCCCGGAAACGATTTTAGTTTCCACCATGCTGGTCAACAATGAAGTAGGTGCTATCCAGCCGATAAAAGAAATTGGCAAGGTGCTGGAAAGTTATCCCAACATTCATTTTCATGTTGACGCTGTACAAGGGCTGGGGAAATTGCCTCTCCAAAATTGGTTAACAGCGCGTGTCGATTTTGCCACCTTTTCTTCCCATAAATTTCACGGGCCAAAGGGAGTAGGGTTTGTGTTTTGGCGTCGGGGAAGAAAACTAGCCCCTCTTCTGAATGGCGGAGGGCAGGAATTTGGCGGTCGCAGCGGTACTGAAAATGTTCCGGGAATCACAGCCATGTCTAAAGCTGTTCGTTTGCAGTTGACAGACGAGGAAGCTAAATGTCATCAGCAGCGTCAATTGCAGACTTACTTAATCGAGGCGTTAAAAACGTTTGACAACGTAAGCTTGTTTACCGAACCCACAGATGAGTATGCCCCTCATATTGTTTGTTTCGGTATCAATGGAATTAAAGGGGAAGTGTTGGTTCATGCCTTTGAGGAAAAAAATATTTTGATTTCTACCACCAGTGCTTGTTCCAGTCGAAGCCACGTGACAGGCAGCACTCTCCATGCTATGGGCGTCCCTGGCGATATCGGCACTACTGCCGTTCGGGTCAGCTTCAGCAGTCATTCGACAATGAGTGAACTTGAGCAGTTTTTAGTGTCGTTTAGACATATTTACGAGAAATTTTCTAAGGTTTCAAGATAGGAGATAAAGATGTTAGAGTATTCGGAAATTATGATTCGGTATGGCGAGTTATCAACTAAAGGAAAAAACATAAAATTATTTATTCAACAGCTGGCAAAAAATATACGCTCAGCTTTACAAGCTCACCCAAAGGTCAAAATTCATGGACAGAAAGACCGCATGTATTTGATTTTAAATGGTGAACCAAGTCAGATAATTATTGAAAAATTGAGGCCTATTTTTGGTATTCAGACATTTTCTCCAGTGGTCAAAGTTGACAAGCAGCTGGAAAAAATATATCAAGCTGCAGCAGAACTAGTAGCTTCAGAGTATGTACCGGGTCAAAGCTTTAAAGTCAATGCCAAACGGGCGGATCGTGCCTTTGAATTAGATACCATTGGATTGAACCGAGAGGTGGGTCATGCGGTCATTTGTGCGATACCAGAAATAGAAGTAAAAATGAAGCAGCCGGATATCGAATTACGGGTCGAGATCCGTCATGATGCCGCCTATCTTTCAGTGGCGACGATCAAAGGTGCTGGAGGTCTGCCGGTTGGCTCCAGCGGTAAAGGAATGCTAATGCTGTCTGGCGGTATTGATTCACCGGTGGCCGGATATTTGGCGATGAAACGTGGTGTAGAAATAGAGGCCGTACATTTTTACAGCCCGCCTTATACTAGTGAACAAGCACTGAACAAAGCAAAGGAATTAACCGTAAAATTAACGCCTTATGTTGGAAGTATTCAATTTATCACCGTGCCTTTCACTGAAATACAGGAAGCAATCAAAGAAAATGTGCCCAGCGGTTATTTGATGACGATTACCCGGCGTTTTATGATGCGCCTGACTGATTTGATACGGGAAAAAAGAGGCGGTCTGGCTATTATTAATGGAGAATCATTGGGACAGGTGGCTTCACAAACTTTAGAAAGTATGACAGCTATAAATGAGGTCACAACCACACCGGTCATCCGGCCGGTCATCACAATGGATAAACTTGAAATCATAGATTTGGCGGAAAAAATCGATACGTTTGACTTGGCAGTATTGCCTTTTGAGGACTGCTGTACGATTTTTGCCCCGCCACAACCTAAAACAAAACCCAAACTTGAAAAAGTTCTTGAGTACGAAAAACGACTGGATGTAGATGATTTAATTCAGAGAGCATTTGATGGGATGGTATTTGAAAAAATCCAAACGGGAGATTATTTCTTGACTTCAGGGCAGCAAGAATTTGAAGATTTGTTATAAACATTCTTTTTGAATGACAACTTGTAAGAAAAGATTCTTACAAGTTGTCTTATTTTCATTTTCACAAACACATTGAAAAAAAGCGTGTTCAGTGATACACTAGATGTGAAAAAGTTAACAAGAGGTGGGGAAAATGGAAAAAAAAGGGTGTCCAATACCAAACGCAACTGCGAGAAGAATTCCTATGTACTACCGTTATTTGAAAACACTGGAAGAGTCTGGTGTCGAAAGAATCAAGTCAAAAGATTTTAGTAAGATGATTCAAATCCCTTCTGCAACGATCCGAAGAGATTTTTCACATTTTGGGGAATTAGGGAGAAGCGGCTATGGCTATGATGTTAGCTTTTTAATCGAAGTGTTTAGTCACATTCTAAATACTGAGGTAGAAAAAAGAATTGCTTTAGTAGGTGTAGGAAATTTAGGAAAAGCTTTAGGGCGCTACAACTTCAAAAACAATGATCACCTGAATATTGTTTGTGCTTTTGATACAGATTCAGAGGTTGTAGGAGAAAAAATCAAAGATATTGTGGTCGAAGACATGTCCTGTTTGGAAGAGCGAATAAAAAAAGAAGGTGTGACGACCGCCATCTTAACGGTTCCGAGTAAATATTCTCAAACGGTAGCAGATAAAGTTATTGCTGCAGGGGTCACAGCTATTTTAAATTTTGCACCCGGAAGAATTCGTGTGCCGGATAATGTGAAAGTGCAGTATATTGATTTGACCACAGAGCTTCAGACGTTGATTTATTTTGATGAAAATTTTACATCAAGTAAACAAATCAATTTTTAGTCAATGATGTGATTGGCTTTTCAGTAACACAAGAAATAGTTGTTGCTGAAAGGCTTTTTTCTTGTGTGTTCATTTCATAAGCAGTATCTTTGTCCCTTTTTTTTAATTTAGTTATAATGAAAGAAATGATGGAAGGAGACAGAAGACTATGAATATAACAAAAGGTGAAGATATTTTAACGTTAGTTGGAACAGAAAGAAATGTTGGGGAGAAAGCACCAGACTTTACACTCAATAATTTGGAGGATCAGGCGATTTCGTTGGGTCAGTTGTTGACGAAACCCGTCTTACTTAATATCGTTCCTGACATCGATACAAGAGTCTGCAGTATTCAGACTAAACGATTTAACCAAGAAGCAGCCAGTATCGAAGGGGCTGCGTTTGTAACGATTTCGAAAAATACAAAAGAAGAACAAGCTAACTGGTGTGCGGCTGAAGGTGTCGACATGGAAATGCTGCATGATACAGAATTTACTTTTGGAAGAAATTATGGTTTATTGATCGAATCTTTAGGACTTTTAGCAAGATCTGTTTTTGTGCTTGATAAAGACGGCACGATTGTTTATCGTGAGATTGTTGCTGAATTGACAGACGAGCCTGATTACAACGCAGCCTTGACTGAGTTGAGAAAATTAGTTTAACAACTATTTGACGAGGGGCAGTTTTCATTGTACACTTGTAAAAAGACTGTGCACAAGAGGAGTAACAAAGGTCAAACTTGTCAGAGAGAAAATCGTACGCTGGAAGATTTTTAAGTTTTCTTTGTGAAGGTAGCTTGGAAGTTGATTAGTCGAACCTTTTTTGATGAGTAGTAGACTAGTTCGTTTAGTGAACGTTATGACACTGAGAGAAACCGTATGTTTTTACGGTAAAAATAGGTGGTACCGCGATTATTCGCCCTAGAACACATCATGTGTTCTAGGGTTTATTTGTTTTTAAACTTAATTTTATAAATGTGCTTCTTATTGTATTAGTTATTCATTGTTCATAACGTTAGTTTTAGGAGAAAGGAAAGAAATGATGACAGAAGAACAAAATTTATCAACGAAATTTGATCCGAAAAAAGTAGAGCAAGGCAGATATGAAAAATGGCTGGCCGAAAAAGTATTTCGCCCCAACGGCAATCCTGATGCCAAGCCTTATTCTATTGTGATTCCTCCGCCTAATGTCACTGGAAAATTACATTTGGGTCATGCTTGGGATACTGCACTGCAAGACATTATTATTCGGCACAAGCGGATGCAAGGTTACGATACCTTGTGGCTTCCGGGGATGGACCATGCCGGCATTGCCACACAGGCGAAAGTGGAAGAAAAGCTGCGAGAAGAAGGTCTTAGCCGTTATGAGTTGGGACGGGAAAAGTTTTTAGAAAAAACTTGGGAATGGAAGGAAGAATACGCCTCCCATATTCGTGAGCAATGGGCCAAATTGGGCTTGTCTTTGGATTATGAGCGGGAGCGTTTCACTCTTGACGAGGGACTGTCTGCCGCCGTTAAAAAAGTATTTGTGGAGCTATATAAAAAGGGTCTGATTTATCGCGGAGAGTATATCATTAACTGGGACCCGCAGGCAAAAACTGCACTCTCTGATATTGAGGTCATTCATAAAGATGTGGAAGGCGCTTTTTACTATATGACTTACTTACTGGCAGATGGCAGCGGTGAATCAGTAGAAATTGCTACCACTCGTCCTGAAACAATGTTGGGGGATACTGCTGTAGCTGTTCATCCGAAAGATGAGCGCTACCAGCATTTGATTGGCAAAAAAGTCATCTTGCCTCTCGTAGAGAAGGAAATTCCTGTGGTTGCCGATGACTATGTGGATATGGATTTCGGCACGGGTGTAGTAAAAATCACTCCGGCTCACGACCCTAATGACTTTGAGGTAGGCAATCGCCATCAACTGCCTCGGGTAAATGTCATGAATGATGACGGTACGATGAATGATTTTTATCCGCCGTATAAAGGGATGGACCGTTTTGAGGCACGAAAAGAAATCGTCAAGGATTTGAAAGCAGCTGGTCGTCTGATAAGAGTCGAAAAAATGGTCCATAGCGTAGGACATTCCGAGCGGACAGGTGTCATGGTGGAGCCCCGCCTATCTACTCAGTGGTTTGTTAAGATGGCTGACTTGGCAGAAAAAGCGATTCACAATCAGTCCACAGAAGATAAAGTTGAGTTTTATCCGCCGCGTTTTAATGCAACATTTATCCAATGGATGGAGAATGTGCATGACTGGGTCATTTCTCGCCAATTGTGGTGGGGACATCAAATCCCTGCTTGGTATCATAAGGAGACTGGAGAAGTCTATGTTGGAGAGGATGCGCCAGAAGACCTTGAACATTGGACGCAAGACGAAGATGTGCTGGATACGTGGTTCAGTTCCGCGTTGTGGCCTTTTTCCACGATGGGATGGCCCGATGAGACGTCACCTGACTTTGAACGGTATTTTCCTACGTCCACCTTGGTCACTGGCTATGACATTATTTTCTTTTGGGTCAGTCGCATGATTTTCCAAAGTTTGGAATTTACCGATCGCCGCCCCTTTGATAATGTGCTGCTTCATGGTTTGATTCGGGCTGAAGACGGCCGTAAAATGAGTAAATCTTTGGGAAATGGCATAGACCCTATGGATGTTATTGAAAAATATGGGGCAGACGCTTTGCGCTGGTTCCTGGCAACGGGTTCCTCGCCGGGGCAAGACATTCGCTTCAGTCAAGAAAAAATGGATGCAGCTTGGAACTTCATCAATAAGATTTGGAATGCCAGCCGGTTTGTCATCATGAACTTGGAAGGTTTGACCTATGATGAGATTTCTCTAGAAGGTCAACGGACGGTTGCCGACCGTTGGATTTTGACACGCTTGAATGATACGATTGCAAATGTCAATCGTTTGTTTGATAAGTTTGAGTTTGGCGAAGCCGGCCGTCATTTGTATAATTTTATTTGGGATGATTTTTGTGACTGGTACATAGAGATGAGCAAGGAAGTGCTTTATGGAGATAATGAAGGACAAAAGCATTTGACACGGAGTCTGTTAGCGTATGTGCTGGATAAGATTTTAAAACTTCTTCATCCAATCATGCCTTTTGTCACTGAAGAAATATGGGCTTATCTGCCTCATGAGGGAGAGTCCATCGTCGTGGCGCCTTATCCGGAAGTGGTTCCGGCAAACGATGATGAGCCCGCCGCTGAGGGCATGGAAGTGCTAAAAGAGTTAATTCGTTCAGTCAGAAATATTCGTGCCGAAGTCAATGCGCCAATGTCGAAAGAAATCACGTTGCTGATTAAGACCACTGATGAGACAATTCGTGAATTTTTAGAGGATAACGTGGACTATATCAAACGTTTTTGCCATCCTGAAATATTGGAAATCAGTGCAGAGATCGAAGCGCCTGAACTTGCCATGAGCGCAGTTATTACCGGAGGGGAAATTTTCCTTCCTTTAGCAGATTTGATCAATATCGGGGATGAAATCGCGCGACTGGAAAAAGAACTAGATAAATGGACGAAAGAAGTGGCAAGAGTCCAAGGGAAATTGACGAATGAACGATTTGTTTCTAATGCTCCTGCTGAGATTGTGGAAGCTGAACGCGGGAAAGAAGCAGATTATTTAGCAAAACAAAAGACTGTGAAAGATCGTATCAGTCAATTAAAAAAAGTTTAAGATAGGGATGGAAAACACGCATGACTTATGAAGAAGCACTTGCCTGGATTCACAGCCGTTTGAAATTCGGCTCGAGGCCGGGACTGATTAGAATAAAAGCTTTACTGGAGCTATTGGGAAATCCTCATCGTGATTTGGCGATTATCCATGTTGGAGGAACAAATGGTAAAGGGTCCACACTGGCCTTTCTTAGAAGTTTGTTTCAAGAATACGGCTTAAAGGTGGGGACGTTTACTTCTCCGTATTTAGTTAAATTTAACGAACGGATGAGTATTGATGAAATTCCAATCTCGGACGAGGATTTAGTCAAGTATGTTGAAAAAATTCGTCCTTTGGTTGATGAAATGGATAAGGACGACTCGCTGGCGGGCATCACCGAGTTTGAAATCATTACGGCGATGACGTTTGATTATTTCAAACAAGAACAGGTTGATCTAGCCATAGTCGAAGTTGGTCTGGGAGGGTTACTGGACAGCACCAATGTTGTTGAGCCGCTGGCATCAGTGATTACGACTATCGGCTTGGATCATATGGATATCTTAGGTGATACCATTGAGGAAATCGCCTATCAAAAAGCTGGTATCATCAAAACAAATAAGCTGACGGTTGTTGGAAAAGTACCTCCCGAAGCATTGGAAGTCATTCGGAACGTAAGCACGGAAAAACAGAGCCCATTATTTGTGTTGGGTGAACAGTTTGTGTATGATAAAAGTGACAGAAAAGCCCAAACGTTCAGCTTTAAAACAAAGGACGAAGATTTGCAAAATTTGCATATTCCGCTGATCGGCTATCATCAATTTGACAATGCCAGTGTTGCCATTGAAACGTTTCTTTTATTAGCTTCCAAGTTTGATTTAACACCCACTGAGTCAGGCATCCAGCGAGCGTTAAACCAAGTGAGTTGGCCGGGACGCATGGAGGTAGTTCAGCAGAAACCGCTGATCCTCATCGACGGTGCTCACAATGAGCCTGCAGTGGATGTGATGGTGGATAATCTGGCAGCGTACTACGGGGATAAAAAAATAATTTCATTATTTTCCGCAATCAGCACAAAAGATATCCAGCCTATGATGCAAAAAATTATCATGGCAAGTAAAGGGAATTTTTATGTGACCACATTTGATTACCCTACGGCAGTTAACTTGACTAAGTACCATCAATTAGGTGTTCCTGACGATCATATCTTTAAAGAGTGGTGGACGGGAGTGGATGCATTGAAGAAACAATTAGATGAGAATACTGTCTTGGTCATCACCGGTTCTTTGTATTTTATTTCAAATGTAAGAAAATATCTTGTAAAGGAGACAAATGATTGACAAATTATCAAGGAGTTATTTTTGATATGGATGGGTTGTTGTTTGATACTGAGCAGGTGTATCTTGATGTGAATGTGACCTTAGCTCCGGACTTTGGACTGCATGGACTAGATAAATCGTATATGATGAATTTTATCGGCATCTCAGATGAAGAGGTTTTTGCTACTATTCGTAAGGATTTTTCCCATCTGCCTAGCAAAACGTTGGATGATTTTTTCTATGCAGGGCGGTCTCTAGTACGTGAAATGTTTGAAGGCGGAAAGACGCCTTTGAAACCAGGAGCGGTAGAAACATTAGAGTTGCTGCGGAAACATCAAATTCCTAGCGTGATCGCTTCAAGTAATTTAAGGGAATTCATTGAATTGTTGACAGAAAAAGCAAATATTGATCATTATTTTTCTGGAATTGTGTCGGCCAATGAAGTTGAAAGAGCCAAGCCAGATCCAGAAATAGTCATTAAGGCAACTGAGTTGTTAAGTCTTGAACCAGAAAAATGTTTAATGCTGGAAGATTCATTAAACGGTGTCAGGGCCTCCCATGAGGCAAATGTGGATGTAATCGTCATACCCGATTTAATCGCGCCTAATCCTGAGATGACATCTAAAGCAAAAGTGATTGTGGATAATCTTTTTGAGGCACATCCGTATATTGTGAACGTATAAAATAAACTGTCTGATTTTAACTAGTCAGGTAATAATAGTTAGTAATAAGGCACCTTTGAAATCTTGAATGATTTAGGTGCCTTTGTTGTATTTTTAAGATTCTTTTCGAAAAATAGAAATGTATTCAGCAGTTAGATTTAGATTGAAATATCGAGTTTAATCTGCTTTACATCAAATTTGTGATAAGTCAAATAGTTTTTCATAAGTTGTCTTCCCTATGATATGAGATATTGATCAGTTTAATTTAAAAGTCGTTTTAAACTGTCAAGGAATTATTTTGTCTGATATTAATTATTGCTCATGAGTTAAGGGAGATGTTTGTAAAGTGTTACAAACATAAAAAAGCACATGATATGAACTTTTTTGTCAGTATCATGTACTTCGCACTAATGGATTTTGTTTTAGTGACTAATATTATTAATAATTTACTTACAAGGCACAGCTGTTTTATCAAGCACAGCATTCAACTGTTCCATATTTTTGCGTCCTTGATCTCTTAACCAATTTCTCGTAGCTATTTCTCCCTCATTGATGAATATAGGTACAGCGTCTTGCCAAGTTGCACGACCGCATAACACACCATTAAATGTTGAACCTGCTTCATGTGCAAAGTAGAGAGTTTTTTGAAATAATTCAGAGCTCACACCAGCACTTAAAAAGATGAACGGAAGGTGTGTGGCTTCACTCTGTTTTTTAAAATAAGATTGGGCTTCTTCTTTTGAAAAAATAGTATCCTCTACATCGTTCGCAAATCCTTCTATATAATTCATGTTAACTGGTACTTCAACTTTTAAAACATCCACATGATATTGTGGTTTTGAAAATTCTTGCATCATCTGAATGACTTTATCAGGTTTGATCTTAGCAAACTCTTTACTGCTGTTGTCATCAATAGAGGCATCATAAGAAAGAAGTTCCAGATAGAACGGCATTTTTTCTGCTACACATTCTGAACCGATTCTTTCTACGAAGGCCTGCTTTCGATCATTTACAGCATCGTCTTCTGTTACATCGTAATAAAGCAGAAATTTTACTGCATCTGCCCCAAAATCTTTTATGCGTCGAACGGACCATTCGTGAAGCAAATCGGGAAAACGCCCTGGTTCAGATGCATCGTATCCTGTCTGCTCATAAGCGATTAGCAAACCTGCGTTCTCGGAGCGGACGGTGGCTGCTTCCAAACCATATTCTGGATCTAGCAGTATTGAAGAAGCATAGGGCGTCAGTTCTTCTGAAACAAGTGCTTTGAACTGCTTTGCTGCTTTGTCGATATCGCCGTTGTAATTTTCTCGTGCGAACATCTTTCTCAGTGCTCCACGCTGATCAATGGCTATAGCAGCAATGACTCCATTATCATCAGTCAACTTTTCCATTTTATTATTCTTTATGCTATTCATCTCATTCTCCTAATTTGTAATACTTTCTTGAATGACTGAAAGTATTTCCTCTTCATTATGTGCTTCTTTAATTAATTGTTTTTTCTCTTCATTCATCAACATTCTGGAAATCTTTGATAACATTTGCAAATGGGTTGTCCCCGCTTCATCTTCTGGTATGAAGAGACCAATAACGACATGGATTTTTTCTCCGTCCATTGACTGCCACTCTAATGGTATATTGTTTTTAACAACGATAACTGCCGGGGACGATATGGCAGCTGATTTGGCGTGAGGAATAGCGAATCCATCCATCATTCCGGTTGTACTTTCTTTTTCTCTTTGAATCAATGCCTTTTTAATTTGCCTTGCATTTTTCCCGTATCCAAGAGAAACGATGGCATTTGCTAAGAAATCAAACATCTCATGTTGTGATTTACATTGTTGATTTAGGAAAATATGATTTTGACTGATCAAGAGTTATTCTCCTTTCTATATTTGTTCTTTCTTTTGGCTGCTTTTTTGTACAATCCCTAGAAGTACTCCGCCAATAATTGAGCCTATCAAAATTGCAAGTATCCACATTAAAGGGTGAGTGACTACCGGCAGTACTAAAAAACCTCCATGAGGAGCTGGCACTTGTACTTTAAAGAAGTATGTTAAAACTGCTGCAACTGAAGAGCCTACCATCATTATTGGAATATTTTTCAAAGGACTTTTTGCGGCAAACGGAATAGCACCTTCGGTAATATGTGTTGATCCAAGAATAAAGTTGACTAAACCGGCATTACGATCCTCTTTTGAATAAGAGTCTTTAAATAAAAGAACAGCAACAGTTGTCATCAAAGGAGGTGCAATACATGCTGCAGAAACTCCCGCCATAAAGGTGGTGTTTCCTTGTGCCAACAATAATGTTCCTGTTACATAGGCAGCCTTGTTTACGGGTCCTCCCATGTCGAAGGCGCTCATACATCCTACAATGATACCTAAAATCAAAGGATTGGAATTTTCAAAACCAGCAAGGAAATCCATCATCCATTCATTGACACCTGACATTGGTTCGGATAGGAGAGTCATGACGACTCCTATGACAAAAACACCGATTACGGGATAAAGAAAAATCACTTTTAATCCATCAAGAGATTTTGGAAGATTTTTGAATAATTTAGATAATAGCACAATTAAATAACCAGCTAAGAATCCTGAAATAATACCTCCTAGAAAACCTGTTCCGCCGTTATTCGCAACC
This sequence comes from Vagococcus elongatus, assembly GCF_003987645.1. GTDB lineage: Bacteria > Bacillota > Bacilli > Lactobacillales > Vagococcaceae > Vagococcus_A > Vagococcus_A elongatus. Next base: position 22,597 of record NZ_NGKA01000013.1, read on the forward strand.
AATCCACCAACAAATCCGATGACTAATCCAGGTCGTTTGGCAATACTTTCTGCGATATAAGCTGACAATACAGGCACCATCATCCCCATTGAAGCTCCTCCAATGGTTTTAAGCATTGCTGCAAACGCATTGTATTGTACGTGGTCTGGTTCAGCTGAGTATATTCCCCACAAGAAGGAGATTGCTATCAGTACCCCACCGCCCACGACAAACGGCAACATATGGGAAACGCCGTTCATCAAATGCTTATATATTGCGTGGCCGATACCAGTGCCGTCTCTTGTTTCTGTACTGCTACCAGCAGTTTGGCTTGCAGTGCCTTTTCTGATGATACCTTTTCCTTCTAAAGCTTGTTCGATCAATAAATCAGGTTCTTTAATACCTTTTCCAACGGATACTTCTATCACGCGCTTGCCAGCAAAACGTTCACTTTGTACATCCTTGTCAGCGGCAATAATGATAACTTCGGCATTACGAATTTCTTCTTCTGTAAACTCATTTTCAATACCTACTTGTCCATGAGTTTCTACCTTTATTGAGATGTTTTTTTTCTTAGCAGCTTGTTCTAGTGCCTCTGCAGCCATGTATGTGTGCGCGATACCTGTTGGACACCCTGTGGCAGCTAAAATTTTATACGTTGTCATTCTTTTATTCCCCCATTCTTTTTATTGTTATTTGCTTGGCTAAATCTTCTGTATCTGAAAAATCAGTGAGGCCTTCCTGAAATGCAGTTGAACTTCCTGCTGCTATTGCTTGTCTTAAGCTGTCTTCTTTACTAAGACCTTTTAACTGACAACCTAAAAATGTGCCTAAGAGTGTGTCCCCTGCGCCGGCGGTATTAACCAACTTACCTTTTGGTGCATTACCTCTTAAAATTATTTGGTTGTCCATAAAGATGGCCCCTTCTCCTCCAAGTGACAGAAGTACCTGACGACTCCCTTGTGAGATTAATTTTTTGGCATAATGAATTAGTTCCTCTTCTGTGGATAACGGAGTCCCAAACCATTCACTTAATTCCTCTTCATTTGGTTTTAATAAATAAGGTTGATATGCCAAGCAGTCAATCACTTCACGATAACTCGAGTCCAACACCAGTTTAATTCCTTGTGCGTGGCAAATTTTTGATATCTCAACTAGAATATCAGGCTGGCATCCTCTTGGTAAACTTCCTGACACACATAGCATATCTCCTGCCTCGATTTGCTTTATTTTTTTTAGCAGTTCTGCTTGTGCCTGCTCATCAACATAAGGTCCAGGATTGACCACCTTATATTCAGTTTTCTCACTTTCAACATTGATAAACACATTGATTCTTGTTACACCATCCACACGAACAAAATCTTCTTGTATGTTTCTTTCTGTCAAAGCTTCTTGTATAAATGTTCCTGTGAAGCCAGCGCTAAATCCTTGGGCGACATTTTCAATTCCTAGTAGATTTAATATGAATGAGATGTTCACTCCTTTACCGTTCGGTTGTATGTCATCATTGAGAGTCCGGTTGACAACTTTAGGTATCAAATTCTTTGTTTGACAAAACAAATCAATGGCAGGATTCATTGTTACTGTATATATCATATTTTACCTCCTTCATTCTTATTATGACATGTTAGTAATTGTAAATGTTTACAGATTTCGATATAGTAAAAGAGAAATCATGAAAAAATTTACACATTGAATATAGGAAAGGGGATTAAAGTGAATAAACCAACTAATCTGAGTGATTCTGAATCTTATTTGTGGCAGTATATCAATAATCATCTTAACGATATTCCTAAACTTAGCATTGTTACATTAAGCGAATTGGCTAATGTTTCTACTGCGACAGTCGTCAGAACGATGAAAAAAATGGGATTTGAAGGATATACAGCCTTTAAACACACCTTGAAATTTGCAAATCGTGATGAGGTGATTTCTATGGATATTGCAGATTCTGAAATAAAAAAAGCTATTAATAAAAATAAAATTGAAGTGTTAAACACGATTGCTAATTTAAATAGTGATGTTATTGAAGATACTATCCAGACGATTCAGAGTGCTGAAAGAATACTTATTTTTGCGAGAGGTTTTTCTGTTTGGATTGCTAAAGAGATGTCTATTAAATTTCAACTGTTGGATAAATACTCTGAACTACACGATGATCCTAATATTATTAAAATTAGAAGCGAGAGTATAAAAAAAGAAGACATTGTTATTTTTATTTCACTCGGAGGAGAGACTGAGGAACTGGTAGTAGCTGCTAAAAATTGCCAAAAAAATGGAGTTCACACCATTACACTGACAACAAATGAGCACAGTAGGCTAGCACAACTTTCCGATACGTTATTTATCGGTCATAAAAGCTCGCAGACGTATATACCAGAATATGAAGTTCATTCAAGACTTCCACTGTCAATTATCAGCCGAATTATTATTGATGCCTATGTCATACGGATGTCTTCATCTAAGTAGCCGGAGTAACCGAAAAATTCTAAATGTCATGATGTCTAGAAAAGATTACTTTACCAATGATTATTTCTTAAAGAATAGGAAGCAGCCATTAGTTAATGAAATATCTCCCCTTTTTTGAATATTAATAGGGAAATGATGTGAAAGAAGGGGAATTATGGAAAGGGTAAAAGAACGGACTGCTCTAATCAGAGAAATGCCTCTCTCCAGCTTACCAAGAGAACGCTTGTTATTATACGGGGGCAGTGCGTTGTCAGAACAAGAGTTATTAGCGATTGTTTTGCGTACTGGATCTCAGGGAAAAAATGTGATGCGGCTGGCATCGGAAGTACTGCACCATTTTGAGAGCCTGTATGATTTAAAAAAAGCCAGTCTAGAAGAACTTCAAGCCATATCCGGAATTGGAAAAGTCAAATCGATTGAATTGGCAGCAATGTTTGAGCTGGGAACACGTATCGCCCAAGCAAACCAAATCAAGCTGGGACAGGTGGTTTCTAGTTCCTCATTAGGACAAATGATGATCGACGAGTTGAAAGATTTACAGCAGGAACATCTGGTGGGCATTTATTTAAATACTAAAAATGAAATGATCAAAAAAGAAGTTTTGTTCATCGGCTCTCTGAACCAAAGCATTGCCCACCCCAGAGAGATTTATCGAAGTGCAGTTAAATATGCTGCGGCGAGATTTATTCTAGTGCATAACCATCCTTCCGGAAATCCTAAAATGTCTCAAAACGACATTGATTTTACCAAGAGAATTGTGGAATGCGGCGAATTGATCGGCATCGAATTATTAGACCACTTGATTGTCGGTCATGACTCCTACATAAGTTTGCGGGAAGAGGGGATTGTTTAAAAACAATAGGGTTCTTGGTTGCATTTGTTAGCGTCTTCATGTATGATGTTATTGTAATTTTGTGGGGGATATTTTAGTTGTATAGTTAAAACAAAGCACTTCTAAAGATGGCCGCAACGAGTTACAAGTATATGTGTGTATGAACACAAGGAGGAAACACAAGATGGAACAAGGTACAGTAAAATGGTTTAATGCAGAAAAGGGATTTGGATTCATTCAGCGAGAAGAAGGCGATGATGTTTTCGTACATTTCTCAGCAATTGAAGGAGACGGATTTAAAACTTTGGAAGAAGGTCAATCCGTAAGTTTTGATGTCGAAGACAGCGATCGTGGACCTCAAGCGACAAATGTAACTAAAAACTAAACTGGTCTAACGCATTCATCCCTCATGATTTTCATGAGGGTTTTTTATATTTGGGGATAAAATCTGATATGATGGTGTTATATAAAAAGGAGTCGATGAGATGGAGAAAATACTGATTGTAGAAGATAATCTGGAAGTTAGCGAGATGCTGGAAAAAATATTACAGGAGAGCTATCAGGTCGTCCTCTTGATTTCTTCCAATCAACCCATAGATCTCTCCCTGCCTGATGGTTAAATTGATATTAGTCAAAGCTGACTGATGGTGGTACTTCTTTGAAAGATTTCTAACGGATAGTATTTCTGTCACTGTTTGTCCGCCTCCATTTCTATAACTCCACTATAATCGATAAGAATAAATTAACTCTTAAATCATTTATTAAGTGATTCTTAAATCAAAAAACTCCTATCCTTTAAAATAAGGAATAGGAGTTTTTTGTTTCATTATCTTGCGTAGCTTTTACGCATTGCTTTTCTACGATTGTCTTCAATCATGTTTTCTTTTTCTTCGATAGGCTCAATAATTACTTTTTTTACACCAAAGGCGACCCCAGCAACTGCTGCCAAAGTAAAAACTGTTCCAGCTAAAAACCCAGAAGTAAATTTTTTCATCGGACATCATCCTTTCCTATGCTTACATTATCCAATATTTGCTTTATAAAATCCAGTATCAGCATAAGCTTTGCACAAAAAATAATAGTTAGGTGAATTTCTGGCTGTTTCGTCATATAATAGATAGGGTGGTCTGGAAAAATAGGCCTTTTATATCTATTTGAAAGAAGATACGTACATAGAAGGAGTTAGTTATGACAATCGATCAATCAGCGTGGCATTATGAGGTGCCGGATTTTCCGCGGGAGCTGGCAAATGAACAGGGAGGGGTACACATTGCCTTTTTTCTGCGATGGATGATAGAAAATGGATTTTCGGGAGCGGAATTGCAAGAGGAGTATCCTGACATTCAAAAAAAAGTAAAAGAAAACGAGATAGAGGCGTTTGATCTTTTGACTGTCTTTTTTGATGGTGTCTTGTTAGAAGAAGACTTTACGCCAGAAGGTGCCAGATTTGCCAATGCATACTACTTGGAAAAAGAAACCTTTTCCCGAGCAAACGGAAATTATTTAGAAGATTATGAAGGCATCATGCCCCAGCTGGAACATATCAAAGGTTTTGAAAGAATTTATCAAGGGGTCATTTACAATGAATCTAATTATGAAGAAGTCAAAAAAACCGTAGACAGACGTTTTAAAGCATATCAAAAATGGTTAGAAAATAATTCTGACCCAAAGAGATGAGGATAGAAATGGCAACAATAAAGACTAAAGTTTTTGCTCATCGGGGGAGTAAGGGAACCCATCCGGAAAATACATTGCCTGCATTTGAAGAAGCAGTCGATTGCTTGGCTGAAGGGATTGAACTGGACGTTCATTTATCCCGAGACGGTCAGCTGATTGTGATGCATGATGAAAAAGTAGACCGGACAACGGATGGCCAAGGTCGGATAGCAGACTTGACTTTGGCGCAACTAAAAGAGCTTGACGGGGGAAGCTGGTTTTCCGAAAAGTTTGCCGGAACGAAAATCCCCACCTTGCCGGAGGTGACATCATTCCTGCAAGAAAAAGCATACCGGGGTACATTGAATATCGAAATCAAAACAGATGTGATCCAGTATGAAGGGATAGAACAAAAAGTAAATGATTGGATGGAAAGCCGCCAGTGGTCTTTTACTTACCTATATTCAAGCTTTCACTTTCCGTCTTTGGAGAAGCTGGCGCTCATTGCACCAGATACTCAGAGAGCCTTTATTATGTTTGCTGAAGAAGAATTGATTCAGCTGGGAGTGTATAGCCCAATCATCAGCGGTCTTCATCCAAAGTACACGTGGATTGAAAAGCAATCCCCAAATGTGTCTGACTTTCCCAAAGATTTGCGTCCATGGACGGTCAATAAAAAAGAGCAAATGATTGACTGCTTTAACAAAAAATTGACAGCGATTCACACAGATTACCCGCAAAAAGCACTAGAGGTAAGAAAAGAGTGGCAAAATAAATATGGCGGCTAAACAAAAAATTATTGTAATCGTTGGACCGACAGCTGTTGGTAAAACGGATTTGAGTATCAACTTGGCGAAAAAATTCCAAGGTGAGATTATTAGCGGGGACTCTATGCAAGTCTACAAAAATCTGAATATCGGAACAGCCAAGGTAACGAAAGAGGAGCAGCAGGGAATTCCACATTTTTTGCTGGATGAGATTGAAATGACGGACCGTTATTCAGCAGGTGATTTCCAGACATCAGCCCGAAAACACATCAAAGAAATTGGCAATCGGGGACATCTTCCAATAATCGTCGGTGGAACAGGATTGTATATCCAAGCTTTGCTATTTGATTTTACTTTAGGCGGACGTGAAGATAACACAATTGAAAAGCAGGCTATTCGTCGGCAGTGGGAGGAAATATCAGAAACCAAGGGAAAAACATTTGTCTGGGAACATCTAAGGCAGATAGATCCAGCGGCAGCAGATACCATTCATCCTAATAATCTCAGGCGGGTGATACGGGGAATAGAAATCATGGAAACAACTGGAAAGAGTATCACAGAGCAACAGGGAGACATCACCGATTTATCTGCCTCGCTATATGATGTAAAGCTGATCGGTTTGACGACGGACAGAGAGTTGCTCTACGAACGAATCAATCACCGGGTGGATTTGATGATGAAAGAGGGGCTGGAGGACGAAGCACGGATGGTGTTTGAGACACCAGATGCCCAATCGGCTCAGGGGATCGGCTATAAAGAATTTTTCCCTTATTTTTCTGGTGAGATGTCATTAGAGGAAGCTGTGACCCAAGTGAAACAAAATTCTCGTCGTTATGCTAAACGACAACTGACGTGGTTCAGAAACAGGATGAACGTTTCTTGGTGGGATTTAGTCCAGAGACCTGAAAAAATTTCTGAATTAGAAGAGGAACTGGCAAAATGGCTTGAACAAAAGGAGGAAGAGGGTTGAGAGAAAGAGTTTTAGTAGTTGGTGTTGAAACTCCTGAAAATTTTGAGTTCTTCCATGAATCGATGAATGAATTAAAAAATTTAGTGGAGACAGCCCAGGGAGAAGTCGTGGCTGAACTTGTTCAAAAACGGCCTAGAGTTGATTCGAAAACGATTATCGGCCAAGGAAAGATGGCGGAATTGAAACAATTGATTGATGCTCATGAAATTGATTTAGTGGTGTTCAATCAGGAGTTGACGCCTAGACAGGGGATTACTATTCAAGAAAGACTTGATTTAAGAGTCATTGACAGAGTCCAGCTGATTTTGGACATTTTTGCCATGCGGGCTCACTCTAAAGAAGGTCAATTACAAGTAGAGTTGGCGCAGCTGAGTTATTTGCTGCCGCGACTAGTTGGAAAAGGGCTGGAATTATCCCGGTTGGGAGGCGGAATTGGTACGCGAGGCCCCGGGGAGACACAATTGGAAACAGACCGGCGCCATATTCGCCGGAAAATCACCAGCATCAAACGTGATTTAAAAGAGGTGACGGCACATCGGGAACGCAGCCGTCAAAAACGTCAATCGGCACAAGTCTTTCAGATTGGATTGATTGGCTATACGAATGCCGGAAAATCAACGATTTTAAATAGTTTGACGGATGCTGATGCCTATTCTCAGGATGAATTGTTTGCTACGTTGGACCCGTTGACTAAACGTTGGAAAATCAATCAGACAATGGAGGTCACGTTGACTGATACCGTCGGGTTTATTCAGGACTTGCCGACCCAGCTGATTGAGGCTTTTCAGTCTACCCTTGAAGAAAGCCGGGTGATGGACTTGTTGCTTCACGTGGTGGATGCCAGTTCGCCGGACCGGGACTTGCAAGAAAAAACAGTGATGTCCTTGCTGCAGGATTTGGAGATGGAAACTATCCCGGTGCTGACAGTCTATAACAAAATGGATTTGGTGGCTTCCCATGAATTTGCGCCGACACTTTTTCCTAATTGTCAATTGTCAGCTCATGAACCGGAGGGCAAGAAAATTTTAGAGCAGGCGATTATCGAAGAAGTGAAGAAAATTTTTTCACCTTATCAGTTAACGTTTGAGCCTGATGACGGGAAAAAAATTCACGAGTTAGGCAAACACACTTTAGTCACTTCCCGAACGTTTGATGAGGACGAAGAAGTGTATCAGGTCAAAGGTTATGCACCAAAACATTCTAAATGGATCGGAGATAATAAATGAGTTGGAATCAATTTTTAAATGAAGAACTATGTCAAAAAATATCATTGGTGGACAAAAAAATAGAAGGAAAAAGAAAAGAAATTCAGGAAATCGCTTTGACTAATCAGGCGAAGGTGCTGGCGGCATTCAGGCGTCATCATGTTTCTGAAAGTCATTTCGCCATGTCTACAGGGTATGGCTATGATGATATGGGCAGGGATGTTTTAGAGGCTGTTTATGCGGAAGTGTTCGGCGCAGAAGATGGGATTGTGAGACCCCAAATCATTTCAGGCACCCACGCGATTGCTACGGCATTGTTTGGTGTCTTGCGTCCTGACGATGAGTTGGTCTACATTACGGGAACACCTTATGATACTTTGCTCGAAGTCATTGGCATCAATGGAGACGGTATCGGTTCCTTTAAGGAATATAATATTTCTTATAACGAAGTGAAATTAAAAGATGACGGAAGTGTAGATTTTGACGGTGTATTGAAAACAGTGTCTGAGAAAACGAAGGTGGTAGCTATCCAACGCTCACGTGGATACGACCAGCGTCCGTCGTTCACTGTGGAAGAAATCCGGGAGATGGTGGCGTTTGTCAATAAACATTTTCCAAAGGCAATCACCTTTGTGGATAATTGCTATGGGGAGTTTGCAGAAACTATCGAGCCTACGGAGGTAGGTGTTGATTTGATGGCCGGGTCATTGATAAAAAATCCCGGGGGCGGCATTGCAAAAACAGGAGGGTATATTGTTGGGCGCAAAGAGCTGATTCAAAAATGTGCTTATCGGCTGACCACACCCGGCGTGGGAAAAGAAGCAGGCGCGATGCTTTATAGCGGTCATGAGATGTTTCAAGGCTTTTTCTTAGCCCCTCATGCAGTCAGTCAGGCGATTCAAGGAGCCATATTTACTGCTGCCTTACTGGAAGAGTTCGACATTCATTCCACACCAAAGTGGGCAGATATCAGGACAGATCTGATTCAAATGATCGAGTTGGAAGAACAAGACAAGATGGTGAAATTTTGCCAAGCCATTCAAAAGTATTCCCCAGTAGACGCACATGTGTCCCCGATCCCAGCGTACATGCCGGGGTATGAAGATGATGTGATTATGGCGGCGGGAACCTTTATTCAAGGTGGCAGTTTGGAATTAACTTCGGATGGGCCGATTCGTCCGCCTTATCGTTTGTATGTGCAGGGGGGATTGACTTACGAACATGTGAAGATTGCCGTCAGCCATGCAGTGCAAGAAGTGTTTTTTGAGAAATAAAAAAATCTTGTTTGGATTAAACAAGAAAGAAGTAACCAATAAAAAAAGCAAGACTGATGACAGCGACGACATGCAACTAAAATATTTGTTGTCTAAAACACGCAAAGCAGACGGTAAACGTGTGCCGGCTGTTTTCAGAGAACAAGTAGTTGTCATGTTTTCACTGGATTCAGTCTTTGAATGATAGCAAGTCAGCTCGCAGCCCCTACAGGAATAGAAATCTCAACGAGATGATTCGTTCGAATGTGATTTAACTTGGAGATACCTTGGTGTTTCGGGAGCAATTTGTCTAAAACAAAATTAATTTCACTGTCTTTGACTTTGCGATTTTTATTCTGGATGACGATTTCATTATGGGTGGGTGCTTCACTATATATTACATTGGTTTTTCCGACAGTATAAACTCTCACCAAGTGACTGTCAGTGTTTTCAAGCTGACTAGTGACGAGTTGTGGATAACTGTTGGTGACATCAATTAGCTTCATCTTCTTACCTCCCTTAAAAGATAATTTATTAGCTTAATTGTACCTCTTTTTTTAAGAAAATGAAACAGAAAGTATCAGTGTATCTAAATAGAGTTTTGCTTTTTAACGATGTTTATTTTCGTAAAATTATTTTTTTAATGGAAATTCATTTTATTTTAGCAACAGACATATCAAACTGTTATTATTTTAAAAGTAAAAGAGACTCAATCTTAAGATTGAGTCTCTTTGATTTCCATTTGTTTCGCTACCTTTGCATGAACTTTAATCGTTCCATTTTCATCGAGATAAGCTTCAAAATTCGTTGTCTCTGGATGATCAAGATAGAAACTGGCCAAATTGTCTTCCAGTTGTTCTTGAATGACACGACGTAGAGGTCGGGCCCCCATCTCAGGATTGTAGCCTAGATCGACAAGTTTTTCTTTTACATTTGCTGGGACATCAATATATAATTTTTGATCCTCCAACATCTGATTGACTTCATTTATCATCAAGTCGACGATTTTCAGCAAGTTTTCTTTTGATAACGGCTTAAATTCTACGATACCGTCAAAACGGTTCAAGAATTCAGGCTTAAAGTAATTGCTTAGTTGTCCAAGCACTGATTGGGTCGTTCCTTCACGAATAGCACCGAATCCTACATTAGCTTCAGAAGTTCCTGTTCCGGCATTACTAGTCATGATTACTAACGTATCCTTGAAGCTGACTGTTCGTCCTTGGGCATCTGTTAAGCGTCCATCTTCCAATATTTGCAGGAACATGTGCATAACATCTGGGTGAGCTTTTTCAATCTCATCAAGCAGGACCAGACTATACGGAGAACGGCGGACCTTTTCGGTCAATTGCCCCGCTTCTTCATAGCCTACATATCCGGGAGGAGAGCCTATTAGTTTGGAGACGCTGTGCTTTTCCATGTATTCGCTCATATCTAAACGGATCATGGCTTCGGTGGAACCGAACATTTCAAAAGCCAGTTGTCTTGCCAATTCAGTTTTACCTACCCCTGTTGGTCCAACGAATAAGAATGAGCCGATTGGACGGTTTTTCTTATTCAATCCAATACGGTTACGTCGGATGGCTTTGGCCACTCTGTCAATCGCTTCATCTTGACCGATGACTTTCTTTTGCAATTCGTCAGCCAAATATTTCAATTGATTTTGCTCTTTTGCTTTCAACTCTCCGACAGGTATGCCGGTTTTTTGTTCGACGATTGTTTCCATATCTTTTTCAGTGACCACAGGCATATCTTTATCGGGCACTTGATTATCTTTCATCTTCTCTAAAGTGGCTATCTGATCACGATAGTAAGCTGCCTTCTCGTAATCTTCTTCTCTCGAGGCAATTTCTTTTTGTTCAATCGCATTTTTTAAACGAGTTTCTAACAATTCAGGGTCCACCGTTTGAATGGTCAGATTTTTCTTAGAGCCGGATTCATCAAGCAAATCAATGGCCTTATCTGGCAAGAATCTGTCCTGAATATAACGGCTGGATAAAGAGACCGCACTTTCGATAGCTTCATCTGTATAGGTTACATGATGATAATCTTCGTAACGTTTTTGGATACCTTTCAAAATAGCAAGAGTCTCTTCCTGTGTAGGTTCATCGACTTGAACAGGCTGCAATCTACGCTCTAACGCAGCATCTTTTTCTATGACGCGGTATTCATTTAAAGTCGTGGCACTGACCATCTGTAATTCTCCGCGAGCTAACGCAGGCTTCAAGATGTTTCCAGCATCCATACTTCCGTCACCAGCACTGCCGGCTCCAACGATTTCATGGACTTCATCAATAAACAAGATGATTTTTTTGTCGGCTTCGACTTCTGACATTAGCTTTTGCATCCGTTCCTCAAATTGACCTCGAATGCCTGTTCCTTGAACAAGGGAAACAACGTCCAGCTGGATGACTTCTTTATCCTGAAGTTTTTGCGGGACTTCACCGCTAACGATTTTTTGAGCCAGACCTTCGACTACAGCGGTTTTTCCGACGCCGGCCTCCCCGATTAGCACAGGATTATTTTTAGTTCTTCTATTTAATATTTCGATGACACGAGTAATTTCGTTATCTCGTCCGATGACAGGATCGATTCGACCTTGTCTAGCTTCCTCAGTCAAATTCACACCATATTCTTCAAGCAACGTTCCTCCCCCTTGTTGAGCAGGCCCTTGAGGAGGCATGCCTCCGCGACCGCTTTGAGTAGGAGGTGTTTGTCCGAACTGGTTAGGTGTTTGCCCTTGTTGGGACAATGCACGGTACCAATCCTCGATAGAACTGAACCCATAAGGATCTTTAGACATATTGGGATTCATTGTTCCTTTATATTTGGCATTCAATTCGCGGTAACAATTTTGGCAAAGATAAACTTTTTGAGTCTCATGACCATTAAAAACAGTAAAATGGATTGTAGCTTCATTTTGCTTACAGTTTTGACAAAGCATTCTTTTTTCACATCCTTCAAAATGAATAGCCAAACAAGGTGTTGACCTTGTCTGACCTTTAATAGTATTATATCATTAAATGGTAAACTTTCAAGAAATAGGCTTTTTAATAACCGAAAAAATATTAGGCGAGATAGGATGAGTGATGATGAGTGAAAATCCATACAAATTGAAGATTGATCAGCTGATTGCTGGGGAAATATCAGAATTAATCGTACCAAAAGCTGAGTTTATGAGCTTTCGCGATGTTTATCTGGCGCACCCTGAAAGAAAAAAAATAGCGGGGGAAGCAAGGCTGGGCGGAGAAGTTAGATATCAAATGATCAAAAACCAGTGAATCTATCAATTAAAAAATAAAAAAGTTGTAAGTAACCGCAAAAGATGGTAATCTAAACAGATGAGGGGGCTTTTTTTTCGTGGCAGCACGATGTTTTTCGCTTTCAAAAATAAGCCCTAAAATAAAAAAATATCTTCATTTAAAGGAGACGGATCAATTATGGAAAAAAAAGATTTTCACATCATCGCAGACACAGGGATTCATGCTCGCCCAGCTACTTTACTAGTACAAACTGCTAGCAAATTTAATTCAGATATCAATCTTGAGTATAAAGGTAAATCAGTTAATCTGAAATCAATCATGGGTGTTATGTCCCTAGGTGTTGGTCAAGGAGCTGACGTGACGATTTCTGTTGAGGGAGCTGACGAAGCAGAAGCTATGGCAGGAATTGTAGATACAATGAAGAAGGAAGGACTATCAGAATAATGTCAGAGATGCTAAAAGGAATTGCTGCTAGTGACGGCGTTGCAATTGCAAAAGCGTATTTACTGATAGAACCTGATCTTTCTTTTACCAAGCAAACAGTAGAAGACTCCGAGGGAGAAATCACCCGTTTGAAACAGGCTTTGGCAACGTCCACTGAAGAAATTCAGAAAATCCGTGACAAAGCTGCGGAAACTCTTGGAGAGGCAGAAGCACAAGTCTTCGATGCCCATTTAATGGTTCTTTCTGATCCTGAATTAACAGGTGCAATCGAAACTAATATTACAGATAATAAAGTTAATGCAGAGTCTGCATTAAAAGAAGTGACGGATATGTTTATCGGCTTGTTTGAAGCAATGGAGGACAATCCTTACATGCAAGAACGTGCAGCAGATATCAAAGACGTGACTAAACGCGTATTGAGTCATTTGTTGAATGTTAAACTGCCTAACCCTTCGATGATTAATGAAGAAGTCGTTGTGATTGCACACGACTTGACACCGAGCGATACTGCTCAGCTGGATCGTCGATATGTTAAAGCTTTTGTTACTAACATCGGCGGCAGAACTTCTCACTCGGCAATCATGGCTCGTTCCCTGGAAATCCCTGCAGTCGTAGGGACAAAATCGATCACTAAGATCGTGAAGGACGGGGATATGCTTGCAGTGGATGGCATCGCCGGTGAAGTGCTTGTTCATCCTACTGAAGATGAAATCGCTAAAGTGAAAAAAGTTGGCGAAGATTTTGCCAAGTTAAAAGCTGAATGGGATAAATTGAAGGATGCAGCAACAGTAACTGCTGACGGCAAACATTTGGAATTAGCTGCAAACATCGGGACACCTAAAGATTTGGAAGGTGTCAACAACAACGGTGCTGAAGGTATTGGTTTATACCGGACAGAATTTCTTTATATGGATTCTTCTGAACTTCCAACTGAAGATGATCAGTTTGAAGCCTATAAAGCTGTGCTTGAAGGAATGAGCGGCAAACCAGTCGTTGTTCGTACGATGGATATCGGCGGGGACAAAGAATTGCCTTACCTGCCATTACCTCACGAAATGAATCCGTTCCTGGGTTACCGGGCACTACGAATTTCATTAGTCGAAGATGGTATTTTCAGAACACAGTTACGTGCTTTGTTAAGAGCATCTGTTTACGGTCAATTACGTATCATGTTCCCTATGGTAGCAACTTTAGTAGAGTTTCGCAGTGCTAAAGCAATTTTGGAAGAAGAAAAAGCTAAGTTGATTGACGAAGGTGTCAAAGTGGCTGATGATATCCAAGTGGGTATTATGATCGAAATTCCAGCAGCGGCAGTCATTGCTGATAAATTTGCTAAAGAAGTTGACTTTTTCAGTGTGGGAACAAACGACCTTATTCAATATACAATGGCTGCAGACCGCATGAATGAACGGGTTTCTTATTTGTATCAACCATACAACCCATCAATTCTGCGTCTATTGAAACACGTCATTGATTCTGCACATGCGGAAGGCAAGTGGGCCGGTATGTGTGGCGAGATGGCTGGGGATCAAACGGCTGTTCCATTGTTGATGGGATTAGGTTTAGATGAGTTTTCGATGAGTGCTACAAGCATCTTGAAAACCCGCAGCTTGATGAAACGTCTTGACACAAGTAAAATGGCTGAATTAGCGGACAAAGCAATCAATGATTGCGATACTGCTGATGAAGTTGTTGCGCTAGTGAATGAGTACGTAAAATAACGAATGAAATCAGAAATCTACCTAAGCAATTTGCTTAGGTGGATTTTTTTCGTATTTTTTTAATTGCCCATTAAATTTTTCAATCAGATTGGTGGAATAGAAAGTTCGTCTGGTTGAAGAAGGGAAATAATAGAATGTTAATATAGCGAGACTCAGGAGTAGCTTGGCCAATCTGGGGAATTTTTCGCTTTTTCAATTAATGTTAGTTTAAAAGGCAGCGGCTAACTTATACTTGACATTTGGGAAGTTTCTATAAAAAAATGTGTTGCCATATCTTTCTGCTGTTCATTTATGATACAATTTATTACAGGGAAACACTGACAGGAGAATCCTATGAAAAAAAGAAATCTATGGCTGCTGCTTCTTTTTGTGCTGACTTTAACCGCCTTTTTTGGTGTCGCTCTTTTTGTTATGCCCCTATCGGAGCATGAGGCTCAAAAAACACCTGCTACAACATTTAAAGGAATTCAATCTGAAAAAAAGCAGCTTAAAGTCCTAAAAAGATATCCGACAATTTATCATAGCTCAAGCTGGAAAAATTCTGATGCTATGATTCCGATTCCTGGCCTATATCAGACCAAAACACTTGATGATTCAAATACTATCACTGCCTGTGATGCTATGACGCCTCAGGGACTGGCAATAACAGATGACCATGTTTTTATTTCCGCCTACTGTCATAATCACGAGCACAATTCCGTTATCTATATAATGAACCATTATAACTATGATTTGCTTAATACTGTTGTCATGCACGGTAATCCCCATGCTGGTGGACTAGCATTCGATGACAACTTTGATAATTTATGGGTCAGCACGACCGAAGGAGTCGCTGCCATCAGCCTGGAACATTTGCTGAACTATGATTTAGATATCGTGAAAAAACCAGTTGGCTATGATCAGGATATGAGACTACATGATATTCCTAGAAGTTCTGTCATCACCTCCTATAATGGTTTCTTAATTGCTGGTCATTTCAAAAAAAAGACCGAAGGAAAATTAACTCTTTACGGGATGGACTCGCAGGGAAAACTACTGGATTCAACTCTAGTTTCCCAAACAAACGATAATCCCTCCTATGATTTATACTATAATGCAGAAACGCTTTCCGTCGCCAAAATGCAAGGAATCGCACTTTATGATAACTATGTTATTATTTCTCAATCTTATGGCAAAAAAAATTCTTCCTTGTATATTTTTGATATTAGGGTGGCTGGTAATGTTTTTGATGTGGAAAAGGCTACTTATAAAATAGACTTTCCGCCTTATCTAGAACAAATAACCATCCACGATGATCAGTTATATGCTCTCTTTGAGAGTGGTTCTAAAGGTTATAGGGAAAAAACAGAAAACCGCTTTGATTATGTACTCAAAATCCCTTTCAAAGAGCTGTTGTTCCAACAACAACAGGAATATCCATTACTACTCCCGCAAAAGTATAACAAAAAATAATTTGTGGTAAAGTTTTTCTTTCTGCAAAAATGTCATAGGAAAATCATCTGGTAAGAACCGTTTTAGTGCTCTTTTAGTTTAACATTTGAAATGCTGGTTCTAGTGCTTAAGATACAAGGGTGAGTCCAACGCTTTAAAATAGAGAAAATCCCATGAAATCATTCTTTAACTCACTGATTTTATGGGATTTTTGATTTCTTTATTCGAGCCTTAAAAACCACTTTTGGTCCTGCCTTTTTTACAATCTGTACTCATCATTCATGACATAAAATGACATTGGTGCTTTAGATATCAATTGGGGATAAGTCCACTTTGATTCCAGTTGGCTTCTTTGTATTTATACGAAGATATTTAAGGCTTTTTGGCACCGACTGATAATTTTTAAAATCATATTTCTTCATAAAAATAAATTGTACTTATACAATAAGCATATAAATTTAAAGGAGGTTTTATTATGAAACAGATTGACGTACATATTGATTTTTCTTGCCCTTTTTCTTGTCTTGGTGGTGAAAAATTTATTCAGTTCTTAGAGAAGGACGCATTACCCTTAACATCTGTCAAATTCAGAAGTTTCCAATAAAAAATAACAGCAGCTTCGATAATTTTATAACCGTTTTTGATAAGATGTGATGACTCTCGTCTAAGGTATTTTCTTAGACGTTTTTATTATTGCTAGATTGTCTACTTTATTACCTTAAATCTGATTTTTTCAGAATTCCATCTTAAACTGTTTTTTGGCTCAATGTATCCTTCTTATAAAAAGTAAGTTTTCTTGTCAAAAAAAATTCACTTGGGACTGTTGCCAATGGTTTTTTTCTTGTAGACTTTCACAAAATTATATGGACGTTATCTAAAAATCTTTGTTTTTTCCCGAAGTAATAATTGCTAATGGGTCTTTGGCACAATAGAGACTTTATAGTAAGAATGTATAAGAATATGATATAATTTTTAATGAATCAACTCTCAGACTATAGTTTGATTTTAGAAATGCTTTTTTATGCTATAGTTGAACTAACAACCAAATAGTTTCAATATTAAAAATATTTGGTGGACGGGAGAAATGTTATGAAAGTACTGTTATACTTTGAAGGGGAGAAGGCACTGGGGAAATCGGGTATCGGCCGGGCGTTGGAACATCAAAAGAAAGCATTGGCAGCGTCAGGCGTGAACTATACGATGGATGCCAGTTGCACGGATTATGATGTTGTACATATCAATACTTACGGACTGAAAAGCAGAGCCATGGTCCAAAAGGCCAAAAAGGCAGGCAAAAAAATTGTTTATCATGCCCATTCAACGGAAGAAGATTTCAGGAATTCATTCATCGGATCCAACCAACTGTCGCCGCTGGTAAAGAAATATTTGATTAGTTTATATTCACAGGCTGACCATATTGTGACACCAACTGATTATTCAAAGGAACTTATAAAAAGCTACGGCATTACAGTACCTATATCAGCCGTTTCCAATGGCATTGATTTAGAGAAGTACAAAAAAAGTGAAGAAAAAGAGACTGCCTTTCGCAATCATTTTAATATTAAAGACGGAGAAAAAGTTATTATTTGTGTCGGTCTATTTTTTGAACGAAAAGGAATTATCGATTTTATTGAAGTTGCAAAATTATTCCCTGAGTATCGTTTTATCTGGTTTGGCCATGTGCCTCTGATGTCCATTCCTTCCCACATTCGCAAAATCGTCACGGAAGATCACCCGGAAAACGTTGAGTTTCCAGGATATATCAGAGGAGAAATCATCGAAGGTGCCTACTCTGGCAGTGATTTATTCTTTTTCCCTTCGTATGAGGAAACAGAAGGAATAGTAGTATTGGAAGCAATTGCCAGTCATCAAAATCTGCTGGTACGTGACATTCCTGTCTATGAGGGGTGGCTGGATAAAGATATCAATTGTTATATGGGGAATAATAATGAAGAATTTGCAGAACTCTTACAGCAGATTATTGAGAAGCAAAAGCCTGATCTGAGTAACATCGCCTACGAAGTAGTGGAAAACAGAAGTATAGAGAAGGTTGGCGAAGAGTTGAAAAAAATATACACATCAGTGTTGGATGAAAAAATATTATCAGAAAATTCTAAAACAGCACATCAATGTTAGGATTGAGTTGATTTGGAGGAAAATTCATGAGAATAGGCCTGTTTACAGACACTTACTTTCCTCAAGTGAGCGGTGTGGCGACTTCTATCAAAACTTTAAAAATTGAACTTGAGAAGTTGGGTCATGAAGTCATCGTCTTTACAACGACGGACCCGCAAGCCAAGGATGAAGACCCGACGATTGTTCGTTTACCCAGCATTCCGTTCATTTCATTTAAAGAACGCCGTATCATGATCAGTGGCATGGCAGATGCCTACGAATGGGTGAAACATCATCATTTGGATATCATCCATACACATACGGAATTTGGTGTGGGCTGGTTAGGAAAATATATTGGAAAAAAACTAAATATTCCGGTGGTGCACACGTATCACACGATGTATGAAGAATACCTGCATTACATTGCCAAAGGAAAGCTGATAAAACCAAGCCATGTGAAGCAGGCGACCTTAGCTTTTTCCCGCGGATTGAGCGGCATCGTCTGCCCGAGTCAGCGCGTCGTGAAAAAAATGAAAGAGTACGGTGTCAGAGCTCCTTTGAGAGTGATTCCGACAGGTATTGAAGTCAGCAAGTTTTATACTAGAGAAGCCCAGCTGCCCGAAACTAATATCAGGGAACAATTAAAAATCACTGAAGATGATATACTGTTGCTGTCTTTAAGCCGGATTTCTTATGAGAAAAATATCCAAGGGATTATCAAAGGACTGCCGAAAATTTTGGAAGAGATGCCCGGAGTCACATTGATGATCGTAGGAAATGGGCCTTACAAGGCTGCCTTGGAAGAGCTGGTCGCAGGACTATCGTTGACTCATGCGGTTAAATTTATTGGGGAAGTCCCTAATGATCAGGTGAGGAATTTTTATCAGACGGCGGACTTTTTTGTTTCAGCCTCTTCCTCTGAATCCCAAGGGCTGACGTTTATTGAAGCGTTGGCTACTGGCACAAAAGTCATAGCAAAAGAGAACGATTATCTGAAGCAGTTATTATCTTCGGATGAATTAGGAAGGACTTTCAGAGAAGATCAAGATTTTCCGGAGGCGCTGATTCATTTTTGTAGTGAACAACTGCCCCTTCGTCAGGAAACGTATGAAGCAAAAATAATAGAAATATCCAGTGAACGTTTTGCTGAAAATGTGCTGAATTTTTATGACATAGCAAAAAAATATCACCAGTTGATGGTTGAAATCAAAGCGAGCATCAGCTTGCCTCATCAATTGAAGATAATGGCACCTAAAAGTTTTTTCTTAAAACGACCAAAGGATGAAAAATAAGGACAGATATGATTCTCTGCATGACAGGACGTGAGACTGCGGTGAATGATGTCTGTTTTTTTATGTGATGTGATATAATAAAGAAAAATTTAGGGAGGCTGTGAGTGTGACTAAAAGAGTAGGTTTTATTGGAACAGGTGTGATGGGAGCGGCGATTGTCAAGCATCTGCTCAAGGCTGGTTTTTCAGTGAATGTATATAATCGAACGAAAGCTAAAACTGAAGGCTTGCAAAAGGCAGGGGCAGTTTGGCAGGAAACACCAAAGCAAGTGGTAGATCAAAGCGATGTGATTTTTTCTATGGTAGGTTATCCTGCAGACGTGGAAGAAATTTACTATGGAGAGCAAGGAATCTTCAGCGGTGAGATTAAAAATAAAATAGTGGTGGATATGACGACTAGCACACCAACGTTAGCAGAGAAAATTTATCATTCTGCGAAGGAACTGGGAGCTGATAGTTTAGATGCACCTGTTTCAGGCGGGGATTTGGGAGCTAAAAATGGCACGCTGACCATCATGGCCGGTGGAGGTGTCTCAGCTTATGAAAAAATATATCCGATTTTTGAAGTTTTCGGAAAAACAATCAATTACCAAGGGACTGCCGGAAAAGGGCAGCATGCCAAGATGGCGAATCAAATCATGATCGCAGGGACCATGACGGGTATGACCGAATTATTAGTTTATGCTGATGCTGCTGGTTTAGAGTTGGAAAAAATCATTGAAACTGTGGGTGGCGGAAGTGCAGCAAACTGGTCGTTAGCTAATTACGCCCCAAGGATTTTAAAAGAAGATTATAGTCCCGGTTTTTTTGTAAAACATTTTGTCAAAGACTTGAAAATTGCTCTCGATGAAGCTGAAAAAATGAAAATCTTGCTGCCGGCCACTGAAAAAGCGAAAGAATTGTATCAAAAATTAGCTGATAAAGGCTGGGAAAACGATGGGACACAGTCGCTTATTAAATTGTGGTGGGCAGATGGAAAACCAATAAGTACAGAAAAAGATGAAATTTAGATTAAATTTCTTATTATCGGTGCAACAGTCAACACTTTTTGATACAATGTAACAGGAAGTGAAACTAAAGGAGGCAGACCCAATGAAAAATTCAAAATTAGTTGCCATACTTAAACGATTGGATGCTATGACTGAAGCTACTGATAATGACGTGCAAGTGCGTCGATTTGAAAAAGACGGTGTTGAAAAGTGCTTGGTCACTTATGATGCAGCGACTGGAACCTTTGAACTGACTGAGTCAGACACACAGAAAATTTACCAATTCGATGACATTGACTTTGTTGCTATAGAAATTTTTGATTTGTTAGATGTATAGAAAAACAAAGACTCAAGATAATTCTTGAGTCTTTGTCATTTAAAAAGGAGAGAAAATATGAATACTAAAAGATGGGTGGCCATTGCTATTGCGGCAGCAATCGTCATTTTTACGATCAGCTTGCCTAGCCGCCAAACCGAAAAAGATAAGAACTTGGAATCATTGCTATCCCAAAATGGATTAGTGGAAAATGTGCTTCAAGAAGGAAGTAGCAGAAAGATTGCAAAACTGACGATTGACGGCACGATTTCTTCTCAAAGCTCAGGCAGTATTTTTAGCGAAGCAGCCTATGATCATGATTTCTTTATTCAAGCACTGAATGAAATTTACAATGATGACAATGTATCGGCTGTGTTTCTAGAAGTGAACTCACCCGGTGGCGGTGTCTATGAAAGTGCGGAAATCGCTCGTTTAATCAAAGAAATTCAGACAGACCGTAAATTACCTTTGTATGTGTCAATGAAAAATATGGCGGCTAGCGGAGGATATTATGTTTCTGCAAGTGCGGATAAAATTTTTGCTACTGAGGAAACAATGACCGGTTCAATCGGTGTCATCATGTCCGGATTGAACTTTGCAGAGATGCTGGATGACTTGGGAGTCGAGGACACTACCGTAAAAAGCGGAGAGATGAAGGATGTTGGCTCATCTACACGTAAATGGACAGATAAAGACCATGAAGTTCTCCAATCCATGATCAACAATTCGTATGACCGCTTTGTAAACATTGTTTCTGAAGGTCGCGGGATGGATGAAAAAGTAGTCAGAGAAATTGCTGACGGGCGGATTTATGATGGCAAGCAAGCTTTAGAAAATGGTTTGGTCGATGCTATCGGATTTCCAGAAGAGGCTTTGGCAGCACTTCAAGAAGATCATGACTTAAAAGATGCGACGGTTTTTGAATATGAACTGAACACAGGTTATTTTTCTAAAAATTTTCCATTTTTAAATGTTTTTACAAAGCAGGATATCTTTCAAAGTAAGAAAGCAACGACTCAAACAGAGTTGCTGCAACAAATTGAAAATCCCGACACACCTCAAATGATGTATCTTTATGGAGGTGAGTAGCATGGATAAGCATTCTAATGATTGGCAGGAGATTTCTCGTGATGGTGCTGAAAAAGAACCCAATCGTCCTGCTTCAGCCAGTGATGATATGAAAGAATCGTCAACAGAAGAGCAGCAAGTAACGTCTTTTGATTTTCAAGAGACCGATGACACACCAGAACATTTTTCACTGTTAGGGAAAAAGCCGCCTAAAAAAAATCTTCACTATCAATTTCCTAATTATTTTTATGCAGGCTTTTGGATGCGATTGTTTGCTTTTTTGGTTGATTTGCTGCTGATTGCCTGTTTGAAAACCATTCTCCTCGGCAACGTTTTAGGAATGTCTGCGAACGGTCTGGTTTATACTATTGGCGCCTTGATTTGTTATTTGGGATATTTCATCTTCATGACAAAATTGACCAATGGACAAACGATCGGCAAAATGATTTTTGGTTTAAAGGTTGTTTGCTTTAATGAAGAAAAACTGAGTTGGACGACGGTGCTTATTCGAGAAGGTGCGTGCCGTATCATTCTAAAAAAAGGGTTCTTCATGATCGGCTATCTTGTGGCAGCTTTTTCACCTAAAAAACAGCACATTGGTGACATGTTTTCAGACACAAGTGTTGTCAGCTTAAATCTCATCAAAGCTTATCAAGGATTAGAGGCCTAAAATGTGTGAAGATCTGTTAAATTTCCCGCAAAATTTTGAAGGACACTTGCGTTTAGGAGAAAACTTTTTGCTGGATGGGAAAACCACGGAAGCCATTAGTCATTTTGAAGCAGCTTACGATGAAAAAGATAGTTTAGTTGCAAACCAGTGGCTAGTGGAAGCTCTATCGCAAGAGAATCGCTACCAAGAAGCTTTGAAGATTGCCAATGAAAAACGCCGGGACTATCTGATAGATGCCCGGCTTCTTGATAAATATCTGGAACTATTATTGGGGACGCAACAATTAATCACTTGTCGGATCATCGCCCTATCTTACTTAAAAGAAGCCGAAAAAATTGCGGCTATCGAACAACGTGTGGCAGAAATAGAGAAGTTTCTTTCAACTTATCAAAGCCAGCAGTTAGCCGAAAAAATTGAAAGACTTAGTTCTATGCAGCCAAAATCTTATGAGCTCAATCAGTTTTTGACAGAATTAGAAACACTGCCTTTGGTGTCCTATCTGTTGTTGACTAAAAATATTTTAGGAGATTCCCGATATCCATTATTGTTGCGAACGCTGTTATTGGAAAAATTAGTTTATCTGAAAGTCGATCAAGAAGTACTGATATTCGACTTTGAAGGAAAGCAACATCAGGTCGTGCCATCACAGCTAAAACCAGTACGGGAGCAGCAGGTGTTTCTCAATGCGATAAAATATTTGCAAGATTTTTTAGCCGATGGAACAGATGAGCAGTTGACCCAGCTCACACACGAACAGCAACTGTATTTTAATTGTTTATATCCCTTCGCTGACCGCTGGATAAAAGATGAAGAGCGTTGGGTGCAAACTTGTTTGTCTCCCTATCAGGAAATCTTGGCTGTGCCATTAAAGCAGCGGCCAACAAGCGAAGGACAAACTGAAATTATGTTATTGGAAAAACTGAAAAAATCTTTAACCGAGAGTTTCGCCGGGGGATAAATGAATTTACTTCTTCTTTTATTTACATTTACCGGCATTTGTAGTACTATTGTAAAGTATGTAAATGACTATATTGATAGGTGGAGGGAATAGATAAATGACAGCCAAATGGGAAAAAAAAGGCACAAATGATGGTGTCTTGACATTTGAAATTGCTCAAGAAGTTATTCAACCAGAATTAACAAGAACTTTTAATAAAGTGAAAAAAAATCTAAGTGTACCAGGATTCCGTAAAGGAAAAATTTCTCGTACTGTGTTTAACCGTATGTATGGAGAAGCCGCATTGTATGAAGATACTTTAAATGTGTTGCTGCCAAAAGCTTATGAAGCAGCCATCGAAGAAGCTAGTATCGAACCAGTATCTCAACCAAAAATCGACGTGGAAAAAATGGATGGCGATGGTGCTTGGGTGTTGACCGCCGAAGTGACAGTAAAACCTGAAGTTAAATTAGGTGAATATAAAAACCTGACAGTCGAAAAACAAGATCGTGAAGTCACAGAAGCCGAAGTAGATGAGGCTATCGAAAAAACACGGGAAACTTTTGCTGAACTTGTCTTGAAGGAAGATGAAGCAGCAGTTATTGGGGACACTGTCGTGATTGATTATAAAGGAATGAAAGACGGCATCGCTTTTGAAGGTGGTACGGCAGAAAATCATTCTCTAGAGTTAGGCTCTAACTCATTCATCCCTGGTTTTGAAGAACAGCTGGTAGGAGCAAAAGCCGGCGATCAAACAGAAGTGAAAGTTACTTTCCCAGAAGAGTATCATTCTGAAGATTTAGCAGGTGCTGAGGCGATTTTTGAAGTAATCGTCCATGAAGTCAAAGCGAAAGAATTACCAGAACTGGATGATGATTTTGCAAAAGATGCAGATGAAGAAGTTGAAACATTTGCAGAATATAAAGAAAAAATCCGTAAGAATTTGGAAGAAACAAAGGAAAAAGCTGCAAAAGATAAAGTAGAAGAGCTTGCTATTGAACAAGCTGTTGCTAATGCAGAAATCGTTGAACTTCCAGAAGTCATGGTCCATGATGAAGTTCACCGCGCAATGGATGAATTTTTTGCAAATATGAACCGTCAAGGAATTTCTCCAGAAGTGTATTATCAAATTACCGGTACAACTGAAGCAGATTTGCATCAGCAATATGAAGTAGATGCTGACAAACGTGTGAAAACCAGCTTAGTTGTTGAGGCGATTGCAGCAGCAGAAGAATTCGAAGTCACAGAAGATGACATCAATGAAGAAATCACTAGTCTAGCTGAAAACTATGGCATGGAAGTAGAAGCTGTCCGTAGTGCCCTATCAGAAGATATGCTGAAGCATGACATCAAGTTGAAAAAAGCTTTAAGTACAATCACTGATACAGTGAAAGAAGTTTAGTCGGATACGTTTTTATGTGAGAGAAAGAGTAGAGGGGCGTCTCCTTTGCTCTTTTCTTGTTTGAAAGTGTTTAGTATCTTTATTGAACTATTTATGATAAACTTGTTTCAGAAAATGGAAAGAAAGGGAGGCCAGAAAAAATGTATGACGACACAATGGATGGTAACGGCACAGTGCGTTGCTCCTTTTGCGGCAAGTCTCAAGACGAAGTACGCAAAATTGTAGCTGGTCCCGGAGTCTATATTTGTAATGAATGTATTGAATTGTGCAAAGATATTATAGATGAAGAGTTTCATGAAACAGCTGCTCAGGAGTTTCTGGATGTGCCTAAACCTAATGAAATTTTATCCGCTTTAGATGAATATGTGATTGGCCAAGAAAGAGCAAAAAAAGTTCTCTCTGTAGCTGTGTATAATCATTACAAGCGGGTCGGCAATTTGGAAGCTCATGAAGATGATGAAGTGGAATTGCAAAAAAGTAATATTTGCTTGATCGGGCCGACGGGTTCAGGGAAAACATTTCTTGCCCAAACACTGGCTCGTACGCTGAATGTACCGTTTGCCATTGCAGATGCCACCAGTTTGACCGAGGCCGGCTATGTAGGAGAAGATGTGGAAAACATTTTACTGAAGCTCCTTCAGTCAGCAGATTTTAATGTGGAACGGGCGGAAAAAGGCATCATCTATATTGATGAAATCGATAAAATCGCACGTAAAAGTGAAAATGTTTCTATTACCCGTGATGTTTCAGGTGAAGGTGTACAGCAAGCCTTGTTGAAAATTTTAGAAGGTACTGTAGCCAGTGTTCCCCCTCAAGGAGGTCGGAAACACCCGCAACAAGAGTTTATTCAAATCGATACGACGAATATATTATTTATTGTCGGCGGAGCCTTTGACGGTATCGAGACGATTGTGAAAGAACGTTTGGGTGAAAAAATCATCGGCTTTGGTAAAACTTCAACAAAAATCGATGAAGATCAAAGCATGATGCAAGCGATTATTCCCGAAGACTTACTAAAATTTGGTTTGATACCAGAATTTATCGGCCGCTTGCCTGTGACAGCAGCTTTGGAAAAACTGACGGAAAATGATTTGGTACGAATTCTGACAGAACCAAAGAATGCGCTCATTAAACAGTATAAGAAACTGTTGGAGTTAGATGACACAGTTCTTGAAGTCCAAGAAGATGCACTAAAGGCAATAGCCAATCAGGCAATCGAAAGAAATACGGGTGCCCGCGGACTGCGTTCGATTATTGAATCTGTCATGATGGATATCATGTTTGAAATCCCTCACAGAGATGACATCAAAAAAGTCATCGTGACAAAAGAAACAGTTGATAACAAAAGTAATCCAATGCTGATTTTAGAAAATGGCAAAAAAGTAGGCTAAAGAAAAAACACGATGAAAATCGTGTTTTTTTTATGGAAAAACATTGAAAATATCTGAATCTACTTTTTTTGCTAGGCAGCTGATGTGATTTGTGTTACCATATTGAAATTGAAGAGGTGTAGAATATGAATGTCAATCAAGCAGAATTTATCATCAGTGCTGTGTCACCAAGTCAGTACCCGCAAGACGGCTTACCGGAAATTGCTTTGGCGGGGCGCTCCAATGTGGGAAAATCATCATTTATCAATTCATTGATTAATAGAAAAAATTTAGCACGTACTTCCAGCAAACCCGGAAAGACACAAACGCTGAATTTTTATCTGATAGAAAATAAGTTTTATTTTGTTGATGTGCCCGGATATGGTTACGCTAAAGTTTCAAAGACGGAGAAAGCCAAATGGGGCCCGATGTTAGAAACCTACTTTACTCAACGAGAAAATCTTAAAGCAGGTATCGTTGTAGTTGACGGCAGACATGCGCCAAGTAAGGAAGATATACAGATGTATGAATTTCTAAAATACTATCAGATTCCGACCATCGTGGTAGCGACAAAAATGGACAAGATACCTAGAGGCAAGTGGAATAAACAGGAATCTTTAGTGAAAAAGAATTTGAATTTTCAGAAAGAGGATAAATTTATTTTATTTTCTTCAGAAACAAAGCAGGGGAAAGAACAAGCTTGGGAATTGATCGAAGGGTATCTGGGATTGGAAGAGTAGAGAGGTTGCCATGAACGAGCTAAAATCACGCTGCTTTTACCGATAATATCTTTCATTAAAAGTTACAGACATAAAATCTGTAACTTTTTTTGTTGCTTTAAATGTTCACAATGTCAAGATGTAAATACATTTTCAAGTTTTTTTCAAAATCATTTGAATGAAATCTGCAAAAAAATTAAATCAGCACCACATTAAATATTCGCAAAAAAAATAATTATCACTAATTTTTTTTTAATTTTCCCCTTGACTTACTAAAACCGAATTGTTAACATTTGATTTATTAAAGCGTTTTCATTTTCGCTAAAGAGTTTTAATAAGGTGAAAATTGTTTTAATAGTTGGATGATGCACATTAAAATATTTTAAGGGGAATGTTAACAAAAATAGTCGATTGCAGACCTTTTTTGTTACTAAAAAGGGGGAAGATTTATGAGAAAAATGTTGTATACTTTTGCTTGTCTTACGCTCACAGCAGCTCTTTTTGTTCTAACAGGATGCGGCGGGGATGCTTCAGGAGGAGGTTCAAAGAAGGCTGTAGATTCATCCGATAGTACTTCTTCAATGTCAGCTGTAGACGCAATAAAGAAAAGAGGAGTGCTTACTTTGGCAACAGGTACGTACGTTCCGTTTGAATTTCGAGATGAAAAGACCAATGAAATTATAGGTTTTGATGTGGATTTCGCGCAACTGATAGCAGACAAGCTAGAAGTTGATCTGAAAGTTACTGACATGGATTTTAAAAGTATCGTGCCTTCTGTCCAGAAAGGGGACTATGATATTGCAATTGCTGCAATGTATGACACACCCGAACGTCGAGAACAAGTTTTAATGTCGGATTCGTATATGAGCACTGGTATGGTGTTGGTTGCACCGAAAGGCAATCCGAAAAAAATTACTTCTTTGGCAGATTGTGATTCTCTTGTCGTTGGTTACAAAGTAGGAGGAACCTCTGAGAAAGTCGCACTGGAAGCCATGGAAGAACATGAGATAACGTTTGTCCAAAAGGGATACGATGAGACAGTGGGACATGCGATGGACCTAGAAGCAGGAAGAGTAGACGTCGTGGTCAACGACTTGTTAAATCAAATGGAATTGAACAAGACGTTTTTAGAACAGGAAATCATCACAGAACCGTTCACAGAAGCTGATCTTTCAATCGCTGTAAAAAAAGGGAATGAGGATTTATTGAAACTCATCAATGATTTGATCAAAGAATACAAGGAAGATGGTACTTACGAGGAGCTATATAAAAAGTGGATCGAATAGTCTGTTCATTAAAAAAATACGACTATCATATGATTCATCTAAATTAAAAGATCATTTTTTTCCGTAATGGAATTTTGAAGGAGATATAATTTATGGACATTGTTATACGTAGGCTGCCGAACCTTTTGAATGGTTCTCTTTTAACACTTGAATATAGTCTTTTTTCTTTAGTGTTAGGTCTTTTATTAGGTGTGTTTATCGCGTTGATGCGAGATTCAAATTATAGATTACTATCCGGTATTTCTTGGTTTTACATCTGGGTTTTTAGAGGGACACCCTTGATGGTCCAACTATTCATTATTTATTTTGGTTTATCTCAATTTAATATTATTATGACACCGTTTGTTGCGGGAATTTTAGGGATGACACTGAATAACGGCTCATATATTGCCGAGATTGTTCGTTCTGGTATCCATGGTGTCGATGAAGGCGAAAGAGAAGCTGCTCGTGCACTTGGGATGCGCTATTGGACGGAAATGCGTCGAATCGTTGCCCCTCAAGCGGCTAAGCAGTGCATGCTGCCGATGGTTAATCAGTTTATTTCAACGATAAAGAATTCATCGATTTTATCAGTGATCACAGTTGCAGAGTTGACACGTGAAGGACAAGTTATTGCTAATTCTTCCTTCAATTATTTTCCTGTGTATATCACTGTTGCAGCTTTGTATTTGATTATGACATCATTATGTATGGTTTTGTCAAATTGGCTGCAAAGGAGGTTAGGTTAGCATGACGACTCCAATACTCGAATTAAAAAATATTCATAAAAGTTTTGGTGACAATGCAGTTCTTAGAGGTATTAGTTTTTCCATGGAAAAAAAAGAACGGATAGTCATACTAGGTCCGTCTGGGTCAGGTAAGAGTACGTTGTTACGCTGTATTAATCATCTGGAATCTTTTGAAGAAGGGGACGTGTTTTTGAGAGGCAAGCGTGTGGAAGAAAACAAACTTCATGAGTTGCGGATGCAGGTAGGGATGGTTTTTCAAAGATTTAATATATTTTCTCATATGACAGCACTTGAAAACGTCATTGAGGGACCACTTTATGTCAAAAAAATGAATAAAGAAGAAGCGATAGCAAAAGGTGAACTTCTACTTGACAGAGTGGGCTTAGGGGATAAAAAACATGCGAAGCCAAGTCAGCTTTCAGGAGGACAGCTCCAACGTGTTGCGATTGCCCGAGCACTGGCAATGGATCCGGAAATTTTGCTCTTTGATGAACCTACCAGTGCTTTGGATCCGGAGTTGGTAGGAGAAGTATTGCAAGTGATGAAATCCGTGGCGGAGGAAGGAATGTCGATGGTTGTGGTGACTCATGAGATGGGGTTTGCCAAGGATGTAGCTGATCGTGTCATTTTTATGGATGAAGGTGTCATTGTTGAGGAAGGACCGCCAGATGAAATGTTTACGCGACCAAAAACGGAACGGAGCAGAAATTTTCTTTCTCGTGTGTTAAGTCCTATGGGGGAATAGGACTTGTTAAATGGTTGAGGGAGACGGTTATCCGGTAGCTGAAAAGCTGCGGGTAACCGTCTTTATTATGTGTAACCTTCATTCTTATTGAAGACATGTTAAATATCCCATCAAAAATGAGTTCAAAAAAAGAAAGACTATTTAGTGAAAATAAATGGATTTTACGCTATAATGTAAAGAGCCAAAGGGGTACCATCAAAGTACGCCTGTTTTTGTTATGAAAAGACCATTCATCCAGAACGACAATAATTGTTGATTGTTGTGCTTCACTAGATAGATTGGTGGGATTCATACCAGTTGAGGAAGTGAAATCAGCCGACAAGGACAGATGAATGAAAGGAGTCTATATGTTTTCAAAATATAAACCAACATGGATGATTGAGGCGATTTACCAACTAACGCCTGAGCAATTAAAAAAACATAATATCAAAGGAATATTGACTGACTTGGACAATACTCTGATTGCTTGGAATAATCCAAAAGGGACAAAAGAATTCCATGATTGGATGAACCAAATGGAAAATGCCGGGATTCCAGTGATTGTGGTTTCTAATAATAATAGAAGAAGAGTATCAAAAGCAGTGGAAAAAATCAATTTAGATTTCATTCACGGGGCATTAAAACCATTATCATTTGGGATTCATCGAGGAGTAGACAAGCTAGGTATAGATGCCAATCAGGTAGTCATGGTTGGAGACCAGATCATGACAGATATCAGAGCGGCTAATGCAGCAGGTATCCGCTCAATTTTAGTTAAACCGATTGTCAATACCGACTCTTGGAAGACAAAGTTTAATCGAGGGATGGAAAAAATCGTCATGAGACATTTGTTGAAAAAACATCCTGGAATGATTTGGAAAGGTGACTTAGAATGAATGAGGAACTAAAATGTATCGGCTGCGGGGCGACCATCCAGACGACAGATAAAGAAAAATTAGGTTATACGCCAAAGTCGGCATTGGAAAAGGGACTAGAGGTTGGAGAAGTTTACTGTCAAAGATGCTTCCGTTTAAGACACTATAACGATATACAAGATATCAGTCTGACGGATGATGATTTTTTAAGATTACTAAATTCGATTGCGGAGAAAGATGCCTTGATCGTGAATGTTATCGATATTTTTGACTTCAACGGCAGTTTGATTCCGGGACTCCATCGTTTTGTCGGGAATAATCCGGTGCTGTTGGTCGGCAACAAAGTCGATATCTTGCCAAAATCTTTAAAACGCGGAAAACTGACGCAGTGGCTGCGGGAGCGTGCCCATGAGGCTGGGTTAAGACCTGTAGATGTGGTACTACTCAGCGGGAAAAAAATATCCGAAATGGCATCATTGATGGAGATGATAGAAAAGCATCGACACGGGAAAGATGTTTATGTGGTTGGTGTGACAAATGTAGGGAAGTCAACGATCATTAATGGCATCATCAAAGCAACGGCCGGATTGCAGGAAGTCATTACGACGTCCCAATTCCCAGGAACGACTTTGGATAAAATTGAAATTCCTCTGGATGACGGTCATTTTTTGATTGATACTCCGGGAATCATTCATCAACACCAAATGGCCCACTATTTGGGCAAGAAGGATTTAAAAATTACCAGTCCTTCTAAAGAAATTAAGCCGAAGACGTACCAGCTGAATGAAGGACAGACATTATTTTTAGGTGGTCTGGCAAGAATGGACTATCTCCAAGGAGAGAAAAATTCTTTCACAGTCTATGTGTCAAACGAATTGGACGTGCATCGGACAAAGGCCCAAGGAGCCGATGATTTTTATCAAAAGCATGTGGGAGGCTTGTTGGTTCCACCGCAGAAAGAAGAAATCCCAGAATTTCCAGAGTTTACTCGTCGTGAGTTTTCTGTTGATAAAAATACGGACATCGTTTTTTCTGGTCTAGGTTGGATTTCTGTCCGAGAAAAAGCAGTCATCGCAGCCTATGCACCTAAGGGCGTGGAAGTCGTTATACGTAAAGCATTGATTTAAGGAAAGAGGTTCTCAAAGTGGAATTAAAAGGGAAACAAAAACGTTTTTTACGCAGTCAGGCCCATCATTTGAATCCGATTTTTCAAATCGGTAAAGGGGGATTAAATGAGGCCATGATGATGCAAATCGGCGAAGCCTTAGAAAAACGTGAATTGATAAAAGTAAGTTTGTTGCAAAATACGGATGAAGTCGCCGAAGACGTGGCTGAGATTTTGGAAGAAAAAATTGATTGCCACGTGGTTCAAATTATCGGACGTGTATTAGTATTGTATAAGCCATCATCAAAAGAAAAATTACAACATTTTTCTTCTATGGTTAAAACAATGAAATAATTTGAGGTGAAGATAGTGGTTGGCAAAAAGGTACAAACATTTTTTAATCCTGTCACCGAGGTGGTTGTCAGTGTAGAAGAAATTGTAAACAAAAAGCGTGTAGGGATTCTTGGAGGCAATTTTAATCCAGTCCATTACACTCATTTGTTGATGGCTGATCAAGTTTATCATCAACTTGGCTTGGATGAAATTTATCTAATGCCCAGCAATATACCGCCTCATCAAACTGCCAAGAGGACCATCAACAGTGATCATCGGGTGAAAATGATCGAACTAGCCGTAGAAGATTACCCCTATATCGGCATTGAAAAAATAGAGCTTCAACGAGAAGGTAAAAGCTATACTTATGATACAATGAAGACACTGAAAGAGAAGAATCCCGAGGCAGAATATTATTTCATCATTGGTGGGGATATGGTAGAAGATTTGCCGAATTGGCATCGAATCGATGAGCTGGTATCCTTAGTAAAGTTTGTAGGAATCAAACGGCCAAACTATCAGGTAGAGACCCCCTATCCGGTCATCTGGGTGGAAATCCCCGAAACAAGTATCAGTTCCAGCTTGATTCGCAAACGAGTTAAGGACGGGTGCAGTGTGAATTTCATGCTTCCGGAAAAGGTGTTACAATATATAAAGAAGGAAGGCTTATATCTAAATGATTCTTTATAGTAAACAATACTTTCCCGGCACTCGTGAGGAGCTTGTAAAAAAAGTTTCAGCAACCATGAGTCCCAAAAGATTTTCCCATGTCCTCCGGGTGGAAAAAGTTGCTTTAGAGCTGGCTGAATACTACGGTGAGGAATTGGAAAAAACAAGTGTGGCAGCCTTAGTTCATGACTATGCAAAGGAGCGCCCGGATGAAGACTTTATTCGTCAGATAGATAAAGGAAAATATTCTCAAGACTTAAAGGCTTACGGCAACGAAATTTGGCATGGCATCATCGGTGCGGATTTTGTCGCTGAGGAGCTAGAGATATCAGATGAAGCTATCTTGCAGGCTGTTCGCTTACACACTACAGGCGCAAAGGAGATGTCCCGTTTGGCACAAATCATTTATGTGGCGGATTTTATCGAAGACGGACGAGACTTTCCCGGTGTGGCAACGGCAAGACGACTGGCATTTGAAAACTTGGCTTCAGCGGTCGCCTTTGAGACCAAACACACACTGCAGTTTTTAATTGAGAAAGAAGTTAAGGTATACCCAAAGACTATTGAAACTTATAATGCTTGGGTAGCCAATTGATTTGAGATAAAGAAAAAGACATGACAATACTTAGCAAACAAACTATTTGAGGAGGGATTTATTATCAACAGTGAAAAATTATTGGAGTTAATTGTAAAAGCCGCAGATGACAAAAGGGCAGAAGATTTATTGGTGCTGGATGTTCGTGAGATTTCAGTATTAGCAGATTATTTTGTCATTTGTCACGGAAATAGCGAAAAACAAGTCGGAGCCATCACTGACGGAGTGGTTGAGGCTGCTCAAAAAGCCGGCGTGGATGTGGGCAGAGTAGAAGGCAGAGAGATGGGAAAATGGGTCTTGGCAGACCTTGGAGATGTGATCGTCCATGTGTTCCATGGAGATGAAAGAGGTTTTTACAATCTAGAAAAACTGTGGTCCGATGCACCATCAGTTTCGATCACCAGATGGGTGTCTTAAAATGACTTATGAAAATTTTGCTTTTATTTATGATGAGGTCATGGATGAAAGTTTATACACGTCTTGGCTGGCGTTTGCTAAACGTCATCTTGTTCCCGGGACCAAGAGAATTTTAGAGTTGGCATGCGGCACAGGCGCACTCGCCTGTGCTTTTGCTCGAGAAGGCTTCGACGTCACTGCATTGGATTTATCTGAAGAAATGCTCATGGTGGCAAGCAGCAAGGCTGCTGCCGATGACGTAGAGGTCCAATTTGTGCAAGGAGACATGCTGGACTTGTCTGAAGCAGGAACTTATGAGGCGATAACGTGTTTTTCAGATTCATTGTGCTACATGCCGGATCGTCAATCGGTCCAGCAGGTTTTTGATACCGTATATTCAGCATTAGAAGAAGAAGGTATCTTTATGTTTGATGTGCATTCTCTTCATCAAATCAATGAAGGCTTTCGCGAGTATTCTTATCATTATCAGACAGAGGACTTTGCTTTTTTATGGGATAGTTTTCCCGGCGAAAAAAAAGACAGTGTGGAACATTTCTTAACATTTTTTGTCAGGGACAATAACAAATTTTTAAGATTCGATGAACTTCACAAAGAAAGAACCTATTCTTTAGAAAATTACTACACATTGCTGGAAAATGCTAACTTTAGTCAAATCAGTATTTATGGTGATTTTTCGGATAACAAACCAAATGAACAAACAGCTCGCTGGTTTTTCGTTTGTAAAAAGTAAAAAAACGCTGATTTCAGCGTTTTTTTTTTAGATTTTATCTATGCAATAAAATGGGACGACTAAACGACCATTTAAATCTTCCACCTTATCAGCATCATTCACTTCAAAACTATCTACCTCAACTAGTGCTGATAAATCATACATTTTTTCAACCTTTGCCATAAAATTTCCTTTTAATAATGGGCTCGTACAACGATAAGTTTCCCCAATCATGATTTTGTCCGCTTCCATAGTGCGCTCCTCTCGTGCGACAACTCAAAAAATATGCATAAGACGTCTTCTTTTTTTATAGATGATACCACGATAAAGTCTTTTTGTAAAATTGTTCACTATAAAAAGAGAATCTTTTATTTAACCAGTCTATTTAGGTCATTGCAGGCACAGCCCTTGCTTTACTCTTTCAAATAGTGTAAATTAGTTGAGGAAGATTACGGTTGTTGCACCTAAAAAGATAACAATGTTCGGTTTTTCCTAAATTATGATTAAGGGAGGTTTCCAATATGAAAATTTTCGATTATGAAGATATTCAATTGGTTCCAAACAAATGTGTTGTTAAAAGTCGTTCAGAATGTGATACAAGTGTTACTTTAGGGAAACACTCCTTCAAAATGCCTGTAGTACCGGCAAATATGCAGACAATTATTGATGAAAAAATTGCTGAGTGGCTGGCTGAAAATGGTTATTTTTATATTATGCACCGTTTTGAAGAAGACAAACGGATACCTTTTATTGAAAGAATGCACCATAGAAATTTAATTGCTTCTATTAGTGTAGGAGTCAAAGATTATGAATATGATTTTGTCAGAGAGCTAGCTGACAAAAAATTGCTTCCAGAGTATATTACGATTGATATCGCACACGGGCATTCAGATGCGGTGATCAACATGATCAAACATATTAAGGAATATTTGCCGGAAACATTTGTTATTGCTGGAAATGTGGGCACACCTGAAGCAGTGAGAGAGTTGGAAAATGCTGGAGCGGATGCGACAAAAGTCGGTATCGGCCCAGGAAAAGTCTGCATCACCAAAATTAAAACAGGTTTCGGGACAGGCGGCTGGCAGCTGGCTGCGGTCAGACGATGCAGTAAGGCGGCAAGGAAGCCGATTATTGCTGATGGGGGCATCCGTACCCATGGAGATGTGGCTAAATCTATTCGTTTCGGTGCAAGTATGGTCATGATAGGATCTTTATTCGCAGGACATGAAGAATCCCCGGGTGAAACAAAAGTAGAAGATGGTGTGGTTTACAAAGAGTACTTTGGCAGCGCCTCAGAATTCCAAAAGGGCGAAAAGAAAAATGTTGAAGGAAAGAAAATTTGGGTCCACCATAAAGGCCTGCTGGCTGACACTTTAGTTGAGATGCAGCAAGATCTTCAATCATCTATTTCCTATGCAGGAGGCAGAGATTTAGAAGCAATCAGGAAAGTCGATTATGTTATTGTGAAGAATTCCATTTTTAATGGTGATACGATTTAATTTTTAATAAAAGTGTGGAATTTGATAAAAGTGTGAGATTTGAAGAAATCTCATGCTTTTTTATTTTTTACAATCTATGATATATTCTTCGTAAAAAAACTCTAGTTCCTTAGTCTGATTTTTTTTAAATTACTTGATTCATCGTAGTAAAAATGCTAAACTTTATTTACTACGACAGACGTAGTATGACGGTCGTAGTAAAATGAGGTGACAATATGATTAGCAGCGATATGATTAGAGGGTACAATGATCCCATTATTCTATCCATTTTGACTGATGGAGATTCTTATGGCTACGAGATATCAAAAAAAATCAGGGAGATGTCAGAAGGAAAGTACATTATTAAGGAAACCACGTTGTATTCTGCTTTCGCCAGATTGCAAAAAAACGGCTTGATTACTTCTTATCCAGGAGATGAAACTTTCGGAAAAAAAAGAACTTATTATAAAATCACTGCCAAAGGGTTGGAATTTTTAATTGAGAAGCGGGAAGAGTGGGAAGTGACACAAGAAGTTGTCAAGATTTTCTTAGGAGGAAAGTAGCATGGACACAATAAAAAATTATGTAGAAACGATGTTTATCAATTTGCCGGAAACGCCGGAAATGATGCAGTTAAAAGTTGATATTCTCGCAAATATGGAAGATAAATTTGAAGAACTGATTGGAGAAGGAATGTCGGAAAATGCAGCTATCGGGCAAGTGATTTCCGAATTCGGCAATATTGAAGAAGTTTTGGAAGAGTTCAATATCAGAGACGAAGACGAACAGGATGAACTATCAGAAGAAGTCCTTCCCACAATCGACTCTCATGAAGTGGAAAAAATTATGACAGCCAAAAGAGGTGTGGGGTTAAAAGTTGGTTTGGGAGTGATGGCCTGTTGTGCTGGTGTGGGAATACTTGTTGGAAGTAATGCAAACGGAAACCAAGGAATTGGTCTTGCTGGTCTCTTCTTGATGGCAGCGGTAGGTGTTGCACTGTTTATCCTTGGGGGATTTCAAAATAGCAAATACGAGTATTTGGAAAAACCTTTTGTGATGACCGGAGGCACTCGCCGGGAAGTAGAGAAACAGAAGCAGGCATTTGAAAAAAGTTTTATCGTCAGTATTACTTTAGGAGTTGTTCTGTGCATCCTTTCTGTAATCCCACTCATAGTCACCGCAATCAACGAAGGTGGCGAGATTTATGAACAGCGAATGGTTACTATCATGTTTTTTATTGCTTCCTTAGGCGTCTTCTTATTTATCTATGCAGGTGTTATCCAAGGCACATACACATTGTTGTTGGAAAAGGGGCTAATGAAGCAACCCACAGCGAAAGAACTGAAAAAATCCAAGCTGGCTAGCAAAATCGATGCAGTTTTTTGGCCCATCGTCGTAGTTATCTTCTTTATTTGGGGATTTGTGTTTGACGGTTTTGGCATTTCATGGATCGTTTTCCCCATCGCAGCGGTTTTAAGTAATATTTGGGATCCAGATTAAATGAAAAGCACTGATTTCATAGGCTAAGAATCCAAGATAGCCAAAAATCAGTGCTTTTTTATTTGTTTTTAAAAATCGATGCTGCCAATATCTTTTTTAAAGGATAATAGGCAATCATTACAATAATAATTGCAGCGATAGCATTGAGCAAAGTGATATACAAAGTGCTGATACTATTAGTGACTGCTACCCCAAAGGAACTTCCCAGATATAGGGACATGACCAGATTTTTTAAAAAAGTCATGATCAGTTTGGCGATACCTCCAACAAGGGCAGGGACGAAAAGTTTTAGAAATTTATTTTGTTGATGTTTAAAAACTTTAAAAGAACTGTAAATAGCTCCTCCTACGATAAAGCATTCAAGAATAAAGTAAGGGGCCTCGATGGCAAAACCGTTGAGAATATCAAAAAGAGCAAAGCCAATGCCGCCAGCCAGCGCCCCTTGCCAGTAGCCAAGTAAAAGTACAGACAGGATAAAAACACTGCTGCCAAAATGGACAAATGGGGTGCCTACTAAAGCGGGCAGAGGTACTCTGATGGTTGTAGCTATGGTAACTAAGGCGGCAAAAATACCGATAGAAACGATGTCGCGAATATCTATTTTTTTAGTTTGCATGATTAAACTCTCCTCTGCTAAAGTTTTACGGACTGGCGAAGTGCGCCGTGCCAAATATATCCAGTATAAGGATTGAGAAAAATACCATTCTTGATGGCGGCAGTAATGTAATCTTTAGACAGTTGTATGGTCTCTGTGATTTCCACTCCCTTGGCGAGGTTGGCTGTAATGGCTCCAGCAAAGGCACATCCTGCCCCATGGTTAGTCAAAGTTTCAATCTTTTCTTCTTTAAAGAAGTGAAAATCATTGCCATCGTAAAGGAGATCAACGGCTTTATCTCCCGGAATACGTGAACCGCCTTTGATTACCACATACTCTGGGCCCAGCTGTTTGATGTTAATAGCGGCTTGTTTCATGTCCTCAATGGTATCAATCGTTGG
This sequence comes from Vagococcus elongatus, assembly GCF_003987645.1. Classification (GTDB taxonomy): domain Bacteria; phylum Bacillota; class Bacilli; order Lactobacillales; family Vagococcaceae; genus Vagococcus_A; species Vagococcus_A elongatus. Next base: position 60,876 of record NZ_NGKA01000013.1, read on the forward strand.
TATCTGAGCTAAGATGGCCGCTTCAGTAAGATTAGGTGTGACAACTGAAGCCATCGGAAAGAGGCGCTCCACCATCTCCTTCAACATCTCTGGATGCAAAAGTTTTTTTCTGCTTTTGACAGCCATCACCGGGTCCACGACAATATTTCTTTGTTTTTCTTTTTTTAATTGTGTCTCTATCAGTTCAATCATCTCAAAACTGCCCAGCAACCCGATTTTTACGGCATCCAGCGATCCACCGGAGAATGCGGTTTGTAATTGTTGTGCCACAACATCATCCGGTATTGAAAAAATATGATGCTTTTTACTGGCTGGATCGACTGTCAGTATGCTTGTGATGGTACTGATGCCAAAAGTGCCAAACTCTTGAAAAGTTTTCAGATCAGCTTGGATGCCGGCACCGCCTCCAGCATCCGAGCCGGCAATTGTCAATGTTTTCTTAATCATCTCATGCTCCTCAACTCAATTAGTTATTATCAATAATTCTTTTTTCAGCATGGTTATAAGCACCATGCCAGATATGTCCCACATAAGGATAAATATCTACGCCGTTTTTGATTGCTGCGGTCACAAAAGATTTAGCTTGCCGGGCGGCTTTTTCTGTACTTAATCCCTTGGTGAGACCGGCAGTAATGGCGGCGGCAAAAGTGCAGCCGGCTCCATGATTATTATGAGTTTGAATTTTATTTTCAGAAAGAACTGTAAACTCTTTGCCATCATAAAACACATCGATGGCCTTGTCTGTCCCCAGCGCTTTACCGCCTTTTATTACTACAGTTTTTGGACCCAATTCGAGAATTTTTTCCGCTGCCTGTTTCATATCGTCTAGAGAACTGATAGTTGGGACGTTTGCCAAAAATTTTGCTTCCAGCAAATTTGGTGTTGCGATTGTTGCTAAAGGCAGCAATAATTTTTTCATTGTTTCCACATTTTCAGGCTGGAGCAGTTCATCGGAGCCTTTGCAAGCCATCACTGGATCGATGACTACGTGTTTGACTTGATGTTTTTTGATATATCTGGCCGCAATTTCAATAGTTTCGATGGCACCCAACATTCCAGTTTTCAGTCCGTCGATTGGTTTGCCAGAAAAGATAGTTTTCAGTTGTTGCTCAACTAGTGCCGGCTCCATTGATGTCACGTGATGGGACCAGTTGTTATCAGGATCCATGGTGACGACGCTTGTAATAGCACAAAAACCAAAAGTGCCAAATTCTTGAAATGTTTTTAAATCCGCTTGTATGCCAGCGCCGCCGCTTGAATCTGAACCGGCAATCGTCAAAGTTTTCTTAATCACGTAAAATTCCCCCTTTTTTCTGTTACATTCATCATACAAAAGCTAAAGGTTGAATAAAACATCCAATTAGAGTATATTGGACCCATCCACTTTAGGGAGGGATGTAGTGTGTGGCAAATAGATCATAAAAGTCAGCAGTCACTGTATCAGCAAATTGTACAGCTAGTGGAGTCTAAAGCGACTACAGGAGAGCTTTTACCTGGGGAAAAACTGCCTTCAGAAAGAGAGCTTGCCAAAAAATTAAAAGTGAACCGCTCAACGATTGTCAGAGCCTTTGACGAGTTAGCCTCAAGAGGGATTATTATTCGAAAGCGCGGCAGCGGGACCATCATTAATGATGGAGAATGGGACATTCAAATTTTTGAAGGTATCAACTGGCGTCATTATTTGCAAAAGGAAACCTTGAGCACGGAAGGGACGTTCAGAGAAGAAATTTACTCCAGACTTGCAGAGAAAAACAATCACGTCATTGATGGTTATTCCTCGGAGTTGCCGATTGAATTAATTCCCGAGTTGAAAATCCCCAGTATGAACTGGCGGGATATTTTGGAAGAAGACTTGCATCAAGAAAACTTAGGGTATATCGAGCTTAGGAAATCACTGCAGCACTTGATGGCACAGGAGTTTTCTTATCAGATGCTTCTTGATGAAATCTTGATTACTGAAGGGGCCCAGCAGGCGATTTTTTATATTATTCATGCCCTTTTAAAAAAAGATGATATTGTGGCAATCGAAACCCCCTCTTTCTTCTATTCTTTGCCTGTTTTCAGCAATGCTGGTGTTAAAACTGTCGGTGTTCCTGTGGATCGTGAAGGTATCCAGTTGAAAGTGCTAGAAAAAAAGTTTCAGCAATTTCCTGTGAAGATGCTTTTTGTGAATCCATCTTATCAGAATCCGACTGGTACTAGTCTTACCCTGGAAAAAAGGAAAGAGTTAGTTGCCTTATGCAAAAAATATCAGGTGGCCATTGTTGAGGATGATGTGTTTGGCTTTTTGAAATTTTCTGGCACGAAGTCTGTTCCCCGTCTAAAAGAATTGTCAGAAGAAAATGTTATTTATATTGGCTCCTTAACTAAAATATTAGGCTCAACTATCCAAATTGGATGGGTTAATGCCCCTAAACGTGTTTTGGAGCAAATGATTAAAGTAAGAGAACGCTGGGAATTCTCTTTAAGTATTTTCCCGCAAATGTTAGCTACCATGGGACTGAAAGACCAATCTTTTACCACTCAATTAAGTCACCTAAGAGATGTTTTGGAAAAAAGGAAAAAATTGCTGGTAAGTTTGTTGACCAAGGAACTTTCAGAAGAGTTTTCATTTTACGTACCTGAAGGGGGTTACTATATTTGGCTGACACTTTTGCAGCCGGAGTTATCTACCAGCGACTGGAAAGCGTTGTTGGAGACAGAGCTTTTAGTAATGCCTAGCTTTTTGTTAGGGAAAGATAAACAAAGTATGCGAATCAATTACGCACGTCTCTCAGAAGAAGACTGTTATCGTGTGGTGGAAATTTTGAAACAACTGTGCGTGACGTGGCGGAGTAAAAATGAGGGTGTCATAACCATAAAATAAAAATATTTATTTATGGAAGAAAGATGAATTTGAACAATAGAATGCTATCAGTTCTTTGTTTTGTGGGACAGTCAACTTTTTTTACTGCTTGGATTTGTTAAAATAAATTTTCTGTGTAAGCTCGTGTACGAACAGGGAGTTTTTATGAGTTAAAAAAATTTAATACTATGTCTGAAATGTTGATATAATCATCTTTCAGACTTTTTTTATGAATGATTTTCAGAAAGTAGTTGCAATATTATTTTTTTATGTATATACTTTGTGTGTCGAATAGTTTGATAATCAAAGTATTCGATAATCAAATTATTACTCGAGTGAGGTTTTATTCATGGAGGCAAATTTAGAACTAATTAATTCTTATTTGATTGCTGTTTTCAACGATATTTTGACCATTGAAGAATCTGAATTAAAAAAAGTCAGTTTGAAGATATTTCAATCAAAGAAATGCATACCATAGAGGCCATTGGTCTTCACAATGAGCGAACCTCCAGTGAAGTTGCCAAGAGACTCTCCATTACGGTGGGCACGTTGACAGTAGCGATCAACAACCTTGTTAAAAAAGGTTATGTGGAAAGAATTCGCAGTAAAGACGACCGTCGAGTGGTCCGATTGAAATTAACCAATCGAGGCAGACTGTTTTACCGTGTGCACCAGCATTTTCATAAAAAAATGGTAGAGGCGGCACTGACGGACATGAACGAGGCTGAGAAAAAAGCTGTCGTCAAAGGATTGAAAAATTTGCACGAGTTTTTAAAAGGAAGTTATCAGTAGGAAAGTTTTGAGGATCTAGTATGAACGAGACACGTATCACGCACACTGCGTCCTATCTCCCGGCTCGAGTTGTTGCCAACGCGGAACTCGCTGAGATGATGGAAACAAGTGATGACTGGATTTACAGTCGCACAGGTATAAAAAATCGTCGGGTGGTAGAAAACCAAAATACATCTGATTTGTGTACTGAAGTCGCAAGAGCATTGATTTTAAAAAGCGGTAAAAAACCATCAGATATTGACTTTATCATCGTAGCAACCATGACGCCGGATTACAGTTCCCCTTCCACAGCTTGTTTAGTTCAAGGGAATCTGGAAGCGTCCAACGCTATGGCTTTTGATATTAGTGCCGCTTGTTCCGGATTTGTTTACGCCCTGTCCATGGGCGAGACCTTGATTGGAAGTGGGAAGTATCAAACGGGGATGGTCATTGCCGGAGAAACCATGTCCAAGGTGTTAGACTGGGAAGACCGTTCCACTGCTGTTTTGTTTGGAGATGGTGCTGGCGGTGTTTTGCTGGAAAATACAGGGGAACGTCCGCAGTTTATCGATGAGTACTTGCAGTCTGACGGGAGCCGGGGTATGAGTTTGACGACTTCATATAGTTATAATTCCAGTCCCTTTTACCAAGCAGAAAAAAAAGCGTCAACGACTCTTAAAATGGATGGACGAAGTATTTTTGATTTTTCTTTGAGAAATGTTTCTGCCAATATCCGTACAATCGTTGAACGGAATCAGCTTTCTGATGAAAGCATCGACTATGTACTGGCACATCAGGCGAATGTAAGGATTTTAGATGCCGTAGCAAAAAAGTCAAACCTATCTAGGGGAAAATTTTTAAGCAACATTGCTTCCTATGCTAATACATCGGCAGCAAGTATTCCCATTCTGTTGCATGAGTGCATAGAAAAGGGCATCTTGCAATTAGGAAGTCAGCAGAAAATTGTGTTAACCGGTTTTGGCGGCGGTCTGACATGGGGAAGTATTCTTTTGTCACTGTAGCTGCAAAAGTCGTTAATAAATAAAAATAAAATAAAAATATCATGGAGGAACATAAAATGGCAACTTTCGCAAAAATTCAAGAGATTATTGTAGATCAATTAGGTAAAGAGGAAGAAGAAGTTCAATTGACAACTAACTTCCGGGAAGAATTAGAAGCAGACAGTTTAGACTTATTCCAAATCATCAACGATATTGAAGATGAATTCGACGTAAAAATTGAAACTGACGAAGGCTTGAACACTGTAGAAGATTTAGTGAAATTTGTTGACGGTGAGCTAGCTAAATAAGGAACCTGCCAAAGAAGTTGCTTAGAAGCCGAGCTTCTAAGCTTTTTTAATTAAGTGAAAAGACAAATCAGAGAAGGTGAAAGAATGAATCATTCAAGAATATGTCAGATGTTAGATATCGAATACCCTATTATTCAGGGAGCAATGGCTTGGGTAGCGGAAGCCAATTTGGCAAGTGCAGTTTCCAATGCAGGTGGTTTAGGGATCATAGCATCTGGACATGCACCTAGACACATTGTAAAAGAGCAAATTGATTTGGCAAAAAAACTGACAGACAAGCCCTTTGGCGTCAACATCATGTTGATGTCCCCCCATGTGGATGACATAGTAGATTTAGTTTGTGAGGAGCGGGTGAAGGTAGTAACTACCGGCGCAGGTTCTCCTGGGAAATATATGAAAAAATTTAAAGAAGCTGAGATTGTTGTCATCCCTGTGGTGGCTTCTGTAGCTTTAGCGAGAAGAATGGAAAGTGACGGAGCTGATGCTGTTGTTGCCGAAGGAATGGAAGGTGGCGGGCATATCGGGAAAACAACCACCATGGCTTTAGTTCCTCAAGTAGTGGATGCGGTTGATATTCCAGTGATTGCGGCTGGCGGCGTGGGTGATGGGCGCGGCATGGCGGCAGCCTTGATGTTAGGCGTCGAAGCTGTACAACTTGGCACACGTTTTTTGATTTCTAAGGAATGTACGGCCCATGAAAATTTCAAAAAATTTGTCCTTAAAGCGAATGATTTAAGCACAGATGTTACCGGCATGGCTACGGGACATCCTGTCCGGGGATTAAGAAACAAATTGACCCGGGAATACAATAAATTAGAACGGATTGAAGCTGGCAAGGCAGAACCTGATTGGGATTTGCTGGAAGATTTAGGCAAAGGTGCTTTAAAGCGTGCTGTGGTTGATGGAGATACGAAAAATAGTTCCATGATGTCTGGTCAAATCGCCGGGTTGGTTTCCAAAGAAAACCAGACTTGTGAGGACATCATTCAAGAACTGATTACGGAATGTCAAGAAGTGATCCAATCCAGAGCAGAACGCTGGTTAGAAAAAAGCCGATAAAAAGACCTGTGAGAGGAGTTAGTTATGGCAATTGGATTTATTTATAGCGGACAAGGGGCACAATATCACGGGATGGGAAAAGAACTTTCTGAAGCTTATCCGGTTTACGATCAAACCCTTGAAGAAGCTTCAGATGCTCTCGGCTGGGATATGAAAGCTTTAAGTTTCAATGAAAATTCCCAATTAGATGAAACGGAGTTTACCCAGCCAGCTGTTTTGACGATGAGTACCGCCCTTCACAGAGTACTAGCTGAACTGGGAGTGACACCTGATATCGTTGCAGGTTTGAGTCTTGGTGAGTACTCGGCTCTAGTCGCCAGCGATGCCCTAACTTTTTCTGAAACAGTTCAACTGGTTCAAAAACGGGGACGCTGGATGACCGAGGCTGTTCCCCATGGGAAAGGCGCTATGTCGGCAGTGATGAATATTCCCCGAGAAATAGTGGAAGAAGCTTGTCTTGCGGCAAGTGAGTATGGTGTGGTAATTCCTGCGAACTATAATATGCCAAATCAAATCGTGATTTCCGGTGAGGTGGCAGCGGTGGCAAAAGCAGAACAATTATTATCAGGCCATAACCGCAGCAAAATCATTCGTCTGAATGTGAGCGGACCTTTCCATACGAGTTTGTTGGCACCGGCTTCTGAAAAACTGTCGGCTGCTTTGGCAGAGTTGACGATTCGTGACATGAGGATCCCTGTAGTGACTAATTTAACCGGGGAAATTATTCCGTCTAAAGATGAAATCGCTCCTACACTGGTGCAACAGGTGAAATCACCTGTTTACTGGGAGGATTGTGTCAGAACAATGATTGCTGAGGGTGTGGATACATTTTTGGAATTAGGCCCGGGAAGAGCATTAAAAGGCTTTGTAAAAAAAATCGATCGTACAGTCAACGTTGAAAATATAGAAGATGTTAAAACATTAGAAAAGGCTTTGGCCTCATTCAATTTAAGTTAGGAGGATATCATTTGGAAAATAAAACGGTTATTGTCACTGGCAGTACCAGAGGAATCGGCTTAGGTATCGCTTTGGCATTTGCAAAACTTGGCGCAAATATTGTTTTAAATGGCCGAAAAGAAATAGACCCTGCACTGCTGGAACCATTTGAGCAATTAGGTGTCAAGTCCCATTATATTCAGGGAGATGTACAAAATTTCGAAGATGCCAAACGATTAATTGCTGAAACTCGGGAAATATTTGGTTCAATTGACGTCCTCGTAAATAATGCCGGTGTAACCAATGATAAATTATTGATGCGCATGTCTGAAGAAGATTTTGATTCCGTGATCGGTGTAAATTTGAAAGGAACCTTTCATACCATTCAGCAAGTTTCTACGGTCATGCTGAAACAAAAAAGCGGAACCATCATCAATTTGGCCAGTGTGGTTGGTTTAGTCGGGAATGCCGGCCAAGCAAACTATGCGGCAAGTAAAGCGGGAGTGGTCGGGTTGACAAAATCAGTTGCCCGCGAGTTGGCTTCAAGAGGCATCACTTGTAATGCGATTGCACCAGGCTTTATCGAATCAGATATGACAGAAGTGTTGAGCGACAAGGTCAAAGAGGCATCCAAAACACAGATACCGCTGAAAAAATTTGGTTCAGTGGAAGATGTGGCCAATGCGGCGGTCTTTTTAGCAACAAATAAATATATTACTGGACAAGTGCTGAATGTGGACGGCGGCATGGTCATGAATGGTTAAGGAGGGAACAAAATGAGGCGAGTAGTTATTACCGGACAGGGAGCTGTAACTCCTTTGGGAAATACAGCAAAAGAGTTTTGGGAAGGACTTAAAGAAGGAAGAAACGGCATTGCACCCATCAAAAAGTTTGATGCTAGCGAGACTGGCATCACAGTGGCTGCAGAGGTTAAAGATTTCGATCCGACCCTATACATGGCAAAGAAACAAACGAAGCGGATGGATTTATTTTCAATTTACGGTGTTGCCGCCGCCAAACAGGCAGTAGAAAATGCGGGATTGAACATTGGAGAAAATGCTGATCCTCATCGTACGGGAGTAATCGTCAGTTCAGGTATCGGCGGGATGACCACCATTCAAGAACAGGTAATCAAAATGCACGACCGGGGACCTAAGAGAGTGGCACCATTTTTTGTGCCCATGTCTATCAGCAACATGGCAGCTGGAAATATTTCCATCGCCACAGGAGCTAAAGGAATTTGTACCTGTGTCGTCACTGCTTGTGCCTCTTCAACCAATGCTATTGGCGATGGTTTTCGTTCCATTAAGCATGGGTATTCTGATGTGATACTGGCTGGCGGGACTGAAGCGACCGTTTGTGAAATCGGGATTTCTGGCTTTGCGGCATTGACAGCTTTGACCACAGCAGAAGATCCTGAACGTGCCTCTATTCCTTTTGACAAAGACAGAGGCGGCTTTGTTATGGGGGAAGGGGCTGCGGTTCTAGTGTTAGAAGAACTGGAGCATGCCTTGGCTCGAGGAGCGAATATTTTAGCGGAAGTTGTCGGCTATGGGGCTAACAGCGATGCTTATCATATGACTAGTCCAAACCCTGACGGTTCAGGTGCCGGCATTTGTATGATAAATGCAATGGAAGAAGCTGGTGTATCACCAGAAGAGATAGATTATATCAACGCTCACGGAACTGGGACACCAACCAATGACGGAGCGGAAACGACAGCAATCAAATTTGCTTTGGGAGAAAACGCCTATAAAGTGGCTATTTCCAGTACGAAAAGCATGACGGGACACTTGTTGGGAGCGGCTGGCGCAATAGAGGCGATTGCCTGCGTCGGTGCGTTACAGGAAGATTTTATTCCGCCAACGATCGGTCTGGAAAACGTCAGCGATGATTGTGATTTGGATTATGTTCCTAAAATCGGCCAAGCTAGATCAGTCAAATATACTTTAAGCAATTCACTTGGCTTTGGCGGACATAATGCGGTGTTATGTATGAAAAAATGGGAAGGTGAGTAGCAGGTGGAATTTTCTGAACTACAAGAAATCTTAAAACAGTTTGATTCTTCTACTGTCAGAGTGCTGGATCTCTCCAAGAAGGATTTTCATTTGTTTATCAGTAAAGATAAAGTCGAGATGCCTAGACCTTCGAAGAATGAGTTGACAGAAACACAACCCACACCAGAAATTCAGCAAATAGTCGTAGAAAAACCGGTTATTTCCGAGGAGAATGAACCAGCTGCTCCTCCAGCACAACCGCAGAAAGGCAAGACGATTGATTCACCTTTAGTGGGGGTGACCTATTTGAGCCCAGCTCCTGGCGAGCCGGCATTCAAATCTGCCGGAGACAAGGTGAAAAAAGGCGATGTCTTGTGCATCGTAGAAGCCATGAAACTGATGAATGAAATTACTAGCGATACAGACGGTGTCATAGAAGCAGTATTAGTTGAAAATGAAGAGGTCGTCGAATATGGACAACCTTTGTTTCAGATTGTTTAGGAGGGAAAATCAATGCAATTAAATGTACAAGAAATAATGGAAATCATTCCAAATCGTTATCCAATCATGATGGTTGACCGGGTGTTAGAACTGGAGCCGGGGAAACACGTAGTTGCGATAAAAAATGTGACTTACAATGAACAGTTCTTTCCGGGACATTTTCCGGGGGAGCCAGTTATGCCGGGAGTCTTGATTCTTGAAGCTTTGGCACAGACAGGCTCGATTCCGTTACTTAAAAGTGAAGAATTTGAAGGACAAACAGGCTACCTAGGCGGTATTGACAAAGTTAAATTCCGTCAAAAAGTCGTTCCTGGTGATGTTCTTAGAATGGAAATGGAAATTATCAAGCGTAAAGGGAACATCGGTGTGGGCAAAGCAACGGCTTCCGTTGACGGGAAAGTTGTCTGCTCTGCTTTGATGACATTTATTATTGGAGCGAAGTAGCCTATGTTTAATAAGGTATTGATTGCTAATAGAGGTGAAATTGCAGTTCGGATTATCCGTGCTTGTCGGGAACTGGGGATCGAAACAGTGGCCGTTTATTCTGAGGCAGACCGGGAGGCACTGCACAAGGAACTAGCCGATGAAGCTATTTGTATCGGTCCAGCTAAAGCAGCAGACTCTTATTTGGATATGCAAAGTGTTATCAGTGCGGCAATTGTGACTGGCGCCGAAGCTATCCATCCCGGTTTCGGTTTTTTAGCAGAAAACAGTACTTTTGCAGAAATGTGTGAAGAATGTCAGCTTAAATTTATTGGACCAAGAGCTGAGACGATCAAAGAGATGGGAAATAAAATCAATGCCCGCCGTCTGATGATAAAAGCCGGTGTACCGGTGATTCCCGGAAGCGACGGTGCAATAGATAGTGTTGAAGAAGCACTTGAAATAGCTCATCGAATCGGATTTCCAGTTATGCTGAAAGCAGCGGCTGGCGGGGGCGGAAAAGGCATTCGTAAGATAGAAGCTGCTGAAAAACTTCCTCAGCAATTTCAATCCGCGCAACAAGAGGCGATAGCTGCATTTGGTAATGGGGAAATGTATATTGAAAAAATCATTTATCCTGCCAGACATATCGAAGTTCAAATTTTGGGAGATGGTCATGGACAGGTGATTCATCTGGGAGAAAGGGATTGTTCCTTGCAGCGGAACAATCAAAAAGTCTTGGAAGAATCTCCCGCTGTGGGCTTAACTGAACAGCTGCGTTCTGCCATCGGCGATGCTGCAGTTCGTGCAGCCCAAGCTGTTGGCTATGAAAATGCCGGAACGATTGAATTTTTAATGGATGAGCAGCAACAGTTTTATTTTATGGAAATGAACACGCGGATTCAAGTAGAGCATCCGGTGACTGAAATGGTGACGGGGGTAGACATTGTCCGAGAACAGTTGCGGATTGCTTATGGTCAGCCGCTGACTTACACCCAGGAAGATATCCAATTAAAGGGACATGCGATTGAATGTCGAATCAATGCAGAAAATCCAAAATTTAACTTTGCTCCTTGTCCGGGAACCATTGAAAATCTATTACTGCCTAGCGGCGGTATGGGGTTAAGAGTTGACAGCGCTGTGTATGGCGGCTATACGATTCCCCCTTACTATGATTCAATGATTGCTAAAATCATCGTTTGCGGAGATACGCGGGAAGCAGCCATCGGGAAAATGGAGCGTGCGTTGGTAGAGTTGGTGACCGATGGTATTGTGACAAATCAAGAGTTTCAAATGGATTTGATTACACACGAAAGCTTTGTTAAAGGTCAATATGACACGGCTTTCTTACAAGAAAAGTTTTTACCTAATTGGGAACCTGAATTGGACTAGTGAAGGAGGGGTGATATGGCCCTATTCAAAAAGAAAAAATATATTCGCATCAATCCTAAACGGCAAGTTTCAACAACGGAAAAAATTATTAAACCCCAAATCCCTGATGACTTGTGGGAAAAATGTCCTAAGTGTAAAAAAATCATTTACACTAAGGATATGTCCGAAAATAAAACTTGCACCAATTGCGGTTACTGTTTCCGTCTAAGCGCAAAAGAACGGCTAAAATTAATTGTGGATGAAGGAACTTTTGAGGAATGGGATACAGATATCCTCAGTGAAAATCCAATTGACTTTCCTGGTTATGACCAGAAAATTGCTGCTGTCCGTAAAAAAACCGGCTTACATGAAGCTGTCGTAACAGGTAAAGGTTTCATCAATCAGCATGAGGCAGTGATTGGCGTCATGGACAGCCAATTCATCATGGGGAGCATGGGGATGGTCGTGGGAGAAAAAATCACCCGTGCTTTTGAACGAGGGACAGCTTTGGCGTTGCCTGTTATCATTTTTACCGCATCAGGGGGGGCACGTATGCAAGAAGGCATCCTTTCATTGATGCAGATGGGAAAAATTTCTGCGGCAGTGAAACGACATCACGAAGCAGGTTTACTGTACATCGCTGTGTTGACCGATCCCACAACTGGCGGGGTTACAGCAAGTTTTGCCATGCAGGGGGATATTATTTTGGCCGAACCTCAAGCAACGATTGGCTTTGCCGGTCGCAGAGTGATTGAACAGACGATTAAGCAAAAGCTTCCGGAATCTTTTCAAAAAGCGGAGCATCTATTAGAAAAAGGTTTTATTGATAAAATAGTTGCCAGAGAAGAACTGAAAAAAGTCCTAGGATTTTTGCTGAAAGTGCATGGTCCGGTGAGGAGGCAGGTTGATGACTAAGACAAAAACAGCAAATGAGCTGGTAGCGCTGGCTCGTCATCCGAAACGGTACACACCTTTAGAGTATATCGAGTCGATTTTTGATGATTTTATGGAATTTCACGGGGACCGCTACTATGGAGATGACCAAGCGGTCGTTGGCGGTGTGGCTTTTTTAGATGGAATGCCTGTCACAGTGATTGCTATCCAAAAAGGAAGAGACCTTCAAGAGAACATCAGCAGAAACTTCGGCTCGCCCCATCCTGAGGGGTATCGGAAATCTTTACGTTTGATGAGGCAGGCAGAAAAATTTGGCCGCCCGATTATTACGTTTGTCAACACTCCGGGTGCATTTTGCGGTATTGAAGCGGAAGAACGGGGTGAAGGAGAAGCGATTGCCAGGAATTTATACGAAATGAGTGACATCAAAGTCCCGATTCTTTCAGTTTTCACTGGGGAAGGGGGCAGCGGTGGAGCAATTGCTTTAGCCATGGCTGATGATGTTTTGATGTTGGAATATAGTATTTATTCGATTCTTTCTCCAGAAGGTTTTTCTTCCATCTTATGGAAAGACAGCACTAAATCGGCCGAAGCTGCGGAGATTATGAAACTTACCTCCTATGACTTAAAAAAATTGCACGTGATTGACGATATCATACCTGAGGAAAAAAGCGGCAAAAACATCCCTCAAGAAGAAATCAATGAATTGTTGAAAAAACAATTACTTTCAAAAATATCCCGCCTGATGACGTTATCTTCAGAGGAACTGACGGAGCGTCGCTATCAACGTTTTAGACAATATTAAAACTATATTTTCTAAATTATAAAATTAAGAAGATATGGTGAAGAGATAAGTTGCGATGTAAAAAAGAATATACTTCTAGCTAACCGGATCATTCTTAACAACTTAGTTGAGTATTCAGAAAAGAAAATGTTAAAAGATATTCTCTTTTTATATTTCTGTGGTATAATGTGTTGTAGAAAGCGAATACTTTTCAATTATTTAGGGTGTTATCTAATTACAAGAGCATTACCTAAACACGTTTCATGTGTTTAGGTTTTTATTTTTTTGGGGGGTGATCAAGCATGAAAATTGAAAAGGTTCTAAATAATAGTACTGTGATTGCATCTGATAATACGACAGAAATGATTTTATTGGGGAGAGGGATTGGTTTTAATAAAAAAGCGGGTGATAAAGTTGATGAAACGAGAGTTGAAAAAAAGTACGTTGTCGATTCTGCGTTAAATGTAAATAAAGCTATTTATGAATTGGATGATTGCTATTTCAGGTTATCGAAGGACATCATTGATATAGCCGAGTCGGAGTTAAAAACAGAATTAAATAAAACAAGTTATATATTATTGGCGGACCATATAAATTTTAGTATTTCTCGTTGCAAAGAAGGAAAAATTACTCCGAATATATTCATGAACGAAATCCAGCTGCTTTATCCTAAGCAATATAAGATTGGTCAAGAATCTTTAGCATACATTTTTAAAGAAACAGGTATAGAATTACCTATTGACGAAGCTGGGTATATTGCGTTGCACATTGTAAATTCGTCAATTGATAATAATGACGAATTTATAGAAAAGCTACCAAAAAATATTGATGAGATAGTCAATATAATCGAAAATCATTATCGGATGACTTTTAAAAAAGATATTATTGAGTATTCAAGATTTGTCACACATCTGAAATATTTATTATTGAGATTGCAAAGAAAGGAGTGGAAAAGGGTTGATTCTGATGACTCGAAAGCTGTTAAACCCGTAATTAAGCAGTATGCTGTGGTTGGGGAAATCAGCACATATATCTATAAAGCATATCATAAAAAAATAGGCAAAGATGAGGAGTACTATCTTAATCTTCATCTGGGCAGACTAATTAATTCTTAGTGTGTTACTTTAAGTAGGCAAAAACTAAAATTAAGCTGATTTCAGTTTAATTTTAGTTTTTTATTATTTAGGAGGGAAAAAATGGAAATTCAAAAATCAACTTCAGTAAAAACAAGACTATTCGGTTTTTTTCAAGAATTAGGTAAGACGTTCATGTTTCCTGTATCATTACTGGCTTTTTTGGGAATTTTATTAGGATTAGGGAGTTCGCTCACTTCTCAAGCAATGATTGACAAGATACCTTGGCTGGGAAATGAAATACTACAGCATTTTTTTAATTCGATATCTACACTCGGGGGGTTTGCGTTTAGTTACTTGCCTGTTTTATTTGCCATGTCGATACCACTAGGATTGAGCAAGCGCAATAAAGGTGTTGCTGCCTACTCAGGATTTGTTGGGTATATGCTTATGAACATGGGAATTAATTTTATGTTGACAGTGACTAAACAATTGGCTGAAGCAGAAAATTTGAGGACAGCAGGGCAAGGAATGATGCTCGGTATTCAGACAATCGAAATGGGAATTCTAGGAGGTATCATCGCAGGTCTTGTGACGTATGTTCTTCATGAAAAATATCAAGATATGGTTATGCCTGATGCTTTCTCGTTTTTCGGCGGGATCAGATTTGTACCGATTATTTCCGCAATTGCATTATTTTTAGTAGGATTATTGTTGCCGTTCATTTGGCCGATTTTTGGTAACGCAATTACTGCTTTAGGTAACTTGATTCAACAGGCTGGTATTTTTGGACCATTCTTGTATGGTATAGGTGTCTTAGCTTTAAAACCTTTTGGTATGCATCATATTTTATTGGCAATGGTTAGGTTTACCGATGCCGGAGGGACAGAGTTTGTGAATGGCGATAAAATTTCAGGAGCCTTGAATATTTTCTATGCACAGCTCAATGCTGGAGAGCCAATTAGCGCTAAAGCTACTGCTTTTTTATCTCAAGGTTTTATGCCGACATTCATGTTCGGGTTACCCGCTGTTGCGATTGCTATCTATATGACAGCACGACCTGAGAATAGAAAGGCAATCAAAGGGTTATTAATTTCAGGGATATTAGTTTCATTGGTCACAGGGATATCTGAACCTATTGAGTTTCTATTTTTATTTGTTGCACCCCAACTATATATATTTCATGCGTTGATGTCAGGTGTGGCAATGATGGTAGTGTCGTTAGCCGGTGTGGTTATTGGTAATACGGATGGTGGCATTATTGATTGGATTATATTCGGCGTTATGCAAGGGAATTACACTAAGTGGTATCTCCTGATACCGATTGGAATTGCTTGGTTTATGATATATTATTTTGTTTTTAAATGGTATATTCAAAAGCATGATATCAAGACGCCAGGGAGAGAAGCTGCGGGACAAGACGAAATAGATGAAGATGGTAATGTGAATCTTAAAGTATTTACTAAAGGAGATGGTTTGTATGATCCGGCAATTATTTTAGAAGCATTAGGCGGTAAAGAAAATATAAAAACACTCGATAATTGTGTGACTCGTTTACGATTAAATATTGAAGATATTAGTTTAGTAAATAAAAATATTTTGAAAAAAGCTGGGGCCTTGGGTGTTGTGGAACTTGACGCACACAATATACAAGTTATTATTGGCGCCCAAGTACAAACAGTCAAAACAGGAATAGAAATGTTATTGTAGTAAAAGGAGATATAAAATGGATTTCAATTTTGATGAGATATTTGATAGAAGAAAAGGTAATGCAAGAAAATGGTCATCAGAGGTTTTGAATCAGAAATTTGGTATAAAAGATTCAGATGCTATTGCAATGGATTTGGCAGATATTGATTTTCCAGTAGCCAAACCAATTCAGCAGGCTTTGACAATCCGTGCTTCCATACCTGATTATAGTTATACCTATACTTCTTCGGAATTTTATGAAGCGGTAAAGAAGTGGAACAAAAATAATTTTCAATGTGATTTTAAAAAAGAGTGGATTATCTTAACATATGGCACAGTATCTACCTTACACAATATCGTACAATGCTTTACTGAAGTAGGCGATAAAATCATGTTTCACACGCCAGCATATGACCCTTTTTGTGAAGCCGTAGATAATAATTGTAGAGTACCTGTTTTTTCATCCTTAGTAGAAAAAGATGGCAGATATGAGATGGACTTTTCTCGGATGGAACAAGATATGAAAGATAATGATGTAAAAGTTTTTATTCTATGTAATCCTCAAAATCCTTCAGGACGTGTCTGGACTAGAGAAGAGTTGTTCCTACTAAATGAGTTGTGTATCAAATATGACATTATTTTAGTATCAGATGAAATCCATCGAGAATATGTTTTTGAAGGCTATACATTTACATCAATGTGGGAATTTTCCAAAACGAATGAAAATCTAATTATGTGTTTTTCGCCAAATAAAGCTTTTAATCTTGGGGGCTTGAAGACATCGTATGTCGTTACAAGAAATGAGCATCTATTAGAGAAATTTTCTAAACAATTGAAAAGAAATCAAATCACTTCTCCCAATGTATTTGCTATCCCTGCTATTGTTGCAGCATATGATGAATGCGGTGAGTGGTTGAGAGAGATGGTTGCTTACGTAGAAAAAAACCATCATTATTTATCTAAATTCATTGAGCAGGAAATGCCTCTATTTAAGGTTATGAAACCAGAATCATCATTCTTGGCGTGGATAAATGTGGATGAATTACTAAAAACAGATGGACAGAAAGATTTATTTTTCCAGAATTGTCATATTTCTGTTGTCAAGGGAAGTTATTTTGTTAGAGACGGAAATAAATTTATCAGATTGAGTATAGGTATGCCTAGAAAAGTATTGGCTGAAGCATTATTTCGAATAAAAAAAGAGTATGATAAATGGATAAAATAAAACATCATGAACTAAACGTGTCAATGACTCTTCGAGGAATCTCGAAGGGTCATTCTTCTTTATATGTTCTGAAAAACAGCAGCTATGCGGATGGTTACAAAAACTTTTAGTGAGGCATCAAAAAACACCTCCTGAAATGATAAATTGATTTTGGTTTACCGACCGCGTCATTATCAAATTAGGATTTTTTTTCATGAAAAAAGACAATCAATTTTATTACATACCAAATGGAAATGTAAGTATCATATTGTATTTGCACTCAAATATAGAAGACAAATTATTTGTGGGAAATATAGAGAAAGTATCGGGAAAATAATTGGAGAGTTATGTGATAGAAAAAAATGGAAATCATTGAAGCGGATGCATATCGAGGTTATATTGTCAAGTCCATAATTTTGTGTAAAATACTATACAATGTTTCACTGCTTTCTCAGTGTTCAAACTTAATATACTTTCTTGTAGAACTAATCCATTCATCATGCAGGTCCATCAGGACAGCCTCAATCAATCGATTGGCTGATGCACGGTTAGGAAAGATACGAATAATCTTTTCTCTTCTGCGTACTTCTTGGTTCAGTCGTTCAAGAAGGTTGGTGCTTTTCAGTCGATGGTTCCCAGTACCGACAACTGCGTATTGAAAGGCATCTTCGAAGCCATTATCCAAGACCTCACAAGCTTTTGTATATTTGCTTTGGTCGATATAGCCGGCAACGATTCGATTTTTAGCGTCTCGTGCTGAATCAATATCTGTCAGCTTAAAGATGGCTTTAATCGCTTCTCGAAAAGGTTTTGAGTTTTTCTTTGGAATGGTAGTCATGATATTCCTTAAGAAGTATACTTGGCATCTCTGCCAACTTGTGTTGGTAAATGACTTACGAATCGCAGAAACTAATCCTTTATGGGCATCAGAGATGATAAGCTCGGTTCCTTACAAGCCACGTTCTTTGAGGTATTCAAAGAACGTGGACCATGCGTTGTCGCTTTCTTCGTTTTGAATCATAAAGCCAATGATTTCGCGGTCGCCGTCTTCGCTTATCCCAATCGCAGTGTGACAGCTTTTAGAAAGCACCCGATGGTCCTCACGAACTTTTATGTAGAGAACATCTGTCATTAAATAAGGATAATTTGTACCTGAGAGTGAATGGTTCTGCCATTGCGTAACTATGGGGTCCAACTGTTCAGTAAGACCAGAAACGAAAGATTTGGAGACTGATTTCCCACAGAGTTCTTCGACAATTTTAGAAACCTTACGAGTAGAAACACTCGAAACATACATCTCAAGCATGGAAGCAAGTAGCGCTTTTTCGTTTCGCTGATAGC
>NZ_NGKA01000014.1 GCF_003987645.1 Vagococcus elongatus
AAGTCAAACCGTCACCTATGTCTATCAACAACAAGGTACCGTCACTGTCCGTTATGTGGACACGAACGATAAAGAGCTTGCAAAACCAGTCACTTTGACCGGTGGTGTGAACGAACCTTATGACACAACACAAAAAGAATTCTCCGGGTATAAATTTGTTGAAGTCAAAGGGGCTCCCGCCTCTGGCGAGTTTAAACCAGAAAGTCAAACGGTCACCTATGTCTATCAACAACAAGGTACCGTCACTGTCCGTTATGTGGACATGGACGACAAAGAGCTTGCTGAACCGATCACTTTGACCGGTGGTGTGAACGAACCGTATCAAACTGAACCAAAAGAAATTTCCGGGTATAAATTTGTTGAAGTCAAAGGGGCGCCAGCTGCAGGCGAGTTTAAAGCAGAAAATCAAACGGTCACCTATGTCTATCAACAACAAGGTACTGTCACTGTCCGTTATGTAGACATGGACGACAAAGAGCTTGCTGAACCGATCACTTTGACCGGGGGTGTGAACGAACCGTATCAAACTGAACCAGAAAAAATCTCCGGATATAAATTTGTTGAAGTCAAAGGGGCACCAGCTACGGGAGAGTTTAAAGCAGAGAGTCAAACCGTCACCTATGTCTATCAACTTTTAACAGGAACTGTAGTTACAGAGCATGTTTATATTGATGATAATAATAACGAAACCCAAATAGTAGATGCCATAGAAAAAACGTACAATCATGGAGAAACTTACTTAACTGAAGAACAAAATTTCGAGGGCTTTGAATTTATAAGAACTGAAGGTGGTACTCCCACGGGAACCGTGACGGGAGGAAGTGTGATCCATGTTAAGTATATTTATAAGGAAATAAAAGGAACGGTCACTATTATTGGTTATGATGAAAACAAGAATGAAATTTATCGGAAAACAATATCTGAACGGGTCGGAACCGAATATGCTATTCAACCACCGGAGATACCCGGTTACCTAGTGATTGACAATATTTTACCAGATAATGCGCAAGGGGAGTACATAGATGGTAACATCGATGTCATATTTTATTACTCTTCTGAACAAGGTCGGATAGTTCAGACCACGAATATTGTTTTTAAGGATTATAATACAGGGGGTATTATTGATGAAGGCTACTCTGAAATTGCTACTGATGGAGAAAATTACAGCTATACTATAAAGAGTATTCCAGGTTATTACATAGAGAGACTTGTTGTAGATATGATTTCAGGCTTTCCACTTCCTTTTGAAACATCTGTTTCTCCTGATGGGCAATCTGGAACGATATCAGGAGTTGCAAAAGGCGACGTTATTATCACGGTCTATTTGGAGCTAACAAAACAATAAATTTCTATCTCTTAAAAACCATGATTTGATGGTCTATTCTCCTATATGAATGTTCAGAGGAAAAACTACTCATCAACGATTATTAGATCACTAATGATATGTGAAGATTAATGTTTCATGGTCTTCTTTTGATGTTTATCATCTATTTTTAGTTCTTACTCTTCATTAGTTTGGCAAAGATAGTTCGTTTTTCAAAACTATGCCTCCTCCAGCTATCTGATGTAACAAATGTAAAATATGCTTCTACTTCCCCCTGTAATCGCAAGGATTACAGGGGGAAGTGTTTCATAGCTGTCCCAACAAACGAACGAACGAACCTAAAATTATATGACACAAACTTTGATACAACGTTGATTATCAAATATCTTCTTTATATTATCTCTACTAAAGCGATACCTTGCTAAACTGTGTATTCGTGTATATGATAAAATGAGTGATAATAAAAGGAGTGCGGTTAAAATGAAACAAAAAATTCAAATTTGGGATCATGCAGAAGAAATTTTAAGTGCTGTTTCAAAAGGTGTTCTTCTTACCACCAAGTCAAAAGATAAAGTAAATGCCATGACTATTTCATGGGGAACTCTGGGAATTGAATGGTCAAAACCTATTTTCACTGTTTTTGTTCGTGAGAATCGTTTTACCCGCCAACTACTAGAAGAAAATGGCGAATTTACCATCAACATACCGATGGAAAATTTTGACAAGAAAATTTTAGGAATCTGCGGCAAAAAAACTGGACGGAATACTGATAAAATCGAGGAAGCAAAGTTAACTCTAGTAGAATCTGAAAAAATTTCGGTTCCTGCCATTCGTGAACTTCCACTCACATTAGAATGTCGTGTAATCTACAAACAAAAACAGGACCCTGAAGCTATCACGGAAGATAATAAAAATAAATATTATCCTCAAGATGTGGACAGTAGCTTTCACGGTTCAAACCGTGACTACCATACGGCCTATTACGGAGAAATCTTAGATGCCTACATTATCCAATGATACCAATACTTCTAACCAAACAAATAGCTCTTACCAAAGTTGACATTCTTTCTGGTATGCCCTGGGCGAACTAACCAGTTTCTTCAGAAATTCATAGTCAAGTTTCAATTCGATATTTTTTCATCTCAACAAATCAGCAGATAGATTAAAAGTCTTTCTGCTGATTTTTTGTGCTAAATAACTACTTGGAAGCTTATGATGTTAGAAACCACTTTTACTTAACCTCTCTGTAAATTCATCTGGAACATCAATTGTCTTCAAATTGGTAATATGCTATGATTAATTTATCTTATAACAACGAGGTGAAACACGTGTCCAGCTATCCAAAAATAGCCAAATACTTGATTATCGGTACACTAGCAAAATGCGGTAGTTTAGCTGTACCCTATTTGAGTGCGTCTTTTTTTGATGGTACACGTGTCTTGATCGGCTAAAATAATTCTTTTCATAGAATTACTCCCGATGCGTGTATCTAGACGCATCGGTTTTTTGTGTCTAAAATTTTATGAGAGGATGACTTTTACTAATGTTTAAATCGTTTATAATTACCATTAAAATATCTTACAACCAAGAATTTAGCGGTGGTCTTCTCCCCGTTTTTAAAAAGCAGCTACTCAATTATATTTGGTTTTATTTTATGTGCCAGATATGGCTGTTTATCGGACAAAACTCCGAAATGTCTTTGACCACTTCCCAGTTGCTGACGTATTCCCTTTTGTCCACAGTTTTCAGGCCACAAATGGATATTATTACTCCTGCCACCTCTTCCATGTGGGAAGGCTCCATAATTGGTCGATACACAAGGCCAATGCCTATCTTTTCCAGTTTTATAGCGGAAACGATCGGGAAAATTTGGATACCGACATTTTTTACACTCTCTTTTCCTTTGATAGTTTTGGCTTCTATTGCTGGAATAAACCCGCTGCCAGATTCTTTTTACACCGGGATAATGGGGATGATTAGTCTCTTGCTGTCAGTGAGTCTTGGGTTTGCGATGGATTTTATTTTTGCGGCTCTTGCCATGCACTTAAAAGATAAGTGCTGGGCTGCCCTGCAAATTAGAGAATCGTTGTTAAATCTTCTTACTGGAGCGGTGATTCCATTGAACGTGATGCCCCTTCCTGTAGGAAATTTTCTTAGGCTTCTCCCCTTTGCCTCTTTGGCAAGTGTGCCGATAAATATCTATATGGGAATAATCAAACCTGCAAATGCTTTATTGATGCAAGTGGTTTGGAATGTCCTGTTTTGGACAATTGCGTCTATCGTTTATAAAAAAAGCGAAGAGGAGATGATCTCTTTTGGCGGCTAACATAAAAGTTACCTTTAGACTACTTAAACTCCACGCAAAAATGGATTTACTTTGGTTTCTAAGAGAACCATCCTCATTTTTTATTTATATTTTTTCAGAGACAGTCTCTGCCCTTTCCGCTGTAGCAAGTGTCTTTCTACTTTCAACTCAGTTTGGTAAAGGAACAGGAATCAGCAACAATCAGATTATTTTTATGCTGGGATATAGTCTTTTAGTTGATGGAATTTACTGGCTTTTCTTCCGAGGGAATAATATGGGAGAAATCAGCAGGATCATCGGTCGGGGACAACTCGACCACTGTATGACTCAGCCAGTGCCCTTACCGATTCAACTTTTGACCAATGGCTTTTCCCCTGTTTCCAGCAGTCATATATTCCTTACGGGGATTATCGTTACTGTGTACGCAGCTCATCAATTAAAGTTAAAGATCTCTATCTTGTGGTTATTGTTATTGATCGGCTATGTGTTTTTGTCCATGTTTATTATTTTATCCCTAGTTTATATTTTTTCCGCCAGAGCTTTTTATTCTCCTGTGGCTTCGGAAGAAGTAGCAGGTGAGATTTTATCGTTTACAGCCATCAAAGTGTATCCTTTGAACGGTTTTCCAAAAACGATACAAAATATTTTGCTTACCGTTTTACCCATAGGACTTACTGCTTGGTTTCCCAGTATTCTTCTGCTAAATGCAGCTACGAAAGAAACAATCAAACTAGCCTATGGAATTTTACCAGTAATTGCCAGCATGTTTATATTAATTGCTGCATTACTCTTTTTAGGAAGGGATTAAAATATTATGAAACAAACAGCAGCCCAAGATATTCCGGTTTTGGTCATCGATAAAGTCACAAAAAACTATACAAAGCTTCAACCAAAAAATAATTTAAAAGAGACGCTCGTTCACTTTATAAAGCCGCAAAAAATAATAACAACAGCTCTCAATGACATTTCCTTAACGGTAAATAAAGGAGAATTCGTCGCCTACGCCGGTGCGAATGGTGCCGGCAAGTCCACCACAATGAAAATATTATCTGGTATTCTTCAGCCTAATAGCGGAAATGTGCGGGTTCTTGGACTGGATCCTTCCTTGAATCGGGTAACATTGATGAAGAAAATCGGTGTGTTATTCGGACAACGGACAGAACTTTGGTGGGATCAGCCAATCATTACCAGTTTTGAATGGAAAAAAACAGTGTGGGATATTCCAAATGATGTGTACCGCCTAAATTTAGAAATGATAACTGACTTGCTTGATTTAGGTCCGCTTCTTAATACTTTTTCAAGGGAACTCAGTCTCGGTCAGCGTATGCGTGCAGATTTGGGCATGCTTTTGCTTCATAATCCGGAAGTCATCTTTTTAGATGAGCCTACTCTTGGGCTAGACGTCCTTGCGAAAAGGCAAATGATTGCTTTTTTAAAAGAATTAAATGCAGAAAAAAAGACCACCATTTTAGTGACGAGCCATGATATGACTGACCTAGAAGAGATGGCACAGAGAATCATTTTATTGTCTCAGGGCAACATTATTTTTGATGGTAATTTTCAGCAACTGCGGGATGTCAGAGGCAGTATCTCTGAAATACATATCGAAGTAACAGGAACACCCCCGGTGATGGACTCCTTAAAACTGCTTGAAAGTAGTGGTAATAACCATGTTTATTCGATGGTTGATTCAAGCATTCCTTTAAATCAACTACTACGTGAGTTATCAAAAATCGAAAATCTTAAAAATTTGGAAATACGGAAAACATCGATTGAAGATATTATCGCTGCATTGTATCGAGAATTACGTGGGTGAGCAGGTTAAATAGAAAAACTAAAAATCCTTCTATGAAAAAAAGAAGGATTTTTGATTGCCCGGCGTTTTTAAATGTATTTAGAATACTGCATCCTCACGTTTAAACTGCCTGCTAACTTAAAAATGTTGTCATCGAATTTCGTATTCTTCTTGGGATGCGAAAGCACTTTGAGAAAAACTCCCATATAATAGAAAAAAAGACCGTTCAAGCAACTAAAAAGCATGGTTTTGAGCACTTTATTTACTGTAAATAAATATTTTTTGACAAAACTATTTTTCTGACTTAATTTAGAGTGAAATTATTTGTCGAACTACTGGTCCTTAACTTCGAAATCATCTCCATCTAAATCACTTTTAAAAGAAAGGTCTTCACGCAAACCGCTTACACTCGACGTTAATTCCGGAAGGGCTGAAGTTAAATTGGTATGGACTCTAATTTGAATCAGATGGTCTTCAGGAAGTTCAACATTATTTTTATCCAAATAATTATTAATTTGCGTGTAAAACCGATGAATCCCTTGTGGACTCAAATCATTTATGTCAATACTTTTCCCGTCCATAAGAGTAGCAGCATTAATGGGATCACCTTTACTCCAACTTGGTCGAAATAATCTCGTACCGTTATAAGCGTATCTATCAAAATTTGATTCTATTGTTGTGTCTTGAATTATGGCATAAATCCTTTCATTACTTAGGGAAAAGTCATATAAATATATCTCTCCGTCTTCAAATTCCTTTCTGTCTCTCAGTTTATTGAATACTTGCTCGATACCTTCTTGAGACTCTAGAATCTTTGACTCTCTGCCAATGTATCCTCTACTTTCACCCGCAAGCCTAAGTGTTTCATAATACTTAATTTTACCTGTTACAACAATAAATACCATCCCAACAAGTCCGACAATCATTAGTAAGGAAACTAGTCTTTTCCTCAAAGAGGATTTCTTTTCTTTTTGGTTTGGTTTGTGGGTGTATTCTGGAATATGCTTGCCCTCATACGCTTTAAACATTATTTCTTTTGCGTCTGTTAATCCAAGGCCTGTTTGACTTCTAAGGCTTTTTATAGCTTTAATCCTAGCATCTCCGCACTCTCTCATGATTTCTGATAAATTGATATCAACGCCATTTATTCGAACAATAGTATCTTCAGATTTTAAAGCAGTCCCGCAGTTTGAACAAAACTTGCCCGTTGCCTTCTCTCCGCAATTTGGACAAAGCATAAGCAACTCACCTCTCATACACATTTTGTTGTTTGGTGTATTCTATTTAATGTAATATTATCATACCTCTAAGTTTCATTCTATTTCTTAGCTTGGGGGATATTTTCATCTGCAGCACTATCTACAATATGTTCCTATAACTCTAATTCTTCTACTTGAAACTTATACAAAAAAGTACTGAATAAGCTTATAACAACTAACAATACCTCAAGAGTTTATTAAGCGCCTTATTTTTTATATGGCTTTCTTTTTGAAAACGCTCGTATAAAAAAGACGTTTCATTTTAAAAAACGTCTTAGTGTTTATATTCTTGATTTTCAATCTTACTTTTTTCAAAAAAACAGCTAATATTACAGACATATTTATACAATTATGTATCTTTTTATTCTGTATTTTATTACTATCACTTATATGTACCACGAACTTCCGAAATTGCTTAAAATACAGATGCTTAACTAGCCCTCTTTCCGCAACAACCCCACGACTTCCACATGTGTCGGCATTACTATCAGAACACAAACTATCAACCTCGTTTTTAGTATGTGAACACAATTCTTTAGGCTTGCGATTTCCTCTTGCATTCTTTCTTTGAGGCTTAAACTTATTTCCATCTAAGCTATTCTTAAAACCTGTTTTGTAAACAAAGACCAATTGAGCTGGGTCAATTTTCCCATCTTCATCACATCCCCCTACAATAACTTTTTCAACAATACTCTCAAATACATATCGGTCAAATTCTGTCAAAACTTCATTTTGTTCAAGTGTCTTTTTGAACTCTTTGAGACGACGTTTGATGTCTTTTTCATTTAAGGCTGTTTCTTGAAGTTTTATACGTTCTTTGATTAGGTCTTCTTGCTTTTGAGTCATGTTAGAAAATTTAGCTTCGTAAGTTTCAGAATCAATTACATCTTCCAAACGCATATCAACCAGTTTACTTTTCTTTTTCTCTAAAGAATCTATATCCTTATCAACTTTTGCAAGTTGTTTATTTACTGAACTACTACTAAGCGTTTCTTCCATTCTATTCAAAAACTCATCTAGAACATCTTTATTGCTGTCACACATAATACGATAGCTTTCGATAAATGCATCCTCTATCGCCTGCTCGGGAATACCTTTGCTATGAGGACAATGCTTTTTTCCTTTCTTAGTGGCTGTTACGCATTGCCAAATAACCTTGTCGTATTCAGAACCGCTATGCCATCTACGTCGGGTTAAAGTACCACCACAAAAACCACACTCTAGTAAACAACTGAATGCATACTTTCTGCTGTATTTCTCTCGCTTAGTATTTCCGTCACCGATTTTTCCACGATTCTTGCTTCTCCGATTCAAGATTTCCTGTGCCTTATCAAATACTTCTTCACTTATAATAGGCTCATGATGATTACGAATGTAAAACTGATCTTCTTCCCCCATATTTTCTAAACGACGTTTAGAGATGGGGTCTACAGTGAATGTTTTACCTAAAAGAATATCGCCTTTGTATTTCTCGTTTTTTATAATTCCTAAAACCGTGGTCGGAACCCAAGTAGAATTACCGTACTTAGTTTTATAACCTAAATTTTCTAGCTCATTACCAATTACAGAACCACCAGCACCTTCAATGTATCTATTGAAGATATAACGAACAATTTCTGCTTCTTCTTTATTTACTGTAATTGATTTATCTTCTGGGTGGTAATCATAACCCAAGCACCCTTGAAAACCTACTAACTCGCCACGTTTCATTTTCATTTTCAAGCCTTTTTTTACATTGGCAGAAATATTCTCTACTTCTTGTTGTGCTACCGAACTCAAAACTACTAACAGCAACTCTCCGTCCATAGTAAGAGTATTTATTTTCTCGTCTTCAAAGTATACTGCTATGTTCTTTTCTTTCAACATTCTCACATATTTCAATGTATCCAGTGTATTTCTTGCAAATCTCGATATTGATTTTGTAATAACCATGTCAATTTCGCCATTTAAACAATCACTTATCATTCTTTGAAAGTCAGTTCGGTGCGTAATCTGTGTTCCAGTTATAGCTTCATCCGCATAGATACCAGCAAATACCCATTCATTGTTTTTCTGAATCAAATCAGTGTAGTAAGCTTTTTGTGAGTTATAACTATTTAATTGGTCTTCACTATCTGTACTAACTCTACAATAAGCAGCTACACGTAAACGATCAATCTTCTGTCCACGTTTTGAATTAGACAATGAGCTTTTTGCTTTTATGATTTCTACTTCTTTCATTCAATCCCCTCCTTTTTGTGTTCCTATTGTAGCGTAAATATTACTTTAGTATAACACAATTCAAGAGGTTATATCAGAAATAATTTTATATTCTTGCATGATTTTTCTCTTTACAAGCATATATTCTTTTTTGGAAATCAAGTTTCGGGAAAGAAGTTGTTTTAGCATTGCAATCTGCATACTATAACGGATTAATTTTTCATTCATCATCTTCTCCTCCCTTTTCTATAAAGTTTTACAAGCAATCGAACAGCTTTAGCAAAGCTCACGGGAGTTTCACCCTTGCACGGTTCTCGTCCAACTGTACTCATTGTCTGCGACGCTTTCAACGCTCGGACTGTGACTATACAGGAGTATCATTATCACGATAAGAATGTCTTCGCTGGCAGTCCTGCTAAAGATTGCTTCTCGGATCACTGACTGAATCGCTCGCTATCTTTACAGGGCAGGTCATGGCGGTCAGCTCCGCTGGCTCTTTTCTTATCGAAAGGTATTCGATTGCTACTTATTTAGTTTTCAAAGAACAACTGGCTTGTCAGCCTATCAAAACATACTGAAAGACAATATGCTTTGATGGAATAACAAGCTCTTCAATCGGGAAGTGTGGAAAGCATATCCGCACTTCCACGAAAAGAGAGAGTAAACAATGTCACTTAATTTCAAATGATAAAATTTTTGTAATCAGTCTGGTTTCCATTCGTCCACGTAAGATCTCATCAACGACCATACTTTGATTGCCATACTCATCTTTCATCAATCTTAGAGAGCGTTTTGTAATGTACCCTCTGTAGTGATGAAGAATCTGGTTAATAGCTTCTGTATCGCCATCACAACCCTTAGCAATAAGAGCAAATGGAATCATAGGATATTGATTTCTCATTGGTTTTCCTCCTCCATAAACTTCTTGATTAAGGCTAGTCCGCTCATTCTATGCCGATAGACAGTAGAACGGTTTAAATTCAGTAAGTCTGCTATTTCTGAATCACTCATATCCATAAAATAGAACAGTAGTAAAATCTCACGTTTCTTGTCTGGCAATTCTCGCAATGCTTCACTCAACAAATCATTTGTAATACCAATCGAAATATCATTGAGTGTAAAAGTCTGAAAGTCAGTTGTGTAAGTATCTGTAGTCGCAAACTGATTGACGAGATAATCGCCAATATCCGAAAAGGATACTTCACGTTTCGCAAGCCTAGAAAGATATTTAAAGTAATCTTTCCGTTCGTCTTCTATGGCTTTTTTGCAGATATAGTCAAACTGATTTTCAATCGTGACTTGAAAAGAAGATGGTTTCATGGTTTCTCACCTCCCTTCTGTTCTGAAAGGAAGTAAGCCTTGCTCGTTTTATCTCCTTTCACTCTTAGTCCCGACGTGAAAGGGTGATTTGTTGCATTATCGATTGAAAAAACTTTAAAAATTATCTCGAAACATAAAAAAAGCACATAGACAGATTGATATATCTGTTTATATGCTTTATTAATTCTATGTATATGTCTTAAAAAACTACATTGATGGTCGTACTTATCTATCGCTGGTGGGCGACTTTTTTTAATAAGACCTCTAAGTCAAATATTCGATTGGCTGTAATGTACCTCATGACGACTTTGACCTCCAATGGGTCGCCAGTTTTATCTACAAGAATCTTGATTTTCTAACTATACTTTTAAAGGTAAATAAATTGGCGACCTTTCCTATTTGAGATAAGCGTTTATAACACTATTGAGTGTAAAGAAACGAATAATAGGTATTCATAAACCTTATAACACGTTTTTCTATACCTGTCTCAATTTTTATAGGAACAGTAAAATGTATATAGGTGGTTTAATATGCGTAAAAAAGAAGATAAGTTTGATTTTAGAGCCTTTGGGTTAGCTATCAAAGAAGCTCGAATGAATCGAGGATTAACTCGTGAACAAGTGGGAGCGTTAATTGAAATTGACCCACGTTATTTAACAAATATTGAAAATAAAGGTCAACATCCTAGCATACAAGTTCTCTACGATCTTGTATCATTACTTGATGTGTCCGTTGATGAATTTTTCTTACCTCGTAACGATCTGGTGAAAAGCACCAGAAGATTACAGGTAGAAAAACAAATGGATAACTTCACTGATAAGGAACTGTCTTTAATGCAATCCTTGGCAAATGGAATCAGCGAAGCAAAAGATATCAAGGACTAATCTTAACGGCACTCCGTAAAACAGAAAGAACCGATAAAATGAGATTTTAATTTCTCAAATTATCGGCTCTTTGTCTTTGCATCTGGCTCTGTAATAATAGTTACTTTAAACTGCCTTATTTCAACTAAATTTTCTTGTTTGCATTTTGGACAATAAAGTGGAAGATTTTTCAGTACGGTATCTTCCCGAATCTTTAAACGTGTTTTACTCTCACAGATTGGACATAGCACCCATTCTGTTTTCTGCATTTTATCACGCTCCATTCTAATAATTTTTCTTATGAAATAAATCATCTGAAATTTTTACTCTACCAATTTAATTTCTCAACATATCAAGTTTTTCATGCGTCTGTTTGCATTAATTCCTAAAATGATGACTACGATTAAGATAATAATCGATGTTATCACAAAGATAATTTATCCAAAGCTCTGAATTTAACATCACATCATCTTAATATACTGAAATGAGAAGTTAATCATAATTCTTCCCTTACTTTCTATGCAAATAAGATTTTCGAAAAAATATCTTTAATTAATGAGCTTCAAAAACTTTGTATTGAACATAATACGAGATCTCCTCTTTTATTATGTTTGGATACAGTTTGGAAAAAGTTTCTAAAAATTTGGTAATCTCTTCAATTATTTGACTATCTATTCTTCTATCCTAATCTAATAAATTTACTTGTAATTTGATTTCTCTTAATCATCTGTCTTAGTTAGTATATTTGGAATAATTACTTTTGCTCCATCATTAAGTGATGAATATTTCGGTATGACAAACCAGTTTGCACGGAAAGAAAAACCATTTTGTCAACCGATGACTTAAATAACTATTGTATAAAGTATGCGGACTAATGTCTAGATTTGAAGTATAAATATCATCATCATTTTGAACATGTTAATGGAGATTCAATTCTTGACAAAGTTACTCAATTTCCATTAAAAAATCAAATGGTAAATATTCCTAAAAGATAATTGTTTTATCTTGAAGTTGATCAATTGTCGCACCATTATAACGCTTAAACAATCGATTGTTCCCTCGAAATAGAGGCAGTACACAACACGATTCGAATATCACTTGATTTAATCCGATGGATAATATCTTGGTTTGTGCAGTTAGAACATCTTGAATTGTCAAAAAGCATCACATTTATATCTAAGGCTATTAGGCGTAACATTTAAACACACTCTTTTATTATAGCTTTTGCTCTTGAATAACTTGATAAACGGCTCCTAAAACGCCCGCATCATTTCCTACAGATGCCTTTCTAAGACGAAGATTATCTTTAATCTGGGGAAATAACAATGGTTTAAGGCTTTTACGAAGTGGTAATAACAGTGCTTCACCTGCATCCGATAATCCACCACCAATAATAACTTCCTCTGGATCAAGAGTATTTATAATACTGCTTAACGCATAGGCTAAGTAGGAAATTGTCGTTTCAATTGCTTCATGTGCAATCAAGTTACCCCTCGCACTTAACTCAAAAATGTCTGCAGTATTGGAAAATTTTAGCATGGAATCATACTGATTTACTAGATTCTTCATTGTATGAAATAAACCATTTGCCGAAGCATAACATTCTAAACAATTGATATTGCCACAACTACAAATCCGACTTTCATTAGTAATTAATGGAATATGCCCTATCTCCCCTCCAGAAGCATTGGCACCATTAATAATTTTTCCGTTAACTACAATACCGCCACCAACACCCGTGCCAAGTGTTACAAAAACAACATCCTGCATTCCTTTTTTTGAACCTATCCACAGCTCTCCTAAGGCAGCAGCATTGGCATCATTTATTAGCTGAACAGGCAGATTAAATGACTGTTGAATTATTTCAACAAGCGGCATATCCTTCCATCCTAAATTCACAGCACGTTTTACTCGACCACCTTCAACAGGACCTGGAACACCAATTCCAATTCCAGAAAAGTCTGAGATTTTTAATTTGTTCTCAAAAATCTTTCCGGAAATGGAGTTAACAATGTCTTTTATAATCATGTTACCACTCTCACTACGATTTGTAGATATTTGCCATTTCTCTACAATGTCTCCATTACCAGTAACAATTCCCAATTTAATACTTGTGCCACCAATATCTATACCCAGAAATTTTGACGTGATTATTCTCTCCTTTTTTAAAAAGGCGGCAAGATAGCCGCCGTTTAATTATTATTATTTTTATTAACTTAATCATTCTTTACAATTCATTGTGATACATGTAGTCATATCAATAATATCTATAGAGATTGTTTCGTTAACTAGCTCTTGAATTTATTTTAAATTAAAACAAGCTTGAAAATTTAATAAAATAATATTCTAATCATTTCAATGATTTATAGCATCACTAACTGAAAGAGAGTCTATTTTCGCTCCAATTGATTAATCGCGAATAAAACTGATTTATATAACAAATTAATACATTCTAAAGTTGACAAGCAACTATTCTAAAATGCGTATATGTTTTTAAAAGCTTTTCGCAAATAATATCTGTGAAGTTTAAACTTAAAGCAATCATCATGCTAGATAACAAAATTTCTCAAATATTTAGTACTTAACTTGATTGATCTTTTAACCGCATCATAATCTGCTTCAAATGATTTATCT
Organism: Vagococcus elongatus; assembly: GCF_003987645.1. GTDB lineage: Bacteria > Bacillota > Bacilli > Lactobacillales > Vagococcaceae > Vagococcus_A > Vagococcus_A elongatus. The sequence goes on from NZ_NGKA01000014.1 coordinate 13,700, forward strand.
TCTACTTCAATACACGTATTTCCTGTGTAGCCAATATCTGTCAGAGCTGAAACATATCTACCCCAATCAACATCACCAAGTCCAGGTAATTTGGGGCTCATATATTGCAGTGGAGTTGCCATTACACCAACATCCTTTAGTTTTTCAGGAAAAATTTTAATATCCTTATAATGTACATGAAAAATTTTGTTTTTGAATTCATAAAGTGGCGCAATATAGTCAATCTGCTGCCAAACAAAATGTGATGGGTCGTAGTTTAATCCAAGATAATTACTATCTAATCGCTTAAAGACTTCACGCCAAATCGCTGGTGTTGTCATCAAGTTTTGTCCACCAGGCCATTCATCTTCAGTAAAGAGCATTGGACAGTTTTCAATCCCAATTTTGACTTTTTGCGATTCTGCGTAAGTAATAATCGGTTGCCAAACTTTCTCCATTTCAGCTAAATTCTCTGAAAGTCCCTTCGTCTGCATTCTTCCAATAAAAGTGGTTACGAGATTAACATCAAGTAATTTAGCCGCATCAATCAAATGATACAAATGGTCAATCGCTTCTTGGCGTTTTTCTAAGTTTTCATCTAGTGGATTGGGATAATAACCTAAAGAGGAAATTTCTACTCCTTTATCTTTAGCATAACCTAAAATAGCCTTTGCCTTTTTAGAGTCTAAATCTGAAACATCAATGTGTGATACCCCAGCATAACGCCTTTCTGCCTTACCTTTTGGCCAGCAAGCAACCTCTACACACTCTAATCCATTACTTGCAGCGATATCAATCATTTCCTTAAAATCACTTTGATCTAGAATCGCTGATACCAGTCCTAATTTCACTATAATACCTTCTTTCTATTCTTTTGAAACAATTTTTACTCAAAACTATCTTCATTTTCTTGTGACCAACCAAAAAAATAGGTTAGTGTTGCCGAAAGAACAAGCGTTATAATACAACATATAATGACTGCCCAAAATGACAAATCTATCCCTTTTGATGGTGAAATCAAAGCTGGAATTCCCAATACAGCAGATGATAAGGTATATAACTTACCTCCAAATAATAATACAAGCATTGAACCGATAACATTACAACCACTTGCAATTAAGAGAGGTTTTTTTGCAGGGATTGCCAAACCAAACAAACCTGGCTCTGTGATTCCTGCGATTACAGCGGTAAAAAAAGCGCTCCATGCGATTGATTTTACACTTTTCTTTTTGGCCCGTAGTGCGATTCCAACCATTGAACCCCCAATTCCCATTGGAGCAATAAAAAATGCAACAAGCCCAAATAAAGTATATCCCATTGTCGCAAAATCAGCAGTAAATAAAGGAATGAAGGCTTTTGATAATCCAACCGAAACTAATAGAAGCCATAATCCACCTGAAATTGCACCAGTAATTGATGGCGCTATTGAATATAAAAATTGAACAAATGAAGTAACTGTATTCATTGCAATTGTTAAAATAGGTCCCACCGCTAAAAATACAATAGATAAAGTCACTAATAAAGTAATTAAAGGAACAAAAATCATTTTAAGAACATCTGGAATAACCTGTCTTAACTTCTTTTCAATTACTGAAGCAATCCAAACCGAACCAATGATAGGTAATACCGTAGACGAATAATTCATCAGCATTAAAGGTATTCCAAAATAAGAATAGCTTGAACCCTTCGTAATTTGTTCAGCAGCAGTCATAATATCAGGATACAATAACGCGCTAGCAATCGCTAAAGCAATTGCTGGTTTTCCTCCAAAATGGTTTGCAGTAGTGTAAGCTAAGAAAAATGGAAGAAAATAAAACATTCCGTTGGCAATTGAATAAAGAACCAAGTACGCACCGCTACTAGTTGAAATCCAATCAATCATTACTAGTAGAGCAATGATTCCCTTTAATGTTCCGCATGCTGATAGAGTTCCTATAATTGGGATGAAAAGATCTGAAGCGAGTCCAGTAATTTGATCAAGTACACTAAGTTTTTGCTTTGGTAAATCATCTAAATTTTCATCGACAAATCCTGTGGATTTTTCTTTAAGTATTTTTTCCATTTCAAAATAATAATTTTGAACAGCATTTCCAATTACAATTTGTGTTTCTCCTCCCCTTTCTAGCAAGCCCATAACCCCAGGTACTTTTTTTAGTTCATCCATTTTCTGGAGGTTATCATCCTTCAGTTTCAATCTAAGCCTTGTTGCGCAATGGGAAAATGTAATGATATTATTCTCTCCGCCTGCCAACTCTATTATTTTATTCACTGATTCCTGAATGTCGTTTTTGTTTTTCATTATTCATTTGTCTGATAGAAGTAAATTATGTTTTACTCTATCATACGCTCCTCTCAAGTTTTTGATATATCATAAACAGAAACTTTTTATCACCAAAAGCAATGTAACTAATTTTCAAATTCTGAACTAAGCTAAAAAAATTAACTGTTATTCAAGTTACTACTCTATGATTAGCATTTATTAAAATACTGGAAAAGATTTATAATCTAACAAATAGCAAAAAATAATTAATAAGGAAATTATCAAATGAAACAAAGTTCTTCAGCTAAACAGCTAAATAAATCATTTATCTACTTGTTAAACAGATAGACAGAACTTCAAATTATGTCTATATGAATTACAAAAATTCAGCAAAAAGCAAATAAAAAGAATACAGAACAATCGACATAAACAAGCATTCACTAAGTTCGAGAACGGATTCATTTAAAGATAGAGAACGTTACCAATTATTTATAGCATCAAAGAACAGTAAATATCTCAACTTTTTAAGCGTCTCTATTTTTTCTAAACTAATGTGACACTTCCAATTTTTGTTCCATGTTTTTGATTACCAGTAAGATTCAAAGTGAATGAATCATCCACTTTTAGTTCAGGAAATACGACAATTAAATCTGTTTCTTTCCCGGCATCTATAATTTCCTGTATGTTCATTGTTCCTAATAATGTATCCTTAGTAACTTTGTCCCCAACCTTAACATTAATATGATATGGATTTCCTTGCAATTCAACAGTATCAATTCCCATGTGAACTAGAATTTCAATTTTGTTTTCTAACCTAATTCCAATTGCGTGCTTCGTTGGAAAAATATTTGTTACAACTCCAGTTCCCGGAGAGAATACATCATTAGTAATCGGTTTTACTGAAAATCCATCACCTAACATTTTTTCTGAAAACATTGAATCATTAACTTGTTCTATTCTAATAACTTCCCCATCTGCTAAAGAATACAGCGGTGTCTTAATTACTGCTACTTTACTTTTTTTAAAAAGATCAAACATTTCTTTTAACCTCATTTTCTTTTTAGATAATCTCTTTGAGATAGATTGTTATCTTATTTATAAAAATGTCAAATTCAATTTATTCATTTAAAGGCCATTCTTAAATTTAATCGATTCTTTTTTTAATCCAGATTCACGAACTGCTTGCATAACAGATAAGACTCGCCGTACTTCCGATTGTTTAACAAGAAAGTCATCGGTCCCTTGAAGAGTATTGACATAATTATCGTAAAACATCTGATAATTATAATTTGTAACAGGTAACTCTTCGGTCATTAAGATTCCATCTGCGACAGTTCCAAATGATCTTGTTGGACCTGATGCGGTCATCACAGTTTTCCCTGGTACATTCTCAAGCAAACGAGATGTTTTTACCACTTTTCCTTCTGGAATAAAACCATCACTATACATACTCCCCTTATCTCCCCCAATAAACCAATGTCTCTCAAACCAATGTGGTTTATCCGTAAGATAATAGGTTCCAAGTTCAATTTCCCCCATAATTCCATTTTCAAACTCAAGTAATATTTTAAAATAATCGTCAACTTCTTCGTTAATAACATTTCGAACATCTGCAAAGATTGAAATAATTTTACTATCAATCATATAAAGCATTTGATCAATTAGATGAACACCCCAATCATAAAGCATTCCTCCCCCGTGCTTTTTGTAAATATGCCAATCATGCATATTTCCATTCAAACCATAGAGTTTTGATTGAACTGTATAAATATTTCCAAGTTCTTTTTTTTCATAAACTTTTTTTGCTGTTCTAAAATCGTTGTCAAGTCGACGTTGTTGATGCACAGTAAATTTAACTTTTTTTTCATTTACAACCGCCATCATTTCATCAAATTCTGAAACATTCATAGCTGCTGGTTTTTCACAAATGATATTTTTACCTGCTATTGCCGCTTTTATCACCACTTCTTTATGTGCATCGTTAAAAACTGAGACAATGACTGTGTCAATCGTTTTGATTTTTAATAGTTCATCTACACTAGTTGTTTTAATGACATTTTTGGTGATAGAGTCATTCATTTTTTCACTATCAATATCACAAATTGCGATGACTTTCATTTGATTTCTATCGGCTAAACTCTGTTCATGGATATGGCCAATGAATCCAAATCCTATAATACCTATGTTAATTGTCATTATTTACCTCCATATCATTAAATTGTGTTAACTTATATTTTTTCTCAGCATATTCAATAATTGTGATACCTGAATTATTGATTTCTTTTTTTACATTAATATTAGGAGTAATTTTATTTACAATATTTCTAATAACATTTCCATGTGTAACAATAAGCACCCTTGAACTATTATGATTCTCGATTTTAGAAGTAACTATATCTAATCCTGCAAATATACGTTTTTCACACACAATATGGCTTTCCATATCTTTTGACGGTTCCATTTTCTGAAGTTCATTTGAAATATCTACAAAAGATAACCGTTCAAAAAGTTCATTTTCGGCAATATTCAATTTTTTCGCTAACCGCGAGTAAACTTCAGTGTCGTAGTTACCCTCAAATTCTCCAAAAAAAGTTTCTCTAAATTCTTTCATTGGTTCTATCAAAGTATTCGCATTATACTTGCTATACTTCAAAATAATTTTTGCTGTTTCAACCGTTCTTCTTAGATCACTCGAAAATACCCGCTCAAATTTCTCATTTGCCAATCGTTTTCCAGCAGTTTCTGCTGCCTTTTCGCCCTCAATTGTTAGAGGCGTATCAGACCATCCTTGCATCTTGCCATATTTATTAAAATAAGTCTGCCCGTGTCTTATCAAATAGATTTGCACTTTTAACTCTCCATTCTATTAATGTAACTAACCCCCTCATAAGAGAATGCTTTCAAATTATGAAGGAGCAGATTTCATCACTTACTAACTTAAATGAACTACTTCACCTGTTTCTGCCGATTTATAAATCGCCTCAAGAATTTGAGTAACTACAAATGCTTGCTCGGGCTTTACAAGCGGTTCTGTATCATTGATAATAGCATCAATCCATTGGGTTGCTTCTGCATCTCTTTGTTCGAGATGTGTTGTGTTTTCAAAACCAAAAACACCTGATCCTTGAGACGGCTGTGTTTGAACCTGTGTGTTATGCTTAATGTTATTGAATACAACATAACCTTGATCAGCATAAGCCGCTCCAAACATCTCCGCACCACCGTCAGTTCCACACAATGTTACTTGAGCTTCTTTAGGATTAATCATATTAAGGGCCCAGGCTGCTTCTAAAAAAATAGTTGCTCCATTCTCCATTTTTATAAAACCAAATGCTGAATCTTCTGTTTCAAATGTCTTCGGGTTCCAAGGACCAAATTGGTTTCCTTCGGGCTTATCTTTTAATTTTTGATATGTTGAACCAAAAACTGTTTTAACTCTATAATTATCCATAAACCAAAGTGTAAGATCAAGAGCATGGGTACCTATATCAATTAGAGGTCCACCACCTTGTTTTGCTTTATCAGGAAATACGCCCCAAGTGGGAACCCCTCTTCTACGAATGGCATGCGCTTTTGAAAAATAAATTTCTCCTAACTCATTGCTTTCACAAGCAGCCTTTGTTTCTAATGAATCAGAGCGGAAACGATTCTGATATCCTATTGTTAATTTTTTCCCAGTAGATTTAGCTGCGTCAATCATTCTTTGTGCTTCTGCAGAATTGATTGCCATTGGTTTTTCACACATTACGTGCTTACCAGCTTCTAAAGCAGCAACCGTTATTTCTGAGTGAGAAATGTTTGGGGTAAGAACGTGAATAACATCAATACTTTTATCTTTAAGAAGCTCAACATAATCGGTATAAACTTTTGCTCCATCATCGCCGTATTCCTTTTTTCCTTTTTCTGCACGATCTTTAATCAAATCACAAAATGCAACTAATTCAACTTTATCTTTCAATTTTGCAAGTGCCGGAAAATGTTTGCTAAAAGCAATTCCTCCACATCCGACAAAACCAATTTTTAATTTTTTCAAAATTTTCCCTCCATTTTTGGTTAGGTAACCAAAACCTCAAAAGTTCCATTTTCACTATCTTAAAAAGGTTTTATATCAGCGTTTTTAAAATGGTAAAAAGCACAAAATAGGGTTTTGGCGACCAAACCATTTTTAATTCTTTCAGAAAAATACTCTAGTACTAACTTGTAAGCTTTTTGATCATTGCAATATGGCGATGACATTGTTCGATAGCATCATAACCACCTTCATCTTCATACTCTGTAACAATATAACCATCGTAGCCACTTGCCTCAATAACTGGAATAATTTCTTCGTAAGGAATTGCTGGTTCATGAAGATTTTCATCAACATAATGAAATTTTCCATGCATTGAAAATACATACGGCATAATCCTTTTTAATCCTTCCAACTCCTTTGAAATATCTTTTTTGAACTGAACAAAACCATAGAAACTATTAATAACATCAAGCAAGGCAGGGGTTTTTTCAATTTCAGAATCCATTATTTTTAGTGCATCTTCTTTTGATACCTCATCATATTTTAATTGAGCACATCTTTTCAATTGCTCCGTTGTGGCCCCTTTAGATAAGGCTCTATCCCAAATTGGCTTATTAGGACCTGTCGCAAATGCTCCAAAATCAGGGATAAATCCGATAAATTTACTTTTTGTTCGTTCAATAACTTCCAAATATTCCAAAATTGCTGGTGTAATTGGACTTTCGGGATTGTGAATTTCAATTCCAACTCGTACGTTGTATGCTTCGGCATAAGGTGCCAATTTTTCAAGTGATGCCGGCGACAACAAATACTGTTCACGCATTACAGTACAGCCAAGTTTGCTTGCAGAAATAACAGAAGTAATTGCTTGCTGTAATGCCTCTTCTTCAGTTAAATCACGTTCTTTCAGCATTCCTCGATCTAGTTGTGCCGAATAACACATAGGACCAATGCCATACTTACTCTTACATTCATTAACAAATTCAACAAATTCGTCTGATACATATGGATAAGTTGGGATTGACTGTGCAGCAACAATATCATAGCCTTCTGCACCAATTTCAGCCGCAGTTCGAATAACTCCTTCTAAATCAAGCTTCTTATTAAGGAATAAAGTTCCAAATGAAAATAGAATTACTCCAGTTTTAATTTTTGTCATATATTATTCCTCCTCAACTAGTGACAAAGTTCTTTTTCCACAATTATCAATGGCCATATATTCATGATTTGATCCAATTGGCATGTAAGGTGAACGAAAAATCAAATGCAATTCCACATTGTGTTCTCCAGCTTTGAGTCCACCAGGTTTGAATACATTAATCGTTGCTGGTTCAATAGCCTGCCAAAATTCTGAATAACAATGTTCAAATTCAATTGGATTGAATTCTTTTCCGTTAATACAGAACTTAATGGTTTCTGTTGGGACAACCTCTCCATCAATTGTAATTTGAAATTCATCAATTACTGTTAAAAATTGACCACGATAATAATCCAAGCATACTTCAAATGCATACCCTAACGTATTGTTATGAATCACTTGATTTCTCAAGCTGTCAGCAACAATAACATTGTCAATTACATTCAATTTCTTCGCATACTTTTTAGTTTCAGTCATTTCAATTCCTCCTTACTCTTTTTATAAAGAATCTGTAATAATTGGCTTTCGCATCACCAACTACAATCAAATTATAGTATTCAAAATATTTTATCTCTCCCGATTTCTTTCAATAATCGTCGTCTATTATTTCCATTACTACTGTAGTCCAAAACTCACATGACATTATTTGATGAATTATTATTGTCATTTTGTATTCGCTATCATTTTCTATCTTTGTTTTATCGGGGTGTAATTCAATTTCACATTACTTTTTTAATCGTGTTTCAGTTATTTCAGAATTATTTGGGATTCTTTTTGATTTACGCTGATTAAAGGCATAGTGAACGTATCATTCAAAGAGAACATTCGAAAAATTAGTGTCTATCTTTCCATTTATCATAGGTGTATGTATGAATAAGTTTGCTAGAATTGGGATTCCAAAATTCTTTAAGGATTTCCGAGTGGTGTATCTTCATATTTAGTATTGACAATAATACTGTTAACAACATATTTTCTTGCAAGAAAATATGACATCTCCATTTTTAATCATCTGAGAGATCATTCTCATCAATTTACTCTCATATTTTCCTTATTAGCAAATTTTGAAAAATATCTTTCGTGTAATTCAAATCGTAGAAACACGATAAATTGTTCAGTCTTTCATGTTTACTTTCACTATTATGTCTTCGATTCGACCGCCTCCTCAAGGTAAATCTTTTGATTTCGGTTTATACCGCAATCTTGTCTACCATTTATCCTCATCAGATTTCAGTTCATAGGCTCAAGAGATTTGCTAAACTACTCCCTTCACCCAACATCACTGATTTTTGCTTTTTGGTTCGCTACACTCAGCGGTAACTAACCGTGACTGGATTTTCAACAGCCTGATAAATATCATGGCTGACACACGTAAAAAAAAGCAAGTCTACTTTTTGATGACTTGCTTCTTTTGCTATTATAATTTTATAACGATATTTCCTTAATTTGATCAGGTCCAGAAATTTTTGGTTATTTTCATTAAACATATTTCGTTTGCTGAAAGATCAATTGTAAATTTGATTTCATTATTACTAACTTTGAGTGTCTCAATTGTTAAATCAGGTAAAATATTTCTATAAAGATAATCAACTTGTTCTTTGTTCATTTTATCCAAATATCCGAACTTCTTCCACTCATTCATGATACTACCTTTTTCTTCTGATACAGAATACTTTTCTATCTGATAAATACCATTGGATATTCCAGTAAGCTTAATTTTTATCGATTTATCGGTATTATTTTCAAATATTGTATCATAGTTGTTCAGAGATATTTCTTCTTCATCTTTGAAATAGTACAAATAATTCAAATGCTTATAGTTATGACAAAGCAAAGTGTAATGATTATCATCGCGTTCCGTTAGCAGATAGTTTTTACCTTTTGAGATCATTGTTTCATCCAGCCTATTTGCAAAATCAAAAGCAAAAAAAGATGGTTTCGGAATTCCACTTTTGGTGACAAGACCCGAGATACCATTTAAAATATTATTGGTATCAAAGTACTGACCAGAAGCATCCGAACCTGCACAATAGACAATCGATTTAAAATCCAAATCAATGATATCAATCAAATTTTTAACTATATAAGCACCTTTATAACAGCTATCATTGATGATACTTTTGTTTGATTTTGTAATATTCCATTCTGATATATAGATGGGTTTTGTAAAAAAATTAAAAATGTCTATATATTTTTTGACTTGTTTCAAAACAAAATTTTCGTCTTTTGAACGAATTTCATTCTGATTTTTATCATATTGATATGGAAACAATTTCAAAGAAATAAAATCAAATTCAATTCCTTTACTTTTTGCCTTCAAAATGAATTCATAAGTTTTTTTTAGCTGGTTATCGTCAAAACCTGAGATACCGACAATTATTTTTTGCGAGTAATCTTTGAATATTTTATATATTTCTATACAGAAACGGAATATCTTTTTATCATCATCTAGTTGTAATGTTTTATCTGGACAAATTTCAAACATCCAAGTTTCTACTTCATCAATGCCATACCGGTGTATAGCGTTAACAATAAACATCGTAATTAGAGATTTCCATGAAGTTGCCATCTCTACATTATCAGAGTCACCAATCGGTTTTAAAATAAAAAAATCTTTTCGGTGGTTATAATTTTTTACAGAAAGATCAAGCCATATTTTCAAACCATTCTCTGTTAGAAAGTCCAGTATTTCGTATATTCGTTCAAAATTAATTTCACTATGCGAAGTTATATCTATACCCATTTCTTGTGAGAAGATGTCCGAGAATCTGACATACTTAATCTTCAATTCTTTTTTCAAAAATAATATATGAGATTTTATTTGTGAGTTAAGCAAATCTTTAGCAGAACCCATGGTAATGACGTCATTAAATTTTTTGTTGATTTTATGTCGCTTATGATTTTTTTTCGAAATATCAATTAGTTCAGTCTCTTCTTGAATAAAATCACTTTTATTACTAATCATAAATTTCTGTAGTTTTTCTAAAGTTTGCTTTGTAGATTCTTGCCTATCCATTAGAGTTTCATTTTTCTGAATCCCTAACTTTCTTCGATATTCACTTGGCAAGGAGTCAAATCTTGATTTGAACGCCTTTGTAAAGGAATTTATGTTTGGAAATCCACATTCTAATGCAATTTGAGTAATGGATGCATCAGTATCACGAATAAGTTCATATGCCTTATCAAGTTTTTGATTCACTAGATAGACCGAAAAATTAACTGAGAAATTTCGTTTAAAAAAACGTGAAAAATAGGAAGGTGACATAGAAAAATATTCAGAAATTTCTGTTAAAGAAATATCGCTAGAAAAGTTTCTATTAATGTAGTCAATAATCAAAGAAATTCTTTCATCATAATTACTTTTAAATCTTTCATTTTGATTTGTTGAAACCAAATAGCCTTTACATAATTCATCAATAAGTTCATATACTAGGGAAAAATGTTTAAAATTTTTTCCCTTTTCCATGATAGCTATCTGATTGACAAGCGTTTTGACTATTTTCCCGATATTTTCTCTTCTCAAATCAAGCATATTTGAATCATTTGTGAAGATTATATCTTTATTCTTAATAATGCTCTTCAATAACTGATAAGAAATATGAACTTCAGTAATTAAAGTTTCATAAGAAACAGATTCATATTGATGAGACTCATTTGAATTGATAATCAAATAGTCATGACTTTTTAATATATAATCATGCTTTTCTACAACAACATTTAGTTCACCTTCTAAAACATAAATAAATTCAATTTCTGAATGACAATGAGTGCCTACTGAGTGATTAAAATATATTCTAACCTCCACTTCTGAATTATAATCATGAAAAATAGAATTCATACATTAACCTCCTCCTATTAACTGGTAATTCAAAAAGTTTTTATCAAAATTCACTGTAAACGTTGCTACAAAAAGGTTTTAGCTAAAACAAGCGCTCCCCCCTCAATCAAATAAAAATTTTGTTAGAAAAATTTTATTATCTGAAGTGACGTAGCGTATACTTGACAATGAGCATTGTTGAGCTATAATAGCCTGTTCTGACGCGCTTTCTTAGTGCGCTTTTTAACGTCAGAATGCTCAACGATGGAGGCTCGTTGTCAAGTGCCCTGGTCATTTTTACAGAAGTTTTCATAGAACTTTTTGAGTTACCTATTAACTTTACCTATTAACTACGCTTATACTGAAAGAACTCTAAATTTAATCTAATATCTATCTTCTATGTATGATGAATGGTATTTCGTCAGTTGTCAAGCTCATAATAGTCTCGCAAAGCTGATTTACAAAGCCTCTTTTCTAATTTCATGTCAAATCTGTTCGATTAGATTGCAGTTTAATTTTTCTTCAGTTATATTATTTCAATAATTTATTAAAGCACATGAAATCGTTGTTTTTCTTATCTTTTTTTGTTAGGACTATGCATCTCTTTTGTAGGAAGTATTTCAGCTTTTTCAATCTAGGATCTAGGGAGCAAGGTAGTTTCGATTAATTTAACCGCTGCCTCGTTTACTGCTGTCCGTTAATTACAGTAGTGCTGAATTTTTTTGAATCAAGGCCAACAATATTAAAGTCTCAAGGATTTTCTTCACGATTAATATGAATTCTGTGCTTACCCAGGTTAAGTTTCATACCGAAGCGTATCAGATGTTTTATGATAGCCTTTATATTGTGCACAGCCGAGTATTAGTTTTGTCCCTATTACTATTATAGGATAAATCCGTCGGTTTATCAGCTTTTTTTATGGATTTTTGTGTTATTTTTTATTTTTTCTATATAGTAAAAAATAGAAATCGGAAGATAGAAATTTAAATTGATGGGATTATATCTTCCGATAACTTTGTGATTACATTATAATCACTTACCGCACAAGAAATTGGACATCGCAAATTATTCTATAACACTACAATTAATTTTGTTAACTATAGAAAATACTGTTCTAAACAGAACTCTCAAATCATTCTACAATTTTCCAGTTACTCCCACTCTTTTCAAGTGTTAAATTGAATTGAGACACCTGTGTTGCTTTGGTCTGTTGGTCGAGGTATTTTACTGCCAGTGATACCGTGACTTGATTGTCCTTGCGATTGTAAATCGGATTGACGAGTTCTTGAAAAATATAGTCTTTGCCGATTGATTTTAAGACACTCTCATTCACATAGTAGGAAAGCTCACTCATGGTTGAAGAGGGATAGAGTTTGAAGAATGTCGTTAGAAACTCATTGATTTCATTGGTCATAACGGAATCAACCGTTCCGTCACTTTCCATAGATTTTGGTTTGTAATCTGATTTTGATGGAATGCTAGTTATGGTCGGATTTTTAATTAGCACCATGTTTCCAAATTCATCTACATAGACCGTTACTTCATAAGCAGATTGAACGGTCTTCTTGTTTTCGCCCTCTGTAATGAGCTGGTCTATACTATAGGTCACATCAAAGATATTATCACTTGTAGGCTCAACCGTCCATATCTGAATAGCTCTCATAGAAGAAGAAACAGGAATATCCTTACGAACCGTACCAGCATTAAGAGCTAAAAGCTCCTCTGTCAGATAACCTTTGAGCTTTTCCATGCGGTTATCAATAGATTTATCGTCTAACTCCCAAGTGTAGTAGATCTTCGCAAAGTTCTCCACGAAGTTTTCTACCTTGTGCGTATCGACATATTCTTTCTCTATGATTTTGGTTTCATGAACGGTATGGGTATCAATGGCTGTAAAGTTTTTGTATAGGGCAAAACTAAAGCTAAGGGCTAAAAGTACCCATAAACCAATCACAATCTTCTTACGAGGATTTACCTTATAAATTTTTTGCTTTTTCTCTTTTGGAAGTTGCTTTTCTTTATTCTGATTTTTTCTTAATTTCATTATTGAATCGTCCTTTCTTTATTGTTTGATTCTTCCAGCACCCACTAAATGCTGTTGCCAGTAGGAACTTGTAAGGTCGGCATAGCCAATCGGGTCGCCAGCATTATACATACGATTATCGCCAAGATATATCCCAACGTGCGTAATATATGAGCCAGCGTTATAGGTCGAGTGGAAAAATACCAAGTCGCCAGCTTTAGCTTCTGAAAGTGGGATATGCTGTGTGACATCATATTGCTCTTGTGCAGTTCGAGGTAGGTTAATTCCAGCTTTTGCATATGACCATTGAGTCAAACCACTACAATCAAAAGAAGTCGTGGGAGAAGCACCGCCATACACATACGTCCAGCCTTCATATTTCAAAGCTTCGTCCATAATGGCTTGTACCATTTCATCATCAAAGTGTGTCGTTGTGATGAGGTATTGTTTTACCAAAGCAAGATAAAACATATTTCCATAGTTGTACCGCCAGCCCCCATTGATGGGAATGGCGATTGGATTGGGATAAGACACTTTCTCGCCACCTGAATGCTCCTTTGAAAAACTTTGTGCCAGTTCAAAACTGTATTTTCCACCATGATTGGAAACATAGCCTAAGAAGCCACCGCCATAGTTATAGGACTGAATGACAGATTCTAAATCCGTTCCCAACCTTTCACTGCTGGCAAGAAGCTCGCTGAAATACTTTACCCCTTGCTTGATGGATTCTTCTGTACTTAATGAGTTTGGTGGAAGTCCAAGGGATTCTGATGATTGCATAACATCTTCTGCTGCACCACTCGATTCTACTTGAATAATCGCAAGTAAGACATGGACATAATCTTCAACTCCATACTCTTTAGCGTATTTTTCCACCATCGGTTGATGAGCCAATACTTCTTCGGACACATTCACACCGCCAGAGTGAATGTTAGAAAATCCGCTGTCCTGTTCATCTGAAAAGAGCAGTGCGACAAAAAGAAGTAAGGCAAACACCATCATGAATAGTCCAGAGAAACTAATTACAAGATACTTTAGCTTCATGGTTTTCTAGGCTCTCGTTTGATTGTGGCGGATTTTAGTGAGGGTCTGTTTTTAATGGTTGAACTTTGAACTTTCTGTATAGTAGATGGTCGCTGAACTGTTGAAACTGTAGGATTTTGAGCTATTCTTTCTTGTGATATAGTATTTTGACGTTCTACATTTGAAGTTGAAGTAACTGGTTTCACTGTTGGTCGTTTCTGTTTTTCCTGTTGTGCTTCCATGCGTGAAGCCTGTACAGTAGATTGCTTTGTAGTCTGTTTTTCATGGGATTGTGTTTGCTTTGTAACAGGTCTTTCATGAATACTGGAAGCAGGTTGTTTTTGCTGTTTTGTTTGTTCCATTTCAGAGCGACGTTCCGCAATAGTTTGTCGTCTTTGTTCCTGCTGTTCCTTACGTCCACTAGACTTTTCCGCTCTGGTTTGAGAAATACTGGAAGTGAGGTCACGCACATTTTCTTTGGCTTTCGATTTTCCTTGATAAATCGTATATCTGGCATTGGTCGGCAACTCCTGAACCTGTTCTTTGAGATTACCAGCCGAATCAACGATTTTATCTTTGGTATCTGCCACCGTTCCGATTGTTTGTCCGATTCGCTTTCCAAGCGTTGATTTTTCCTGTCTGTCTGGTCGTGTATGATCTGCTTGTGTCCTTGCAGAACTACCCGAACCCGATTGTCCTTGTTTTCTTGACGCACTGCTAATAGCCGAACCAACGCCAAGAGCGGTCATAGAGCGTCCAAGATTCCGCTGTAATCGGTGCATTTGAGCGTGCATAAGCATTCGAGGTTTTCGCATGATACGACTTCCCATATTTTGAGAATCGTTGCTTTGAAGTGAGAACATGCTCATTAAATCACCCAACTTGAAGTAAATACCTGCAAATACCACTATCTGTAGGAAAGCTATCAAGAAAAATGGATAGCCAACAGATAGGCTGTAGAGCATGGTCGAGATACTAAAAGCGGTTGTGATGATAAGCGTAATACCAGCTCGTGTCAAAATGGTATTAAAGAGCTTTGTAATAGCACGTTTTGACATGCTATCAAAGGACGGTATCATACTTAAAATAAAGCTCACAGGTAGAAACATGGCATAGATGATAAAAAGCACCTGTGAAAAAATCATGATACCTGTAAGCAGGAAGACGAATATTGAAATCCCGATATTAAAGATAAAGAGGAAGAAAACGGTACCTAGTCGGTTAATGGTCTTTGTGATGGTAAGGTTGGTATTATTTCTATCCTCAATTTCTTCAATGACAATGTTTTCTCTATCCTCACCATTATTGGTATCTGGGCTGGTTGAAAGTAGATTTCCTACACGTTCCACGCCGATACTTTCCATGTCTGAATTATTGTATTGAAGCAATAACCAAGGCTGTTGCACCTGTATTGAAAACAAGCTATCTCTGATTAAATCCACACTGTCCTTGCCTTGACTATCTGAATGAGGTAGTACGATTTTTGTTCCTAGTGATAAACTGGCTTGACTGATGTCTGATGAAAAATCATTGATTTTCTTAATATAGTCGGGAGCATAGGCAATGAAAGAAGCCGATAGAACAAAGACCATCACAAAATTGACAATGGCATGAATCGCCTTTGTAGTTTCTCGCTTAATCAGTCCTGTATAGGCTACATAGACACCAAGCACCAAAATCAAGATTAAAAGAAAACCGACATAAAAGCCGTCTGTTGATAACCCACCTGTTGTGACACCCGCTAAGGTCTGCATATTTTTCCCAATAGAATCCGCTGTATCACTAATGAAATCTAAAGAGTAGGCTTCTTGTATGAGGTAGCCTGTCGCATTGGAAAGATATAGGCTAATCGTCCAGATAAAATTGGTAATGGCATATAAGCCATACATGACTTGTTTTCCGATTCCGTCCGACCAGTTCCAAGGCAACCAGCCCCAAGAATTATCAACATAAAAATCAAGCTGATAGTTTCCTAAAGGATATTTACTGTATTCATTCGCTACATTGACGGTATCATCTACCAGCCCAGCAGCTTGAACCACTGTTCCAAGCATGGCTAAAAGTAAAATGGCAATTACAAGTGTGAGAGCCACTGTCATTGCCACTTTGCCTAGACGTTTGAGCGTCCAGTTTGATTTTAATTTTTGTACCATCATGACACCTCTTTTCTCACGGGTGGTCTGGTATCAAAGGCATGAAGTAGTTCTTCAAAAACTGGGTGGAATTGTATCACACCGACACGACCGTATAAATCACTGATAAGGCACTGTCCATTTTCTAAATCACGCAGTCGTTTCTGATTACTTTCGTCCTCTGGGTCAACGCCGAAAAAGGCTAAGGTCTTTTTAATTTCATTAAGGTCAGTGGAACGAAAGGCAAACTTCAAACCAAGATTGTTTTTCAATTTCTCGTCTAACAGGTCATCTGTATTTTGAGTTACGAAGTAGACCCCAGCATTCATAGCACGTCCAGCTCTTACTAATTTCATAGATAAGGTTTTGCCTTGTGCCACCTGTAAAAAGCTCCATGCTTCATCAAGGTCTACAATCTTAAAAACACTTCTGTCTGAATGAATGAAATCCAAAGCAAAGGTACTAATGACAATCAGCATAGCGACCGAAAGAAGCTCCATAGTGGTATATTCCTCAAAAGAAGTTTCCTTATCTGGCAGTACCAAATCCGCAACTTGTATAATGTTGAGTTGCTTTTCAAGACTGATGGATTGTTCCACCGTGCCATCACTAAAAAGAAGATGGGCAAAATCATAATCGGTAAAGCTCTCGATATGGTCGGCAATGCTTGTACTCATAACTGTTCCCTCAACACGCAATTCTTCAATCACTTTGAGTAGTCCTCGTTCTTCACTATTAGTGACCGCTCGAATGGCTTTTCTTAAAACAGGGAAACGGTCAGAATCCCTGGAAGAAATACCAGTTAAAAATGTCAAAATATCAATCGCCAGTGATTCTGAATCCTTTGAATTTTTTAGTATGACATAAGGGTCAAGTAACCCTTTGCTTTTCTCATCAGAAGTTAGATTGACAATATTTATTTCATGAGCGATTTCTGGTAGAGTTTCTTTCCAGTTGCCACGTTCCGCCTTTGGGTCAACGATAACCGCTTGTGCTCCATAAAGCACCGCATAATAGACAATCAAATTATTCGAAAAAGATTTACCGCCACCTAATGAACCCACAAAAGCCGAAGCTAACGCATTAGTGACAGAGCCTTTGACGCCTTGACTGGCTAGAGCTGGTTTGAGATAAACATTGCGTCCTGTATCTAAGCTGTAGCCGACATAGATTCCCTCATTTTCGCCTAACATTTGTGTCGCACCAAAGCCAAGTCCAGCTAAGAAGTCCGAAGTCACATACTGGATATAGTCGTTCACGGTACGCTTACTGGCAGGTAGAAATTCTTCATGCAGTCCTAACATATCGCCAAAAGGTCGAACCAGCTTCACGCTTAAATCGTCGTAAAAATCTTTGACTTCATTACAACGACGTTTCAGCTCGTCTAAATCAGGTGCAGATACACGCACCACATAAGAGAGCTTGTACATGGATTCTTTGGATTGGTCTAAACTGGTTTCCAGCTCATTGACACTATCTAATGCTTCTGCCACATTGGAGCTGGTTTCGTTATTACTTTGCCAAGCGTGATTATCTAAATCTTTCAATTCTTTCTTTTTGTTGCGAACGGTGCTTAGTGCTTTACGGTTTGCCACGATTTCCACATTCATAGAAGTATCAATCGGGAATGTAAATTGTTGTTGCTGATAATAGAAGATTTCAGAAGATGGAAAGTCCAGCTCTCCGACAATACTGTTAATGGTAAAGTAAGCCACATAGACGGTTTCATCTTCCTGCTGGATTTTCAAATATCGCTGTTTTTCTTCCACCAAACAGCGAGTAGGCTTAATAAGATCAAAATATTTAATGAGAGTTTCATGTTCCAGCTTTTTCTTAGATAAGTGATACTCATAGTCTTCATAAGCAGTCCCTGTCTGTCCGTAGAGATGTTCTATCAGATAGCCGAAGTCGTTTTTCTCTAAACGACGTATTTTGAAGCGACGAGAGATTTTGTTTTCCAATAGCTTTTCCATCTTTTGAAAGCGCAGGATTTCATCATTGTTCATACTAACAAAATCGCCCATCAGCTTATGGTTCACATCATAAACAAAATCACTTACAGCATTTTTCGCTTCAACGGTAAGATTTTTCATAGAAAACTCTTGATCGTTGAGCAGGAGCTTAAAGCCGATAAAGAAACGATAGTCCACTTGATTTTCACCAATCATGGATATTAAAGCGTCTGTCTGCTGGTCGATTTTCTCATAGGCAATATTTTTCAATTTGCCAGTAACTTCATGTTTTGAGCGTTCTTGTGCAGAACGAATACTGGATTCAGTGCTAATCTGTAGAGCATGAATCTTCCCATCACGATTTTGTGCAATGAGCTGCCGAAAGGAATCATGCACCTGTAGTTTCTGTTCTGGACTTAAAAACGAGTAGTTAAAAGGAACTAGCTCATAATAGGCAAAACACTCACCATCTTTATTCCAGACCAAGTTATTTTCAATGTATTTAATTGGATTTGCCATAAAATTCACTCCTAACTGTTGTAATGGCTTCTTGTGGTTGACTGCTACCGAGTTTCACGGTTTTTCCTGCATAAGTCAGCTTTGGTCTTAACACATAAGAAATCACAGACTTCAAGAAGCCATAAGTTTTTTTGCCATCAAAGGTCTTTGTAGACATAAACCATGTCAGTGCGACAGGTAGTCCAAAGTATTTCAAGAATGCTCCCTCAATCATGGAGAGTGGTGGCAGATTGCCAAGAAGCATGACTGCAAAAATAGACACCACAAACCATGTCATTTGAGTAAAAGTAATCGGAAACGGTAGCTTAAAGTCGTTGATGGAATACAAGACTTTTTCTACCGACCAGATACTGGTATAGCTTCGTATTTTTTTCATGTAATCAGTCCTTTCATAAAAAAGAGGAATAGCTTTTTTAAGGCTACCCCTAAAATAAGAAAATCTGTCAGCAGTCATACACCAACAGATTTAGTAGATGATTTCAATGACCCCATGATTAGTTGTGATAAATGTTCCCGAAAGTTCCAAATCACGGCCATAGGATTCATAATCAATATAGTTTTGAAGACTGACTGGCACTTCGCCTAATGCTCCAGTTTCTTCAATATAGTAACGAGCCACGTCAGACATATCATCACAATCTGAATGAATGATAATATCCTCTTGATGTTCGCTTAATTCTTCAAGGCTTGAAAAATAAGAGAGTAAAGCGGATAGCTCCGATTGTAATTCCTCTGGCAGTTCCGATATGATCTCCCATAGGCGATTGAGTTCGCCAATGGAAGTATATTCGCTCACTGGAACAGGCATTTCATAATCATGGATTGCATATTCCTCATACTCATCATTCAAGCCGATTTTTTCTTTGACTTCCTCAAAGTCAATGGGAAAGGTAAACCAAGCTCCGACTAATTCGCCCTCATTGTATTTACCTAAGTTCGCAATATATACAGCCATATCGTCCATATGTTCACGTCCTTTCTACGCTCCAATAATGCGGTTGAAAAGTTCTAACAGAATATCTTTGACACCTGCTGCATTGAAGACCAAGCCGATTGCGATAATCGCAATAATCAAAAAACCAATGAGTTTACTAAACTCACGTTTGAAACCAAGATAAAGCCCAATCACAACGATTGCTAATAGCACTAAGGATTGAGCATTTGATAGAAACCAGTTATATAGGTTTTGTCCGAAATTCATACAATTGTTCTCCTCTCTGTATTCAATGAATTTGTATTAAGTTATTTTTTTGTTATCACGTCCTGTTCTTTTGCCGACAGTTGCTTCAAAATCTGCATATGTCGTTCTGTCAGCTTTGCATGGTCGAGAATCTCTTTGATGACCTGCGTCTGATTAAGTTCATCAAGTTTGATGGCCATTTTTAAGGTGGGAGCGACTTGATGAGAAAGCCAGCCTAGCGTTCGCTGGAATGAATAAGGCTCTGGTTTGGTGGTCAATTTGAGTTGTTCTCTATTGTGTCCGATAAACCAAGCCCATTCTTCACTAATTTTCCAATCCGAACGAGGTTTTGAATCGTCCTTATCCACAAAACGAAGATAGCGGTTGATAATTTTAAAGGCGGTCCGCTCTGGCTTGCCATAGGTTAATAAATCAACGACAGCATAATAGGCACGTTCATTTTTTAAGCGAATCTCAAAGCGATTTTTCACATCAGCGTCTTCAATGGGAATGTTATTCTTCTTGTATTGCTCATAATCTTTTTCATAGACACAGAAATAGACTTCACTTTGTAATGAACCGATATAGAGCGTATTGCCCATACATTCCTTTTCATCTTTGCGTACCAGTTCGCCACTGCGATAGCTTTTGAAACTGCGGAAGACGGAAACACATTCTTCCTGCCTACATTTTTCTGTCAACTCTGGAATATTCAAAATTCCAGTCTTATCATTGATAGCAAGGTCAATTCGTTTCATCACACCACCAGCTATCAAACAATCCATGAAAAACTCATACCAGCTCCGCTCTTGTGCCAGAAGATAGCTTTCAAATTGACGGCACCCACGTCCTTTTAATTCCACAAGAATACCTTTCTCTAAGTCGTTAGAACAAAGGACAAAAATATCGCCTAAGTGGTAATGTTCTGAATAGGAATAAAAGCCATAGTCCTCATTGAGAAAATAAGAGAGCTTTAAACGCAAGATTTCTTCCACCACTTTCTGAACATTCGTCGTCGGAAAGCGAATCCGTACATAATCAAAGAGCATTTCTAAAGGAGCATCGGGATTGAAGCGTCCCAATGTTTCCCAAAGCAACTGTTGTAAATCATTTGATGGCTTGACTTTGCCTGTTTCAATATCACTTAGATACTGCCTTGTAATGCCTGTAGCAACTGCCAAACGATTTTGAGTAAGCCCATAAGCCAAGCGTGTTTCCTGTAGTTTCTGTCCGCTTTTTTCTTTATTCAGCTTTATCCCTCCAATCAAAAAAGCAAATGTCAACTTTTAGTCACTTAGTTGACACCTGCCTGTCTGCTTAAAATCCCTTGTACTTAAAGGGTAAACTTCAATTTTTGTCTCTGTTATTTGTCGATTTGTACCCCCCTGTTAGATACGGGGGGTTAAGTGCTGGCGTGGCTGGCGCCACACCAGCCAGCAAATCAGTCCACACCTGCGACTTTCGCTTCGCACGTCGCCTGCGTGTCCTGTTTGCTGTGGGATAACCTTTTTATATCCTCTAAGAAATCATGTCCTTTAGGTACAAGGGGAGTATAAAATTCAGAGATAACACTTGTGCCAACATCAACATAACCTCGTCCTTTAATCTGCTTTAGGAAAAAATCTTTCTGTACGTCACTGCCAAACATCATGCCATAACCCATTTCAGACATACGACCTAAAGCCACTCTAAAATTAAACTGGTCACGGATTCCGTCGCCTAAATATTTTGCGTCGGGTCTTTGACAAGCCAGTATCAGAAAGAAACCAGCTTGACGACCTAACATAACAATCTGTTTCAGCTTGTTAAGCACTGCGGTATTTTCTTTTGTTCCCAGCATTTCCATAAAAGCCACGTATTCATCAAAGATAAGAAAATGTGCTGGCAATCCTAAGTATGCATAGCTTTCGCCTGTCTTGTAGTGTTCCATCTTTTTCATGGCTTCACTGCGTTTCATCATTTCATCATAGAAAAGGTCAATGCAAGATAACATATCCTCTTTTCTGTAGTAGACATTTCCCATTACAGAGCCTAAGTCTGCAAGGTCAGCGTTCTTTGGGTCAAGGATGTATAGTTTTGAGTTGGTATGAAGCAGAGCTTCAATCAGTGTCAGTATGAAATAGGTTTTACCGCCACCAGTTCCCCCAGCAATCAGCATGTGAGGGAGCTTGTTGTATTCCCACCAGACATTTGTCATTAAGCGGAGTTTACCATCTTTGGCTTGTACTTCATCAATGGAAAGTCGGTTGGCAATAGTGTCATAGAGCAAGGTATATTCTACATAAGAATCCTTTAGCTCCTTGTCGGTCAATTCACAGTACAAACCACTTTCTAGTTTTTTCTCCAAGTGTAAAAGCTGGTCTTGATATTTTCCCAGCGTAATTTCCACTTGGATATGAATTAAACCGTTTTTCAGTCTATAGAAAATTTTAGGGAAGTAGGTTATCTTTTCCTTTGTCCGACTGGTACTATCCTTGAAGAAGCCATCAGTTTTGACTTGTTCCGATTCATACCACTTGTTTTCAAGTATCATCTTTGCCAGCTTTTGACGGTGCTGTAGTTGTTTGAACGTATCGTATCGATATCTTCTGAATAGAAGCACCCCCAGCAAGCAGACAAGAATTGCGACACTGAAACTGATAGCTAAATATGAAATGTCAATTTTATCTGTTTGTGAGTGGTTTAAGTCCTGCCAGTTGATCTGCTGGATTGTCTTCACATGAAACAGTCCGACAACCAGCAGGAAAACAGTCAGAAGTAAAGCAATCGTAAAATGAAAGACTAAATCTTTATCAGACGGGCGAATCCTTTTACCACGCTGTTTCATGAGTAAAATCCTCCTTTCACCCCTAGCGTCTATTTATCTTGTATAGATTCTTTCTTTGGTTGAGGTTGTGTTTTAAAGGAATTGGAATCATTTGTCAGCACAATATCATCAGCCTTGATATACCAGTCAACATCAGCACCCATATAGGTAACAGTAGCCACCGTATCAGCAACTGGATTGATAAGCTCCACTCGTGCGTTGTAGTCAAACTCTTTCAGTGGAACACTGGCAGGAATACTCACTTGAATCATGCGTCCTTGTCCTTTGGATTTAAGGTCATAGGTTCTTTCCTTGATTTCTTCCGATACTGTACCGTCTTCATTTTGGATTCTTACTTCACGACGGAGTGCAGAGAACTTCAATTCCCCGAATGTAGCTTCTTTTTCTAAAACAATGCCATTGGCTAATCTCATAATTTTTCCTCTCTTTCTATTCTTTAATCATGTCGTCAGCTTCTAAGATGTAATTAGTAAAGCCACGAGTACCGATTTTATAGCCCACGGCAGTAATGCGTGGATTGACGAGCTTCACACGTTCCTCAAAGCCGAAATGTTTTTCGCCAGCTTCAGCAGGAAGTACCACCACAATATCATCTGCACGTTGTACATCTGAATAGAGATTATAACTTCGTGATAAGATGGTAAGCTGTCCGTTGATTCTTCGCTGTACGATTTTATCCTCGCCAGCAAATTCTAAATTTCCGAATGTTTTTTTCATGTTAGGAATGACAAATTTAAGTTCCATATTTTTACTTATCCTTTCTGTTTAATGGTTTCATGAATCTAATTTGTTTGATGGTCTATAGGGTGGGGAACGACCTTTATTTTTTAGTAGTTTTGCTCTCATAACGTCACCTGCTTTCAAAATTGGGTAAAAAAATAGACGCTCTTTTTATTCAGAACGTCTAATAGTGTATTCAAATTTATTTATTTTGAATAATAATTAATCTTAAGTATTATTTTGCAGGTTTAACTTCTCTTGAATTATGGTTTTAAATTCAAGTAATTCTACAGATTTAACATAGTAGCCTAAATTAGTCATTACAGATGTTCTGCTGACTACTTTTTGTTGTGTAGGTATATCAATGACTGATACTTCACCGCTTGCATTCATTGTTGGACCAGCATACAGAATACCTAAAAAAATTAATCTTTTAGCTCCCACATAAGTAGTACCCTTTTTATCAGAATAGCCATTGTCATTTAAAATATAAATTGGTGATCCAGATGACCCTGGAAAAGCAGAAATGTCTGCTAAAGCAATTCCTTTTTCGTTAAAATCATAAGCAGGGTGTGACGCTGTATAGCCTTTTCTAAAAATAGGATAATTATTCTTACTGTCCCATAATCCTATTGGATATCCAATCATTACAATTTCTTCTAAAGCACTTAATTCCATTAATTTCTCTAGACTAGGAATCAAGCTTTCCTCGTTAGCTATATAAAATACTTCTTTTCCTGTTCGCCTTTTTACTTCCTCAAATATTGGATTTATAAATGTAAAACACAAATCTTTTTCAGAATGAAAAAACCATTCTGTCTGTAATGTGAGTGCATAGTTTTCTTTAATTTCACCATCTTCTTCTCTTAAATGTAGAAGAAACTTTACTGTTTCAGTTCTATTATAGTTTACAACATGTTTGTTAGTAATAAGAACAGGAATGGTAAGCTCTCCTTGCTTAAAGTTAAAAAAGAATCCTGTTCCAGAAGAACCATCATGAGCTTCTATTCTCACAGTATTAAACATCAATCGTTCTGCCAAACTAATCGGTTTCATATTAACCCTCCAAAATGTAAATAAGTTTTTCATAGACATGGCTTGTCTATTTTCTTGTATCTACGCACTCTATATCAATTACTACAGAAACATTGATGTAGTTTTTAATCACTTTATTTCTGATTTTACCGCCCTCATTCGTAAAGACGATATGTTTGTAAAAGTGCTTGAAATAAAGGATTTCTACGTATCTGCTCGTTGTAGCAACACAATAGTCTCCACATGGTTCGTCTGCGGGAACATATCCACCGGCTGTACTTTTGCTAATCGATAGCCATGCTCTTCATACCGCTTGACATCCCGAGCAAAACTTGCAGGATTGCAGGAAACATAAACTATTTTATCTGGACTCATCTCCGCTGATGTTTCGATAAAACTCTCCGCCAATCCTTTTCTGGGAGGGTCCACGATCAACACGTCTGCAGAAACACCTTCCGCCTGCCATTTAGGTAAAAGTTTTTCCGCTGCCCCCACCTCAAATGTCGCATTTTCGATGTAGTTTATTTGCTGATTGGTTCTAGCATCCTTTACCGCCTGAGGAACGATTTCCATACCGTAGACATGTTTGACTTTATTCGCAAGAGACAAGCCGATCGTTCCGATACCGCAGTAAGCATCGATCACGATATCCGAAGATTTTAAATCAGCAAAGTCTATTGCTGTCTGATATAATTTTTCTGCCTGCTCTGTGTTCACTTGGAAAAAGGACCCCGCAGAAATTTGATACTGATTTCCTAGGAGCTGATCAGTGATAAATTCTTTCCCAAATAAATTTCTTGTTTCCTTGCCTAAGATGACATTGGTCTTTTCACCATTGATATTTTGCATGATAGAAACTACATGAGGTAATTCAGCTGCGATAGCTTCCACAATTTTTTCCACTTGAAAAATCTTCGCCACCCGCGTCACCAAAACAATCATCATCTCTTCCGTATAAAAGCCTCTTCTGACGATAATATGACGAATCAGTCCAGTATGATCCTCCTCATTATAGGGCTTCACTTTAAATCTTCTCAAAATATCTCTGACGGCGATGATGGCGTCATCGATTTCTTTATGCTGAATATAAAAATCTTCGATAGGTACTAAATCATGACTGTTTTTCCGATAAAAACCGGTAGAGAGTTCACCATCAACACGGCGAACAGGAATCTGTGCCTTGTTCCGGTACCTATACGGTTCAGCCATCCCTAACGTAGGTGCAACTTCTACGTCTGTCATCTTTGCAATTTTTTCCAAAACATTCACAACTTGTTCTCGTTTAAAGGTCAGTTGAGCTTCATAGGTCATATGTTGCAAAGGAGCAATCCCCGTCCGAATCAATTCCTGCTTCAAGTCTTCATTTCGAACCGCTGATTTCTCAAGATAACTGATAACTTTGCCAAAACCGAATTTTTTCCCTGTTTTTAAGATATGGATATTGACCTTTTCTGTCGGCAAAGCATTTTCAACAAAGATGGGATACCCTTCTATCTTTGCCACACCCAAACCTTCATGGGTTAAATCTACTATATCTGCAATCACTTGGTCATTTTTTTTCACTGGATACATAAAACACCTTCACTTTCTTTTCCTATCCAAACACAACAAAAGGAATCAGTTGCCTGATTCCTTCAATCTATTCAGTTAAGAAATTTTTCCATCCCCATCTAAATCCTCACCTGTCAATCCTTCCACCTCTTTGACGAAGGCTTCTGAAACTTCCAAGATTTCTTCATCTCCTGCAATCGCATCTTCTGAAATTTCATCCAAATTGACGAAAAATTCAATGTGTTGAGGCAGAACTTCAAAAGTCATCGGCGCATCTCCGCCATATTCCCCGTCAAGGTTGATCATCATCCGCACATCATCGTCCAATGCTTCAGCGTAGAGCTTAGATGTTTTCGTGTACAAGATGTTAGGATCATTCACGTGTTTGCCGCCATTTAATAGCAAAACAATCAAAGCTAAAATTTCAATGATATTGGCTGTTTTTACTACAATAAGGGAAAATTTCCCGTCATCTAGTTGCGCATCAGGGGCAATTGTTTCAAAACCGCCTATCGAATTAGTCAAGCCTAAGAAAAACATTGAGGCTTTCCCGTCATACTCCCCGTCATCATATTTCAGTTTCATATTGATTGGTTTTACTCGTGGCAGCATTTCCGCACCTTTAACCAAATAGGCTAAGTAACCAAAAACACTTTTCAATTGAGAAGGCACTTCGTAGGTCAGTTCTGTCAAATAACCTCCAGCACCAATATTAATAAAATATTGCGTGTCAGCTTTCCCGATATCGATTTTTAACGTTTGATTTTTTGCGATCACTTTTGCTGCTTCGATCACATCTGTGCGGGGGATTTTCAACGCGCGAGCATAATCGTTGGTCGTCCCGCCCGGGATAATAGCTATCTTCGGTCTTTTCTCCAATGGGGCGATACCATTAATCACCTGATTGATGGTACCATCTCCGCCAGCTGCTATGACTAAGTCAAACCCAGCCAAGGCTGCCCGACGTGCTTCTTTTTCAGCTGAATCAGGTTCGGGAGTGGTGGCATAGGCACTTGCTTCATATCCCGCATCTTCCAATATTGTCAGAATATCCGGCAAATTTTTCTTTAACAGTTCTTTACCAGATGTAGGATTATAAATTACTCTTGCTTTCATCACTTTCCCTCATGCATTAGCGCTTCGCTAACTCTTCCATCAATAATTTATTTACCACGCCCGGATTGGCCTGTCCCTTTGTTGCTTTCATCGTTTGTCCGACCAAAAAGCCGACTGCACGATCTTTGCCATTTTTAAAATCTTCTACTGATTGTTGATTATTGTCTAATATTTCTGTGATAATCGGTAACAACTGTTTTGGATCAGAAAGCTGTACTAAACCTTTTGCCTCGACCACTTTTTTAGCGTCTCCACCATTTTTTATTAGTTCCAGGAAGACTTTTTTAGCCATTTTAGAACTGATAGTACCATCTTTGATCAGCAAAATCATGCCAGCCAAATTATCTGGGGTTAGTTTAGTGTCATGCAATTCTACCCCGTTACTGTTAAGG
This sequence comes from Vagococcus elongatus, assembly GCF_003987645.1. Taxonomy (GTDB): domain Bacteria; phylum Bacillota; class Bacilli; order Lactobacillales; family Vagococcaceae; genus Vagococcus_A; species Vagococcus_A elongatus. The sequence goes on from NZ_NGKA01000014.1 coordinate 41,373, forward strand.
TAACCAGATACTTCTCCCATCAGCCAGTTAGACGCTTGTTTAGGATCTACCTTATGGGCAATCGTCGCTTCAAAGAAATCTGACATTTCTCTAGTCAATGTTAACACCATGGCATCATACTCAGGCAAACCTAACTTATTGACGTAGCGTTCACGGCGGACACTCGGCATTTCCGGCAAGGTCTCACGAATTTCTTCAATCCATTCAGAAGAAATATCAATCGTAGGAATATCCGGTTCAGGGAAGTAGCGATAATCGCTTGCCCCCTCCTTGACTCTCATCAAAATCGTTTCACCTGTGACATCGTCAAATCTTCTTGTTTCCTGTTGAATAACACCGCCAGAATACAAAACTTTCTGTTGACGTTTTTCTTCAAATTCCAAGCCTTTTTTAACAAAGTTTAAAGAATTCAAATTTTTAAGTTCGGTCTTTGTCCCATAGGTTTCTTGCCCATAAGGACGAATGGAAATATTAGCATCGCAACGCATCGAGCCTTCTTCCATCTTCACATCACTGACACCAGAATATTGGATGATTGACCGGACCGTCTCCAAATAAGCATAAGCTTCTTCTGGAGAACGAATATCTGGTTCGGACACGATTTCAATCAGCGGTGTCCCTTGACGATTCAAGTCTACGTAGGAATGCCCAGCATCTCCATGGATATTTTTCCCGGCATCTTCTTCCAAATGGACTCGTTCAATCCGGATTTTTTTCTTTTGACCTTCGACGTCAATTTCTACCCAACCATTGGAACCAATCGGATTGTCATTTTGAGAAATCTGATAGGCTTTTGGGTTATCTGGATAAAAGTAGTTTTTACGATCAAAATGAGTATGCTGAGAAACCTCACAATTTAAGGCCAACGCCGCTTTGATACCATATTCCAGCGCCCCTTTGTTCATTACAGGCAATACGCCCGGGTAGCTAAAATCAATTTCGTTTGTATTGACATTAGGAGCAGCCCCAAAATGTGCTGGAGAACTCGAAAATATTTTAGAGTTAGTTTTTAATTCAACGTGAATTTCCAAGCCGATCACTGTTTCAAAGTTCATCTTACTTACCTCCTAGAATTGCTGGTTGTTTTTTATGGAAGTCAGTCGCTTGTTCGAAAGCATAAGCTGCCCGATACATGGTATCTTCGTCAAAATGTTTTCCTAGCAACTGCAAACCAATCGGCAATCCTTCTGAAAATCCGCAAGGAACAGACATCCCCGGAAGCCCGGCAAAATTACTTGGAACGGTTAGGACATCAGCCATATACATCGCCACCGGATCATCGACGATTTCTCCAAAACCGTAAGCCACAGTAGGTGTGGTAGGCCCGATAATTAAATCATATTCGGAAAAGACATGGTCAAAATCCTGTCTGATCAACGTCCGCGCCTGACTGGCTTTTTTGAAATGAGCATCATAAGAACCCTCGCTCAATGAAAATGTCCCCAACATGATGCGGCGTTTAACTTCCGGACCAAAGCCTTCTGAACGGGACATAACATAAACGTCCTCTAAACTTTTTGCTTCTGGAGAACGGTAACCATAACGAATCCCGTCAAATCTCTGAAGGTTCGATGACGCTTCAGCTGAAGAAATAATATAATAAGCGGCAACACCATATTTCGTATGAGGCAGGCTGACTTGTTCTACAATCGCCCCCAAGCTTTCAAACGTCTTGATAGCTTCTTGAACAGCTTGACAAACATCTGGTGCCACGCCGTCTTTAAGATATTCTTCAGGGACGGCTATTTTCATTCCCTTGATATCCCCAGTTAAGTTTGCGGTAAAATCAGGAACTGCCAGTTTGGCACTGGTACTGTCTTTCGGGTCATGACCGCTGATGGCATTAAGAATCAACGCATTGTCTTTCACTGTGCGTGTGAGCGGACCAATTTGATCCAAACTGGAAGCAAAAGCAATCAAACCATAACGGGAAACCCGTCCATAGGTAGGCTTCATGCCTACGATACCATTAAAAGCAGCCGGCTGACGAATACTTCCGCCAGTATCAGACCCTATAGATGCCGGGACTTGCCCAGAAGCAACCGAAGCGGCCGAGCCTCCGGAAGAACCCCCGGGAACTTTTGTTTGATCCCAAGCATTTTTAGTTGGTTTAAAATAAGAGTTTTCTGTGGTTCCCCCCATGGCAAATTCATCCAAGTTGACTTTCCCCACATTAATCAGACCAGCTTCTGACATTTTTTCGATAACTGCTGCATCATAAACTGACACAAAATTTTCCAGCATTTTACTTCCTGCGGTCGTTCTCATATCTTTAGTAACAATATTATCTTTCACACTGATGGGAATACCTGCTAACAGTTTCTCAGAGGTGATTCCTTTCTCATCGATTTCTTCAGCTTTTTTCAGAGCATTTTCCTTGTTTAATGTCAAAAAAGCATCGATCTCTTTTTCCGTCGATTCGATCCTGTCAAAAGTATCTGTTATTAATTCTACTGCACTGATTTCTTTTTTAGTCAACAAGCTTTGAAGTTCGTCAACATTTTTTTTGTATAGTTCACTCATTACGCGCCAGCCTCCCCGTTATCCATAATAGCAGGTACTTTGATATAACCGTCCTCTGTTTCTGGTACTTGTTTCAATAGTTCCTCAGTCAGATTAGCTTGGACAGCAATATCTTCTCTTAGCACCGTATGATCATGAGCTACAGTAAAGGTTACCGGCACCCCTTCAGTGTCGACTTCATCCAAAAGCTCGACCATTTGGATAATGTCTACCATTTGTCGTGTAAACATTCCAATTTCTTCTTCCGTAATTGCCAGTTTTGACAGATTAGCAACTTTTTTGACCTCTTCAGCATTAATCGGCATTTCGCAAGACCCCTTCTTTTCTTTTAGCACAACATTTTCCTTATCCATGACGGATTTGTCATTGCACTCGTCGTTATTTTAACAAGAATCTTCTATTAAAAAAAATAACTATTTTTTTATTCACCTTTTTATTCTATCATACTCTATCAGATATAGTAGTAGGGATTAATTAAAAACCTGAGCAATGACCTCAGCCTCTCCAGCGGGTTTCATAACCACTGCTGATGTCACACCCAAATGATTGATTTGAACTTCCACTGCACCGGGCACATTGAAAATCGAACGCACACTGTTCCCGACAAACTGTGTGAAACTTTGTAATTCGGACGTATGGTAATATTTTGCTTCAATGATAATAGTTATTTTTTGCATTTGTTGATTTCGATAGTAAGCTTTTCCAGAAAAACCGCTCAGATTAGGGAAAAAGCCCTGAATATTTTGTTTAAAATCTTTGTATTTTACATTCACACCATCTTCGGCAGCGGAATTGTTTACTCCCTCATCTACAGGCAAGACGATATATTCTTCATCCACTGCTTGCCAATCTGCCAGTTTATCGCCTTTTTTGCTGACAACACTGGCAAAATAATTTCCTCCAGCCACATCATCTTCCCTGCTTTGATTAAACAAACCAAAAATGATAGGAACATCTCCCACACCTTCCAACGCCCTTAAGCGAGGAAGAATTTTTTCAACTATTTTTTTTCCTGAATCAATGATTTCTTCATCACTAATCTCCACAGCAGCATCTCCGCTGTAATCCACACTGTTAAGAGCGACTCCGATACTAATACCGGCAAGTTTTTGTGAATCCTTATCCATAAAATTTTGTTCGATTATTTGTTGTAAAATGACAGGCTTTCCTCCATCTGACGGATTCAGCCCCTCTTTGTTTTCTGATGATTCTCTGGCTAACCATTCTTTCAACAGATTGACTGTTAAAAATTGTCCTTCTTCGAAAAAATATTTATCCGTTGCAAATTGCTCTTTTGATAATTCCAGCAGTCCTTTATCATAATTATTTAAGTTGTAATTGCTGTTCATGCGACTGGCAGCCATCGTGCGGGCAGGGCTGGTTTTATATTGCCCTTCAATCATCAACGCCTGATAACTGTCGCTATTGATTTGTCCGGTGGTCACCGCTTCTCCGGTACCGGTTTTTTCAGGAGTCATCTGTCCGCCGCTGTTTTCCAAATTACCGCAAGCTGACAACATCAATGTACTAGCTAGAAAAATAAACCATTTAGCTTTTTTCATCGTGTCCACCTCTTTCAAATGCCTCGACCATCTGATCTTCTGTCCAAACAGTTACCCCTAACTCCTGAGCTTTGACTAATTTACTTCCCGCTTCTTCTCCTGCGATAACCAAGTCGGTCTTTTTAGAAACACTGCCTGTTACTTTTCCGCCGAGAGACTCAATCACCTTTTTAGCTTCATTTCGCTTATACGTCGTCAAACTTCCTGTTAAAACCACGGTTTTACCTTGGAAATCAGATTCGACCGAAGCAATTTGTGCACTTGAAAGACCTTGATAAGTCATGTTTACTCCAGCATCCTCCAGCTCTTCAACCAGCTGTCTGGCTTCTTCTTTTTCAAAATAAGTCACGAGACTTTCAGCGATTACTGTTCCGAGAGAGTCGATGTCAGTCAACTCTTCCACCGATGCTGCCATGATTTTATCCATGGTCCCAAATCTCTCGGCAATAAGTTGGGCGGCCTTTGCTCCCACATGGCGGATACCTAGACCGAATAACAATTTTTCCAAGGAATTTTCTTTACTCTGCTCAATGCCTGCCAGCAAATTCCCGGCTGCTTTTTCTTTTATCTTATCCATAGTCAACAATTGTTCTTCTGTCAAAAGATATAAATCCGCCACATCGTGAATCAATTCTCTATCAAAAAGCTGCTCGATTACCTTCGGGCCCATACCATCGATATTCATGGCATTACGCGAAGCAAAGTGTATCACGCCTTCTTTCAATTGTGCAGGGCACATCGGATTGATACAGCGCAAGGCTACTTCTTCTGCCAAATGGACCAGCTCACTGTCGCACACCGGGCAGCGGGTAGGCACTTCGTATGGCTGACTGTCATCGGCTCGTTTACTAGGAATGGAACGAGTCACTTCAGGAATAATGTCTCCTGCTTTATGAACCATCACATAATCGTTCAACCTAATATCTTTTTCCTGAATCAAATCCGCATTGTGCAGACTCGCTCTGGCAACGGTTGTTCCTGCCAAACGTACAGGTTCCATGATGGCTGTCGGCGTGACCACTCCTGTTCGTCCCACTGTCCATTCAATGTCCAAAAGCTTTGTTTCAGACTCTTCCGCAGGAAATTTGTAGGCGATTGCCCAACGCGGGGCCTTGACCGTAAAGCCGATATCCTCCTGTGCTGCAAATTCATTTACTTTTACTACTATCCCGTCAATTTCATAGGGCAAAGTATTACGCAATTCTTGAAATTTTTGAATGAATGTCCAAACTTCTTCCATTGAGTGACACACTTCAGCTTCCTGATTGATGTTAAAGCCCAACTCTTTCAATTCCGTCAAAACTTCTGATTGAGAAATAGCCGTCAGCTCGCCAAATACAGCCACACTATAAATAAAACTGCTTAAATTCCTTTTTGCTACTACTCTCGTATCCAATTGACGCAAACTGCCTGCTGCGGCATTTCGTGGATTAGCAAAAACATTTTCTCCAGATTCTTCCCGAGCCATATTTAACTTCAAAAAAGAGTCTTTAGGCATGTAACATTCTCCCCGAACTTCTACGGTGTATGGCTGAGATAATCTCTTAGGAATGGATTTGACCATCTTCAGATTTTCGGTGATATTCTCGCCGACAGTTCCATCGCCGCGTGTCGCCCCTTGGATAAATCTGCCATTCTCATAAGTCAACGAGATTGCCAAGCCGTCGATTTTCAACTCGCAAATATAGGAAATCTGACGGTCTGTCAACTTTTTAACCCGTTGATCGAATGCCAGAAGGTCCTCTTTATTGAAGGCATTGCCCAAACTCAGCATCACATGTTCATGACGGACTTTCTCGAATCCTTCCAGTATTTTCCCGCCCACTTGTTGAGTCACAGAATCCTCAGTGATAAAGTTTGGATTAGCTGTCTCCAATTGAACCAATTCATGATACAGTTGATCGTATTCCTGATCCGTAACTGTGGGCTGATCCAACTCATAGTACTCTTTAGCATATTGCTTCAATTGTTTATTTAATTCGGTGATTCTTTCACGAATCCGAGATTCTTCCATAAGCTTTATCTTCCTTCTGTTTGATTACTTTTTAGTAATTGGGGCAAATGCTGCCAACAGCCGTTTGATTCCCTTAGCTGGAAAAGCAACATCTAACTCCAAATCATTTTGCGTACCGGTAACTTTGATAATCGTCCCTTCGCCCCAAACTTTATGGAGCACCTTATCTCCCAACTGCCAGCCAAGCTGCTCGCCGCCTGTCAGTTGTTTTTTAGTCACAACTTTTGTTTCTGGGCGAGGTCGCTGATTCTGTGTGGCAGTACGACTTCTGCCAGTCATCTGACTTGTCCCGCTATATATCGTCTTTCGAGCTGTTCCTTCGATTTCCAGCAGATTTTGATTGATTTCTGAAATAAAACGAGAGGAAGGATTCTCCTGAAAACGACCGTATAAATTTCGCGATAGACTGTTAGTCAGATAAAGTTTCTCCTCAGCTCGGGTAATTCCCACATAAGCCAACCGTCGTTCTTCTTCCACCGTATCGTCTTCAAGAATACTGCGGGAGGAAGGGAAAAGTCCCTCTTCCATACCGATGATGAAAACTACTGGAAATTCCAGACCTTTAGCTGCGTGAAGAGTCATTAACGTCACTTGGGACTGTTCCTCATCAAATGTATCAATATCAGACAATAACGCCAGATCATTTAAAAAGCTGACCAGCTTATTTTCTTCTGACTGAGTTTCAGCTGTGGCGGATTCTTTATCATATTCTTTTGTCACAGTCATAAATTCCTGTAAGTTTTCGATACGTGTCTCAGCTTCCAAATTGTTTTGAATGGCTAGACTTTCTGTATAACCACTCCGTTTTAGAACTTCTTCAACAAGTTCTGTTATCGTCAAATAAGGAACCATCTTTTGCAAATCCTGTATCATATGAGCAAATTTCACTAATTCTCTGGCCGCTTTTCCTGTGATGTTGGCTAAATCAACGTTCACTGCTGCTTCCAGTAAACCCCATTCATAAAGTGACGCAAAATCTTGCAATTTACTAATGGAGGTTGCACCGATGCCTCGTTTTGGCTCGTTGACAATACGTTCGAAACTTAAAGAGTCCATGGGATTAGCAATCAAACGCAGATAGGCGATGATGTCTTTGATCTCTTTTCGATCGTAGAATTTATGTCCTCCTACCATAGTGTAAGGAATATTTGATTTTAACAACATTTCTTCCAATACCCGCGACTGGGCATTCGTCCGGTACAACACAGCAAAATCGCCATTCGAACGCTGATCTTTTTCTTTCAGTGCCTCGATTTGCTGGATGACAAACAACGCTTCTTCCCGCTCTGTCCTGCCGCGGAAGTAAGTGATTTTATCCCCTTCTGTGTTTTCCGTCCACAACTCTTTTTTCTTGCGGTTATCATTATTGTTGATGACATGATTTGCCGCATCTAAAATCGTTTGCGTCGACCGGTAATTTTGCTCCAGTAAGATGACCTTGGCATCAGGGTAGTCTTTTTCAAAATCCATAATGTTTTGGATATCCGCACCACGCCAGCCATAAATACTTTGATCCGCATCCCCAACCACACAAAGATTTCTAAAACGTGCTGCCAGCAAATTGACTAATGTATACTGCGCATGGTTCGTATCCTGATATTCATCCACATGAATATACTGAAATTTATTTTGATAATATGACAAGACTTCGGGATGTTCTTGAAGCAGACGAATCGTCAACATGATCAAATCATCAAAGTCCATGGACTGATTGAGTCTAAGCTCTTTTTGATAAAGGAGATAACATTTAGCCACTTGCTGCTGGAAATAATCCCCCTGACGGGCCTCATAGGCTTTAGCAGTCAACAATTCATTTTTTGCCTGACTGATGTGAGATAACATGGCCCGATGATCAAATTTTTTAGGATCGAGATTCAATTCTTTAAGAATACGTTTCATCAGCGTTTGCTGTTCTGAAGTATCAACAATCGTAAAGTTACTGCTGTAACCAATTAAATCCACGTCCCGACGTAAGATACGAACACACATTGCGTGAAACGTCGACACCCAGATCGCCTCGCTGTTTTCTTTCACAAGCCGGCTGACACGTTCTCTCATTTCTTTGGCTGCTTTATTCGTAAAGGTAATCGCCAGAATATTCCAGGGATTGACTTCTTTTTCCTCGATTAAATAGGCAATGCGATGGGTCAGCACTCTTGTTTTTCCGCTCCCTGCGCCTGCCATGATCAATAATGGACCGTTGGTTAGCTTTACGGCTTCTTTTTGCCTGGGATTCATTCCCTTTAGTAAAGTATTTATATGCGACATACACAACGTCCTTTCTAATTTTACAATCTTTACCATTATAACAAAAATCTTAGAAAACTTCTCTAGGAATACGTTTGCTTATACAATAATTTAATAAAAATATTTACTCACGAAAACAAAAAAACAACTTCCCAAAAGCTCACGCTCTGGAAAGTTATTTTTCTGATTTTTAGAAATCAAAGGTATCCGGATTGGCACCAAATCTTTCATTTTTATTCAAACCGTCAATTTTTGCCATATCCTCATCAGTCAATTGAAAATCAAAGACACTGCCATTTTCAATGATTCGACTCTTGGTGACCGATTTAGGGATGGTTACGATATCGTGCTGCAGATCCCAGCGCAAAATAATTTGAGCAACTGTTTTGTTATATTTTGCTGCAATCTGTCTTAACACCTCATTTTCAAGGACTTTGCCTTGCCCTAAAGGACTCCACGCTTCCACCACGATTCCTTTATCTTTGCAGTAATCTCGCAACTCTTTCTGATTCAAATATGGGTGAAGTTCTATCTGGTTGATGACTGGTACTATCTCTGCATGAGACATTAAATCGTCCAAATGATGGGCATGAAAATTGCTGACGCCTATCGCTTTGACTTTTCCGCTGGCATAAATCTCTTCCATTGCCCGCCAAGTATCATTGTACTTGCCTTCCACTGGCCAGTGGATCAAATACAGGTCGATGTAGTCCAGCTGCAAATCTCTCAAACTGTTATCAAAGGCCTTCAGCGTGGATTCATACCCCTGCTCATCATTCCAAACTTTCGTCGTTACGAATAGTTCTTCACGAGGGACGCCGCTTTCACGGATGGCTTTGCCTACCCCTGCTTCGTTACCGTACACTTTCGCTGTATCGATGGAACGATAGCCGAATTCCAGAGCCCACTTCACAGCATTTTCAACTTGTCCGCCTTCTTCAGCTCTCCAAACTCCTAAGCCGAGACGAGGCATTTCCACCCCGTTGTTCAATCGAATTGTCTTTGTTATGTCCATTAGTCATTACCTCCTTGCTTACTATTTTACTATGAAACAGCTTTCTCTGCATGAAAAAAGCAAAGACCTTTCTAATTAGACAAATTCTACATCAGACAGGTCTTTGTTTTATAAAAAATTAATCAGCTTTATTTGTGTGATTATTCCCGATAGATTGTCTCAGTGTTTTCCACATGCCGGCATCACTATACACAAGTGCTGTTGATTTATATAGTGTGGCAGAAAGTTTCAAAAGTAAAACGACAGATACGGCTAAAATCACTAGAGAAATAATTACTTCTGTATCTTTGACGCCTCCGCTGGCAATTCGCTGAGGCATTGTGTAAGAAGACAGAAACGGAATAAAAGATGAAATCCTAAACAATAAATGGTTAGGGGAATTCATGCCTAAGAAAATCGTCAGAAAGTAACCTGCCATAGACAGATAAGAAACAGGTACCACTGCTTTGCTGGCATCTTCTGCTTTAGAAACTAGGGAGCCGCTGAAAGCTGCTGCAATCGTATAAATCATGACCCCTAAAAGAAGAAATAACATATTATAGCCTAAAAGACTCTTCGCTAAATCTTTCAAAGGAACCACCTTCAAAAAATCTTTGACGATGTCCAAATTCTTCACTAATGGAAAAGCTGCAACAAAAGCCAGTACGTAAGCAATTAATTGCGTCAGTATCACCATTAGAATCCCCATCATTTTACCGTAAAAATGTTTTGACGCCTTAGTACTGGATAAAATAATCTCCATGATTCGGGTGCCTTTTTCCGAGGCTACTTCCTGTGCCACAATTTGTGAATACAAGGTGATAATCATAAACATCGCAACACTGACCAGCATGGAAACAATCATCATCGCCAGCTGATTGCCTTTAGCTTCAGTGATTTTCCCATCTTCAACTTTTACTGTTTTTTCGCTTAGATCGGCAGGAGTCAATAATTTTTGCAAATCGTCTCCTGTCAGTCCCAGCTCCTGACTGATAAAACTCATTTGAATGCTGGACAAAATCTGAGTGGTCATCATTTTATCCGTAGTGCCCATTGCTGAGGTTCCGATATAACTTCCCGTTAATTTTTGCGTCTCTTCATCGATAGCAATTGCCAGATAACCGCCAATTTTATCATCTTTCAGCGCCTGCTCTGCCTCGGGTTCAGTATCAAACTTCTCCACGATCGTCAAATCACTTTGTTCAAGAAATGCCTGACGAATCACTTCATTGTCGGAGACCACAGCAATTTCGTCTGCTTCGCCCATCTTAGAACCAATAAACCCGGAAAGGGCGCCAATCCCGATGATCAGCAGCGGAGCTAGCAACATGACTAAAAACGTGACGCTTTTAACGTTTCTTTTATATGTTTCTAGCGCAACGACCCAAAATTTATTCATGATTCTCCCCCACTTTCATCTTGAAAATTTCCTCCAATGTAGGCGGGGTCTGACTGAAAATCGGCATATAACCTAAGTCAGCTCCGAGTCTGAAAATTTCTTCTCCTACTTTTTCATTCGCCAAATCAACTTGCAGAATACCATCCACCCGGCGAACAACTCGATTCACTCCCTCTATCTCAGAGATAGCTTCCATCGGCAACTTGGAATCGATCAGCAATTTCGTCCGCTCAAACTGATGGCGAATATCATGGACCGCACCATCTAGAACAACAGCACCATCTCTTAGCATAATCAAATGATCACAAATTTTTTCAACATTTTCCATATTGTGGCTTGAAAAAATGACTGATGATCCCTGTTCCTTCAAGGCAAGAATTGCGTCTTTCAATAACTCTGCATTGACCGGATCCAGTCCGCTGAATGGTTCATCTAAAATAATCAACTTGGGACTATGAATCAAGGTGGCAATCACTTGAACCTTTTGTTGATTCCCTTTGGACAAGGATTTAATCTTATCACTTTTTTTACCCTTCACTTGAAAGTTTTCCATCCACTGGTCAATTAAAGGAGAAATCTCCTTTTTGGTTTTCCCTCTTAATTTGGCAAAAAAAATCAGCTGGTCTTCAATGCTGATTTTGGGATACAATCCCCTTTCTTCTGGCAAATAACCAATCTCATTATAATTTTTTTCAGTTAAGGGTGCGCCATTCCATAAAATTTCTCCTGAGTCAGGACTTAAGAAATCTAAAATCAAACGAAATGTCGTTGATTTCCCCGCACCATTTTGACCAATCAATCCCAAAATCTTCCCGCCAGGCACTGCAAATGAAACATCATCCACAGCTTTCAATGAGCCGAAAGTTTTGTTAAGATTTTTTACCTCTAACATGTTTCCCCTCCTTCTGTCTCCTATCAGAAATTGTCTGCAACTTTAATTTTTCGGCAGTTTTATATTATAAAAAATGATGCTTCCAGCATTCACAACAGAAACAATTGTTGCATGCAACAAACAGCTCTGAATGAAGTTACGAGTGGACATCCCCTGAATGCTGATAACAATTAAAATTAAAGCAAACCCAACCATATAGCTGCTGAAAGTCAGTTGACTGGCAGCCGACAACACACGGTTGCCCCGGTCCGTCTGGCGATAACTAGGCATTACTTTTAAATAATATAAGATACTCACAAAAATAATAATTCCGCAAATTATCTGAATGATAGCATTATTCATTTTTCCCATCTCTTTCATTATTCAACAATTTTACTGACTTCAAAATTGTACCACTAATCAAATTAATTGTCATCAGACTTTGGTCTCTCAGCTTCGCTATGAAAGTGTTGGCGGACACGTTCAGCCACATTTTTTGGCAAGCCTGCTTTCTGAAGCTCTTCCAAAGTTGCCTGCTCAATACTTTTAATAGATTTAAAATGTTTCAACAAAGACCGTTTACGTTTCGGCCCTAACCCTTCGATGCCATCTAAGCGAGAAGAAAAACTGGTTTTGCTGCGAAGCTGACGGTGGAAAGTAATTGCAAAACGGTGGACTTCTTCCTGAATCCGCTGCAATAAAAAGAATTCATGGGAATTTCTTTTTAAAGGCACGGTGTCCAAAGTGGGACCAAATAACAACTCGCTCGTTTTATGTCTTTCATTTTTGGCCAAACCTGCTATCGGCAACTCCAGTCCCAGCTGATTTTCCAAAACTTCTCTAGCTGCATCCACTTGACCTTTGCCGCCATCAATAATAACTAAATCCGGCAACGGCAGTTCTTCTTTTAGTACTCGGGCATATCGCCGGTAAATAACTTCTCTCATAGAGGCATAGTCGTCTGGACCAGTAACTGTTTTGATTTTATACTTTCGATACTCATTTTTGGCTGGTTTCCCGTCAATAAATACGACCATCGCCGAGACTGCACTGGTTCCCATAATATTGGAGTTATCGAATGCCTCAATCCGAATTGGTGCAGGAATATTCAACGCATTCCCCAGTCCTTCCACAGCACCGATTGTTCTTTCTTCTCTTCGTTCAATCAAATCAAATTTTTCAGTCAGAGCAACCTTCGCATTTTTATTTGCCAAGGCTACCAACTTTTTCTTTTCCCCTCTTTTAGGCTGGAATACCTTTGTTTTGACTAATGCTTCCACACTAGCCAAATCAATATCGTCTGGTATAAAAAGCTCTTTAGGCACAAAATGCTGATTTTCCAAATAAAACTGTCCGATAAATGTCAAAAAATCTTCTTCCGGTTCGTTATAAAAAGGAAACACCGACACATCTCGTTCAATTAATTTTCCTTGACGTATAAAGAAAACTTGGACACACATCCACCCCTTGTCTACGTGATAGCCGAAGACATCACGATCTACAAAGTCTGCATAAGTCATTTTCTGTTTAATCATCACGGTTTCGATAGCCTTCATTTGATCTCGCAATTCAGCTGCTTTTTCAAATTCCATTTTTTCCGCCGCTGACAGCATTTGTTTTTCCAAATCCTTCTGAATCTCGGTATAACCGCCATTTAAAAATTGCTTGATTTCTTCTACCATATCTTTGTAAATTTGCGAGTCCACCTTCATCACACAAGGTGCCAAACATTGACCCAAATGGTAGTATAGACACACTTCTTTGGGCAATACTTTGCACTTTCGCAGAGGATACAGCTTATCCAATAGTTTTTTTGTATCATTTGCTGCTCTCACATCAGGATAGGGACCAAAATACAACCCTCTATCTTTTTTTACTTTTCGAGTAATCAATAAACGAGGATATTTTTCATTGGTAATCTTTATAAAAGGATAACTTTTATCATCCTTTAACATAATATTATATTTGGGGTCATTTTCTTTAATCAGATTTATTTCCAACAGCAGAGCTTCAATGTTGGACTCTGTGACAATATATTCGAAATCAGTGATTTCACTGACGAGGCGTTCTGTTTTCGTATCATGGCTTCCTCTGAAGTAAGAACGCACACGATTTTTCAGGTTTTTAGCTTTGCCGACATAAATGATTGTTTGATGTTTATCTTTCATCAAGTAACATCCGGGACTTGACGGCAGCAAATCTAGCTTATTTTCAATCAGTTCTCTCATTCTCTTACTCCTTCTTTGATTTCTGTTCTAAGTATACATTAACTTCAGAACTCCCGACACAAAAAAAGCCGGCAACTGCCCAAAACCTTTTAGCAGTGCTGCGACTTTTTAATTTATAGCTTATGGTTTTTCATTTGAAGAATCATTGCCAGTATCATAAGTTTCCTCGGTTTCAATCGTCACTTCCCCAGATGTCTCTTCTTTTTCACTGGAAGAATCTTCTGGTTTATTTTCATCTCTGGAAGTCTTTTCTTTTTTACCTTTATATTCATCATCGATCATGTTTTGCGCCTCTGTCATACTTCTTTGAACGACTTTCTGCATTTCCTCCGCCAAACTTTCTGATGATCCATGACCAGATAAAAACGCCAGCAACATTTGCGTTGCTTTTTTTTCACGTTCTTTTGGATCAATTTTCCATTGCGACCCGTCTTTTTCAAGGATTAGCGAAACTTTCACTGACTCTTCGCTCTGACGAATATCCTCGATTGCCTCTGTCATAGAAGCTACCATGCTGTCTCCCAGCTTGTAATTATTTGTCGAGATTTCAGGATTATTCAACATTTCATCTACTAAATCATCTGTCATTTCCTGATAGGAGCGAATAAAATCCAACCCTGTCACAGTGAAATAGACTTCATACTGACGCTGCCCCAAATCTTTCAGACTTTTCAGTTGAAATTGTGTGGTTGTCATCATTTTTTTAATCCAAAGCTCTACCATTGCCTCTGTCTGCTCGGAGGAAATAACGCCCCCAAACTGATTGATATCTGAAACGATATTGGCCACCAGTGTCTTTTTCTGCAGATTGATTTCTTCAGACAGTTCTTCCCCATTCGAAAAATTGGCAGCAAATAAGTCTTTATCTTCTTGAAAAACTAATTGATTAACAAACAAAACTCCTGCTTCTTCTGGTTTCACTGCTTCTTTACAAGAAGTCAGCATTAAAACAGCAAGCAAAGGGAACATGATCAGAAATACAGACTTTTTCGTTATTGGACTCATCCCTAACATCCTATCTTATTTTTTTAAACCATCTCAAATAATTCTAGCTGATTGTTGTATCGATGGTAAAGGTAGTTTCATTATCCTTCAAAACGAAGTGTTTTTCAATGGAAAACATCCCTTTGTCGAATTCTATTATAAATCATTCTAAGGAGAAGGAAACTTATGGAGTCATTAGTGGTGCCTGTTCTTTTTCTTGCGTTAGCCTCTGTATCTCTGCCTAAATTAATCCATCTGGAATTTTCCGAGATTCTGCCTAAACAAACACCCCTTCCTTTTTTGCGGGTTCTTATTTTTTTATCTTTCATTTTTGGCACAGCTTTTCAAAAAAATCTCTCGTCACCAGTGACAGTTATTTTAGTTTATGCAAATTTTCTCCTTGCCTACACCGATACTCACTATACTTTATTATCTCCCAGTATTTTATATGGACAGTTTCTTTTAATGTGGACCATCACACTGATATCTCCAGCCGACCATTCCTTCTTTTGGTGGGCGTCTATTTGTTTTTATTTATCTTTTCGCTTCTTGACCCACATCGTACCAGACGGTTTTGGTGAAGGTGATATTAAGCTTTTATGTGTCTGGAGCTGCTTCATTGATTTTATTTCCATGTGGCAGATTATCTTTCTTGCGACTATCTTAGCGTTGATATATGTTTTGCTGCTGAATCTTCTCAAGAAGGAAGTCACCAGACTCCCTTTTGTTCCTTTCTTATATGTGGGATTAGTTTGGGTGTTGATGTTATAAAGGATAGAGTTTTTCTTACCTGTCCCCTCCAAAGATAAAAAATTGATTTGTTAAAAATGAAGAAAGATAATTCTATGTAAAAACTTTACAGATATGCACAAAAAAAGCCAAACCCTTGGTATACGAGCGTTTGGCATGATGGTCCCTACTGGTCTCGAACCAGCGACCCCTACCTTGTCGAGGTAGTGCTCTCCCAACTGAGCTAAGGAACCTTTAAAATATTTATTTTTTATCTCACCTGATTTTTGCAATCAGTTGACTTGTTTCAAACATGACTCTGACACAAGATAAGATGCGGTCACTAATTGAGTATAGCAAATACAAGTATTAAAATCAATGGAGATTTTTTCTTCTGCCAAAAATCAACTTTTACCTTGAAACCTTTACAAGCAATCTTTCTTAATCCTCTGTAATCGCCATCGACTTTTTAGTTTGTTTAAATCCTTTCCACCGTCCAACCTCCTTTCATAAGTAAAGAACTTTTCACTCTGATTCATTTATTTTCTATCGTTTTTTGTTTCCTTATTGACATGATAAAACTTAAAAAAATAGTAAAAATAAGGTATAATTTAAGTAACAACAATAAGGGAGCGATGACAATGAATGATAAACCTGTAACAAATGTCCTGATTGATCGCGAAGATCGCCAAAGTTTACTTGAATTTGCCACGACCCTCGAAACCATTGCAAAAAAACTTAAAGAAGAAGGTTCCTTCACAATGACGGAAGGAAGCAAGGAAACTGTTATTTCTCCATCTGAGCACCTGAAAGTCGAATATTCCTATGAAATAAAAGGAGAAAAGCATTCTTTTGAAATCGAATTCGACTGGTATACTGGGGATAAGGCACAAAGTGAATTCAGCATCAAGTAATTTTTAAAAACTCATTTGAGTTCCTACTTTCAAGAGGCAACATTTGAATAACTAAACCCAGACATCCTGATAAACGATGTCTGGGTTTGTTTTTCTGTCTTATTTCCCATCATTTCCAGCCAGTATTTTCTGCTAGCCGACCATCAGAAAGCCTTCTGGATATTTAAAATGATCATGGGTGCTTTGACGTTTTCTTATCAAAGAAAAAATAAAGGTATAGATACCTATTCTACCGATGAACATTAGCAGCATAATCACGACTTTACCAACGACCGTTAAATTCGGGGTCAGTCCCATCGTCACTCCCACTGTACCAAAAGCAGAAAAAACTTCAAAAATAATATACTCCACACCAAAATTTTGCGGAATAGTTTCCGTTACCGATAAGATGATCGCAGACACTGAAATCAAGGTCAATGCCAAAAAGAAGAGAGCATAGCTGGATAATATCGTATTTTTTTTGATCGTTCTTTCACGGTAAGACGTATGTTCTTTTCCAAGTAAAATATTCTTGATATTTAAAAACAGCACTGAAAAAGTTGATACTTTCAGTCCACCGGCTGTCGAACCAGAATTTCCTCCGATAAACATCAAAAAAGTGGTCAAAAGTAAGGAAGCCGTTGAAACATTCGTATATGAGACATTATTAAAGCCTGCTGTCCGCGGTGTCACCGTTAGAAACAATATATTACTGATTTTTTCTGTGAAAGACAGCGTGTGATCATGAATAGAGAAACCTTTTTCAAAGATAAAAAACAGTAAAAAACTAAGTCCCAAAATAATCATAGAAGCACGAAGAGTCAAAGAAGAATGCATGGACAATTTTTTCCGTTTGCCAAACTCCAGCAACTCTTTCCATACAACAAATCCCAATCCCCCTGCAAGAATCAAAAGACTTATTACTACCAATAAAAAGGGTTCTTTTGTCGCACTTTCCAAACTATCGCCAAACAAATCAAAACCAGCATTACAAAAAGCTGAGACTGCATGAAAAATACTGTGACCCAGTCCATTCAAAAAACCGTGTTTAGGGACGAAATAAAACGACAACAAGAACGTGCCCAGCAGCTGAATCGACAATGAGATTTTCATGGTGTACTTTGCAATTTTAAACACACCGCTGAATTCCCCTAAATTCATATAATCTTTAATCAACATTCTGGTTGAAAAACTTGCTTTTTTCTTGCTAGTAAACAAAATCATCAAGGAAATTAACAAGAAACTCATGCCGCCGATTTCTATCAAAATCATGATGACTGTACGGCCAAACAATGTCCAATGTGCCGCCGTATTGACTGTGGTCAACCCTGTCACACAAGTAGCAGAGGTGGCTACAAAAAGAGCATCCAGAAAATTTGTCGGACCATTTACAGAAGCGATGGGCAGCGACAGCAAACACGCGCCAATTAAAATTATCAGCAGAAAACTTCCTGTGATAAATTGTGCACTCGAAAATCTAAACGAGTGTTTTTTCTTTTGTGACATCATTACTTCCTCCACCGAATATCTAATAACTTCAATTTTTTGTTAACCACATCACTATAACAAACAACATCTCTTGACGCAATCCAATAACGGACTTTCAAAACTATTTTTTTATACTCATAGTAAAAACAACGGAAAAGAGCTTCCCGGCAACCGGGACTCTTTTCCGTCGGTGTGATTTTTTTTACTCTTACAATATCTAAAAAGAAATGGAAAGCTATTGCTTCATTTTTTTGACTTTGATCAAACGTGTGATATTGCTTCTTTCCGTTTCTTCCAGTTTGTTTCTGATACTGGTGATTGTCTCCTCCAACTCTGGAATCGTCATATACTCTAAAGCATTGACCCGTCTTCTAGTTTTTTCGATCTCTGTGGCCATTAGCTGACAAGTTTTTTCTACTTCTGCCAATTCCAGCATCAAGGGTAATATCTTTGTTAATTCTTCGAAAGACTCATCTAATTCTACATTAGAGTTCAAATAGCCGTATCTGAATGGTGGAGCAATTAATTCTTCTTCGTAATCAAAATTCATAATGGGGACTTTGACACTCATAATGTTTTCTTCGATGACTTCCACAGTCATTTCACCAGTAGAAATTGCCATCAGTTCTTCGATATAGGATTCATTCAGCGTGGCACTGGCCAAAGCAAAAGAAGAGAAAGCTGCCGTTAGTTTTTTTTCCATTTCCTCACGCAATGCAGCATTCTTCCGTATCAATAAGATAAATTGACGGACTAACTCATCCTGTTTATCTTTCAGCAATTTATGTCCTCTAACAGCCGTCACCAGCTGCTTTTTTAAACGTGAAAGCTCCATTCTTGTTGGATTAACATGTTTCGCCATTTCGCATCACGCCTTTTTGTTTAAATAATCATCTAACATATCATCTTTGATCCGCTTTAGTTCCGTCCTAGGCAGCATACTGAGCAATTCCCAACCTAAGTCCAATGTTTCTTCAATCGTACGATTCATTTGAAACCCTTGATTAATATACTCTTGCTCAAATCTTTCAGCAAATTTGCTATAAATCTTATCAACTTCTGACAAGGCTGCTTCACCTAGCACTACCGCCAGCTCCTTGGCCTGCTTGCCTTGAGCATAGGCAGAAAATAATTGGTTCATGGTAGCCGCATGGTCTTCACGGGTTTTTCCTTTACCTGTCCCTTTATCTTTCAAGCGTGATAAAGACGGTAACACGTCCACAGGCGGTTGGATGCCTCTTTTGTATAATTCACGGGACAAAATAATCTGCCCTTCAGTAATATATCCTGTTAAATCTGGAATCGGATGAGTTTTGTCATCTTCAGGCATTGTCAATATGGGAATTTGTGTCACAGAACCTTGCAAGCCGCGAATTCTCCCCGCACGTTCATATAAGTTAGCCAAATCCGTATAGAGATAGCCCGGATACCCTCGGCGTCCCGGCACTTCCCTTCTGGCTGCAGAAATCTCCCGCAAGGCTTCACAATAATTGGTCATGTCGGTCATAATCACCAGAACATGCATGCCTTTTTCATAAGCCAAATACTCTGCGGCAGTCAATGCCATTCTCGGAGTAGCAATTCTTTCAATGGCAGGATCATCGGCTAAATTCATAAATACTACCGAACGGTCCAACGCCCCTGTTTCTCTAAAATTCTCAACAAAGAAGTCCGCCTCTTCAAATGTGATTCCGATAGCAGCAAAGACTACGGCAAATTCATCATCCGAATTCAAAACGGTAGCTTGTCTGGCAATTTGAGCAGCAAATTCTTTATGAGGCAAACCTGATCCGGAGAAAACCGGCAGCTTTTGCCCCCGTACCAGTGTATTTAAATGATCGATAGTAGAAATTCCTGTCTGGATAAACTCATCAGGATAGTCCCTGACAGCCGGATTGATAACTTCCCCGTTAATATTGACTTTTTTCTCTGGAAGAAGTTGAGCGCCTTTGTCAATAATACGGCCCATGCCGTCAAAGACACGCCCCAGCATATCCTCAGAAACGCCAAGCTCTAAAGGTCTGCCTAAAAATCTCACTTGAGAATCACGTAAGTTGATATCGCTCGTCCCTTCAAAAACCTGTACCATGGCACGATCGCCATCAATTTCCAACACCTGACCCCGTCTCGTCTCACCGTTTTGCAAACGTACTTCAATCAGTTCCTCATATTTGACTCCCGTCACTTGTTCAACAATCATCAGCGGGCCGACCACTTCACTGATTGTACGATATTCTTTAATCATGGTGGCTCATCCCTCCTTCAGCAACGATTTCCCTCAATCTGCTTTTCACACTGCTGGTAACTTCATCGATTTTACTTATTTCAGATTCCGGCAAAAATTTGCTGCGGGCGATTTGGTCTCGAATCGCCACAGTACCCTCCATGATTTCACTCAAATAAGCATTCAAAGAAAGTGCATACGTAGCTTCCCGATAAAAAGTTAAGATAAGATTCAGCATCTTATATTGTTTTTCGATGGAGGTAAACGTGTCTACCTCATCAAACGCATTTTGCTGCAAGTAGTCCTCTCGAATCGACTTAGTTATTTCTAACACTAAACGGTCTTCATCTGACAAAGAATCAATCCCTACCAGCCTGACAATTTCTGACAGTTCTGCTTCTTCCTGCAAAAGTTTCATTCCCTCAGCTACCATTTCTGACCAGTTAGTTTGCAAAAGATCATCTAAATATTCACCGGTCTGGTTGGCATACAAAGAATAACTATTCAACCAGTTGATAGAAGGAAAATGGCGCTGTTGCGCAAGCGGTGCATCCAATCCCCAAAACACATTCACCACTCGCAATGTGTTTTGAGTCACAGGTTCGGAAATATCTCCGCCAGAAGGTGAAACCGCACTGATGGCTGTGATACTGCCTTGACGTTCTTCTGTTCCCAATGTGATTACCTGACCGGCACGTTCGTAATATTCAGCTAGTCTGCTTCCCAAATAAGCTGGGTAGCCTTCATCCCCCGGCATCTCTTCCAAACGCCCACTCATCTCACGCAGCGCTTCTGCCCAGCGAGAGGTAGAATCCGCCATGATAGCGACAGAATAACCCATATCACGGAAGTACTCTGCGATAGTAATCCCTGTGTAAATTGATGCTTCCCTTGCCGCTACCGGCATATTGGAAGTGTTAGCGATCAAAACTGTCCGCTCCATCAATGACTCTCCCGTTTGGGGATCAATCAATTCTGGAAATTCGTTCAATACATCCGTCATTTCATTACCACGTTCACCGCAGCCCACATAAACAACTAAATCCACATCTGCCCATTTGGCAATTTGATGCTGTACCACTGTTTTTCCTGCACCAAAAGGTCCCGGAACAGCTGCGGCTCCACCTTTCACAATTGGAAAAAAGGTATCAATTACCCGTTGGCCAGTAATCATGGGTACTTTGGGATTAAGTTTTTGAGCCACTGGACGCCTCTTACGTACCGGCCATTTTTGCTTCATGGTAAATTCCCGGTCTCCAGTTGCCGTTTCTAAAACATAAACGACTTCATTAATTGTAAATTCGCCATGCTGAACCATTTTAACTGTGCCTGACACTCCCACTGGCACCATGATGCGGTGAAGAATGCTTTTCGTTTCTTGAACAGCACCGATCACATCTCCTGCTTCCACCGGCTCACCGACTTTGACTTCAGGGACGAACAACCATTTTTTTTCTTCATCTAAAGCGGGAATTTTAACTCCCCGGGTTAGAAAATTACTGTTACTCTGAACCGCAAACGTATCTAGGGGACGTTGGATACCGTCAAATATTTGCTCCACTAATCCCGGAGCTAAATCCACAGACAACGGTTTTCCCGTAGTGACCACCGGTTCTCCGGGGCCAATGCCTGTCGATTCCTCGTACACTTGAATAGATGCAACGTCCCCTCTCATCTCGATGATTTCTCCGATGATGCCTGCATCACCGACATAACACATATTTTGAATACTTGCATCTGACATATTTTTTGCCATTACAAGCGGACCTGACACCTTTATAATTGTTCCTTGCTGCACAAATTTTCCTCCTTGCCTATGGATTGGCTATCTCCATCCGTTTTGACCTTTGCTATAAAATATTTTGCCCTATGGCCCGCTCAACATTGTCTCTGATTTCTTCCATGCCTATCCCTTGACTGCCGTGCTGACTGGGAATCAAGATAATCGCCGGGGTCAGCCGGCTTTTATATGATTCGATCGTCTCTTTGACAGATGCCGCGGCCTCCTCGGTAATAAAAATAACACCATAGTCTTTTTCAGCCATATCTCGAATGGCTGCTCTTATCTGGCTGGATGATTCCGCATAATGTACCTGAAAATCAAACAGTTTAAACAACATCACAGAATATTTGTCTCCGATGACGCCAACTTTTCGACTCATACGATCCTCATCCTTTCACGAATTTGCTTGTCAGAAAACTTATTGTGCTTCCCAACTAAAATCAAGCGCAAATTTTTCCATTCGATTTGCTTGTCATTCATATAAGCTAGAAGAGGCAAAGGGCCAAAAGCTGTCGTATCCGATTTGGAATAAAATCCAGTCAAATAATCATCTTTCAATCTATCCATCCCCGCCACATTAATGACTTTCTTGTCTGGCAAAACTAATGTAGACAAGGCCTCACCATATTTTGTCCCTAACAAATAGGCACTAAATTCTTCCAGAGAACCAGCTGCATAAGTCAGCAATTCTTCTTTGGGAATGCTCCCCGAACTGGAAAGAACAGTGGACAAAAATGTCGGTGTATTTTTACGCATAATCCCTCTTGCCAATGTCTCAAAATTATTAAAATCGATAAAGGAGATGACCTCTTCCAATAAATTCTGGTCTCCAATCTCATTTGCCAATTCACGCTGATACGTCAAATACAGCCGGTCATAGATGATATCGATGCCTTGCATAATCCTTGATTCTTGCAAATAATCTGATACTTCTTGCACGGCTTTCAAGATAGTCGGCGGAAGTTCGTTAGATTTCTTTGTACGAATGGCACTTTTTAAGCTGGAAGAATCATACAATCCATCCGGCAATAACAAATGGTCTAAATTACTTTTGGCAACTTCAGCCTTTGTTAAGATTTTTAGATTATGAAATGTGAAACGTGAGGAATACACATGGACGATTTTGACTTCTGGCACGATTTGATACAGCCAACTGAATAGCTTTCGCTGCTCTTTTGCGTACACTTTATCAAAATTTCTCAATAAGTCCATGGTGGCGTAAGGCTCATAGGCAGAATTTTTCAGCAAATCTATCACTTCTTCTAAGCTGTCCGCCTGAATCATCTGTTCAAAGTCATCAGTCGTCAACAATTCTGTTTCTTTCAGACGAATCAGCGGATTGATTTGGTTATAAGCTGTTTCTTTCATGGACTAATCTCCTTGCTGAAATAATTGCTGCGACACATAAAATCCTTCTTTTTCTTTTAATTCTTCTACTAAAGAAGAAAACAAAAAATTATATTCGATTTTTCCCTGTCTGACCACAAAACCGCCCTGCCGGTCCACCTGCTCATCAACAGACAAGGTATAGACTCTATCAAGGGAACGGAACTGTCCCAGCCAGTCTGAGGTGATTAATCCTTTGGAGTATTCTCCTAAAATAATTTCAGCCTCACCGGAAATAGGAATTTTGGGTAAAATCCCCTCCATAAATTCCTGAAATTCTTTTTGACCCCACTGATTCATTCGTTCAGTCAAAGCTTCAAACAACTCATCCAGCAAGTCCTGTTTTTTAGTCAAGACTTTCTGACGTCTTTGGATGCGCTGACGTTCCAGCATCAATTTTGTATCCCGGTTGATTTTATTTAAGTTTTTATGGATTTGTTCCGTTATATTTTTTTCTTCTTTTCTTTTTTCTCTCTCAAATTCATCCTGCATTTCAGATAGACGTTCTTGCTTGTACGCCTCCATCTTCGCATGGCTTTCTTTTTCGATTTGTTGAATTATCCGCTCTATTGCTTCCAATTTTATCCCTCCAATGGTATTGGTTTTCAGTGTCTCCCGTTTTATTTCACATTAGAGACAAGGAAAAAAGAGATAACTAATCCTAAAATCGCGTATGTTTCAACCATGGCAGAAAAAATAACTCCTTTTGTTGCATGTTCAGGTTTTTTTGCCAAAATTTGAATACCGGCAGCCGACACCCGACCTTGGAAAATACCGGAAAACAAACCGGTAAAGGCAATCGGCAGTGAAGCAATCAGATAGCCCAGACCTTGTACCACAGACATGGCTTCCCCGCTTAGATTTGTCATAATAACAAAGGCGATAACAAAGCCATAAAGTCCTTGAGTCCCGGGAAGCAGTTGCAAGATTAATGCCTGACCGAACTTTTCAGGTTGTTCCGTTGTCAGAGCCGCAGCAGATTCCCCTGCATAGCCAACACCTTTTGCTGAGCCGATACCTGAAAAAATTGTTGCTACTGCCATACCTAATATGGCAAATAAATAACCGCCATTTTCATGTGTTAAAAAATTCATCATTTTAATAATTCCTCTCCGTTTCACAAATTGTCTTGATCAAATTATTTTTTCTTTTCAATGTTGATATATTTCTCTTCTGTTTTTAAAGGATTGAACGCCCGGCCGCCTCCAGTATAAAATTTGCCAAAAAACTCGACATACTGCAGTCTTGCCCCGTGAACATAGGCACTTAGCAAAGACAAGAAAATATTAAGGCCATGTAAAACGATCAGCAAAACAATCCCGATAGAAAATTTCGCTACCGGCGGCATAAAACCGACAATCATATTAAAAGCCGCAGCGATACTTCCGCCAGAAATCCCCAAAGCCATCAGCCGGGTATAACTTACTAAATCTCCGATGTAACCCGTGATACCGTATAGCCCGTACATCCCCTTTGCCAAACCTTTCAATTTCGACTTGGATTGAATGATAGGGACAACGACAATTGACAATGCGGATAAAATGGCTACTGCCGACCCGATGATTACAAACCCCTGATTATCCAGGAATAGCATCCCTGAGGCCAGCACAATAATGCCAACAAGTAATCCTTGCCAAGCAAAACTTTCACTAACACTGGACAAATATTGTTTGCGTTTGATCAGCTGAATCCCATTGACCAGCAAACCTGTCATGATTTGAATAAATCCAAACACCACTGATAAAATCAAAATTTGATTGACATCTGTCGTCGTGGATAAGAGTGGCAAAGGCAGACCGCCTGTTCCAATGTACTGGTAAATTTCTACGCCGAAAAACGAGCCGTAGATGAAGCCCCATGCCATGATTGGAAGGGACAAAATCTGAAATAATTTCATGAACCTGTTTCTTCCTTTTGGCAACACCACAAACTTTCTGACGAGGGTCGTTGCTAAAAACAGCAGTAAACCATAACCGATATCCGCAGCCATCATCCCAAAAAATGTCAAATAAAATGGCATCATAATCGGAGTAGGGTCAATTTCATCATATCTCGGCAAGCTATACATCTCTGTCAGCATCTCAAAAGGTTCCACCACAGGATGATTTTTTAACTTTGTAGGTACTACCTGCTGGATTTCCTGTGCTGTAGGTTCTTCAAACAACAGATATACATCATTGTCAGGAAACCTGCGATTCAGTTCTTTTGATAAATCTTCTTCTTCACTTTCAGGAATCCATCCTTGCAAAACAAAAAAATCTTGCGAACGGGCCAAGCCCTTTTTAGTCACTTCCCGCTGAATTTTTGCCCTGACGACTTCCTCAGCTAAGTAAAGAGACTTCTTCCATTCATAACAATGACCGATTTCTTTTTTGACCGCTTTTTCTTCAGCAATCAGCTGCTTGACTTTTTCTTTTGTTTCTTGATAAGCCTGTTCAGGCAGCACTTCGTAGGGATAGAAGTAGCGTTGAAAGCTATAATTGGAAATAATCTGCTGAACTAGATTTTTTTCATTTTTCAACACCAATAATGCGTAATAGCCGTGATGTGGACTTAGATAAATTTCCTCACAGTGGACTCTTTCTAATTTTTCTATCTCACTTAAAAAATCAGCTTGATTCGTCAGATTCAAAGAACCAAGTATCAATTCTGTATACGTCATGTCTTCATAATCTTTTGGCAAGACAGTCAAGTTTTTCCAGCGTGCCAGCAGATTTTCCTCTACTGACAAACGCTCTCTCTCTTCACCTATCATGTCTAATTTTTCTTTTAACGATAGGATGGTTTCAACATAGCCTTCGACTGCCACAGGATCATACTGTTCTTCCAGATCGGCTAACGTATAAACAGAACGTCTTAATTGGCTTTTTTGATGACTAAGGGCAGCATATCTTTCAATGATCAATAAAGATTCTTGAATTTTTCCCAATATACTTTCATAATTTTTTACATTCAGTTTTGACACTGTTTCCGGTTGGAAGGTTTCTTCTCCACCCAGTCGGGTCAAGACTTCTTCAGAAACTTTTTGAATTTCGACAGCTTGAAGACCTTGAAGTATCTGGAAGACAGTTTCTTCTTTTTCGTTATCGGCCACGATGGTCAACTTTTTCATCTTATCAACTGCCATAATTTTGTTTCACCCTTTCAATCAAGTAGGAAAGAACCGCTTCTTTATTTGCTTCAAATTGCTTTTCAAGCAAATGGGACTGTTCTTCTTCTTCTTGATGAAGCTTTTGACTATTTTCAGCTATTTCTTGATCTGCTTCTTTTTGTCGTTCATCTGTCGCTGCCCGAATCTGATTTAAATTATCCGACGTCAACTGTTCCAGCTCTTGTTGCAACAACTGATGCTGTTCCTGCATGTCTTTTTTTACAGATTTCTCATATGCCTGGGCCTTCTCTTCTGCTTTTTTGACCCATTCAATCGCTGTTAACTCCATTTTTTTCCCTCACTTTTCGACAAAAAAGGACACCTACCCCAAGCCAATTGTTCTCCACGCCCTTGAAGAACTGATTCCTTGAAGCAAATGCCCAACCTATTATTTTATTTAATTGCTAACTGTATAAATGTTATCAAACTATCGTTAAAAATGCAAGATGTTTGAACGATAGTTATCAAGGTCACACCAGAGAGATTCGATCTTTTCTAGCTATGAATAGCACTTGTCTCACGCTGATAATGCCGTCTAAAAATAATCTCACGAAACGTCTCAAGAAAGAGACTTTTTTAAACTTCTCTCGATTTTTTCTCTAATATATCACTTAGCACGTTATTTCTATTAAATTTTCTTCCGGGTCTTTAATGACTGCTTCATAGTAGCCGTCACCAGTGGTTCTGGGACCATTGACCAATTCAAATCGATCTGCAACAAGTGTCTTAACTAAGGAGTCCACCGCTTTCTCATCTTTTAATTTGATTGCAAGATGAGCATACCCAAAAGAATCAGCTTGATGCTCTTTTAGTTCCGGCTTATGCATCAATTCAAGCCTGCTGCCTGTCTCAAAGGAAAGAAAATAAGACGTGAAGTTCGTTGTTTTATTATGATATTTTTGTCCCGCTGTTGCATCAAAATATGTTTCATAAAATTGCTTCATCCCCTCCAAGTCTTTCACCCAAAGTCCAATATGCTCTATAATCATCTGAAAGCTCCTTTCAATTTTTATGTTACGAGGTTTCAACCTCTCTTTTTCTTTTTTTAATCTGCCACTTGATAATTTCAATCAAAACAGCCTAGGCACCTTGGTTTAAAAAACCATTTGCATAGGCTGATAGCAAAGTTTAGCCAACTGAATGTCACTACCCTATGACTATTGAGTTATTAAATAAATTTTTCAAGCGTATGGGCTATCCCGTCATCATTATTAGACAAGGTAATATCATCAGCTATCTCTTTTAATTCTGGCATAGCATTTTCCATCGCGACACCCACGTCAGCATACTGCAGCAGCGTCATGTCATTTTGAGCATCTCCAAAGGCAATTATTTTATGTTCGCCAATCCCCAACAAATCAAATACTGTGTCCAAAGCTTTAGCCTTGTCGATTCCTTTGGCTGTAAATTCAAAATAAAAATCCGCAGTGAACATACAATTCAAAGTATCTTTAAAAGGAGCCATCATTTGCTGATAATTTTCTTGCAAATATTCAGGGTCTCCCGCAGTCAAAATCTTATTCAGCCGAAAATCTAAAAACTCTTCCAAATCTGTTTTTTCACACAGCTTGAAGTTCCCTCCGCGAGATTCATATTGAATGATATTGACTTTCTCACCTTTATAGTTAATGTCACAATCATAAACATCGTTGACGTACATATAGTCGTCTTTGTCGATCATCACCTTAACATCAAACTGTTTCATGTGATGTAAGACCGCCTTGCCTTCTTCAACTGTCAACCCCTGATTAAACAACACCTCATTCGTTTGACAATCGACCACTTTAGCGCCGTTATATGACACTAACAGCCCATGATATTTCTCCATTTCAAGCTGTTTTGAATATTTTAGCATGCCAGTGATTGGTCTGCCAGAGGCAAGAATGACTCTGATTCCTTTTTTTTGCGAATCAATCAAAATATCCCTTGTTTTCTGAGAGATTTCTTTTTCATCATTTAATAATGTACCGTCCAAATCCAAAACAATTGTCTCTATATTCATACAAACATCCGCCCTTTCTGAGATGATTATAGCATTTATATCTATCAAAAAGCCTCAAAGGGAAGAAGTTGAAAGATTTTACTCAAAATAACGAAAAAGATGGTCAAAAACTGAAAATTTAATCTCATTCTATTTCAATTCCTGATTTATTTTTTTATAATTCTGCAACTTAAAGTCAATATTTTCCTTATAGCACTGGTTGAAATAAACAGCGTACAATGTATCAAAAATATAAAGAAGAGAAAGTCTTGTGGCAAACGATGAAATTTTATCATAGTGATTTTCTTCAGAAGCCAAGTACAGTTTATGGTCACCGTAGCTGCTCAATGGATGGTCTTGTGTTGATGTGATCAAAATAATTTCGACCTTGTTATCATTCAAAATCCTAAGAACCTCTCCAGTCGTCTTTCCCCTTCCGCCAAAGGAGACAACGATTGCCAAATGTTTTTCATTGCTGTTGGCAGCAGACAGTTCTTGAACATAAGCTTCTTCAGGAACATTGACCAGAATACCGATTTCCTGCATTTGAAACTTGAAATTTTGAGCAAAAAATAAATTAGACGACGAGATATAAACATCAATCGTTTCAGCTTCTAACATTTTCTTTCCAATAACGACCAATTCTTCCGGATCAGCAATATTCATTGTTTCATCCACAGTATTACGATAAATAGTGCTCAAGTTCTGCATGATTTGGAACGAACTGTCTG
Source organism: Vagococcus elongatus (assembly GCF_003987645.1). Taxonomy (GTDB): domain Bacteria; phylum Bacillota; class Bacilli; order Lactobacillales; family Vagococcaceae; genus Vagococcus_A; species Vagococcus_A elongatus. The sequence continues at coordinate 70,561 of NZ_NGKA01000014.1, forward strand.
ACTCGATGATGGGGTAATCATAATCTATCTCTACTTCTTCTTCATTGGCTTTTTGGGATTTAAGTCCTGTCAGCAACTCGATTTTTAATTCCCCCACACCGCTCAACCCTAGTTTGTTGATCAATCGATACAACGTTGCCAATGAAACAAAGGCTCCCTCCGCAATTTCATTTGGCCGGCTACGCACTATTTTTTCAGGCTCGGAAAAAATATAATCTACAAGATGCTTTTCATTACCGGTCAAATTTTCAAGTGCCAAAAGTTTTGTAAATATGGTCATGTTCTCCCCCCCTTTTAGTTTAACTTTTATCATTATCTTATCATACACTGATTATTGATAGCGTAGAATATTTTATTTGAATAGAAATTAAGGAAACACTAGCAAACGTTTAACGATACGTGTTTACAAACATGAAAAGGATGTCTATAATCATAGATAGTTTGTAAAAAGAATAACAAAGTTTTTAGAAAAAATATAAAAAATAAAAATAATGTTCATCATTTCTCTGGAGGTTTTCATGTTTTCACTGTTACTTATTGTCATCTATCTTGCCTTTATCAGCCTAGGACTGCCTGATTCTCTCCTTGGCTCTGCCTGGCCAATCATGAATGTTGAACTAGATGTTCCCATGTCTTACGCCGGTATCGTAACAATGATCATCGCCGGAAGCACAATTATTTCCAGTCTGTTATCCGATCGGTTAACAAGTAAAATCGGGACAGGACGGCTCACTTGTCTCAGCGTGCTGACAACTGCCGTAGCACTTTGGGGCTTTTCAATTTCCCGCTCTTTTCTTGCTATCTGCCTTTGGGCGATTCCTTACGGTTTAGGGGCTGGTGCTGTAGATGCTGCTCTCAACAATTACATCGCGTTACATTATGCCTCCCGCCATATGAACTGGCTCCACAGCTTCTGGGGCGTCGGCGCTTCTATCAGTCCTTATGTCATGAGTTACTTTTTGATTCGAAACAATAACTGGCATAAAGGCTATCAAGCCATTGCTATTGTTCAATTTATTTTGACAGCTATCTTGTTTATCAGCTTGCCCCTATGGAAACCTAAGGAAACCTCTCAAGCTGGAACAACTAAAAAGAAACACTCTCAGCCGCAAAAAATTTCTCAAACATTGAGACTAAAAGGTCTGCCTTATGCTTTGGTCGCTTTATTTGCTTACTGTGCATTGGAACAAACAACCGGTTTATGGGCAACCAGTTATCTTGTGCAGACTCGTTACATTGATTCAACCACAGCAGCTAAATTTGCTTCCTTATTCTTTTTAGGTATCACTGCGGGAAGATTTATTTCAGGTTTTATTTCTGAACGCTTAGGAGACCGGCGACTTATTCGCATGGGTATTCTGACCTTTTTTTTAGGTGTGTTCATGATTATTTTGCCCACATCGTACACGCTGTTCCCTTTAGTGGGACTCGTCATCGTCGGGTTGGGTAGCGCTCCAGTGTACCCTGCGCTAATGCATGCTTCTCCTGATAACTTTGGTGTAGAAAATTCGCAGGCAGCCATCGGCGTTCAAATGGCCAGTGCTTATATCGGGACCACGTTTATGCCGCCGCTTTTCGGACTGATTGCCACGAAGATATCCATTAATTTGTTTCCAATCTATTTAGTTCTTTTAGCGGTAGTGATGATTTATACAACAGAGAAGTTGAATCTTGCTACAAAATTCGGCAAGAAAAGCCACACGCTCTATTCTTCCTCTCTAAGTGAACAGCAAACACTGACGATAAACGAAAAAGAAGCAGACGCTCACGAGAAGAAAGACTAATAAATAATATTTTTAACAGAAAAGAAGCACCGATATAAGAGAAACTCTCTCATATCGGTGCTTCTTAATTATTTAAAAGTTTACTTTCTGCGTGTCACTGATTCCGGATAAATTTCTGTATATTTTGGACACCAGTGTATGTTCTTACGGTGTCATTTTTTTTAACGACTAGTGTGGGTGCCTGCATAACGTCATACTCCGTCACTAAATCAGCGTGCTCATGGGCATCAATCACTTGATAGTCCAACGCTTTATTGTTCAGCATATTTTTTACCTGTGTACAATTTGGACAAACCTTGGTAGTAAACAACAAGCGTTCTTCTGTCTCAACAACAGCTGTCGATGCTAGAGATTTTTGGCTTTCTGAAACTTTTAAAGCATCAGCTGCTTCTCCTATTGGTCTATCCTTTGCTGATTTTCCCACGAAGGAATGCACATTGGATTTATCTAATAAATACTCTTTTCTTTCCTTAAACTCTTGTGATTTCCCCGCATTCCAATTTTGTACCGGACGATAATAGCCGGTGATGCGACTGTAGACTTCTGTGGCTTCCTCACACACTGGACAAGAATAAACTTCTCCTGAAATATAGCCATGGGACTTACACACCGAATAGGTCGGAGACAACGTGTAATAAGGCAGTTTATAATTTTCAGCGATTTTTTTCACCAGCACTTCGGCTGATTTCCAACTTGGCAGTTTTTCTCCTAAAAATGCATGGAAAACGGTGCCAGAAGTATAGAGGGTCTGCAACCCATCTTGAACATCGAGTGCCTCAAACAAATCTTCCGTATACCCTACAGGAAGGTGAGAACTATTTGTATAGTACGGCGTATTATTATCTTCCGTTGCAGTAATAATCTCTGGATAGTGTTTCTTGTCATGCTTGGCCAGACGATAAGACGTAGACTCAGCTGGCGTGGCTTCTAAATTATAGAGATCGCCATACGTTTCTTGGTAAATCACGAGACGTTCCCTCATGTGATTCAACACTTCTTTTGCAAAATTCTGAGTTTCATCAAAAGTCAAATCCCCACGCAACCATGAAGCATTCAGTCCCACCTCGTTCATTCCTACTAAACCAATCGTGGAAAAATGATTGTCAAAAGTACCTAGATAATGCTTCGTGTAAGGATAGAGTCCCTCATCAAGAAGTTTGCTGACCACGTCCCGTTTGATTTTTAATGATCTGGCAGAAATATCCATCATACGGTCTAAGTGTTGATAAAATTCTTCTTTAGTTTTGGCAAGATACGCAATCCGCGGCAAATTAATCGTCACTACACCAATCGATCCCGTACTCTCGCCGCTGCCGAAAAAGCCCCCGGATTTTCTGCGCAGTTCACGCAAGTCTAAACGCAGCCGGCAACACATACTGCGCACATCACTAGGCTCCATATCGCTGTTAATATAATTTGAAAAATAGGGCGTCCCGTATTTGGCAGTCATCTCAAATAACAATCTTGTATTTTCTGTCTCTGACCAATCAAAATCTTTTGTGATAGAGTAAGTTGGAATCGGATATTGGAAGCCTCTGCCATCTGCGTCTCCCTCGATCATTACTTCGAGAAAAGCTTTATTAATCATATCCATTTCAGGTTTACAATCCCCGTAAGTGAACGTCATTTCTTTTCCACCGACGATTGCCTGCTCATCTTTTAAATCTGCAGGGACGGTCCAGTCTAAAGTAATGTTGGTAAAAGGCGACTGACTGCCCCAACGGCTAGGAATATTGACACCATATATAAAGGACTCCACACTTTTTTTCACTTGTTCATAGTCAAGATTGTCTACCTTAACAAATGGGGCCAAATAAGTATCAAATGAAGAAAAAGCCTGTGCCCCTGCCCATTCATTCTGCATGATTCCCAAAAAGTTGACCATTTGATTACATAATGAAGCTAAGTGTTTTGGAGGTTTGGAAGTGATTTTTCCTGTCACTCCCCCAAGTCCTTCTTGAATCAGTTGTTTTAAAGACCACCCTGCACAATAACCTGTCAGCATGGATAAGTCGTGAATATGAATATCTCCATCACGGTGGGCGTTCCCGATTTCCTCATCATAGATTTCGCTGAGCCAATAATTCGCCGTAATTGCGCCGCTGTTGCTTAAAATCAATCCACCCACAGAATAAGTCACCGTAGAGTTTTCTTTCACTCGCCAGTCAGATGCATTAACATAACTGTCAACCAGCTTTTTATAATCCAGCATTGTGGCATTGACATTTCGAACTTTCTCCCGTTGTTTTCGATACAAAATGTACGCTTTAGACACATCGAAAAAGCCAGACTCGCTGAGAACTTTTTCCACACTGTCTTGAATCTCTTCCACTGTGATGGTATCCTCTTGAATCTTATCGCTAAAATCACTGCAGACTCGTAACGTCAGAAGTTCCAATACACTAGGGTCTGATACTTTTCCAGTCCCTTCAAAGGCTTTTTTCATGGCATTGTTAATTTTAGACGCATCAAAAGCAACTTTAGAGCCGTCTCTTTTGATTACTTTATACATTCTTATCCTTCCTTTCAGTTCGTGCAAAGATCTCTTTTAACAAAAATTGTGTCTCTCTTAGTCAACTCCACGCAATTCTACTTTTGTCATATACTGCATCAAAATTTTTTGAAACTCTCTCATCTCTTCGTCACTGCAAGCATGAAGTCCCGGTTCAATAGTATTTCCGCTATCTACAAATTTTTGCAGATAACAGACTGGACTGCCTGCAAGCCAGTCTCCCAACTCATGAATATCTTTTTTTTGATGAAATTCAGCCACCACAGTGCAGCGAAATTCATAAGGAATATCCGTCTGACGAAGAAAATCTATAGACTCCCTGACTTTTCCTAGAGGAGCTTTAGCTAGGCCAATCGTTTCTGCGTAGCGCTCAGGGCTGTTTTTGATATCCATCGCCACATAATCTATCAATTGTTTTTCAACTAAAGACTTGAGACGATCAGGGTAGCAGCCGCAAGTGTCCAACTTAACAGACAGACCTAGTTCTTTGCATTGACGAATAAAGCTTTCCAAGTCGCTATGCATTAAAGGTTCACCGCCGCTGATACATATTCCGTCAAGCACACCAGAACGTTTCTTTAGGTATTGAAGCACTTCTTCAGAAGAAATCGTTTCCATTGCTTCTGGTAAAAATACCAAATCTGCGTTGTGACAAAAAGGACAACGCCATGGACAGCCTCCAGTAAAGACAGTCGCTGCCACCTTGTCAGGATAATCCAGCAGCGTTAATTTTTGCAGTCCATAAAACCTCAATTTGAATTCACCGCTTCTTTCATTTCTACAAATTTCTTACAGATAAAAAAACAGCAAATCGCTATCTTCTTTCCTATCATAGACCATTCCAAACAAAAAAACAACTATATATAGCGTTGTTTTTAAAATAAACACTATATATAGTTGTTGTCTGTTATTTATTAAGTAAAAGATATTTTATGTTTAGCAGACTTTTTACATTAAAATATTAAAATGTTTAAAAATTTCAATCTGAACTGTGAGCCGATTATTCTGACTTCCTATCTATCACTTTACCTCAACAACAAAAGCCTCAAATGGAGCCAGATGTATTTCGTCTAAAGATTCATACTTCTTATCATAGTTGGAAATAATTTTCCTGACTGGAGCGCACTCGGATAAAGAAATTTCCTGTTCAGCTTTAGTCATGTTGCAAACTACCAGCCATTTTTCATCATTTAACGTTCGAGTATAACAATACACTGTGTCTAAAACAACCTCGTGCTCCGCAAAAACACCATAAACAACTTGACAAAAGTCAGAAATAACCTAATTTATGCAAAAAGAAAAACACCAATGAAAAATATACATTGATGTTTCATTGATACCGGCGGCCGGGGTCGAACCGGCACGTCCTCAACGGACACTGGATTTTGAGTCCAGCGCGTCTGCCAATTCCGCCACGCCGGCATGTAATATAATGTGAAAGGCGGTAACCGGATTTGAACCGGTGATGAAGGTTTTGCAGACCTCTGCCTTACCACTTGGCTATACCGCCTTATAAAGGGATAAACTGGGCTAGCTGGATTCGAACCAACGAATGACGGAGTCAAAGTCCGTTGCCTTACCGCTTGGCTATAGCCCAATAAAAGGGGCGACTGAAGGGAATCGAACCCTCGAATGCCGGAGCCACAATCCGGTGCGTTAACCACTTCGCCACAATCGCCATATTAATAAATTAAGCAGGGGTAGTAGGAATCGAACCCACGCTGACGGTTTTGGAGACCGTAGTTCTACCGCTAAACTATACCCCTAAAAAAGTGGAGGGGGGCAGATTCGAACTGCCGAACCCGAAGGAGCGGATTTACAGTCCGCCGCGTTTAGCCACTTCGCTACCCCTCCAAGGTGGCTCAGGACAGAATCGAACTGCCGACACACGGAGCTTCAATCCGTTGCTCTACCAACTGAGCTACTAAGCCTATATTTTAAAATTTTAGAATTAAATGGCGGTTCCGACGGGAATCGAACCCGCGATCTCCTGCGTGACAGGCAGGCATGTTAACCCCTACACCACGGAACCACGCCAACCACACAAATTAAATCAAGCTACTTTAACTAGGGGAACACTATTAAAAGTGAAAGCCCACCAGAGTTAAATGACCCGTACGGGAATCGAACCCGTGTTACCGCCGTGAAAGGGCGGTGTCTTAACCGCTTGACCAACGGGCCAGAAAAATTTAAACGGAGAGTAAGGGATTTGAACCCTTGAGACAGTGATTACCGCCTACATGATTTCCAATCATGCTCCTTCGGCCAACTCGGACAACTCTCCAGAGTCAGTAAATTATCCAATACTCTGTTTAATCATGATACTCCGGCAGTAGGACTCGAACCTACGACATCATGATTAACAGTCATGCGCTACTACCAACTGAGCTATGCCGGATAATACCTAAAAAAGCGTGGCAGCGTCCTACTCTCACAAAGGGTGTCCCTTC
>NZ_NGKA01000015.1 GCF_003987645.1 Vagococcus elongatus
TTAGGCGCTTTAACCATAACAGATTGGGGCTCTTTTTGTACACCCAAAGGGTGTTAAAATAAAACAAGATAAACACCGTCACAAAAGTGTTTATCTTGTTTTTTCAAATAAGTATGAATTATCCAGGATTATCATTAAAAATTAATTCTCAACTTGAAAAAAGTGTCGTAAATTCAAAAGCACAATAAACTTTTAAAGTCCATAATCGCAAGGTGTGCAGTCTATAAAATATTTCCAAAACATTCTTACATTTTTGAAAAAAACGCATATTATCCGAATGTATAATTTAATGGTATCTTTAATTATAATCATTGTCAATTGAAAGTCGATATTATTTAACCATTTGCCAAGTTAACCGCTTACTTTCTTCATAATAGCATTAGGTATACAATCTCATCTCAAATCTATATCTAATTAAAAACATCATGATTATCAAAATAATAGTGACTGTATTAAGTAAGTCTATCTCTGCTAGTCATGTCTATACACAATTTTAACTCCTTATACCTCTTTTACTGTAAGATTAAATAAGTCAAAGTAAAAAAGTGTTTTGAATGTTCCACTATTGGCTTATTCCGTTTTGTGTCAGATAGACCATAAAGAACTTTATTTCATACAACGTGCGTTTAGCATTTTCAAGAACAAAAAAATCTACCCAGGCTAATTGCCTAGGTAGAAATCTAGCTTCATAGATTAAATTTACCCCTACCGGTATTATCCAACAAAAAGCCGGAAATTTTTCTGTCTTTAATTCTCATGTCAAACCCTATGTTCTACCTATTAGTCATTTTCTCCATCTAAGCTTTCTTCAGATGTTAAGGCCGATATTAAAACCTTTCTTGGTTTGCTGCCTTCTGAGGGACCTACAACGCCATGAGCTTCCATTTCGTCAATTAAGCGGGCGGCACGATTGTAACCAATTCTAAAACGTCTTTGCAACATGGAAATGCTCGCCGTCTCCAATTCTGAAATCATCGTCACTGCTTCTTCATACAACTCATCCTGAGACTCACCGGTAGAAGTTTGCGGCTCTTCACTCGGCATCATATCTTCTTGGTAATCAGCACCTTGCTGATTAGTAACATAAGTGACAATGTCTTCCACTTCCGAATCAGAAATAAAAGCTCCTTGTACACGAATCGGTTTATTTTCTCCCATCGGAAGAAACAGCATATCTCCTCGTCCGAGAAGTTTTTCTGCCCCGTTACTGTCAATAATCGTTCTTGAATCCGTACCGCTAGAAACAGCAAAAGCAATTCGTGACGGCACATTTGCCTTAATAATCCCAGTAATTACATCTACACTCGGACGCTGGGTTGCCAAAATCATATGAATCCCTGCGGCCCTTGCCATTTGTGCCAATCGTGTAATTGCATCTTCGACTTCATTGCTCGCAACCATCATCAAATCTGCCAATTCATCCACTATGACCACAATATAAGGCAGCACTGGACGATTTTCTCCATCTTCCATATTGTGTTTGATAATTAATTGATTGTAGCCCGTCATATTTCTGACGCCAGTAGAAGCAAACAGCTCGTAACGTTTTTCCATTTCTTGAACTACTTTTTGCAAAGCTTGAGAAGCTTTACGAGGATTAGTTACCACAGGCGTCAATAGATGAGGGATACCATTGTAAACATTTAGCTCTACCATTTTAGGATCGATCATCATTAACTTGACTTCATGAGGTTTTGCTCTCATCAAAATACTTGTAATGATACCATTGATACAGACTGACTTTCCGCTACCAGTGGACCCGGCAATTAAAAGATGGGGCATCTTGGACAAATCTGCTGAGATGACTTGACCGGAAATATCTCTTCCTAAAGGAACTTCTAGTATTTTGTCATCATCTTTTGCTTGAGATTCGACAATATCACGAAACGACACCGTACTCACTGTGCCATTCGGTACTTCGATTCCTATTAGAGATTTCCCTGGAATAGGAGCTTCCATTCGAATATCTTTCGCTGCCAAAGCTAGGGCAATATCATCAGAAAGATTGACAATTTTACTCACTTTTACTCCTACGGCAGGCTGAATTTCATATTTAGTGACCGAAGGACCTAAACTTGCCTTAACAACTTTGGCTTCCACGCCAAAACTCTTAAAGGTTCTTTCCAAAGTATCAACATTTGTCTGAATAGCATCATACTCAGCACTTTGATCCGTCAACGGAATCTCATTCAGTAAAGAAGAAGGAGGCAATTGATAATCACGATTTTCAATTTCTTGCGGAATTTCGAATTCCAAACTTTCTTCTTCCTCTTGTTGCATTCCAGACTTTTGAGCGGCTTTATCATTATAAGTATGCTGGTAGCTGTCGATTTCCAAAGATAGTTGTTCCGATTCCCCTAAGTCCTCGGAAAAATCTTTTTGCAAGGTTTCTTTTGCCAGTTCTTCCCCCGGTGTCAACCTTCGCACTTGATTACGTTCTTCTTCTTTTCTTTGTTCTTCTAAAGCTGCCATTTTCTCAGCTTTTTTGATTTTTTTTGCTTCAGCTTTTTCTTGACGTTTTGCTGCACTCTTTTGCATATAATCTTTGATTTTCAACCCAAAATGGGAGAAATGCTCCCATTTAAGATTAAAGAGTAAAACTAAACCAAAAGCTGCCAACAATCCGGCAAGGATATATGTCCCCAGCTGTGCAACTAGAAAATAAGTCACGGTATATAAAGCCCCACCGATCATGCCGCCTCCAACCGATTGTTTGATCGTATTCAAGCGGACGTCTGCAAGAAGTTTTTCCCAAGTCATACTTAAAATATTTGTTTCTCCAGAAACAGCTCCTTTAAATAACCACGCATGCAAGAATATCAAAACAGAGAGATAGACTAATAGACCGCCATAAAATAATTTTGGGTTTTTAAATCGGATGTCTTTCCCCATGATCATCAAGATAAATCCATAAATCATCAAGATCACACCGAAAAAACGAAAAGTATCTCCTACTAATAGTCGAAAGACATTTCCAATCAGCATGCCTAAAAACCCAAGCTTGAGTGCTCCAAATAATCCAAATAAAATGAATGCTAAACCAATGAAAAAGAAGGTGAGTTTTTCCTGCTTGGCTTGCTGTTTTTTTGTTTTTTTCTTTTTTTTGTTTTTCTTGGCCATTAAAACCCTCCTATTTACCATAAAGTCTTGGCACTTTTGACTATCAGTCGAACTAGATATACTAAGTCATCTGCCTTCACTTCCTTATTTATTATACACTAATTTAATAGAAATACATCCCAAAAAAGCAAATGGCTATTTGCTAGATTCTGATAATAAAAAACTGTCTACACAAAGATTGTTCTGTGCCAACAGTTTTGAATTGTTATTGAATCAAGGCAGAATTAAAATCATGCCTGGTGGCGGAGTAACTTACGAAAATTATCTAAGTGTCGCTGAAAATTTAAATGTCAACGAAGCACACGGAACAAAAATCGTAGCATTTGATTAGACTCAATAGAGACAACCGAACGTTTTAACAATGTTCTCATAAGTCAAATAAAACTTAGTTGATGAAACCAAAAAGCTGTCATTAAAAGACAGCTTTTTGATTATTTTTTATTTTCTTCCATCGCAGCTTTTAAGGCTGCTGCCAATGGACTTTCTTCCGGCTCCTGTGGTTGACTATACTTTTTCAATAATTTCTTTTCTTCATGTTTAGTCATTTTTTTCTTCCGATCCTGCTTCGTCCCAACTTTTTCAGTAATCACGCAATACTTGCAACGGAAAAAATCACCATTTTTCCCTGAATGGATTTCCATTTTCCGATGGCATTGCGGACACCTTTTATTTGAAACCTTCGGATCTTTGCGCCTTGAATAACTGCATTCTGAATTAGTACAAACATAAATTTTCCCTTGGCGTGTGTTTTTTTCACGAAGTTTTTCGCCGCACTCTGGGCATTTCTTTTCAGTGATTGAAAAATCCGTGTATTTTTGTTCGCTCTGCTTAATTTCGCTGACCAGTCGAGCAGTATCTTTTTCTATTGAGCGGATAAACGTCTGACGCTTTAACTTTCCTTTTGCAATTTCCTCTAGCTGGTTCTCCCACTTCTCTGTCAACTCAGGGGTCACAAGAGAAGGATTCACCAATTGAAGCAGCTGTTTTCCTTTTGGTGTTACCATCAAACGATTCTGATTACGCTCCATCAACTCGGCATTTATCAATCGTTCGATGATTTCTGCTCGTGTGGCTGGGGTTCCAAGATTATGTTTCTCCATTTTTGCCAGCAACGTGCCTTCATTTAAAGGACTAGGCGGCGAGGTGACTTCTTTTTTTATTTCAAAACTCGCAGCAACAGTCTCCCCTTCTTTAAAATCAACAGATTTCAAAGGACTCTCTTTCTCTTTAGCAAGCTTCCAGCCCGGTGTCACTACTTGTGTTTGCAGCAGATTGACTTTTTTATTTCCAAAAGCAATTTCCACTTTCTGTTGATTAACGACATGAGCACCTTGAAACAAGCCTAAAAAGCGTTCAGTAATCAGTTGATAAATCCGATGCTCCTCTTGGTCCATTTTTTCACTCCGTGGCGCCTGCTCGGTCGGTATCAATCCGTGATGGTCTGTCACTTTAGCATCCTGAAATACTTTTTTCTGCTTGACTATCGCACCGCCGCGCAATATTTTTTTTCCTTCTTCTGGAAAATAACTTGTGACAGCTTGTACTCTTTCTTTCATCGTTGCCGCCATATCCGTTGTTAAATATTTTGAATCTGTCCTCGGATAGGATACGATTTTATGAATTTCATAGAGTCTTTGAACGATAGACAATGTTTTTTTAGCAGAATAGCTATATCTTTGATTAGCTTCCCGCTGAATTTCAGTTAAGTCGTAAGGCAGAGGCGCAGCTTCAGTTTTGCGTTTTTCCGCCACTTTTGCAACTTTTCCTTGGACGGATTGCATTGATTTGACGACTGCCTCTGCAGCCTCATAATCTTTTAGGGAATGGGGCGGTTGGATTTGCACCTTCCCAACCAGTCCTTTCACAGTTGCCTCAATAATATAATATTGTTGAGGTTTAAATGTTTCAATCTGTTTTTCTTGTTCTCTGACCATGGCCAACGTAGGCGTCTGAACACGTCCGGCAGACAAATTATCTTCATACTTAACCGTCAAGGCACGAGTTACATTTAACCCGACCAGCCAATCAGCTTCAGAACGGGCAATCGCAGACTCGTATAAATTATCATACTTTTCGCTTGGCTGCAGCTTTTTAAAGCCATCTTTGATTGCCTTAGTTGTTTGAGAAGAAATCCATAAACGCTTGACCGGCTTATTGAAACGCACGTATTCAAGTATCCATCTGGCGACTAGCTCTCCTTCTCTTCCAGCATCTGTGGCAACTACCGCTTCTTTGATATCTTTACGCTGGGCAAGCCTCTGGATCGCCTTCAACTGTCCCATTGTTTTTGGCAGTGGTTTGATTCCCACATTTTTGGGAATCATCGGCAAAGTATCAAACCGCCACTCCCGCCATTCTTTTTTATAATCTTCCGGCATTTTTAAAGTCAATAAGTGCCCCAATGCCCAAGTCACCACCACATCTTTTCCCTCGATATAGTTTTTACTCTTTTGATTCGCTCCTAGAACTTTGGCTAAATCTCTGGCAACACTTGGCTTTTCCGCTATAATTAATCGTTTCATCTTTTCCCTTTCCATCAACAACAATTTTTTGATTGTCTTTTAAAATCATTAACCCGTGAAATAATTGTACCTCGTCATCGCACTCTTCGCAAAAATGGGTATTCCCATCTTGCCAAAAGGCAGTTAAAAACCCCGGTTTCTCATTAACATGGTCATTTTGACTTTTTAATTCACAAAATTTTTCCCCGAAACATACTTTTGCCTGTTCAAAATCTTTGAACTCTTTTTTTTCAATGATATCTTTTTCCCAATCCTCGAAAAACCACCAAGGTTCATTTTCCCCGTAGATTTTTATTACTTGGTACATACGCTATCACCCTCGATATCTAGTTTGGTTTAAGACTAGTTTAAAATTAATCAAGGGTTAATGCAAGTTTTCCGACTGATAGTCCCACTGCTGCCAGCTTTTTTTTCTGATGCTCGTTGTATCAGCACTTCGATGACCATCGTTGAAAGTTTCAGATAAATTAAAAACAGCCGGAGAAAAACAACATCTCTTCGGCTGTTAAGATTTTATTTTTTAACTGGTTTGATTTTGCCATTCCATTTTTCTTCAATCCATTGTTGAGTTTCTGAATCATGAAGGGCATCAACTAATTTCTTGATTCTCTCATCGTCTTTATCCTCTGAACGAACAGCCACAAGATTGGCATACGGTGCATTGTCGCTTTCTACGATAATACCGTCTCTTTCAGGTGCCAAATCAATTGTTCCAGCAAAATTGGCATTGATTGCAATCAAGTCTGCTTCATCATTTTGGTAAGCTGTGGTCAACAGTTCCGCATTGACATCATTTTTAAAGACCAGGTTTTTCGGATTTTCTACAATGTCCTCAAAAGTTGCAGTTTTGACATCCACGCCCTCTTTAACTTTCACTAGACCTGCTTCTTGAAGTATAGCGATGTTACGACCCCAGTCGGTTTTAGAATTACTGACTAATACCGTTGCACCATCTTTTAAATCTCTGATATCTTTAACACTTTGAGAATAAAAGGCCATCAGTTCTATATGAATATTGCCCGCATTCACAAAATCATAGCCATTTTCAGCTTTAGCTTCTTCAAAGAAAGGGATATGTTGGAAATAGTTGGCATCAATCTCTCCTTCTGCTAAAGTTTTATTAGGTAAAACATAGTCTTGAAACTCAACGATTTCTAGTTCGATACCCTCTTTTTCAAGCTTTGGTTTGACATGTTCCAAAATCTCCGCGTGGGGAGTTGGACTAGCGCCGACCTTCAAAACTTTATTATCAGCTTTTCCTTCTTCTTTTCCAGCTTCGCCACCTCCACAAGCAGCCAAACTAAAAGCCAAACATCCAATTCCTAAAACACTTAATAATTTTTTCTTCATTTTCTTTCCTCCTAATATTTTATCTTTTATCAACTCTTGTGACTAATAAATCACCAATCCACTGAATAATAAAAACAATCACTAAAATCAAAATCGTGGCAAATAGGGTCGTCGTTAAATCCCCCTGCATATATCCTTGGTAATAAGCCAGTTGCCCCAGCCCGCCTCCGCCGACTGCTCCTGCCATGGCAGTAAAACCAATCATTGTAATGGTAGTGACAGTAATTCCTGAAATCAACGCCGGCCTGCTTTCTGCCAGCAAGATTTTCCAAACAATCTCCAATTTGCTTGCACCCATCCCATCAGCAGCTTCCAACACGCCTTCATCTACTTCTCTAAAAGCAATCTCCACTAATCTTGCATAAAATGGCGTTGCGGAAATCACTAATGCCGGTATGGCAGCTTTCGCGCCTAAAAAAGTCCCCAGCAGCGCTTTGGTAAATGGTATCAGAAGCAATATCAAAATAATAAACGGAATGGAGCGAAATATGTTACTGAGAATTGAGACTACGGAATAGAAAAAACTTGATGATTTTTTGTTACTCTTAGCCAGACTATATAAAATCAGCCCTAGAAGAAGTCCTAAAACAATCACAAATACCATTGAAACAATCGTCATCATTAAGGTCTCCTGAGTTGCTGTCTTGAATTTTTCAGCATCTAAATTTGAAAAATCAAAATAGGTAGCCTTAATCCCTTTGTTATTCATCTCCTACCACCTCCACACCAACACCTTCAAGGATAAATTTATTTAGCGCTGCTCTGATTTCTTCTTCCTCACCAGTAAGTTCCACAATCAGCGTTCCAAAAGAGGAGTGATTGATTTCCTGAATTTGTCCTTGGATGACACTGATATCTACATCAAATTCTTTGATGACTTGAGACAAAATCGGATGTTTAGATTTTTCCCCTCTGAAAGTCAGTTGAGCAATTTTTCCTTGGGTATAATTTTTACTAAAGTAATCCAAGGTATTTTCTTCCACCACTTCGGGAAAAGTTTCCTGTTGAACAAAACGTTTCGTCACTTCTTCTTTAGGGTGACTGAATACTTCCATGACGTTCCCTTGCTCAACGATTTTTCCTTCTTCCATCACAGCCACTTTATGACAAATCTTGCGGATCACATGCATTTCATGGGTAATCAATACAATGGTCACCCCTAAGTCCTGATTGATTTGTTTCAATAATTGCAGCACTTCATCGGTCGTCTGAGGGTCCAGTGCACTGGTGGCCTCATCACACAGCAAGATTTTCGGATGATTGGCTAGCGCCCGGGCAATTCCCACACGTTGTTTTTGTCCTCCCGAAAGCTGTCCCGGATAGGCTGAACCTCTGCCGTCCAAACCAACAAGATGCAATAATTCTTCGGCCCGTTCACAGCGCTTGTCAGCAGGAACTTTTGCTAATTCCAAAGGAAGCATAATGTTTTCCAAGACGGTGCGTGACCATAGTAAATTAAAATGTTGAAAAATCATCCCGATGTCTTTACGAAACTGTCTCAACTCTTTTGCCTTTAAATGAGCAATTTCTTGCTGATTGACAGTTAATCTGCCTTCAGTAGTTTCTTCCAGACCATTGAGTAGTCTCAGTAATGTACTTTTTCCAGCACCTGAATAACCAACAATCCCGAATATTTCTCCTTCTTCCACCGTAAAATCTACTTGATCTACTGCCAAAATCGTATCATTTTTAACTTCAAATCGTTTTGTAACTTTTTTCAAGCTAATAAGCGACATGACGTTCCCTCCCAAAATATTAATCTTCTGAATTTTTCCGTAATTTTTAAATTTTGGCTTATCAGAAGAAAAATCTTCTTTTTACAAATAAAAAAGCTTCCGTCCTATTTCTAATGAAATAAGGACGAAAGCGTTGCTTCGTGTTACCACCTTTATTTGTTACTTTCTCACAAAAGTAACCTCTCCCAGTACGCAAGAAAACTTTTAATACTGTGACACGCTAACGGGTGTAGTCGTAACGGACTGACTGTTTACAGCTCATCCATTCTGCTCAAAGACCATTTTCCATAACTTTCCGGTTATCCCTTCTCACCAATTGGGGATTCTCTTTAAACTTTCCTGATATGTACTTTTCTTTTCAAAGCATTTATTTTTAAATTTGATTGTTAGTTTAACAGTATTCTGATAGATTGTCAACTATTTTTTCAAAGTGCCTGAAAATCTTCGTCGGTGACTTCAGAGATCACCAACAGCCACGCTTCGGCTTCATCCTCGCTATCCAGTAGTGAAGGTTCATCCACAGCTTTCTCGTTAACTTCCAGGACTTTGCCGTTTAGAGGACTTAATAATTCGGTCACAGCTTTTTCTGCTTCCACATCAGCAAATGCTTCATCTTTAATCAGCGTGCTCCCAACTTTAGGCAGCGACACAAATGTGATACTCCCTAATTCATCCTGTCCGTCATTTGTCAGTCCTAGACGATAATTTTGACCTTCTTCAGCAATCCAAAGATATTTTCCTGATGTTTTCTTTTTCATAAACTTCCCTCCAAATTACAGCAGTGTTTCGTATTCTGATTCTTTAAAGCCAAGTAATAATTGACTGCCATTTTCTAAAATAGGACGTTTGACCAGCATGCCCCGCTCGCTTAATTTTTGTGCAGCGTCTTCTTCAGATAATGAATAAACAACTTCTTTTAAATTTTCTTTACGATAAATGATTCCAGAAGTATTAAAAAATTTATGAATAGGAATGTTTGTCTCTTTCATCCACTGTACAAACTGCTCTTTTGTAGGCGTATCATTAATCAAATCTATCAATTGATATTCTACCTCATGTTGATCCAACCAAGCCTTTGCCCGTTTGCACGTAGAACATTTGTCATACCAATAAAAATTAATCATTTGCATCCCTCATTTCTAATTAGTCAGCATTCAGTATATCATAGAATGAATCGAGTTTTAAGGCACAATGAAACAAAAATAAAGTCTTATTAAATCGACAGCATGCAAACGATTATCTAGGCAGTTAAATAATCTTCTTGCTGGAATCTCATAGAAAGGATGATGCCGATGCCAATCATATTCCCCAACAAAGCAGAACCTCCCTGACTGATAAACGGCAAGGGGATTCCCGTCAGCGGTAAGAGTCCGATATTCGCACCGATATTTTCAAAAACATGAAATAAAATCATCATGATGATCCCAGTTGCAATATATGTGTAAAATTCATTGTTTGTGTCAAAACAAACACGGATCATCCGGTAAATTAAAAGAAAATACATGAAAATGACGAAGACACTTCCGATAAAGCCGAAATTTTCCGCAATTACTGTAAAAATCATATCCGATTCTCGTACAGGTATTTCAACTTCGGATACGTTAAACCCTTTGCCCACTAATCCGCCTGAGCCGATAGCGGTCAGCGCTTGTGCCTGTTGATAAGAATTTCCAGTGGGGTCATGAAAAGGATTTTGCCAAGAGTCTATCCGCAGCAACTGATATTGCTTTACGCCAAGTCCCTGCAAAAATTCCCGACCCGTTTCAGTGGTGACGGCATAAATCACTCCAACGACAAGTAAGATAGCCAGCCCAATCGATGGTAATAAGATTTTCCAAGATATCCCAGACATCAAGAAAACACCGCAAAAAATCGCAAAAAATACCAGCAACGTACCAAAATCATGTTGAAATCGCAGTAACACTGCAATAGGGATAGTGACCGCCACCATCTTTCCGATCAAGATAAAATCTTGTTTGGTTGTGTGTTCTTCTTGAAGATTGTGTCGCGTCACAATAAAAGCTAAAATCAAAATATAAGCAATTTTCATCAGTTCTGAAGGTTGAAAGGAAAGACCGCCTAGATACACCCAGTTTTTTGACCCCGTCAATGCTACGACTCTTGGGTCAGAAAAATACAAGGGCAAGACCATTAACACCAAACCTAAACCATAAAAAAGAACAGATAATTTCCACCATAATTTTGATGTGAACTGCATCAAAACCGCAATAGCAACAACCCCGATAGCCAACCAGAGGACATTTTTAAACATCTGGGCAGTCACATCTTGTTTTATCGGATTGACACTCAAGGCTACATATTGGGCAACCAGACCCACTAAACACAAAACAAAAACCGGCAAGATGATGCCGTAATCTATTCGATTATCTAAACTGATAGTTTTTTTATTCATTCTTATACTCTTTTCTTTTAGTCTGCATCTCATCATACACATCATTATACAAAAATTAATTTGTAAAAAATACTACGTTATGTTTATTTAAATGTTTTTTAACTTGATTAGCGATTTTGTAAAATCACATCGCTGGTGATAGGGACTCGTTCCAATGTGGCAACTTTTTCTTTCTTATCATCAAAAGAAATGTTTTCTAGATGCTCAGCCAATTTGCTTTGTCCGCTAAAGTCTTCTGTTGTAAAAATAGATGTATGTTTAAAATCTTTCAGCTGGTCAATGGCATTTTCGCAAGGTCCCTCTGCCATATAAGCTTGTTGGTACTTTGATGCCGCCAAAGAATCCAGCGTTTTATCTGAATTTTTTTCCATGTCTTCAAATGAAACGTAGGGATTGACCAAATAGACAGCATCACTTGTTTGATTTGTTATCAGTAAATAATCCAAAACAATCCGACTTCCGATGCCTTCACTGATCCAAGAGAAGGATGTCAAAGCGCTGTGGTTTTCCTCTGCAAGTTGTCGAATGACTTCTTGAACATTTGTCAATCGTTCAGTTGTCTTCGCAAATGAGTAATCATTTCCAGTGCTTTCATTCAGCTCTACAACCATATATCCTTGACGAGCCAGCACTGCCCCTTCAGTTTCAAGCCAGTCTGTCCGAGGACTTCCCAAAGGGTGATAATACACGATGGGGAACAAATGAGACTGGTTTTTCTGATAAATGGCAGTCAAACGATGGGCATGGAGCGTAGATTTGTAGTAGACCACATCTTCTTTAACGACCAACTCATCTTCAACAACGCTTTCTAATGAGGTTAAAACCTCTTTTTTACTTTGATTGTAATGCTCTAAAATCGGGAAAGGTGTGAACATGATAATATAAAAAGCAAATAGCAGTAAAACACCGCCCACAATTAGACTGTTTTTAAAAATTTCTTTCATCATTGCTTCCAACCTTCATTATCAAAAATTTTCATTAGTAATTGCAGGCAGCTCAAGGAAACGCCAAATCAACTAATATCACAAATGATGACTTTTTAAAAAATAACAATAAAAATCATCTGCTCTCACAGGTTAGTTCAAAACTATTTTACTACAAAAAACCTTCGTTGACGACTATCATCATCGAGGGCAGAATATTGCAAACATGTGTTTCCATCGAAATTATGTTATAATATAGTTAATAGACTGTTATTATGTCCATGTTTATACAGGAAGGTGGAAAAAAAGCATGTTTTATACTTCAAATAAAGACATTAGTCAAAACGGAAAAGAATTTTTACCTGACACGAAAGTTCGATTTTCAATCCAGAATGAAATTGAGACAGGAACTGTTATTAAACAAAAAGTCAACTCCGCAATTATCGAGATTGAAGAAACTGTCAATAATCGAGACCTTATTTTTCAAACTCAAGGAATGGTCGTTATCAGCTACAAAGATTTGACGATTATTAACTGATAAGCTCACCTCGTTAGTCTACTTTATCTGCTGGTTCTCCATGAAAACAGCTAAAAATGAAATAACGCCAGAACAAACAACAAAACCGAACAACGAAAGTGTTTTTAAGCACCTCGTTGTTCGGTTTTACTTTCTTGATTGTTATAAAGATAATTTCACTTATTTAAGAAATTACTTTTAATCCGACAGCTGCACCGATGATCAACAGTAAACAAGCAATCCTCTGCCAACTCTTCTCTTCGCCATACATAAGCATTCCCATGATTGCTCCGCCAGAAGCACCGATACCCGTCCAAATAGCGTAGGCTGTCCCCATGGTGATTTCATTCATTGCCAAATTCAGCAAATAAAAACTGACGCCAAAACCGAGAACCAAGTAAATGACGGATAAAAGATTTTTTTTCCTGTTAAAATAATTGATCAATGAAACACCTACCATTTCAAATAACCCAGCGAAAATCAAGTAAATCCAAGCCATCTATTTTTCCTCCTTCGTCTGATCTGTCAACATTTTTAAGCCAACAACGCCTACTAAAAGCAATCCGATAAACAAAACTTTCGCCAAAGATAATGGCGCATCAAACAAGAGTGTGTCCATCAGTACAGTCCCTGTTGTTCCTAGACCGACAAAAACAGCATAAGCTGTCCCCACAGGCAATTTTTGCGTCGCAGTGATCAATAAATAAAAACTGATAAATATAGCGATGAATGTCATCAGCCAGTGAAAAATCGAAGCAGAATGTTTTAAGCCAATCACCCATCCTACTTCAAATATTGCGGCAATAATAATCTTTGACCAGTACTTATTCATACAATCCATCCTTTCAATATAAAAAAGCCTGGGAAAATATTGTCTTTCAACAATATTCTCCCAGGCTTTTATCCTTCCGTGGTACGTAAATTTTTTACGCGTTTTCTCTTGGACCAGTCTATCTGTAATTAAGATACGGAACCCTAGAAAATCTTTCAAACCACTTCATTATAATAGAGTGGTAATATAAATCAATAAAAAACCAGCGAATGTTAGAAAATTCTTACATTATGTCTTTTAACTATTTATTTTGTACCAAACAATCTATCTCCCGCATCACCAAGACCAGGAACAATATAGCCATGCTCGTCCAGTGCTTCATCCAGTCCTGCTGTAATAATATCTACATCGGGATGAGCCTCTTGCAAAGCTTTTACCCCTTCAGGCGCTGCTACAAGACAAACAAACTTGATGTTTGTGCCGCCGCGTTTTTTCAAGGCATCTACCGCTAAGATTGCTGATCCCCCTGTCGCTAACATCGGATCGACAACAAACAACTGACGTGTTTCTATATCAGATGGCAATTTCACAAAATACTCTACTGGTTCCAATGTTTCATGATCACGGTACATACCGATATGTCCTACCTTAGCAGCTGGAATCAACTCTAACATGCCATCGACCATGCCAATACCTGCACGAAGAATCGGAATGATAGCAACTTTCTTTCCGGAAAGTGTTCTTTGCGTCGTTTTTCCCATTGGTGTTTCAACTTCGACTTCTTCCAAAGGCATATCCCTTGAAACTTCGTAAGCCATCAGCATTGCTATTTCGTTCACAACCTCACGAAAAACTTTAGTCCCGCAATTCTTATCACGAATAATCGTTAATTTGTGTTGAATCAATGGATGATCCATTACTTGAAATTTTCCCATTTCGATTCTCCTCTTTCATTTAAGTTTGGCTTCTGCTATTTTCCAGATTTTCCCCAATCATACTCTTAGAAATAGAAGCGATATTTAAATTTTACTCTTATCTATTGTAAAGCAAAAACGCAAGATTGACTAGTCAATCTTGCATTTTTTTAAGAATATAAAGGAAACTTTTCTGTAATCGCACGAACTTCCTTGCGAATATTGGATAGCTTCGTTTCATCCTGATAATTTGAAAGTGCCTCATCAATCAATTCAGCTACACGAGTTACGTTTGCTTCACGCATACCTCTCGTCGTCACAGCTGGTGTCCCAATCCGAATCCCGCTTGTTTGGAAAGGACTCAGCACTTCAAATGGAATAGTATTTTTATTGACCGTAATATTGACATCGTCCAAGATTTTTTCAGCTTCCTTGCCAGTCAAACCATAGTCTGTCACTTCGATCAACAAGACATGGTTTTCCACATCTCCGCTCACTAAACGGCCATTGGCAGAACGATTAAAGACTTTTGCCATCGCTTTGGCATTATCGATCACTTGTTGCTGATAATCTTTAAAGTCTTCCTCGAGAGCTTCCTGAAAGCAGACTGCCTTGGCTGCAATGACATGTTCTAAAGGGCCTCCTTGAATGCCCGGAAAAATATTACTATTGATTTTTTTAGCCAAAGCCTCATCGTTTGTTAAAATCAAGCCGCCGCGAGGGCCACGCAACGTTTTATGTGTGGTAGATGTCACGATGTCCGCATAGTCCACCGGATTTTGATGGAGTCCTGCCGCAACAAGACCGGCAATATGAGCCATGTCCACCATCAATTTTGCTCCCACGGCATCTGCGATTTCCCGGAATTTTTTAAAGTCCAGCAATCGGCCGTACGCACTGGCACCAGCCACAATCAATTTTGGCTTGACTTCCCGAGCTTTTATCATCACCACATCATAGTCGATCACTTCTGTCACAGGATCAACACCATACGGACGAAAGTTATATGTTTTTCCGCTGAAATTAACCGCCGAACCGTGAGTCAAATGCCCTCCATGAGTTAGATCCATCCCTAAAACTGTATCGCCAGGCTCAATTAAGCTTAAGTAAGCTGCAGTATTCGCCTGAGAACCTGAATGAGCTTGAACATTGGCAAATTTGGCGTTAAACAATTCTTTTGCTCTTTCGATTGCCAAATTCTCTACAACGTCAACAAACTCACACCCGCCATAATATCTCTTTCCCGGGTACCCTTCGGCATATTTATTGGTCAAGACGCTTCCTTGCGCGGCCATCACAGCTTCCGAAACAAAATTTTCTGAAGCGATCAGTTCGATATTATGTTCCTGTCTATCCTTTTCATTTGCAATTGCTTCCCATAACACTGGGTCTTGTTTTTTAAAACTCATGGCTTGCACTCCCTTGTAGTTAATAATCTGATTGTATCATATTACCTTCGGAAGATTGAAAGTATTTTTGGTTTGCCGCTTTTTTAAGCCGATTCATGTAAGCTAAACCTTTTCCCTTATCAGAATAAGTTTCAACAAAAATAACATCCAATTTTGGGGTCACTTCGTCTAATGCACGCAAACCCGAAAATAACTGTCTCATACTCTCAGTTACATCGCTTTCTTCACTTAAATAAAATATCTCTAGACTTTTTCCGATAAAAGGTTTCAAACGTGCCTTTGATCCTAACAAACCAGCTCTCAAACCACTATCTTCTGCCCACTTTACAGCCTCCTGCCAATTCTGTTTTTTTGCATCAATCATATAGACAGGAACTTCTGGTGCATAATGTTTATATTTCATTCCGGGTGATTTAGGTGTCTCCTCTGCCCCAGCCAATGAACAATCTATCGCTGCCTTGTCAATCACTTGTTCCAAGTCTTCTTTTGTCACTGCTCCAGGGCGCAAAATCATCGGCGGGTTAGTGGTCATATCAAGAACCGTCGACTCAACACCGACCTTTGTCGGTCCATCATCCAAAACACCGGCAATTTTACCTCTCAAGTCATGCAGAACATGTTCGGCGGTTGTTGGGCTAGGCTTTCCCGAAATATTGGCACTAGGTCCCACTAAAGGTCGACCTGTCTTTTTGATTAACGATAACGTCAGATGATTATCAGGCATCCGAAAAGCGGCTGTACTTAAACCGCCTGTGACCACAGGATTAAAAGCATCTGGCTTGATTTCAAAAATCAACGTCAGCGGTCCCGGCCAAAAAGCAGCCATAATTTTTTTTGCTTCTGAAGTTATCCCTTGGGCGTAAAGAGACACATCCTCTTTTGATGCCACATGGACAATCAACGGATTATCAGAAGGACGTCCTTTAGCCTCAAACACTTTTTTTACCGCTTCAGAGTTGGTGGCATCGGCCCCCAAACCGTAAACTGTTTCAGTTGGAAAGGCCACTAACTCGCCCTTTAATAACGCAGAAACCGCCTGTTGCAGCTGCGGTGTCCCCCATTTTTTGTCACTCATTTTTTTCGCCTCTATCGTCATTAAACTTAAATTCTTTATTTCATTTCCAACATCCGGTCATGTCCACTCAAATCTTTATGGACTAGAATCTTTTTCGTTGGGAATGCCGCCTGATACATCTGTTGAATGGCTCTTCCCTGCTTATAACCATATTCAAAATACACCCGACCATCAACGGCTAAAACTCTTGGAATTTCTCGTACAAAACGCTCATAAAAATCTAGTCCCTCATTCTCAGCAAATAAAGCCGTTTTTGGTTCATACTTACGAACACTCTCGTCCATTTCGTCCCATTCATTCTCGCTGATGTAAGGGGGATTAGAAACAATCAAATCGACCTGTTCGTCCTTTACCGGTTCCAGCAAATCACCTAAGCGAAAATCGATATCCAATCCTTGACTTGCAGCATTTTCTTTAGCTACCTTCAAAGCCTCTTCCGACACATCAACAGCAATCACCTGCCACGAGGGTTTCAAGCGTTTCAACGTGATAGCAATCACACCTGTGCCAGTTCCCACATCTACCACCGTCAGATGTTCTTTTTCTTCGTTTTCACGCAAAATCAATGCCACGAGCTCTTCTGTCTCTGGTCGTGGAATCAGCGTATCCCCAGTGACTTTAAATTTTTCACCATAAAAATATTCATGCCCGATAATATATTGAGCCGGTTTATCCAATGCAAATTCGTAAATATCTTTTTCAAATTGTTCCCTAACTTCTACAGGCATTGGTTTCCTTAACTCCATCACAAGCTCGGTTTTTTTCCAGTCTAACCGTCTCATCATCAGATATTCAGCGGCTTCCCGTTCTTTTTTTCTTTCGGTTAAAAAAGAAGAAGCCCAATAGAGGGCCTCCCCATAAGTTTTACTATCCATTCTGCATCTGCTCCAATTTTTGAGTTTGGTCGTAGATGATTAAAGCATCGATGATATCATCTAATTCACCAGATAGAATTCTGTCAAGTTGTTGAATAGTCAAACCGATACGGTGGTCTGTCACACGATTTTGCGGGAAATTATACGTCCGGATTCTCTCAGAGCGGTCCCCTGTTCCTACAGCGGATTTACGATTGGCATCATACTCGCTTTGTGCTTCCTGTTGAAGCTTGTCATATATCCTGGCACGCAATATCTGCATCGCTTTTTCCCGATTTTGTAATTGAGAACGTTGATCCTGCATGGCAACAACAATACCGGTAGGTTCATGAGTCAAACGAACCGCCGAAGCTGTTTTATTGACGTGCTGACCCCCTGCACCGCTGGCATGATAAATATCCACTCTGATATCTTTTTCATCCAACTCCATTTCAACTTCTTCTGCTTCTGGAAGCACAACGACAGTTGCCGTCGATGTATGAACTCGTCCTTGAGACTCTGTGGTTGGGACACGCTGTACACGGTGAGCACCGTTCTCATATTTTAGTTTAGAATACACGTTGTTTCCGGTAATCATGGCTATGACTTCTTTATAGCCGCCAATCCCAGTCACATTAGCTTCCAGTATCTCAAACCGCCAGCCTTGAGACTGGGCATAGCTTTGATACATATCAAGTAAATCTCCTGCAAATAATTGAGCTTCATCTCCACCGGCAGCCCCACGAATTTCCATGATAATATTTTTATCGTCGTTAGGGTCTTTCGGCAACAACAGTATTTTTATTTTTTCTTCCAATTCATCTTTTTCATCTTTTAGTTCGTACAACTCTTCTTTTGCCATTTCTGCCAGCTCATCTTCGAGATTTTCTGCCAGCATTTCTTCAGCATCGCCAATGCCTTTCATAACTTCTTTATAACGACGGTATACTTCTACCGTTTCTCGTGTGTTCGCCTCTTCTTTGGATAATTCCATAAAGCGGCGGTTATCCGTAATAACTTCCGGATCGCTTAACAGCTCACCTAATTCCTCATAACGGTCTTCTACCGCTTGTAATTGATCAAACATGTATAGTCTCCTCTTCTTTCAGTACTCAAGATTATTTTCCATATGATGACATACCGGAAAGTTATCTCCTCAGCGCTTAAGCACTCACACCTAAAACTGATAGTATTAGAATGCTTTTTTTTACATTAAAATTTTTACCCAGCGTTGGCAAGACACTTTTCCTAGTCGTTTAATTTTTTAGTTCTATCATGACACAGCTACAACTTTGGGTCCTTATAGTGTTTTCTGCAAACAGGAAAATATGATTCATTCCCTCCGATTTGAACTTGTTTGCCATGATAGACAGGATTGCCATCCATCATCCGTAAATTCATTGTTGCTTTTTTATGACAAAACCAGCAGATGGTTTTTAATTCTTCGATTTTTTCTGCATAAAGCAGCAAATACTTCGACCCCTCAAAAAGTTCATTACGAAAATCATTTTTTAAGCCAAACGCCATGACGGGTATATCAAGTTCATCCACAACTTGTGCTAATTCAAGGACATGCTGTTTTTCCAAAAACTGAGCTTCATCAATCAGCACGCAATATGGCTTAAATGATAGTCCTTTGATTTCATCGTAGATATTAGTCTCACTAAAAATCGGCATGGCTTCTCTTGAAAGTCCAATCCTGCTGGAAATCATCCCAACACCATCACGTGTATCTAAACCACTGGTCATGAGAATCACCGGTTTATTCTGTTCTTCATAATTATGGGCTACTTTCAAAATTTCAATTGTTTTCCCACTATTCATTGTACCGTATTTAAAAAATAATTGAGCCATTTCCTACAACCTACTTTATTATTTTCTTCCTCAAATAGTATAACGGAAAATCCAGTAAAAATCATCTTATTTGGAAAATTAAATTCCAAGCTCAACTTTAAACAGGCTCTGTCTGCCTCAAGAGATGCAACTTGATTAACGCAAAAAATAACGGTTGACAAGCTGATGAACGCCTATCAATCGTTATTTTTATGTTTTAAACACTTACCAGTCAAAGATCAACCCATAACCTAAAGCCGCGATTTCTCGTAAATTCATCTTGAGTGTAGCAGAATTTTCAGATTTTGCCGGCAATCCTGTCACGTCCTCCAGTCCTAAACGCTTTGCTAACAGTATCGCACGGTATTGATGAAAATCACTGGTACAAATAACAGACTTTCCCAAATCTTTCTTATTCATGGCATTTTGGATATTTTCTTTTGTTCTTGTGGAAGTCCCTTCTTTTATGATTCTTTCTTCACTGATGTTATTATTTTTCAAGTAATTTTCCATAACATTGGCTTCAGTATCAGTTTCATCCGATCCTTGTCCGCCACAAACCACGACTTGAGTGTTAGGATTTTCTTCAAGATAGATAAGACTTTCATCCAACCGTTCTTTTAAGGATACACTTGGATAGGCTGGGTCACCCTTTACCTGTGCACCCAAAATCAGCAACGTATCTGCATCTGCTGCAGGCTGAAAATTTTTACCTGTGTGAATCAAATAAAAAATTATAGTTAAATAAACTAAACCTATGCCTAATATCAGCACGACGATTCTCTTTAGGAATTTCACTGCACAACGACATCCCTTCGATTATTTCTTTGATTAGATTATGAAGGAGTTCGCCCCAAAGGTCGAGTTAAATTTTCATAAAGATATCACTAGAAATGATATTAGTCATTCTTTTCAAAAAGGTCTCTAAATATATCGCTGGTCAGCCACTCTTCCCGCAAAAGACCAAAACTGATTGAATCAAAATATTCGCCCTCATAATATCGTACCTTACGAATATTTGCCTCCAGCATCATATTTAATTTCTTGCCGATTTTTACCATGCGATAATTACCTGACCAAGTGGTAAAACCGATTTTGAGCAACTCCGTCTGAGTAGAAAAAATATGATGAATCCACATCCGGCAAATTTCTGTTCCAAGCCCTTGATTCCAATACTCATGAACAAATATGACGACACCGAATTCCAGCCATTTTTTTAACTCGCCATCTTCCCATTCCCACGATACCGCGCCAATGATTTGGTTTTGATATAACACTAAATAAGTTTTAGGACTTTCAACCCAAGAAGGTCCGATCAAACAGGTAAACTGCTCCAAACTATATTTAGGCTCGTTGAAATATGGACCGTTCCATTTCATCCATTGGGGTTCATCGGTATCATAAGCACGATGCCAGATGTCCGATAAATCTGCGCCATCAACCGGCCGTAAAAGTAAATCTCCATTTTTAATTGATTTCAATGCCATTTGCCCAACCTCCCACGAAGATTATCCCATTACAGCTATTATAACAAACCTTTATTTTAAAAGATAATTGATTCTGTTTCAAAGACTAGGGAGCTTTTTGGATTTCTGTAAAAACTTGGAACGAATAGCCAATGTAAAAAAATTCAAAACCTTTTAAGTCTAAACTAATAGTTCTTCTTTGAATTATCAGTACAAAAAAATACCCTTACTAATCTTCGAAATGACTAATAAGAGTATTCACGACATCAAACTTTGAGTTAATGAAAAAATTATTTTTCACTGCTATTTATTTCAAATACAAAATATTTTTGTAAAAATCAAACCCTTTATACAAGACGCGAGAATCAAAATCAAAGGTTGATTCGTGAAGTGACGGCGTGTTTCCAATACCTAGAAATGAAAAAACTGATGGAATAAATGACGTGTAATTGCCAAAATCTTCAGACTGCATCACTGGCTTTTCTAAAGGATGAATGCCAAGTTCCTGTGATAACTTTGAAAATAACTTTTCATCGTTAATGACTGCATCACACCCGTCCTTATAGTTGAGTGTTATCTGACATTGGAACTTCTCTTGACTTACTTCAACAATCTTTTCAAGTGCTAGTTTCATCTCCTGGTGAACATGATTATCATAAGAACGTATTGTTCCATAGACTTTAGCTTCACTGGCAATCACGTTTCTGACGGTTCCAGCACCCATCTGACCGAACTTCAACAAATGATCAACGGTCGGGTCGATCGTTTCTTCATAATCGTAGATAGCATTTAGCAACCGGCAGGCAACTTGCAACGCGTCCACACCTTTACGTCTTTCAGCAATATGCATCGACTTTCCATGAACGGTAATATTCACATCAGAAGCTTGAGACATCAATTCCTTGCCTTTTGAAAAAACATTTCCCTTTGGCAATCCCGGCCATAAATGGAAACCATAAAATTCTGATACACTATATTTCTGAAGCAAGCCAGAATCAATGATACTTTGAGAACCTCCCAATGCTTCTTCGGAAGGCTGGAAAACCAAGACAATATTTTTTTCTAATTTGTGAACATGTTTTTCCAAATAATCGAATATTCCCAAAACCATCGCCATATGCCCATCATGCCCGCAAGCATGCATAAAACCAGAATGTTGGGAAACAAAGTCATGGTCAGTCTCTTCCGTAATCGGCAATCCATCAATATCTGCACGAAAACCGATTGTTTTATCTTTTCCATTATCATAGAAAATGATTATTCCAGTTTCTCCAACTTCGTGTAAGATACCCGATGTTTTTTTCACATGATCATAAAGATACGATTTGGTTTCAAATTCCTGAAATCCTATTTCAGGTATTAAATGCAGTTCTCGGCGATACTGTTCTAACATTTTTTACCCACTTTTCTACCCTATTATTTCCTAGTGTATTTTTTATCTCAAGCTATCCTTCAAAGAAATCAAGACACACTCGGTCAGTTGTTACTTGTTTAATGAACTCACTGACACGAAGGTGATCAGGATGAACCTGATAGTCTGCCAAGGATTTTTCATTTTCATAAAGTCCATTCAACATGAGCCCATGAGTGCTTGAACGAAGTAAAGAAATTTCTACCTCAATTGAAATAACACCAGGAATGGTCGAACCCAAAGCTTCCACAGCTAATTTTATTTTACGTGCATTCGCTAAATTTTCTTCCTCAGAAGACCCCTCTTTGAAATTCCAAGCAACAATATGCCGAATCATTTAAAAGCTCCTAACATTTTTATTTTTATCCCTAGAAATATTGACTAAATCAAATCATGTTGAGCCATTTTTAATGCAATTTGAGCAGCGTTGCTGGCAGCTCCTTTACGAATATTGTCAGCCACACAATATAAAAGCAGACCTTTCTCGGCAGCAAGGTCACGGCGAATCCGTCCAACAAACACATCATCTGTTCCGTTAGCTAATGTTGAAACAGGATAAAGATGATTTGGTCCATCATCCACTACTTTAATTCCTTCAAAGTTGCTTAAAACTTCCCTGACCTGATCTAAATCAAAGTCTTTCTCCAATTCGACAGAGATACTGACACCGTGTCCATTAAGAACAGGGACTCTGACACAAGTCGCACTTATCGGCAAATCAGGAGTATGCAGCATTTTTTTTGTTTCATTGATCATTTTCATTTCTTCTTTGGTATAGCCGTCTTCAAGAAAAACATCAATTTCGGGAATACACGTTTCAGTGATATTATGGGGATAGAAAGCTGGTTCGTTACCTTTTCTAGTTTCCAGCAAGTCATTGATGCCATTTTGACCGCTGCCGCTGACTGCTTGATAGGTAGCATAGCCCACCCGAGTCAAACCGAAAGATTCTTGTAATGCTTTTAACGGTAAAACCGCCTGTGTCGTAGAACAGTTTGGATTAGCAATCAGTGAGTGTCCTTCCACATCATTGAAATTCACTTCAGGAACCACTAAAGGAATTGTCGGATCTTCACGAAACATACTGGAATTATCGATGACTTTGGCACCAGCCTTGACAGCAATCGGTGCAAATTTTTCGGCGATACCCCCACCGGCGCTAAATAATGCTAAATCTATCCCTGAAAAGGACTCTTCTGTCAGCTCTTCTACAACTAATTCTTGTCCTTTAAATGCTAAAGTTTTCCCTGCACTTCGTTTTGAAGCCAAAAGTTTTAAGGATGCCAACGGAAAATCATACTCATCCAAGACTTGCAAAAAAGTTTGCCCGACGGCTCCAGTGGCTCCAACAATACATACGTGATATTTTTTCATCTATTTCCATCCTTTATCATTCTTTTGATGCTTCAAGCACCTCAAATTATTCTAATTTATTCCTTTGATTCGCAGACTAAACTAGCTTTATGCAGATTAAAACAAACAATCTTCCATAGAATACAAACCTGGTCCCTGTTTCATCAACCACTCTGCTCCGACGAGTGCGCCTTTGGCAAATATCTTCTTGGAAAAAGCTTCATGCTTGATAGAAAGCAATTCATCTGTTCCTGCAAAAATCACCTCATGTTCACCGACGATGGTTCCTCCACGCAAAGCATGAACGCCAACTTCTCTAGCCTGTCTAGGTGCAATCCCTTCACGACCGTAAACCGGAGTGAACTCCCCTGTTTCCATAACGCTGTCTAATAACATCTTAGCTGTTCCAGAAGGTGCATCTAATTTCTTATTGTGATGCTTTTCTATGATTTCAATATCAAAAGTTTCTCCTAGGCTTTCTGCTAATTGTTTGACCACCTGATTCATCACAATAACACCCAAACTATAATTCCCGCTAAAAAGAACAGGGATTTTCTCTGCTGTTTTTTCGATCAGCTCAAGTTCCTGATTGCTATATCCTGTCGTAGCAATCACAACAGGGATATTATTTTTTACCCCATAAGCTAAAATATTAGTTAAATTTGCTGGATTAGAAAAATCAATCAGTACATCAGCGGTTATCGTTTCGTCTTGCGGGAAAACATCCCACATTTTGACCATCTGATAGGAAGTGTCTTTGATAACCTCCTCCAATGTCATCCCCATTTGTCCATTGCCGACCACACCTATTTCCATTCCAATGCCTCCCTATAACTTTTCAAAACTTCAGACAATAATTTCTCGTTAGCCTCTGATAAATCCGCTAAAGGAAGACGCAAAGGTCCGACTTGGAAACCTAACATATTCATGGCATTTTTGACTGGGATTGGATTTGTTTCAACAAATAAAGTGTTGATTAATTGTAAATGATTTTGCTGAATCTGCAGTGATGTAGCAATGTCCCCGTCTTCAAATGTTTTGACCAATTCATGAACTTCTTTTGGCATGATATTGGCCCAAACACTGATAACACCAGTGCCTCCAACGCTTAATAACGGAAAAATAGTGTCGTCATTACCACTCAGCAAGCTGAAATCATCCGTAATAAGTTTAGAAACTTCCATGACATAAGAAATATCGCCCGAAGCTTCCTTGATTGCCACAATATTTGGATGCAGACTCAATTCTTTCAACACTGGAATAGATATCTGACAGCCTGTTCGGCTTGGTACATTGTAAAGGATGATAGGGATATTAACTTTGTCAGCTACTGTCAGGAAGTGTTGTTTCATCCCTTCTTCATTGGTCTTATTGTAATAAGGAGTGATTAGCAATAAACCGTCCACACCCATCCCCTCAAACAGCAGACTTCTGTGCAGTGCTTCTTGCGTACTATTACTGCCGCTTCCGGCAATAATCGGAATCCGCCCGTTAGACGTTTTTACAGCACAAGCGACAATTTCTTTTTCTTCATCTATGGTCAAAGTTGGTGATTCTCCCGTGGTCCCAAAAACGACGATACCATCAGTATCATTATCTATATGCCAGTTAATCAGTGTCTCTAATTTTTCAAAGTCCACTTTCCCTTCCTGCGTAAATGGCGTTACAAGCGCAACAATCGACCCTTTAAACATAATGTATCTCCACCTTTTTATTTTTTCGCTATTTTAATTTTCTTTTGACTAAGACAGAATATTTTATCTTCTGACATCGTTTCTCAACAGATCTTTAAATGTTTGTCGTTTAATGACTTCTTTTGCAACGCCATCTTTTACAAAAATCACAGCTGGGGTAGTCGCCCGATTATAATTACTGCTCATGGAATAACCATAAGCACCCGTGGAATAGACAGCCAAGATATCTCCTTGAGCTACTTCAGGCAAATATGTATCTTCGATGACCACATCGCCAGATTCACACATTTTACCTGCAATAGTCACTTTATTGGTTTTTTCTTTTCCTAATTGTGTCACAGCATCACAACTATATTTAGCTTGATAAAGCGCCGGACGAATATTATCCGTCATCCCGCCATCTACGAAAACGTAATGTTTATTAGGAGTTTTTTTCTGATAACCGATAGTATAAAGTGTTGTCCCGGCTTCCCCAATCAAACTTCTGCCCGGTTCGATCATCAGCGCATTTATTTGAATTGCTCGTTTGGCCAAAGCTGCTTCTGTTACATGAACCAGCTGTGCAACAACTTCTGGTATACTTAAAGGTTTATCTTCCTTCGTATATCTGATACCAAAGCCGCCGCCAATATTTAATGACAAACGCTGAGGAAATCCCGCAACTAAATCAACAAGTTTGTCAATAGCCGCAAACCAAGCATCCATTTCAAAAATCTGAGAGCCTATGTGAGAATGGAAGCCTTCCAGCTCTAACCAACGGCTTGATTCTATTGTTGCTATACTTTCTAAATATTCTTCACTTTCCAAGGCCATGCCAAACTTAGAATCCACATAGGAAGTGATGATATATTCATGGGTGTGTGCCTCAATGCCTAAATTTAAGCGCAACATCACAGAAATACTTTTTTCCTGTTTTAGTGCTTCCTGTTCCAATCCTTTCAATTCCATTAAATTATCACAGACAAAATGAGTGATTCCTTCTGAAACTGCAAATTCGATTTCTTCCGGTGTTTTATTGTTGCCATGAAAATATATCTTATCAGCAGGAAAATCAGCTTCCAATGCTGTGAAAATTTCCCCGCCGCTTACCACATCCAAGTAAAGACCGGCATCTTCTATCTTATGAAGCAGTTCAATACATTGAAAAGCTTTTGAAGCATACAATACTTTCGTCTCAAATAATTCAGACTTGAAATTTTCGGTATATTCACAGATTCGATTATCAATCTTAGCTTCATCATAAACGTATAGCGGCGTGCCATAGGTTTTTGCTAAAGACTCAGCTGAAATCCCACCAATTATTAACTCTGACATCCTATCATTCTCCTTTTTCTTTTGGCTCGGCTTCAGCCTGTTCTAAAATATAACACTTATCCTTTATAAAACTGTCACCAGAGAGTTTCTCCAATGAAAATCGCAAACAATTAATTTTTTCTTCACTTGGATAAAAATGTTATACAAAAAAGGCCCATACGTCAAGTATAGGCTCCATCACTATGTTTCAAACTTATGATTCAGCGCCTCTACTTATACAAGTAGGAGTGATATAGGTCTTCCCCATACCCCCACGATTCTTATCTGCCGATAAAGCCTCGTTCGGCAGTGATTACCTTTCGGGTATGATCAACAAATGCCTTCTCCCATACCTTACTCATTTACACTGCAACCTCTTTATGAAATTAAATTGATGATATCATGTAACATTAAAATTGTCTATGGCAAAAATTAAAAAATTTTCATCCACTCTCTCTGTTGCCAAACGATAAACTGAAAACGACAAAATAACCAAAATTTAGTTAGTAGGCTTTTGACCATTTTTTGGATAAGCGCCGAGCATATTGGGAAATCGTAAAGTTTACAATAAAATAAACAATTGCCACAATACCGTACAACGCAAATACTTGAGAGGTAGCAGTGTAACGTCCCATTAAGATATTCGCTTTTCCAAGAAGCTCTTGTAAGGCCAACACTGACCATAAAAAACTGGTATCTTTGATAACTGTTACAAATTGAGACATAATTGCCGGCAACATACTGCGAAATGCTTGAGGTAAAATAATGTAGCGCATTACCTGGATCTGGTTAAAGCCTTGTGAAGTAGCAGCTTCAATCTGTCCAGTCCCCACACTGTTTAATCCCCCGCGAATGATTTCTGCCAAAGCAGCTGTTGTGAAAACTGTAAAGCTCACAATCCCTGCTGGAGTGGATTTTAAACGGAAAACTAAAAAAATCACAAAAATCCACAGCAGATTTGGGACATTTCGAACGACTTCTATATAGATAGTAGCTAAAAGTTTCAGAGGCCCTTTCTCCATATTTCTGAAAATGGCTAAAACAGTCCCAAAAATCATACTTAATAAAATAGCAACAGCTGATATATAAAGGGTCAGACCTAAACCTTCCAGTATAAATCTCATATTATTGAAAGTGAAAATTTGTCCTATGGTATCCAAAATGTTTTCCTCCTCTCTTATTTGCTATACAACTTTTTATTTTTCTCTTCCAGTTTTCTAGCAACTGATGCAAGGGGAAAACAAAGAATGAAATATAAGATTGCAGCAAACGCAAATGCAGGTATGTAATGCAGATTGACTGATGACCAACTATTTGCCGTAAACATGATATCCGCACCGGAAATAATGGCGATAACAGATGTGTTTTTAATTAAGTTTACCGCCTGGTTCGTCAAAGGAGGCAGCATCACGCGCCAAGCCTGAGGCAAAACAACATAACCCATGGCCTTCCAATAAGTAAATCCTTGAGACATGGCTGCTTCCAGCTGACCTCTAGGAATTGATCCGATGCCCGATCGTACAACCTCAGATATATACGCACCGTGGTATAAGCCTACACAGATGATTCCGATCAAATAGACTGGCATGACCACTCCCACCAGCGGCAAACCATAATAAACAAAAAAGACCTGAATCAACAGAGGTGTATTTTGGAAAAATTCGACATAAATTCTTACCAATCCTCTGGTCACTGGATTTTTTGCCTGTGAGACAATCCCAAATAACAAGCCGATAATAAAGGCAAGCAAGATAGCCCCGATAGAAAGAACAATTGTATAACCAAAGGACTTCATAAAGACTGGGAGGTCTTTAAATAAAGCCTCCCAACGGAATAAGGCAAAGGGCCCTGTGTTTAAAAAAGAAATAAATCCAACTAACAAAATATTTTCCCCCTTCACATGATAATTGACGGGATGAAAATTTATTTTAACCCGTTATTAGCATAGATTTCATCTAACGTCCCATCAGATTCCCATCCTTCGATCAATTTGTTTAGATGTTCATGTAATTCTTTATTGCTTTTCTTTGTTGCCACGCCATATTCCTGTGGTGAAAAGCCGTCGTCTAAAATCTTCGTGCCTTTGTCTACATAACCTGTCAAAATCGACTTGTCTACGGAAAAAGCATCAATTCTTTTAGAAGTCAACGCTGTTTTTAATTCAGGATAAGTTGAATATTCGCTGAATTCAAGTGTGATACCTATTTCTTTAGCTTTTTCTTCCAATGATTGTTTGGTTGTCGCTGTCTGTGCTACACCAATCATTTTCCCGTCTAAGTCTTTCATTGAATCTACACCCTCGTCATTACGGACCAAAAATCCAATTTCATCTTGATAGTATGGTGTAGAAAAATTGTATGTTTCTTTACGTTCATCTGTAATGGTAAAAGTTGCAATAATCATGTCCACTTCTCCATTGTCCAATAAAGGACCGCGAGTCTTTGCAGTCACTCCGACAAACTCAATATTGTCTTCACTGCCAGTTAAATCTTTGGCAATTTTCTTAGACAATTCAATCTCCATACCTTCATGCTTATTAGTATCAGGATTCAAAAAACCAAAATTTGGTACATCTTCTTTGATCCCTATTTTTACGACACCAGCTTTTTTTATTTTTTCCAGACCGTTGTCTGCACTTTTCTTATCGCTGTCATCATTGTTTGAACAACCTGCTATCAAACCAAGAGACAGCACGACTGCCATACCTAATAAAACGGCTTTAAATTTTTTCATAACTTCTTCCATCCTTTCTTATGATTAATGATTAATGATTAGTGATTAATAATTTTGCTTAAAAATCCTTGGACTCTCGGATTTTGAGTTTTATTGAAAAACTCATCTGGTGTCCCTGTTTCTATGATTGAGCCGTTGTCCATGAAAACAATCCGGTCAGCCACCGAACGGGCAAAGCCCATCTCATGAGTCACCACTACCATGGTGATATTCATTTCGGCTAATCCGGCAATAACATCCAGCACTTCTTGAATCATTTCTGGGTCTAAAGCAGACGTTGGTTCATCAAAGAGAATCGCCAACGGATGCATATTCAAAGCTCTCGCAATCGCCACACGCTGCTGCTGTCCTCCAGACAGTTGAGCCGGGTAAGCATTTGCTTTATCGGCAAGTCCTACGCGCTCTAAATATTCCATCCCAGTTCTTTCAGCATCTTCTTTTTTCACCTTTTGAACTTTTATCGGCGCAAGTGTCAAGTTTTCCAACACTGTCTTATGAGCATAAAGATTAAAATCTTGAAACACCATGGCGACTTTTTCACGAACTCGGTGGATAGGGGCCGATTTTTTTGTCACATCTATATTGTTGATGACAATTCTGCCGTCAGTCACATCTTCGAGTTTATTCATACAGCGAATTAGAGTACTTTTTCCTGAACCAGAAGGCCCTAGTATAACGACTTTCTCCCCAGCTTCTATTTCCAGAGAAATATCCTTCAGTGCTTGAAAATCACCATAAAATTTATTTACATTTTCTATTTCAATCAATTTGCGCAACATCCTTTCTCTAAAAAATGAGAATACTCTAATTTTAGGTACGTGTAAGATTATATCACATTTAATCATTTTGACCTAGAATTATTCAAAAATTAAATGATATTTCCTAACCCTTCAAACCCTTGATTTATCAACTCATATATTATGAAAACAAGCCATTGTTTTAGTCTTTACTGATAAAACATCAAGAAAAACGAATCATAACGATTAAAATAATCTCCCTTTTTATTAGAGAATTATTAAATCTTTGGGCATAAAAATTATAAAATGAAAGTTTAAATCACTCAAAAAAACGACTGAAAAGCCGTTTATATCGAAAACTGTTGATCAAAACTTTCTAAATATCCGATTTGCCAAATTAAGCTCAGATATCGAATTTAAGTTAGAATTTTTACAAACTTCTAAAACTATGACATCCCCACATCTCTCTATTATATTTTTTAAGATAGGCTTTTGTCAAATGACTTTTAAATTCCCCGCTTTATCTTACAGTTTAAAATAAATTTATATATAAGTTACTTTTTGTGAAAAACAACATTTGTTTAAACTCCAGATGAAAAACACAGCAAGCTAATATAGTTTCTTGCTGTGTTTCCTTCAAATAATATCTTATTTCAGATAAAACTCATGTTTTTTTAGACCAACAGAGTAAACAACGATTGATTTTCATTGAGATTGATATAGTTTGGATCAAAGACTGACATCCGTTCCAATAGACTTGCAATATCCTTCTGATCATTTAATAAAATACCAATCACCACTGGTCCGCTGCCCCGATTGACTTTTTTCGTATATTCGAATTTTGTTATATCGTCTCTAGGACCTAAAACATCTGTAACAAATTCCTTCAAAGCACCTGCTCTTTGAGGAAAATTAATAACAAAATAATGTTTTAACCCTTCATAAAGTAGAGAGCGTTCTTCGATTTCCTGCATACGGCTGATATCATTGTTTCCGCCGCTGATCACGCACACCACTGTTTTTCCAACAATTTTTTCTTTGTATCTCTCCAAAACAGAAACGCTTAACGCTCCCGCCGGCTCAGCGACAATCGCTTGTTTCGTATAAAGTTCAAGTATCGTGGAGCAAACCAATCCTTCGTCTACTGCGACAACATCGTCTACGAAATGTTTGGCGTGCTCAAGATTTATTTCCCCGACTTCTTTGACAGCTGCCCCATCGACAAATTTATCGATTTGATTTAGAGGAATAACTTTTCCCTGTTCGATCGATGTTTTCATTGATGCGGCACCATTAGGTTCAACTCCCACAATTTTGGTGTAAGGACTTTTTTCTTTTGTGTAAGCTGAAATACCGCTGATTAATCCGCCTCCGCCTATGGCAGTGAAAATGTAGTCCAATTGACGTTCTTCTTTCGCTAAGTCCTGAAAAACCTCAACAGCTACTGTTCCCTGTCCGGCGATGATATGTTGATCGTTAAAAGGATCTATGAAAGCTTTATTCTTTTCTTGGGCGTAACGTTTGGCAGCTTCGGCGGAAGCATCAAACGTGTCCCCCACTAATCGAATTGTTACAAATTCTTCCCCAAAAAATTTTACCTGTGATATCTTTTGATTGGGTGTTGTGGTGGGCATAAAGATCGTCGCATTTACCTTCATTTTATTACACGTGTATGCTACACCTTGTGCATGATTGCCGGCGCTTGCACAAACCACGCCATTGTCTAAAATCGCTGTCGGTGTATTGGCGATGGCATAGTAAGCCCCCCTAAGTTTAAAAGAACGAACTTTTTGCAAATCTTCTCTTTTAAGGTACACATGGCAATGATACTTATTCGACAAGTAGTCATCATACTGTAATTCAGTATGAGTGACCACTTTTTTAAGCATCTCATGTGCTTTCAGGACATCTTCCTTTCTTACTAATTCAACCAAAAGACTTCACCCCTTTTTTATGCATCCTTTTTAACAAAAGGCATCATAGCACGCAACTCTGCTCCAACCTTCTCTATTTGATGTCCTTTTTGCTCTTCACGCATTCTGTGGAATTCTTTAAATCCATTCGCATTATCTGCAACAAAATCCTTAGCAAACTTTCCACTTTGAATATCTGCTAATACTTCTTTCATATGAGCTTTTGTTTCTGATGTGACAATACGAGGACCAGAAACATAATCACCGTACTCTGCAGTGTTCGAGATAGAGTAACGCATTTTTTCCATCCCACCTTCATACATCAGATCCACAATAAGTTTCAGCTCATGAAGTACTTCAAAATAAGCAATTTCAGGTTGGTAACCGGCTTCCACTAACGTTTCAAAACCAGCTTGAACTAAGTGAGTCGTCCCACCGCATAGAACAGCCTGTTCACCAAACAAATCAGTTTCTGTTTCTTCTTTGAAAGTAGTTTCCAAAACTCCCACACGAGTGGCGCCAATCCCTTTAGCGTAGGACAATGCAACTTCTCTTGCCTTGCCGGTTGCGTCTTGATAAACTGCGAAAAGTGCTGGCACTGCAAAGCCTTCTACAAAAGTTCTTCTAACTAAATGCCCTGGTCCTTTAGGTGCAACCAGGAAAACATCCACGTTTTTCGGAGGAACAATAACATCAAAATGAATATTAAAACCATGGGCAAACACTAGCGCATTACCGTCCACCAAATTAGGCTCGATTTCTTCTTGATAAAGTTTCCCTTGAACTTCATCAGGCGCTAAAACCATTACGATATCCGCTTTTTTAGTTGCTTCAAAGACTGGATATACATCAAAGCCGTCTTTTGAGGCCGCATCAGCTGATTTCCCTTTGCGAACCCCAATGATGACCTGATTGCCGTTATCACGCAAGTTTTGCGCATGAGCATGTCCTTGTGAGCCATACCCTAAAATAGCGATAGTTTTCCCTTCTAATTCATTTGTTGTCACTGCGTCTTCATAATATACTTTTGTCATTTTTCTTCCTCCTAATTTGTCTGCTTCATAATTGATGTTCGAGACATCATTTAATCATTTATAAACTTCTAGCCAAGCCAGTCACACCGGTACGAGCTAATTCTTTGATTCCATACGGTTTGACCAACTCAACGAAAGCATCTACCTTATCACTGGTGCCTGTCACTTGAATTAAAATCGTTTTGCTTCCCACATCAATCACACTGGCCCTAAATGGCTCTATCAAAGCAAATAACTCTGAACGGTTGGCTGTGGGAGCATTGACTCTTACTAAAGCCAATTCCCTTTCTAAATAAGCAACTTCTGTTAAATCAACAACTTTCAGTACATCGATTTGTTTGTTTAACTGTTTTAAAACTTGTTCGACTTCTTCTGATGATCCTACCATAACAAAAGTGATTCTAGAAATACCTTCTTTTTCTGTCACTCCCACTGAAATACTTTCAATATTAAATTGTCTTCTTGTGAGGACGCCACTGACCCGATTTAAAACTCCGGAACTGTTGCGGACTTTTGCCGAAATGATTCTTCTCATGATTACTCAACTCCAATCATTTCATCATTATTTTTACCAGCTGGAACCATTGGCAAGACGTGTTCCGTTGGTGAAATTACTACTTCGATTAGCATCGGTCCTTCCTCATTAAAGGCCTCTTTCAAGTCCTCCTCAAAAGTAAGGGGATCGTCGATTCTTTTTCCTTTGATATGATAAGCTTCCGCAAGTTTGATGAAATCCGGCTGATCAGCAAAGACTGATTCAGAACGTCGTTCATCAAAAAAGCATTCTTGCCACTGTCTGACCATTCCTAAAGAATGATTATTTAACAGGACAAACTTAATAGATAATTGATTGAGATTTAAAATTGCCAATTCCTGATTGGTCATCTGGAATCCGCCGTCGCCGACAAAAACCACAACTTCTTTATCAGGACAAGCAATTTTTGCACCTATAGCTGCAGGAATCCCATAACCCATGGTCCCTAAACCGCCACTAGTAATGATTTGCTTTTCTCTAGAAAAAGGATAATATTGAGCCACCCACATCTGATGCTGTCCCACATCCGTGACAACGATAGCTTCTCCCTGCGTTATTTCTCCAACAAGTTCAATCACCCGCTGTGGTTTGATTTCATCTTGCTGCTGTCGATCAAAGGTAAACGGATAGGCCTTTATTCTGGATAGATTATGTTCCTTCCATTCATCATGACTTACTTTCTCAACATCATCATTCAACAAATGCTGCAACACTCTCTTGATATCTCCTACAATCGGAATATCCGTATTGATGACCTTGCCGATTTCTGCGGGGTCAATGTCTACATGAACTATGGTTGCCCCTGCAGCAAATTTTTCCGGACAGCTGGCAAGGCGGTCATCAAACCGTGAGCCAAAATTAATCAGTAAATCACATTCAGTTATTGCCATGTTGGCCGGATATGAGCCGTGCATGCCACCCATTCCTAAAAACAAATCGTAATCATAAGGAACTGTCCCCAGTCCCAGCAAAGTATTCACCACTGGCAGTTCATACTTTTTAACGAATGTCGTCAATTCTTGACTGGCCTCACTGCCAATCACTCCAGCTCCTGCCAGAACCAAAGGCTTTTTTGAATTAGATAAACTTTCCAATAGTTTAGTCATCTGCATCTTATTAGGTTCATAGGTCGGCTGATAGCTTTCCAACTCTATATCATCAACTTTAGGCTCATCTGTCTCCAGTGTTGTAATATCCTTAGGCAAGTCAATCACGACGGGGCCTTTTCTTCCGCTTGTTGCAATATGAAAAGCCTCATTGATAATTTTCGGCAAATCTTTTACACAACGAACTTGATAATTGTACTTGGTAATCGGCATGGTCAATCCCATGATATCTGCTTCTTGAAACGCATCTTTGCCGATTCCAGCAGTTCCTACTTGTCCTGTGAAAACCACTAGTGGGACTGAATCTCCCATGGCATCCGCAATCCCAGTCAAAACATTCGTCGCTCCCGGTCCGCTTGTGGCAATCACCACTCCCGGTTTTCCGCTGGCTTTTGCATATCCTTCAGCGGCATGGACAGCTCCCTGCTCGTGTCTAGTCAGTACGTGGCGGATATCACTATCATAAAGTTCGTCATATAAAGGAAGAACTGCTCCGCCGGGATAACCAAAAATTACTTCCACTTGCTGTTTTTCCAAAGCTTCAAGTAAAAGCCGCGTGCCTTTTTTTATTTTGTTCTCCTCCTCCATTTACTTCTCCTCCTAGTTTAGTAATTCATCTGGAATCTTCATCACGCCGCCTGTATGGGCAGAAGTGACTAACGCTGTGTAACGTGCCAAATAACCAGTTTTTACTTTTGCTTTAAACGGCAACAACTTTTGCTTTCTTTCAGCCAACATATCATCATTAACTGAAACATTGATTGTACGTTCAGTTAAGTCAATCACAATCTCATCCCCATCTTCTATCAAAGCAATAGGTCCACCGGCAGCTGCCTCAGGAGACATGTGTCCTACAGCGATTCCTCTGGTAGCTCCTGAAAAACGGCCATCTGTAATTAGAGCCACATCTTTGCCTAACCCTCGCCCGATGATACTTGAGGTTGGAGCAAGCATTTCCGGCATTCCCGGTCCCCCTTTTGGCCCTTCATAGCGGATTACCACCACGTGCCCTTTCGTCACTGTATGGTCATCAATGGCTGCCACAGCTTCATCATGGGAAGAAAAACATATCGCCTTTCCTTTAAATACTTTTATCGAAGGATCCACACCGCCGACTTTGATAACTGCACCTTTGGGGGCAATATTTCCATAGAGTATCGACAGACCACCCACCGGACTGTAAGCATTCTCCTTTGGCCGAATAACTTCCGGATTTTTTATTTTTGCATCTGCTACATTTTCCCTCAAAGTTTTCCCGGTGACAGTGATTCGATCCGGGTGAATAGCACCCTCGATATCAACCAGTTCCTTGATAATCGCTGGAACACCACCAGCTTCATGGACATCATGCATAGAATATGCAGATGAAGGAGCAATCTTTGAAAGATAAGGTATACGTTCAGCAATTTTATTAATATTTTCTAAATCGTAATCAATCTCTGCTTCGTTGGCAATGGCTAAGGTATGCAACACCGTGTTAGTCGAGCCGCCCATTGCCATATCCAAAGCGAAAGCATCATCAATCGCTTCCTTAGTAACTATATCTCTTGGTTTGATTCCTTTTTTAACAAGATCCATCAAATGAAAGGCGGACTGTCTGACCAATTCTTTTCGTTCATCAGAGACAGCTAAGATAGTTCCATTACCCGGTAACGCTAATCCTAAAATTTCCATCAAACAGTTCATTGAATTGGCAGTAAACATCCCGGCACAAGATCCGCAAGTTGGACAAGCATTTTGCTCCATTTGCCTAAATTCCTCAGGCGTCAGTTTTCCTTCTTTAAAAGAACCGACAGCTTCGAACATCGTAGAAAGTGTCATCGATCTTCCTTGAGGGTCAATCCCAGCTTTCATAGGCCCTCCTGAACAAAATATCCCCGGCACGTTCGTCCTCATTGCTGCTAAAATCATTCCGGGAGTGATTTTATCGCAATTAGGAATATAAAAAACTCCGTCAAACCAATGGGCGTTGATCACTGTTTCAGCTGAATCAGCGATAAGTTCACGACTTGGTAATGAATAACGCATACCGATATGCCCCATGGCAATCCCATCATCTACTCCAATCGTATTAAACTCAAATGGGATGCCCCCTGCTTCTCTGATGGCTTCTTTGGCAATGTCTGCTAGTTCACGCAGATGCACATGTCCCGGCACAATATCAATATAGGAATTGCAAATTGCAATGAAAGGCTTGCCCATATCCTTTGCACTTTTTACTTGTCCTGTTGCGTAGAGCAAACTTCTGGCAGGTGCCGCATCTATACCTTTTTTTATTTTGTCACTTCTCAAATCCATTCACTCCTTCAGTTATAATGACTCAAGTGTCTTGTTCTCAATCTTGTGTCTCTTTCTTTTGCAATATTTGCTTCTTTAGTTTAAGAAATAAAAAAGCACTCCATCTTGATTACTCAAAAATGGAATGCTTCGATGAATAAGAATCCCATTATCTTATGACAAACAGGACTCGAACATTTGCAAACTTCTCAAATGGTCTAAGCCCTCGGTTGTAATAAAATAATGACAAATAGATTCTTATAAGATTTCATATCAGATAACTACTCCTTAAAATTAAAGATTCATTAGAAAATTAAAACTTATTAATAAATAGGATACATTCCCTTGCGTGAAAAGTCAACACTTTTTTATTAAATAGTTGAAATATTCTGATAATTCAACTATATTGGTGAAAAATCACCTTTTTGATAGCCTTTTATTTATTTCTGAAGCTGATTTTTTCCCTTTTAAATATTCATTTAACCAAATAATAATGTAAATGACGATAAATACTGGAAGAACCACTAAAAAAAATCAGGCCAGTTATTAAAATAAGATGTGATAAAAACAAATAACATGGTTAATAAAAAATGAATGATCAGCTGTGTCAATGTAGAAATTTTCCCCTATCATAAATTTGTGGCAAAAAACCAATACATCCA
The DNA here is from genome assembly GCF_003987645.1 of Vagococcus elongatus. GTDB lineage: Bacteria > Bacillota > Bacilli > Lactobacillales > Vagococcaceae > Vagococcus_A > Vagococcus_A elongatus. The sequence goes on from NZ_NGKA01000015.1 coordinate 37,653, forward strand.
CTCATGATGATAATACTGATGATTTCTTTCTTCTCAATTAAAAATACTGTATCTGATGAAACGATACATCGGTTCTCTTGCCTGATATTTCCCTTGTATTGCGTAGATGGTCAGTTCGTCACCAAAGTCTTCAACTGCAATGACATCAACTTTCTTTAGCATGATTATTTTGTCAAAGAGTGTTACAGGGACAACTTCGGATTGACTGCCCAACTCTTTTTTTTCAATGGTTTGCATAAGTTCTTTAACTTCTTCTGTTAATTTATTGGCGGATATTGTGAAGACGACCTCATCAGATGGTAATTTACCATTAACGTTAAATTTAACTTTCAAAGGACTGCCACCTCCATCTATTTTCTCTCTTATAAATCTGGCAAAGAATTATAGTTATGTCGTTTTTTCAAAACCACCAAAACACAAAAAGTTAATAGAATTAAACTGAATCTGACCAGTAATTCTTGACTGTAAGTGGTAGGTTTTTGTTAAATTTTTAATTGTCAGAAATGTCACAACGTTCAACCCCTTCCTGAATCCAATGATAATAGAGTTTTCTGAAAATGTATCGATAACTAAGCTAAGCGGAAGAAAATATCAGATGAAAGAATTTTTATCAGTATGAAAACAAATGATTGACACTTCCTTCAAGACATGGTAAATTATAAAAAATGACACGCGTGTCATTTTAAGAAAGGGATGCGTATATGTCACAAAAAACTAGCGGAAAAATTCGTGAGGAAAAACGAAAAATGATTCTAGAAAAATCTCGGAAAGTTTTCGGACAAAAAGGATATTCTAACGTGACCATGAAAGACATTGTAGATGCCTGCCAAATCAGTCGGGGGGGACTATATCTTTACTTTTCTTCAATAGAAGAACTTTTTCAAGAAGTTGTGATTGACCAGTCGAAGAAGAAATTCAATATCATCAATCAAATGGTAGAAGAAAATCAGCCTTTCGATAAAATTCTTTCTTTGTATCTGGAATTACAGAAAAATCGTTTGCTGAATATTGATGATGTGATATTAGTTGCAACCTATGAGTACTATCGCTCTCACCAGACAGAAGAACAAATTCAGTTCCAGCATAGTTATGTTTCCTATTTAAAAGAGATTATTTACAATGTTCTTGCCTTAGGTGTCAAGCAAAAGGCAATTACCAATCAAAATATTGATGAAATTGCGGATACCTTTATTTTTTTACTTGAAGGAATGAGTGTGTTTCGTACGTTTAATCAATTATCAGAAATACAAATCACTCAGCAACTTAATCTTTTAGAAACATTATTAGAAAAAAGCAATTAGCTTCAAGAAAAAATTTAAGGAGTGGGTTCCGATTAAAAAAATCAAAACTCAAAGCTTAGTTATCTTAGCCATTTTCACCGCCATCATCTTTTTATTGAGTTTCACACCTATCGGCTTTATTCAGTTAGGTTTTATCAAAGCAACAATTATCCATGTTCCCGTCATCATCGGCTCGATTTTACTAGGACCAAAAAAAGGAGCTTTTCTGGGATTTGTTTTCGGTCTGACCAGTTTCATCAGCAACACTACTGCTCCGGTCGTCAGTTCCTTTGTTTTTTCTCCATTTATTCCCTTACCGGGGACGGATCATGGCAGTTATTTAGCGCTGATTATTTGTTTTGTTCCTAGAATTTTGACAGGTGTTGTGCCTTATTTCGTTTATCATTTTTTTAAAAAATATATTAAAAACAAAGATTCACTATCGTTTGCTATTGCAGGGGTTCTTGGTACAATGACCAACACTCTCCTTGTCATGAATGGGATATTTTTTCTTTTTGGCAACGAGTATGCGCTTGTCAAAGATATCAATATCAACGCAGTGTATACAGTTATTCTGAGTATCATTGTCACCAATGGCGTGATGGAGTCGATTGTGGCAGGCGTTATTGTTACACTTGTTTGCAAATCACTATTGAAAAATAAAAAAATCACGCAGATGCTTGAAACACTCTAAATTGACATAGCCAAAGGAGCAAATAAAAGATGAATATCTTGATTACAGCAGGCGGTACAAAAGAAAAAATAGACGATGTCCGCTACATTGCCAATCACTCCACAGGAAAACTGGGAGCAGCTATGGCAGAAGCTTTTGCAAAAGACGCTGAAAATAGTATCGTATATCTTCATGGAACTGGTGCCATCGTCCCGCGGCGCCCTAATGTTTTTCCAATCGAAATATTTTCCACAGAGGATTTAAAAAACCAGCTGGAAAATCAACTAAATAATAAACAGTTTACTGCGGTCATCCACAGCATGGCTGTCAGTGATTACACAGTATCAAATACTTTCAGTGAGTCAGACTTTTTATCGGCATTCAGTGAAAAAATCCCCATAACTCAGGAAACAAGTCAGCTTCTGTGGACCAAAGACGAACTGCTAGCCGCCTTGGAAAAACAATTTGAAGCAATGGCGGTTCAGGAAAAAAACAAAATCAGTTCTAATTTTGATCATCTGCTGATAAGGTTGGAAAAAAATCCTAAAATCATTCAAAAAATTAAACTTTTGCAGCCTGAAACGATTTTAGTCGGTTTCAAACTTCTTGTGGATACTTCGGAAACAAACTTAGTCAGTGTTGCCCGCAATTTGTTGGAGAAAAACAACTGTGACTATGTCTTGGCCAATGATTTGACCACTATCAAAGGAGACAAGCATCATGGAATCCTAGTTGGCAGCGACCAAAGCACTCAAATAGCTGAAACTAAGCAAGAAATTGCTGAAATAATCGTAAATACTATTAAAGACAAATCAAAAACGAGGGAAAATAAATGACAAATATTTTACTAGGCGTTTCGGGCAGTATCTCTGCTTATAAGGCAGCTGACATCACAAGCCAGTTTGCCAAAAAAGGATGGACGGTCGACGTGGTCATGACAAAAAACAGTCAAGAATTCATCACACCGTTAACTCTCCAATCATTGTCAAAAAAAACGGTTCATTCTGATTTGATGATTGAGCATTCACCAGAAAACATCACCCATATCGACTTGGCTAAAGCAGCTGATTTATTCATTATTGCCCCTGCCACCGCTAATATCATTGCTAAACTGGCAAACGGACTTGCCGATGACTTGCTCTCCGCAGTGGCATTGGCCTTTCCCAATCCCAATATGCCGAAGTTAATTGCTCCTGCAATGAACACCTATATGTATGAGCACCCGATAGTTCAAAAAAATCTGCTTACACTAAAAGAAATCGGCTATGAAATCATTGAGCCAAAGGAAAGTTTGCTAGCCTGCGGTGATTTTGGCAAAGGCGCGTTACAAGACGTTGAGTTAATCGTCAGACGAGTCGAGGAAGAAATAAATAAAAATAATGAGACTTACAGTGTTGAATATTCTTAGAATTCAGATTATTTTAGGTATTGATTTAAATGAATCATATTGGGATATTAAGACATAAAATTCAAAAGCCATTTATGGTCCACTCAAATTGTGCCTCCTGCCAAAGAGTACAAATAGTGACCATAAATGGCTTATAATCGTTTTACCTATACAAAATTACTATGATAGATTCCCTTTTTCTGATATTGAATATCGAAAGAAGTAGTAAGAAGATAATAGATAACCATTCAAATTATCAGTCAAGAAATTATCCAGATTAAGTAGAAAATTCTGAAAGAAAAAACTTAATCCAGCAACCAGTTAAAAAAATTTGTGCATGAAAAATTATCTTCTAATTTGACTTGATAATCCGCACTATAAAATATTTCTATTTCCGTCTGATTTCGCTTAGTTTTACTTTCCTATCTTCTTTTAGTGACAAAGTGCAAGCATCGGCCGTCGCAATAGAAGATCTTGCTGCCTTACCATTCAACAAGTTTTCAAATTCTTTGTCTGGGGCTTCGCCATTCATAATATTATGGAAATAAAGCATTTCTTTTTTCATAATACTGTGCAACCACATCGGCGGTGTTTTGCCTGGTTGACCGTATTGAATAGCACCATCCATGTCTGTTCCACGATAGATGGCTGTTCTATTGTCATCTTCTTCTTGAGTTTCGTGGACTAGAAATTTCTCTTCCCCCTCTTCAGTTTTTAATGTCATAGCCACATTATTCATGTCTATCTTTATTGCCCCTAAAGTTCCTTGAATTAATAAATAATGTTCTGTCCATCGAAAAGCTGACCCGTATTCAAGAATCGCGAATTTATTATCTTCAAATTCTAGGTTAATAAATAGCATATCATCCTCATCACCAAATTCTTCTCCTTGGTGTGCCACATTTCCACCAGTCATTGTTGCAGTCAATGGATCTCCTAAGATGAATTGAATACAATCTAGTTCATGAATGTGGTGGTATAAATGTCCACCTGATTTACTGCGTATTTTCTTCCAAATAACTTCTTTTTGAGGTTCTTCCCAACCATTTCTAGCTGAATGACAATACAAAACTTCCCCGATTTTACCTTCTTCAATTAGTTTTTTAGCTGTTCTAACACCATTAAAGAAATTCATAACGTGTCCCGCCATAAAAATTAGTCCTTTATCATCACAAACTCTTACCATTTCATCACAGTCTTCAAAAGAAAGGGCAATTGGCTTTTCACAAAATACATGAACATCGTGTTCAGCAGCTTTTAGGACAGCTTCCTTATGCAGATAATTTGGTGATGCTACAATTACAGCATCCACATCTTCTCGACTAAATAATGTATCTAAATCTGTTTCAAAATCACAATCTAATTCTTTAGCAATTATTTCTGCATTATTTGGATCATAAACTGCTACAATTTCTGCTCCTTGATTTTGCTTCATAATTCTTGCGAGTTCTGCACCAAAATACCCTACTCCTACAACCGCATAACCTGTTTTACTCATTTCAACTCTCCCTGATTTAATTTATTTTGTGGCGCCTTCTGCTAAACCACTACTTATTTTATTTTGGATAAACACAAAGAATATTACCGATGGCAAGACGACTAAGCTTGATGCTGCCATCATTTGACCCCAATCTAATATTTCTTGATTTTCTAAAGCTCTTAAAGCCACCGCAATGGTCATTTTTTCTGTACTATTAATCAAAATTAATGAATATAAAAATTCATTCCAAGCATTTATAAACGTGTAGATAGCTGTTGCTACAATTCCGGGTGCCACGATTGGTAAAACTACTTGAATAAATACTTGTAGTTTATTGGCACCGTCAATTCTAGCTGCTTCCTCAATTCCTAACGGGACTGTTTCGAAAAAACCGACCAAAAGCCAAACAGCATAAGGAACACTAAATGATAAATAGACAATAATTAAACCTATCCTAGTATTGACTAAACCCAATGCTCCGATAATGACAGAGTAAGGAATAGCTAACAAAATTGGCGGGAACATATAAGTGGTAATTAATAATCTGGTTAAAGCTTTTCCAACTCTTGGGAAAAATCTAACCACTCCATAAGCTGCTAAAGCTGAAATCGTTACAGCTACAAAAGTTGTAGCTAGTGCAATCACCAGACTATTAACAATATAGTTCCCAAAATTCAATTCAGATAATACATAGCGAAAATTATCAAACGTCCATTGTTTAGGTAAAATGTTGGTAGGATACTGATTGATTTCTCCCGGTCCTTTAAAAGCTGATAAAATAATCCAAAGTAAAGGAAAAACTGCGACAATTGAGGCTAAAATTAATGTTAAATATTTAATAATCGTTCTGACGGACAATTTTTTCCTCATTACACATTCTCCTTTTCCTTTTTATCTGAATAGTAAAAATAAATTGAACAAACTATTAATAAGAAGATCAGCATGATAATAGTAATAGCAGATGATTTTCCTAATAGTTTAAGACCCCACCCCATTTTGTAAGCATAAATAGGTAAAGTCATTGTAACATTAGCTGGACCACCACCAGTTAATAAGTAAACCATATCAAAGTTTGTGAAAACCCAGATAGTTCTTAAAATAACTAGCAAACCTACCACCTTACTAATGTGTGGGATTGTCACACTAACAAAAGTTTGCCAAGTACTAGCACCATCCATTTTTGCCGCTTCATATTGTTCCTCTGGAATGGTTTGAAGGGCAGACAAAATGTTCACCATAATCATCGGTGTTCCAAACCATAGATTGACGAATAGTATCGTTGGAAAAACCAAAGTGCCCGAACTAAGGAATTGCGGTAAAGTGTCGGTCAATCCCAAATTAACTAACATAGTTGGAATAAAACCATAGACTCCGTTCAATAAAAACTTCCAAATAACCGCAATTACCACAACAGGAAACGCCCAAGGGACGATAAGCAGTACACGGAACATTTTTTTTCCTATTTTGATACTATTCAGCAACATTGCTAATATAAATCCTAAGATAACTTGTCCTCCGATAGATGCCACAGTCCATTTTATTGACATGAAAAATGCTTTATAGAATTGTTCATCAGCAAGTATCTTCTTATAGTTTTGCAGCCCTACAAATGTGCTTACTGGTCTCGTTAAATGTTTAGAGGTAAAGCTGTAAACAACACTTGAGAGAACTGGATACAAAAGTAAAGAAACAATAACTAAAATCGCTGGTAGTATAAATAACCAAGAAGTATAATTTATCTTTTTAATTCTTTTTATCACTCATTCCCCTCCTACTCCATCATCAATGAATGACGACTATTGTTCCACACTACTGAATATTTCGTTTAACTCCTCTTCTGCTGCCTTAGCTGCTTTTTCAACTTGTACATCATTAGTTATAATATCTTGGAACATACTCTCAATAATACCTTGAGAAACTAATAAACCTGCTTGAACACTAGGACCATGTTCATATCCAATAGCTGTTCCCTTTGCCACCGCATCACTAATAACTTTTTCTGCGTGAGAGAATTGTTTAACTATTTTATTTTCTTTATACGCCGGTTCTTCACTAATATCATTCAATGAAGGCAACATACCTACTGGTGTAGCAGAAAGGAACTCAATATAACGATCTTTTTCAAATAAGTATTCTATAAACGCTTTACAAACTTCTGGATGCTCTGAATTTTCCCACACAACCATAGGAATATTTGCAGTTTCAATCCCCAATTCCTCATCATCTTTATTTACTTTTGGAATAGGAGCAGCATCAATATATTCAAGCAAATCTGGCGAGTTAGCCTCTACTCCAGCGATTTGGAAACCGCTATTAAAGTCAAAAGCTGTTTTTCCTTGGTAATAGAGAGTAGCTTGGTCCAGTACATTATAAGAAATGGAATCTTTAGGTGAAGCCTTTTCATAAATATCAACCCAGAACTTAATTCCTTCAATCGCTGCATCACTAGTTATATTTGCCTTTAAATCATCAGTTAATAAACTTTCTCCGTGACTTCTAACATAATAATTCAAGTATCTAGTTCCTAAGAAGTCATTAGAACCTGTTGGGAAAGATGCACCGTAGACGCCATCTTTCGTTAAAATCTCTGCTGCCTTTGCAAATTCATCCCATGTTTCTGGTATTTCCAAATTATTCTCTTCTAATAAATCTTTTCGAATCCACATCACTTGAGCATGAGAATACAAAGGAATTGAATAATCATTACCATCTACGTGCCCTTCACCGATTGACATCTCAGAAAAGCGATTACGACCAATACTGTCAATCAAATCATTCAAAGGCACGACTGCTCCTGAATCAATCATTTCCACCACATGATTCGGTAAGGCCGTACTCATATCAGGTACATTATTAGAAGCTAAACCTGTAGTCCATTTTTGATAAAAGTCATCCCACGAGAATGATTCAATTTTAATTTTTACACCAGGATGTTCTTTTTCAAAATCTTCTGCAGATTTTTGAATTGATTCCATCCGAGGTCCTTGAGTAAATGAATGCCAAAACGTGATTTCGCCATTTAATTCACCGTCAACAGTTGCCTCATCCTTTTTATCTTTTCCACCACAAGCACTAATTAAAAATATCGACGCTAATAAAGCAAAGCCCCAGACTAACATTTTCTTTTTAAATAATTTTCTCATGAACTTCTTCCTTTCATTTTTAAATTCCTTCAATTTTACCCACAAATTTAGTTATTTCTTTCGTGTCATCACTTATCTTCCCCCCCACTTTATGAGCCTCACTAGGGTAACAAATTAAAAAATCGCCTGGTTTCAATATTACTTCTACTTGAGCATTTCCACTTAAAAACATAATATCTTTACTAGTATCATAGGATTCTAATTCATCTAAAACAGCTGCATCTGCCAAATCTATTTTTTCTTCACCAGATAAAATATAATGCACATCAATAAATTTTTTGTGATTTTCAAATACTCTTTTTTCTTCGGATTTAGCTGTAAAAACTATTTTGTTAATTGTCATTTTTTGCCTTGAAATTAGCTCACTTTGCCCACTATAATCCTTCATCGTTTTTAACATCAGATAGATTTCTTCCATCTCCTGATATCTTTGAATATTTTTTACATTATCAATAATCATTTGCCCGACTCCTTAGACCAAAGATGCCTTTGCAGCTTCAATCATGTCATAACATTCTTTAATGGTACTAAAATCTTGTTCCTCAACATTTGGTAAAGGTTCGCGAACACCTCCAATATTCACTCCTTGCAACTCTAATACTTTTTTGATAACTGCATAAATGTTACCTTTGCATGAAGTAAGTTTAGCAATAATTAAATTGACTTGATTCTGAATGGCTAACGCTTGAGCCATCTCATTATTTTTTATGTGCTGATCCATGGCAATGAAAAGCTCGGGCATTACACCATAGGTTCCACCAATTCCTCCTTCTGCGCCCATTACTCTACCACCAACAAACTGCTCATCTGGCCCGTTAAAAACAATGGAAGGCTTCTCACTAAAAATTTTAAAATTATTGATATCCTGCACAGGCATGGAAGAATTTTTAACGCCTATCACTTGCTTGTTTGCCATCATTTCTTGGAATAACTTAACTGAAAGCGAATAACCAGTAGTCTGAGGAATATTATAAATAATAAAATCCAATTCAGTAGCTTCTAGAATGCTTGTCCAGTAAGCTTTAATCGCATGTTCTTGTAAGACAAAATAAATCGGCGGAATTGCAGCTAAAGCATCAACACCTAATTTTTCAGCATGTTCAGCCAGTTCAATACTATCACGAGTTGAACTGGCAGCTACGTGGGCGATGATCAGCATTTCATCTCCAATAGCTTCAACCACTGTTTCCAAAACTAGTTTTCTCTCGGCAACATTTTGATAAATACATTCACCACTACTCCCACCTACATAAAGTCCCTTGATTCCTTTATTTAAAAAATATTTTGCTAGCTTTCTGATTCTCTCTGTTGAGATATTACCCTCATCATCGTAACAAGCATAAAATGCAGGTATAACTGTTTTATATTTATCTAATTTTGACATCCAAATATCTCCCTTTTATATGTTTTATAACTTACTTCACGAAAATTTAGTCTATATTTTGTAGCTTTTTGAAATGGAACAACGCACCCAGCAAGTTGGCGGTCTTATTATTTTCTGCAAAAACAATCGTACTATTATTGAAAAAAGTATCCTCTATATTTGCGGCAACTTTAGTCAACAACTTTTCATACAAGTAGTCTTTCTGATTTATGATTCCTCCAGCAACGATTATCTTTTCTGGAGATAATAAGTACATAATATTGATAATCGCGACACTTAAGTTTTCAAGAAGGTAATCAATTTCTTCTATACTTACTTCATCTCCTGTTTTTGCTGCTTCAAAAATTTCTTTACCATTTAAGTTAACCTTTTTTTTCTGACCGACTCGTTCAATCAGACTGGTCGCGGAAGCAATATCTTGAATGTTTTCATTCGAAACCTTCATATATCCTATTTCACCAGCTGAGTAGTTTTTACCATGGTAGATTGAACCGCCTAACATTATTGCTCCACCAATCCCCGTACCAATCGTCAGACAAACTAATGAATTACTGCCTTTTCCACTTCCTTTCCAATACTCTCCCAATGCTGTACAATTTACATCATTTTCTACTTCACATGGTAAATTGAAAATAGTTTCAATTGTTTTTTTTATTTGTGTCCCTTTGTATTCTGGAATAGTATAACCAGAATAAATTACTTCACCCTTTTCAGAATCAATAACTCCTGAACTTGCTACACAAATTCCTTTAATCGAATAACTTTTGATTGTTTCGGACACAATCCCTAGCAAGATGTCCAAAACTGATTTCTCTCCATTTTTTGAAGATACAGAATCTAGTTTAGATAAAAGAACTCCAGATTGATCAAATAGTCCATATTGAATACTCATCCCTCCAACATCTAGACAAAGATAAACATTATTTCCTGTCACTTTTGTTCCCCTTTCCCATTTTATTAATTTCAGAAACGAATGTTAAAGTAATTTGTTGTGGTCGAGTGATTGCTCCTCCAATAACAACACAATGACAACCTAATTCAAGAACTTTCCTGGCTTTTAACGGGGTGTCAATTTTCCCTTCAGCAATAACTGGCAAATTGGTTGCTTTCAATACTTCTTTTAAAAATATAAAATCATCATCAGCAATATTTTCATGTTGAGTCTCATCTGTATAACCATATAAAGTAGTACCAATAATTTCAAAACCTATCTCCTCGGCCTTTTTTACGTCGGCAATTGAGCTTGTGTCTGCCATTAATAAAGTATTAGGATATTCCGCCTTGATAGTTGTAACTATATCCTTTAATTTTTCTTCGTTGGGTCTTTTGCGCAAGGTGGCATCCATTGCAACTATTTCTACACCTGTTGCACAAATTTCTCGAACCTCAGCCAAAGTTGGTGTAATAAAAACAGGTGAATCTGGATAAACTTTTTTTAAAATTCCGATAATAGGAACTGATACTGTTTCTTGAATCGCTTTAATATCCTTAACAGAATTAGCCCGTATACCAACAGCCCCAGATTGAACGGCTGCCAATGCCATACGTGACATAATAAAGGAACTGTGTAAAGGCTCCTCTTCCAATGCTTGACAAGAAACAATTAAGTTGTCTTTTAAATGTTTTAAAGTTTTATTTTCCATCTTTTGCTCCTAACCTTTTATAATCCACTAGTGGTAACGCTCGCATTTTTAGTATACACCAAGAAATCTATTTTTGCAATACATTTATTATGAAAACCATTTTCTTGTTCGTGGTTTAAATTTAACTCTTAAAATAGCTAAGTTAGAAAACTATTTTCTAGTTGCTTAAATATTGATAATCATTTAGAATTTATTACATATCGTCTTTCAACCTTAATCAAGAAAGGAGAGTTATCATGACCATCATTGAAGAAATTCAAGATAGCTTCCCGATTTTTTCCGAGAAAGAAAAACAAATTGCTACATACCTATTACAAAATAATAACGAAATCAAAAACATTAATATTTCTGATTTAGCTAAATTAACAAATACTTCTCCTGCAACCATTACTCGTTTCGCCAAAAAAATTGGTTGTAAAAGTTTTGTTGAATTAAAGATTCATTTAAATGCTTCAATGATTGAAATTCCTAAAGATGACCACAATCAAAAAGCCGATCAAATTTATGATTTTTACTCAAAAGTAATTAAAAATACGCAACGCATGACTAAAATAGACCAAATAAAAAAAGTTGTCACTTTGATTGAAAAAGCTGATCGAGTCTTGGTTTTCGGTGCAGGAAGTTCAGGTTTAACTGCTACTGAATTAACTTATCGTTTATTACGAATGGGATTAAATGCTTCAGCAATCACTGATCCTCACTTTATGATTATCAGCAGTTCTATTGCAACAAAAAAAGATTTAGTCATTGGTATTTCAACAACAGGAGAAACTACAGAAGTTCTAAATGCCATGAAACTAGCTAAAAAAGCTCACGCTAAAATAGTTAGTTTAACTAGTTTTTCGAAAAGCTCTATTTCTCAATTAAGTAACGTCAGTTTAGTCTCTTATAGCAGCAAATTCATAGACAATAAACGCTTTATTAATTCTCAATTTGCGACACTTTATATCATTGATATCATTACCACTCTATTACTTGAAAAAGACGAATATCGCCATAATATGGAGCATACTATTGATGTAATTACAAAATCATTAGAAGATGAATAATTTAAAAATAAAGATAAGCTTCATCTTCATAGAGGGAGTATGTCAAATGTTTGGAAATCTTGAAAACGTCATTTTATTTATTTGCATTCATATTTTTGTATTCTTCTCCTGTAAAACACAAACCAAGGGGAAATACTTCATTACGGGCATGAGTGCGTTTTATTTAGAATAAGTCAAAAGTTCGTTTCTTCACACTGAAATTGTGACGGATTGGTTTTATATTATCCAGCAAATCATCCGAACGCCTAATTACTTGAGAATTCGAACCACGACTCGTTATCATAAAATAGATTCTGTATAATAAAAACGGCTCAAACATTATTCGAAGCTAATTTTAAAGGATTATTATCAACTGTATAGTTCAACATATCGCTATAATTGCTACTTCCGATACCCAATGTCCCAAAAAGCAATCGTTGACAATCTGAGTAGCTATGATGAACTTTAGAGATTGCATACACTACCTGCCAATTACGTTTATAACACTATGAACGTAAAAATAGCCAATCATTTTTAAATTTCATTCAGTCCTTAGACAGACGACGCCAAAATGGTCTCAGGATAAATTCGTCTTCTTGAACAAATACAAACAAGGTATCAACAATACCTTTGAAACGGACTATATTTGAAACGGACTATAATAGTACCTCGGAAGGCTTAAACAACAAAATTAAAGTAATGAAGCGCGTCGTCTATGACTACAGATGTTTTCTCAACTTGTGCGTTATAATTTATCTTATTCAGGGACTAATTTTGTAAGATCAGTCAAAGATAAAAAAGAGCTCTATAATTTATTGAACTGATGAATCAATTTAATCTACACGAACGCTATTTGACGGAGAACCTAGATTAATAAAAACCAATAACTAAAAGCAGGCGAATCGTGTAACAGATTCGCCTGCTTTTTATTGATTTTGCTGATTTATATTTACTGTTACAATGAACCCTTAATCGCCTTATCCCCAATATCAATACGATAAAATGTCCCGTCCGTATCGACAATTGACAAAGCATCATAGACTTTTTTCTGTGCTTCCTTCAAATCATTACCTGTTGCCGCAACTAGATAGACTCTTCCGCCATCAGTCACCAGATTTCCGGAATCTTCTGCTACTCCTGCATAGGAAACCGTCACAGTATCAGTGAATTCAGGAATAGGAGCCCCTTTTAAATATTCTCCCGGATAACCTTCTGCTGCAACTACTACACCTAAACAAGACAACTCATGATCCCAAGTCACCACAGGATTTTTCCCATTCAATAAATCATCGAAAATCTGAGCCAAATCACTTGTCAGTCTCGGTAAAATCACCTGTGTTTCCGGATCACCAAATCTTGCGTTAAATTCAATCGTCTTCGGCCCTTCATCTGTTGCAATGAGACCGGCATATAAGATGCCGTTAAACAAAGTACCATTCTCAACCATTCCCTTAGCAGCAGGCTGAAGTATTTCATCAATTGCTGTTTGCACCATCCACTCAGGAATTTGCGGAACTGGAGAATAAGCTCCCATACCGCCAGTATTTGGTCCTTTATCCCCGTCAAAAGCTGCCTTATGGTCTTGGGCGACAACCATGGGGTAAACTTCTTCTCCCCGAACAAAAGCCAGCAGTGAAAATTCTTGGCCTTCAAGAAACTCTTCAATAACCACACGAGTTCCACTCTCGCCAAATCTTTGGTCGACCATCATCTCTTTCAAAGCTTCCAAAGCTTCAAATTCTGTTTCTGCAACCACGACACCTTTTCCGGCAGCTAATCCATCTGCTTTGATGACAATAGGCGCCCCCATTTTTTCAATATACTCTTTGGCTTCCTCGTAAACTGTAAAAACTTGATAATCTGCAGTTGGAATATTATTTTGTTGCATAATTTTTTTAGCAAATTCTTTTGAACCTTCGATCATCGCAGCATTTCTTCTGGGACCATAGATTTTCAGTCCAGCCTTCTCGAAATCATCTACAATGCCGTTTAATAAAGGAACCTCTGGGCCAACAAAAGTCCAATCAATTTGATGCTTTTTAGCAAATTCTATTAATGCTTCATGGTCATCTTCTGCTATGTCAACTGGTTCGATACCATCTTTTATCATCCCAATGTTGCCTTTTGCACAATAAACATTGGTTACCTTTGGACTAGATAGCAGCTTTGTTGCGATTGCATGTTCCCGACCTCCGCTGCCTATCACCAATAATTTCATTTAAGTACGCTCCCTTTGATAATATTAAAAACAGAAAGCTTTGCTTTAAGTTAAAGTGACTTTCATTAATGTCTAAAATGACGAACGTCAGTAAAGACCATAGCCACGCCATATTTATTTGCCATATCGATGGAGTCTTGGTCCTTAATGCTTCCTCCAGGCTGGACGATCGCTTTAATTCCATGTTGTGCAGCATATTCCACACTGTCATTCATTGGGAAATACGCATCGCTTGCCAAAACTGCATTAGTACTCTTCTCTCCTGCTTGTTCAATAGCAATTTTAACGGAGCCTACACGATTCATTTGTCCGGCGCCAATACCCAGAGTCTGCTTGTCATTTGCCACAACGATAGCATTGGATTTGACGTGTTTAACAGCTTTCCACGCAAAAGATAATGCCGATAGTTCTTCTTCTGTAGGTTGTCTGTCTGTGACTACTTTCCACTCCTGCTCATTTTCTTCGATGATGTCTTGATCTTGGACTAATAGACCGCCAAGGACAGAAACAACTTCTCTTTTTGGCGTTTCAGATTTTTTAGAAAAATCAAGAGTCAATAAACGAATGTTTTTCTTTCTTGATAAAATTTCTAAAGCTTTTTCTGAAAAACTTGGCGCAATGATAATTTCTAGGAAAATCTGACTCATATCTTCTGCCGTTTCCTCATCTACTTCACGATTCAGCACAATGATGCCGCCAAAAATAGAGACTGGATCTGCCTCATATGCCGAGCGATAGGCGTCATAAATTGTTTGTCCAGTACCAATACCGCATGGGTTCATATGTTTTAAAACAACCACCGTTGGTTTTTCAAATTCCCGTGCAATTTTAATTGCCGCGTCCCCGTCTTTGATATTATTATAGGATAATTCTTTTCCGTGTAGCTGTTCTGCTTGCGCAATAGAATACTTTCCAGGTAATAATTCTTTGTAAAATTCTGCTTTTTGATGACTGTTTTCCCCATAACGCAGTGTTTGTTTCAACTCAAAGCTTAATGTCAATTTCTCCGGTAATGATTCTCCGGCTGCGCTAGTCAAATACTCTGCAATCAATGCATCATAACTGGCAGTATGGCGAAAAACTTTCGCTGCTAATTTCTTTCGTGTCGCTAATGTCGTGTCGTTAGTTTCACGCAATTCTGCTAGGACGAGCGAGTAATCTTCTGGGTCAACCACGACGGTCACAGATGCAAAGTTTTTTGCAGCCGAACGCAACATACTAGGACCGCCGATATCAATATTTTCGATGGCCTGATTTTCTGTCACATTCTTTTGGGAAATAGTGTCTTTAAAAGGATATAAGTTAACACAAACAAAGTCTATCGGTGAAATGTCATGTGCTTTCATTGCGTCCATATGAGTGTCTAAATCTCGTCTGCCAAGAAGTCCACCATGAATTTTAGGATGCAGAGTTTTCACACGGCCATCCATCATCTCTGGAAATCCAGTCACTTCATCCACGCTGATTGTAGACACACCAGCTTCATCTAATGTCTGCTTTGTTCCTCCGGTAGAAATGATTTCTATGCCGCAAGCCTGCAATTCTTTCGCAAATTCTACGATCCCTTTTTTATCTGAAACACTGATCAATGCTCGTCTTGTCATGATAGATTACGATTCTCCTTTATTTTAAAGTCTAAGTTCCCTTTGCCAATAATTTGTTGAAGCACTTTCGGATAAAGTTCATGTTCTTTTTTATGAATCCGTTCTTCCAAGCTTTCCAATGTGTCATCCGAATGGACTGAAACTTTCCCTTGCGCAATAATCGGACCGGTATCAACACCGGCATCCACAAAATGAATCGTCACACCTGTTTGAGAGACACCAGCTTCAAAAGCATCTTTTATCCCGTGTAAGCCCGGGAATGCCGGCAACAAAGATGGATGAATATTGATGATCCTATTTGGATAAGCCTTCAGCAATTTTTTGCCAATGATACGCATATATCCCGCAAGAACAATCCAATCCACTTGATTTTCCTGCAACACGTCCAAAACTGCCTGCTCATAAGCCTGTCTTGAGTCGAACTCTTTCGGACTAAAGGCTGCTGTCGGAATCTGATACTTCTTGGCTCGATTTAAAACATAGGATTCCCTTTGATCGGAAAAAAGCAAAACAACTTCCATCTCCAGTTCTTTTGCCGCAACAGCCTGCATAATGGCTTCAAAATTACTGCCATTACCAGATGCGAATATTGCAACTTTCATGTTGTTGGTCTCCTTAATTAATATATAACTCCAGTTTAGAGATACAATGCAGCAATAAAATAACAACTTAACCTTTTAAACCTTTATGGTCAAACATTTCTTTTAGCTATTTTTGAAAGTGATTGCTTCTTCCTCTTTCGAAACTACTTTACCAATCAGATAATTTGGCTCATTTGATTCCGCTAAAATCTTCTGAACATTGGCAACATTTTCTTCAGAAACAGCTAATACCATGCCGATACCCATATTAAAAATTTCATACATTTCCAACGCGGGAATGTCCCCATACTTCTGTAAAACATTGAAAATCGGCAATTCAGGCCATGTACCTAAGGTGACTTCAGCCGCTAGTGACTCATCTGGCAGCATTCGCGGGATATTTTCTACAAAGCCTCCCCCAGTAATATGAGCCACACCATTCACTAAGCCTTTTTTTGCAAGTGGTAAAAGAGCATTCACATAAATTCTCGTTGGCGTCAGCAATTCTTCCGCAAGAGTTTTTCCATCAAGTTCAGCCAAAGTATCTTCAAGAGAAAACGAATGATCTTTGAAGAAAATTTTCCGTACTAAAGAATAGCCATTTGAGTGAATACCTGTTGAAGGCAAACCAATCAAGACATCTCCTTCAGCTATTTTTTCTCCTGTGATCAACTGGTCTTTTTCTGCAATACCAACAGCAAAGCCTGCTAAGTCATAGTCTTCCTCACCGTACATTCCTGGCATCTCAGCGGTCTCTCCCCCAATCAACGCTGCGCCAGACTGGACACATCCTTCTGCTACCCCTGCGACTACCTGCTCGATTTGAGCAGGATCATTCTTACCAGTGGCAAGATAGTCCAGAAAATAAAGAGGTTCCGCTCCTTGCGCAACAATATCATTGACACACATAGCTACACAATCAATCCCAATCGTGTCATGCTTGTCTGCTTGAATCGCAAGGAGAAGTTTCGTGCCGACACCGTCTGTTCCGGAGACAAGCACAGGGTGTTTATAATTCAACTCACCAAGGTCAAAACAACCTCCGAACCCTCCGATTTCTCCCATGACTCCCAAGCGTTCTGTTCGCTTAATATGCTTTTTGATTCTTTTCACTACTTCATAGCCAGCTTCTACATCCACACCAGCTTTTGAATAGGCATTTCCCAATTGGACTCTCTCCCTTTCTTCACTATCTCATACACCTTATTTCCGAACGTATAGCAATTCTAAACTTTTTTTGGTTGATGATTTGTCCCTAGTTAATAAGGATAAGTAATCCTAATCATTCGTGACTATTCATCTAAAAAGAAGGTCGTCTCCTCCAGTGATTTAAGGTAACTTTCTTCATAATCGTATAGCTTTGTTGGATAATCACCGTTGAAATGAGCCATACACAAACCTGAATAAGGGGCATCAAAATCTAAGCCAATGCCGTCAATCAGCCCTTGCTCACTTAAATAATACAAGGAGTCTGCTCCAATCCATTCGCGTATTTCTTCCACTGTATGGTTAGCCGCAATCAATTCGTTGCGTGTTTGGATATCAATACCATAAAAACTAGGATATTTTAAAGGCGGAGAAGCGATTCTTACATGGACTTCTTTCGCCCCAGCTTCTTTTAACAACTGAACAATCCTTTTACTGGTAGTTCCGCGAACGATTGAATCGTCCACCATGATCACTTTTTTACCTTCCACAACTCCCCGAACAGCTGATAATTTCATTCTTACACCCTGTTCTCTTAATTCCTGAGTTGGTTGAATAAATGTTCTTGCCACATATTGATTTTTCACTAAGCCCATCTCATAAGGAATGCCAGAAGTTTCTGCATAGCCGCTGGCGGCCGATAGAGAAGAATTAGGAACACCGATGACCATATCTGCCTCAACAGGCGCTTCTTTGGCCAAGTTACTCCCAGTTTTCTTTCGTGCCGAGTGAACATTGATGCCAGCGATATTGGAATCGGGACGGGCAAAATAGACATACTCCATAGAACAAATAGCATATTGGACATCATCCGTATATCGTTCAATGCGATAGCCGTTATCATCAATAATCACGATTTCTCCCGGCTTTACATCGCAAATAAACTTGGCCCCGCTCACTTCAAGGGCACAAGTTTCAGAAGCTACCACATAGGCTCCGTTCGTCATTTGTCCAATAGTTAGAGGACGGAAACCGTTTGGGTCTAAAGCAGCCACCATCTGAGTTTCATTCATCAACAAATAAGCAAAGGCACCTTTGACTACATTCAAAGCCTCTTTCAACTTCTCGATGAACGTTTCCTTGGTGCTCTTGCGTATGAGATGCATTAAGATTTCCGTATCCGATGTGGAATGAAAAATAGTCCCATCTTCTTCTAACATCCTGCGTAATGATTTGGCGTTAGTCAAGTTGCCGTTATGTGCAAGTGCCACTTGCCCATCGTGAAACTCAAACAAAAAAGGCTGGATATTATTCAATGTATTTTTACTTGAAGTTGAATACCTTACATGACCTATGGCGCTTGAACCAGCCAGCATCTCCATGTATGTTTCATCTTGGAAAACTTCTGCTAAAAGCCCATGGCCCCGATGACGTCGAAGAGTCCCGTCTTCGTTGGCAACGATTCCGGCTCCTTCCTGTCCGCGATGCTGTAAACTATGCAACCCAAAGTAAGTGACACGGGCGGCATCTGGGTGTCCCCAGATACCGAAAATCCCGCACTCTTCATTTAAACTTTTTACTTCATAAGACATGGAATGGCTTCCCCCCAAAGTTTCTTAGCTTCCGCAGTTGCCAAATCGATTTCACCATTCTCTGCTGTTATTGATAATTTCCCTTGTTCATTAACTTCACCAATCAATGTTCCGTGGTTGTTGATTAAACTTTCAAATGCCTGCTGATTTTCTTTCTTTACAGAAATTACGAAACGTGACTGTGTTTCAGAAAACAGATTTTCCACCGGCATTGAAACTTTTACCGCAATGCCTAGTTCATTACCAAAAGCAGATTCAGCTAAAGCAACCCCAAGGCCTCCTTCTGAACAGTCATGAGCACTCTCTACGAGACCACTTTGAATAGCTTCTAACACCAAATCTTGGTTTGTTTTTTCTGTTTGTAAATCAAAGGACATTAATTTCCCTTCAATGCGGCCCAACTGTAATTTTTGCAATTCAGACCCGTTAAAGTCTGCAGATGTCTCGCCTATTACATAAATCAAATCTCCTGCTGACTTGAAATCTTGTGTTGTCACATGTTCTAAGTCTTCTATCAGACCGACCATCCCGATTGTTGGTGTAGGATAGATTGCTTTGCCGTCTGTTTCATTATATAAGGACACGTTACCTGAAATAACAGGTGTACCTAACTCACGGCAAGCCGCAGAAATTCCGTCAGCTGATGTCCAAAGTTCCCAATAGCCTTCTGGTTTGTCTGGGGAACCATAGTTAAGACAGTCTGTGATTGCCAAAGGCTGTCCGCCACTGGCAACAATATTTCTGGCAGCTTCTGCCACAACGATTTGTCCGCCAACCTCAGGATCCAAATACAAATAGCGTGCATTACAATCTATCGTCATCGCCAGCGCCTTATTTGTGCCCCGTACCCGCAAAACAGCTGCGTCACTTCCGGGACCGACTACTGTATTCGTCAACACTTGGGAATCATAAGTTTCAAAAATAGCTCTCTTTGATGCAATCGTAGGTTGTTGAAGCAAGTCTTTTAAAACTTCCGTAGCATCTGGTACTTTTGGAACAAAGTCTGCCATTTCATTAAACTCTTTGATTCTTGCAGGTTCTTCTTTTTCAGGCTGATAAACAGGAGCCTCTTCAGCCAAAGCATCCACAGGAACATTAGCCACTTCGTTTCCTTGATGATATAGACGATACATGCCGTCATCGGTTACTTCACCGATAGTGACTGCATCAAGTTCGTACTCATGGAATAATTCTTTCACCTGATCTTCAGAACCTTTTTTCACACAAATCAGCATCCGCTCTTGAGACTCTGACAACATCATTTCATAAGGAGTCATATCGGCTTCACGCTGCGGCACATCGTCAAGATAAAGAACTAAACCAGACCCCGCTTTTGAAGCCATTTCAGAACTGGAAGAAACTAATCCGGCAGCTCCCATATCCTGAATTCCCACTAAGATATCCGAGTGATCAAGAATCAGTTCTAAACAAGCTTCTAACAAAAGTTTTTCCATAAATGGATCGCCCACTTGGACAGCTGAACGCTGCTGTTCGCCGCCTTCAACAAATTCTTCCGAG
Organism: Vagococcus elongatus; assembly: GCF_003987645.1. GTDB lineage: Bacteria > Bacillota > Bacilli > Lactobacillales > Vagococcaceae > Vagococcus_A > Vagococcus_A elongatus. The sequence continues at coordinate 58,330 of NZ_NGKA01000015.1, forward strand.
GCAAATGTCGCACCGTGGATACCGTCACGACCGGTTTTTGCTCCTACATACATAATAGAGTTTCCGATACCTTTGGCTTGGCCTTTTTGGATATCCTTGTGCTCCATCAATCCCACACACATCGCATTAACGAGCGGGTTGCCTTCATAGCAAGGATCAAAACCAATTTCACCGCCGACTGTCGGAACACCGATACAGTTTCCATAACCGCCAATGCCTGCGACTACTTGTTCCAGCAAAAATTTAGTTCTTGGCGTATTCAATTCGCCAAATCTCAAAGAATCCAGCATGGCAATTGGACGTGCACCCATACTGAAAATATCGCGGATGATTCCTCCCACCCCAGTGGCTGCCCCTTCATAAGGTTCTACCGCAGAAGGGTGATTGTGACTTTCAGCTTTAAAAACTACTGCCTGATTGTCACCGATATCGATGATTCCAGCACCTTCTCCTGGCCCCTGAAGAACTTGAGGACCTGATGTTGGAAATTTTTTCAACACTGTTTTAGAATTTTTATAGGAACAATGTTCACTCCACATCACTGAAAACAACCCAGTCTCAGTGTAGTTTGGCATTCTTCCTAAGATATCCTCTTCTACCATTCGATATTCTTCGTCAGTCATGCCCCAGTCAACATAAATACGTTTTTCTTTAATTTCTAAAGGAGTTGGCTCCATGAATTTTCCCATTTAAACTGTCACCTTTCCGAAATTTTTTATCATTGATTGGAAGAATTTTTTTCCGTCTTCCGAGCCTAACAATTTTTCTACTGCCCGTTCAGGATGGGGCATCATTCCCAAAACATTTCCTTGTTTGTTCACGATCCCTGCAATATTCTCCAAGCTGCCATTTACTTCTTCCTCATAAGTAAATACGATTTGATTATTAGCTTTCAATTCAGCCAGAGTCTCATCATCACAATAATAGTTGCCTTCACCATGAGCGATTGGCAAATGGATGACTTCATCTTTTTCATATTCAGAAGTAAACTTTGTGTCATTATTCACTACTTTTAACGGCACTGGCCGGCAAATGAATTGCAACGAGCTGTTTTTTAGTAACGTTCCCGGCAGCAGACCAGCCTCTGTCAATATCTGAAATCCATTACAAGTGCCAAAAACCGGCAACCCTTCTTCCGCAAAACGAACAACTTCTTTCATGATATTAGAAAATCGGGCAATCGCCCCGCAACGCAAATAATCCCCGTAGGAAAATCCCCCAGGGAGCAACACACCATCAAAGCCTGCCAAGCTGGTTTCATTATGAGAAACATATTCAGCCTCTACGCCCATGATGTCCTTCACTGCCCATAATAAATCCATATCGCAATTTGATCCCGGGAATACAATGACTGCAAATTTCATCTTAAACCTCCTCGATTTCGTAACGGTATGTTTCCATATTCACGTTAGCCAATAACTTATCACAAACTTCTTCAATCATTTCTTCTACAGGTCTCTCTGATTTTGCTACTTTTATTTCAAAATATTTACCGATTCTGACTTCTTCAATTTCAACAAAGCCTAGTTTGTGAACAGCTCCCTTTACTGCTTCCCCTTGAGGATCTAGAACTGAATCTTTGTACGTTACATAAACTTTCACGAAATACATGTTGAGCGCTCCTTTATTTGTTTTTATTTTTTTAAACGGGTTAATACTTCTTGATAGACAGGGACCAATTCTCCCAAATCTCTTCTATAAACATCTTTATCTAAGTGAGCTTTAGTTTCTTTATCCCATAAACGGCAAGTATCTGGAGAAATTTCATCCGCCAAAAGAATTTTTCCTTCTTTGGTGCGACCAAATTCCAATTTATAATCTACTAGTTGAATTCCAACATCATCAAACAGCTTTGATAAAACCTGATTGACTCTTAGTGCAAGTTTTTTAATCTCTGCAATGTCAGTATCATCAGCAAGACCCAATACTTTTATGTGGTCTTCATTGATAAACGGATCATCCAGCTGATCTTCTTTGTAATAAAACTCTACGATTGGAAAGGCTAATTCAGTGCCTTCTTCTACTGACAGCCGCTTGGAAAAACTCCCGGCTGCAATATTACGGACAACTACTTCTAAGGGAACAATCTTAACACTCTTCACAGATTGTTCGGTTTCTGACAACTTTTCAATAAAATGGCTTTCGATTCCTTCGTCCTTCAACTTTTGAAAAAGCAAACTGGTGATTTGATTATTTAATGCGCCTTTACCTACGACAATATCTTTTCTCAAACCATTTAAAGCTGTTGCCTGATCCAAATATTCTACCCAAAGAACATCTTCGTCATCTGTTTTGAAGAGCTTTTTAGCTTTTCCTTCATAAAGAAGTCCAGCTTTTTTCATTAATAAACACTCCTTTTTATTTTTACAACAAATTGTTATCAGAATGACTAACTTGCCATCATTGTAACAAAGCAAAAAATATTGGTCAATAATATTCTTTACATTTAACATGAACGTAAAGATAATGTTCGTGTTTTGCTTAAACAAAAAAATACTCGAAAGATTTTTCGAGTATTAAGACAAACCAACCCTTTCAAAGATTGCGTCTACTTGTGTCATATGGTGGTGGTAATCAAAGGCATCATCTAAATCGGATTCACTCAATACTGAAGTGATTGTTTCATCAGATTCCAATAGCGGACGGAAATCCGTTTGATGGTCCCAGGCGTAAGCCGTTTTTGGCTGCACTAAATCATAAGCTTCTTCACGGGTCATGCCGGTGTCAATCAGTTTCAACATAACCCTCTGACTATATATCAAACCAAAGGTAGCTTGCATGTTGCGTTTCATATTTTCTGGATAGACAGTCAAATCTTTTACGATTTTGCTGAATCGGTGAATCATATAATCTACCAAAATCAAAGTATCAGGGAGAATAATTCTCTCAGCAGAAGAATGGGATATATCCCTTTCATGCCACAGTGCCACATTTTCATAAGCGGTCACCATGTGCCCTCTGACAACTCTTGCCAGACCGCACATGTTTTCTGAACCAATAGGATTTCTCTTATGAGGCATGGCTGAAGAACCTTTCTGACCTTTTGAAAAGAATTCTTCCACTTCTCGTTGTTCAGATTTTTGCAATCCTCTGATTTCAGTGGCAAATCGTTCAATACTAGTGGCAATCAATGAAAGTGAAGCCATATATTCTGCATGTAAATCCCGAGGCAGCACTTGGGTTGAAATTTCTTGGGCACGGATACCTAAATTCTCGCAAACATAGGCTTCAACAAAAGGCGGAATATTCGCAAAGGTCCCCACAGCACCTGATATTTTCCCAGCCTCTACGCCAGCGGAAGCGTGCTTGAATCTTTCAATATTACGTTTCATTTCCGAATACCAAGTAGCTAATTTCAAACCAAAGGTAGTTGGTTCTGCGTGCACTCCGTGAGTACGCCCCATCATAATAGTAAATTTATGTTCAATCGCTTTGTTGCCAATAACAGACAAAAATTGTTCCAAGCCTTCTAGTAGGATTGTATTGGCTTGTTTTAATTGAAAACCGTAAGCAGTATCCACTACATCCGTACTTGTCAAACCATAGTGGACCCACTTGCTTTCATCTCCCAAGCTTTCCGAAACTGCACGTGTGAACGCCACAACATCATGTCGTGTCGTTTCCTCAATTTCCAAAATTCTGGCAATATCAAAAGCTGCCCTCTCACGAATCTTTTTCACATCTTCTTTTGGTATTTCCCCTAATTCAGCCCAAGCTTCTGCAGCCAAAATTTCAACTTCCAGCCAAGAATTATATCTGTTTTCTTCTGTCCAAATTGCACCCATCTCAGGGCGAGTATAGCGTGGTATCATTTTATTCTCCCTTGTCTATCCCATATTTTTGTTGCTTTGATTTCTCTTAAAGTATGTGCTGTATCGTCGGTTAAAATTGTGATATGTCCCATTTTTCTACCAACTTTGGCTTCTTTTTTTCCATAGTAATGGAAGTGCCAATCAGCTTTTTCCGGAATTATTTTGTAAGTAGCATCCAAATGTTCTCCTAAAATATTGACCATCACCGCTGATGATAACAATCTCGGAGAACTCAGCGGATACCCGCACACACCGCGAATATGCAAATCAAATTGACTCATCGAGCAGGATTCAATACTGTGGTGACCGGAGTTGTGAGGACGGGGAGCCAATTCATTTACGTAAATTTCTCCCTCCTCCGTTAAGAACATCTCAACAGCCAAAATGCCGGCTAAATTTAAAGCCCTGGCAATTTTCAATGCAATTTTCTGACTTTTCTCAGCAATCTCAGATTGAATGTCAGCGGGAACGATTGTTTCATGTAAAATATTGTTCCGATGGATATTTTCCCCCACAGTCAAAGTAACATAATCATTTTGACCATTGCCGCAAACTAAAACTGAAATTTCTTTCTCAAAATCCAACCACGCTTCTAGCACGCATGGACTTGAAGCAATCATTTTACGACAATCTTCCAGCTGGCTTTTTTCACGCAACACTTGTTGGCCTTTTCCGTCATAGCCGCCGCTTGCTGTTTTCAACACACATGGAAAGCCAATTTTTACAACTCCATCAACCAAATCTTCAAAATTATTTACTTCCACAAAAGGAGCAATCAACACTTGCGCTTCAGACAAAAAATTCTTTTCCCTTACTCTATTTTGTGTAATAGATAAAAGTTGTGTCCCTTGGGGAAGCAAAACATCATCTTTCACTTGTTCCAAAGCTGAGACATCAACATTTTCAAATTCGTAGGTCAATACATCGCAATTATCAGCTAATTCCTTTAAAGCTTTCTTATCATCATAATCAGCTTGGATGTGCCAGTCGGACACCTGAGCCGCCGGGCAATTTTCAGCAGGATCAAGCACCCCTACCACATAACCCATTTCTTTAGCGCTCATCGCCATCATCTGACCGAGTTGACCGCCGCCGACTATGCCGATGACTGATTCTGGAAAAATCACTTTAGTCAAGTTGTTCACTACTTTCTAGTACGATTTCGGCTAAACTTTCTCTTCTATCTTTAATTTTATCGCTTAGTTTTTGATTATTGATACCCAATATTTGGGCGGCTAGCAGACCCGCATTTGTTGCGCCTGCTTTACCGATCGCAGTAGTAGCAACAGGAACTCCTCCCGGCATCTGAACGATTGACAATAAAGAATCCAAACCATTTAACGCTCTTGATTGAACCGGAACCCCAATCACTGGCAATATGGTTTTTGATGCTACCATTCCAGGTAAATGGGCTGCTCCGCCAGCACCGGCAATAATCACTTTCAAACCTTTTTCTTGTGCTTTTTCTGCATATTCAAACATTAAATCCGGCGTACGGTGAGCAGAGACAACTTTTTTTTCATAAGGAATAGCTAATTCATCAAGAATATCGCAGGCAAACTTCATCGTTTCCCAGTCAGAAATGCTTCCCATAATAACTCCAACTAACGGTTTCATAATCTTCTCCTTTCGTACTTTCAGTTTTATTTTAACAACCTATATTTCTAATGTCAAAACAATTCCGAATGTTTTACTTTATTATTAGTTTATAATTCGTGTTGTAGTGAATTAAAAGAGAAAATAAAGTATAAAACTACAGCAACCGGCAAAAAACAAAAAACAACCAGAATTTTTCCGATTGTTTATCAATACTTAAATAGCTGCATACATTTCCTTGATTTTCTCCACGGAACGCCGCCAACTAAGTTGTTCATCTTCAGTCAATGTCAAATCAAACGTTTTTTTGATTCCTGAAGCGCCTATCAGTGCCGGCTGACCAATGTATAGCTTCTCTGATTCGGAATAAGCTGAAACTGGAATAACCACATCTGCATCTGTCAGTATCGCTTTTGTAATTTTAGCCGCTTGATTAGCTATTCCGTAACACGTATATATCTTGCCCAAGAAAATTCTCGAACCCGCAGCACTTGCCTCTTTCTCAAGATATTCGATTTTTTCAGCCGAAAGACCGTTTGCGACTTGCTGTTCTGCAATTCTTACTGTTGACCATGCGATAAACTGTGTTTCTCCATGTTCCCATAAAACATACCCCTTCACACTGTTTGGGTGTACGCCAAAGCCCTCTCCCACGGCTTGTTTCATTCTCGCTGTGTCCAAAGAAGTACCTGTCCCGAAAATTTTATTTTTTGGCAGGCCGGTTAATTCCTGTAAATAACGAACGATTACATCACAAGGATTTGTAACAGAAAGAAGGATACCGTTAAAACCTGATGCCTTGATTTTAGGTGCCCATTCTTCTACTACTTTTTTTGTGAAAGATAACTCTTCAAAGCGGTCAGCTCCTCCCGCCAGCAATTCTATTTTACCGGCAGAAAAAATAAACACATCACAACTAGCTAGTTGCGACAAGTCATTTCCTTTAATTCTGACAGTTGATTCGTTACCTATTTGACCTTGAATTAAATCATTGATTTCTGCCTCAACGATTTTTTCATTTTTATCAAACAGGACAAGTTCATCCGCTATCTGCTTTTGAATCAAAGTATAGGCCGTTGTGCTGCCGACATGCCCCACACCAATGATTCCAACTTTTTTTCCCATGGCTTACATCCTTTTCTATTTAATCATAATTTTCTTCCTAAATTGCAATATTAAGTTAGCCACTAAGGTAAAAATATCTAAATATCAGTGTTATCCTATAAAAAAGTCTTGTTAACATTTTTTTATTTTTTGAACTTCTTCTATAAATAGCGTTACTGGCTGTTTATAGTTTAAAATTTTACGAGGCAAATGATTGATGTTTTCTGTGGCTGATTGAATAAATTGCCTTGAGTATTGGTAGATGGGAGTTCTTTTGGAACAAATTGTCTAAATAATCCATTATGCCGTTCGTTTGTCCCTCTTTCCCAAGATGAGTATGGATGAGCAAAATAAATATCTTATAGGTGCTTTAAAGTATCGTCCAAAGAACTAAACTCACTGCCCTTATCAGCAGTAATAGATTTAAAGATTTGAGTGAATAAAGCTTGCCCAAATTTCT
>NZ_NGKA01000016.1 GCF_003987645.1 Vagococcus elongatus
TTCTCCTTACTTTTTAGGTTTAGACGCTTTAATAGTAACAGAAGAACTATATGTTTTTTTATTTAATACAAGAAAATAGGGCTGATGAACCAATTTTTGATTCATCAGTCCCATAAATTATAGAGCCATTTTTTAATAACCTGAATTGTAAAATTAAGTTGGAAAAGAAAAACCCCTTGATAATCAAGGGGTTTAACATTTTTAAATTTGGACGTTCTAAAAAATGTTTATCTTCGTAATTCTTTGATTCTTGCAGCCTTACCGTGTCTATCACGTAGATAGTACAATTTAGCACGACGCACTTTACCAAGGCGTGTGACTTCGATTTGTGCTACACGCGGCGTATGTACTGGGAAGGTACGCTCCACTCCAACACCATTTGAGATTTTACGAACAGTATAAGTTTCGCTGATACCAGTTCCTTGGCGTTTAATACAAACACCTTCAAAAATCTGGATACGTTCGCGTTCACCTTCGACAACTTTTGCATGTACACGCAAAGTGTCTCCAGGGCGAAATTCAGGAATATCTGAACGTAGTTGTTCTTTTGTGATTGCTTCAATAATTGGATTCATTTCATCCATCTCCTTATTCCAAACACTCATATGTTCTCTGACACAGCGGAATGTCGTAATAGATGAGCCTTTTGACTCACCAAATAATTTTATCATGACTAAGTTTGTAAGTAAAGGTAAAATGACTTTTTAATCACATATTTTCAGAATTATTTTCAGTTTCATCAACAGTTTCTCTTTCTATCTCTGCCAATATTTTTTTCATTTGCTCAGTTAACTCGATTTTTTCAAGCATTTCGGGTCTACGCTCATAAGTACGGCGTAAAGACTCTTTTAAGCGCCACTCATCAATAAGTTTGTGGTGCCCTCCCACCAGCACTTCTGGTACTTTCATTCCTTTATAATCTGCCGGCCGCGTATAGTGAGGATGTTCAAGCAGACCAGTAGAGTGGGAATCAGCCACAGCAGAGGCCTCATTGCCAAGGACTTCAGGCAAAAGTCTCACAGTGGCGTCAATCATCACCATCGCCCCCAGCTCTCCGCCCGTTAACACGTAATCCCCCAAAGACACTTCATCTGTTACAAGGGAACGAATACGTTCGTCATACCCTTCATAATGTCCGCAAATAAACACGAGATGTTCTTCTTCAGCAAATTCTTCCGCCACCTGCTGAGTGAACGGTACCCCTGCCGGATCCAGTAAAACTACACGTTTCTTTGTTTCGGGGTGGCTTTCAGCAATACTCATCAACGCATCATCAATCGGCTGAACTTTCAGCAGCATTCCTGCTCCCCCGCCATAAGGATAATCATCCACCTGCTGATGCTTGTTATCAGAAAAATCACGGAAGTTATGAACATCAATGTCGACAAGCTCCCGTTGGACAGCTTTGCCTAAAATCGATTCCGTCAACACACCATCAAACATTCTCGGAAACAATGTCAACACATCAATCTTCATCATCTATCAGTCCTTCTGGAATCTCCACATCCACTCGTTTATTAACGGTGTCTATTTTTTTTATGACAGACTCGATGTAAGGAAGGAGCACATCTTTTTTACCTGTGCGCTGCACCACCCAAACGTCATTAGCCCCTGGAGACAAAATCTCTTTTATTTTTCCCAGTTCCTGCCCGTTTTCATCGAAAACCGTGCTCCCAATAATCTCATGATAATAAAATTCATTTTCTCCCAAAGGTTGTGTATCTTCGATTCTAACTTTTAGTATACCGTCTCTAAACTTCTCCACATCATTGATATTCCCGTAGTCTTTAAAACTAATGACATCAAAGTTTTTATGTTTTCGGTAACTATTGATTATCAAAGGTACCGGCTCTTTGTCATCTTGGAATAAATAAAGTTGTGTCCCCTTTTTATATCTATCCTCAACAAAATCTGTCACAGATATTACCCGTACCTCACCTTTAATCCCTTGGGTATTCACTATTTTTCCCACATTTAAAAATTCTGTCATTACGTCACATCTTTCTTGTTTTATCCTTTCATATTGTAACATTACAAGGTATAACTGACTAGCTTTTCTAACGAAAGCAAGCTGTCATTTTTACAATTTTTGAGAAGTAAGAAATATCTTCTTTAAGAATTGACCAACGATAACAATCATATTCCCATTCTAAAAATGTCAAAACTAAAAAGCCATGAAATGATTTGACCAAGCAAATCATCTCACAGCTTTTTTAATCGACAATATTCAAGCGAATTTTTTTCGGACCTTTTGTCCTCACGGAGTAGACAATCGTACGAATTGCTTTAGCCACTCTTCCCTGTTTACCGATTACACGACCGATATCATCAGGATGAACGCTTAAATTATATTCCATAAAATCGTCTGACTCTTCAATTGTCAAAGAAATTTCTTCAGGATAACTGACTAACGGACGGACAATTGTTAATACCAATTCTTTCACATCTGTCATCTCTTATGCCACCTTATTTCTTTTCGTATTTCGCTTCATGATGTTTCTTCATGATTCCTTCTTTAGAAAGGATATTGCGAACTGTATCTGAAGGTTGTGCACCTTTTGCCAACCAATCTAGGACTAATTCTTCATTAATCGATACTTTTGCAGGCTCTTCAACTGGAGAGTATGTACCTACTACTTCAATATAACGTCCATCACGAGGAAAACGTGAGTCTGCTACTACCATACGGTAAAAAGGATTCTTTTTAGATCCCATACGTTTCAAACGGATTTTCACTGCCATCTATCTGTCACCTCCATGTTTCTTAATCACAAAAACTAGTTTAACATGTTAACAAATAGATGTAAAGTGTTTTTTCTTTACAGCCTGATTTTTTTCATCAGAAAAAGATGTTTCAAAAAATAAACCAAACATTTAGCTGGCTCTACCGGACGATAACTGTCATTGACTGTCATTGATGACCATTCAATCACCTGTCACGAAAATCAGCTGAATTTATGTTAATGATTGATTAATATTTTCCTGGCTTTAGCCGATCTTCAAAGTTATCTCTTTATTATCTCTTCTTTTTCCGTTTTTTTCGCAAAGCTTTCTTCTTGGCATTTTGTTGTTTACGTGCCATTTGGTTGAAAGCCATTTTACCCATTTTCCCTTTGACACCGCCACCGAACATTTGGTCCATACCCGCCGGCATCTTGCCGCTGCTCATCTGCTGCATCATTTTTTTGCTTTCTTTAAATTGTTTAATCATCTGGTTCACTTGAACCACACTATTTCCAGACCCTGCGGCGATTCTGCGACGTCGGCTTGGGTTCAGTAAATCCGGATTTACTCTTTCTTCCGGCGTCATGGAATAAACCATTGCCTTTTTACGTTCGATATCTTTAGGATCTATTTGCACCTTGTCCATTCCCGGAATATTATTCATCCCTGGAATCATCTTGATGATATCCTCGAATGACCCCATGTTTTGAAGTTGATCAAATTGTTCGATAAAGTCATTGAAATCAAAGGTGTTTTCTTGCATTTTCAAGGCAAGTTCTTCAGCCTTCTGCTCATCATAATCCTGCTGGGCTTTTTCGATTAATGTCAGCATGTCCCCCATGCCGAGGATCCGACCTGACATTCGGTCCGGGTGGAAGACTTCTATGTCTGTCAGTTTTTCGCCTGTCCCCACAAATTTGATCGGTTTTCCTGTCACCGCACGGATAGACAGTGCCGCACCGCCACGAGTATCCCCATCAAGTTTCGTGACGACAACCCCTGTGATAGACAACTGTTCATTAAAGCTTTCTGCTACATTGACGGCATCTTGCCCTGTCATAGCATCAACCACCAGCAAAATTTCATCTGGCGTAGCCAATTCTTTAATTTCCTTCAATTCATTCATCAAAACATCATCTATATGCAGTCGGCCGGCGGTATCGATAAAGACATAATCATTTTTTTGTTCTTGTGCCAGAGCCATTCCCTGACGGACGATTTCCACAGGACTCACATCTGTTCCCATGTCAAACACAGGCACATCTATTTGTTGTCCGATAACCTTCAACTGTTCAATAGCCGCTGGACGATAAACGTCTCCAGCAATCAGCAAAGGCCGGGCATCATTATTTTTCTTTAAGAAGTTAGCTAATTTCCCAACGAATGTCGTTTTACCAGCACCTTGCAAGCCTGATACCATAATCACAGTCGGGATTTTGGGAGATTTATTTAACGGAACAGCTTCCTGTCCCAAAGTTGCTGTTAATTCCTCATCCACTATTTTTACAATCTGTTGAGCTGACGTTAAAGTGTCTAGGACTTCACTGCCGACCGCCCGATCACTTACCCGTTTCGTGAAATCTTTTACCACATTAAAGTTTACGTCTGCTTCAAGCAACGCTAAGCGGATTTCCCGCATCATCTCTCTGACATCAGATTCCGTAATTTTTCCTTTACGACGCAATTTCTTCATTGCATCTTGTAATCGCTCAGTTAAACTTTCAAAAGCCATCTACAAAACTCCTATTCTTCAATTTCTTGGATAGTCTGCACCCATTCGAATATTTCGGTTTCTTCCGGATACTCCTTCATTAGTTTTCCTTTAATTTTTTCGATAATTTCTTTGCGAACGACATAATTAGAGTATAAATGTAATTTTCTTTCATAGTTTTCTAAAATTTTCTCTGTCCGCTTAATATTATCATAAACCGCCTGTCTGCTGACATCATATTCATCAGCAATTTCAGCCAATGAATAGTCATCTGCATAATACAGTTCAATATAATTCATCTGTTTTTCTGTCAAAAGTGTGGAATAGAATTCAAACAAAGCATTCATCCGATTAGTCTTTTCAATTGACATAAGCTTCCTCCTCCTAAACAATTTATCGCGTCTCTTTTTAAAGGCACTCGTTTTATCCTGCAATTACCCTTTTTAACACATGAATCATTACTAGAGAACGGAAAAACTCCTTTATATTATAGCATATTCTTGCACAGTGTTTGTAAAAAATGTTGGCATATATGAAAATAATGTGGTAGACTGTTCACATGCGATGAGGCGACAGAACTCGATTTATGAGTTCAGCTTTACCAATAACACTTTGTGGAGAGTGGGTAAAGTCGTAAAAAAACAGCAAAGGTATATTACCCTTGCTGTTTTTTATTTTCTACATAATCAGAAATACGTTTGACTGCTTCCTGCAAATTTTCCATGCTAGCCGCATAACTGATACGTACGTATCCTTCTCCACCAGGGCCGAAAGCATGCCCCGGAATAACGGCTACTCTATTGTTATAGGCTAACTCCCGGCAAAACTCCATGGAGGTCAACCCAAAATCAGATGGGATTTTAGCAAAAATATAAAACGCTCCTGACGGTTTCGCACATTCAAACCCTAATTCATTTAGCGAGCTAATCATAAAGTCTCGACGTTCTTTATACGCTTGCCGCATGACTAACCCTTCATCTTTACTTTCTGTTAAAGCTGTGGCAGCTGCTTTTTGAGAAATAGTAGATGCGGCGGTGACGATAAACTGGTGAACCTTTCGAATTTCTTGAGTGATTTCTGCAGGTGCCAGCGAAAAACCGATACGCCAGCCCGTCATTGCATGGGACTTTGACACACCGTGAATCAAAATAGTTTGTTCAGGCAAATATTCAGCAATCGACACGTGCTCCTCTTCATAAACTAGTTCACTATAAATCTCATCCGATAAAACAAAGATATCATGTTGCTTTATCACGTCAGCAATTTCCTTGACTGCTTCCCGATCATAGGTGACACCAGTGGGATTAGTCGGATAATTCAGTAAAACAACTTTGACCCTATCACCGTATTTTTCCAAATTTTCTTCCAACTGTTCTTTTTTTAGAATAAAATCTGTGGCAGAAGTATCCATGTGAACTATTTCAGCACCCGCCATGCTAATCACAGGTTGGTAGCCCGGAAAAGCCGGTGAAGGTATCAATACCACATCGCCGGGATTAAGAATCGCCAAAAGACTGGAAGCATAGGCTTCTGTGGCACCGACAGACACAGTGATTTCATTGACGGGATCATAAACCACATGATACTTTTCTTTCATAAAACCAGCGATAGCTTCTCTTAATTCTAATAATCCGGGATTTTGAGAATAATGGGAAAAGTTATCCTTTATTGCTTGTATCCCAGCTTGTTTTACTTTTTCAGGAGTATCAAAATCTGGTTCTCCCAACGTCAATTTAATAATATTTTCTAATTGACCGACTTCTTCGTCAAAAGCTCTAATAGGCGATGGCTTGATGCTGCCTAATCGTTTATTAAAACGACTCATTGTAACGTCCTCCTTTAAAATGTTGACCAATGTTTTATCAACAATTGTCTTACATTATAATACAATTAGAAACAAAACCCAATAACTTTTTTGTTTTTAATTTACTCAGTCCTTATAAATCATCAAAAAAGAAAGGCTGAGTAAAGGACGTTCCATGCTTTAACCCTCGTCCACCAAAACTGTAGGCGTAAAAGAATTGAACTTCCCAATATAAAACTAGCAAGATCAGTAGTTGAAAATTTTTTTACATCTTCTTTCTTCACTTGGTTTTTACAAATGACATAACCCCAATGTTCTTCTGGAAATCTCCACCATCAATAATATAGTTGATTTTTTCACTATAAATTTAACGGACAAGACCATCTATCTCCCAAATGGGTCAGCTGATAGAAGGACTTGTCCAGTTTTATTCATCGTTATCTGTGTCATCTTTCGTGATGTCTGTCTTAGCAACTTGCGAAGCTGCCACCACCAGACCGTCAACTTTTTCATCAGTCAAGAATGAACCATTAGAGGTACGGTCACTGATTGGATAATCTTTAGAGCTAAAGGTTTTTACGTTTCCTTTTTCAGTTATGACCTGAATTTCGTCATCATCTTCAGATTCTGCCATATAAACCACTCGGTGAGGATTATTCTTCAACTCACGAAGAACCAATATCCCCCGTTTTGCCCGGCTCAATGAAGAAATTTCCTGTGCCAGCATTCTTTTCACTGCGCCCCGTTGTGTCACTATTGTAATTGGCGTATCTCCTTCTGACCAAACCAAAATCCCGTTAACAACATGATCTCCTGCTTTAAGATTCATTGAAATCACACCGGCAGCTCTTGCCCCTACCACGCTCACCTCATCCAGTGAGTAACGTAAACCAAAATTCCGACGACTGACCAAAAACACATCCAGGTCGGCATTCTTATCAACCAAATAAGCGTTGACGATTTCATCATCGCCTTTTAGGTTCATACACAAAGTCCCCCGGCTTTTATACGTCCGCCAGACGTCAAACTCTGTCATTTCAGTTTGTTTGATCATTCCTTCTTTTGAAATAAACACAAACACTTTATTTTCGTCCAGATTTTCATAAGGATAAACATGGATGATTTTTTCGTCTTTTTCAAAATTAGTTATCATCTGCGACAAATGTTCTCCAACATCTTTCCAGCGAATATCACTTAATTCGTGAACTGGGCGGTAAATCATATTTCCCTTGCTGGTAACAATCAAAAGATGTTGTAAGGTATGCAGCTTCTCGGCAAAAATCAAGTAGTCCGTTTCCTTCATACCAATTTCTTCAGGGACAGAGGCACTATAAGAACGCAGACTGCTGCGTTTAATATAACCTTCCCTTGTCACTGACACGACCACGTCTTCTTGCGCCACCAATACTTCAGTTTCGACGACAATCTCTTCAATCTCCCGCTGAATATGAGTTTTACGAGGTGTGGCGTATTTTTTCTTCACTTCTCTCAGTTCTTTTTTCATCAATTTTAATAATTCTGTTTCATCACTTAAAATTAGATTTAAAAAGGCAATATTTCCCGCTAATTCTTGGGCTTCTTTTTTCAACGCAGTGATATCTGTGTTCGTTAAACGATAGAGTTGTAAAGAAACAATTGCTTCTGCCTGTGCCTCTGAAAAATCAAAGGCTTGGACAAGATTGTTTTTGGCATCTTTTTTATCTTTGCTCCTACGAATTGTTTGAATCACCTGATCCAAAATAGATAGAGCTTTCATCAAACCCTCAACGATATGCTGGCGTTTTTCAGAGCGAGTCAATTCGAAACGGCTGCGGCGTTTGATCACATCTTTACGGTGTGCGATATAAGCTTCCAAAATTCGAATCAATCCAACTTGTTTAGGACGTTGTTCGTCTATTGCCACCATGTTGAAATTATAATTAACTTGCAAATCGGTATTTTTATAAAGGTAATTTAAAATCCCTTCGGCGTTGGCATCTTTTCGCAACTCAACCACGATCTGCAACCCTGTCCGGTCTGTTTCATCACGGACTTCTGTGATACCGTCTATTTTTTTCATCAAACGGACTTCATCTATTTTTTTGACTAAGTTTGCTTTATTGACTTCATAAGGAAGTTCGGAAACTACTATTTGTTCCCGTCCAGCCTTTACTTTTTGAATCTCAACTTTTGAACGAAGCACCACTCGGCCTTTTCCTTCAGTGTACGCATTCTTTATTTCGTCCTCGCCTTGTAGGATAGCGCCTGTTGGAAAATCAGGTCCCGGAATAAATTCCATGATTTTTTTCAGTTTAGCATTGGGGTGATCGATTAAATATATCGTTCCGTCAATAACTTCTCCCAGATTATGAGTCGGGATTTCAGTTGCATATCCCGCAGAAATCCCTGTGGAGCCGTTTACCAGCAAGTTTGGGTAACGAGCCGGCAGTACTGTCGGTTCTTTTTCAGTATCATCAAAATTCCAAACTAAGTCCACTGTTTCTTTTTCGATATCTGCCAGCAACTCGCCGCTCAACTCAGACAAGCGTGCCTCAGTATAACGCATGGCAGCTGCCGGGTCCCCGTCCATACTCCCGTTATTACCATGCATCTCAATTAATACATCTCGCAGCTTCCAATCTTGGCTCATTCGCACCATAGCCTCGTAGATACTGCTATCGCCATGGGGGTGATAGTTCCCCATGATATTTCCCACGCTCTTTGCAGACTTCCTAAAGGCCTTGTCATGGGTGTTGCCATCTTCAGCCATGGCAAATAGAATCCGTCTTTGAACCGGTTTGAGTCCATCACGGATGTCCGGCAATGCACGTTCCTGAATAATATATTTTGAATAACGGCCAAAACGATCTCCCATGACATCTTTCAGTGCCATTTCCTGAATATCATTTCGTTGCTGCATTCTTTCCACTTCCTTCACTCTCTAAAAATCTGCAAATAAATCTATTTCTTTAAAATCCTCATCACTTGTTCCATCTGACTCAGCAATTTTGCCGCTTGCTAGCTCTTCCTCTGATTTTTCAACCGTGGTTTGAGCAAGTTCATGATGTTTAGTTTCTAGGATGCTCCCTTCCTCTTCAAGGGTGAACGCCACATTATTTTCAATCCAGCGGCGGCGTTTGTCTACCTTATTCCCCATCAAAGTGGACACGATTTTTTCATTACTGCCCGATTCTCCGTCCTCTTCTGAAAGTGTGACACGAATCAGCGTTCGGCTCTCTGGATTCATTGTAGTCTCCCACAGTTGATCGGCATTCATTTCCCCGAGACCTTTATAGCGTTGCAGCATATATCCTCGACCAATTTTTTGGGTAACTTCTGTCAATTCTTCATCGGTCCAAGCGTACTCAACAATTTCTTTCTTTCCAGTCCCTTTGGACACTTTATACAGGGGCGGCATAGCAAGGTACACTTTGCCTGCTTCAACCAGCGGTGTCATAAAACGATAGAAAAACGTCAGCAAGAGCGTTTGGATGTGAGCCCCATCTGTATCAGCATCTGTCATGATAATGACTTTATCATAATTACAATCTTCAAGAGTAAAGTCAGAGCCATATCCTGCACCAATCGTATAAATCATCGTATTTATTTCTTCATTTTTCAAAACATCTTCTAGCTTAGCTTTTTCTGTATTTAAAACTTTCCCCCGCAGTGGCAGGATTGCTTGAAACTTGCGATCCCGTCCTTGTTTGGCAGAACCGCCAGCTGAATCCCCCTCTACAAGATACAACTCGTTTTTCTTAGGATTTCGGGACTGAGCCGGTGTTAATTTGCCGGAAAGCAGAGAATCTTTTTTCCGTCTCTTTTTCCCATTGCGGCTATCTTCACGTGCCTTACGAGCAGCTTCACGTGCCTCGCGGGCCTTCAAAGCTTTCCGTACCAGCATTTGACTAATCTCATTATTTTCTTGCAAATAAAAACCCAGTTGCTCAGAGATAATCGTTTCGACCACAGTTCTTGCAGAGACTGTGACTAATTTTACTTTCGTTTGACTTTCAAACTGGAGTAGATTTTCAGGAATCCTAACAGAAACAATCGCCGTCAGCCCTTCCCTTATATCACTGCCGTCCAAATTTCTATCCTTTTCTTTAAGCAGCCCCACTTTTCGGGCATAGTCATTAAACCCTTTGGTCAACGCTGTCCGCATACCAGTTTCGTGAGTCCCACCATCTTTTGTCCTTACATTGTTCACAAAAGACAGAACGTTTTCTGAATAGCCGTCATTATACTGAAACGCAAATTCTGTTTCTATTTCATCTTTTTCCCCTGAAAAATAAACTACAGGTGTCAAATCATCTTTTTCTTCGTTCAAATAGTCGATAAACTCTTTGATACCTTCCTCATAGTGAAAAACTTCTTCCACTGGTTCTTCCGGGCGTTCATCCCTGACAGTGATTTTTAAGTTTTTAAGCAAGAACGCTGATTCACGCAGGCGCTCAGTCAATATTTGAAAAGAAAAATCCGTCGTAATAAAAATCGACTTATCCGGCATGAATTGTATGAACGTGCCATTTTTCTTTTTGGAAGTTTTACCAAGCTTTTTAAATTTTTTATCTGGTCTGCCGCCGTTGCGAAATTTCTGTTCGTACTCCACACCATCGCGAACGACTCGCACAATCAACCACTCTGAAAGTGCATTGACCACACTGGCTCCAACACCGTGAAGTCCCCCGGAACTCCGGTAACCTCCTTGACCAAACTTTCCTCCTGCATGGAGTACAGTGAAGATTACTTGAACGGTGGGTACACCAGATTTATGCATGCCAATAGGGACTCCCCGTCCAAAGTCTTCAACACCAATGCTTCCGTCTTTGAAAAGCGTGACTTTTATTTCGTTTCCGTAACCTGCCAATGCTTCGTCTACTGAATTATCAACAATTTCAAAAACTAAATGATGCAAGCCTTTGGAATCATTGGACCCGATATACATCCCAGGTCTTTTTCTAACAGCATCAAGACCTTCCAGCACTTGAATGGACGAATCATTATAGTCATTTTGTACTTTTTTAACCATTCTCTGTCAAACTCCTTATTACCCTGTATTCATTAGAATGCTAATATACTCAGCAATACAGCTTTTCCATTATAACATTAAGTTTTTAAAATGAGAAAACAATTGAGGCATTTCTCATTTTATCAAATCAGTTCTTTCTTATCATACGTCATAATTATGTAAATTTAAAACAAAATTTTTCAACTTGTGAAAATTTTCTGTTTGTTTCCCAGTTTAAACGAAATAAAACACCTGACACAACACCAACAACATTTACAACATCTATAAAAAATAGCTCTGATGCCCTTTCAGGTATTCGTAAAAATACTCAGTTTACTGGGACCATAGCCGCCTTCGATTATTGCATGGTCTCACCCAATACCAAAATAAAAAGCCTTTTGGAAAAATCCCTAAGGCCTCTGCTTTAATCTTATCAGAATACAACAATTAAAAATACTTCTATCACATCTATCGTGCTTATCCAACCATCATAAAGCGTTCAACATGCTTAAAATCTCATCTCCGATAAAGGCCAATCAATCCAATATCTTCAAATACACTTAGCCCCATCTTTTTATACCACTTAATGATTCCTTGATTCTCCTTCGACCCATCGGTAATCAACACAAGCTGACGAATGTGCTTTGATTCATCTAAAATCTGTTTGATAAGTGCTGTGCCGATTCCTTGTTTCTGGTACTCCGGCATAATCAAAATATCCTGCACGTATTGAATCGAGAGTCCGTCTCCTACTGTACGAATCAGACCTATTAACCGGTCGTCTTCCCACGCTGACACAACAGTCTGACTGTTTGTTATCAGTAGTGACAGATTTTCCACCTTATCTGTATAAGAAAGCCAGTTCACAGAAGTATATAATACTCTTAAATCTGCATCTGAAATTTCTTTTGTTCTTTTATACTGAATCATTTTATCACATCTTTCATTTACATCATCCACGGAAAACTGCCATGTCCATGGATAAAGAGATAATTTTTTCTTTGAGCAGCAAACCCTGTTTAAAGGCAAAAAAAATAGTCTAGCAAGTGGAATTTTCTTTACATCCAAACACATCCGAATCAGGTTTTTGTATCACAACCCAACCCTCTATATTAAACACTTGCTAGACCATATTCAATTGGTAAGGAGTACTCAAATTCCCACTTCCTTTTTACAGTTTCTTTAAAGCTCATACAAATTCTCTTCACACGTAGATACTATCTTCTTCTACTTTCTTACCGGGAATTCATACGCCCCTTACACATTATTTATACCATATTTGGCGTTTAATTGCAAGCGTTTTATTTACTTAAAATACAAGTTTTATCTGATAAGATAAATAAAATAAAACGGACATCTGTGTTACAATTTAGCCAACGGAGAAATACACAAAAAATTGTGAAAGGACGGATTCTATGAAAATTTTTTCAAGAGATCATGTGATTTACAACTTTGAATACGGTGTAAAGGAACGCTATCGTGTAAAATCCGGCGACACTTTTGTCGTCGAAACCAATGACTGCTTCCATCAGCAAATTACCAATGAAGAACAGTTATTGATGGAAATCGATATGGACATTGTCAACCCGGCAACAGGACCCATTTATATCGAAAATGCTGAACCGGGTGATATTTTAAAAGTTGATATACTTGATATTACACTGCCCGACCATAGTGTGGCAGCGGCAGTTCCCGGCGAAGGAGGATTACCTGAAGAATCAACCACACCTATCGTGCAGATCATTGAAATTAAAGAGGGCAAAGCACACTATTTAGGAAAAGAAATCCCTGTTCATCCGATGATTGGTGTGATCGGTGTGGCGCCAGCAAAAGAAGATGGTGTCTGGGGTACACACACTCCTTGGAAACATGGCGGCAATATGGACTCTAAAGTAATAGGTACAGGTTCCACTCTTTATTTTAATGTCAATCAATCTGGCGGTATGCTGGCCCTTGGTGATTGCCATGCTGCAATGGGAGATGGCGAATTGTGTTTTACAGGATTAGAAATCGCCAGTAATGTCCGCTTGCGAGTATCAGTCTTGAAAGAAAAACGTTTGTTGGACTGGCCGATTTTAGAAACTGAAGAGACAATCAATATCATCGGTTCAGGAGAAACTTTAGAAGTTGCAATGAAAGCAGCCTCCAGTGATGCTGTTGCCTATATCAGCGACACTCTCAACGTTTCCTGGCCGCAAGCCTACGTCATGGCAAGCCAAGCGATGGATTTAAGAATTTCTCAAGTCGTCAACCCGAGGAAAACAATTCGTGCTGAAATACCAAAATATATTTTGACCATGGACGAGTTGTTGGAAAAAAGATAACCATTTTTTAAACGATGTAGAACCCAAGGAGCAGCTGATGTTGCCCCTTGGGTTACTTAATGTGTTAGTTCAGTTAAAACATCTGCTGTCCATCGCTCAAAAAGCTAAAATTTCTGTTACCTTTTCAGAAATCAGTTCTATTTCTTCCTTCTCAATCGTGCGGACATCTAACAAGTATCTGTCAGAATGAATCCTACCAATTACCGGGCTCTCTCCTTGACGCAAACGAAAAGCAAATTCAGTGACACTTATCTTTTTAGGTTTGACAGAAACTATCCATGTAGATAATTCCTGTTCCGGCATAGACCCGCCGCCGACTTGTGATTTTCCTCTTGTTAATGTTATGTCCGCCTCGTTCAAGTGAGAAAGGCTGTTGAATAATGTCTCAGCTTTTTCCTTTAACACACTTTCCGACACAGTCAGCATGTGCAGTGCAGGAATTGTCTGAATCGCTTTTTCTTCATCGAGGTATTGACGAAGAGTACCTTCTAACATGGCTATTGTCAGCTTATCTATCCTCAAAGCACGGGTCAGCTGATGTTGTTTCATTTGGTCAATAAATTCTTTTTTACCAACGATGATACCCGCCTGAGGACCACCTAATAATTTATCTCCGCTGAAT
The DNA here is from genome assembly GCF_003987645.1 of Vagococcus elongatus. Classification (GTDB taxonomy): domain Bacteria; phylum Bacillota; class Bacilli; order Lactobacillales; family Vagococcaceae; genus Vagococcus_A; species Vagococcus_A elongatus. The sequence goes on from NZ_NGKA01000016.1 coordinate 14,176, forward strand.
GTCACAATATCCGCACCGTCACGAAGGGCGCCGCTGACCGTTTCTTCTTTTCTCAATCCGTACTTGTCTAATTCTATCAATGTCCCGCTGCCCATGTCATAGATCAACGGAAGTTCTGCAGCATCGGCAACTGTTTTCAGTTCTTTCAATGAAATACTTTCCGTAAAGCCGCTAATAGTAAAATTGCTTCGGTGAACTTTCATCAGCAAACCTGTCTGCTCCTCATCAATTGCTCTTTCATAATCCGAGGCGTAAGTTTTATTGGTCGTCCCCACTTCTTTAAGGTCACAGCCGCTTAACTTCATGATTTCCGGAATTCTAAAAGACCCGCCAATCTCCACCAACTCTCCCCTTGAAACGATGACTTCTTTTCCCGAAGCAAGGGCAGATAGACTCAGCAACACTGCTGCCGCATTGTTATTCACTACCAGCGCCGCTTCCGCACCAGTCAACGTGATTAATAATTTTTCTAAATGTTCATAACGGGACCCTCGTTGCCCTGTTTCCAAATCGTATTCCACATTAGTGAAATGAAAGGCAACATTCAGCAACTGTTCTTTTAAATCAGACGGAAGTTTCGAACGCCCTAAGTTTGTATGTAAAATCGTTCCAGTGGCATTGACTACTTTTTTGAGCGTAGGCTGATACGCTTTCGCAATCATTTTTTTTGCTTCTGACAACAAACAGTCCAATGTTTTCGCCTTGTCTCCACTTTCCAGCTGCTGTTTTCGACTGGCCGCTGTCACTTTTCTAAAGCAGTCTACTACAAGTTCTCTAGGATAGTCAGCAAGCAATTCTTTTACCATGTGTGTTTGAAGCATTTCTGTCATCGACGGCACAGACACTTTTTTAGTCATCTCTCTACCCCCTTTTCCTGAGTCATTATTTTTCATCTTGATGATGTTCAACTGTTAATATTCTGTAATCGTCCACTCTTTCTGTAATACGACATTTATCAAGATAATCCAATATCAACACTGCATATTTCCTGCTGGCACCAATCAAATCTCTGAATTCTGCCAAAGTCAGTTTGCCATGAGTCTGAATATGTGTCTTAACCAAGCTCACAGCTTGATTAATATTATCGACATGGAGGACAGTTTCAGAATCTAATTGAACCACTGTTTTTCCAATCAGAGAATCCAACACTTCTTTTCTTTGTTTATTCCCCTCAGTCAATTCATCCTGTTTCATCGCTAAAAAGCCTGCATTCAGCAACTTCTGTTCGATATCTTCTCTGTCCTTTTGCTGATAAGCATTATAAACGATTTTAAATCCTGTCAAAGAAACCAGCGGCGTCAATTTGACTAGTTCATCTTCAGCCATTTTTGTCAGCAAAATATCAAAATCTTTTTGCTTCATTTCCAGACCGATTTTCGTCCTGAGCTCCTCTTTGGTCATTCCCTCTCGCAAACGGTATTTTTTGTGGTAATCCGTTAATTGAAGAACAACCAAATCTTGAAAGTGCTCATAGTATTCTGCATGAAGGTATTTTTTTCCAAATGGATAAATCAAGTGATTATCAACCATCTTTTCCAACACATGAGTGATTTCTTCTTGACTCGTGCCGAAATAGGAAGAGATTTCTCCACTCGATATCAGCACTGCTGAATAGGACATCATGTAATCGCTGATTAGATTTTCCATTGAGTTTTTTTCTTTCATTTTTAATTTTTCAATAACTTCTTCACTAAAGCGTCTGTGTTTATCAGGAAGTTCATCTAAAACTCTCCCTCCGCCTATGGTCGTCATTGGAGAATAAGATCGCAAGATAAACCTGTCTCCTTTTTTCGCAACGACTTCCTCTTCAAGCCTCAACTGGAGATAGGCTTCTGAGCCGGCTGAAACTTCCTCGACCCCAATAGGTACTACCCGGCACATAATTTCTCTAGTCCCTAGATGAAGTCTGACACGATCCCATAATTCCAGTGAAAAATTTTCCAGCAATGAAACCTTGACATCAAGCATCCAAGTTTTTTTCAATGTATCAGGAAAAGCTAACGTATCTCCACGTTTTATTTCACCCACTTTAATATTAGCCAGATTTAAAGCTGTCCGCATATGGGGATAGACCCGGGACACATTTTGTTCGTGAACTTGAATATTTCGAATCTTTGTTCTTTTGCCTGAAGGATACACTAACACTTCGTCCCCTACGGTCAACTGTCCGTCCATCAAAGTGCCTGTCACAACAGTCCCGAAACCTTTCACAGTGAAAACCCGATCAACGTGCATCCTCGGCATATTGATAGCCGTTTCTTTTTTTTCTATCTTTTTTCTTTTCTTATCAATTAATTCAATCAGAGCCGTTATACCGATATTATCCACCGCATCAACTTTAACTAGCGGTGCCTCTTCTAATAACGTGCCATTAAATTGCTCACGTATATCCTCTTCCACCAATTCCATCACGTCATCATCAACTAAAGAAATTTTGGTCATCACGATGATATAATCTTCGATTCCCATCAACTGCAAAATATTAGCATGTTCCTTAGTTTGCGGCATGACTCCTTCAGTGCTGTCAATAACTAGCAACACCAAATTGATGCCTGACAGTCCCGCCATCATATTTTTTATAAACCGTTCGTGACCGGGCACATCAATGATCCCTGCCCGATTGCCGCTGGGTAAATCAAAATACGCAAAGCCTAAATTGATAGATAATCCCCGTTGTTTTTCTTCTTTTGTCGTATCTGTTTCGATACCAGTTAACCTTTTAATCAACGTCGATTTTCCATGATCAACGTGTCCTGCAGTCCCAATGATAATATGTTCCATCTAAATCCCCTCTTTATCTCAAAAGCTTAGATATATTCGACTCAGAGAATCTGTTTTCTATTCATAATCATAACATAAAGTAGTCGTATCCCGCATTTTTTACTGATTTTAAACGGCAGACATTTCCTTGATTTAATAGACCTCTACTTTTTTCTATGATATACTACTTTCGGGAGTGGATGGGTTCTGGTGTTCCCTCTGGTCTTCAAAACCAGTATGAGGAGTTAAGAGCTTCTTGGGTGGGTTCGATTCCCACACATTCCCGCCAAATGATTTTAATTGGTTTTAATTCGTTTGAGAACTTAACATATCAACAAAACACAAAAAGGCATTTTGATTTTGTTTCAATTATTTAGATTTTGGGTATGTCAAAAGGTATGTCATTTTCATGTAAAACTATTTTTCTACGTATTCAAATGTATAATTATACATTTGAATAATATACATTTAAAACACTCATATTTTTGAGTGTTTTTATATATGTTGTACTTAATTTGACAATTCTTCAATTTCTTTAATTTTTTTATATAGCATTATCTCACCCCTTATTGAATAGACAGAGATATAAAATTTCAGACCAAAGCTATTGACTAACAATAGATTGTAATCTATCATAAATATATGAATATTTTTATAAATAAATTTAGTCCCCACTACATTTATTTACTGCCTAAAAAAATATAATCTGCAATTTTATTCCCGACTTACGACTATACTCTAATAACAATGGATTATGATCTATTTTTCAACTATAAAATCCATTTTTTAGAGCGTTTCTAAAGGAGAAATTATGAACACAAAAGAAATTGTAAAGAGGCTAATCGCTGAAGACTCAACTATAAGTTCTATTGCAGAATTGGAAAGGAAACTTGATATTGCAAATGGAACAATAAACAAATGGGATAAAAGTCAGCCCACTACAAAAGTGTTAGAAAAACTTGCCGATTATTTTGATGTCAGCATAGATTTTCTTTTAGGAAGAACGAAAAAGAAACATTATTATTCACTAACTGACAAAGACGAAAGAGATATTCAAAAAGTATTAGAGAAAATAATAGAAGATTTATCCGCTGGGGGGGCATTAGCATTTTCAAAAGATTCTAATGAGGTGGATAAAGAAACAAGGGAGTTGCTCATTGCATCTTTAGAAAATTCTTTGCGAATCGCTAAAATTGAAGCTGAAAATAAATGTACACCTAAAAAGTATAGGGATGAACATGGAGGATGAAAATGATAAGCTTTTAACGTGTGGACAGGAATTAGGACACGCAGTTTACCATCCTGATGAAAATATGCCTACACCATCTAAAAAAAATATTTCAAAATTGAGAAAGAAGCAAACTATTTTGCAACCCGACTTTTTATTGATGGCAGCCACAACGATACTGAGTTGATAAGTAAATATGACATATTGGAATGTTATGGATTGCCAACTCATTTTGCGGGATTTGTAAATTAATTTATATATATTGAGGGAGGATTTTAAATGTTTAAAAAAAGTTTTGTACTGATAACTAGTTGTTTACTTCTTTTTATTTCCGGTTGCGGCTCGAAAGATAAAGACATCAAAAAAGAAGCCAAAGAATCTACTGTGGAATCCACTGAAAAAAAACCTGAACTAACACTTGAAGATATACTAAACGAATATACAAATTTAATCGTAGAGGTAGCATCTAACCTTGTTGAAGAATATAATGCTGAATACCCTAGTGTCGAAAATGGAATTGAAGGTCTCGAAGAATTATCAAATAGAAAAATTGACGATCTCGCAATAATATCAAATGATGGTATTAATAAAATGGCAACCTTAGTACACGAGTCTGAATCTATCAGGTACGAAGAATATGAAGAATGGGCAGGAAAACTGACCGAAGTCTACACGATAGAGGCCCAAAAAATAACTGATGCATATTGGCTATCGGTAAACAATTTAACGTCTGTGCCACCTGTGGAAACTGATGATGCTCAGCCACCTGTAGACAATGTCGTGGAAGAGGCTCCTTAATCTATGGCTTCCATAGATTAAGTATGGACAAAACAGTTAAACCTATGAACCGCTCTAAGAAACCAAAAATCAAAGACAATTTTCTAGATAAGGATAAGCTGCTAACGTTTCTTGAATGTTCTAAAGATAATGATCGACCTTATATTTACGTTTTATTCCGTCTTCTTGCCTTTTCAGGCATGCGTAAAATGGATTGCGCCATACACATTGCAGCCTACTCTTTGAAGCTGGTGTCCCGATTGAATGAATCAAAGAAAGGCTTGGACATACTACATCCAAACAACAATGAATATATACTGATGTAACCAAAAAAGTGAAATCTAAAACAGCTTCGCAATTTTTAGATTTCATGAATGCAAAATAGCGGGTATGTCATTAATCCATCATTAGTCTTTAATTGGTTTTAAGCTATTTTAAAATTATATTTAAATTGCTGCTTTTAACATTTCAAAAGACTACTGTTGTATGAATATATAAAAATTTAAACCATTCAAGTGAATGGTTTTTTATTTGCTCGTTAAAACTTCCAATATACACTGGAGATTCTAATTTAATTATTCAATTTAAACTACCTTATCATTTCCGAACCACAAAAACGCAAAAAAATAGTCTAGCAGGCTTTTTCGTTTAGTTGAATCGATTTGAGACTCTGATAGCTCTCAATCTTCATTCTAAACACCTGCTAGACCTTTTCCATTAGTAAGGAATTTCTCAAATCCCCACAATCCTTTCCATGATTGACTTACTCGCCAATCGGTTCACTATTCTGCTGCTAACTGCTCTCAGCATTAACGGGAATTTATATCATCCCTTACATCTATTTTATACCATATTCGGAGGTTTTTTGCAAGCGTTTTCTATCAGTTGAAGAAAAGACAAAAAAGAAAGCAACTTTCTCTTAAATCCACCCCATTTTGAAAGTTAAAATCGATAAGCTTGTCTGTTATGGTGTATTCTTTTACTTCACAGGTTTTCTTTTATATACTTTAGTTAACAAAAACTTTTAGGAGTGACGAAAATGGAAGAAACTATCTTTTTCAATCTAGGAAATGCCCTTGCCTCTAAAAAAGACACGAAAGAACTTATGAGAACGGCTCAAGTAGAATATGACAAAAGAAAAGGAAAACTTATCATCGTCGAAGACTCTGAAAATGGCGAACTCGTATTATTTGACTTATCAGACAGTGAACATCCTTCAGAAAAGACACGAAAATATTTTGTGAAAAAAGTAATCGAATAGCTTTCTAAACTTATCTCACTAAAATCATCCAAATCACACAAAGTTTAAATTTTTTCCAATCAAGAGTGTTTTCTTTAAAAAATCATCTTTATGTACTAGAATTGAGGTACAGGAAAGGTGGTTTTTTAAAATGATTCAAAAAGAAGATATCACTAGACTTATTAATGAAGCAAAGAAAGAAATCGATCGTTTAGAAGCACGCCGTTCGACCGCTTTAGGTAATTCTATCAACTATGTGGAAAATGAAATTCGCATTCAACGTCTAGAAAGTGAAATCGAAGCATATGAAAAAGTATTGAATCTAGTATAACCAAACTTTTAAGAGTTGCAACCGTAAAATTTTTTCAAATGACCCAAAGAACTTCTCACAAATAAATGAGGAGTTCTTTTTATTGAAATAAATAGGATCTGTAAAAAATATCTGAAAATACAATTACTATATATACACACCGCTATATGATAAAATATGGGTAAGGAGGCGTTTAAAATGAGTGTAGAGTTTAAAAAAATTCTCGTGGCATTTGATGAGTCCGAGCCAGCCAAAAGAGCATTTGAATACGCAAAATCCCTAGCCGATAAATACGGTAGTCATATCACACTACTCCAAGTCTTAATTCCTGTCACTGATTACTTAATTCCAGATGCATTTGTCCTTCGTGATTTTGTTGATGGGCAGATAGAAATTGAAGAAAAACTTCGAAAAGAATTGGAAAGCAAGATTCTCCAATCGGACTATGCTCGAAAAAACGCCATAGATGTCATTGTCATGAGAGACACACCCAAAAATTGTATTGTTGATTTTGCTAAAAACAATGGAATTGATCTTATTGTGATGGGAGCAACAGGCAAACATGGTGTTCAAAAAGTTTTCATAGGATCTACTACTTCTTATGTCATGAGTCGTGCAACTTGTAACGTTTTAATGATAAAATAATTTTTATAAGCATTTATTCTAGTACTTTAGCAGCCAGATTTTCCAGAGAATGATTACTTGTGCCTATTGATTTTCCGTTCAATAATGTGACCTATAATCAAGAGGGACAAGTTATATCCTCTCTAATGAAAGCAAACAAGGGAGGCAGTGCTATGGCAACTATTTTATTTTTGGGCATAGGCATATTTGTTAGTTATTGGACCTACAAAATTTTAAAAAAGTTTGTCACTAATAATATTTTGTTATCGCTAGCCTTGTGGGTGTTTCCACTTTTAACAGTCTATCTAGTATGGGTATATGTAAACGATTGGGGTGGCTTCTTTTATCTAATGTCCGCATTTACGGCTGCTTTAACTAATATTTTTTTACATTTCCTTCTGGTGTATAGATATTTTAAACAACGTTTTGCTAATTAAGGTTAGTAGAAGCTAGATTAATAAACGAAATCAAGTGTCAACTTGAGCAACTTGCTCAGGTTGGTACTTTTTTATTTGGGATAAATTCAAACACGCAGGCATGAAGAATCTAAATAAAAAAGGAGCAGATTTCTCCACTCCGCTAAAAATTCAACTTTTAAATATGCTGCGTTTGTTATATGTTTTTTTGCTATTTTTTCGATTAAAAAGCAGGTAGCTATGATAAACAGATAGCACCTGTTCATAATTAACAATCGTTAAATCCTTTATTTTGGCATGTTTAATCGCTTGATGAAACTGATTTTTAGTAAATAGAATTCTATACTCCTGATTGACCCACTTTGAAACAAAATACAGATATTGAGTCCAATCTTCAGACTTTATATTAGACTTATGCCTGGTTAATTTTATCAATACACTGCTCACCTTGGGCTTTGGGTGAAAATATTTAGAGGGAATTTTTAGTAATAGCTGAATCGAGACTTGAGTACGCAAAAGCAATCCTAATGTGCGATGAATATCCAGCATACGTTTGTAGAATCCCTCTTCCACCACCAAAAATATCTCCGAGGCTCTACTTTCAAATACCGTTTTCTTAACGATTTTAGTGCTCAAATTATATGGAATATTGCCAACTATTTTATAATCAGTGCTGTCAGAAAATTTAAACTTGAGAATATCCTGATTGATTAGCCTAATATTTTTATTGTCTTGCAACTTTTTTGAAGAGAAATTAAACAATGTATTATCTAATTCTACAGAGTGAACACTTTTGCAATGTTCAGCTAACTTTAATGTCAAATGTCCCTTCCCTGTTCCAATTTCATAGACCATGTCAGACTTTTTTAGTGCCATTTTTTTAATGACTTGGTTGAGTATTCTATCACTTGTTAAAAAATTTTGTGAATATTTGATTTTTCTCTCCATGTAACCACTCCTAAGGTGATTACATCGATAAACAAATAAGAAGCTGAATGAATTATTTGTAATTTTATTTATCTAATAGATTTAGAATGAGATTCTTAATTAACGGTAGTTAACAAAATTATTTATTTATCTGCGTAATCACCGTTTTTGATATACTGAAAAACAGCAGACATTTTATCTACATTACGCATTTGGAATACTAGCATGACGAATTCCTCCTTCTAAATTACAACTATTTTTGATTTCAACTCCAACTTCGCCACCCAGTATACTAAAATTTCAAACGATATGCCATCAATATATCTACACTTTACTTGATAATTTTACTTTACAACAAGAACAAATGTTCGTATAATAGTTTCAAGGAAGTGAGTTTTATGAGTAATTTTGACTACTCATTGGAACCTTTACGAGACGTCTTGTTAATCGATGCTAAATCTTTTTACGCCTCTTGTGAATGTGTTGCCAGAGGAAAACATCCTCTCAAAACCATGCTTGTCGTTATGTCAACTACCGACAACACAGGAAATGGTTTAGTTTTGGCAGCCTCTCCCCTAGCCAAAAAAATATTAGGCATTTCCAATGTGACACGAGCCGATGATGTCCCAGATCACCCGGACTTGATAAGAGTAACTCCCCGCATGAACTATTACATTGAAGAAAATATCAAAATCAACAATATTTTCAGAAAGTATGTTGCCGATGAAGATTTATTTATCTACAGTATTGACGAATCTATTTTAGATATCACTAGAACACTCAATTTATTTTTTCCAGATAAAACTTTGACTAGACGCCAAAAACGCTGGAAATTTGCCCGGATGATCCAATTAGCTGTAAAAAATAAAACTGGGATTTATTTAACCGTTGGTATAGGCGATAATCCCCTTCTTGCCAAACTCGCCTTGGATAACGAAAGCAAGCATTCAAAAACGTTTATATCTGAGTGGCGTTATGAAGATGTGAAAAATAAAGTCTGGCACATTCACCCTATGACTGACTTCTGGGGTATCGGGAGAAAAATGGAAAAACGCTTTTCAAAAATGGGAATCTCTAGTATCAAGGAGTTGGCAAATGCTGACCCCAACGTACTAAATGAAAAACTTGGCATCATGGGATTGCAATATTATCACCATGCCAACGGAGTCGACCGAACGATTTTGTCTGATACTGCTCCTACCGTAAAAGAAAAATCCTATGGCAATAGCCAAGTGCTGCACCGTAATTATTATGTCCAATCTGAAATAGAAACTGTGGTCAAGGAAATGGCTGAACAAGTAGCTGCCCGTATTCGAAGACATGGTTTCCAGACAAGCTGTGTCAACCTTTACATCGGCTTTTCATACCATGAAAAAAAAACAGGATTTTCCCATCAAATGAAAATTCCTGCAACAGATTCCACTAAAGAACTGTCAAAATCTCTGATTATTTTATTCCGCAAACATTATCAGGGGGAAGCTGTGAGACATATCGGAGTGACTTACTCAAAATTAACTGATATCAACCAAGTACAGATGAATTTATTTGAACCTTACGAAGAATTAGTAAAAAATGAAAATCTTGACAAAATCATCGATAACATCAGAAGAAAATACGGCTTTACTGCCATTGTTCACGCCAATAGTTTAAGTGATGGAGCCAGAAGCATCGCTAGAAGTGATTTGGTCAGCGGACACCATGGCGGTGGAGCAGGAGGTCTTGACGGACTATGAAACTAGAGTATCAACATATTCTGCGCCATTATCAAGACAGAAAGAAAATGAAATGGATGGGATTTTATCTGTCTGATCATACGGCGCAAATTGACAAAGACAGGATAGAACAACAGCCTGTGTCTATTAAAAAAGAGCGTTTGAGCGAAAGTGAAATAAATAAGATTCTTGCCCAAGCAAAAATCAAAGGATTAACTGTATCTATCCAAAAAGAAGAAATAAATTTAGAGAACTCTTATCTTTCTGATATTGAAGGAAAAATCAGCGGTTCTGACGAATCCAATATTTTTATCAACGACCAAAAAGTCGGCTACGATCAAATCAAACATGTGGAAATTATTGACCACAAGAAATGGTCTTCACTTTAATTGGATTCCCAAATTAAAAAAATCCGATAAAACCTTTAAAGATTTTATCGGATTTCCTATATTATCCTAACGCTTTGACGTAAGCATCGACTGCAAACAGCGCATCAGTAACTGCTTCTGCAGTTACTTCAAATGGCATTTGATGCATCGTTTCTCCTTCAATGGTTGCCTGTTTTCCAACCTTTAAAAGATCCTCATAACTGGCATCACCCAGCTTCAATTCTTCCAATGTTGTCGGTAATCCTAAACTTTGGTAGAAACGAATATATTTATCAAGTATTGCTTTTGGTTGGTTTTCCAAAAACAGCTGTGTCAACGTCCCGTAGGCAACTTTTTCACCATGTGTCATGTCATGAATTTCACCATGTAATGCGGTGAAACCATTATGGATGGCATGAGCCGCTGCTAGACCACCGCTTTCGAAGCCAATACCGCTAAGTAAGGTGTTAGCTTCCACTACAGCTTCTAAAGCTTCTGTGACAACTTTTGCACGGTTGGCTTCGATGGCCTGCATACCAAATTCAAACAACGTCGCTTCACATTTTTCCGCGATAGCTTCTGCTGCCAACGTCGGCACGCCGCCAGCCATAGTCGTTCCATTCTTTTTCAAAACAGCACTCACTTCCACTTGGGTTGCCAATGCGTCAGCAATACCGGACGCCAATAATCTGACAGGTGCTTTGCTAATCACCTGTGTGTCAACTAAAACAAGCTCAGGGTTTTTCTTGTAAAATAAATATTTTTCAAACGCTCCCTCTTCCGAATAAATAACAGACAGGGCTGACGTTGGTGCATCTGTAGAAGCAATGGTAGGCAAGATACCCACCGGGACTTCTAAGTTATCACTAATTGCTTTTGCTGCATCAATAGCTTTACCGCCGCCAAGACCGAGGACGACATTACAGTGATTTTCAGAACCGATTTTACTAACCCGATCGATTTCCTGAATAGAAGCTTCACCATTAAATGGTACATACGTCACTTCAAAACCATTAGCTTTCAAATCATTGGTAAAAGATTCTCCAACGATTCCCCATACCACGTCATCACATAGCAATAATGGTTTCTTCCCTAATTTTTCAATATGGTGAATCCCTGTTTTTAAAACACCTTTTCCTTGAACATAACGTGATGGACTCGCAAATACTTTTTCCATGATTTTTCTTCCCTTCTTGATTAAGTCTTGATGCACTTTTAGTGTATCACAGAGTTTTTAAAGTTTTAAATAAAACAAGCTGTGTAATTTTATTGATTTTTTATTATAAATCAGCTATTTTCGTTCCTTCATCATAAATCGATTCCCAATCTGAAGTAAAGTCAGCAACTGCTTTTCCGATTGACGGCATAGCAAGTGCTTGTTGAATAATATCTGTCCCCATAGTGGCAGATTGCGCCCCATTTTCAAACGCTGCTGTCACCTGTCCCACGTTCTTGAAACTAGCAGCCAGTATTTTAGTTTTGCTATTTGTCAAGCTGATTTGATTTGTCATCTCTTTAATCGCTTCTCTTGGATCGATATTTAAGTTTTCCATACGGTTAAAATACGGTGCAATATAATCCGCCCCTGCTGCAATAGCCAGATATGCTTGAAATTTAGTATAAATAGCCGTAGCAGTTACCCGGATATTTTTTTCTTTCAAAGCTTTAATTGCTTTTAAACCTTCTTCATTTACTGGTATTTTGATAAAAACATTCGTATCTATTTTTTCCAAAATGGTTTGCGCATCAGCCATCATCCCAGCAAAATCTGTCGCCACTACTTGAACATGGAGAGATTTTTCAGGCCCAATCACTTCTCTTATCTTCTTCATATGATTAAAAAAGTCAATTTTCCCTTCTTTTTTAATGATACTTGGATTTGACGTCACCCCTGCCAATGGGATAATTTTTTCATATTTTTTGATTTCTTCAAGGTTAGCTGTATCTAACATAAACTCCATCCGTATCCCTGCTTTCTGTAATATGTTCCATTAACACTATACCAAATTCTAGAAAGGAATTCTTTATCCTCTATACGTAAAATGTCTTAATCCTTGATATGAGCGCGTTTGAAACGAATAGTTATAAAAAAAAGCACAAATGTGCTTTTTTTTATAAAATACAACATTTGTTTTATTCAAGCCCTTCGATATTCGCATAGAACCCATGAGACTCAAATCTTTTTTTGATTTGATCTATTTCTGTATCAGACAGAGTTTCCATGTCTTTTAACAGATATTCCCATCCTAGATAGTCATATTTTGAGGAACCATACTGATGGAAAGGCAACAAATGAACTTCTTTGATATCAAAATTTTTGAAATAGTTGATAATCATTTCAATATTTTCCTCTGTAGCGGTATAATCTGGAATTAAAGGAATCCTTGGGGTGACTTTCACCCCCGGAAACTGCAAAGCCATTTCAAAATTTTCCTTCATATTTTTCAGATTGATACCAATCACTTTTTTTGCCTGAGTCATATCTAGTATTTTTATATCAAACAATACTTCATCAGTAAAGGGCAATAAACTTTCCAAACGTTCTTTTTCAAAGCATCCAGTCGTTTCAATAGCTGTGTTGATGCCAAGATAGTGTAATTCAGATAACACTTCCTTTGCAAAAAGATGTTGCATCAATACTTCTCCGCCAGACAATGTCACTCCTCCACCAGAGGTTCGATAAAAAATTTCATCTTTCAACACCTCATCGATTACTTCTGCTGAAGTTTTCCACTCACCAATGATTTCTTTTTTTCCATTTTTGATCCATTGTACAGGTTCTACTGCTTTTCTAGATTCTGGATTGGAACACCAAGGACAGGCTAAAGGACAGCCTTTTAAAAACACAATCGTTCGAATCCCCCCGCCATCATGGATGGAATAGCGCTGAATATTGAATACCAATCCTTTTTGCATATATGTCATCTTCCTTTTATAATTCATGTTCTACACGGGCAATGATGTCATCTTGGATTTTTTTATTTAAATCGACAAAGAATGCACTATAGCCTGCCACTCGTACCAACAAACCCGAGTATTTTTCTGGATGTTTCTGAGCATCTAACAAAGTTTCCTTTGATTGGACATTGAATTGTACATGCTGAATTTTCAATTTCGTAAATGCCATCAAAAAATCAGCAAATTTATTCAATCCTTGGTGTCCTTTTAGAGTATTAGGTTGAAATTTCAGATTTAGCAAGCTGCCGTTGACCGTTAGATAGTTATCAAGTTTGCTGACAGATTTCAAAACTGCCGTAGGTCCTAACCGATCACGTCCGACCATTGGTGATAATCCGCCATCTGCTAGCTGTTCTCCTGCTTTTCTGCCATCTGGTGTCGCACCCACTGCTTCTCCTAGCGGAATATGGGCAGAAACCGTATACGCACCTGGAATAAATTGTCCTTGACGGACGTTCTGATACTTTTCTAATTCTTTAGCATAAAATCTGAAAATTTCTGCCGCAATATCGTCGACTTCATCATTATCATTACCATATTTATCAAAATCTTGAATGACATGTTCTTGTAATGAAGCATATTTCCCAGAATAATTAGATTCCATCGCATCAACTAATTCGTCAAAGGTCATTTCTTTATTTTCAAAAACCATTTTTTTCACAACATAAAGAGAATCGCTTAAATTAGCTTCACCGATCCCTTGGACCCCTGAAAAATTATATCTGGCTCCGCCTTCAGTCACATCTTTTCCGTTTTTGATGCAGTCCTCAATCAATACAGATAAAAATGGTGTTGGCGCATAGTGGCGATGCCCTAAATCAACGATATCAGAACCTTCAGCAACTAGGCCGACATAATATTGAATTTTTTGCTGGATGTTTTCCAGTAATCGTTCATAGGTCATGCCCTTAGTTCCCCTTAGTTCATACATGCTCAATTCCACGATTCGTAATAAATTAAATAATGCTATGTCGTGCAAACCATATGTCTTCCCTGGGATACTAACTTCTACACATCCAACGGTCGCAAAATCCCTTGCGTCATCTAGTGAAACACCTTTGCTCAAAAACCCCGGTATAATCACTTCATCATTGAATAGTTGCGGGATACCTGTCCCTAAACGAATCGTTTCACATGTTTTTAGTAAAAATTTTCTTGGAATCAACTCATTCATACGCACTGAGAGATTGGGTTGAGGCAGTAAAATCTCGTGATACAATTCCAGCATCATGTAAGAAAGTGAATTGACTGAGTCTCTTCCAAAACTATCAATCCCTCCCAACACGACGGTATAACCCGTTGGGAAACCTGCAAAACACTTGGCACTGCTTTCACTTCTTAACAAAACCACGTCATTGGTTTTAATGTAAAAATCACCAAGAACTTCATAAAGAAATTCCTCTGGCACACCTTCATCTTGAGACTTCTTATAGAAAGGATACAAGTATTGATCCATACGTCCCAAGGACAAGGAAGAAGCATTTGATTCATATTGACCAACGATACTAGTCATCCATAGCAGCTGAAGTGCTTCGTAAAAAGTGTCAGGTTTCTCAGTGCTTAGTTTTTCACACATTTGCTTAATTTTTTTTAATTCGGTGACACGTTGTTCGACCGGTTCTGTTTCTGCCATTTTCTCGGCTAATCCAGCATAGCGTAAGAAATGTGCTTTCATTGCTTTAAAAACAATCAAACCTGCTAGGAAAAAGTCATTTTCCGGCTGCTCCTCTGCTAGGTCTTGTAATAAATCGATATAATATTGAACACCTTTTTCTAAAATTGCCGGAAAATCCATTATAATGTGTCCTTGACCTTTATCAGTTTGATTCAATTTAAAGACTTCATCTTTTAAAGCATCATTTATCTCATCGGTCAGTTGCCCAACGATAAAATCTTTCATGGATTGATTTTCCCAGTAAGGGTAAAGCTCTTCCAAATATATTTTTTTATCTTCTTCCGTAAACTCGAACTGGTCTTGAGGACGAGAATCTATAGTATCCATCTCTTCAATAATCCAGTAAGGATCCATTTCCGGAGACAAAATACCGGAACGAGGGCGGACGGTTCGATTGCCTGCCAGTAGCTCCCCTTCTCGAATACTGATTGTTACATTTTCCAAAATATAAGCCACAGCCTTAGCCCTGCGAATAATGACAGGTTCTCCCACCGTTTGTTTATGGCTTTCGGTATATAAAAGTGCTCTTTCAATAGAAATTTGCCTTTTATCCTTAAACAAGTTATCTTTCATTATTTGAATTCTTGGATTTACTTTAGACATTGTGTTGACCGAACCCTGAGTTTTATCCGTGGTAGCTATTGCCATTTCACTCATCCTTTCTTTTATATCCATCTTTATTATAATTGTAATAAAAAAGTAATTCCATCTTTTTTATTGATTTGATACAAATTAAACGTTTTTAGACTATAAGTCCCAAATAAATTAGACTTGATGTTGGAGTTTATGTTAGAATAAACCAAAAAGCAATACTTATTATCGTAATCAAAAGGAAGAACTAATGAAAGCTGATGAAATTATTAAACGCCGAAATGAAATTTCTAATATCATCCATCAACAGAAAAGTGTCAAAGTTAGCGAACTGGTCAGTCTCTTTGGGGTCTCTGATGAAACAGTCCGCAAAGATTTGACTCACCTGGAAAAGGAAGGAATCCTTAAGAAAAAATATGGCGGGGCGGAATTGATTAGCCAAAAAGAACTGACACCCGTTCTTTACCGCACACCTGATAATCTTGAGTTAAAGTCTCCTTTGATCAGTGCAGCCACTCAACTAGTGGATGAACAGATATCTAGTATCGGTATCGACCAAGGAAGTACCATGGCTTTATTGGCAAACCATTTGAATAGTTTTTCTCAAAAAGAAATTTTTACCAGTTCCCTTGCAGCCATTTTGGAATTAGTCCACAGCGAGCATAATCTTTATTGCTTTGGAGGAAAATATTCTGATAATGATATGTCTTTTCAAAACAATACTACTGCGGAAATTTTCCCTGATATCCAATTAGATTTATGTTTTTTGGGATCCAGCGGCGTAAAAAATAGAAAAGGTTTTTGTACCTCTTCCCTAGTTGACGCAGAAATAAAAAGAAAGTTATTGAATAAGTCGACGAAAAAAATCGTCGTCCTTGACAAAACAAAATTTGATTCCAGTTCATTGGTAGAGGTTGCCGGCTGGCATGAAATAGACCTGGTCATCAGCAACAAAGGAATCCCTGTTGATTACGAGAAAATGATTCGCGCTCAAACCAAATTGTTACTAGTATAATAGAAGCACGTAAAACAAATGGCTGATAAGCTTTCCCACAAGTTTTACGTGCTCATATTTGTTTTATCCCCTATAACTATAAAATTTCAATATCTAAATCAAAATCCATTTCATCAGTTTGTTCTGCATCCATATCAATTTTTTCCTTGATATTTTTCTTCAGAAAAACCACAATTAACGCAGTGACAGCTGAACCAATCAGGGTTGCAATTATGTACATAATAGGATTTTGAGCAACAGGAGCAACGATCCATCCTCCCCATGGTGCAGGATTACCAGCACCAAGTAAAATTGCAGCCGCTGAACCAATCGCACTTCCTATAATGTTAGCAGGGATTACCCGAATCGGGTCAGCCGCAGCAAAAGGAATGGCTCCTTCTGAAATACCTACTAGCCCCATCACTATAGCTGCCTTTCCAGAGTTTTTCTCCTCAACGGTAAATTTTTTAGGTGCAATAATTGTTGCTAGTCCCATAGCAAGTGGAGGGACACAAATGGCAACACCTATGCCGCCCATGATTGCCAAAGCAGTCGCTGAAGGCATTCCAGTTGCCGGATCAATAGTCCCAACCATTGCTGACCCAAAACCAAAGGCAACTTTGTTGATTGGTCCTCCCATATCTGATCCGATCATAGCGCCTAGAATCAGTCCCAACAAAACTAAATTCCCTGTACCCATTGACTCTAAAGCATTGGTCATAACATTCATTAAGGATGCGATAGGCTGGCCTATGACAAAATACATAATTCCGCCCACGATCGTCGTCCCCAGAAGAGGAAGAACAAATATCGGCATTAAAGAACGCAAACTAGAAGGCAATTTTATTTTTTTGATATAACTGACAACGATACCTGCTAAGATACCAGAAATGATCCCGCCGATAAATCCTGCTCCAATACTGTTGGCAATCATCCCACCGATGATTCCGGGAGCAAGCCCTGGTCTGTCAGCCATGGAAAAGGCAATATAGCCTGAAAGAATTGGTACCATCAGACCTAAACCTGTGATACCAACCGTGGCCATACCACCTAAAATTCCTCCTTCAGGTACTGAAGCAGTCCCTGAGAATAACACGCTCAAGGCTAATAGAATTCCTCCAGCCACTACAAAAGGAATCATATAAGAGACACCTGTCATCAAATGTTTCCTTGTATCTTTTAATAAATCTATCATTTTGATTACCTTTCCTTTCTGATGATCAACCCAACTTTTCCATCAATTTTTTTATTATAGCGTCTGCTTTATTTATACAATCCCCTGCACTGATTCTTACAATTGGTTTCCCTTTAAATCTTTCTTCATTTTTAATTCCAATATTATTAGTTAAAATAATTGCATCAACTTCTTTAATCCACTCAGGTGTCAATTCATTTTCAATCCCAATCGATCCTTGTGTTTCAACCTTAATTTCTACATTATTTTTTTTGGCTGCTACCTCTAAACTTTCTGCTGCCAAATAGGTGTGTGCTACCCCTGACGGACAAGCCGTTACTGCTGCTAATTTCATTTAACTCTCTCCTTTTTTTTATTTTGTTATGGCGTTTGCTAGTGTTTCATTGATCATTTCAACGAGTTCCTGCTCATCTTCTAGTGTTTCCAGCTGTTGTCTAAAATCTTCATGAATCAACTTTCTCGAAAGGGCGGCAATAATTTTCAAATGTTCATCTCCTTTACAAGCTTCGGGTACTGCTAAGAGAAACACGATTTTTACCGGTTGCTCATCAAGACTCTCCCACTCAATTGGCGATGTCAATCTTGCAAATGCAACTGTGCATGAGGTTACGTGCTCAGACTTGCCATGGGGGATTGCAATTCCAAAACCAATACCTGTAGACGTCAGTTCTTCCCTTTCCATGACACTGTCTATATATCCGTCGAAATTTGAAAGCCTTCCAATACTCTCAATCCTTTCACCTAAACTTAAGACAACTTCTTTTACACTTGTTGCTTCAAGATTTAGGTCCACCAACTCTCTTGTAATTACTTCCATTGTCAACGCTCCTTTTTCAAAATAATATTCTACCAACTAATAGTCAAAATAGACTCCCGCTCATTAGTTATCCATACATTCCAACTTTTTATTGGAATCAGTCGTATTTAGTTGATTATTTCTGAATTAATCTTCTCAACTTTTATGAATTTCCACAATATGTTTTTGAGCTTAAAAAAATAATAACGTTATCAATGCTTATTTATCAAGGTTATTAAGCTATTTTAAAAAAACGATTCCAAAAAAAAAGCACATTTGTGCTGTTTTAAAAATAAATAAACCACTCAAATTCCAAGTTTTTCAACTGGGAATTTGGAATGGTATATGAAAATAATTAAATATACTTTTTTTAACTCAGAGTTTTCACAGTCAACTGGACTGCTGATTAAGCAATTCAGCATAACCAGTATCTTTTTCCAGCCTTAACAACTCTAACATCGTCTCTTGATCTGAAATGAGACAATTAACATACTTTCCTTTTAGTACCGAAGCAATCGCCCTTGCCTTGACTTTACCTCTTGCAATACCAACAGATAAGGGAACATTTGCCAATTCCTCCAAAGGTAGCCCAATGGTTCGATCATCCAGGTCCCCTCTTAAAATTTTTCCATCTTTGTCGAAAAAACGGCAACAACAATCCCCTACTGCCTCTCTCAACTTTAAATCTTCAAAATCTTTAGAAGTCAACAAATCCCGCCACTGACTTTTTTTATAGCTTAACTGCCCGCCTATACCAACAAATGCTACATCTAATTCTCTCCATTTATCTTTTAATTCACTAAAATATTTAGAACCCACAATCCCCTCTTTCAGCAGTTTCGTCTCTTGAACCACAGTAGCATTGATAAATAAACTTTCCCCTTCAAATCTTCTAGACAACTCATAGACCAGCGTGTTTACATGGAAGTTGGCATTGATGTGACTAGGACCGCCAACGATGGGGACAATAGTAGCATTTTTATCAAATTTCCCATTGATTTTATCAATCGCCCGCCACAGAGTAGCTCCCCAAGACATCCCAACAATATCGTCCGCTTTGATGTTTTTTTTCATAAACTCGCCGGCCGCCAACGCTAGTTTTTCTTCTTTTTCCTCATTAGAATCAGATAGTTCAGATGGGACTAATTCAACTTGCTTTAAACCATATTTATTTTTTATGTAAGACTCCAGCAAAAATAAATCTTCCCCATAATCAACTATTTTAATTTGCACAATGCCTTCTTTTTTCGCCTGAGAAATCATTCTACTCACTGTCGTTCGATAAATCCCTAATATCTTTGCAATCTCTGCTTGTGTTTTTTCTTCGATAAAGTAAAGATAGGACACTTTTGCCAGTTGTTTCCTTTTTTCATCAAACATGATTATCCTCCAATTTTTTCTTCACTATAATTTTACCATCTATCAGAAAAAGATGTTCTAAAGTCTAAAAGGACAGGAATCACTTGACTTAACGTCTCTAATGAAATCCTGTCCTTTTATATAAACATAAAATCTGTTCTATTGATTTCCTACGCACAATCTTCTTAAAGTTAAAAACAGCCTTACACTGTAATCACACTAATATTTTTTTCCTCAAGAAATTTTTTGGCAGTTGCTGGGATAGCCTTATCCGTATAGACTTGGGCAACTTCATCAAATTCAAACTCAGTAATGACTCCTTTTTTATGAAATTTGCTGGAGTCAGTCAACAAAATGGTATTATCCGCATGTTCCGCCATGACTCTTGCTGTATCACATCTGGTAATATCGCTTCCAGTAAACCCCCGCTTCAAATCAAACCCGTCCACACCCACAAATAATTTATTTACATGGAAATTTTCAATAACTTTTTTGATCAACGGTCCCACATTGACTTGGGAATCTTTTTGATGTTCCCCGCCTAAAAGAATGATTTTAACACTCTCAGATTTGCGGATATAAGATGCTATAAAACTGGAGTTAGTGATAATCGTCACGTCCGCTTTATTGAAAGCCAATTCTTCTGCCAAAAGTGCACAGGTAGACCCTGACTCGATCATTACAACTTCCCCATCAGAAATGCTTTCAGCAGCTTTTCTTGCGATTTTTGATTTCAAATCATAATTTTTTGCTAGACGGTAATTGATATCCGCTTCATTATTCAACAACGCATAGCCATGCTCACGATGAAGGATACCACGGGCTTCTAATTTATCTAAATCTTTCCTAATCGTTACTTTCGAAACTTTTAAGAGTTCTGCTAATTGATTCACTTCTATCTTTTTTTCTTTGCTCACTAATGAAATGATTTCTTCTTCTCTTGACATGATAACCTCCTTACACTCAATATTTTATCATAATTTTCATAGCAACTCAATCTACAGGATGGTTTCTTTCGTAAGTTTTTATATTGCGTTTGAAACAAAATATGCTATAATTATTTTTGAGGGGGTTAACGACAATGACTAAAAAAGCATGTATTTTTAATATTCAAAAATTCAGTATCCATGATGGACCCGGAATTCGTACAGTGATTTTTTTTAAAGGATGCCCTTTAAGATGCTACTGGTGTTCAAATCCAGAATCACAACTGAGAACACCTGAAGAAATGTGGGACAATCAAAAGAAAAAAAATACGGTCGTCGGCGAGTTTAAAACAGTTGATGAAATCGTCGCTGAAGTAATGAAAGACGAACCTTTTTACGAGGAGTCAGGTGGCGGTGTTACTTTATCAGGCGGAGAAGTCCTTTATCAAGCCGAGTTTGCAATTGAACTTTTAAAAGAATTGCAAAAAAAAGGCATCCATACTGCTTGTGAAACAACAGGATTTGCCAAAAAAGAAATATTTCAAGAATTTATCAAACATCTTGACTTGATTTTCTTTGATGTGAAACATTATGATTCGAAAAGGCATCGTGACGGTACAGGTGTGCCTAATGAATTAATCTTAGACAATCTGAAGGCCGCCCTTTCTGAACACCCAAACGTTGTCGTGCGTGTCCCTATCATCCCTTTTTACAATGATAGCTTAGAAGATGCTAAAGGTTTTGCAAAATTATTTAATGACATGGGAATTACATCGGTCGAACTGTTACCTTTTCATCAGTTTGGCGAAAAGAAATATTCCTATCTCAATCGTGATTACAAATTACAAGACATCCCTCAGCTCCATACAGAAGACTTAGATGGGTTTCGAGACGTCTTTTTATCCTCAACCATTGACTGTAAAGTTCAGTAAGTTCATACTGCTTTGAAGGCAAACCTCATTGACCTCTAGGATAAATTGATAACTGGTGCATGATTCTATACCATTATAATAAATTGCCCCGACCTTTAAAACAAAGGACGGGGTATTTTAATTAACTCATTTAGTGCTGATTTGATAAGTGTGAGAGACTTTTTCATAAATAAGCTGTTTTTTCTTAAAAAGCATATTCACAATAATATGAACAGTAAACAGCAAGGCATAACTCATAAAAAGCAGTGCCAAATAATAATAGGTGTCCAACTGTTCGTCAGGAACTGTTCCAGTCGCACTTAAAATCCGTGGCAATAGATAAAAAAGAAGGAAACAATTAACACCAAATAAAGATTGGCGCTTTAATAACGCTGTTTTGGAAATCTCCTGACCATCCTCGGAGATGATTTTAAGGTTAACGATTTTCTTCCCGATGGTTTGACCTTTAAAGAGTGTCAATGGCACAAAATAATAATAAACAATCACAAATAATACTGTCATGAGATTGTTAGAAAAGAAAAAACCAAAAAGTGAGTGGGCCAAATCAAGTATCCAACTCATCAGCACCCAATCTACAATAAAGGCCACCAAGCGGCGCAAATAAGTCACTTGATGCTTTGACTTATCTTTGAGCGTCATCTCTATCTTAGAATCACTCGGGAAGAAGAGTCTGAAGAATGGTGTCAGCCAATAACCGATAACTCCCCCTAGTGTATTTAAAAATAAATCATCTACGTCAAACAACCGGTAAGGTCGAGGATAAATCCCATAAAGTCCGCTTAATTGTGTCAATTCGAAAAATAAGGAAAGTAAGAAAGATAAAATTACCGTTTGCTTTAAATTCCTTTTAAATCCGTAGCGTAAGTAAACACCAAAAGGAAGCGTTAAAAAGACATTAAACAAAGGCTGGATAACCACTGGCTGTTTTAAAGCTGAAAAATAAGTGCTTAAATCAAATGGCCGCCAAACCGTATGAGCAATGAATTCCCTGACAAAAGCAAATGGTTGGATATTATAAGTCGGCAACGTTGACTGGGCCACTTGCTTGATATCTGGTAAAGGTAAAATCACTAAAAAATAAGCTGCCAGCAAATATAAAATAAAACTGTAAATGACAACAGCAAACCATTTAAGAAAAATACCATATTTATGATAATGATAAACTAATATCGGTAGTGACAGCAGCAACGCAACAAACGGAAAGCTGATGATCGCAATTTTTACTGGTTCAATGTAAGCACTCATTTTTTTCCCTCATTTGACAAAATTTTCTTTAAAATAAATTTCATAGGCTCTTTTTTTGAAGCACAAATTTAAAAACAACTATCATCCAATACAGAGATGATAGTCATGGGTTTATACTTTAATCTTCTTCAATTTCTCGCTGGTAATGATCTTCCAAAATTTTCATTGATTCGATCAATCTATCTTTGCCGTTACTTTTCAGCAAATCCAAATCTCCCTCTAAAATCTCTAAATATTGGTCGTGTAGTTCTTTTGCCAATTTTTTGCCGTTTTCTGTGAGCAATAAAAAATAGAGACGTTTGTCTTCGCCGGACTGAGTTTTTTCGATCAAATCTAGTTCCCCAAGATTTTTCAAGATGCGGCTGGTATAACTTTTATCCAAGTCTAGTCGAACTTCAATGTCTCTGGCTGTTAATTGATCAGATTCATTTAACTCCAGCATCACTTTTATCTCATTGAAACTCAATTGCTGATTGGACATTTTCTTTTCAATGGTGTTTAGATAATTAGAAAAAATACGAATGAAAGAACTAATCTGCTTGCCATCTTGTTCCTTGGACATTTGCATCACCTCTATCCTCGCTGAATCGCGATTCCAATACCTATATACTCTATGATACGAAAAAAAAGAGCCAAACACAATCAGAAAACCTTAAATCCATGCTTCCTTCCACTAAAAATTTTAAATTTTTAAGCAAAATAAGCCAGTATCAAAAAAATAAGCGAACGGTTGCCTCCGTTCGCCAGTTTAGGATGAAAAAATAAGCAAAAGTACCAAGATACTAACATTAGCAATAATATAACACCTTACCTTTTTTTCATCATTTCTTAATTTGCATATCCATACGAAATACAGCAAATAAGTGTAGCTAAACATTGACCATTTGACTTTAAAAGATTACGATAGAATTATGGGAAGATTTATAATCAGAAAGGACGGTATGTATGAAAATAGGAATTATTGGTGCAACAGGAAAACAAGGAAATTTAATTTTACAAGAAGCTCTGAATCGTGGTCACGAAGTGCTCGCTTGTGTGAGAAATAAGGATAAACTTACTCAAGAGGTCCCTTATATCGAAAAAGAGCTCTATGACTTGACCACTGAAGAAATCGAACCTTTAGATGTGGTAGTCAATGCTTTCAATGCTCCGCCAAACATGCCTCAGCTTCATCAATCTTCTTTGAGGCACATTACCAAGATTTTAAAACAAACACCGGTGAGACTTTATGTCGTGGGTGGTGCTGGCAGTCTGTATACAGATGATTCAAAAACTACTATGCTTTTTGAGCAAGAAGGATTCCCCAAGTCTTTTCACTTAACAGCAGAAAATATGGCAAAATCCCTCAAAGAACTGGAAAATTCAACTGGGACCACTTGGACTTACGTCAGCCCGGCAGCTCATTTTGATTTTAACGGTCCAAAAACGGGTCAATATAAAATCGGCGGGGAAGTCATCTCCTACGACGAGAATGGTAAAAGCTATCTTAGCTACCAAGACTATGCCTCAGCCATGCTAGATATTATAGAAAGCGGCAACTATAAAAATGAACGGATTTCCGTTTATTCTTGATAATGAAATAGAAGCTGTCCCAAATTACGGGTCAGCTTCTATTTTTTACTTTATTATTTTTAGTTTAAAAGGAGCAGCACGAACTTTTTTAAGAATTTTCAAGTCTCAGCTGTCCTTGTTTGACGGCATTTTTTATCATCAGTCTTATGCCCTCAGCGTCTGAAGATGGTATTTCATTTGCTTCTTCCAGAAATTTAAAAAACTTTTTCATGGATGTTCCTAACTGGCTGACATTTAATAAATTTACTTGTAAAAACTTTTCAACATACCAGTCAGAAATAAATGCCCCAACCTCTAGTGCATCCGTTGTTAATGTCTTGATGCCATAATACAGTAAATAGTCATCAATAAACAAGCTGGCATTTTCCTGATGCCTTTTGATTACCCTTTGACTTAACTTTTCCTTAGCTTCTAAATACTCTCCGAAAGACTCAAGCAGTTTAGCATTATTATCCCTGATTTCATCAGTCATCGTCTCATACTCGCTGACCTTGATTACTTCTCCAGAAGGTGTCCACTTTGAAAAATCCTGCCAATTCTTTTTGATTTGGTAAACAGAGTGTTGTTCCAAAACGTCGCCATTGACTCGTACTTTTTCCAGATGATTCTTGCCCACTTTTTTAACTCCTTCAATAAAATTTACTATTTTTTTGACATTTGTTTGGCAAGGTATAAATTCAACAGTTTTTTGTCAGCTATTCCCTTCTTTCACTGTCAGAGTCTGTCAAGCAAGTGTTTTTTCACTTCGTATTATAACACCAACTTCTAAAATAAACGATACTTTTATTATCAAATCCTATTGATTTTTTTCACTTTTTAAAACAATATTTTGATACAATTTCACCGTAATAAAATAGTAAAGAAGGTAGATGGCTGCGAAAATGACAAATGGCAGCCAGATGTGGCTGTACGGTTCTGGCATCAGCAGCTCAAACATCTTCAAGCCGAACAGCACATGAATCGTCCCTAAAATTCCCGGCACCGCAAAAACGACTAAAATTTCTTTATAAATCGAAGCTAATAATTTTTTCTTTCCGACACCGATCTTTCTCAGCATGTCGTAGCGCCCGATGTCCTGATAAGCTCCGGATAATATTTTAAACATTAACGAACTGGCAAGCATTGCTAAGAAAGCTATCCCAAGAAAGGCTCCCATAAACATAAAGCCGCTGACCATCATACTAATCATCGAGTACAAAGCAAACTTGCTGTTGGAAGTCTCAGCATCCTCAAGGTCAAATCTAGCCATTTCTAATGTATCAATTCTTTCAAAAATATCTAATTGTCCTTCAAAGTCATCCACCATCAACACATGGATAACGCCAGATTCCCCTTGTGCCTGATCAAATTCACTTTGAGAAACCACATGATAAACTGGGGCATTTAAATAAGAAGTATAAGGATTCATTATCTGCCCAAAGGCACTCATGATTGAAAACTCTGTCCCGTTGTTAGTAGAAAAGCTATCCCCTTCATTAAACTCAGTGAATGGTTTTGCTTTCAAAGTAAAGCCTGTTTGATTGTTCATTGTGATTGGTTGTTCTCTAAGCTCATCGTACAGAAAGTAAAATTCTTCGTTGTTCTGCTTTATATGGTATAACCTTTCCTCTTTTCCTTCTAGCTTCGCCATTTCCTTGGACACCGCTTCGTCTGGATTGAAAATAACGGCGTCATACGGTGCCTGTTTGATAAGGGCTTCTTTATAGTTGTTAAAAGCATCTCCCACAGTGATAGCCCCTAAAGAAAGTGCCAGCAACATGGTAACCATTCCTAAAACCTTGCTTAAAGAACTAGATTTAAAACTCAGTTGAGATAACGTGAAAATCCTTATACCTTTTCTGCTGAATTTTTCATTATTCTTAAAAGCACTGATAACTGCCGGAAGCAACGCAGCAAAAAATAAAAATGTCCCGAAAGTAATGGTAAATAAAGCAATGACTAGCCCTGCTAGAGCTAACTCCTTCACATGCCATAAAGAAAAATAGCCAATCATTATCAGAATGACAGACACAATCGTCAGACTGATGGTTTTTAGTTTATTCGGGCGGTGTTTTTCTGACTGCTGGTCTTCATGGAGCAAATCCAGCAATTTGGTTTTTGAAAATTTTGAAGCATTAGTGATTGCTGTCAATACAAACAAAATCAAAAAGAAAATAAATGTGACAACGACTGCACTGAAAGAGAAAGCATTATATTGATTAGAAGATACTCGCAGCTGATTCAAAAGCACTTGGCTCATGATGGTTGAAAAAACGACTCCCAACATGATCCCTACCACCATTGATAAAAAGCCGATAAATAACGTTTCAATCGTCATCATCTGTTTGATTTTTTTCTTCTTGGCTCCAAGCATCATGTACATACCATATTCTTTTTTGCGCATGGACAATAAAAAAGAGTTTGCATAAAATATATACACAACCGTTATGATTCCAAGCAACACAGCTCCCAGTTGAAAAATAAAGGCGACCATGGAAATGGTTGGAATCACTTCTTCGAGAAACTTAACGTTTAAAGACAATGTTTGAAACATATAAAAAATGGATACAGATATTATCAGCCCCATCATCAAAACCAAATAATCCTGCCAACGTTTTTTTACATTGATCAAAGCTAATTTCCAAGTCATAAGTTACACCTGGCTTTCCGAAAAATCCACATGGGACAAGTTAGCCAAAATGTTTTGATAAAATTCTTGCTGACTGCCCTCTCTGCGCAATTCTTTGAAAATCATCCCATCTTGGATAAACAAGATTCTTTTACAATAACTTGCACTCATCGGGTCATGGGTCACCATCAAGATAGTGGTTTGATAATCCCGGTTTAATCCGCGCAAAGCTTCCAATAAATTTTTAGCATTTTTCGAGTCTAATGCTCCTGTCGGTTCATCACCTAAAAGCAGTTGGGGCTGGTGAACTAATGCCCGGGCTGCCGCTACCCGCTGTTTTTGTCCGCCAGAAACTTCTGTCGGATAGTTAGATAAAATTTGTGTGATATCAAGTATTTCTGCAATAGTCTTAATTTTTTTGTCAATTTTTCTTGATGATACGCCTTGTAAAGACAAAGGCAGTCCAATATTTTGACTCATCGTTAAATTTTCCAGCAAATTAAAATCCTGAAAAATAAATCCGATATTTGTCGCACGAAAGTCAGACAGCTGCTGCTCATTTAATCCGGTAATATTATTACCAGCAATCGTCACTTCTCCTTGTGTAGGTGAATCCAGCGCAGATAGCATATTCAACAACGTGGTCTTCCCAGAGCCTGAGGGACCCATAATACCGACAAATTCACCTTCTTCAACTTCAAATGAAATGTTTTTCAACGCTTCATATTGTTTTTCACCTTTTTTACCGTAAACTTTTTTTAAGTTTCTAACACTCACCACTGAATGGTTCATTAGATTTCCTCCTGTTTCTCATTAACATTTGATTTGCATTCTAAGGTTAACACACTTTTATCACAAAAAAAATCAGTCCTAAGTCCAACATTAGTTGAAAGTTTTCATTAACTTTATTAAGTTTTCATTAACTTTTCAATTAATTCTTCTGTCAGCTCCTATTATATTCCAACTTCTTAAAAATTTAAAAGATTGACACTTAATAAAATATTTTAACCTATCCAGCACACCGCTTCAACTTTATCGTGTTACAATAAATAAGGAAGAATAAATAAATCAAAAGAAAGGACGACTTTAATTGATAAAAAATAAACCAAACGTCATCCTCATGCTGGTGGATGATTTAGGGGTCGGCGATGTTTCTTGTTTTAACACTGAAGGTAAAATAAAAACTTCTCATCTTGATCGATTAGCCGAAAGCGGCATGCGTTTTGGAAATTCTCATGCTACCAGTAGCCTTTGCACACCCTCAAGATATAGCCTGTTGACTGGAAGATACAACTGGCGTTCAAGATTGAAATCAGTCGTATTGCATGGGGATTCTGAAACGTTGATTGAAAAAAATCGGACGACCTTGCCTCAGCTGTTCAAATCTCAAGGCTATCACACGGCCGCAGTCGGGAAATGGCATTTAGGCATGGACTGGCACTACAAGAAGCACATCGACTATCAGGCTTACGGCATCGACCCGGCAGATTATCCTGAAGCAGAAGTTGTGCCAGATAAACAATATGGTCGTTTAGGTAATTTTGACAACGACTACCCTACACATCTGATTGAAGGGATTGATATAGACTTCACCAAAAAAATAAAGTATGGGCCAAATCAATACGGGTTTGATTATTTCTTTGGCACGCCTGCTTCTTTGGACCAACCACCTTTTGTCTATATAGAGAATGATACTGTAACAGAAATTCCAACAAAAGTCACTGGCACCGCCCCTCTGGACAGAATGGGGGCATCTCAGCAGCAAAAATGGCAGTTGGGAGTCATCGCAGATAATTACAAACATCAAGAATGTCCTAAAGTTATGCAGCAGAAAGTCATAGAAATCATCGAGCAGCAAGCTGAAAAAGAAGAGCCTTTCTTCTTGTATTATCCTTGCCACCTTGTTCATGGGCCTATTGTGCCAGAAGAAGAATTTCAAGGAAAATCCGGGCTGGGACCTTACGGTGATTTCGTTCTTCAACTTGATCATTATGTAGGCGAGATCAGCCAAACATTAAAAGAAAAAAATCTTGATGAACATACAATCTTTATTTTTACTAGTGATAATGGGGCTTCTGGCGTCGCTGATTTCCCGAGTCTTTTAGCTCAGGGACATAACCCCAGCGGCATCTATCGCGGGAAAAAAATGGATATTTGGGAAGGCGGACATACCGAACCTACGATTATTTCATACCCCGGTCACGTCAAAGCCAATAGTTTTTCCCATCAGCTAGTCTCTCATTCAGATATTTTTGCGACATTTGCAGAAATGTTTGGTGTGGTATATGAGGATGAAACAGCAGAAGATTCAGTGTCTCTTCTTCCTTTATTGAAAGGCGACAGACAAGAAATAAGAGAAGATATCGTCGTGAGCTGTGCTAACGGCGGTCTGGCACTTAGAACCCATGAATGGAAATTAAATTTAGTAAAAAATGGCGGAGGAAGTCTGGGCAGAAATGCTGAACAATCTTTTGGTCCTTTTGAGTTATTTAAAATCGATGAAGATATAGAAGAAAAAAATAATGTTATCGAAGAGTATCCAGAAGTGGTCGATGAGTTGATGATCCGTCTAGAAAAATATATCAAAGAAGGCCGGTCTACAACTGGACAAAAACAAAAAAATGCACGGAATAACCCTACCGGTCAGTGGGAAGCCATCAGTTGGATACCAGACTATCCTGAATACATAAAAACACTGACTGACTAAAAATCATGCTTTCGCATAAACAATAAACCTGATGAGAATCCCACTGTTAACAGTGGGTTTTTCATCAGGTTTTATAGTGGGTTCATTTATTTTTAAAACACAATTATTTTCCGGCTGCAGCCATAATCTTATCAAAATCCAGCTGTGCCGTTGTCTCTACGCGATAATCAGCATCTCTCATGGAGACTTCATCTCCAACCCCGACAGAAAACATGCCCGCTTTTCTGATACTTTCAATTCCCGCTTCAGCATCCTCTACCCCGATACACTGGGAAGGTTCCAACCCTAGAAGTTGTGCCCCTTTTAAAAATATTTCGGGATCCGGTTTGCTTTTGCTTAGAGTTGCAGGATCAACCACGATGTCAAACATCTCAGAAATCCCTAATTTTTCCAAAATAAACGGTGCGTTTTTGCTGGCTGAAGTCAGACCCATTTTTAAGTCATGTTCTTTGATTTTATTCATCAGCTCCATTATTCCTGGAAGAATATCTTCTGGAGTAATCAACTGAATCAGTGTCAAGTAGTCATCATTTTTCTCCACAGCAAGTGCTGCTTTTTCCTGCTCGGTAAAATCGTTTTCCTTGTTGCCATACTTTAGTATGCGCTCCAGTGAGTTCATCCGATCAACGCCTTTCAGCTGTTCGTTGAACTCTCGATCGATTTTGATATCGATTTTTTCTGCCAATTTTTTCCAAGCTCGGTAGTGGTACTCTGCACTATCTGTAATTACTCCATCTAAATCAAACAGAAAGCCTTTTATCACTAATTTTCTCCC
Organism: Vagococcus elongatus; assembly: GCF_003987645.1. GTDB lineage: Bacteria > Bacillota > Bacilli > Lactobacillales > Vagococcaceae > Vagococcus_A > Vagococcus_A elongatus. Next base: position 44,871 of record NZ_NGKA01000016.1, read on the forward strand.
TCATTCCTAGATAATTTTACTCGAAGATGACCGTCCAACACCATTTTTTCATCAAATATCTCAAGCGGCAAGCTGTCCCCAGCCAGCAGTTCTATTTCTACATCTTCGTGACTGACAGACAATTCCAAAAGACGTCCACGATAATTGATTTTGAAACGATAGTTTTGCCAGTTATTTGGAATAAATGGCGCAAATGACAATTTACCTGTCAATGTCCGCATACCTGCAAAACCATGAACTATCGCTAACCAGCTACCGCTCATCGATGTAATATGCAAGCCGTCTTCTGTATCATTGTTGTAATTATCCAAGTCGAGACGAGCCGTGCGGGCATAGAATTCCACAGCTTTCTCTTCCATCCCAAGTTCAGCAGCTAGAATACTGTGAACGCAAGGAGATAAAGAGGATTCATGGACTGTCAAAGGCTCATAAAAGTCAAAATGACGTTTCTTTTCTTCTTTTGAGAACTGATGATTTAAGAAATACATGGCTTGCAGCGTATCTGCTTGTTTGATATATGGCGAACGTAAGACCCGGTCCCAAGACCAGTTTTGATTTAACGGCAAATGTTTTTTGTCCAGCTGTGCCACAGGTGTTAAATCTTTGTCTAAGAACGTGTCGTGTTGAACGAAAATATCCAAATCTTCGTCATAAGGATAATACATTTTATTAATAATATCCAGCCATTTTTCCATTTCTTGTTCACTGATTTGAAGTTCTTCACGTTTTTTATCAGAAATTTTGGCTAGGGTGTCTAAAGTATAGCGTAATACCCAAGCGGCCATTCTATTTGTGTACCAGTTGTTGTTGACATTATTTTCATACTCATTAGGTCCTGTCACGCCATGAATCATGTATTTATCATTCCGTTTAGAATAATGAACACGGTCTTCCCAGAAACGTGAAATTTCAACAAGAACCTCAATGCCTTCATTTAATAAATAACTTTCATCACCGGTATAGGTAGAATAATTGAAAATGGCGTGGGCGATGGCAGCATTACGATGGATTTCCTCAAAGGTGATTTCCCACTCATTATGACATTCGATACCGTTAAAGGTCACCATTGGATAGAGAGCACCTTTTAGCCCTTGCTGCTTGGCATTATGCTTGGCTCCGGGAAGCTGCTGGTGGCGGTATTTAAGTAATTGTTCTGTTACTTTTGGCTCTGCCACAGACAAGTACATCGGAACAATGTAGGCTTCTGTATCCCAGTAAGTGGCCCCACCATATTTTTCTCCGGTAAAGCCTTTAGGACCAACATTCAAACGAGCATCTTCTCCGTAATAGGTAGAAAACAACTGGAATATATTGAAACGGATTCCCTGCTGGGCTTCATCGTCTCCTTCAATGACCACGTCTGCCTTGTCCCAACGCTTTTCCCATGCCGCGCGATGTTGTTCTTCTAATTCTTCAAAAATATATTTTTCTAAGTCCGTTAAAACTTCTTTCGCTTTTTCCACATGTTGCTCTTCTGGAACATTACGAGTATTGATTACTGCCACTCTTTTTTCAACTGAAAAAATATCTCCTGAAGCCACGTTGGCTTGAACAGTTTCACCTGCATATTTCACTGACTGGTTTTTCTCACTAGTCATTGAAGTATTTTCTCCAGAACTTTTACTGGAAACTGTGAACTGATTTTTCATTAAGGACGTCACACTAAATCTAGGAGTCCCGAAAGGATTTTCTTTCGTCTCCATTGTCAAATAACTGCCGTCTTCATCAGCTTTTACAGCCTTTTCTAGCCAGAACTGTTCTTCATAGTTACTGTCTTCGTTTGTCACGTTACCATCCAGATAGGAAGTCACTGTCACCTCTGCTGACCCGGATAACACTTCCATCGTTAGACGAACAACTGCTAATTCAGGGGTGGCAATACTGACAAAACGTTTAAAGTTTAATGCTATTTCGTTTTCTCCTTGCTCCACCACGTAACGTCGGGACAAAATCCCGGTTTTCATGTCTAATTCTAAATAAAAATCTCGATACTTGATTTTATTTAAATCAACGATTTCATCATTGATTTTGATCGTCATCCCGATAAAATTAGCGGCATTGATTACTTTGCCAAAGTATTCCGGATAACCATTTTTCCACCAGCCGACTCTCGTTTTATCTGGAAACCAGACTCCGGCGATATAGGTTCCCTGATGTGTATCACCAGAATAAGTTTCTTCAAAATTCCCCCGCATACCCATGTAGCTGTTGCCAATAGAAGTCAAACTCTCTTGGAGCCGTTTGTTTTCCTTATCAAAGCAAGTAGTGGTCAGTTTCCACGGATGGATATCAAATAATCGTTTATACATGTTCTCCTCCCTACTTTCCCTTTATTTCACTGCGCCGTCAGCGACACCAGCAATGATTTGTTTCTGCATGAAGAAATAGAAAATGATAACAGGAACAATGGCTATGACCAAACCTGCTAAGGCTAAATGCCACTGCTTTGTATATTCTCCGAAGAAGAAAAACATCTTTAAGGGAATCGTTTGTTTCCCCTCTTTATTGATAACCAGAGAAGGAAGCAAATAGTCATTCCAAATCCACATGGTATTCAGCAATGCGACTGTTACAGTCGTTGGTTTGAGGATTGGGAAGATCACATGCCTGAAAATTTGCCAGCGTGTTGCCCCGTCAATCACTGCTGCTTCATCCAGCGCAACAGGGATAGCTTTCATTGCCCCGTGGTAAAGAAAAATCGACATACTGGCACCAAAACCGATGTACATGAAAATCAAGCCTCCGCGGTTCAGCTGATCGATTTTCCCGAAAATACTGACCAATGGAATCATCACCGATTGAAAAGGAATCAACATAGCCGCAACGAACATCATGAAGACGGCCCCGCTTAATTTTGTTTTAACCCGTTGCAAGGCATAGGCAGCCAAGGCAGAAAAGAAAATGATAAAAACCACACTGCCAACGGTAATGATTAAAGAATTAAATAGTGTCTTAACAAAATCTAAATCTTGAAATGCTTGTATGTAGTTATCAAATGTTCCATCTTTGGGCAGTCCCAAAGTATTCGTAAAAATTTCTCTCTTAGGTTTTAAAGAATTGACGATCATTAGATAGAAAGGGAATAGCCAAGCCAATACTAAAACTAAACCGAAAATCCCAAAAACCCATTTTTTCTTTTTAGTCATCATACTTCAATCTCCCTCTTCTTAGTCAAATAAACTTGAGTCAACGAAATCACCGCAATAATCACAAAGAAAATAATAGCTTTCGCTTGAGCATATCCCATTTTATTTTGCGCAAATGCTGTGTTAAAAATATTCATTGCAACCATTTGTGTCGAATTATATGGTCCTCCAGCAGTCAAAGATAAGTTTTGATCGTAAAGTTTGAAACAATTGGATAGCGTCATAAACAAACTTACAGTAAATCCTGGCATAATCATCGGAAATTTTACCCGCCAAAATTTTTGCCAGCTGGTAGCGCCGTCTAGGCTGGCAGCTTCCAACAATGATTCATCGACACTTTGTAAATAAGAAATATAAATAATCATGATATACCCCGACATTTGCCAGCACATGACGATGACTAATGCCCAAAAGCCTGTTTGTGTGGTGGACAGCCATATCTGTAACGATTCTATGCCAAGGGCAGAACCGATACTGGCAAAAGCTTTAGTAAATACGAACTGCCAAATAAACCCAAGAATCAATCCGCCAATCAAGTTTGGCATGAAAAAGATTGTCCTTAAAAAGTTGCTTCCTTTAAATTTTTGTGTGACAAGCAATGCCAAACCCAAGCCGATCACATTAATCAAAATAATAGCAACAACTGAAAATTTAGTCGTAAACCAGAGGGCCGAGCGAAACCCCTCATCTTTAAATACATCGAAATAATTTTGAATCCCTACAAATGCGTTAACAGTCACGCCGTCCCAATCAGTGAAAGAGAAATACAATCCGTAAAGAAGTGGAAGGATGACCACACAGAATAGGGCAACAACTACCGGAGCAGTGAAAGCGTAAAACCAGCTTTTTTTTGCACTCATTTTTTTAACCTCCTCAATGTAAAAGGATAGAGACTCGCTTTAGAGCTCTATCCCTAGTGAAACAATTATTTTCTAGAATCTTCCCAAGATGTTTTAACGTCATCCATCAATTCTTCCCAAGAGCCTTCACCGCTGACATATTTTTGGATGCCTGCGCCTAAAACGTTCATACCCCAGTCAGTTGGATAACCCATGAACACCCAGCCAGTTGCATCGCCGGCATTTGAGTACTCATAAACCTGTTTTGACAATGGGTCAACGATTTTTTCAGTGTCAAAGCCAGAGTATGCTGGAATAAATTTGAATTCTTCAAGCACTACTTTTTTACCTTCTTCTGAAGTGTATAACCAGTCTAAGAAGTCTTTAGCTGCTTGCTGATCTTTATCGTCTGAATTATTGTTTACAGCCCAGTAGTTTGGTACGCCAACTGGAATTTTATTTTCTGCCACACCATCAACCGGAATTGGCAAAATACCTACATTGTTTTCAGCAAATTCTGGATCGATTTCTTCAATTGTGCCATAAACCCAGTTTCCTTGTTGTGTCATAGCAATCAATCCATTTGAGAATAATTCTTCCATTTGTTTAGAGTAATCTAAGCTATTGGTTGGTTGAACTGAATACTCCTGCATCAAGTCAATGTATTCTTTAAATTCTTTGTTATAAGTAAAATCTAATGCTTTTGATTCATAAGTTTTGTTAACGTCATTGTCAAATTCTGGTGCAATAAATGTGTTGGAAGCATGAAGACCGGTAATCCAAGTTTCTTTCGCTGGTAGAGCAAAAACAGCTTCCAAACCTAATTCTTCCTTTTTGCTGTCTATTGTCTCAGTTGCTTTTCTCAAATCTTCCTGAGTCACGATATCTTCTACTTTAATTCCAGCATCTTCAAATACTTTTTTATTGTAAAGCAAGCCGTAACCTTCCATATTGTAAGGAAGTCCTAAGATTTTATCATCTCTTGTTACCGCATTAGTGGTTCCTTCAAGTGCATTTTCAGCCGCTTGAGTGTCGCTGACGTCTGCTAATGATTTTTCCCAAGTTGTCAAATCTTCTGGACCGCCGATATTGAAAATATCTGGCTCTTCACCGGAAGCAAATTTAGTTTTTAGTGCTGCACCATAGTCATCTCCGCCGCCGACGGTTGAAATATTGATTTTTATTCCTGGATTCAATTCTTCATACTGTTTGGCAACTGCTTTAAACTGTTCGTTAAACTCTACTTTAAATTGGAAAATGTCTACCGTTACTTCGTCACCTTTGCTTTCTTTCTTATCATTGCCCCCGCCACATGCTACAAGTGACAAAGCAATACCGGCAGTCAATAAACCTAATCCTACTCTTTTCCAACTTTTTTTCATTGTTAAGCCCCCTAAAATTTTTGTGTTATTTGATTCACTAACCACATTATTGTTCCTGTGGAGATAATTTGCAAGCGATTTATCATTGTTACCGATAACAGAATTTTTATTGGGAAACTTTAGTGATGATAAAGCCATTTTGAGCTATTTGTGCTTTACCTTCCACAATTTCTGTATTTAAAGACATCAATACTTCTTGATTAAATAACTCGGCAGTTTGGATTTCTTCCCCTTTATTGAACCATGCGTTCAGCTGTTCCTCGTCTGTTTTACGACTAAAATGAAGACACTTATTTTCATCATCCAGCTCCTCAAAAATAAGTTCTCCGTAGGATAAAACAGGATGAAAGTATTTGCGCAAGGTTATTAATTTTTTTACAAAGTACAATAAATCCAACTCTTGCTTTTCTTTGTCCCATATCATACATTTCCGACAGTCCGGATCATTTTCTCCGGTCATACCGATTTCTGTTCCGTAGTAGAGACAAGGAGACCCGTGTTGTAAAAATGTAAAGGCCAGCGTCATCTTTGCCACATCTTTATCTTCTTTGGCCACGGTCAGCAGCCTTGCCGTATCATGGGAATCTAACACATTGAACATGACTTCATTCGTCTGTTGACGATAAAGCATCAGCTGGTCAATGAGACCATCCGACAACATCGAGACGGTAATATTATTTTTAACAAAAAAATTTAAGATTGTTTCTGTATAGGCATAATTCATCACCCCATGAAATTCATCACCATTCAGCCAATTCTGAGAGGAGTGCCAAATTTCACCTAAGATATAAAAATCTTCTTTAATACCAGTTACAACTTGATAGAACTTTTTCCAAAATTGATGATCTACCTCGTTAGCTACATCTAAACGCCAAGCATCTATATCAAATTCTTCAATCCAATACGCTGCAATTTTCAACAAATATTCCTGAACCTCTAGATTAGCTGTGTTTAATTTAGGCATGCTAGGTGTAAATGAAAATGTGTCATAATTTAGCTTTTCAGCCTCTTCCATTCGGTCCTTATCTACAGGTGCTACTGGAAATTGACGAATATGAAACCAATCTACAAATGCCGATTGTTCTTGTTTTTCTAACACATCTTGCCATTGTTCAGAAAAATAGCCCATATGATTAAAAACAGCATCCAGCATGATTCTGATACCCCGTTTGTGAGCTTCCTCCACCAATTTTTTAAAAAGTGCTTTGTCGCCAAAATGAGGGTCCACTTCAAAATAATCAATCGTATCGTATTTATGGTTGGAGTACGCTTTAAAGATAGGACAAAAATAAATGCCGTTGATGCCTAAATCCACCAAGTAATCTAAATGATTCAGCACACCTTGCAAATCCCCTCCAAAAAAATCGGTCCGGTCGGGATGTTCTTTACTTCCCCAAGGCAACGTGCCTGTTGGATCATTAGACGGATCGCCATTATCAAATCTTTCTGGAAAAATTTGATACCAGACGGTTTGTTTCACCCACTCTGGCGTTTTCACTCGGTCCGATTCATGGAAATAGGGCAGACGAAAATAATTTTCGTTTACTTCTAAAGTGTCGAGGGAAAAACTTTTTATTCCACGATCTCCGTAAAAGACATTTTCACCATCTTTGCCAATCAGATGAAAACCATAGCTTAATCGTCTGTGAGCTGCTGAAACCTCAACAAACCAATAATCAAAAATATCGGTTGTAAATATTTTTTTCATTTTTATAGGCGACTGATACCACTTATCTTCCATAACAAGGTAGGGATCACCATGAAGCAAAGCCACTTCTTGTACATCTTCTTTTTTAGTTCTCAATCGAAGATGGACACTGTCCTGTTGATAAAGGTAAGCATATTCACTTTCTGGTCGATGATAGACTGCCGACTTTTCCAAATTAATCTCCCCTTTTATTCACTTACTGACGTTTGTTGACACTTTCAAGCATACATAAGCTGATTTTTATTTTCAACACTTAGCCTGCTGTTACCGGTATCAAAAAGCGTAAAAAACCTTTGGCAAACCGTTGTCTTAAAACAGTTCACCAAAGGCTCTTTGTTTAATAATTTTATCTATGCTTGCGATTCAATGTATCCATGGACGATTTTTTTCACATCTTCTTCGAAATCCTTCGTGTTAATCATTCGGGCTTTTCTCAAGTATTCTTTTCCTTCTACAAATAAAAGCAGGACAGGCGCTGTCAATGCTTGAAACTCCCTAGCCACTTCGGGGACTTCCAGACTATCGACAACCATGCCGTGAACCTCGGGAAACTTTTCAAATATGGCTTCCACTTGAGGTTGCAGCCCATGGCACACACTGCAGCCTGTGGTCACAATATATAAAAATGCTATCGGCTGATGGTCGATTTCCTCCAAAATTTCTTCTAAATTATCATATGAAACAAACCCCATATTTATCACTCCTTTATTTTATATCATGATTGGTTTTGTATAATAATCTTGCTCTTTTTTCTCCGCTTTCACCAGCTGAAATAATTGTCCCGCCCGGATATCCAGTGACAACAGCGATTCATTTTGACTGTTTACATTCGTGATGACAGGCAACGTCAGCTTGTTTTTCCGTACGTTCAGATATTTTTGCCCTTTTTCGTTGAAAGCAAGAATGCGAAGATAACTATTGTTCCAGACATTTGTGACCTCCTCTTGTGTCACTTGTAAAAGAACGTATAAGCACAGACGCTGGAGACGTGTCCATGTAAAACGTTTTGTTTTGACTTTTTCAATAAAATCTTTAAAACTATCTGCTTCGTTGACATACTTTTTTAAGCGGTTTTCAATCCCTTGAGTCATCTGGTAAATATGCCTAAGTTGTGTTGTTGACTGTACCGTCAGCTGATATTTTAACAACGGCCAAAATAATTCCCAATCAATCGTCTGGTGCTCCTTTAACTGTCTGAAAGTTTCTTCCGGGAGCACCGACTTTATTTCACGCCATTTTTTTTCTTTCACGTGTTGCCGGATACTCGTTCCACTGGCAAAATTCCCCTGTGTGATTTCTGTCTGATGATGTTCACTTTCCTTGCGGGGAATCGGGAATAATTCCATTGGCCGAGCATGCAAAATGTTCTCTTTCGCATAGCCCATGCCTAAAATATGATTGGGCGAGTTAAAATCCAAAGTCATTTCAGGATATAGACGGCGATAAACTTCTGTCATCTGTTGCGGATAGCTCATGCCGTTATTCTGGATTTTTTTAAACGCGTCATCGATTTCTCTCTGATTTTCAAGCTGAAATTTTGCAAACTCCTGATAATCTATCTCGCCAGAATAATCCGTCCCAAAAGATAAAGCTTCTGTCCCTAAATTTTGTAGTAGTTTAATACTGCCTTTTGAAAAGTAGTCCGCAGACTGAACAGCGTAAGCAAAGGGTAATTCAATCACCAAGTCAATGCCATGGTGTAAAGCTAATTCAGCCCGCACCCACTTATCGATGATTGCCGGCTCTCCCCGTTGCAGAAAATTCCCGCTCATTACTGCGACCATCACCTCTGCCTGACTCAGCTGCTTCGCTTTACTAATCTGATAGCGGTGACCATTATGGAAAGGATTATACTCTGCTACAATACCGCAACTTCTCATGCTGTTTCTCCTTTCCATTCTTCCCCTGTAATTTTCTTTCTCTATCTCCATTTTACACTAAAAGTCGCGATAGAAAAAGATTGCGAGGACAGTTTCTGCCTTCCCGCAATCTTTATCATCCTATTAATCTTTTAATGATTCGATATACTTGTAAGCTTCCAGTCCAGCAATACTTCCATCTCCAACAGCTGTGGTGATCTGACGCAACACTGTCTGTCGGACATCTCCGACGGCATAAATTCCCGGGACGGACGTTTCCATTTTTTCATTAGTCACGACCCACCCTTCCCCGTCTAAAATATCGAGAGAAGAAAAAGCTTCAGTGATCGGAATCACACCGATATAGATGAAAACACCGCCTGTTTCCAGCGTAGAGATCTCACCTGTTTTGGTGTCTTTCAATTTAAGCGTGCGAACCTTTTGATCGTCGCCTTCAATTTCTTCTACTACTTTATTCCATAAGAAATTAATTTTTTCATTATTGAATGCTCGACCAGCCACCACTTTCTGACATCTCAATTCGTCACGTCTATGGATAATCGTAACAGATTCAGCTAATTGTGATAAATAAATTCCTTCCTCTACGGCAGAATCTCCTCCACCTACCACTACCAGCGGCTGATTTCTGAAGAAAGCTCCGTCACATACGGCACAATAAGAAACGCCTCGGCCGGCATACTCTTCTTCTCCAGGAATGTCTAACTTGCGATGCTCTGCACCTGTAGCAATGATCACTACTTTTGTATCATAACTAGTATCTTCGGTAATAACTGTCTTATAATCCCCATGGTCCTCTACATTTGTCACATAGCCGTACCCATGTTCTGCTCCAAAATTTGTTGAATCTTGGTACATCTTTTCGGAAAGCTCAGGCCCAGTAATCAAACCAGCACCGGGAAAATTTTCAACTTCAGCAGTGTTTTGCATTTGACCGCCATAAATACCTCTTTCCAAAACCAAAACTTTTAAATCAGCACGTGAAGCATACAGTGCCGCAGTCATGCCGCCGGGACCTGCTCCAATTACGATTACATCATACATGTATTTACTCCCTCTTTCTAAAACTTGTTGTCTAGATATAACTTTACTCATCTCACCTTCGTTTGTCCAACCTTTTGCTTGCGACAAAAGGGATGTAAAAAAGAAATCCATAATTTTATAAATCCTGCAGTCTTTTAATTTAAAAGCAGCTATTTAGTTAAAATAAGAGAAAAAAGACATTCACGAATCTCATGAATTCCTCTCCAATAGGCATGACAAAAACTAACACTCAGGCACAATTGATTCCTGAACTAAATAAAATCAGTAAAGAGGAATATCAAAAACATTTAAAAATGATAAAGAATTGTACGAATGGCCCACAATAAACTTTCAAAAAAAATAAACAATACTAAAATAACCGGTATAGATGCTGAACGAGACGCACATCCACATATTAAAAATGGTCCATGAGCAGATTGGAGGGTCAAGAGTTCATTGCCAGTTCAAATGGCGGAGCAGGAGTAATTGCTTATTAATAGAAAAAGAACCCTTATATGCAAAGGATTCTAGGGAGCTAAAGGCGGTTTGAAAATGAGTAAGGCTATCAAAAACAGGAGCATCATTATCCAAGGTGAAAAAGCGATAATGATGTTTAAAATGTTTAGTTTAGTGTTTTTACGGTTTTTTATTTGAAGAAAAGAAATTATAATCGAAATAAATTCTAATAATACAATGATACGCATGTGGTTTCGCGACAGTTCTTGCCAATTTAAAATAAAAATGATTAATGCGGTTAAACTTAAAACATAAGAAATAATAGTCATCATGTCTATTTTTTGTTTAATCATTTTAAAATCCCTCTTTTTTATTTTAAGGATAGCAGATAGAGCAGCTTAAAGGCAAACTAAGTATACTTTTGGACAGAGGATAAAGCAAAGGTTGTTTTATCAGATAAGAAACTAATCCGAACATCCCCTTGTGTTTCTGGAATTTAAATACCTGACCTGTAATGCTCTAAATTACTGATTAACTTTAAAATTTTTCTAAATTCGTTTGATTTCCGATTATTTTGGGAAAAATTAATCAGCCAAACTCAACTGCTATTACTTCTTTTTTAGCACCGACTTATATTCTTCGATAATTTTGATGCCGGAACTTGTACCTATTCGTTCTGCACCAGCTTCAATCATCTTTTCAGCTGTCTCAAAATCACGGATACCACCGGCTGCTTTCACTTTTACTTTGTCACCAACAACCTCCTTCATCAATGCTACATCCACAATTGTTGCGCCGCCTGTTCCAAAACCGGTAGATGTTTTCACGAAATCCGGTAAAACTTCTCTAGCAATTTCGCATACTTTTCTTTTTTCATCATCAGTCAAATAACAATTTTCTAAAATTACTTTACTTAACATCCCATGTTTTTTACTAGCTGAGACAATCGCTTCCATTTCCTCCCTTATATAATCAGTATTTCCATCCTTTAACTCACCAATGTTAATCACATAGTCAATTTCATCTGCTCCATTTGCTGCTGCATCTTCAACTTCAAAAACCTTCGTTTCAATCGTCGTTTGTCCCAATGGAAAACCTATGGCTGCCCCAACATGTACAGAACTATCTTTTAATAATTTTGCACACAATTTGACCGGTGAAGAATTTATAGCCACTATCTTAAAACCATAATTATCTGCCTCATGACATAACTGCTTAAATCCTTCTTTTGTTGCATCGGCTTTCAAAAGTGTATGATCAATCATGTTCGCCAATTCGTCTATTGATAAATTAAATGTCAATGAAATTCCCTCCTATTTTTCTTCTATTTTGCCTTCATTATCTCATACTTTCAATTCACAAAACTAAACGAAAAATTATACTCAAATTTATTTCTCAATTGAAATACAATATGGCGTAATAACTGAGCTAATTTCATAATTCACTTTTTATAAAAGCAAACACTCGACCAATTTCAAAGGATTTGTTTTTTGAAATTATGCGACTATTTCTTTTAGAAGTTTCTTTGATTCAATCGTTGTGCAGCGTATGTTTTTAAATTATAGGTCAGTTGTATGAGTAACATTTCTGTTTGAACGATGTTGGCTTTATAGTGAGTGCTATTATTTAGTTTCATGTGTTCTTTCAAATAATCATTAATTCGTTCGACAGCCTTAGCATCAATGACCACTGGCTCTTCCAAAATACCAAACTCTTGATCAATCGCCTTTAAGAGAAGAATATTTTGGCGTTCAAGCGTCTCAATATTCTCGCTTAATGTTTGTAGAATACGGGAAAAAGTCGCTTCTGAGGGATCTCTGTCTCCATAAAGAAATCCCAAGCTAAGCTTGAAGCGAATATCTTGTTTAATTCTCGTCACAAGAGCCTTGATGGTAGGAATCTCCTCTAAAAAATGAATCATCAGTGCGCGAATAGCCGCTTCATAGTTCACCGTAATAGAAGCACCGACCGTTTTTTTCTTTTTGGAAGAGAGTGACTAAAGGTAAAAGATCCATGGGGAGAAAATTTCTTGATATCGGTCTTCAATCTCAAGTTCTTGTAAAATTTGGATGTCAAATAAAGTGGGTTGTTGTATGATAGACATAGGAATCTCCTTTTCTGTTTACTTGTCTGTCCGACAACCTAATTGTAACAGATGGGGAGGTTCTTTTTTTTATGGTTTTTAAAACGTTGATACAGCACGGGCTAATAATTATGAAATTAGCTCACCTAGCTATATATCATCTGTCTTTATCATGACGATAATGTCGTTAACTCTTCAAACGGAATGTTTTAGGTGCCCATTTTACTCGTTTTAAATCATTTGTACGGTATAAAACTGACGTTGAACTAATTATTTTTGTGGTTGAATTGACTGATTGATTTCTTTTAATTCAGCCGATGTGAGATAACGCCATTGACCTGCTCCCAGGTTACCTA
>NZ_NGKA01000017.1 GCF_003987645.1 Vagococcus elongatus
TGCCTCCATAATGAATAAAAGTGCAAGGGATTCGGCCACCTGCCGAGAAAAGTCCTGCACTTATTATACCAAAAAAATATAACAGATACTGTTAAATCAACGAAGATATAGTAATCAGCAGGCATTATTTAAAATCCACCCCATTTTAGAGCTCTATAATTTAATGGACTGGTGAATCAAAAGATGATTTGTCTGCCTTTTTTCATTGATTAATACGAAAACAAATACATATCACCTTTCTGATAATATTAAGTCACGGCAACTCCACACAGAAAGAATGATATGCTTTGTCTCATCATATCAAAAAAAGGCTTAGAATTGTTGACTGGTCCTATGTCAAAATTCAGGACCAATAGTAGCTTTGGGCATTTCAAGCATCACATTCTTGTCAGTTTTAAACCTATGGTTCAAAAAGACAACCCCACTTATTTAAGCGAAGTTGTCCATGTTTGTTATTTAAATTCGACTAAATTCTAGTCATTCATATCATTTGACGAGGGGTTCAAAATACCTACTCTTTATCATTTCTTTATAAAAACGAGTTCATTCAATAATTTTGTTATCTTTTTTAAATGCTACAATATTCACATAAAACAGTCACTTTTCTAATAATTCGTTCATCTTGCGTGTGGATTTATAAAATGCTTCATGAGGTTTTTCTAAATAAATAATATCATTAACTTCTAATGAAATATAACCTGAATAATTCAATTCATCAAGATATTCTAAATACTCTTTCAAGGGTAAATCACGATCTCCAGGTATTTCATGATTTCTATCACTAAAATGCACATGTTGAATACTTTCTTTTCCTATTATCTCATAAAAACCATCAATACTCTCTCCAGCTTCTGCCATTGCAACAACATCTAAACAGCAATACATATTACTCGCATCGACTTCTTTAATGACACGACGGATATCATGCGCTGTACAAACTAAATTAGATTCATATCTTTGCAATTGCTCAATATTTAAATCGACACCCATTTTTTTAGCGTATGAAGTAACTTGTTGAAATGTATCAACCATTCTTTCCCAAGCATACTCACGTTCTTCATCATACAATCCACTTCCAGAATTGCAAAACACCTGATTCGTTCCAAATTCTAAGGCATCCTCGACGGCCATCTTAAATAAATCAATTGTTCGGTTTCGCGTATTAATGTTTTTAGCTGCTGGATTAAAAGGATATACTAATGTTTCTGGTGTATACATTATTACCTTCATACCTTTATCCTCTAGCCGTCTACGATATTCTCTTATTTTTTTTATTGCATCACTTGAAGACAAATAATTTTCTCGCCAATAATGTGGTACACCTGCCCATAGCTCAACATTCTTAATTCCACACTCTTCCATAGAATTAATAAAATAATCAAACGAAAATTTTGAATACTGCACACTCATAGCAGCTAATTGATCCATCACAAGATTTTTCATGGCTCTCCTCCCTAATTTGAAATTTCATAATCTATTTATAAATCAATTGTTTGTATCATTCATAATTAATCAAAATATCCTCAAGTCTAATTCATCTTCCTCATTCATGTGTATCATTATGTAAACTGCTTAAATGGTGCATAACTTCTTTGTTTTTGTCATATAAACTATCATATAATCCTTGATAACATTGATATTTTTCGAAATTATCCTCATTAGGGGCATACTTTTCACCTGATTTAATATACCGAGTTAAGTCATCAAAAGATTCAAAACCTGGATATTTAACCCCTAGCGCCGCCATCATAGCATCACCATAGCATGCCCCAACGGTTTCCTTAGGGGTATATATGTCTTTTCCAATAATATCCGCCACAATTTGCAACCATTTATTATTTTGTGCCCCACCACCAACAGCATAAATTTTGTCAATAAAAACCTCTTCGTGACTTTCCATTAATTTAATCTGTTGGTTTATAGAATAGCCCACTCCTTCCAACGCACTTTTGTAAAGATGGTCTCTTGTATGAGATAAATCCAATCCGATAACTAATCCCCTAGCAAGAGGATCATTAATTGGGGTCCTTTCTCCGGCAAAATATGGTAAAGTTATCAAACCGTTGGAACCTGGAGGTATATCGTCTAAATTAACCATCATGTTTTCATAAGCATTATTCCCTGTTTGTGTCTCATTAATTACGAAATCATTAAAAATAGTATCCCGGTACCATTTTGTTAGACTACCAGCAGCGTTAGTTCCAGCTGATATATCACACAATCCTGGAACAATAAACTCCTCACGCCACAGACGATCATCATCAACCAGCTCGTTAGTTCCTAAAATCATATAGATTGAAGAACCAAATTGAATCATCATTTTCCCAGCTGCAACAACCCCAGCACTAATTGCTTCTGCACCTGAATCATCTGTACCTGTAATAACAGGTGTCCCGACTGCTAAACCTGTCTCTTCAGAAGCCTCTTCAGTCACATATCCGGCAATATCAGTCGCTTCTTTAATCGTGGCTAGCTGACTGGGGCGACAGACATATTCACACAATTCAGGAACGGGTTCCCATGTTCTTGGATTATATAAAGGATTAAAGCTGGCAAGTCCCAAAAATCTATCAACAACATAATTTCCCGTCAATTTCGCAGTTATAAAACTGGAACCTGTTAAAAACTTAAATGTTTTCCGATAAACATCTGGTTCTTTATTTTTTACCCAAAGAATTTTAGGCATAACGTCACTGGAACAAAGCTCTCTCCCATACCATTTTTTTATTTGTTCTTCTCCATAAAGTTCTGTTAACTCTTCAATCTCATCCGTTGCTCTTGAATCAATTCCATAGAGTATTGCTTTCCTTAACGGTTTACAATTTTCATCAACCGGCAAGCAATCGGCACCCAAGGCACTGGCTCCGACCGCTTTTATTTGATGAGCCGAAACACCTGATTTTTTCAGTAAATTGTTACTTATTATACAAAAATCTCCCCACCAATCCTTGTCTGCATCATGCTCATAAAAACCAGGAAGAGGATTTTCCATAAAGTGTTCTGTCTGGTGAGTAGCCACAATATTACACTCCTCATCAATGATAACTCCTTTACTAGAGTTGGTTCCTGTATCAATCCCCATGAAATAGGTCTTCATTTAATCGTTCCTCCTCAAAATTTTATAAACTTAAAAAGTTTATTATGTCTAAAATCATATCTTCATTATTTGATCTGTTTGTAATAAAGTCCGCTTTTTCTTTTACCGCATCCAATGCATTATTCACAGCCACTCCTATATCAGCGGTTTCTATCATTTTTATATCATTGGAGTAATTGCCCACCGCCACTGTTACATATTCTCCCAAAAGCAACTGTTTCAATTCAAGTAAACTCTGCTCTTTGGAAACCCCTAGAGCCATGATATCCATAACATTTTCGTCAGACATAACAAAACTAGCTTCCAATCTATTACCAGTGATAAAATTCAAAATCTTGTCACTGGCGATAGTAGTTGTGAAACCCTCGATTTCTGACAACGGCTCTAAATCTTCTAAAGACCTAAATATATTCGGTTCAGCTCCTAGATAACTTTTGTATTCCTTTACATTTTCCGTAAGATAATTGACGGCCCAAAAGTTATCTTTCAAAACATAAATAAAATAATCATGCTTTAAACAAAACTCAATAATTTTTTTGCTAACAAACTCTGGAATCAAATTATTTTTTAATGTCACTCTTTTGTGACAATCAAATATTTTTCCTCCATTATTTGTAATAAGGTAGTCCGTAAGGTAAAGGTCTTTAGTCAGCGGGAGTAAATCTATATCCCTTCTTCCCGTCACAAAACAAATCAAATGACCCTGTAATTTTAATTTGGTTAAGTTGTTTCTAGTTAAATCCGTCAAAAAACCATTGTCGTGGCAAAGTGTACCATCCAAATCAAAAGCGAAGAGATAACGCTGCACTTATATCCCTCTATTCTCGTAAATTTTTTCTAAAATCATAAACAACTTCCATAAATTCTTCCACTCGTTTTTGATCCACTCTAACATTCTCTAACCTCTCATTTTCCAAAAATCCATTTTCCTTGAAAAACGTTCCCACAATCGCCGCATCAGCAGTTTTCAGTTTTTTTGCAATAGTTTCTGGTCTACAACCAGTATTACAAATTACCACTACCTCTGGTGCACTTTGTTTCACTTCCAAAATAAGCTCATCATCCACATCTTGTCCTGCTGCATTAGCAGAAATACATAGACCATCAGGATGGGCTTTAAAAATTGTAGATTGAGCAATCTCAGAAAGACTTCTAGAATCCATATTTTGATCAGACTCAGGATTAATAAAATACAACATTTTTAAGTCATCTAAATATAGTGCTGCTTTACGACGTAATAGCTCAGAGAAATCGTTGTTATAAAAGCCACCATCTCCAACATAGACACCTGAAAATGTCCCTCTAACAAAATCTGCATTTACCGCAGCTGCTAATTCTATTGTAGCTTGTCCATCTGAAATGCAATCAACACCAAATGGAACTTTAATTTCCTTCATAAGTTCTCCAATAACTCTAGCCATACACGATGGTGTTACAAAACTCATTTTCCTTTGATAAGGAAGACTAAACTCATTACTGAAAATGATACCATCTACTCCCCCATCCTGAAGTGCGTGTAAATCTTTTCGTGCATGTTTCACAATTTCCTTCACAGAGTGGTGAAATTTAAAACGTGGATCCCCCGGTAAAGCGTCTAAATGAAGCATAGATATTATAGGCTTCTTTTTTTTAAACATATCATCTATCCATAACATTGATAAAACCTCCACAAAATATAATATTATATCTAATAATCAAACTGGCGATAATAACGTCGAATAGATAATGGATGACGCAAAAAGTGTTCCATATACGCATCTACTCTATTATTCACAGCACGCATGACTAAATGAGAAATAGTTCCTCTATTTTCTTGACTGATTCCTTCTAATTTAAATTCTTTTGTATCAATAATAGTGTAATTTCCACACACTTTTGGTAAAAAACGGGCAACCCTTTCTCCCAACGAGCGTTGCTCATCCTCACCGATAAACAACGTAACCGGCGTATCCCACTCAACAATTTCCTGCATCCCATGGAAAAACTCTTCACATGTAATTGATTTAGTTCTAATCCACATTTGTTCTTCCCAATAGCACATAGCGTAAGAATAAGTAGCTCCCCATTGATTGCCCGAGCCTATAAAATAATGTGGTAAATCTGGCCTTTCGTGAAAATTTGTTGTTTTTTTCAACGCAAAATCACATGCCCAAGCATCTGCAGCTTTTTCTACTTCAACCAACGCGACAGCAAGATGTTTTTCCATCTCTTCATTATATTTGTTGTAATTTGGAAAATCTCCATTTTTATACATCAAGTAATTTGCTACCATAAAAAATTTTAATTGTTCATTCTTAGGAGAAACAATTAAATAATCATACCTACCTTCTTGAGTCAAAACAGTATTTGGAGTATCAATAAAACTAAAAATAGTTCCTCCAATCTCATTAACTCGTTCTACCAATCTTACTATTTCTTCAGTATTTCCCGAAACAGATGACAGAATACACACAGAATTTTTTGTAAACCTTTTATTTCCTGTCGTTAAGAACTGTGCAGCATTTTCAACAAATATTGGTAGATTTGATTTCCCTCTAGTATGGACTTCTACTTGCATGCTAGAGGCATACGTACCTCCAATTCCGATAAAGTAAATTCCATCAAAACCATCTTTCCAAATTTGATCAACAATTTTTTCTATTTTGCCTCTTAAACCTAAGCCTTCATTAACGCTATCTATAAGTTCTCTCTCATCAAAGTTTCTTAAACTCGGTTGATTTTCTTCTTTCCAAAGTTCGGCCTTATACATAGTAATCCCTCAACTTTCCAATATTATCTTTTAAAATGCACCGTATAATCACAATAATCACTTCGAGTAAAATTTCTCGAAAATTCAATAAGTTGTTCATTTGTATCATATGTCTTACATTCAACCATTAAAACTGATTCATTTTCTTCCATTTTCAACAATTTAGCTTCTCTTTTATCTAGTCGTACTATTTCAAGAGTTTGCTCTGCTTCCTTCAATTCTATCCCGTAAAATCCATAAATTTCGAAAAGTGAAAAGACTGATAAATCTATCCCTTCTAATTTGGGGACAAGCTCATCCAAAACAAAAATTTCTTCAACTGAAAGAACTTCTTCCCCGATATAACACAACCGTTCAATATAATAAAGATATTTTTCTGGATCCATATCAAAGATTAACCCATAAAATTTACCTGCTCTTCTTTTATGTTTTTTTAATACTTTCACTGAAAAGTCGATGTTACGACCGTCCATAGTTTGAGTAAATCCTTGAAGTCTTTCTAAATCTCTCGATATTTTTTCCCCAACAACAAACGAGCCTTTCCCCTGAACTCTTCTCAAAACTCCTTCGCTTACTAAACCCTCGAGTGCGGCATTAATTGTGAGTCTATTCACTCCTAATGCTTTGGCAAATTCATTATCCGATGGGATAGCTGTTCCTGGCAAATACTCTTTATTTTCAATTTTAGTTTGCACTAAAGATCTCACCTGCAGATACAGTGGTGAAGCATAGTCGATTTTCTCTGTTCTAACTTTGATATTATCCGCCATATTATTTCACCATGCCCCAAAATATGAAATTGTTTTCGTAGCTGTTTTAGCACCATTTTCCATTGCCAAAGAAATATTACCATATTTATCAATACCGCATAAAAAGCCTGCAATATAACTATCTCCTGCTCCCATGGTATCCACCACATTATCACACGGTATTATTCCAAACTTAATAAATTTGCTACCATCATAACTCAAACTACCTTTTTCCCCCAACATAGCAATAACTATCCCAGAGCCTTTATGATGAATCTTTCTCATTTGATCACGTAAGTTTTCATTATCTCCAAAGTCGCTGGAAAAGAACAGATAATCCACATAAGGAATAACAGCAGTACATATATCATCATTTAGTCTGTTCGCACAATCAAATGCTATCTTGATTCCTCTTTTGTGCAATATTGGCAAATATTGCTCCGCCCTTCCCCAAAAATCAGCGACTACGAAATCATGAGTAGCAATAAAATCTATATCTGCATCCGACAATGAATAATCTATCATGACTCCTTCATGATAATCCCCAAAAATTCTTTCTCCATTCTCCAAACTCACTTCTGTCACAGCAGTATTTCCTTCCTCAATTCTCACATGACTAATATCAACTTTTTCTTTTTCTAAAGAATTAAGAATAATTTCCCCATTTTTATCATTTCCAACAGGACCTATATAGGAAGAGGATTCTCCTAGTCTTGCAGTATAAACAGCCATATTAACTGGGCCACCACCCGGGAAGGCTTCCCCCCCATTTATGTTCACATAAAAATCTACACAATTACTACCAATCGCCGCTAATTTCAAAACTCTCACCTCGTATTCTTTCATTTTTATTAGGTTAGCTCTGTCACAAAAGCTACAATATCTCCCCTAATTATCGAATTAAAGTACTCTAGAGGAGTGTCATCTTCAGAAATAGCTGTCCCACGAATAATAAATATTTCATCACATTCCTCAACTTTTAAGATATTACGTTCCTGCTTTTGTGCCAATCCAACTTGTATTGTTTCAAATCCTCTTTCAACAGAATATCCAATTTCACTTAACACTGTATATAACGATTCATTCTCGAAATCTCGGTGTTCAATTTCTTTAAATAAACTATTTGGAATATATGAAGTTTCAAGCATGATAGGTTGGTCTTCCAGGAATCTAATTCTCTTCAAAGCACATACGTCAGTTCCGAGCGGAAGCTTCAACTCTTTGGAAAGAATTTTGTTCGCCATTATTACTTCATTACTATAGATTTTTGTTTGAAAATCATAATCAGTCCCCGCAAAAAATTGTGAGGTCGAATAAATATCTTGAACATCTCGGATAATTTTTTTAGGTGCAATAAAATACCCAGTGTTTTTACTTTTTTTAATTTTCCCTTGCTTAATGAGCCTTTGTAAAGCACTACGTAAAGTCGTCCGGTTAACTCCAAAAGCATCAGATAACTCTCTCTCGCTAGGCAGTCTCTCTCCCGGTCTCATTTTATTTTCTAATATATAATACTGAATGGACTCTAATGCTACATCTAACGGTCTTACTTTTTTTTCCACAATAACGGCATCCTTTCAAAAATAGACATATGAGAGAAAAATCTCTCATATGACCAGTTTAACTGTTTGCCGAATATTTGTCTCCTTTTTTCCTATTCCAGAAATAGTATGCTGGTAAGCCTGTAACTACAGCAGCTATAGCAGCAATCAAACCTGCAGCTGGAGCCCATAAGAATGTTGAATAAATCAATGTTCCCGTCATAAACATGGCAATAACAGGCATAGCGTAACCAAATGGAGTGACATACGAAGGATTGTATCCTTCTTTTTTCCTTCTCAATACAAAAATAGTTCCAAAAGTCAAAAAGTTTTTCAACAATGCGACCAGAGTGAAATACCCTAATAAATCTGATATGTTTGTTGCAAAAATTAATACAATAGCGTACAAACACTGAACGATTATTGAGAAGTAAGGTGTTTCATACTTTGGATGAACTTTCCCAAATGATTTGAAAAATAAACCATCTTTCGCCATAGCATATTCAATTCGTGGTTGAAACATTATGCAACTAGACAAAGAACCTATAATAACAATTACCGCCGTTACTGCTACAAAAGTCCCCGCAAAACTACCTATCACTGGGATTTTTGATGCCAGTAATGCTATAGGAGCAGATGACGAGGCTAATTCATCTACAGATAAAATCCCTGAAGCTACGAAAGTCAAGCCTACGTAAATGCCCAAAACTATGAATGCTGTTAAAATTAAACCTTTCGGCATGTTTTTTTCTGGGTTTTTAATTTCACCTGACATATATGCAGGTGCTGCCATGCCATCAAAAGACCAAGTTGTAGCTGAAATTCCTGCAATCAGTGCCATTAAACCAGTGGATGCACCTAACATTGGTTTTGCTGACAACAACAAATCTCCTTGAAGATTAAATAGGCCAATACCAATAATCAAAATAAAAGGAAGAATTTTTAAAACGGTAATCACATTTTGAAAGAAGCCTCCACCTTCAACCGAACGCATATGTAAAAACATAAAAATCAAAACAAAAACAACGGAAACAAATTTTAAGGTCAAGCCACTGAGTGGAATGAAAAAGCCCAGATAATTGGCTATCGCTAATGCCATAATAGAAATTGATGGAGGATCGGTTGCCCAAAAACTAATCCAACCAGTCAAAAAGGCTAATGGTCTAGAACCCGCTTCTCTAAAATAAACATACTGCCCACCGTTTTCTGGATAGGCAGATGCCAACTCAGCATAACAAAAATTTGCTGGGATTTGCACCAGACCACCAATTAAAAAAGATAAGACCAATATTAAACTACTGCCAGCAGCACCGGCAACTTCGGAAAGCGAAGAAAATATTCCCGAACCAATCGTCGTCCCAACGCCAAGTGCGATAACCGTTCCTAACCCAAGTTTTCTTTTTAACGTGGGAATATCTTCTTGAATTTTTACTTCTTCTTTAAGTTCCATGATAAACCCCTTTCTTTTTTACACACTTTGTTTCTCACCTTCAACTATTACAATAATCGAACGTTGGGAAGGACCATCAAACTCACAAAAGAAAACATCTTGAGCCTTCCCTTTCAAAAGATTCCCGTCAACAATGGGGAAATGACAATGATTTCCAGTTAGATGGGCTTTCAAATGTCCAGTTGGATTACCGGCCGTCGATCCATAGTCATGTAACATTCTGGCATGGCTATATTGACCATCTTCTGGAACTAACCGTGTGAGAGTGTTATCTAAATCACTAATTAAACATTCCAATGCCTCATTAACAGCTATACCTGTTGTCGTATGTTTCGTTAGAACCGTTACTATTCCCGTTTTAATATTTGATTGCCTTACAATATTTTCTATATCATCCGTTAACATAACATACTGATTATACTTCCTCGTATTAAGGTTTATCATCTCAATATACAAAATGTTCACCTCTTAGACTTTCTTCCTCTAGACCGTTTAGAAAATTTTCGGCATTTCTCCATTTTATCAACTCTAATGTGCTCTCACGAAACCCTAAGCTATTCAATGCTTCAGCCATTCGAATTTGTTCAAACCTTGGGTTGCCAGAGCCGAACATTACTTGGTGTCTTAAACTTCTATCAATCCACGTAACTGGTATTTCTTTAGTAAAACACTGGGAAAAAAACTCTTTAGCATTATCAAAATATAAAGACCCCATACTCGTGAAAACATTACGATGTTTAACCAAAATCATTGCTGTTTCTCTAAGCCATGGCCACCCAAATTGAGTTAAGCAAATCCTAAGATTAGGTCGTTTGTTTGCGAGTTCTTCAAATTCCAAAGGGTGTCCAAATTTTGATAAAGTATTAGGTTCCCATGATAAACCTGAATGGAAAATTATCGGTCTATTGTTCATTTCACAAACATCATATAAAATATCCATTTTTTTATCACCAGGATAAAAATGTTGTCTTGAAGGATACAGAGCAAGACCACTTAGTCCTAAAGTCTCAAAGGCAAATTTTAATTTTTCTGCTGAGTTTTCTACATAAGGATCGACACTAGCAAATCCTATAAATCTATTTGGTTTCATATCAACTAATTTCTTTATGTCATCATTAGAAACAAGAGGGTAGCCATGCTCCATGGAGTAATCTCTCCCTAACAAAAACATTTTCTCTATTCCAGCTAACCTCATCTGATTCTCAACATGATTAAGTGAAGCAGTCCCGTTTAGATGAATATTAACTTCATCATGTCTTAATTGCTCAACTAGTTCATCGGTATTAATTGGTTCATAAAAATCTGGATGGACATCAACATCAATTAAAATTCAAATCACCTCCTACTTCAAAGTAGTTTTTTAAAATTATCTATTGCTCTCTTAGCGTAAAAACGTGGCTCATTCAAATATCCTAAAACTAACTCTAATGTTATCGTTTTATCATAGTTAATTCTTTTCAATTCATACATTAATTCTTTAAGAGGAATTGAACCTTCTCCTGGAACAATATGACTATCTGTTCCCTGGTCGCCATCTATAATATGCATATGGTCCATTTTGTCTCCCAAAATATCAAAGTAACCCATAATACTTTCATGTTGAACAAACGGGGGAACTACATCACACATACCAACAACATATGGGTTATCAATTTCAGCAAATAAATAGGCAAGATCATTAGCTCTAGTAAAAAAATTAGATTCATATGGGGTAAGCGGCTCAACAACTAATTTTACCCCCACCTTACTGGCATGCTCACCTAATTCTCTGATAGTTTCAAACAGCCTAGGCCAAAGCTCATCATACTTAGCTAAATATCCGCCATTAGCCGGGCTCGTTAACATATACTGAGCTCCCATTTCTTTAGCCATATCTAAACAAATTTTCAAATATTCAACTGCGTCTTTTCTTTGGTTCTCAGGTCCAATCATGTAGTTATAGGGATAAGCATTGTGTTCAGGAGTATAGCCTAAAACCGGCATTTCAAATTTATCTATCAATTTTTTTATTAGATTGATATCTCCATTTTTTAAATCTGGTGCAAAAGCATGCGGCCTCCCTCCCCATAACTCAATAAAATCGTAGCCGTACTCTTTCGCATCAGCGAAACAATGTTCAATTGGATTTCGCTGATATCCTGAAGTAAACATTCCTATTTTCATCAATTAAGAGCCTCCTTTATTTCCATGGTTCAAAAACTTGAATAACTTCGGAAGCAATTTTCGCCCCTTTATCCAAGCAATCTTTGATAGTATATTTGTTTAGATACCCAAACAAAAATCCCGCAATAAAACTATCACCTGCTCCAACAGTATTCTCTATCTTTTCAACTGGATAAATACCAAATTCATAAAATTTTACTCCATCATAAGCCAAACTTCCCTTTTCACCAAACGTAGCAACGGCAATTTTCATGCCACGATCAACTTTATCTTTTAAATAGCTTTCAATGACATTATCACGTTTCCCAGCATATGAGAAAAATCCTATATCCACATAAGGTAACGTTGATTCAACTAAAGGATGATCTATACGATCTGCGTAATCAAAACTGATAACACCCGATGTCAAAGCCTTGATTTCAGGTAAAACATCTTCGGCCATGCCCCATAAAGCAGTATGAATTAAATCGTGTGATGCAGCAAAAAAAATATCTTTTTCATCAAACTTAATGTTTCTCATGACTCCTTCAATATAATCGCCGTGAACTCTTTCTTTTCCATCTAACTCCATGTAAGTTATTGCCGTGGCACCATTTCCAACCTTAAAATGACTTAAATCTAAATTTTCATTTTTTAATGTTTCTACCATCCACCTTCCGTTGTCATCATTCCCAGTTGTACTGATAATCGAACAATCAATTCCGAGCTTTTTTAGATTTACCCCTGTATCAACAACATTTCCTGTTGGATACATCCTATTAACCTCCTCTCCATCAATTTTTCGATAAAAATCAATACAATTGTCTCCAATCATTGCTGCTTTCATAAGCCTCTCCCCTTTACAGCGTTTTCATTTCTCTAAATCGAGTATATCACTCAAATCTATTATAATCAATATTTTTTTATATATGTTCGTATTTTTTTATACCAGAATAAATTTATATAGCGGATAAAAACCGAAAATTTGCATATTTTACTCTGTTACCAAACTTTGAAAGCGATTCCTCGCGTTTGTTATCACCCTTAAACGAAATAACACTAACACAAAATAAAAAACACAGATATGTAGATTTTTTTTTGTACCACATTGTTTTGGAAATTTTAAAAAAATGTCATTTAACTTTATAAAACAAAATACACACTATTATACATTTATAAATGATTGAATCAATCGAAGTTAAATAAATAACCGAAAACATCATCAGTAAAATAGAGAAGTGATTGTAGGAGTGTTTTCTATCGATTCGAATTATAATTCACTTTTATTCACTGGGTCATAGCTGGATAAGTTGTTTGATTTCCATACCTAAATAGTTATAAATTATTCACTAAACTAACGACCTATAAACTACTTTACAGATTTTATAAATGTAGGAATCCTCTCATTTTACAAGCTTATACCCTGTTTCATCTTTGCATACATCTTGAAAATTTAAGCGGTTGGCCAGAGAAAATCCTGATGAAGCACTGGAAAATGATATTAAACCATTTTCTATTCAAATAATGAATGATACGATTATCGTCGGATTACTTTGGTGTTGCGAAATAGGGGTTTGTGTATTAATCATAAGAAAGTCTTTAGGATAATGAAAAAATTAGGTTTAACAGTCATTAAATTTACGAAAAAATACCGTAAGTATAACTCTTATAGAGGAAGCGTTGGACGAATAGCCGAAAATCGGATATATAGAAAATTTTATACATCGATCGCTCATCAAAAAATTTCAACTGATACAACAGAATTCAAGTATTATAAAAAAGATGCCAATGGCATCTTGGTCATCAAAAAACTGTATTTAGATCCATATTTAGACATATTTAATAGTGAGATTATCTCTTACTCAATTTCACATAGTCCTAGTGCTGTATCCATTAAATCAATCCAATTAGAAGCAATTGAGAAAACGAATGACTGTCCCTTTAGAAGAACGTTTCATTCGGATTAAGGCTGGGCATATCAAATGGCTCAATACTCACAGTTCTAAAAAAACATAACATCTTTCAAAGTATGTCCCGAGAGGGACATTGTCTAGATAATTCACTTATGGAAAATTTCTTTGGTCTATTTAAACAAGTTAAACAAGAAATGTATTATGGTAGGATATTTCACAGTTTTGAAGAGTTGAAAAGTGCCATTGAGAGTTGAGTCCATTACTATAATCATGATAGAATCAAAATAAAGTTAAGAGGATTAAGTCTGGTGGCTTATCAATTAAAAATGACTTTATGAAATAAAAAAACGGAGCAGATTTCTCTACTCC
Organism: Vagococcus elongatus; assembly: GCF_003987645.1. Classification (GTDB taxonomy): domain Bacteria; phylum Bacillota; class Bacilli; order Lactobacillales; family Vagococcaceae; genus Vagococcus_A; species Vagococcus_A elongatus. The sequence continues at coordinate 14,011 of NZ_NGKA01000017.1, forward strand.
GAAAAAAATCGATTGTATAATTTTTGGTGTGGATGAAGAAATTCATTCATACCTATTTTGTTATAAAAAAATAGAAACATATGAATTTTCCAGTTAGAATAAAGTTGCCATCACCCATTCAGAAAGGAAGATTCATATGTCTCATCATCATTGTATCCGAACCTCATTAAATTTAGAAGATGGAAATATCACTTTTGAAAAAGAATTTTGTCAGGAGGTTGATATAAAGGGGCTTACCAGCCTGCTTTATTTTGCCACTCTTAGCTATACGCCCACTCATTGTCCCAACTGTGGGGGTATTAATGAAGATTTTTCTATCGTTAAACACGGGTTCTTAACCTCGTGGTTAAAATGGTTGAGTTCTTCCCATCAACCTACATTCATTCAATCGAGAACCTACATCTATTGTAATTCAAACCGTGATAGGTTACATTAAATATTATAATGAAGCTCGAATTTAACAAAAATCATGCTACAAATCTCCGATAGAATATCGGAAATTTATAACCCAATAGAAATGATTTTTTGATACTGTCCCATTCTTATGGCTCAGTTTCCTATGCATATACGGTTCTTTTATACCAAATATCATTAAAATTTCTATGCCAATAAATGTTGGTTATTGTATAACGTCAATAAGGCTTTGGAATTATGAAATTAGCTCATTTACATTTTTTATCCTCTATCTTGTCCTTTTGATACGCTTTAGAAATATCCATCAAGGATTGATAGGTATCCTGAATGATTTTGCGGTACTTAGGCTCCTCAACATACTGCGCAACTTTTTCTAAAACTTTTTGCTCTCTTGCGGTATCGAGGACTGCGATATTCTGTTCCTTTTTTATCCGAGCGACTTCTTCTACAACTTTTAAACGTTCTTCCAACAAACTCACGATTTGCCGGTCTATGACATCAATTTTCTCTCTTTGTACTTCCAAGTTCTCCATTTTCCCGACTCCCTACTCAATGACTACTTTTTCAAAAAAATCTGCCGCATCTCCTAATACTTGAACATCGTTGCCAGTCATCAGTACTGCTTCCTTGTTGACTAAAATTACATGACTGTTAGAATTCTTATACTGGATCAAGCCGGCAAAAGGATAGACTCTAAGACTGGTCCCTACGATCACAATCGTATCTGCCCCTAAGATTTTTTCGACAGACTGGGCAATAATTGTTTCATCCAGCATTTCTTCATATAGAACCACATTCGGCCGCAGTTGCCCGCCGCAGCCTTCGTGTCTGTCAGATTTCAAGTAGTCTTCTGCTGACACTTCCTGTCGGCAGTTACGACAATACACATCATATAAACTGCCATGGAAATGCAGTACATTTTGACTGCCGGCTTTATCATGAAGCTGATCGATATTTTGCGTAATTACAGTACAATCTTTTTTTACTTTTTCCAATTCTGCCATTTTTCGATGAATCACATTAGGCTGTGCTTGCGGATGATACAATAACTTCGTGAATTGATAAAATTTATCAGGCTCTTTATCCAAGCACGTATGGCTCAGCAGATACTCTGGCTGATCAATACCACTATAGACACCGTCTAGCGAACGGTAATCAGGAATACCAGAAGGGACAGAAACACCTGCGCCAGTCATAAATACTAGTTGCTCACTCTCTTTTATCAACTGTAATGCTTTTTCTGTTTCATTTTTCATTTTTATCACCTAAAGACAGTATATCATAAGAAGGCTTTCTCTTGATTGATCAGCCGTCGTAAAATCCAAGGATAGCAATGGCCGCCATAATCATGGCAATCACCAGATATTGTTTCATCGCCAGTTTTTCCTTTAAAATAATCCTGGACCAAATCACTGACACAATACTATAAGAAGATATTAGCGGAGCCACCACGATCGCATTGCTGGCAATTGCTCCCACATAAAAAAATTGTCCTAAAGTTTCAAAACAAGCTGCAAACAAACGGTTCTTCTCCCGATATAAAACTACAGACTCCTTTTTGATTACCCGTATGTATAACCAGCAAATTATTGCAACGAATAAAAAGGTCAATTCATACGCAATCAACGCTTGATCTTCAGACATGATTTTCTTTGTTTCTAAATAATAGCCATCTAGAAATGTCCCTAGACCATCAATGAGACAATATAAAATCGGGAAAATAATCGCCACAGCACTTTTCCGATATTTTTTATCTATCACTGCCCCTTCTTTGGCTAATTGACGATCTGATTCTTGTTTCTCATAATATGACAACAAAAAAATCCCTGCAGAAATCATCGCTACTGCTAAAAATTGAATTTTTTTCATAGAGCTTCCTAACAGAAAAAATGACAGCAAGGCCGAAACCGCCCCTGACGAGTTGCTGATTGGCGAGGCGATGGACAATTCGATATAACGCAGACCCACATACCCAATAGTCATAGATAAAATATACATAAATGACACCGGCAGATACTTAACTAAGTTAATCCAGTCAAAGCTCACACCTTTAAAAATCATATACCCTATGGCGTGAAGCCCCATGACTCCGCCTACCATCATCACCGTCCGCAAAGCACTGTGCTTTTCCGAAGGGTCATTTCCTTTTTTATAAAACAGATCGGCGGTCCCCCAAGCCAAAACTGAAATCATCGCAGGTATAAACCACATAAACATCCCAACCTTTCAATTGTTATCCTTACATAAAGTACCGTAGTTTTTTGTAATCGTCAATGGCGTTTTATTTCTCAAACTACTTTTTTAAAGTAACAAGGCAAGCTTATCTTTGCTTATTTGAGCAGTTATTCGTTATAATGGGTATGTATAAAAATAAATATAGGAGGTAGTTTTTATGAAAGTCATCGTTTTAGGTTCTTCACACGGCGGCTATGAAGCTGTCGAAGAATTACTGTTGACTCATCCAGAAGCTGAAATTCAGTGGTATGAAAAAGGCGACTTCATCTCATTTATGGGTTGAGGGACTCAAATGTATCTCGAGGGAGTAGTTAAAGACGTTAATTCTATACGTTATATGACTGCTGAAGAGATGGAAAGACGTGGGGTCCACGTTTTCACAAACCAAGAAATTACTAAACTGGAAGCCGACAAACATCAAGTTCGTGTGCTTGATCATTTGACTGGTGAAGAACGAGTAGAGTCCTATGATAAAATTATTTTAAGTCCGGGGGCTGATCCGTTTATCCTTCCTGTTCCGGGAAATGATTTAGACAACATCAAAACTATGCGCGGTCGTCAAGACACTATCGATTTAAGATTGCTGTCCGTAGATCCGGCCATCGAAAATGTCGTTGTCATTGGTGCCGGGTATATCGGCATCGAAGCAGCTGAAGCTTTCGCCATGGCAGGCAAACATGTGACAGTCATCGATATTATCCCTCGTCCTCTGGGTGTTTACTTGGATAAAAGTTTCACCGATGTGCTTGAAAAAGAAATGGAAGACAAAGGTGTCCATTTGGCAATGAAGGAATCCGTGACAAGTTTTACCGGTGAAGGAAAAGTTGCTTCTGTCATTACTGATAAAGCAGAATACCCAGCCGATTTAGTTGTCATGTCCGCTGGCATCCGTCCTAACACCGCATGGCTCAAAGGGGCTGTGGACTTGCTGCCTAATGGCATGATCAAAACGGACCATTATATGCAGACTAGCCAACCAGATGTTTTTGCTATTGGAGATGCTACACTCATCCAGTACAATCCTGGAAAAACGGAAGTCAATATTTCTCTTGCCACAAATGCAAGACGTCAAGGCCGCTATGCTGTCAAAAACTTAACCGAACCTGTGGCACCATTCCCTGGCGTTCAGGGATCGTCAGCTTTAAGAGTTTTTGATTATAAATTTGCTTCAACAGGACTAAATGATCAGATGGCAGAAAAACTAAACATCGACATCAAATCGGTCCTGCTAGACCAAGACACTTTAATGGACTTCATTCCTGAAGAAATGAAGGAGCGAGTCATGTTTAAATTAGTTTATGATCCGAAAACGCTGGAAATTTTAGGTGCTCAAATCCTATCAAAACAAGATTTGACGGCAAATATCAATGCCATATCTATTGCAATACAAACAAAATTCACCATTGAAGAATTAGCTTACGCTGATTTCTTCTTCCAGCCGGAATTTGACACACCTTGGAACTTATTAAACATGGCAGGTCTAAAAGCACTTCAACAAGAAAGATAAGTTTAATACACCCTAACGACCGAGGCGAACTGTGCCTCGGTTTTTTCTTAGCAGGTTAAAAATAACAAATATTGCATGACTTTTTTCCATTAAAATGGTATGATTGTCCAAGATAAAAATGAAATGGGGAAAGAAACATGGTGGCATTTTTTATTTATTGGTTCAGCATTTTTGTCAGTCTTGCCTGGGTCATCCTTAGTATTGGATTCTCAATATTTTACCTTGCAAGAAAAGAAAATGGTAACCTATGGGCTTTTGCCTTCTTCAACCTTCTAGTGATTGTCTTTTTAGCAATTATTCTAGTCGTCTATAAGACTTGGGACTTCGACATCACATTATACAGCTCTGCTATCAGAGCACTAATGATTGCCAACGGTGGACTGTCAGTGATTCAAGCAATCTTGGGACGTGTCAAGAAACCGCAAGTCGCACACTCTTAAAACTAACCCTGCCGGAAACTTCCGACAGGGTCTTTTTTTGTTTGAGCTTGTTTTTAATGATTTCGATTTATGCGATTCTTCAGTTCAATAAATTATAGATCCGCAATCCCCCACAACTCCATGGGCACATAATCCAATCTCTTTATTTCACAAATTGTATTGTTTTTAAACCATCCGAACTTTTACCGATTATTATTTACACCTGAACTTGACGCAGGCAATTTTCTAAGCTATTATAGAAACAATTAAATTGCCTCATGATGAGGTAGAGGTCGCGATAATCAAGAAGTTTGGTCGAGTTTGAGGAAACCATGACACCAAGTGGAGGGAAAGTCGCCGAAATGCTTGCCAGCCTCTCTGGTAAGTGTTGGGACAGTAGCGAACAACTGCTGGACTGTCTTAGTCTGTGAAGACTAAGTTGCGCTATTTTCGTCAGCGGCGGAAAATCTGTGCAATCCAAGACCTCGTGATATCCACGAGGTCTTTTTTATCAACTATATTTATAGGAGGAAACAAATGAAAAAATGGATGACGTGGCTGTTTGCTTTTTTGCTGATTTTTCCTGCCTTGACTTGGGGCAACAGCGAAGCAACAGCAGAAACTAACGATGAAGATCTTTTTAGAGTAGGAATGGAAGCAGGATATCCCCCTTTTAACTGGACTCAGCAAACCGACAAAAACGGTGCCGTACCTATCGACGGGCAAAAAGAGTATGCTGGCGGCTATGATGTTGAAATTGCTAGGAAAGTCGCTGAGGGGCTAGGAAAAAAACTAGTTATCGTCAAAATATCTTGGGACGGTTTGGCTCCCGCACTGACTTCTGGAAAAATAGATGCTATCATCGCTGGGATGTCTCCCACAGAAGAACGTAAAAAAGCGATTGATTTTTCCGAGGCCTATCACCACGCAGAACTGGTCATGATGGTAAAAAAAGGCTCTCCCTTTGAAGAAGCCAGATCCTTAGCGGATTTTGAAGGTGCGAAAATCACTGGCCAGCTGGGGACTCTTCATTATGATGCCATCGACCAAATTCCCGGTGTGCAAAAAGAACTTGCCATGGATGATTTTCCAGCCATGCGTGTAGCACTGGAATCAGGAGTCATCGACGGCTACGTTTCAGAAAATGTCGAAGGACTTACTGCCAGAAAAATCAATCCGAATTTTGTCATGGTACAATTTGATGAAGGAAAAGGCTTTGAACTATCAGAAGCTGACTCAACCGTCGCCATCGGTTTAAGAAAAGGGAGCCCTCTGACCGAGCCGATCAATGAAGTTTTAGGCAATATTTCCAGAGAACAGCGTGAAGAAATCATGGCTACGGCGATTGAACAGCAACCAGGAGCCGAAGACGATGCGACCGGAGGATTCTTCTTTTGGGTTAAAAAAATTGTAGAGGAAAATGGGGTCATGTTTCTACGAGGTGCCGGAATGACTCTGCTTATCTCACTTATCGGAACAGTTTTGGGCACTGCCATCGGGATGGCTATCGGAATGTTCAGAACGATCCCCACACCAAAAAAGGCGGGTAAAAGAGGCCTATTCAACTTTTTAAATACTTTATTTTCTATTTATATTGAAGTCTTCCGGGGAACACCGATGATCGTGCAATCAATGGTCATTTACTACGGTGCGGCACAAGCATTCGGTATCAATATCAATCGTACGATTGCAGCCATCATTATTGTCTCGATCAATACAGGGGCCTACATGACTGAAATCGTCCGTGGCGGGATTTTTGCTGTGGACAAAGGGCAATTTGAAGCCGCCCAAGCAATCGGTATGACACATTATCAAACGATGCGGCATATTGTCGTCCCGCAAGTTATCCGCAATATTTTACCAGCGACCGGCAACGAATTTGTCATTAATATCAAAGACACCTCTGTTTTAAATGTCATTGCAGTCTCGGAATTATTTTTCCAAGCAAAAACAGTTTCAGGAGCAAACTTCAGATTTTTTGAAACCTTCTCGGTAGTCTGTGTCATTTACTTTGTCATGACTTTTGCGGTGACCCAAATCTTACGGCGTATTGAGAAAAAACTTGATGGTCCCGGGCATTACGAGCCTTATGGAAATCAAATGCAAGTTCAAAAGCCTGAAACCATAGACTAGGAGGGATTCTGATGGAAAAAATGATTGAAATTAAAGATTTGCATAAAGATTTCGGTAAGAACCATATTTTAAAAGGTGTAAATTTAACTATTCACAGAGGAGAAGTCGTGACGATTATCGGGTCCTCGGGATCGGGCAAGTCCACACTTCTGCGTTGCATCAACATGCTGGAAGAACCTACTAGCGGGGATATTTTGTTTAAAGGAGACAGTATTCTGTCAGATGAGTATTCACTCTCTCAATTACGAACCCATCTGGGAATGGTTTTTCAACAATTCAATTTATTTGAAAATAAGAATGCCCTGCAAAACTGTGTAATAGGTCAGGTCCAAGTCTTGAAACGCTCACAAAAAGAAGCGGAGAAAATCGCAATGGACAATCTGTGTAAGGTAGGGATGGGAGAATTTCAAAATGCCAGCCCTAAGCAACTTTCAGGCGGACAAAAACAGCGGGTCGCCATCGCACGGGCCCTTTCAATGAATCCCGACTGCCTACTCTTTGACGAGCCAACCTCTGCCTTGGACCCTGAAATGGTCGGAGAAGTTTTAAAGACGATTCGTGAACTGGCAGCAGAAGGCTTGACGATGGTTGTCGTCACCCATGAAATGGGTTTTGCCAAAGATGTCTCCGATCGTGTCGTCTTTATGGATCAAGGAGTGATTGCAGAAGAAAATACTCCTGAGGAAATTTTTAACCATCCAAAAGAACTGCGAACGAAGGAATTTTTAAAACGAATTTTAGAACAACATTAATACTTATGCCCACTTTGTGGATAATGTGGATAACTTTGTGGAAAGCTATCCACATTTTTTAAGCTTTTATTCCTGCATTCTTAGCAGTTATTCACAAAATCATGGGATTGTTAACAACTTTCTGTGGATAACTGAGAAACTATTCGTTTTCAAGTAAGGATGCCTGAATTTTAAGTTCTCTTTAAACTTTCAAATTCAATTTGTTTTTTTGCGAAAAATGAGTATACTAATGGGCATAAAGTTTTTTAATGTCAGTAACTGAAAGGATTTTAATATGAATTGGTATGAACTAATCAAAGCGATTATTCTAGGGGTAGTCGAAGGTATTACCGAGTGGCTGCCTATCAGCAGCACCGGACACTTAATTTTAGTACAGGAATTTATGCAATTAGATGCCCGCCCGGAATTTATAGAGATGTTTAACGTGGTTGTCCAGTTGGGGGCCATCCTCGCTGTAGTCATCCTCTATTTCCACAAGCTGAACCCTTTTTCTCCTAAAAAAACAACAACAGAGAAAAAAGATACTTGGGACTTATGGTTTAAAGTAATCGTCGGGTGTATACCTGCCGGTGTTTTGGGACTACTTTATGACGACTGGTTTGAAGAACATTTCCATAAATTTTTGCCGATTGCAATCATGTTGATTTTATACGGTGTTTTGTTCATAATTGTGGAAAACTTCAATAAAAATCGTGAACCAAAAATCACAGATTTTACGTCGTTTACGTATCAAACGGCGATCATCATCGGATTATTCCAAGTGTTGTCATTGATGCCCGGGACTTCCCGTTCAGGAGCAACCATCATCGGGGCACTTCTCATTGGTACCTCCAGATACATCGCGGCGGAATTTTCATTTTTCCTCAGTATCCCTGTGATGTTTGGAGCCAGTGGTTACAAGCTCCTCAAATTTTTTAAAGCGGGAGGAAATTTTATAGAAGGTGAATTAATCTTCCTGCTCGTGGGCTCTTTAGTGGCTTTTATCGTTTCTATCATAGCTATCAAGTTTTTGATGAACTTTATCAAGACCAACGACTTCAAACCTTTCGGCTGGTACCGGATTATTTTAGGTGTTGTTTTAATCGGCTACTGGGGATTATTTATGTAAAGACAAAAACTCTCTGTTCCTTTTGAAGAACAGAGAGTTTTTTTATCCCATTCACACGACTTCATCTGATCCCCTTTTGACTTGTACGGACATTTAATCTATAATTTGCTATAAACATACAGAATAAAGGTGAAAATCATGTCAAAAGCCAAATACCAGTTGATTGCGGATGAAATACGTTCAAAAATATTAGCAAAAGAATATCATGTCGGGGATGTTATCCCGCCAGAAACCCAGTTGCAAAAAGATTTTAATGTCAGCCGGCATACCGTCAGACAAGCGATTGCTTTATTAGTTAATGAAGGTCATCTTAAAGCGGAAAAAGGCTCAGGAACTTATGTTCAAATGCCTGCTCCTCAAACATTTAATGGTGCAAAAAAAAAAATCGGAGTTATTACGACCTACTTGTCAGATTATATTTTCCCCTCCATCATCCGGGGCATCGAACAGGAATTAAGGGAAAATAATTACGGTCTTTTACTGGCGAGCACGAACAACGACTTGTCCACAGAAAGAAGATGCTTGGAGATGATGCTCCATCAAGGTGTCTCAGGACTGATTGTCGAACCTACTAAAAGCAACGAATATAACCCTAACCTTTCTTACTACGTTTCACTGAAAGAAAGAGACATTCCAGTACTTATGATCAATGCCCATTATGAAGAACTGGATTTCCCTTTTATAGTGGTGGATGATGTGGCTTCCGGATATTTGGCGACTAAACATTTGATTGATCAAGGACACAAGAATCTAGCAATGGTCACAAAAATTGATGACCTTCAAGGAAAGTTGCGAATGAAAGGATTTATTAATGCCCATACAGAGGCAAACCAATTATTTGAATCAAATTGCATCTACACCTACACGACCGAAACAAAGCAGCAAGTGATAGAAACGATTTTAGCAGATTTAAACCAACAATTAATTTCTGTGACTGGTATTGTCTGCTACAATGACGAAATCGCAAATCAATTGGCTCAACAGCTGATTCGAAGAGGTTTTTCCATTCCTAATGATTTTTCTATTACTGGAAACGACGACTCTTACTTAAGTACAGCTGGGGAAATCGCCTTAACCACTGTCTCTCATCCAAAAGAACAGTTGGGAGCTGAAGCGGTGCAATCTATGATTAAAAAAATCGAACAGCAAAAGCCTTTGGAAAATAAAATTTATACCCCAAAGCTTATTGTGAGAGACTCTACCCGAAAATTAGTCTGAACAAAACGAAATTAAAAATTGACATGTACGGACATATATTTTATAATTCTTCTTATAGAACCCATTTTTATGGACTATGAGAAGTTTTTTTGTATATAAGGAAACATGGAAAGGAGAACACTGCAGTGACAACTAAACAAGCAACGATTGATGACATCAAAAATGGCAAAACGTTCCTAGGCATTGAATTAGGCTCTACCAGAATCAAGGCAGTATTGATCGATTCCCATTACAACCCCATCGTTTCAGGCAACCATGATTGGGAAAACCAGCTAGTTGACGGCTTTTGGACCTATTCTCTTGAGGAAATTTGGAAAGGGTTACAAAACTGTTATGCGGACTTAAACAAAAATGTTCAAGCAATCACGGGGGAGCCTATCCGTCAAGTCGCGTCCATTGGTTTCAGTGCCATGATGCACGGCTATCTGGCCTTTGATTCTCAAGAACAACTGCTCGTTCCTTTTAGGACTTGGCGCAACTCAAATACTGGTGATGCAGCTGAAAAATTAACCGCACTCTTTGACTACAATATCCCTCAACGTTGGAGTATTGCACATTTATATCAAGCGGTTCTTGACAAGGAACCTCATGTAAAAGACGTCGATTTTTTCACTACTTTAGCAGGATATCTGCACTGGAAATTAACTGGTGAAAAAGTATTGGGTGTTGGAGATGCCTCAGGGATGTTCCCTATCGACCCCAAAACTGCCAGTTATGATGCAAAAATGATTCAACAATTCAATGAATTGACGACTTCTGCTGATTTTAAGCAAAAATTGGAAGACATTCTTCCTGAAATAAGATTAGCAGGTGAAGAAGCAGGAAATCTATCTGAAGCAGGTGCTAAATTATTGGATGTCAGCGGTCATCTTCAAGCGGGTATCCCTTTGTGTCCGCCAGAAGGTGATGCCGGCACAGGAATGACTGCCACAAACAGTGTGGCGAAACGAACAGGAAATGTCTCTGCCGGGACTTCCGTTTTCGCTATGATTGTTTTGGAAAAAGAATTGAAAAAAGTCCATCCCGAAATCGATTTGGTCACCACACCTGATGGAAAATTAGTCGCAATGGTTCACGCCAACAATTGCTCATCAGATATCAACAGCTGGGTGAAATTATTTTCTGAATTGCTCGAAAGCCTTGGCATGTCCGTTGACGTGGGCACACTGTTCGAAACATTGTTTAAAAAAGCTCTTGAGGGTGAAGCTGATGGCGGTGGGTTGCTCTCCTACGGTTACTACTCTGGGGAAAACATTACTGAATTTGCCGAAGGACGGCCACTTTTCGTTCATGGACCTGACGACGTATTTAATCTTGCCAACTTTATGAGAACTCACTTAATGTCCGCCCTTGGTGCTTTAAAAATCGGTATGGACATTTTAGTCGGTGAAGAGCAAGTACATGTAGATGAGATTCTTGGACATGGGGGCTTCTTTAAAACAGAAGAAGTCGGGCAAAAAATGATGGCGGCAGCCATGAATACAACTGTTTCTGTGATGGAGACTGCTGGTGAGGGCGGTGCTTGGGGCATGGCTTTATTAGCCGCTTACATGGTCCAAAAAAATCCCGACCAAGACCTGTCCGATTTTCTCAATAAACAAGTCTTCGCCGGCAATCTGGCAAAAAGTTTAACTCCAGACGAAAGAGATGTGGCAGGCTTTGAAACATTTATCAAACGGTATAAAGAAGGACTGCCGATCGAAAGGGCAGCCGTTGAACATTTAATTTAACTTATCGTTGTGACTTTCAAAAAATAAAAAGGAGTGAATATTGTGTTAGAAAAGCTAAAAGAAGAAGTTTTTCTTGCCAATCTAGAGTTACCTAAACAGGGATTGATCAAATACACTTGGGGAAATGTCAGCGCGGTGGACAGGTCCCAAAAATTATTTATTATCAAGCCAAGCGGTGTCGACTACGACGCGATGACAGCTGATGATATGGTAGTCTGTGATTTTGAGGGAAATGTCATTGAAGGGAAATTAAACCCATCCTCAGATACACCTACCCACGCAGTTTTATACAAACATTTTGAAGACATCGGCGGTATCGTCCATACTCATTCACAATGGGCAACTGCTTGGGCGCAGGCCGGACTGGATGTGCCCGCTATGGGGACCACCCACGCAGATACTTTTTATGGTCCCGTTCCTTGTGCCAGATTTTTGACCTCCGAAGAAGTTGAACGGGGATATGAAAAAGAAACAGGGCACGTGATTGTCAATACATTTGCCGAACATAAACTTGACCCTTTAGAAGTCCCGGGAGTCCTTTTACATGGTCACGCCCCATTCACATGGGGGAAAACAGCTGATGAGGCAGTCATGAATGCTGTCGTGCTAGATGAAGTTTGCAAAATGAATTTTTACACCAGACAACTCAATTCCTATGCTGAAGAGTTGCCTCAATATATCTTGGACAAACATTACCTGCGTAAGCATGGAAAAGATGCTTATTACGGTCAAAAATAAAACAAACAGGAGTGATGGAACATGTTAACAGAAAAAAAAGAATTTTGGTTTGTGGTAGGTTCCCAGCATCTATATGGCGAAGAAGCGTTAAATGAAGTGAAAAAACACGCAGAAGAAATGACTGCAGAATTAAACAACTCCGGAAAATTACCATACCCGGTAGTTCTTCAGGAACTGGCTGTTTCAGCAGATGCCATTACAAGTATCATGAAAGAAATAAATTACCAAGACAAAGTTGCCGGAGTCATCACTTGGATGCATACGTTCTCCCCTGCTAAAATGTGGATTCGCGGAACAAAATTACTTCAAAAACCGTTACTACATTTGGCAACACAGTACAATGAAAGTATCCCATGGGAAACCATCGACATGAACTTTATGAACTTAAACCAAGCCGCTCACGGCGACCGGGAATACGGCTTTATCAATGCCCGTTTAAATAAACAAAACAAAATCGTGGTCGGTTACTGGAAACGTCCAGAGGTTCAGGAACAAATCGCAGAGTGGATGGATGTGGCCGTTGCCTTTAATGAAAGCTTCAATATTAAAGTGGCACGTTTTGGCGACAACATGCGTAATGTGGGTGTCACTGAAGGAGATAAAGTAGAGGCACAAATCCAATTTGGCTGGACGGTGGATTACTTTGGCATCGGCGATCTTGTGCAATACATCGACGCTGTCTCCGATGATGATGTAGAGAAATTATTTGCAGAATATAAGGAACTCTATGACTTTGATTACGGTGATTACGATCCGACGGTTTGGGAAAATCATGTCAAAGTCCAAGCAAAACAAGAAATTGGTCTCAAACGTTTCCTTGAAGCTGGCGGCTACAATGCCTTCACAACAAACTTTGAAGATTTATATGGTATGCAGCAGCTGCCGGGATTAGCGGTTCAACGCTTAATGGCTCAAGGCATCGGCTTTGCCGGAGAAGGAGACTGGAAAACAGCCGCCCTAGACCGGTTGATGAAAGTTATGGCTCACAATGAAAACACTGGCTTTATGGAAGACTATACGTATGAATTAGCTCCCGGCAAAGAGTCCATCCTGCAATCTCATATGCTGGAAGTAGACCCTACCCTTGCGGTAAATAAGCCGAAAATCGTGGTTGCTCCTTTATCTATGGGAGATCGAGAAGACCCTGCCCGCTTAGTTTTTGATGGAAAAGCTGGTGAAGGAGTGGTCGTTTCCATGGCAGACTTTGGAACTCATTACAAACTTTTAATCAATGAGGTCTCGACCTTCGAACCAACAGAGCCTGCACCAAAATTGCCAGTGGCGAGAGTGTTATGGGAAGTTAAGCCTAACTTCCAAGAAGGAGTTCGGGCTTGGATTCAAGCTGGCGGCGGACACCACACTGTAGTTTCACTGAATCTGACAACAGATCAAATCATTTCATGGGCAAAATTAGTCGGACTTGAGTATGTGGTGATTCGTTAACATATATAGAAAGCTTGTGTGCTGTAACAGCTAAACTCTTGCAAAGTCTCTGACAGCATTGAAAGCAAGAAATTGAAAGATAGTCTCCATATAGAATATTGCTACAGCTAATCTATATGGAGATTTTATTATTTCATAACGGTTACTAAAGAATAAGTAATGCTTGGGTTGTTTTCTGTCAGGTGAATTTTATGCCATTACCTTAGTAACTCAATAACAACTAGTTAAGAATACTCGTATAAAATCGTGCTATACATCAGACAAACAGCTAATCTGCACATCAGCCATCATTCCCGATATCGTTGAATGAAGGCGGCTGCTTTTTGTCCCTTGTAATTTGATTCAAATAATGACAAAATGATAGCGAGGTGATATTAATGAAAATTTCAACAACAAATTTTGGAGCAAATGCAACACTTTACACACTAGAAAACGATCATCAGGTAAAGTTGATGGCGACGGATTTAGGTGCGAGAATCGTTAAATGGCTCGTCCCCCAGCAAGAAGGGCATACGAACATTGTCCTTGGCTTTGATAAAGGTGAAGACTATCAGACGATCGATAGTTATCTGGGGTCCACTATTGGACGGGTTGCCGGCCGAATTACAGATGGGAAATTTGAAATCGACGGGACAAAGTATCAAGTGACGACGCAACCCGAACAAAGTAACAACACTTTACATGGTGGTCCTGACAGCTTCGAAACCAAACTTTGGCAAGCTGAAACTTTTGTCGGCACTGATTACGTCCAAATCGTTTTTCACTATCAAAGTCCTGATGGAGAAAATGGCTTTCCAGGCAACATGGCGATTTCCGTTACCTATACATTAAATAACAATAATGAATGGCGGATTGATTACAAAGCGACCACTGACAAAGCAACCTTATTCAATCCGACGAATCATGTCTACTTTAATCTGACTGACAATCACGAACAAACCGTCCATCAGCACAAAATGCAGTTGGCCTCCGACAGCTTTGCGGTCATCAATGATGATGTCACAGTGACTGGAGAACTGCGATCCGTGATGGACACGCCTTTTGATTTTAGAGACGCACAGCCTTTGACCCAAATCTACGAATCAGACTATCCACAAAATACCTTAGTAGGCGGGTTGGACCATCCCTTCGTATTACGTGAAGATGTACCTGTCCAAGCAAAATTGATCAGTCCCGATGAAAAAATCAGCGTAGAAATGACGACGACTGAACCTGCTGTTGTTGTCTTCTCTGGTAATTTCGGACCAGAAGCACCCGGTGTGAAAAAGGTTAAAAACTTTACTGGAATCACCCTAGAAACACAGGAACTTCCCGGTGCGATAGAGTTCGAAAATTTCGGGGATATTGTACTTAAACCTGAGAACACTTTCACGTCAACAACGACCTATAAAGTCAATTTTTAAACAATCTGCTTGCATTCAAAACTAAAATATTTTGATTTGTAATCAAAAACCCCCTGACGTCATCATATTAAAAATGATGTCAGGGGGTTTTTATCAGTTAAGGGCAGGAATTTCATCTCTTCAGAGCAATCAATTTTTTTAAAACCACCTTCCCCTTTAAATACATCCATTCTAGACGGACTATTTGTTTCTACCTCACAATAAAAACAGATAATTATTATTAGATTTCCTTAATAATCATTCGCCATTTTTTGTAAGCGCCTCCTCAGCGTTGTATACTTATAGTGATTTTAATATAAGAAAGGGGAAATAACTATGACGAGTAATCATTCGAGCTCCAGCCTAGAAACATTTCTAGACCAGTCGTTAAGTGATTTAAAATCAAAAGGGCTGTTCTCTGATATCGACGTTCTTGACCAAGCCAACGGACCGGTCATTTCAATCAACGGACAAAAAAAAATCAATCTGGCCTCCAATAATTATTTAGGCTTTGTCACTCATCCGGAGTTGATCAAAGCCAGTGAAGAAGCAACTAAAACCTATGGCGTAGGTGCCGGAGCTGTCAGAACCATCAACGGCACCCTTAAAATTCATCAGGAATTAGAAGACAGACTTGCCAAATTCAAAGGCACAGAAGCTGCCATCGCTTTTCAATCTGGTTTTAATTGTAATATGGGAGCTATTTCTGCTGTCATGAATAAAAATGATGCTATTTTATCTGATGAGTTGAACCATGCTTCCATCATTGATGGCTGCCGTCTGTCCGGTGCCAGAATCATCCGAGTCAAACATTCAGATATGAAAGACTTGGAAGAACAAGCAAAAGAAGCACGGGACAGCGGGATTTTTGAAAAAATCATGTTCATCACAGACGGTGTTTTTTCCATGGATGGAGACATTGCTAAACTAGATGAAATCGTAAAAATTGCAGAAAAATATGATTTGATTTTATACGTGGATGATGCCCATGGCTCAGGGGTTCTGGGAGGCGGTGCCGGCACAGTCAAAGCATTCGGATTGTCAGATAAGATTGACTTCCAGATGGGAACCTTATCTAAAGCTATCGGCGTTGTGGGAGGCTATGTTGCGGGCTCGCAAAAATTGATTACTTGGCTGAAATCACAGGCCCGTCCATTTTTATTTTCCACGTCATTGACACCGGGTGCTGCCGGTGCTGTCATCAAAGCCATTGATTTGATGGAACAAGATACAAGTTACGTAGACAAATTATGGGAAAATGCACGTTACTTCAAAGAAAAACTGCAGCGTATCGGTTTTGATATCGGCCAATCAGAAACACCGATCACACCGGTTATTCTTGGAGATGAAAAATTAACTCAAACCTTTGCCGGCAAGCTGATTGAACAGGGTGTGTATGTGAAGCCAATCGTTTTCCCGACAGTGCCGTTTGGGGCCGGCAGAGTCCGTAATATGCCGACCGCCGCACATACGAAAGAAATGTTGGATGAAGCGATAAAAATCTATGAAAAAGTCGGCAAAGAAATGAATTTGATTTAATTTTGGGAGCGAAAGGAAGAGACGGATGAAAAAAATCTTTGTGACAGGCAGTCTTGGACAAATCGGTTCAGAATTAATCATACGATTACGCCAGCTTTATGGTGTCGACAATGTACTGGCAACAGATATTAGGGAAGATCGGGAAAATGCTGTTTGTACGGAGGGGCATTTTATCCCATTGGATGTTTTAGATAAGGAGAAAATGGGCAAATTAGCACATGAGTTTCAAGCGGATACTATGATCCATCTGGCTTCTTTACTGTCATCAGTTGCAGAAGACCACCCTCAAGACGCGTGGAGAATTAATATGGACGGGTTGATGAATGCCTTAGAAGTTGCCCGAAAATCCCGCATGAGTTTTTTTACCCCAAGTTCCATAGGTGCTTTCGGACCTGACACTCCTAAAGAAGAGACCCCTCAAGATACCTTGCAGCGCCCCACTACGATGTACGGCATCACTAAAGTGGCTGGCGAATTATTGTGTGATTATTACCATGCAAAATATGCTTTAGATACGCGCGGCGTGAGATTCCCCGGATTGATTTCTTATGAGACCCTTCCGGGAGGGGGCACCACAGATTATGCTGTAGAAATTTTCTATGAAGCTATAAAATACGGGCACTATACTTGCCCAATCAAAGCGGGCACCTATATGGATATGATGTATATGCCGGACGCCATTGAGGCGATTATTCAGTTGATGGAAGCTGATCCTGAAAAACTGATTCATCGAAATGCCTTTAATATTTCCAGTATGTCTTTTGATCCGGAAGATATCAAACAGGCCATCCAAAAGTTTTTACCAGAATTTACGATGGACTATCACATAGACCCAAAGCTCCAACAGATTGCCGATTCATGGCCAGACCGGCTGGATTGTCAAACCGCACGCAATGAATGGTCTTTCAAACCGGCTTATGATTTAGAGACTATGACACAAGATATGTTGGAAAAATTAAAACGGAAAATAAATACTCCCCATCCGGTAGATAAATAATTTAGAAAAAAACTCCCCTCTGAAATCAATGTTGCACACTCTTGATTTCAAGGGGGAGTCTATTTATCAGGCTATCATTTCTTCTCAAATAAAACGTTGTATTCTCCGTAACCTTCCTTGTCTAAATCTGCCACAGGAATAAATCTCAAAGCTGCGCCATTGATACAATAACGTAAGCCGCCTGCTTCTACAGGTCCATCGGGGAATACATGTCCAAGATGGGAGTCGGCTTGGGAACTTCTGACCTCTACGCGGGCACGGCTCAAAGAAAAATCATCTAGTTCTTTCAAGATAGCTATCGGCTTAGTAAACGACGGCCAGCCGCAACCGGCATCATACTTATCTAAAGAACTAAACAAAGGTTCTCCGCCGACGATATCTACATAGATACCTTCTTCATCCAATTGATCATATTCGCTGGAATAAGGTCTTTCTGTTCCGCTTTCTTGCGTCACCTCGTATTGCAAAGGTGTCAATAGTTCTCTTAATTCTTTTTCAGTTTTTTCCATAGTACCCTCCCTTTCTCAAAAATCTCTTAATAACTGATTGACTAAACCGATGGGAAAACCCACAATAGCATAGAAATCCCCGCTGACTTCTCTAACAAAAATCGACGCTCCTCCTTGAATTCCGTACGCGCCTGACTTGTCCATGGGTTCCTCCGATGCCACATAAGCCTCCACCTGTTTCTCATCTAGAGGATAAAATGTGACATCAGCTGAAGAAAGTCTGACCACTTCTTTGTCTTTTGACAAAATTGCCAAACCAGTCAACACTCGATGGGTCTGATTGCTATAAGACATGAGCATCTGTTTGGCTTCTTCGTGGTCTTTGGGTTTCCCCAAAATCTTATCCCCCAAAACTACTACGGTGTCACAGCCGATCACCGTTGCTTCAGGATGACTTTCAAGAATCGACGCTGCTTTTTCATAAGCCATTTGCTGCACATAGTCAGATGGTTTCAGCCCTTCCGATACTGTTTCATCAATATCTGCTGGTATCACTTGAAAATCCGGCACAATTTTCCTTAACAATTCTTGCCGGCGAGGAGACTGAGAAGCTAAAATCACCGCCATTTTTCATCCTTCTTTCTAATGTGGGTCTTGAATTCTCTTAAACATCTTTTCCATCTCTGTGTTCGTAAAATGAATCAACACCGGGCGGCCATGAGGACAATTATAAGGATTCTCACACTGTGACAAATCCGCCAGCAGCTGTCTTGCTTCTATGTCCGACAAGTGATGATTGGCTTTGATTGAGCGTTTGCAGCTCATCATAATAGCTGTATCTTCTCTGAACGTTGCCACATCAATTTTTCCAGTTTGCAGGACGATATCCACCATCTCACGAATGGTTTGCTCTTCCTCGCCTTGAGGATACCAAGCCGGATGGGCCCTGACAATAAAACTGTTTGAGCCAAACTCTTCTAAATGAATGCCCACATCAGCCAGCAAGGACAATTGCTCTTTAAGTTTAATCACGTCACTGCGGGGATATTCCAGCACGATAGGAAGAAGCAGCTCTTGCAGTTCCTCGCCGACATCGCCGATTTTTTCCCGGTAATATTCATACTTAATCCGCTCTTGTGCAGCGTGCTGGTCAACGATAAACAACCCTTCTTCATTTTGTGCAAATAGGTACGTCCCGTGCATCTGACCAAAAAATTCTAATTCGGGAAATCTTTTTGCAAAAGGAGCCTGTAACTCTTCCTCCAAGTCCAATGCTGTCAGTGTGACCTCATCAAATGGATTTCCCAGTTTATCAAAAGAAACATGGGCTAAATCAACAATTTTAGTCTCCGTAGCCTTTACCTCAGTCATCCAAGGCTTTAATGCCACTTTTTCTACTGTCCCTTTATCCTGCAAAGCAGCAGCGGTTTCTGAAACTTTCTCTACATAAAACTTGCCTTCTTTGGCATCATAAGCCAAACCTGTCTTAGAGAGCTTTCCTTCCGACCGGCTTTTTTGGAAACTTGAAGCTCCCGCAGAACGAGAGTCCCTCTCTTCTGTCAGTTTCAGTTGTGATGACAAAGGTTCTTGGGAGTTTTTCTTCTTGAAAAATTGGCTTGTATCAACTTCCGGAACTAAGCGCTGGTCTTGAAACACTTGGCTGATGCCTTGCTGAATCAGCAGTGTCAGCTCTTTCTCTTTACTCAAACGGACTTCTTGTTTTGTCGGATGAACGTTCACATCCACCAGCAAAGGATCCATCTCGATTTTCAACACAGCGATTGGAAATCTTCCCACCATTAATTTTGACCCGTAACCAGCCACAATAGCCTTGTTCAATGAATAGTTGCGAATATAACGTCCATTGATAATTACTGACAGATAATTCCGACTGGCTCTTGTCAATTCCGGCAGGGAAACATACCCTGACAGACGAAAATCCAAGTCTTCCTTGTTCACAGCCAGCATTTTTTTAGCTGTAGCCAGACCGTAAATGCCAGCAATCGCCTGTTTCAATTCTCCATTTCCGGTGGTACTCATCATCTGGTGACCATCATGAACTAAACGAAAAGCCACATCTGGATGGCTCATAGCCAAACGATTAATAATATCAGCAATATTCGATAATTCTGTTTGAAGGGACTTTACGTATTTCAAACGGGCAGGAGTATTGTAAAACAACTCTGAGACAGTCAGATTAGAACCTTTCCTCAACGAGTGGGGCCGGTGTTCCTGAATCTTTCCCCCCTCCAGATAAACAAAACTGCCCTCGCCTGTTCCTGTTGAAGTCTCTAGTGTCAGTTTAGACACCGAAGCGATACTCGGCAAAGCCTCCCCGCGAAAGCCCAATGTCCGAATCCGGAATAAATCATCTTGTGAATGTATTTTGCTTGTGGCATGGCGCTTAAAGGCATTCAGAACTTCACTGTTAGGAATTCCCTCGCCATTATCAATGACTTGAATTTTTTTCATCCCAGATTCTTCCAGGATGATATCAATTTGTGTGCTCCCGGCATCTAGGGCGTTCTCGACCAGTTCCTTTACCACCGAAGCAGGGCGTTCCACCACTTCCCCTGCGGCTATCTGATTCGCCAGTTGTTCTGATAATTCCTGAATCTTTCCCATTCGGACACCTCCTTGTTAATTTATATTTATTATTAGTTTAAATCAAATTCTTTTTTGTAAACTGTGGAGCAAGTTCAAAGCTTCCAAAGGGGTCATTTCCAATAAATTGACTTTCTTCAATGAATCGATGACTGACAACTCTTCCGTAGAGACTTCTGAAAATAAAGATAACTGCCCTTCTGTCCCTTCCTTGTCCTGTGCTTCCTTTTCAGCTTTATTTTTTGACAGGGCGGCCGGTTCAGCTGCTTCAAGAGCCGCCAAAATCGTGCTGGCCCGTTCCAATAATTCTACAGGCAAGCCGGCTAACTTTGCCACGTGGATACCATAACTTTTATCCGCTGGTCCCTCCATCATTTTATGGAGAAAAACAACTTCTCCATCTTTTTCCACCGCCCCTACATGAATGTTGCGAAGCCCTTCCAGCGTTTCTTCCAGTTGGGTCAGCTCATGATAGTGAGTAGAAAATAACGTTTTAGCTTTTACGTTGCGGTGGATGAACTCAATGATGGCTTCTGCCAGAGCCATGCCGTCATAAGTCGCTGTCCCTCTGCCGATTTCATCAAAGAGAATCAGACTTTGCGGCGTAGCATGACGCAACGCTTCATTAGCCTCCATCATTTCCACCATAAAAGTACTTTGGCCTGAAATCAAATCATCAGAGGCACCGATTCTGGTAAATATCTGATCAAATATTGGCATTTTAGCAGACTGGGCCGGTACGAAGCAACCGATTTGCGCCATGATTACCGTTAATGCCAATTGTCGCATATACGTACTCTTCCCCGACATGTTTGGTCCAGTAATCAACAAAATCGTGGTGTCTTTTTTCATCGTGACTGAATTTGGAACGTATTGCTGATGTCCCAACACTTTTTCCACTACGGGATGACGTCCTTCAATCAGCACTAGCTCTTTCCCCTGAGGAATCATCTCAGGGCGTACATACTGATATTTCTCACTGACCGCAGCAAAACTCTGCAAGACATCGATGGCCGAGAGCGCCTTGGCTAATTTTTGCAGACGGACGATGGCCTGTTTGATTTCATCCCGCACTTGTTGGAATAATAAATATTCCAGCTCTTGAGATTTTTCCTCTGCTTCGAGAATCAAACGCTCTTTTTCTTTCAATGCCGGTGTGACAAAACGTTCGGCATTGGCAAGCGTTTGTTTGCGTTCATAGCGATTTTCAGGAATCTGGTCTAAATAACTTTTCGTCACTTCGATATAATAACCAAAGACTCGATTAAAGCCGATTTTTAGCTTCTTAATGCCCGTTTCTTCCCGCTCTTGCCTCTCCATCTCTGCCAGCCAGCGCTTGCCGTTTCTCATAGCGTCATGATACTCATCCAACTGAGGGTCAAATCCTTCTTTAATCACATTGCCTTCAGTAATTGTTACTGGGGCTTCTTCATCAATCGCTGAGTCGATCAAATCTACTACGTCATTGACAGGGTCTAAATCCAGCAGCAATTTCTGCCATTCCCCTTGATTGATGCCCTCAATCAGCTGGCGAATCCTAGGCACCTGCTGCAAGGACTGTTTCAATTGAAGCAAGTCACGTCCGTTCACAGTTCCAAAAGCGATACGACCAGCCAAACGTTCCAAATCGTAGACATTTTTTAAGCATTCTTGCAAATCCAATCGTTCAAAATAAGCCCTCATCAGAGAGTCTACAATAGTTTGCCGCTCTTTGATTTGCGACAGTTGAATCAAGGGACGGTCTAACCAGTTTTTCAGCAACCTTCCCCCCATAGCGGTCTTCGTTTCATCTAACAACCACAACAGTGTTCCCTGTTTTTTTCCAGAACGAATCGACTGGCTCAATTCCAAATTAAACTTGGAGTAGTGATCCAACTTCAAAAAATGTGCTGGCTCATAACTTTCTGCTTTCTGCAGATGTCCAAGACTTCGCTTTTGTGTCACACTCAAATAAGCCAATAAACGTCCTAAAACTGTTTTCTGCAGACCGTCTTTTACATGTTCAGCTAGAAAGTTAGTTTCAGTATTTTCTTCACTGTCTTTTTGTTCAGAAAACAAGATATTTAAGCGGTCCGTTAGTTTTTTCTGCAAACTTTCTGGTAGATCACTTCCTAAAACCATTTCCTTCGTTTGCAGGCTGCTGCATTCATTGAGCACACTGTCTTCATCCTCCAGTGTGCTGACTTTCAACTCCCCCGTACTCAAATCAACGTAGGCAAAGCCAAATAAACGTGTAGGAGCATCAAAAACTATCGCCGTCAGATAATTATTATCCTTTGAATCAAGTCCTTTGGATTCCATCACTGTCCCGGGAGTAATCAGACGGACCACTTCCCGCTTGACCATCCCTTTAGTTGTTTTGGGATCTTCCACCTGTTCGCAAATGGCTACTTTATAGCCTTGTTCAATCAAAATATCAATGTAACCTTGTGCCGAATGGTACGGTATCCCCGCCATCGGCACAGGATCTTCTGCGTTACGGTTTCGGCTAGTCAAGGTGATTTCCAGTATTTGTGAGGCATTAATGGCATCTTCGTAAAACATTTCATAAAAATCTCCGAGTCGATAAAAGAGAAAGGCATCAGGATACTGTTCCTTGATTCCTAAATATTGTTCCATCATCGGAGTTAGTTTTGTTTTTTTCGACAAACCCTTCACTTCCTTAATCTCTTTCATGTAACTTCTTCAATTCTTCTTGATAACGTTGTTCCAGAGAACGATTGAGATCATTTTCCAGAAGACGTGTCATATGCTGCAGTAAATCATCGGCTAGTATCAGTTTCTCGCGATAAGTAACCACCAAAGGATGCTCATCAAATGCCTGTGCGAGCTCATCTGCTTTTTTGATAGCAGACTGTTCTGCGACTGGTTTATCATAATGAGAAAATGCCACCGCATTTTTTTGTTCTGTTTTTATTGCTTCAATCAGTTCTTGAAGCTTAGGGTGGTCCTTTGCCTGCTGCTCAATCTTTTGATATTCTTGAATGACCTCGCTTTTGCGGACCAAATCCAACAACGTATTCAAAGCCTCTTCAATTGCTGGTTCCATTTGAAATTTCTCTTCTGAATCCGTCATTTATTTCCTGTCTCTCCCTTATTGGTGTGCCTTCCCATTCTTCTTACTCATGCCACGGATGATCTTCGTTGATTACCCCGTGCTCGATTTTTTGGGCCTTGCCCGTCTTGTCATTTAGTTCAATCGTACAGTAAGACAAAATCCCCCGCCCTTGCTCAACTACCTCAAACCGGTGAGGCAGGGCTGTCATAAATTTATTGATTACCGCTTCTTTTTGCATGCCGAGTATGCCATCGTAAGGCCCAGTCATGCCCACATCAGTCAAGTAGGCTGTTCCTTGGGGCAAAATTCTTCCATCGTTGGTCTGGACATGGGTATGGGTCCCCACGATTGCAGAGATTCGCCCATCCAAATACCAGCCCATAGCCTGTTTCTCACTTGTGGTTTCGGCATGAAAATCTAAAAATATTAGCGGTGTCCGCTTAGAAGCTTCTGTAATAAGTTCGTCAATTTTTTTAAATGGATCGTCTAAATCCACCATAAACGCTCGCCCTTGCAAATTGATTACAGCCAGTTCCGAGCTGTTAACCTTCACATAAACAATCCCTCGTCCGGGTGTGGTTCGTTCAGGAAAATTAGCTGGACGAACCAGCTTAGGCGCTCCTTCGATAAATTCAAAAATAGCCGGATTATCCCAAGCATGATTACCTAATGTGACCACATCCGCCCCATCCTGCAATATTTTTTTATAAATTTTTTCTGTGATACCACGGCCGGCAGCCGAATTTTCCCCATTGACAATCGTTACCTGCGGTTTGATTTTATGTTTCAAACGGGGCAGATACTCACTGACCATCTGACGACCAAGTGACCCAACAACATCTCCAACAAATAAAATGCGCATTTACGCTTCCTCTTCTCTAATTATCCAATAGCTCTATTTTATCAATAAACAAACCCAATGAAAAGAAAAGGAGTAAAAGAAGTTGCATGGCATAAATAATCTGAAAATTTTAGCCAAAAAATATGAAAGTTTGGCGGACTGTTGAGTGAAGAATTTCATCGAAATCGTTGAAAAGATGGGAGGGAAAGACTCCCTGATAATGCTCGCACACCCGTAATGGTCAGCCAGCAAGCTGCTTGCTAAAATTCAGCATTCAACGGTATTAAAAAAATTCGAAAAGAGAACTTTTCGAATTTTCCACTTTTATCCCACTTCTACGGAAAAAATTTCTTCTGTTGCATTGACTGTTTTTTCACTTGTTTTTGGCATATCTTTTACTTTGTCCATGTTGGTAATCACCACTACAATTGTGGAAGGGGTGTTTGTTTCTGCCAATTTTTCTAAATCCATCGTGGCTAATTTTGTTTCAGCTGTCACTTTTTGACCTTCCGTTACAAAAATCTCAAAAGGTTCACCTTTTAATTCTACCGTATCTAATCCCATATGAAGCAAGATTTCAAAACCAGCAGTGGTTTCAATCGTGATTGCATGTTTGGTTGGAAAAATACTTAGAACTTTGCCTTCCACCGGAGAAAACACCTCGCTATTTGCTGGCTTAACAGCATAACCGTCTCCCAATAATTTTTCCGAAAAGACACCGTCTTCTACAGCGCTGATCGGAAGCAATGTCCCAGTAGCCACCGCGTGAAAGGATGAAGATTTTTTATTCTTTTTAAACCTTTTAAACATAAATGGTCCTCCATTTTTGAAAGTTTTCTACTCGTCCATTATACGATACCTGCTGGAAACTACCAACCTTTTCCTTTAAGAGTGCAGTTGATTTGGTAGTTTCTTATTTATTTGATGGTGCGGACAATGTGCACTTCTTTACAGAACCCTCTCAACCCATTATAAATCCGTTTTGCCCGGGAATAATTCTGGCACAAACCAAATACTGTTGGTCCGCTGCCGCTCATCAATGCAGCATCAGCCCCGTATTTTATCATCCGGTCTTTGATATCTCTCACAATCGGACGCCTTTCCATAGTAGCTTTTTCCATGGCATTACCTACATAGGCGACCATTTTTTCATAATCCTGTTCGACAATGGACTCTCTCAGCTTATCAATGTCTGGATGTTCCATCCCTTCCATCTTCAGGTTAGCAAAAATTTTTTTCGTAGAAACACTAAACTGAGGCTTCACCAATATTACCCAACATTGGGGCATCGGAGGCAATTCCTCTACAAACTCGCCTCTTCCAGTGACAAACGCTGTCGTACCGTGAACACAGTAAGGGACATCCGTTCCTACTTCGAAGCCAATCTCACAAAGCTCCTTTTTGGTCAATCCTAGTTTCCACAGACGATTAATTCCCCGCAAGGCAGCGGCTGCATCACTGCTGCCTCCTCCCAGACCAGCTGCGACCGGAACATTTTTTTTGATATCTACTGATACACCTTTTGTGATTCCGTATTTTTCTTTTACTAAAGAGAGGGCTTGATAGACATTGTTTTTTTCATCCACTGGAAGAAAGGTGGCGTTTGTCCGCACGACGATTTGGTTCTGCGGAATTTCTTTAATCAGCAGTTTATCTGCCAAATCAACACTGGCCATGACCATCTCTAACTCATGGTACCCGTCCTCTTCACGTTTTTTTAGAACGTCTAGGCCCAGATTGATTTTAGCAGGAGCTTTTTCCATGATCTCCATCTTCTTCATCCTTAATCATTCAAATTTATAAGTATAATAACATATTTTTGATGGGATATGAAAAAAAAGGATAAAGCACATATAAGTGTATAAAATAAAAAAAGCCATTTGCGGTACACTCAAATTGTATTTCCGACCAAAGAAAACAAGGAGTGAGCCACAAATGACTTACAAACATCTTACCATAGACGAAATCACAATGATAGAATCTTATTTTCATCAAAAAGTTAAACCTGTCACCATTGCTAAGCGAATGTGTCGAGCCATTCAGACAATTTACACGGTAGTCAATTTTTTTAAACAAGGCTTTTCAGCAATAGATTATTGGCATCGATACAAAGAAAATAAGAAAAAATGCGGCAGAAAGAGGATCGAATTCTCTGATTCTGAGAAACAATATATCAAAGAAAAAGTTGCACAAGATTGGACCCCTGATGTCATTATCGGCAGGCAAGAACGTATGATTCCGTGCAGTATGAGAACTCTTTATAGAAAATTCTCCAATGGAGAATTTGATGTTCAAACTCTTCCTATGAAAGGAAGAAGAAAACCTAATGGTCACCAAGAAACAAGAGGCAAACAAGCATTTAAACGAACACTTGATGACCGAACGAGACACTACCCTAATTTTAAAGAAGAATTTGGACATCTTGAAGGAGATACGATCGTAGGTGTTCATCATAAAAGTGCTGTCATCACGTTGGTGGAACGTGTGTCTAAAGTGATTATCACGTTGAAACCCAAGGGAAGAAAAGCAAACGATATTGAAGAAGCATTGAATCATTGGTTTGAACGCTTTCCAAAACATTTCTTCAAGTCCATCACCTTTGATTGTGGGAAAGAATTTTCTAATTGGAAATCTGTCAGTAACCAACAGGACATTGATATCTTCTTTGCCGATCCCGGGACACCTTCACAACGAGCTTTAAATGAGCACTCAAATGGACTGCTTAGGCGCGATGGCTTACCTAAATCAAAAGATTTTAGGGATGTCAGTCAAGAATTCATTTCCTCTGTGAGTTGTCACAGAAACTATATCCCCAGAAAATCATTAAACTATCAAACACCTATTGAAGTCTTTTTGAGTTATGTACAAGAGGCAATTTATTCTAGCTTAATTTGACAAATGAAATATGAATTAATTTTTTTAATTTCTGACTTCTGTTTCAATAACAAGACTTAATCTTTCTCAATCATTCTTTATACTCCCATTATCAGTATATTGCATTGCCGATTTCTTTCTCTTGTCTGATCGAAATCAACAAAATAGATATAACCAACTTTTCCAGTCAATAATATGCCATTTTTTATAATAAAGCTTTCACTCGCCCCTATAATAGTTGAACGAAGATGCCCATCTGTGTTTAACATTGCCCATTCCATTGCTGGATAATCTGGATCTGTTTTCGTCAAACCATAAGCAATATGCTTTGGCCCTGGACTATGATACTGCCCTTCCGTTTTTTGAGTTGGAATAATTTTTTCCATTACTTCGTTCAAATCAACTTGAAGCAAATCATCTCCATAATAATTCACATCGTGCATATATTCATCAAAGAACACAGAACAAGTTGTATGCGGCGAAGAAACCACAACAATACCATTTTTTACCTTGCTCTCTTTTAAAGCACAATTAACCTCGTCAGTAACATCATAATAAGAAGGACGATTAGCAAAGGTTTCAAGATTTATTTGTCTGTGTAAAAAAATCATTCTAATAACCCCCTCTTAATGATTGAGCAGACGGCCTCAGCCCCTATTCCAGTCGAAAGTTGAATAGCCGTGGTTACCTTATCTTCAATACCTTTGGGCACTTGAGTCATAGAAATAACAATGTCATAAACATTATTCTTAATATTTTCCATTTCTTGCTCTACATGAGGATTGTTTAATTGATACACTGCTAGTCAGACCTTCATTTTTTAACCATTCCTCTATTTGACTTCTTACAACAGTTGTAGTAGCATGTCTTGCCACACACATAATTAATAATGTTTTCATGTTTTATACGTCCTTTTTTTATGCGTTATAATTTTTATTTTGCTAATATAGAATAGTAAACCAAAAAAAATTGCTGTAATAACAAGAATGCCTGATAGAGATAGGGTTTCGGCAATTAACACCATTAATGCGTTTGACCATAACCTAGATATAAGTCCGGTAGAACCGATATCCCACTGTGCCACTTGGTAAGCTTTTGTTGAGCCAAGAGCCAGCTATGCTACCAAGTACAGCATCCTATACCACAGCTAATAACTAATCTTGAAATACTTCCTTTAAAGGCAGCGGCCATACAAGAAAGAGTAAATACTAACGTTAAAATATCTCCAAATGGAAGAATCTTATCTCCAGATAATACAACCGTTATAAAAAATTTACCGATATTAACAGAAAAGCAGTAAACAAAAAAGCGGAACTCCTAAATTCATAAATCTACCAAAATCATAACCAGCGAGCAGACCAATCACTATGTCTATCATTAATCCAATAATAATCGGATTGCCGAATAAACCAAATCTCTTTTGAATGACTTCCAAATCAACTTCCAAATCAACTTCCAAATCATTAAAACCAGGAATCATATTCCAAGGAAATCATTAAATTATCAAAGACTGTTAGAAGTATTTATGAGCTTATGTAGATAAAACCGATTTGTCTGACTTAATTTGACAAATGAAATTTTAAAGCATTCCTATCTTAATTATGGAGAACTAACCAATTTAGGAGTGTTATAAATCATGTTATAGCAACATGACTAATTATGAAATTCACTCGATTAATCTGGCTGCCTCATTTTTTTCCACAATAGGGAATTCACCTAAGCGATATTCTTCTAGCATCTCACTAGCTCTCATACAATCAATAATTAAAAAATCGAGAATCTTCGCTTTAATTAACCACTGAACGTCTGCTTGATGAACTCCCAATCTCAAATAATTTCTGAAAATCTATCTCATGTCAGCAAAGCTACTCCTATTATCCCAGGAGCTCGGTGATTGAATCCACTAACACCACTGTAGATGTGAACAAAAATGTCTATCCCAGCCTGATTAGCTCCCTCTGCTTGAAAATAATTCACTGTACTGTGAGCTGAACATCATCTGCCAAGGCACCTAAATAAAGTCTAATACTCCTTTCTTTTCCAAGTCCAGCACAATTTTAAATTAATTTGCCCGCTAAATTCTGCTAGCGGGCAAAAGTTTTTAGATTAGGATTCTTAAAATAGTCGGGATTCTGTGCTCCTCTATATTTTCCAGTACAAAACGGTCCTTCAAAAAAGATGCTTTGAATTTTCACCCTTCAACATCAAAATATCTTTGACCGATTATGTGTGTTGTAGAAATTCCAAATCTTTGACTTCTAGATATCCCTCTACTCCCATTCCGTTTTCTAAAAAGAAACTCGCGTTCGAATAAAGTAATACATAGAATATATCTTTTTTCTCACTATCTGTAATTGCTTATCCATTTTTTAAAAGAATGGTCCGTTTCGAATTTTTTCCTAGGAGCACAATTGGCAAAATGAGGCTTCCCATAGTCTCATACTGGAAAAATTTACAGATATTTCTGATTTTTTATTAACATACTATTCCTTTTCACCAAGTCTAAATACTCTTTACTGTAAAGAAATAGTATTGTACTTACCTAACTACTAGTTACTCTGCTTTCGAAAAAAACATTTTTGCTGCAGCATAAAAAATTAAACTAAATCTGCACAATCTTAGAACTGTGAACCTCATCAACCATCAAATTTTTAAAAACAAAATCCACTGTCTTTGAAGTTATTCCTCCTCCAGGCATAATAACTAACTTATCTTGAGCATAATCAATCAATCTAGATAACCAAATGAAATTATCTAAAATATCTGATTCAGATGATCCTCCATGAGTAAGAATTCTTTTCACTCCATGCTCGGAAAGCCAATCAATTGCCTCAAGCTGCTCATCTTTTGTAAGAATGTCAAATGCCATATGGAAAGTAATTTCCAACTCTCCCACAGCTGCAATCAATAGTTCAAGAGACTGTTTATCCAGCTTCCCGTTTTCATTTAAGCATCCAATCACGATCCCAGCTGATCCTAATTGTTTAGCCACTCCTATGTCTGCTATCATTATTTTCAGTTCTGCCTCACTGTACACGAAATTACCACCACGAGGCCTAATCAATATCATCACCGGAATATCGTACTGCTTCCCTAATTTAACTGTCTCTTTAATCACACCATAACTGGGTGTGGTACCACCAACGGCCATATTGTCACAGAGCTCAATTCTTTTTGCACCATTTTTAATAGCCTTCTCTATATTTGAAAAATTTTCTCCACAAAATTCTTTAATCATCTTTTTTTAAGCCTACTTTCACAAAACCTTCTCACGCGTTATTCAGCGGATAGATTGTAACGCCTTTAACAACTCGGTTTACTTTCCCACTAGGACATGGATCATCTGGTCCAATGCCAACATCCATTGATTTGTACAAGGCCAATATTTGCGCAAAAATGATATAGCATAATCCCAAATAAACATTATCCAGCGGCTCATCAATTTCATAGCAGTAGTTGTAATCCACTAAATTGCTATCAACAGTTAACTGCTGATTGTAAAGAACACATAATTTATAGCCATTTTTTTGACTGATGACTTCATTGAGAAAATCAATCTCATACTTTCTGGAAAACTCGTTGTCGCTGAGATAGATGATTAATAGTGTTTCACTAGTGATTGCCGATTTGGGTCCATGTCTAAAGCCTAATAGTGAGTCATACATAGTAACGACTGCACCTTGGGTCAGCTCCAGCATCTTTAATTGCGACTCCTGAGAAATTCCTTTCAGCGTGTTTGAACCTAAATATATAATTCTTTTAAATTGGAACTCCTCAATAATTTTTTTAGCAAGCGAATAATCTTCCTCGATTAAATTAGTTACAGATGGAATTATTTTTTCGACTTGGTCTTTCGTTTCAGCGAAATTTTCTAAATTGAGGGAAACATATGCCGATAAATACATACAGCTAAAACTTGAGGTCATTGCAAACCCTTTATCTAATGTTTCATCTGGTAACAATAACGTGAATATGTTCCCTTTGTCTTTGCCATACTTTGCTAATTTCCCTTGTTTGTTACAAGTAATGAATAGATGATGGATATTTTCACATATTTCGTCCGCATAACTGACACTGCCTAAAGATTCGGGTGAATCACCAGAACGAGCGAAAGAAACTAGCAATACAGGTTTTGTTTTCGGTAAATAGCTCTCAGGAGCCGAGACAATTTCTGTTGAAGCATACGAAAAAATGTGACCATCATATTTCCCCTTTAAAGAGTGGACTAAGGCATTACCGATAAATTCACTCGTTCCTGCACCAGTAAAAATAATCTGATACTCTCGCTGATTCACAATTTTTTGGATAAATTGCTCCAACTCTTCTTTTTGCTCTGTTAAAATATCCAAAGTTTTTCTCCAAACTTTTGGCTGCTGCTTGATTTCTTTAGCGGTGAGTACTGCTTTTTTTTCTTTTAGTATTTCATGGTTCATTGCAAAAATCTCCATATCCGTACTCCTTTTTTATTAAGCTCTTTCATTTAAAAACACTACTTCTCCTGTTTCAAGTGATTGATGGACAGCCTCCGCAATCTTCGTTGCCATTAACCCATCGACAACATCGCAGCAAAAATCTTTGTCCTCAATGATATTGCGAATAAACTCTTTCATAGGCTCGAGACCAAAACCGGAAACTTCATCTTCGCCAAAGTTCATGAAAATATAATTTGGCAGACTAGCCTTTTCGCCATAGGTCTTAACCCCACGATAGGATTCATTTTTCAAGTAATGTTTATCCGTCAACATCACTAGCTGACCATCATTTGACTTGGGAAATGAATCAGGTAGTATCCACGAATTTTCAACGACCCAATTGCTTCCGTCAGTCATTTTCAAAATTGCCTGAGCTGAATCATACGTATCTATTCCCTTATCTGCAAGAATTATCTTATTGCCTACTGCATAAACAGATAGAACTTCACTATTTGTCATATATCTAATTAGGTCATAGCAATGAACACCTAAAAACCAAACCGGCGAAGATTTATCTGACCAAGAGAACCAGTTGAGGGGAACAGAGATTACATCATCTAAGGAAATGTAGCCACGAATGATTTGATCACTTTTAATAAGAGCCTTCATATTATTATAAGCTGGATCCCAGCGTTTGTGGAAATCTACCATGATTTTCGTATCATGTTTTACAGCTAGCCGAACGATTTCTTCTGCCTCCTCGACTGTTGTTGCCAAAGGCTTTTCAACAAATATGTTCTTAACCCCTGCTTCGATTGCTTCTTTTAAAGGAGCAAAGTGATAGGGATCCGACGTTGCGATACTGATGGCATCGATGCTTTCTTTTTCTAGCATTTCTTTCATATTTGTATAACCCATAATACCATAGGACTCTTCAATTACTTTTAAGCGTTCTTCGTTCAAATCACAAACGATTACTTTGCCTATATTCGGATCTTTCATGTAGGTCCGAATGTGGTAAGTTCCGTAGATTCCAGCGCCAATTACACCAATAGTTAACATTTTATACCCCATCTCTTTTTTTATACTTTTTCTGCCCCATTAGTTTCTTCTGTACTTCTTTTATTTTCAATCATCTTTCCACCAAATATTACTACTAGAATGACTGCCACCAACAGAATTGGCCCAACAGTCGGGATCTGCGCAATCATTGTTGGGAACCAGATACCAAAATTACCCAGTGCCATGGTCGTCGCTTGCTGTCCTTCCTGTACGAAGCTCAAGCCGGCATTATCTGCCAATTGCGTAAACAATGGTGCCGCCCAACTGGATATCCATAGAACTATTGGGATAAAGATTACACTTGATACAATCGTCCTTAAACGATTTGCCCGGTGTATAATCGTGGCAAAGCAAACATAGAACGCTGCGAAAGGCACCTCACCCAGTGGAAGTGTCGTATTTCCCGGTAAAATCGCTGCAAATATCATGAATACCGGAATCATTAACATACCAACGCTGATAGTAACGGGGTGTCCGATAGTAACAGCAGAATCTAAGCCAATATATAGCTCACGATCCTTGAATTTAGTAGCAAAGAATTTTTTTGCCTGATTTGAAATTGGAATCAAGCCATTCACGATTAGTTTGACCATATTAGGAAATAGCACCATGATACCAGCAGTTTTCATCGTCACCTCAAGAATACCAGGAACATCATACTGCGCTATGAGCCCAAAAACTGCTCCTAAAATTAATCCTAAGAATAGCGGATCACCAAAAATCATCCCGATGACCTTCGCCATCCCTTTTTCATTTTTAACTTCATTTTCATCTTTGTGATCAAACAATGGAATAAAATCGTAAATTTTGTCTAATACCATGAACAAAGGTGCACTCATCGCAGCAAAACCATGAGGAATCGAGATAGCTTCGATACCAATAATTTTTTGAGTTTTTTTCGCTGTGATATCAGCAATTTTCAACCCTAGTACTGCATGAGTCACGCCAGCCAAGATCGCAACGACGAAGCTACCTGTTAACAGATTGACAAATCCAGCCGTAATAGCAAAGTACCAAAAGTTATAGATGTCCACATTAACCGTATTAGTTAATTTGAAAAAAACCATCGCAACATTGAGAATCAGGATTACCACGATAAGTATTGCACCTAAGGAAGAACCAAAACCAACCGCTGCAGCAGGACCGCCGCCTACGTCGATTGCAGTCAAATTCAAATTCAAACGTTCCACCATGATTTGAATGACCGGAGACAAAGATTCTGCTGTAAGGGTACTAACGATGGAAACACCAATAAGTCCAATACCCACTGTAACACCAGCCTTCAATGCTTTTAAAAAACTCAGCCCAAAAATCAACCCTATAATAAACATCAAGATTGGAACAAAAACATAGCTGCCAAGATCAACAATATATTGAATGATATCTACTAACATAATTTCCCTCCTTATTTATTTTAAGATTCCTACAATTTGTTCAATGATTGCTTCTTCATTGATTCCTGTTAAAAAGGCACTCCCATGAACCACTGGTGTTGTGTAGTCTGAATTGATTTTCATCGTCGTGATGAAAATGTCTGCTTTGCCATCGTATCCTTCCAGTTCGTTTAGTGTCGTTTGAATGATATTCGCCCGAATATTGTTCTCGCTCAAGACATCCTCAATCCTGTCCCTTACCATTGAAGATGTTGCTAACCCAGCGCCACAAGCAATAACGACTGTTTTATCCATTACTTTACCTCCTTTTTTATAAAAAACTATTTAATAGCTGTGCAATCTCTTCTTTGCTTTCTTTTTCTTTCAACAGAAGAATAAATTCTTCCTTGCTTAACATTTTCATGATTGTCTGCAGCATTTTTAGCTGCTTATCCGACTCGGAAATAGCTAGTAACATGATTATTTCAACATCAATTTCTGCATTGCAATCTTCCATGGAATGAAAGCTGACTGGCTTCTCAAGTATCCCTACAGCTACTCCGTTGCCAAAAACTTTAGAACTTCTAGCATGGGGAATAGCAATAGCACCACTTTTAACTACTATACCGGTTGGGAATACTTCCTCTCTCGAAAGCACATCCTTTTTGTAATCTCCCCCTACCAACCCGTTTTCTTCCAATAATTCAGCTAAAAGATTAATTGCCTCTTTTTGGTCTGCTACGAGCAGATTAGAATAAATCAGATCCGGTAAAAATTCAAAATCATCCATTTGCTTCCTCCTTCCTCGAACGATTACTAAAATCCATGTATTATTTTTTCTATTTCTTCCTTTTTTTCTGTCGATAATATGCTAACAACATTCTGGTGAACTTTTAGCTTTTCAACTAAGTACTTGAGTAATTTCAAATGGGCATTCGAATCCTCCGTAGTCATCCCTATAATCAGTTTGACTGGTAAGTTATCTTCAACAGCCGTGAATGCTTTATTCAATTTTACAATTACTAATGCATTTGAATATTCTTTACCCGGCCTTCCGTGAAATAAGATAACATTAGGCAGTAAATAGTATGGGCCAAACTGTTCTAGGCTCTCATCGATTTCATCTATATATTTGCTACGCCCCTTTTCATTTTTTATTAGTTGGTCAGCTACGTAACTGGTCAATTCCTTCCAGCTATACACTTCCTCTAAAATCTGTACGGTCAGACTGTGAGCAAAAATGGCCGCTCCCCTCCTTTGTTGACTCAACACTTCTTGTCTGTACTTACAATATATTGAAAACGGTGACAAAAAGGAAGTCCAAGATGGTGCACAAAGAGTGTGCACCATCTTGGACTTCTCTGAAACTAAAATATTCTCTTAGTCAATTCATAGCATTCTATCACATTTTTTGTTTGAATGATACTATCAACAGCAGCGGAATCTTTTGCAAATTTCAAAATATCATTTAGGTAATTAAGATGCTCATACTCATTGGGCGATGCTACAACAAATAGAATTTTAATTTCATTTTCCTCATCAAAATAGATTCCTTTCGGACATACCAACATGGAGATTCCTAATCGATTCACTCCGTTCTCTGGCTTTGCATGTGCCAACGCAACGTTTTCCCCCAATAAAACATACGGTCCGTATACATCAACTAAGCGTATCATCTCGTCAACATATTCTTGATCAATAGTTTTTGACTCTTTTAATGGACTGGCAGCCATCATTATTCCCGTGCGCCAGTCTAATGAATCAGGTACAATTTGAATATTCTGTTGGCCGATTAGTTCTGCTAGAGAGTATCGATATTCATGTTCTACCTTGATAATCGGATTCGAATGGTTGACAAAATCGATGATTTCTTTCGTAATGGCAGGCATTTCCCGTGGCTCAACATACCTGCCAATAATATCAAATAACCCATTAATTTGTTTATCATCCGCCTGAAATCTACTTTGACTCAAAAAAAGAACGGTTGCGATTTTTTCTTTGTCTTCTTTTGTCAGAATAGGATTTACTTTTATGAAAGGAAATGGTGTTTCCAACTCAACTGTCGAGATAATGAAATCAAACTCTTGCTCTTTATCCACTATGTCACTAACGGCGGAAGTCCCAATAACCTCTATCTGCGGTGCTAGCTTGGCAACTTCCACCTGTAATAAATTTGAAGTTGATTGACCACTGGGACATACAATCATAACTTTTTTCCGAAAGCTCTTTTCAGAGGGTTCCCGTAAGTGACTACCCAAATGTAACGTAATATTAGCAATCTCACTTTCAAAGATGGGGACGAGAAAATCATCCTTTAATGACTCACAGACAATTTTTGTTGCAGAATAAATGCTGGCATAATTTGTCTTAATCTCTTCTAGTAGAGGATTTACTGCTTGTATGGATAACTTATGATAATGTAGAGAAAGACTCAAATGTAAATAAATCTCATTAACTAATGTGTCCTTGTCAAAGAGTGTGTTATTCGTTACGACTTCAAATTTCTCAATGATCCTTTCCGCTAATTTTAACAGCTCAACATTTTTTTCCCCATCGATTTCGAACTCAGCCGCTGAGCGCGTTCCCAACAAATGAACAGTCAGATAAAATCTATCATGGATCGAAAATTCAGTGAAATACTTATCCACTTTCGCTAACTCAATAGTATCTTGAATGAAATACAATTCTTTTATGCTAAACTCATAGCGTTCATTACCACGCCTAATCACTGACAGCAAAGCTGCTAATGCCAACAGCGATTCTTCATTATAGCTATTATCAAGTTCATCTGAAATGATTTTCAACTTATTGAAATTTTCATTTACATCATTAAATTTTAAAAATGTCAGTAAGTGGATATTAGTAAATTTCAAAAGTCGTTCAATAAAAAATAGAAATACTTCTCTTTTATTAATCAACTTTCCTTCAATCCGATAACCCATTTTAGGAGAATAAACAATCGCGAGTTGGTAATTCTCCAGTTCTTTTTTAGTTTGCTTGATATCCGAGATAATCGTATTCCTTGATACCCGACACATCTTCTCAATCGACTCGATTGAAATCCTCTTTTCCGGAAACATTAAATAGCATGCAATTAAATTTACTCGCTGCTCGGGACAAAGGACTAAATCTGTTTGATTAGATTTGAGTTTGTCTTTTAAAAATTCCTTTTCCTCAGGACTTAAAAGCAATTTTTTTTGCTTCCCAATCGAAAAATCAGAGAGTCCTATTTCTTGAAAATATTCGTTAACTACTTTTAAATTGTTGTAAACAGATCGTTTAGAAAGCTGGGTACTCGCTTGAATATCGCCTACCTTCAAAGGTTTATCGTTATCCAGCAATGTCGAAATAATTTTTGCTTGACTATCATTTAATACAAATTTCCCCATTTCAAAGGCTCCTTTCATTTTTATTTTCGATAGAAAACAGTTATCAATTACCCTAGATAAATTATAAACCTAAATTGCAATATTAAGTTAGCCACTTAGATAAAAACATCTAAATATCAATGTTATCCTATAAAAAAACCTTACTCACATGTTTTTATTTTTTGAACTTCTTCTATAAATAGCGTTACTGGCTGTTTATAGTTTAAAATTTTACGAGGCAAATGATTGATGCTTTCTTTGGCTGATTGAATAAATTGCCTTGAGTATTGCTAGATGGGAGTTCCTTTTGGAACAAATTGTCTAAGTAATCCATTATGCCGTTCGTTTGTCCCTCTTTCCCAAGATAAATAAGGATGGGCAAAATAAATATCTGATAGATGCTTTAAAGTATCATCCAAAGAACTAAATTCACTGCCATTATCAGCAGTAATAGATTTAAATACTTGGGTGAATAAAGTTTGCCCAAATTTCTTCACTAACTGTTTTAATGCATGACAAACAGACTCTTCTGTATGATCATCTAGAACAATGGTTATCATGTACCTTGTTTTTCTTTCGACAAGAGTGAGTAAGGCATTGTCATCTTTTGATTTCGAGCCAATGACGCTGTCAATTTCCCAGTGACCAAAGGTTTTTCTAGTGTTGATTAAACTAGGACGTTGATCAATTGATTTTCCAAGCTCTTTCTTGTGTTGACGATTTCTTTCCCACGGTCTTTTAGATCTTGAAGGCTCTCTTTCCAAACAAAAGCAGACTCTGTCGGAGCAATCGTAAACCCTAGCACTTCTTTGGTCCCATCTAATCTGATGCCAATCACAATGTAAACTGCCTCTTTAGACACAGTTTGTCGCTTTAAGGAAATGTGAGTCGCATCCATAAAAATGACGGAGTAACGTGAGTCTAGTTTCCTATCTTTGAACGCGGAGACATCTTCATAAATAATTTTACTCATATTATAAATAGTTTGCGGCGTGTAGTGATGGCCGTACATTTTTTCAATTAAATCAGCGATTTCAGACATGGTAATGCCTTTTTGGAATAGCTGAATAATCGTTGTTTCTAAAGAATCATTGGTTCTTTTATACGCAGGTAATGTCTGTTGAGAAAACTCGCCTTTTCTATCTCTTGGAACGACTAAATTTAATTCTCCATATTCTGTTTTGAACGAGCGTGAATAGTTCCCATTACGGGAATTACCAGAGTTAAAGCCAGAACGATTATACTTTTCATAATTTCATTTGTCAAATTAAGTTAGAATAAATTGCGTCTTGTACATAACTCAAAAAGACTTCAATAGGTGTACGATATTTCAATGATTTTCTGGGAATATGATTTCTGTGACTACTCACAGAGGAAATA
>NZ_NGKA01000018.1 GCF_003987645.1 Vagococcus elongatus
GAGTTCGTTTGGTGTAAGATGGGTGTAGGTCATTTGTACTCACTCCTTATAATTCTTTGGATGGAACTATCTTGAGTGTAGCACAGATGACTTTTTTTATTTGTCTAGCTTAATTTTACTATCGGCGCCAATAAAAAACCATCGTACTTATGCTGTGCTCTAAAATAAAATTTCTAGAACACGACATATAACGACGGTTTACAATTATTTTTTAAAATTTTAACCTTTTGCTATTCAGAAATCCCCTAATTCCAAAACTATTTATTTTCCCCTACAATCATCAGATCTTTTGGAAAATGATTGAGATTTTCATAGCCAGTTTCAGTTGCCACCACCAAATCTTCTATGCGAACACCTACTTCACCTGGCAAATAAATCCCCGGCTCGATAGAAAAAATCATTCCCGGTGCCACCACTGATGTATTGACTGCGGAAACATCTCCTGCTTCGTGACACTCAAGTCCGATAAAATGACCTGTGCGATGAGTAAAGTATTCCCCGTAACCTTTTTCTGTAATGTAATCACGGGCCGCCCCGTCAATGTCAGAAAATTTAACACCGGGTTTGACTGCTTCAATCGCACGGCGGTTTGCCTCCAAGACAATATTATAAATGTCCCGGTGCCGGTCGGAAACAGATTGGTAGAAAACAGTGCGGGTCATATCAGAACAGTAATCATTTTTTACCCCGCCGATATCCAAGATAATACTATCCCCTTCAGTCACCACACTGTCATCTGTCATGTGATGAGGGTCAGCACCATTGGCTCCGTAAGCAACAATGGGATCAAAGGAAACACCAGAATTTCCTAACTGTCGATAAATTTCTTTCAATCTATCAGTCATTTCTAGTTCTGTTAATTTCTCCGGTATTAAAGCGATCAACTGTTTCATCGCCTCATCGTTATCTTTAGATGCTTCACGCATCAATTCAATTTCCTCTGCCGACTTACGAGCTCTCACCGCATCAGTAATGTCGGAACCAAGTGCGATTTCCCCGATTTCCTTCTTCATCACTTTCATTAGGGCAATCAAAAAATGAGCCGGCCAAACTTTGTCCACAGCAATCCCTTGGGTTTCATCTAAATATTCAGATAGAATACCAACCCCGTCATCTGTATCATCTAAATAAACGATTTTGATACCTAACTCATTATTAATGGTAAAGAGTTTGTTTAGAAATAAAACATGTTCTCCGTTAGCTTTTAACATCAGAACTAGCAGACGTTCTCCCGGGTGAATCCATTCCCCCGTCAAATAAAATATTGTGGTAGGATCAGAAACCAATAACTGGCTTACTTTTTTTTCAGTCATTTTAGCTAAAATATTGTGTAATCTTTCTTGATTCAACGTAATGCCTCCTAAATTTTATTCATCTATCATTAGTTTATCATATTGCGCATTTTATATGGGATTTTGGCACTTTCAATTTCTGTCTCCATCAACAAAATGCAAAAAACTTCAGGTCTAACATCCCTAATCCCTGAAGCTCCTTTTCCCAAATGTCTTTTTCCTGTAATAAATAAAACCAGTTAGACTGACTATAAAACAAATGCCAATAAAAATCGACACGCTGACAGGATTACTGATAATGCCGCCTAAAACGATAATCAAACTGCCTAGAACTCCTAAAACAGGGGACAACAACCCTTTAAATACACTTTTTACTTCTTTTTTCCAATACATCTGAATGATTTTTACGTACAAAACAGGGTAACAAATATAGCCGAAAATAATAGCAATCTCGCTAATGTCTCCACCGGGGATAAGATTCATCTTCTGAGTCAAATAATGAATCAGCATCCAAAATATGGAAAAGAACAATGAAATATAAAAAGAGTTCTTCGATAATTTCTTTTTCATATCTACTTCGCCAACTTCTTTAGCGAAAGGAATCATATTTTTCGTAGCTAGAGCTTGAGGCATTCGCAAGTTACCGATCGTCAGTCCGTTAGTCACCCCTAAAACTGAAACGACGACAAACGATAAGATAATTGCTCCCCCTCGTTCTCCCAATAACAGTCTGCCCACATCATAAATCGCTTGATCTCCGACTTGCAAAATATACTCTGCCCCAAGAATTCGATTGATTCCTAAAAAATAAAGGACATAAACAGTCAAAACAACGGTCGGTCCAATAATCAGCGCTAAGGGCATATTGCGTTTTGGATTTTTTATTTCATTCGTAATGCTTGTAGCAACAGGCCAGCCATCATAGGAAAAAGCTGTCGGCGCCAGTGCTGCAAGCCACAACCAGCCCGACGAGTTAGTCGTAGCAACTTGCCCGCTAGTCTCTAGTGCAACGTCCGGCTGCCAAAACATACCTAATAAAGCAACACCAGCTAAAGGAATCAGCTTGACATAAGTGGTAATAATTTGAAAATTTCCCCCAAGTCGCAAAGATAGATAATTCATACCATAAATAAGTAATAAATAAACTGCTCCCACTAAAATCTGTCTTTCAAGAGTGGAGGTGACACCCAACATCATCAGTGTATAAATGCCTGCCGCCCACGAAACCACTACGTTTATTGAAGGGATGTATAAAAAAGTCTGAAACCAGCCAAAGGCGCTGGCAATCTCAGGAG
Source organism: Vagococcus elongatus (assembly GCF_003987645.1). Taxonomy (GTDB): domain Bacteria; phylum Bacillota; class Bacilli; order Lactobacillales; family Vagococcaceae; genus Vagococcus_A; species Vagococcus_A elongatus. The sequence continues at coordinate 2,588 of NZ_NGKA01000018.1, forward strand.
AAATAAAATCTTCAAAATACCCAACCAGTCCCCCGTTTTTTTCTGTCCTCACAGACAATTCTGTCAAACTCAAACTCCCAAAGATGATGCTGAAGGCACCTAAACATAACACGACCACCCCCAGAGCAACATCTCCTCCAGTGTAACGTAAAATGTCATCTGCTTTGAAAAAAATTCCTGAACCGATACAAATACCGACTATCATAGTAATAGCGGTCATCAATCCATAGTGATGCTCATTGTTTTCCATCTAATTCTCCAAATTCTGTTTTTAGTCATAAAAATTATAACACACCTTGGAAAATATCATCTATCTCATCACAGAAATCGAACCTTCAGTGTAAATTAGCGATTTCCTCTGTGGCTTAAAGTCTCTTTCGTTGGCTTAAAACAAGAAAGTTCTGCTGGACAATTTTCCTTTTGTAACAATTTTCCCCACTAATAAGAGAAATTCTCTGTGGATTATTTTGTTTCTAATACAAAGACACCTCTCGAAGTATCTTGATAAAACTTACTAAGAACAAAGGGACTACCTGAGAAAATGAGATTCAAAAAAATTATGAGAGTTTCCTCCGTTCTATTTCGATTAAAACAAAAGCAGTCATAGAAAATCGCTGGATTAGCACAGAATAAAAGGAGTTCCTTTGAATCATCAGGATTAGAGTGCCCTGTCCAGTTTGATTCAACAAATAATTGTTATTTAAAAATAAATGTTGCAAACGAATTCAAATTGTGCTTTAATGAACTTGAATCGATTCAAGTAAAAAGAGAAAGTAGGAGTAAGTATGTCTTTTACAGATAAGTTAGGTAGTTGGTTGATGCCTTTTGCATCTAAAATGGCAAATCAAAAACATTTGGTCGCAGTACGTGATAGTTTTATTGATATTATGCCAATTATCATGGTGAATTCTTTATTCATATTATTAAATTCATTGGTATTTTCAAACATTAGCAGTTTAAATTTCCTATCAGACCTGGCTTTCATGGTAAATAATGGCACCATGGGGGTTATGACTATATTTTTAACTTTTATCATTGGCTATCGATTAGCTAATCATTATATTAACCAAGGGGATATCGAAGCAAAATTTTTAAATCCTATTCATGCTGGAATCTTGAGCTTGGCATTAACACTGATTATGTTCCCTTTAATAAACCCTGTTACACCGATTGGTTCTGAAGAAAGCGTTGAAGTATATGGTGTGTATTTACAATCTCTTACTTCATCTGGCGGTATGTTCGTGGGGATTATTGCAGCATTACTTGGAACAGAGTTGCTATTAAGAATTTCCAAAAACAAAAAATTTAGAATTTCAATGCCTGAAGGTGTACCACCTGCTGTATCAGACTCTTTCAATTCATTGATTCCAGAAAGCTTAGTTATCATAATATTTGCAACACTTACTTTTGCTTTTGTAAAAACAACTGATTCAACTGTTCCTGCTATTATTGAAAAAATAATATCTGCACCTCTTCAATATGCAATGGAATCACCTTTAGGTCTAGTTGTGGTACAATTATTTACACAAGTCTTTTGGTTTTTCGGACTACATGGACAGAATATTGTCTCATCAGTAACATCTCCATCTATGTTAACAGCAATCCAACAAAATGTTGATGCTTTTGCTGCTGGTGATGTTATTCCAAATATCGTTACAAACCCCTGGATTGGGATGTATACGTTACTTGGAGGGACTGGTGCCATTTTACCGTTACTGATTGCCATATTCATTGGGTCTAAACGAAAAGACTACCGTGACATAGGTAAAATCGGTTTGCTTCCTAGTATCTTCAATATCTCCGAGCCTGTAATGTTTGGAATACCTGTAGTAATGAATCCTTTTTTTGTTATTCCATTCATTTGTATTCCACTAATAAATCTAGGGATTGCATACCCGCTAACTGCACTTGGTTTAGTTGCTAAAAGTGTTGTAATCCCACCTTGGATATTACCTCCTATCCTAACGGCTTGGGTGACTACCGCTGGTGATATTCCGGCAACTCTACTGTCTGCCGCACTGTTTATACTAGATATATTTTTATACTTACCCTTTGTGATAGCTAGTAATAAAGCAATAAAAACTGATAAATTAAATTAAATAAAAGGGGTCATAATGATGGCGACAATACAAGAAGTTGCAGAACATGCTGGTGTATCTGTTGGTAGTGTTTCAAGGTATTTAAACGGTCATAAACTTAGGGAAGAAAATGTCAAAAAAATTGAAGCAGCAATCAAAGAATTAAACTACACAGAAAATTTTTTCGCTAAAGGTATGAAAAGTAATCAAACCCGTTCAATTGGTCTACTAATAAATAATATGCAAAGTAATTTCAGCGCTTCTCTTGTTGCTTGGATTGATGACATTTTAGAACGTCATAACTATACAATCCTATTATCCAGCTATCGAGATGACCCTTCTCGTATTGAACAAAAAATTGATTATTTCCGCTCTAGGTCAGTAGAAGGATTAATTGTAGTCGGAATAGAAAAGGATTGGGAACAAGTTTCCATGCTGAATCAAATAGATATTCCCATTATTTCAATTATTACCCCCTTAGATTTACCTAGAGTGGATTCAATAATTGTCGATAACCGTGTCAGTACAGAAAAAGTTATCAGTAAAATGATCGATCTAAATCACAACAGAATTGGAGTAATTGCAGCTCCTCAAACGGATTATGTCTCAAGAGAAAGACTCCAAGGTGTCTTTGATGCTTTTAAATCTCACAACAAAGTCTTACCTGAAGAATTAGTCTTTTATGGGGATTATTCCAAGGAGAGCGGGTCTCGAGGTATGGATTACTTGCTATCGCAAGAGACGACAGCAGTTTTCGTTTGTAACTATAATATGTCTCTTGGAGCTCTGCAAAGAATTCATGAACAAAAGATAGAGATAGGTAAAGATATTTCATTCGCTAGCTATGATTATTTTGATGCAAGCGACATCTTTTCACCAAAATTAACGGTCATAAAACAACGTGTTGCCGAAATTGGCTCTTTGGCAGCTGATCGGATATTAGAAAAAATCAGAAATAACAATCGACTCAAAGAACAGACGCTAATTGTCGCTAACGATATTTTGTGGCGAGACTCAATTGTTAAAATAAAAGATAAAAATGAGGATATATAATGAGTAAAATAAGAAATGATATCGAAGAAAATCACGACACAGCACGTGAGACCTACTCTTCATTATCTACTACCTTAAAAGATAAAATTGAATGGTTTAAAGACCAAAAAATTGGGGTTATATTCCACTGGGGTCTGTATTCCTTGGCTGGGATCGTTGAATCTTGGCAATTATCTGAAGAAGATGATTGGGCAAGAAAAAAGCCATGGCGAGATGATTTGAATTTGTTAAGAAGAGATTACTGGTCTTTAAACAAGTCGTTTAATCCTAAAAATTTCGATCCAGCCTCTTGGGCTAAACAATCCAAAAATGCTGGCTTCAAGTACATGTTATTTACAACCAAACATCATGACGGCTTTAATATGTATGACACTCAGTATTCTGATTATAAAGTGACTGATAAGTCTTGCCCATATTCCGATAATCCTCAAGCCGATATTTTTGGAATGGTTGCTAAGTCATTCAGGGAAGAAGAGTTATCCGTTGGTGCTTATTATTCTAAAGCCGATTGGCACAGCCCTTTTTATTGGGTACCAAATCAACATCCAAAGGGGAGATATGCGAGCTACAACCCAATTGAAGAACCTGAGACTTGGAAAAAATTTAATCAATTTGTTGAAAATCAACTCACTGAAATTTGTCAAAATTATGGAGATTTAGATATTTTATGGCTAGATGGAGGTTGGGTAAATTCAGCAAACAATGAATATTTAGAAATGGAAACCATAGTTCCTAAATTACGTGAAACACAACCTGACCTACTAGTAGTTGATCGAACTATAGGTGGAGATTTTGAAAACTATGTGACACCCGAGAGAAAAATACCCGAAGTTTTACCTGCAAAAGCTTGGGAAAGTAACATCCCTTTAGCTAAAAATTGGGGATATGTTCCAAATGATCAATATAAATCTTTCTCTGAAATTTTGGAAACTGTCGTTCGAGTTGTTTCTTTAGGTGGAAACATCGTCCTAGGTATTGGCCCCAAACCTGATGGTTCTCTACCTGAAGAAGCTCAAAAAATTATGGATTCATTGGGTGAATGGCTATCAGTTTATGGCGAAGGGATTTATGGGACACGGCCACATAGCATCCATTCAATTGATGAATGGCATTTCACCAAAAAAGAAAATTTATTATTCGCCTTTCTGATACCTAACAAGGAAGAAAAACATCCGTACACTTTAAATTTAAATGAACTTAACTTGAATCAAAAAATTAAAAGTTGCCATGACATGTACACGGAACAACCTTTAGAAATTATTTCAAATAGTGTCACTGTTTCAAACCTTAATCACGAGATTATCGGAATCAAATTCAACCTAGAAAATGAGGAAAAATAATAACATGCTTAAATTTCCAAATGATTTTTTTTGGGGTGCTGCAGCTTCAGCCCCCCAAACAGAAGGTTATAGTCTATCTAAAGGGAAAAGCCCATCTACTTGGGATCAATGGTTTAAGCTATCACCAGAAAAGTTTTATCAGAATCAAGGACCAACGGACACATCAAACACTTATGAGCTATATGGCGAAGATATTCAGCGAATGGCTGAAATGGGAATGAACTCATATCGTACATCTATTTCCTGGTCCAGATTACTACCAGATGGCCGGTCAGTAAACACTGAAGCTGTTTCTTTTTACAGAGCTTATTTTAATAATTTAAACGCTAATGGTGTTGAGCCAATCATCAATCTTTTTCATTTCGATATGCCTTGGTGGCTAATGGAAAAAGGTGGTTGGGAAACACGAGAGTCTGTGGAAGCTTTTACTTTTTATGCGAAAACATGTTTTGAACTTTTCGGCGACATCGTTAAGTATTGGACAACATTTAATGAGCCGATTGTCCACATAGAATGTGGGTATTTGTACGGCTTTCATTATCCAGCAATTCAAAATTTCAAAAAGGCTGTGCAGGTGGGATATCATACTTTGATAGCCCACACATCAGCAGTTGAAGCTTTTCGGAAATCTAAAAGAGAGGGAAAAATTGGAATTATTCTTAATATTTCCCCTTCGTATGCAAGAAGTGAAGCTGAAAACGACCAAAAAGCAAAAGAAAATGCCGATTTATTGAATATCAAAAGTTTTCTTGACCCTTGTGTTTGGGGAGAAATTTCCCAAGATTTGAAAATTCTCTTAAAGGAAAATAACCTTTTACCTAAAACACAATCAAATGATATCCATTTAATTTCTCAAAATACTGTAGACTTCATAGGATTGAATTATTATCAGCCAAGAAGAGTTAAAGCACCCGAAGAATATAATACCCCAGCTAAAATGCCAGAAGATTTTTACGCTCCTTATGACTGGCCCGGAAAAAAAATGAATGTTTATAGGGGATGGGAAATTTATCCGAAAGCTCTGTACGATGTGGCAATAATGATTAAAGAAGAATATAAAAATATTCCTTGGTTTGTGTCAGAAAATGGTATTGGTGTTTCAAATGAAGATCGCTTTATGGATGAAAATAAAGTAATTCAAGACGATTACCGAATTGAGTTTATACAAGATCACTTAAAAGAACTCCATAAGGGAATTAAGGATGGCAGTAATTGTTTCGGCTATCACGCATGGACTTTTGTAGACTGTTGGTCTTGGCTTAACGGGTATCGAAATCGTTATGGCTTTTATCGAGTTGATTTAGAAAACAACTATGCCCGCTCTTTGAAAAAAAGTGGTCTGTGGTATAAAGAACTGATAAAGAATAATGGTTTTTAAATTTTAATCTCTAAAGTAAAATTCCTATTCAGTTAGATTATTGTTTGTTTACAGAACGCAGCACACAGATTCTTTCAATTCAAAGACTTTAGCCATTAAGAGAAGTCATGTAAAAAAGATGTATAATATGCAAAAAAGAAGCAGGACGAATGTATCGACCTGCTTCTTCTTTTAATTATTGAAAAAATGGGTTGTGTTTTTTTTCAAATCCAATAGTACTAGATCCACGATGACCGGGATAAATTTTATAATTTTCTGGCAAGGTAAATAATTGCTCGCGAATGCCGTGAATCAACACTCGGCTATCTCCAGTGGGCAAGTCACTGCGTCCCACGCTACCGGCAAACAGAGCATCCCCGGTCACGACAAATCGTGCCTCAGGAAAGACAAAGCTGACACCGCCTTGCGAATGTCCCGGTGTATGACGCACTTCAAAAGTCATCTCTCCCAAAGTGTATTCTTTCAGTTCAAATTCAAACTCCGCAGGTTCGCAAACAATCATATCCATCGGGCGCAGTCCCGACAAGTTAAGGTTAGGATCAGTCAGCCAGCCTTGCTCTGAAGGATGAACATACACCGGAATATCGTAAGTGCTGCGAATCTCTTCTAACGCTCCGATGTGATCGTAATGTGTGTGTGTCAGCAAGATGGCCACCGGTTTGCGATTCAAGTTGGCAATCATTTCTTTGATTTTTCCCCCATCTTCCCCCGGATCAACGATAAGAAGACTTGTCTCATTATAAATAAAGTAACAGTTAGCCTCTACTGGTCCTGTGACCAATTGCTTGATTTGTATCATTCATTTGCTCCTTCAACAATAGTATTTATTTAAGTATAACGAATAAATCAAACTCTGCCAACTGTAAACGATTAAGCATAATGATGAATAACATCCCGTAAAAACCTTGCCGCCCCCTCGACGGTACGCTCATCATAGTAACAGGTAAACTCCTCCGATTCAACGTACATTTGTGCCACACCCTTATGACTTTCTGCGGAATATCTTCCCCAAGCTTGGCTTATCCAAGCTTTATGCAAACGGAAGATTTTTTCTGCTTCAGTTGAAGGGATGTTAATTTTTTGATGTTTGCTCAGTAGCTCAAACAATTCCTTTTCTACTTCTTGTCTTTCTTGATAATCTTTTTCCGACATATTTAAAAATTGGCGGTTGGATGCTTCGACCTGTTTTTCACCATATTTTTCACGAATTTCTTTACCGTAGTTCTTTTCGTTGTCTTCCAGCTGTTGTTTCTTGAATGCTTCAAATTTTTGCTTGTCTGACATATTAATCCTTCCTTCTTTTTCCATAATTGATTGGTCTACTAAATCAAGTAAACGGTCAAACTGTTCCCGCTTTTCCAGTAATGCTTCACGATGCTTTTTAAGCAAGGACAGATAATGACCCTCCTCCTGATTTAATAGCGACTGGATTTGTTTCAAGGGCATCTCCAATTCCCGTAAAAAAAGTATATGCTGCAGCTTTTCTACTTCTTCTTTTCCATAAATACGGTAACCAGACGAATTGATTTTTTTAGGCGGCAATAACCCCACTTCGTCATAATAGCGCAGGGTACGAGTCGTCACTCCTGTTAATTGCGCAAATGCTTTAATCGTATAGTCCACTGATGTCAGCCCCTTCATTTTCCAATCTGCTTACACTATAAAGGATAACGTAACGTTAATGTCAACAAAAAAGGAGAAACAATTTTTGTTTCCCCTTAGATATTTTTGTTTACTTCTTACTTAATTCCTCAATAAACGCCGCCGTTTCTTCAATAGAACGATTGTCGACATGAATCACAGTGGCATTTAATTTTTTATAAACATCTTCTGCGTACAGAACTTCTTCACTGATTCTTTCAAGGCAAGCATATTGCGAATCAGCATTCAAGCCTAAGAAATTCAGACGAGCTTTCCTGATCTCAACCAGTTTTTCCGGTTCTGCTGTCAAACCAATCAACTTCTCTGAAGGCACGTCCAGCAACTCTTGAGGTAAGGGCATCTCCGGAATCAAAGGCAGATTAGAAATTTTATAAGATTTATTTGCCAAATACATACTTAGCGGCGTTTTAGACGTACGGGACACACCCAAGATCACAAAATCAGACTGCAAGAACCCGCGAGGATCCTTTCCGTCATCATACTTTATCGCAAATTCTATGGCTGCCACACGATCAAAGTATTCTTTATCCAACTTATGCAGTGCGCCTGGCTGCTCCATGGCGGTAACACCGGATTTTCTTTGGACTATTTCTGTCAATGAAGACATATAATCTACATATTCCAGTCCTGTCCGAGCTGAAAAATCCTGAAGTACCTTAACCAACTGACTATTTACTAGCGTTGCAACAACAATAGCCTTTTCCTGTAGAGCATCTCTTAAGATTACTTTTAATTCTGCTTCATCTGTCACAAAAGGGTAACGTTTAAATTCTGAATCAGTCACACTCGGAAACTGAGCCATTACCGCTGATATCATTTTTTGAGCTGTCTCCCCTACAGAATCAGATATGATAAATAACGTAATTTTCTTCATTCTCTATACCTCTTTATTTTTTTCTATTTGAAGCCCAGCCTCAATAAAATGAGTGAGCAATTTACTTTTAGAAATCTTTCCGACAACTTTTTGCGAATCATCCGTCTCTACTACAGGCAATGAATCAACTTCCTGATGTACAATCAAATAACCTGCATCCACTACTCTTTCTTCTGGTGTGACTGTAATAATATTCGGCGTACGTGTCATGATAATAGCCACCGGCGATGTATCAATATTGGGATTGTTCAATGTGGCGCGAAGCAAATCCTTTCGTGATAATAAACCGACAAAGTGGTCATCATCATCAATCACATACAAACTGCCTGCATCGTGTAAAAACAAATCCGTCACTGCATCCTGAATGCTCGTCGTCTGTTTTATCAGTATCGGAGGCACCATGATATCACCAATTTTTTTATGATACAATTCTTCAAACAATAAGGGTTCAATTGTTTGTCCCGAGTAAATATAGCCGACTTTCGGCCGAGCATCTAAAATCCCGGTCATAGTCAATAAAGATAAATCACTCCTTAAAGTAGGCTTGGTCAACCCTAATCTTTTAGCAATCTTATCCCCACTGATCGGCTCATTTTCACGGACGATTTTAATTATTTCTTTTTGTCTCGTTGTTAATTCCATTCTCATTACCTCGTCCTATTCATATTAATTCTATTATATATGACGTTCTAATAAAATACAACACAACTTAATATGTAGATTAAAATTTTAATAAAACTCAACTCGATCTCTCATTTTAGCAAAAAATCATTTGTTCTTCTATCTGCTGCAAATTATCCTGACTGATACCAGATATTAAAATTTCTTAACGTGCCATTAAGACTGTGATTCATTTCTGCTCTATTCTTATCAAATGTGATTTACTTTGGTTAGCCGTCTGAAAAAGCTTACAAAAAATCACGAGACATCTAGCAAATCCAAAAATGTCTCGCGATTTTCTCCTGTTTTGTGATTAAGTTATTTCATAATGGCAGCCTGAGCTACCGCCAGACGAGCAATCGGTACCCGGTAAGGAGAACATGACACATAATTCAGACCTAACTGTTGGAAAAAGGCTATAGAGGATGGGTCTCCGCCAACCTCACCGCATACTCCGATTTTCAGATCAGGTTTTACTTGTCGTCCTCGTTCTACCGCAATTCTCATCAACTCGCCAACACCTTCAACATCTAATTTTTGGAAAGGATCTGCCGGGAGTAGCTTTTTTTGCTGATAAGTCGTAATGAATTTTCCTGCATCATCCCGGGAATAACCGTAAGTCAACTGTGTCAGGTCGTTCGTACCAAAACTGAAAAATTCGGCTTCTTCAGCTAATTGATCCGCAATAAAACATGCCCGGGGAATTTCTATCATCGTCCCTATCGTATAATCAAGGGTAATATTTTCTTCAGCAATAATTTTATCAGCCACTTGAATCAGCAATTCTTTTAAAATGGTCAGCTCTTTTTTTACCCCTACTAGCGGAATCATAATTTCAGGCGCTACGTTTATCCCTTTTTTAACTAAACCGCAAGCGCTTCGGATGATTGCTTCCACCTGCATCTCATAAATTTCCGGGAACGTCACCCCTAAGCGGCAGCCCCGGTGCCCTAGCATTGGGTTCGTCTCCATCAAACTGTGAACTCTTTTCTCCAGATAGTCTTCCGTTAATTCGAGTTCCTTGGCTAATTGCCGGATTTCTTCCGCACCATGAGGTAAAAACTCATGTAAAGGAGGGTCAAGTAAACGGATAACGATAGCTTTTTCTTGGGTAATATTGAAAATATTTGTAAAATCTTCAATTTGAATCTCCAATAATTTTTTCAAAGGGGCTTTACGCTGTGCACTGTCCCCAGCCAAAATCAGTCGACGCATTTCCGTCAGACGCTTGCCTTCAAAAAACATATGCTCCGTTCTTGTTAAACCAACGCCCTGAGCCCCAAAAGCAAAGGCTGTGGTTAAATCTTTAGGTGTTTCTGCATTTACACGAACGTTTAAATCAGCCACCTCATCCGCCCAAGACATTATGGTTTTAAAGACGGAACTTTCCTCCGTTTTTTCCATCTCCAACTTTCCTAAAAATACGATACCATTACTGCCGTCTACCGAAATGAAGTCTCCTTCTTCAATGACCCCGCCATCGAAAATAATTGAGCGTGCAGCTTCGTTAATTGTTAAATTAGCACAAGCGACCACGCAGCAAATACCCATGCCCCGGGCGACTACCGCAGCGTGGGAAGTCATGCCGCCGCAACTCGTAACAATAGCATTGCTCACTGACATCCCTTCCACGTCTTCAGGGGATGTTTCCCGTCGAACTAAAATTACTTCTTCCCCATCTTCAACATATTTTTTTGCCTGACCCGCATCAAAGACTACGCGTCCAGTAGCCGCACCTGGGCTGGCTGGCAATCCTCTAGCCACCTCCTGGGCAGTTTTGGCAACCTCCTTGGAAAAAACAGGATGAAGAAGCTGGTCGATCATCTCAGGTTTCAAATGCATCAAAGCTTGTTCTTTTGAAATCACCCCTTCTTCTTTTAAATCATAGGCAATCTTAAAAGCCGCCGCAGCTGTTCTCTTACCGCTTCGGGTCTGCAAAACAAATAATCGCTCTTCTTCAATAGTAAATTCTATATCTTGCATATCTTGATAATGATTTTCTAATAAGTCAGCTATTTTTATAAATTCTTCATAGGCTTTAGGCATTTTTTCAGCCAACGTATCAATTGGTTCAGGAGTTCTGATACCCGCGACCACATCTTCACCTTGTGCGTTAATAAGATATTCACCAAAAATATGTTTGTCCCCGGTTGCCGGACTTCTGGTAAACGCCACACCTGTGCCGCTCTTTTGACCGCTATTGCCAAAAACCATTGTTTGAATATTCACTGCAGTGCCTAGGTCATCTGCAATCCCGTGAAGACGGCGATAAACTTGCGCCCGGTGATTATTCCAAGAACGGAAAACGGCTTCTACCGCCATAAACAACTGGTCGATAGGTCCTTGAGGGAATTCTTTCTTGACGGATTCCAAATAAATTTCTTTAAAAACTTTTACTATCTCTTTTAAATCTTCTGCAGTCAACTCATTATCAGAAGCATAATTATTTTTTTCTTTCACATGGGTCAAATACTGCTCGAAGCGTTGACTCTCGATTCCAAATACCACTTCACCGAACATCTGCAGTAAGCGTCTGTAACAATCATAAGCAAAACGTTCATTCTGAGTTTGTTCAGCTAAAGATTCCACTGTCTTATCATTTAGTCCTAAATTTAATATCGTATCCATCATTCCGGGCATCGAATACATTGATCCGCTGCGTACCGATACCAATAAAGGTTTTTCAGTGTCATCAAATTTTTTACCGCTGGAGGATTCCATGTGTTTTAAGGCTGTTAAAATCTGCGACTTTAAATCTTCTGTCAAGTAATGATCCTGTGTCAGATATGTCATACAAGCTTCAGTGGTAATGGTAAATCCTTCCGGAACGGGTAAGCCCAGCTTTACCATCTCCGCTAAGTTCGCCCCTTTCCCACCTAATAATGGTTTCATTTCAGCATTTCCTTCAGAAAATTGATAAACATTTTTTTTCAATTTTATTCCCACCTTTATTAAGATGTGTTAAACCTTTATTAATACTATATAATACGTCTTATATAAAATCAATAGGCGTTTTATTTGTTTGGAGATAAATTTATATTAAAACTGCTTATCACGTAAACCAGCCAAAAAATTCATAGCAAACAAATTTCATTGCCTTCGCTATACATGAACAATTTTTCCGCAAATAAAAATAGAGAAAACATTGTCATAACAACATTTTCTCTATTTCTGATTTTATACTCTCTTACTAGCCAAAAAAACTCCCTGCCGAGGCAACTGCCCTCAGCAAGGAGTAAGAATCAAAAATTAGTCTTCTTGTTCTTTTTCAGTGATTACTTCTGGTTCTGCTACAGCTTCTTCATCTGAAGGCTCTTCTTCAACAGCCATTTCTACAACTGAAGCAACTTGTTCTTCCGGATCAGTGATGATAGTATAATCCTCATGTTTTGGAATATCAGCAACTGAAATAGATGAACCGATAGCCAAACCTTCAACGTTGACTTCAATACTTTCAGGCAATTTGTCTGGTGTTGCTGAAACTGTTGCAGTATACAACGTTTGAGTCAAGACACCGCCCTCTTTGACACCGACTGGCAAGCCTACTAAGACGATTTCAGCTTCAACTTCTTGTTCTTCACTCATATCAACAGCCAAGAACTCTGCGTGAACCCATTCATTAGTAAATGTATCTGTTTGTGTTCTATGAAGCAATGTTGGGATTTTTTCTCCGTTCAATTCTACATAGTAAACAGCATTCACACCGTTTTCTCGAAGTGCTTTTGATAAGGCTGGTCCATCAATAGAGATTGCTGTGTTCTCGATTTTGTTTCCGTAGACTACCCCTGGTACTTTTCCTGCTGTCCTTAATTGTTTACGAATAGAACGTGGACGCAACGCTCTTTCTTCTGCATGTAAAACTACTGCCATTTTCTGTTTCCTCCTTGGTCATATAAAATAAGCTTCAATGGTTTGTCGTTTGACAGGAAAATCCTGCAACAAATACCCACTAAAGCTTCACCTATAGTTATAGAGAGTTCCTCCTCAAAAAGAGGGGGCGAGTGTTTCCACTTAAACAAAAACAATTTCTCACTTTTGCTTGCTCATCATGATTACTTGACAGATTACAGGTAAAGCCCATTCTCTCAAGAAATCACACTATAGTATAAGCTTATAGCCCCCATCTTACGATAATATCCCCTCAAAGTCAAATACTCATATTTTTTTATTCATAAACCGCCCGGGCACCACCGATAAGTTTCGGCCTTGACCCAAGAGCTGTGACATGTGCTTCTCCCAAAAATTTCTCTTTCGGACGGATGGGGACTGCAACATGTTTGATGTGCATGCCTATAGCCGTATCCCCAATATCTATTCCCGCTTTAGCCACGATATGTTCGACTTCAACCGGGTCATTAAATCGATTGAATGCTGCCAGAGAACAAGACCCGCCTGCATGAACAGCCGGAATTACCGATACTTCTTCAAATTTTTCAGCTTCCATTACCGTCCTTTCAACAACAAGGGCACGATTGATGTGCTCACATCCTTGAACAGCAAAATTAATCCGATAATTTTCCAAAACTTCCAGCATGGCTTCAACAATCACTTCGCCAACTTCTAAACTAGAGTTTTTCCCAATGACCCCGCCGATGACTTCACTACTGCTGCACCCTAAGACAAATAGCTCTCCCGCCTTGATGTTTGATTTTTCAATCACATCCTCGGTCAAAGATGTCACGTCTCTGCTCAACTTGTCTAAATCAATTGTTTTGTTCATCTCGAACATCCCCTCTTTTATTTTTACTCATACTATGACTGTCGAATACCTTCTGTTTCAAAAGTCAAACATCACTTATCCGATCAAATGCTTTTATGCGAACAACTTCCCTAAAGCATCTGCCTCGCGAAGCTGATGATGTTTCTAAACTTTTATGGATGATTGCCACAACTTCGTTTCTGATACCCAGATTGACAGATTAAAAATGGGTTTTATACTTAAAAAGCAAACCATCCCTCATGTTATTTTAAGATAAAAACATCAAACTTGTTTCTATGATTTTTCACGGCCATCTAGACACTTTCCCTTTGAAACACGAGCAAGCTGCTAATACTTTCTGCCTTAAGAGTAACATAAACACGGAGCCTTTTCATGGATTTCTCCTTGTAATTATTTCTGCTCTTTGAAATCAGATTAGGTTGTCGTACAATAGGAAGTAGTTTTATTTTTTAGGGAGGAAAACATGGTTCGATTACTAAAATATTCAAAAAAATATAAAAAAGAAATTCTCTTGGGACCCTTCTTCAAATTGCTGGAAGCCATCTTTGAACTCTTTCTGCCTTTATACATGGCAAAATTGATCGACCAAGGGATTCGACAAAACGATCTGACATATATTTGGCAGACCGCAGGAAAAATGTTTTTAATGTCTTGCATTGGATTAGCTTGCGTCATGATTTGCCAGTATTACGCGTCCATCGCTTCACAGGGATTTGGCACGGAATTACGCCGAGTAGTTTTCCAAAAAATCAATCAATTTCCCCATGCTGAACTAGACCTTTTCGGTACTGATACGCTGGTTACGCGTATGACCAACGACATCAACCAATTGCAGCTTGCTTTGGCTATGTTGATTCGTCTGGTAATAAGAGCACCTTTTTTAAGTATCGGCTCTGTCATTATGGCCTTCTACATTCACCCGAGGATTGCCCTTATTTTTGCTATTGTACTGCCGGTATTCTTTTTTATTCTGGTCTTTTTAATCAAGCGCACCGTCCCTTTATTTCGCAGAGTACAAAAAAATATGGACCAGCTGACACGCAATATTCAGGAAAATCTAGTTGGGATTCGTGTGATTCGAGCGTTTGTCAGGCAAAGGTCACAATCAAAAAAAATCAGCCATACTAGTGAGTCTTTGGCAAAAAACAGCTTAAAGGCTGCTAATATTTCAGCTTTACTTAATCCACTAACAATTCTGATTATGAATTCAGCCACTATTCTTCTTCTTTATGTCAGCGGGGATGCAGTGAATATCGGTTCTCTCAACCAAGGAGAAGTGGTGGCCTTGGTCAATTATTTAATGCAAATGCTGCTGGCACTTATCATCGTCTCTAATTTAGTTGTTATTTTTACACGTGCTGCCACCTCAGCCAGCCGAATTAATGAGATTTTGGATACAAAAGAAACATTGACTGATTCTCCCGAAACGCAGATTCAGCTAACCGACCACGCAAAGAAGGACAAAATAATTTTCGAAAACGTCTCATTCAAATACCCTCGTCAAAACGGCTGGACGCTTGAGAATATCACTTTTGAATGGGGCATGGGAAAAACGCTTGGCATCATCGGGCCTACCGGAAGCGGTAAATCCTCATTGATTCAATTACTTCCTAAATTTTACGATTATGCAGAGGGAAATATTTTTCTTTTCGGAAAAAATATCGGCGCTTATCCTGTTTCTGAATTAAGAAATAAGATACGTTTGGTGCCGCAAAAAGATACGTTGATTTCTGGAACGATTCTCAGTAATCTGCAATGGGGGAAACAAGATGCCACAGAGGAAGAAGCTTGGCAGGCTTTAAGAATTGCTCAAGCAGAGGAGTTTGTCAGAGATTTAAAAGAAGGTTTAAACAGTCCGGTCGTCGAAGGGGGAGAAAACTTCTCTGGGGGACAAAAGCAGCGCTTGGCTATCGCCCGTGCAGTGATCAATCAGCCTGAGATTTTGATTTTAGATGACTCTTTAAGCGCTTTGGACTATCGCACGGACCTTGCGCTAAGAAAAAATTTAAAAACTCAGTTGCCTAATACAACCAGTCTAATTGTTTCTCAGCGAATCAGCTCTATTCGTCAGGCTGACCACATTTTAGTTCTTGACAATGGAAAAATCGTCGGGCAAGGCAAACATCATGAACTGATACAAACAAATACTGCTTACCAAAAAATTGCAGCATCTCAAGAAAACCAATCTGCGGAGGTGAAATAGATGGAGAATCAATGGACTTTAAGAAAATTTTCCCATTACCTTCTGCCTTATAAATGGCCGCTGCTTTCTGCTTTTTTATTTGGCATTATCGGTGGAGGCAGTTCTGTCTTGATGACCTACTTGACAGGGAAATCTATTGATAAAATGCTTGGAGAAGGTCAGGTCCTGTTTGCAGAACTTTATTCTGTGTTGACTTATTTTGCACTTGCCATTCTGACTGCTTCATTGACCCAGTGGTTCATCCAAAGAATTGCCAATCACATCAGTTATCAAGTTGTAGATGAAATTCGAAAGGATACCTTCGACAAGTTAAATCACTTGCCCCTTCACTTTTTCGATACCCAGTCCATAGGGGATATTACTAGCCGTTTCACCAATGATTTAGATTACGTTGCTGAAGCAATGATTTCAATTTTTAATAATATATTTTCAGGCATGACCATCGTCATTATTTCGCTCATCACTATGCTGAATTTAAATATCACCTTAACCCTTGTGGTTCTGCTGACGACGCCTTTTATGTTTTTTGTCACGTGGCTCATCGCTCAAACCAGTCAAAAAAGATTTTTGGAACAACAGGAAATCGTGGGAAATATTTCAAATTATGTAACAGAAATCGTTGGAAATCAAAAATTGGTGAAAGCTTTCCAGTATGAACACGTCAGCATGAATGAATTTGATAGTCGAAACGAGAAACTTTATGGCGTAGGTCAAAAGGCCCAACTGGTTTCTTCTCTGACAAATCCTCTATCACGATTTATTGACCATCTTTCTTATATTGCCATCGGATTCACTGGAGGCTACTTAATTTTGAAGGGACATCCGTCGCTGAGTGTGGGGATTTTAAGCAGTTTTATCATTTACTCTAGCCAGTTTACAAAGCCATTCATTGAACTTTCTGGTATCACGCCGCAAATTCAATCTGCTTTAGCCGGCTTGACAAGAGTTTTCAAAATCATGAATCATAAGAACGAACCTGATGACAGTCACTTGCCGGATGTGCCTGGGAAAATCCATGGGGAAATCGAGTTTCGCAATGTTAATTTCTCCTACCAAAAAAATCAACCGTTGATTCAAAATTTTTCTCTTAAAGTTACTGCAGGCGAAACTATCGCTATTGTCGGGAATACCGGTGCAGGTAAATCCACCTTAGTAAATCTGTTGATGAGGTTTTACGATATTGATGCCGGCGAGATTTTATTAGACGGCAGCTCCATCAGTCATTATCGCAGAGACTCCTTGCGCCGCTCCTTTGGGATGGTGTTGCAGGATACATGGTTATTTGACGGCACCATCAGGGAAAACTTGACATTCGGCAACTCCGAGGTAACAGAGGAACAACTAATAAGTGCTGCAAAATCAGCTAAAATCGACCGTTTCATTGAAAACTTGCCTCAGAAATATGATACGCTCATTGGAAATAACGGTATCAGCATCTCAGAAGGTCAGCGGCAATTACTGACAATCGCCCGTACCATGATTGCTAACCCGCCCATGTTGATTTTAGATGAAGCTACAAGTTCAGTGGATTCATTGACCGAACTCTCCATTCAAGAAGCTTTTTTAAAGATGATGACAGGTAAAACCAGCTTCGTTATCGCCCATAGACTTTCGACCATCAAAGAAGCCGATCGAATCTTAGTCATGAAAGACGGCCAAGTGGTAGAAATCGGCACCCATGATGACTTATTAGCAAATAAAAACGGCTTTTATTACCAACTCTACCATGCCCAATTTGCTGAAGTCTAAACTTCGAAAATTGAAAAATAAAACGAATGAGTGAGATGTTTGATAAACAAAACACCTTGCTCATTCGTTTTTATCTGTTCTGACTTTTAATCTAACGGAATATAGGGATTTTCAATTACTAGAACTTGTCCTTTAATCAGTATGCTATCTTCCAATCCATTCCACTCAACAAGCTCTTTTAATGGCACTTCTGTCTGTTCCGCAATTGATACAAGCGTATCTCCCACTTTGACTTGATACGTCTTTGCATCTTTAACTTGGCTGCTGCCTAACTTAACAACCTTCTCACCCTCAAAACTAGCCGGCAGGGCACGTGTCATAGAGTAGGCAATCTGACGTGCTTTTAACATTGCTAATTCTTGCTGACGTTTTTTTTCAATTTTTTCGTTCTGTTTTTCTTCTTCGCTAAGCGCCGGATTCTTTTCAGCCGAATCATCCGTGTCATCTTTTTTGTTCTCATCGATTCTCTCACGTTTTACAACAATTAATTCATTTTCCACTAAGTCTTTTTGACTCTGGATGTCATTTAATTCTTTAAGTTTATTGATAGTCGTTCCATAAGTCTTGGAAATATCCCATAGTGTTTCATTGCCCATCACTTTATGACGAGTGACGCGGACTTTTCTAACTATTTTTTGAGCATGATCATACTCGTCCAAATCATAGGCAGAAATCAAGCCATTTAATTTTTGATTATAGAGCGTATCTGTAGCGTATCTTCCTGTCAAAAAAGCCGTGGCATCCTTATAAGAATCAGTATGACTTTTGCGTGCACCTGTATAGAAACTAGTATTCAACAGTTTTGCATAGTCTTCTAAAGATTCTTTATAGGACGGATATTTTCTAAAGGAGGCTTTAATCATATACATGGCACCTTTGCCATCATCTTCAAGTGTTGACATTTCAACACCTTTACCTCTAAAAGTACCTTTGATGCCAAAAAGATTATAGTTTGGCTGGCGTGCCAAAGCACTATTTCCAGAAGCACTCTCCAATATCGCTTGAGCAATCATTACTGAAGCATATAAATCATGTTCCGCAGCTATGACCCTTGCCTCGTTGCCGATTTCTTGAACAAACTCTTGTGTTGTCTGATTTTTCCCGAAAACGATACTTCCCTCTTTGTCGATAGATTGAGAAATATCATCGTCCCGTCCCCTATCATTAGTACTTGGATGAGTTGTTTCTTTTCCATTCACATCCGTGCTTGGGTTTGCACCGCTATCGATATTTGAACTAGAATCTGTACTCGAATCAGAGCTGCCAGTATCTGTACTGCTGCTATCGTCGGTACTACTAGAGTCGCTAGTCTCCTCCGAACTACTTGAGTCGCTGTCTGATACATCTGTGCTTTCTGTTTCCTCTGGTTCGATGTCAGAAGGGGGATTATCAGTGCTTGGTTCTGATGGCACATCAGAGACTTCGGGTGCCGTCTCAGCAGGCGATTCCTCTGGCCCATCTAGATTATCCTCTCCCGATTTCCCAGCCTCGTCGGCCAACGTTTGAGAATTAAGCCCGGATAAATTAGTTTCTTTTGCAAACGCAATAGAACTGACGGTAGGTGCCACCGCTGAAAACAAAAGGGTCCCTACCCCGACACAAGTATAAATGCACTTAAAGCATATATTTTTGCCGTTCTTGCCCACAAATCCTCCTCCTCATCTATACAAAAAGCAGTCATTTGCATCTATTTTTATTTTTTCCAAACTGCTAATAAACTATAATAGACTCCTTATCCTAAGCAGATATAACGTTTTCAAACAATCCCGATTTGCTCTCTTACTTTCAATTTCTTATCCCTCTGCCTTATTAATAAGTTTCGTCATAATAATTACTTTCATCTTAAAATATGCTTCTTTTCAAAATAATCATCATATATATAATCTCTTTACTTCCAATAAAATAATTATCAAAAAAAGAATATTTCTTCCGATGCCTGTTATTAAATAACACGACATTTTAATGCTATCTTATAGTATATATTATATCACAATCCTTTGATTAAAGTAACGTAGCTTTTAAAAATCAAAGGCCTAAAACTGCCTTTGATCCAGTAAATATATTCTAATCAAATGTTATGATACTCTTTGTAAACTTCTTGTTTTTTGAGCCCTCTAAGCTTAGCAACTTCTTTGATTGCCTCTTTAGAACTCATATTGTTTTTTTCTTCCAGTAATTCGACGTGCGCTTTGATACTTATTGCCTCGAAACTTTCTGATAAAGTTTCTTTTTCTTCCAAAGTACTTCCGCCGATCAGAAGACAACATTCTCCCTTAAGCTCCTCATTTTCGGCTATGTTCAGCACTTCGGTTAGGGTCCCGCGGATATATTCTTCATGAATTTTAGTCAACTCGCGGCACAAAACGACTGGGTGATCCTGAGGATAAACTTCCAGCATATTTTTCAATGTATTTTTGACCCGATAAGGCGATTCATAAACAATCAACGTTTCTTTGCGAGTCGATAATTCTTTCAAATATTTCTTTTGCTCGCTTTTTTTCCGCGGCAAAAAACCGATAAAGGTAAATTTTTCAGCAGAGAGTCCGGAAGCAATTAATGCCGTCACCCCTGCTGTCGCTCCCGGCAAGGAAATCACTGGGATATTTTGACGGATACACGCTTGGACTAATTCATTTCCCGGATCACTGATAGAGGGCATACCTGCGTCACTGACTTGAGCAATCGACTCGCCCCTCTCAAGCTTTTCCAGAAATTCAGGAATTCTTTTTTGGGTATTATGTTCATGAAAACTGATTTGATTCGTTGAAATATTGAAATAATTTAAAAGCTTTTGCGTATTTCTCGTATCCTCACTGGCGATCCAGTCAACATCTTTTAATACTTTTAAGGCTCGAAAGCTGATATCTTCCAAGTTGCCAATAGGAGTGGGAACCAAGTACAGTGTCCCTGTCAACGAATGGTCTTTATAACTTTTTTGACGATTCAATTATTTTTCCTCACTTTATTCATCATGATAAAAAAGTTGAGATAAATGATTATTTATCTCAACTTTATTTTCTTTCTCCATAAATAACATCCAAACAAAAAGCACATTCCTCATCGTTTTCTCTTCGCGTGCCATAATATATATTGCAGACGTGAAACCCTTCTTCATAGATATTTTCTAAATTCATGCGAGATTTTGATAATCCGTGTTTTTCATCTGTCGACTCCACTTGTTCCCGCTCCAGCTCAAGCAGCCGTTCACGAAGATGCTTATTTTCCACTTCCAAACGGACATTTTCTTCAATAACGGTGTCCAAAGATGTTTTCATTTCACTCAAGCGCAACATCATATGTTTAAGATCATTTTCAAAATTTGAAAACTCGTCATGTAACATTCGTTTATCCATCAAGATCTTCCTTTGGTTTTAAGTACTTTTATTTCATCGTGATCAAAATTTATCGCCATTTCTTGGTGAAACAATCTGACTTTTACTATCCGATCTAATAAATTCAACCCCACAACTTTTCCTTTGCCTTCTGGCGTTTCTACTTCATCACCGAAATCCGGCAATTCTTTTTTTGCTTCTTCATATAAATCATTTTCGTATTTCAAACAACACATCAGCCGGCCGCAAAGACCAGAAATTTTTGTCTGATTCAATGAAAGATTTTGATCTTTAGCCATCTTGATCGACACAGGCATAAAATCACCTAAAAAAGTAGAACAGCATAGCTGACGACCACAAGGCCCAATCCCACCTAATATTTTTGCCTCGTCTCTCACACCAATTTGTCTCAGTTCGATTCTGGTTTTGAAAACGGACGCTAAATCACGGACCAATTCACGAAAATCAACCCGTCCTCCTGCTGTAAATTGAAAGACCATCTTCGCACGGTCAAAAGAATATTCCACATGGACTAATTTCATTTCCAACCCATGTTCCTCGATTTTTTTTCTAGTGATCCCAAAAGCATCTTTGGCATCTTGAACATTTACTTCCTGCTGGTGCAAATCCCTATCAGTTGCTACACGAATTACCGGCTTAAGACCTTCTGGCAAGTCCTCTTTTGCTATCTCTTTACTGGGAATGGCAACATATGCCAACTGCTTGCTTTGTTCCGTTTCAACTAAGATTCGCTGATTAAATTGATAATCACTATTTTTTTGAGCTAAAAAATAATAAATTTGTCCGGCAGGTCTGAATCTCAATCCGACTACTCTAGCCATGTATCTTCACCTCATTTACCTACGATTTTAATAACTAATTGTTCCAATGTTGCCTGAAAAGCTACGTTAAAGCGCCATTTTTCTTGGCACGACAAGACTATTGCCAACCCTTCAGACAATTCCTCCTTGTGCCACTTCTCGACTCCGGGGAATTGCTGTTGGTCAGTTACTGTCAGCAGTTGATGAAAATAGGCAATCAGCAAGTCATATAATGTTTCCTGTTGCTTCTTGTCACGACACATCTTCACCAAAGACTGCTGTACGAAAACAAACGCATAAGGATCTTTCCTGACTAAATACTGGACCCATTTATCCATGAGTTCTTTTAACTCATTAAACCACTGATCTTGATATAATGTCAAAGCTCTATCCAAATCATTAGTTAATTCTGACAACAAACTTGCCATCATCGGCGGAACACCCTCGTCTGTCAACGCATTCTGCAAGACCGCAAGTGAAAAGGGCGTAAAATGCAAGATTTGACATCTGGATTGAATCGTGGGCAAGATTTGTTCTTTATTTTCAGTGAGAAAAACAATTTGCAGTTGTCCTGTGGGTTCCTCAATAAATTTTAGCAAACTATTGGCAGACTGTACCGTCATTTTTTCCGCCTGTTCCACTATCAAAAATTGCTTGGACTGTTCCAAACCGCTTTTTCCTAAATAACTTTTGATTGCTGCCACTTGACTGATTTTAATACTCTGACCGTCAGGCTGTAAAAAATGCACATCTGGATGTTCCTCTGCCAGCACCCTTTGACAGTTATGACAATGGCCGCAAGCTATTGGACCATTCTGACAAAAATATGATTGTGCCAGCCATTTCGCCATTTCTTTTTTGCCAGTCCCTTTTTCCCCTTCAAACAAAAGGGCATGGACTAGTTGTCCTTTTTCAATACTTTTTCTAAGCATTTCCCAAATTCTAGGTTGTTTTTCTTGAATAGACATGATTAGTAACGATGAAAGCTTTCTACTGGCATTACGAAGACCGTTGCTCCGCCGACTTGTACCTCAATAGGACGTCCTCCCATATATGAGTCGATAGATGTGTCCAAATGTATCGGTGCCGTCAGATACTGTTCCCTAGATTCACAAGTATCTTTGATGAGTTTCAACACTTCATCCACTCGTTCGTCTTCGATTCCCACGATGAACGTGGTGTTGCCTGATTTAAGAAAACCACCTGTCGTCGACAATTTTGTCGCCCGCACATTGGCATCAATAAATTTATTGGACAATCTTTGACTATCCTTATCCTGAACAATCGCTAATATCAGTTTCATCGTCATTCCGCCTTTCTGTTATGAATGAAACTTATCTGCATATTTTTGTTTTATTACCTGATAGCACTCCGTTACTACCTGATCCAATCCTTTACGAGCATTGATTGTTACAATCCTCTCAGGGAACTGCTCTGCTAGTTTTAAATACTCATGCTGAACTCTCTGATGGAACACAGCGCTCTCTTGATCCAAGCGGTCTAATTCCGCTTGAGTGCGCCCTTTCTGGATTCTGTTCAAACCAGTTTCCGGATCAACATCAAGATACAACGTCAAATCAGGGGTCAATCCCTCTGTCGCAAACTGATTGATTGAGGCGACTGCCTCAACCCCGATTTTGCGACCGGCTCCTTGATACGCAAGAGAGCTGTCAACAAAACGATCACACAAAACAAAGGTATTCTTTTCAAGAGCTGGCAATATTTTTTCAATCAGATGCTGGCGTCTAGCAGCTGCATATAGCAGGGCTTCCGTACGCTCATCCATTTCCATATTCTTCGGATCCAGAATGATTTGACGAATTTTTTCGGCAATCGGAATGCCGCCCGGTTCCCGTGTAACAATCAAGTCTACTTGGAGATTTTTCTTCAGCATACGCTCCAGCTTTTTGATTGCACTCGTTTTTCCTGCGCCATCTGGTCCTTCAATTGTTACAAACACACCTGTCAAAATATTTCCGCTCCTTCTTCTTCACGATAACATTCAATTATTTCAAATAATAAATCGCTAAGAATAGAGGTTTCCTCAGCCTATTTATTCTTTTATTCTACTTGATTATTCCGATTATGTCTACGGAATTCACATCTCCCGCCGGCCTTCCACTGCCTTCAAAAGGGTAATCTCATCTGCATACTCAATGTCGCTGCCTACAGACAGGCCATGAGCAAGTCTGGTCACTTTGATTCCCGCCGGTTTAATCAATTTAGACAAATACATGGCGGTCGCCTCCCCTTCAGTCGTTGCATTTGTTGCAATGATGACTTCTTTTATTTCATCATTGTGCAGACGCTGAATCAAAGAAGTAATATTGATGTCATCTGGCCCCGTACCATCCATCGGAGAAATGACACCGTGAAGCACATGATATTGCCCTTTGTATTCGCGCATTTTTTCCATCGAGATAACATCCTTAGGCTCCTCCACCACTAGCACTTGACTTTTGTCCCTTGAAGTATCTTGACAAATGGTACACGTTTCACTTTCTGCAATATTACCGCATATGGCACAAAAATGCAGGTCTCGCTTCACACTAATCAAAGCTTTGGCAAAGTCATTCACGTCTTCTTCACGCATGTCCAAAGTGAAAAAAGCTAGTCTGGCCGCAGTCTTAGCACCTATCCCCGGTAATCTCATGTAGCTTTCTATTAATTTAGCAATCGGTGCTGGATAATACATGTTCATCCTCTTTTCATAAAAAATTTAACCTATCCTAAAAAAACAGGAAGTTCCCCTCCTGCTCTTTTAAGCACTAGAATCCCGGCAACCCTTGAGTATATTTGCCCATAGTTGCTTCGGTTTCATCTGCAATTTGCGTCAGGGCATGATTGACAGCTGTCAATACTAAGTCCTGTAACATCTCCGGATCTTCCGGATCAATAACTTCAGGTTGAATACTTAACTCAAGCATTTCTCTTTTGCCATTGAATATAACTTTCACTAGATCATTTGCCGCTGACCCTGTAAATTCTTTTTTTTCTAAAGCTGCCTGAGCTGCTTCCATTTCTTTTTGCATTTTTTGAACTTGCTTCATCATCCCTTGCATGTTGCCCATTCCGCGCATCATCTTTTACATCTTCCTCTCACAGTTCTCTAGTTTATGCCGCTATTCTTACAGCAATCAAAACAATCTGTTTTTTATCCTTTATTCGTTCACAATTTCTACCACATCACTGCCAAAAAGCTCTAATGCTTTGTCCACGACCTGTTTTTCAGGATCCTCCTGGAGCAGTGCTGCATCCTCACGCATCTCCGTCGCTGTTTGACCAGAAGCTTGTTCATCCACCGGATTAGACTGCAAAAATTCCCGGCGCAACACACTCCATGAATCTTTAGGAACAAACACCACATTCAATTCTAACTGAATCAAACGCTGAATGCCGCTTGCAATCACTGTTTTAAGTTCCATATCATCATCAGCACGCTGACAAATGATTTCATAATCAAAGGCAATAACGACCCCTTTGCCGCTGGCTGCAACCGGCTGACTGGCCTTGAGCATCGCACGGTGAGTGACAGATAAAAATTGCAGCAACTCTTCCCAGACGTCCTGCGTCATACGTAAATATTCCCTAGTTGCTTCATGGAGAATCTGATAAACTTGCTCCTTCGGCAAACGATACTGTGTCACAGGCCGATTTTGTACAGGAGCACTAGCGGTTTGCGACTTGCCTTCCGCATTTGCATTAGCCGCCTGCCATTGCTTCATCTCATTTTTTAAAGCAGAAAGTTGCTCCTGCAGCTCAGTTATTTCCTGAGTAGACACTGAGGAGTGAGCCTCCATATTTTTTTCAGAGCCGCTGTCACTGGCTAATTTCACTGTTGCTACTTCCAAATAAATCGCTGTATGAGTCGACATCTTTAGTTGTCTTTGTGTGTCACTCAGCAAGTCAATGTAGCGATATATTTTTTCCGCAGGCAATGCCTGCGAAAGAGTTTTAAACTTCTCGCTTAAAAAGCCTCGCTCAGTTAAGAGAAGTTGCGGTGCCTGCTGGTAGATCAGCAAATCTCGACAATAAAACAGCATGTCCTCAATAAAACGGCTGCTTTCCTTGCCTTCAGACAAAATAGCTTGTACCGCTTGAAGGGCCTCATCGACACTGCCTTGGGCACATAATGAGACATACCGATCCATCATTTCTGTGGTCAAACTCCCTGTCACTTGCAAGGCAGCTTGATCAGTTAATTCACCATCGCTGAAAGACAATGCTTGATCCAGTAAACTCAAAGCATCCCGCATGCCCCCTTCAGCCGCTCTGGCAATAATATATAAACTTTGTTCTTGAAAGTTGATACTCATCTCTGACAATATATGCCGTAAATGCTCAACAATATCCTCTGCGGTAATACGTTTAAAATCAAATCGTTGCGTACGGGAAATAATCGTCGCCGGAATTTTATGGGGCTCAGTGGTGGCCAAAATAAACAAAACATTTTTAGGAGGTTCCTCCAGTGTTTTCAGCAACGCATTAAAGGCTCCTGTAGACAGCATATGGACCTCATCAATGATATATACTTTGTAAGTTGCTTGAGTAGGAGCATATTTCACCTTTTCTCGAAGGTCCCGAATCTCGTCAACACCATTGTTACTTGCCGCATCGATCTCTATCACGTCATTTAAACGTCCTTCAGTGATCTCTCTGCAAATATCACAGTCATTGCAAGGCTCCCCGTCTTTTTGATTAGGGCAGTTGATTGCCTTGGCAAAAATCTTGGCAGCACTTGTTTTTCCAGTTCCTCTTGGTCCGGTAAAAAGATAGGCATGAGAGGTTTTATGCTGCGATAAGGCATTTTTCAATGTTTGAGTTACCATCTGTTGGCCAACGAGGTCTGAGAAGCGTTGGGAGCGCCACACACGGTACAATGCTTGATAAGCCATGATTTCCTCTCCTGTACATTCATTTTGATTTTTACAGTTGATTCCTTAGTCATTTCGACACACAACTATAAATTTTCCTCTCATTATTATACGTGATAAATTAACAAAAAACCACCTTAAGACGTATTCAATAGATTTTTCCGATATGGTACAATGAATGCATAAAATAACGAATGGAGTGACAACTATGGGTATTATTAAAGCTGCTGCAAGTTCTGTTTCCGGTAGTCTGGCTGATCAATGGCTTGAGATTATTGAACCTGAGCAACTTACCAGCAAGACACTGATTACCAAAGGGGTACAAATCGTTCGCAGCCGCAGAAATGGTTCTAACACTAAACAAACAGACGGTGTGATTACAGATGGTTCTGTTATCCATGTTTACCCGAATACAATGATGCTGTTGATCGATGGAGGAAAAATCATCGATTTCACAGCGGAAGAAGGCTACTATACCGTAAAAAATGACAGTGCCCCTTCCATGTTCCAAGGTGATTTGCGTGCGTCCATCGCTGAATCTTTCAGTCGTTTTAAATATGGCGGTACCACGCCTAAAAACCAGCAGGTAGTTTATATCAACTTGCAGGAGATTACTGACATTAAATTTGGCACACGTGCACCCTTAAATTATTTTGATAACTTTTATAATGCGGAATTATTTCTGCGAGCTCACGGAAGCTACTCCATCAAAATCACAGACCCGGTACTTTTTTACGGAGAAGTTGCTTCAAAAAGCAGCGTACATTTGGAAACAGATGATTTGCCGAAACAATTTTTGGATGAGTTCCTGACAGCCTTGCAGACATCTATCGCTAAAATGTCAGTCGCAGGTGTCCAAATCAGTCATCTAGTCGCCAAATCTCAAGAATTAAGTCAGTATATGAGTCATGCGCTGGATGATGAGTGGCGCGAACGCCGCGGGATTGAAGTTGTCTCTGCAGCTGTGGCAAGCATCTCTTACGATGACGATTCTAAAGAGCTTATACAAATGCGCAACAAAGGAGCCATGCTCAGTGATGCTTCGATTCGTGAAGGGTTCGTTCAAGGTTCTGTTGCTAGCGGACTCGAACAAGCCGGCTCCAACCCAAGCGGCAGTGCTACTGCTTTTATGGGCATGGGGATGGGTATGGGCGCAGCTGGCAATTTTATGGGCGAAGCTTCCAAAACCAATAGAGAGCAAGCCGCTGCCCAAGCCAAACAACCATCTGCCAAAGACAGTTGGATTTGTCCAAATGACGGCACAGAAAACACTGGCAAGTTTTGTTCAGAATGCGGCGAACCTAGGCCGGCGGTTCAAGGCGACGGTATCCAAATGCGATGTAGCGAATGTCACGAAATCATCACTATTCATGGATCAATGCCTAAATTCTGTCCGGAATGCGGCAAACCGTTTTCCGGTACGGCTATTTAAGAAAAGAATTTAGATATAAGATGAGAATTTAGACAATAATTATTACACCAAAAAAACGGACGATTAAACATCAAGGAGGGATGGTATGAGTGAAGTATTAACACACAAGTGTCCAAATTGCGGTGGCCCTTTATTATTTGACCCGACAAAACAACTTTTTCATTGTGAATATTGTCTGAGTGAATTCAGCGAAGAAGCACTCACATCACTACTGACGGCCAAATCTGAAAAGACCTCCGCTGAAGCTGACCTGTCGGCTGATTTCGACGAACAGTCGTTAAATCATACAGACAGCGAAGATGAAGGAATAACTTTGGAACTTTTCAGCTGTCCCAGCTGCGGAGCGGAAATAGTCACAGATGAGACCACTGCAGCAACGTTTTGCTATTACTGTCACAATCCGGTGGTTTTATCTGGAAGAGTGAGCGGTGAATTCCTTCCCGAATCCATCCTGCCCTTTGCTGTCGACCGTAAAAAAGCAGTGGAACACTTCCTCGCTTGGGGAAGGAAAAAGAAATTTGTTCCCAAAGATTTTTTTAACGATGCACAAATAGAAAAAATCACAGGCGTCTATTTCCCTTATTGGCTGATTGATGGAGAACTGTCAGCTACCTATCACGCAAGAGGAACGACTATCCGCGTTTGGCGGGCAGGGGATTATGAAATGACCGAAACGAAATATTTTAATATCGCCCGAGAAGGAACTATGAATTTTCGTAATTTCATTAAAAATGCTTTGAAAAAAAATCAAACGCTGACGATGATCCAATCTGTACAGCCTTTTAATTTACAGCATACGAAAAAATTTTCATCTAAGTATCTTTCAGGATTTCAAGCCGATAAACGTGATTTGAATTATCAAGATTTGCAAGAAGAAGTCCGCAGCGAACTCAAAGGATACGGTCAGTCTCTGCTCAAAGATACGGTCAAAGGCTACACCCAAATTTTCCAAGAGCAAACAGATTTCCATGGCGTCAAAGATACGTCCCAATATGTCCTGCTGCCAGTGTGGGTGCTGACTTACCGAGGACGGGGAGATAAAAATCAGGAGCAGCTCTATTATTATGCCATGAATGGAGATTCTGGGAAGACTAGCGGCCGGCTGCCCGTCGACAAAAAGAAAGTCGGACTTTTTGCCGCCGCGATTTTTTCAGCCGTGTTTATCCTCGTATTGATCGGAGGGTATTTCATATGAAACGTTTGACATTTTTACTTCTCAGCGGAGTCATGTTCGTCTTATTTGCACTGATTAGTCCTCTAGTTTCGGCAAATGAACAGGTGGTTGTGGATAATTCCGGACTTTTTAGTGAAGAAGAAACTCTGTCCTTAGAACAAATGCTGCGTGAATTTATCAATGATACAAACATGGACGCAGTGGTTTTAACTACTAACAGTACGGACGGGCAAGCTATTGAGCATTACGCCGCAGATTTTTATGACTACAACGACTATGGTGTCGGAGAGCATAAAGATGGCTTTATTTTCATTATCGACATGGGTGAACGAAAGTTTGATATCGTCACCACAGGTAAAACGAAGGCTCTTTTGTCTGATTCAAGAGCCAGCTCCGTCCTTGACGCAGCGGAAAGCGACATGGGAAATGGCGACTTTCCAAGTGCCCTCCAAAGCGTGGTCAGTGCTGTGCGTAGTTATGTGGATCAAGGAATGCCTGCCGGCTATGCTTATGATGAAAACGTTGGCGAGTTAGACAAAGTAAAACGCATCAGCCCTTTAGAAGCACTGATCGCTTTCATTGTCGCAGCGGCTTCTGCAGGTGTCGCTATTGCCACCATCGCTTCAAGGTATCGGCTTAAAAAGAGCAGCTATTCCTACCCATACCGTGAGGAGGGAACTTTGAATTTGGCAGTGAAAAAAGACGATTTATTTGATGTCCGTATCACACGCCGGCATATCCCACGTCCTTCCAATAATAACAAAGGCGGTGGCGGAGGTTCATTTACCTCCAGCAGCGGGCGTTCCCATGGAAGCGGCGGCGGACGCAGTTTTTAATTAATGATGACTTCAAGAAACAGGATAGAAAAGCATTATCCAGTAAAATAAATTTCTACATGGTTTGTTTTTAAGAATCCTATAGTAAAAAACATCAATAACAATTTCTGTTTTGAAGATGCCATTTAGAACCTAATATCCTTTTTTTGAAGGGACTTTATTTGAATTAGCTGAAAGTTTAAGATAAGCTATACATAAGAGCTTTACACTAACAATTAACTCAATCATTTTATACCTAAACTCTATAAACTGATCCAATATTGAGGGAATATTGTGTAAAGTTCTTTTTTTGTGTTCAGTTAACGGAAATGTTTAAGGCTTAAAACAAGCTATTGAGAATCGGAGCACATTTTATTCTCAGCTAAAAGTGAGCTGTTCGATAAGCTATCGAGACTGGCGCTCTCAATTATTAACGTTTTCCTAAATCAACACGTTGATAATTTCCCTAGGAGCATCGACGATTGCTGTTGCTCCCGCTTGTTCCAATTCGTCACGAGAACCAAAACCATACAAAACCCCGATACTTTTCAAACCGTTTTTCTTTGCTCCCAAAATATCATACTCTCTATCGCCAATCATGACGACTTCTTCTTTTTCAATTGCGGGAAAATGGGTCAGAGCATAGCTGATAACTTCTGCTTTTTGCGAACGAGTGCCATCCATCTTACTGCCAAAAACACCTGCAAAATAGGTTTCTAAATTAAAATAAGTCATAATCTGCTTGGCATATTTTTCAGGTTTTGACGTTGCAATCCCAAGTAGCAATCCCTTTTCCAAAAGAATTTGAAGGACGTCTGACATACCCGGGTAAAGGTAATTTTCAAAAATGCCCTTCGTTGCATAGTACTCCCGGTAAAAATTAACTGCTTCATGACTTTCTTCGTCAGACAAATGATAGTGTTTCTGAAAAGAATCTTTCAGAGGAGGCCCTATAAATTTTTTCAACTGTTCATCAGATAAAAGCTCTAAATCCATATGTTTCAATGAATACTTTATTGCGGCAATAATCCCTTCTTCTGGATTAGTTACAGTGCCATCCAAATCAAACAATACCAACTTTTTATTCTTCATTTGACCAACTCCTTAACCATTTTATTTTACACAAATTTCTACTAATGCTCCTAAAATCATCACAATAAATTCACATCTTGAAGATATAGTATAAGCATACCAATAAACAACCCTAACAAAACTTTTCATTATTTACTCCTCCAAAGTAAATAAAATCTCCTTTAGCCCTCATGCGTAAAAGCTGAGGGCTTTTTTGTTGCCTTTTAAGCTTTTCATTAATAAAAACACATAACGACAGGCTATGTGTTTGATTAATACTTCTTCATATTTACTTCGTACTCAAAAATTTTACTTTTGATACTCATATCATCTGAGAACCCGTAGCCGCAATACACCAAATCGTTCACAAGCAATTCTTTTTCAGTTGCCTGCCTTTCCATCAGTATCACAGCAAAGCCATCATAGTAAGTCATCCTCAAGTAGCCTTTTGGAGAAGTACTGTTTCTAGAAATATAAAAATATCCGAATAAAGCTGTTTTCATACTCTCCCTCCCTTTCACACTTCCTATGATACCTACCATTATACCAAAACATTGATAAATTGACGATGAATGAATTCCTTTTAATCAATATATAACCTACAGTTTTTGTCAAAATCTAGATTACATTGTCATTTTAGGTTTTGATTTTACATCTATTCGATAGATAATCTTCAAACTAAAGATGTTCGGCGACAAAAGAATATATTACCTGTCTTCTGTCTCATACAGAGGGTGTGTCAGCATTTTTTATCTTTACAATCAGAACTAATGTTCGTATAATTATTGTGAAGAGCATTGTCATCCGGAGGGATAAACTATGAAAAAAAACTTAGTAGGGACATTTGAAAAAATCAGATTTATCGGCAATTATCCAAATATTATGATCCGCTTTACGCTAGTGACTGATGAAGGCAATGTCAACTGTATTGCAACTAAGGAAATCGCTAATAGTCTTATGATGATGACAGAAAAAAAAGAACTCGCTGTTTTTGGACACTACAATGCTAAAAATCAATTAATCATAGAAAAAATGATGATCAGAAATCCCAGCAGCTTCACCTTAGCCTACATCTCAAAGAACAGAAAATATATTTAACCCTCTCTGGAACAGATTATTTTATAAAAACGTCTTTAATGGTTCAGCAGCAATTACTTGAGAGAATAATAGGGTTCCTATTTTTTGTAAACGCTTCTTTGTGTTACAATAATAGACAAAGGAGGGGCTTAAAATGACTGTAGAATACAAGAAAATACTTGTCGCATTTGATGCTTCGGAACAATCTAAAGTTGCTGTGGAACATGCTAAATTATTAGCCCAATTAAATAATGGACACGTCACTATTTTGCAAGTCCTCGAACCAATTATTGACTACTTGGCTCCTGATTCATATGTGATCAGTGAACTCACTAAATCACAAAAAGAAATACAGACAAATTTGAAACGAACGCTGGAAAATAATTATATTGCTGAGGGAAATGATAATATCGATGTGATGGTTTTGATAGACACGCCAAAAGATGCCATTGTCAAATTCGCCAGAGAAAATAATTTCGACATCATTGTCATGGGGGCAACTGGGAAACATGGTATCAACAAACTGTTGATGGGGTCCACTGCTTCTTATGTCGTCAATCATGCCCCGTGTACTGTTATGACAGTTAAATAACGATTTTCCTTTTAAATATTGGCACTAATACACTGTTCAAAAGAATCAGCTGGTCTGTCCGGCATTGCCCCGTATATTTTCATAAAAAAACAAGTCTAAGAGATAATCTAGGCTTGTTTTTATCTTTCACTCTATCTCATCATCAAATCATCTGTCTTTTATTTCTTAGAATAGACAACTCCCATCCTTTAGCTAAGAAGTGAACGCCATAAACCATGGATAATGAAGAAAATAAATGCTGGCAAGGAAGTGAGCGTATATACCAGACGGTTGTAATAGATTATTCCCCGAAGGCTGACAAAATGGCACAAGCAATCGTGAAAAAGGCGAATGAAATGCACGATAAAGGATTTATTCTCGTCACAATGTCAATCACTAACTCAGCAAAAGCGATTCTAGTATTCAAACAAAGTGAGTAGATTATTTGCGAAGTTGAAAAGTCATTTTATTTTGATAAAATGATTCTTTTTGCTGTTTTCTAGTTTCGATGATGTTATATATTCGAAACATCATTATTTTTGCATACAGCATTCCTCAACAACTACGGATTCAAATGACGGCATCTCTGACTCCCAATTAGTCATAATTCTTGCCGTTCATTGACTATTATTTAGAGTGTTAATAGTTCAGAAAAATTAGATTCAAATATCCCGGTTTAATTGCTGCAATATAGCTAAACAATTAAAAGGAGTCATTATATGTTGGAATTTATTAATTCAATCAATCCCATTTTTTTAATAGGGTTTTTCTCTATGGTCATCTTTATAAGTATTGGTTATCAAGGCATAAAAGAAATTAAAAGACAGAAACGAGGTTCTAAGAACTAACGCTTAGAATCTTTTTTCAATTTCAAACTAAATATTTCATCGCAATGATTCTACTTCTTAATTTAATGCTTTAGGAATCGGTATTCCCCCCATTTAGCATTATATTTTGAAGTGTGCTATAATGCATGAATACGAAAGATATTTTTATGCGACAACTTTAATTTGTTTTTATGAAATTTATTCAAAACTGGCGTAGCTAAAGGGCTACAAGGGTGTATTAGTGGTTAGGGAATACATCGTTTAAATGAGAAATAGTTAATTTTTAGTAATAGTAAACTGCAACCTTAGAATAATAAATATTGATTAGTTAGATAGCCTTCTCATGATTGAGAAGGCTATCGTTCATTTTGAACTTAATAACCCGACGATAAACAGCTATCCCCATAAAATATAAAATGCCCGTTCTCTCTCATAAAAAACTAATCTGTTTTTCATCCCTCTTGATTTTCCAAAAAACAGGCGTAATATGTTGGTTAATTCTTTTATTGGGGGGAAATTCATGAAGCATGTTAACAAGGCTGATGAAATGTTTAAAAACATCAGCACAGCTTATTCAGACGAGCAAATCAAAAAAATACCTGAGTTGCAAAAAATTCTTTTAATGTATGGGGCAGAATTAGAAAAGACTGGTGATTTCAAATTAGTCGCAGCTAAACTATGCAGAGCTATCGAGCAAGAAAGCTTATACAAGCATTTTGACCTCCCGAAAGCCTTAATGACCTTGTACCATCAACTTAAACCTGAAGCTAGAAAATATGAAGCAGTCATGGTCAGTGCCATGATGACACCTTTTTGGCTCTAACATCTGACAGGACTTCCGTAAACTCGGGAGTTCTTTATTTTTTATCATGATGAAAATATTCTACCATTTTCTGCCGACAACAGGCACATATAGGTGTTTTGCTATTAAGTACATAGAAATTTTACCTAATAAAAAACTACTCAACCATTTGCCCTCTGCTTGACCCCTCTCGGAGGATTTCAGAGCTTTTACGTTGAGTAGTTTTTATTTTATATTGTTAGAAACATTGAATTACAGACGTTCGTTCAATTCTTTTGCCAAGTCTTCAAAGCCCGGTTTGCCTAACAAAGCAAACATATTTTTCTTGTAAGCTTCTACACCCGGCTGGTCAAACGGATTTACGCCGTTCATGTAACCGGAAATACCGCAGGCAATTTCGAAGAAGTACATCAAATACCCCAAGGTGAACGCATTTTGTTCCGGAATCGTAATGACGAAGTTTGGTACATCTCCATCTGTATGAGCTAACAAGGTACCTTCAAAAGCCTTCGTGTTGACAAAATCCACATCTTTTCCTTGCAAATAACCCAAGCCGTCCAAATCTTTTTCTGTGATTGGAATATTGATATTATGACGAGGCTTGTCTAATTTGATGACTGTCTCAAAAATATTGCGGCGTCCTTCTTGGATGTATTGTCCCAGTGAGTGCAAGTCTGTAGAAAAATTAGCACTGGAAGGATAAATCCCTTTTTGGTCTTTACCTTCTGACTCGCCAAATAATTGTTTCCACCATTCTGAGAAATATTGCAAGCTTGGCTCATAGTTGATCAGAAGCTCTGTCACTTTACCTTTGCGGTATAAAATATTACGCAAAGCCGCATATTGATAAGCCGCATTTTCCTCCAATTTGTCGCTGGAGAAGTCTTTACGTGCTTGGTTGGCCCCTTCCATCAGTTGTGAAATATCAGCACCGCTGGCAGCAATTGGAAGCAATCCCACTGCCGTCAACACTGAAAAACGTCCGCCCACATCGTCAGGAATAACAAAAGTTTCCCAGCCTTCTTCATCAGCTTCAACTTTGACTGCCCCTTTAGCCTTGTCAGTTGTCGCATAAATACGTTTGTTGGCTTCTTCACGGCCGTATTTTTTAATCAGCATTTCTTTAAAAACTCTAAAAGCAATCGCTGGTTCAGTTGTTGTCCCAGATTTTGAAATCACATTGACTGAAAAATCACGGTCTCCGATGATATGAATCAAGTCTGTCAAGTACGAAGAACTGATACTGTTACCGGCGAAGAAAATTTGCGGTGCTTTTCTTTCATCATTGTCCAGCAAGTTGTAAAATGAATGATTTAAAAAGTCCAAAGCCGCTTTTGCTCCTAAATAAGAGCCGCCAATCCCAATGACAATCAATACTTCTGAGTCAGATTGAATTTTTTCCGCTGCCTTTTGGATTCGTGCAAATTCCTCTTTATCATAATTTTCCGGCAAATCGATCCAGCCTAAAAAGTCATTGCCTGCCCCTGTTCCTTCGCGAAGTTCTTTGTGCGCAGCTGATACCTGATTTTGCATATACCCCAACTCATGCTTGCCAATAAAAGTACCTTCTACTTTTGAATAATCAAATTGAATATGTGCCATTTTCTTCCTCCTAAGTTTGATGGTTCCGTAACCATGATTTTTAAGGTCATTTCCCAACAAAGAGTAGCAACTGTCCTTAAAAGTTTAACACTTTCTCTATACTATATACTTTACGTTTTTTTCATTCTTTTTTCAAGTAAACACAGCAAGTTTTTACTCTTTCTCAGAATAATAAAAAAGGCCTAGAAACACTAGACCAATCCTTGGATAATCATTGCATCAGCCACCCTTGCAAAACCGGCAATATTAGCACCGATAACTAGGTTGCCTGCATGACCGTATGTCTTTGCTGTATCTCGACAGGTAACATATATATCTTCCATAATCTTTTCAAGCTTGCCATCGACTTTTTCAAACGTCCACGGTAATCTTTGCGAATTTTGCGCCATTTCTAATGCGGAGACCGCCACACCCCCTGCATTAGCTGCCTTAGCAGGGCAAAAGAGCACACCATTTTCCTGAAAAACTTTAACTGCTTTAAGTGTTGAAGGCATATTAGCTCCCTCTGCCACTATTTTCGCACCATTTTCAATAATAATCTTAGCGGAAACCTCATTGATTTCATTTTGGGTCGCACAAGGCAAGGCAATATCATAGCTTTCCTTCAGAGTCCAGACAGACTCATTAGAAAAATATTTGGCACTAGGTTTTCTTTCGGCATACTCTGATATCCGGCCCCTCTTAACTTCTTTTATCTCTTTCAGCAGTGCAACATCAATGCCCTGCTCGTCATAAATAAAACCGTTGGAATCACTGCAAGTCACTGCCACAGCACCTAGCTGATGTACTTTTTCAATAGCATACGTTGCCACATTTCCACTGCCGGAAACAGCAACTTTTTTTCCTGCCAAACTATCCTGGTAATCTTTCAGTAAGTTTTGTACGAAATAAGCCAAACCGTAACCAGTAGCTTCCGTGCGCGCCAAACTTCCCCAAATTCCAAGAGGTTTACCAGTCAGTGTCCCGCTGCTATATTGCTGGATTCTTTTATATTGGCCAAAAAGATAGCCGATCTCTCTGCCCCCCACACCGATATCTCCGGCAGGCACGTCGGTATCCGGGCCGATATAGTTTTGCAGTTCCAACATAAAACTTTGACAAAAACGCATGATTTCGCCGTCGGATTTTCCTTTTGGATCAAAGTTGCTGCCACCCTTGCCGCCGCCGATAGGTAAACCTGTCAAACTATTTTTAAAGACTTGTTCAAACCCTAAAAACTTCATAATACTTTCGTTGACTGTCGGATGGAGACGCAAACCGCCTTTATAAGGTCCAAGTGCAGAATTAAATTGAATTCTGTACCCTCGGTTGACCTGCCATTTTCCCTGATCATCTTGCCAGGGGACTCGAAATTTGATGACCCGTTCTGCTTGCATTAATAATTCTAAGATACTGTTTTCTTCAATCTGCGGATTTTGCTCAACATAGACTTCAATACTAGGCAAAAATTCGTCCACCGCTTGCAGATATTCGGCTTGATAGGGATTTTCACGTTGAATTCTTTCTCTAATCGTTTTTAAATACTCATTTTTTAACATTCTCATCCCTCTTTCATCATTTTTTAATAGTATAATCTATTTGTGAAAAAAAATAAATTCATTTTTTTTATTTTTTCTTATGGTACACTATTTTTAGAATTGGAGGTTATCAAATGTCTATAGATGTGATTGTAGTTGGTGCTGGCACTAGTGGGATGATGGCAGCCATCTCCGCTGCTGCTCATGGTGCCGAAGTTTTGTTAGTCGAAAAAAATAACCGGTTAGGAAAAAAATTATTACTGACAGGGGGCGGACGATGTAATGTCACAAATAACCGTCCTACAGAAGAAATCATCCGTTATATTCCCGGCAATGGGAAGTTTTTATACAGTGCATTTTCTCAATTCGATAATTTTGATATTATTCGCTTTTTTGAAGAACGGGAGATTCCCTTAAAAGAAGAAGATCATGGCAGAATGTTTCCTGTCAGTAATCGTTCAAGAACAATTGTTGACGCCCTACATCGGGAGCTTGAAAGATTAAACGTAAAAATATTGACAGACAGTCCCGTCAAAAAATTATTGAAAAATGAGCACAAAGTTCTTGGAATCCGATTAGAAAACGGGAAAGAATTTATTGCTCCCTGCACGATTATCGCCACAGGAGGAATGTCCTATCCATACACAGGGTCTACCGGCATTGGTTACACCTTGGCAAAAAGTGTCGGTCATAAGATTACTCCTTTGTTTGCCACTGAATCTCCGATTAAGTTAAATGACTCTTTTGTTAAAAATAAAACACTGCAAGGTCTGTCTCTCCAAGATGTGACGTTATCCGTATTAAATTCAGCGGGTAAACCTGTGGTCAGTCATCAAATGGATGTTTTATTCACTCATTTTGGTGTTTCCGGCCCAGCAGCCTTACGATGCAGTATGTTTGTCAATCAGGAACTTGAAAAGAGTGATGAAGTTTCACTTACCTTGGATGCTATGCCGCAAAAATCTATGGAGGAACTCGAGGTGATTTTGTGCCATGCTAAAGAGTCATCCGGTAATAAATCAATCAAGAACGCACTAAAAGGTCTCCTTCCTGATCGTTATCTGACTTTTTTATTACAGCAGGCAGAGATTGACTTAACAATGCCCTTTAAACAAGTAAGTCAAACGCAAATGGACGATCTTGCTGGTTTAGTCAAATCTTTTCAGATGACGGCAGTTGCCACCTATCCTATCGAGAAATCCTTTGTGACCGGCGGCGGTGTCCATCTCAAAGAAATCGACCCTCGCATGCTGAAAAGCAAACTGATTGACGGACTCTTTTTTGTGGGCGAATTGCTTGATATCAACGGCTACACTGGAGGATATAATATCACTGCCGCATTTGTTACAGGATATGTGGCAGGAAAACACGCTGCCGAAACTGCCGGTTTCTTCTGAAATGACCTTAGTTGAACCCGCTGATTTCGCTGAGTTTCCAGAGTAAATATCAGAAAATTTCAGTTTCTTTTCAAAATAATTCCTTGGGATAATGATAAATAAACTCAACAAAGCCAGTTTCTCCACATAGAAACATTTTTCAGCATTTCCTCTGCTATACTGGTAATAAACGTAAAATAATTTTAGGAGAAAATGTAATGAAAAAACCTGTGTTACCTAAGCTACCTTCAAATTTAACCGCTGAACCTTCCTTCCAGATAGAAGAAGGTGAGTTTTATCAACAGCTGCTGATTGAAAATCAAACCTATCATAATTTGGAAGCAACTCACGTCATTTTGAAAGATTCTAAATTGGTCAAAGTTTCGCTCAACAATAGTTACTTGCATCATCTAGAGATGAAGAATATTGTTTGTGATCACTGCGACTTTTCCAACGCAGAATTTCTCTACGGCTCTTTTCACCAAGTTCATTTTAAAAATACGAAACTTACAGGTGCCAATTTTGCTGAAAGTTATTTTCAAGACTGCACTTTTGAAAATTGTTTGTTGGATTTTTCTTCCTTTAATTACTCCAAATTTAAAATTGTTTCTTTTGTGGAGTGTTCTATCAAAGATAGTGAGTTTTCAGAACTAGATTGGCAGCATCTAACTTTAGATAAATGTCAACTGGACAATACTAACTGGTTTCATACAAAGTTAAAAGGACTAAATCTTGCGTCTTGCGACTTTGAAAAAATCGCCTTTAGTCAAGAAAAAATCGCTGGACTCATCGTCAACCAAGAACAAGCGCTGTTGATTGCTTTGGCACTAGGCATCGTTTTAGAAGAAAAATAAAAATCAGAAGGGAAGTTTTGGCTTCTCTTCTGATTTTCAATTAATGAACTTTTTCATTTTAGTCCATAGCAAATCCCCCTAGATAAATTACTCCTGTTTGTGAGCACCTTATCTAGGGGGATTTATTGTAAAAATGGTTTTTCTTCATCAAAATCTTAATATTCTGAATCCTCTAGCCTTGAACGATATCCGCAACATGAGCCCCCACAACTTTTTTTAAGTCTTGCGGGTTCAAAGACATTTGCAAACCTCTTTTTCCAGCGGACACATAGACAACCTCAAGTGTTTCAGCAGATTGGTGGAGATATGTTGGAAACTGTTTCTTCATGCCTAGGGGCGAGCAGCCGCCGCGAATATAGCCGGTCACCGTCTCCAGCTCTTTAAGAGGAAGCATCTCAACTTTTTTATTGCCGCTGGCTTTGGCCAGTTTTTTTAAATCCAGCTCGTGGTTGCTGGGGATAACAGCCACCAGATAGCCTGTTTTGTTGCCTACTGCGACTAAGGTTTTAAAAATATTCTCTGCCGGAATACCTAAGCGTTCGGCAACGTCTCCAGCAGTTAGATGCTGGGTGTCATCGATTTCAAAACTTTGTTCTTGATGACTGATTTTTTTCTGTTCTAATAAACGTAATGCATTGGTCTTCACTTGTTTTTTCTTTGCCATAGTTTTTCATTCCTAATCGATTGCAGTAATTAGATGTGCCAATTCTTCCACAGGGATTTGTCCCGGTGCCGATGCTCCTGATAAGCTGGCGAAGGTCATTTCCGACCCGAAGTGATGTCCAATCAGGCGACTGACTTTGCCAATATCTCCCATTGATATGCAGACTAATGGTTGAAAGTAGATGGCTTGCGCCTGTTCAGAAACTGTCAACACTCTCAAGACATCGAAATTATCATTTGGCATGACAGCAATTTTAAAAATATCCCCCTGAGATTCTTTCATGCGGGCAAATATTCCCAATAAATCATCAGCTTCCGGTGTTTCTTCAAAATTATGATAGGAAACTAACACGAGATACTCTTTTTCGTGGGCTGATTGAATTAAAGTGGAGCGGTCTTCGACTGTCATTAATTGAATGTCGAGAATATCCGCCAGTTCTGTCTCCATAACCGTGTGGTAAAGATGTTCATAGTCACTGAGCGAGACAGCCTTATCGCCGCCCTCTTCAGCCGTTCTGAAAGTGAATAACAACGGCTTGTCTTTGATAATTTCACGTAATTTTTCCAGCACGGCAGTTAAGGTCTCGGGAGTTAAGTCATCATCAAAAAAATCCGCCCGCCATTCAATCACATCTGCCTTAGATTCCACTGCTACTTGTGCTTGCTCATAGATTGATTCTTGAGTTCTTCCTATTATAGGAACACAAATCAAAGGCTTTCCTTCAAACCCATCTTGCTCTAACCCTAATAACTCTCTCATTCACAGCCCCTCCAACTCTAATTTTTCAACCGATAAATCAATACCTTTAAATAATTCCCTTCCGGAAAATCCTTTGAAACTTTAAAATCTGCTGGCAAACGGTGGGTTTCTAACAATTCGAAAGTCCGTCCAGCGGCTCTCAATCCCTTTTCGACCAGACTGACAAATTTTCCATAGTCCAGATTGGCAACATTGGTCGATGCCAGCAATAAACCATTTTCCCTTATCAAACTAGCTGCGTCGTCTACAAGTTCACCATAGTTTTGACTCACAGAAAAAGTTCTTTTCTTATTTCTGGCAAACCCCGGCGGATCCAATATGACCAAGTCAAAGGAAATGTTTTTTCTTTTGGCATAACGAAAATAATCGAAGGTATCCATCACGATGATGTCATGATTAGTTAAGGACAATTGATTCACTTCAAACATTTCTTCTGTTTTTGGCCGGCTTCGTTTGGCTAAATCCACGCTGACGGTGCTCTTGGCACCTCCCAATGCTACTGCAACAGAAAAAGCACCGGTATAGCTGAATGTATTTAACACATCCAGTCCCTTAGCCATGCCATCAATCAATCGTCCGCGAACTTCTTTCTGATCTAAAAAAATCCCAGTCATCATACCTTCGTTTAAATAGGTAGCAAATACTGCACCGTTCTCTTTAATCAACAGTGGTTCTGGGGCAATCTCTCCATAAATGTGCTGAGTCTCAGGCAAACCTTTACTTTCAAAACGATTTTTTTCATACATCCCTCGACATTCGGGAAATACAGCTAAAAAACTGTCCATGATGAGATTTTTAAAGAAATAAATACTCTCATTGTACCAAGTAACTAAAACGAACTCACCATACGCATCCATTGTGACTCCGCCTATCCCGTCACCTTCCCCATTAAACAACCGATAAGCCGTCGTTTCTTCATCTTGAAGAAATGCCCCTCGGTTACGTTTGGCTTCTTCAAAAACATTTTTAAAAAAGTCTTCATTCAATGGAACATGTTCATTTCTGCTGAGAATCCAGCCAATCCCTTTATTTTGTCTTCCTATATAACCGGTCCCTAAGTACTCATTATTTTTCGTCGTAAACGAAACCCATTGTTTTGTTTTTTTCTCATCTCCTGCATTGAGCAAATCCTTTGCCACAATCAGCGGGTAGCCTTTGCGAAATTTTTCAACACTTCGGGAACAAATCTTTACTTTTTCCATCAATCATTTACCTTTCTTGGTCTTTCATGAGAATATTCTAGCACACTTTCCCCCTCTTGAAAGTTATTATTGGAAATTATCCTACTGCTAAAGTATGATTTATCCTACAATAAATTGACTTTATCATGGGTTCGCTGTAAAATACTAACGATAGCTTGATGCGACTTAACGTTTTTCGTTGAGTTCAGTCATCAGAAAGGATGTTACAAATGAAAAAATCTTATACTCCAAGCTGGATCAATAAGAGAATGGGATTTTTCTGTTTGCTTACGATTTTATTTTGGGCTAAAACTATATTTGCTTATTTATTCGACTTTAATTTGGGCATTGAGAGCCCTCAACAGTACTTTATTTTGTTTATCAACCCATTAGCAACGACCATTTTCATTCTGTCCATCGCGCTTTATGTAAAAAATAAAAAGCGTGCCTACTGGACAACAATGATTTTATACAGCCTGATTACTTTGCTGTTATTTGCAAATGTGGTCTACTATCGTGAGTTTACAGATTTTATCACCATCAATACCATGCTGGGAGCTGGAAAAGTTGCCTCCGGTTTAGGTGAAAGTGCCGTACGACTTTTCAGACCTTATGATTTGCTTTATATTGCCGACATCGTCATCATAAGCTGTCTGTTAGGATTTAAAAAAATCAAAATGGAAGAACAATACGTCCGTAGCAGATATGCTTTTGCGGTCACGTCATTATCACTCTTGATTTTTTCCATCAACTTGACCTTGGCAGAAGCAGATCGCCCAGAGTTGCTGAAACGGACCTTCTCTAAAGACTATATCGTCAAGTATTTAGGTCTGAATGTATTTACCGCCTATGACGGTGTACAAACGTATCAGACCAACCAAATTCGTGCACAAGCAAGTGAAAACGACTTGGTTGATGTCGAAAATTACGTCAAAGAACATAGGGTGCCAGCAAATGAAAAAATGTTTGGTATCGCTAAAGACCGAAACGTAATCTACGTTCATCTGGAGAGTCTGCAACAATTTGTCATTGATTATAAATTGGTTGATGAAGAAGGGGTAGAACATGAAGTCACACCTTTTCTAAACAGTTTATTCCATGACAAACAAACTTATAGTTTTGACAACTCGTTCCATCAAGTCGCCTCTGGGAAAACCAGTGACTCAGAAACATTATTAGAAAATTCATTTTTCGGTTTAGATCAAGGACCATTGTTTACTCAATTAGGAAGCAAAAACACCTTCCAAGCGGCACCAAATATTCTGGCACAGGAAGCCGGCTATACTTCAGCAGTCTTCCACGGAAACGGCGGGACATTCTGGAATCGTAACGAAACATATAAAAACCTTGGTTATGACTACTTTTTTGATGCTAATTACTATGATGTTAATGATGATAATTCGTTCCAATATGGACTACACGACAAACCGTTTTTCCAACAGTCCATTCAGTACCTTGAACATTTGCAACAACCATTTTATACTAAGATGATTGCTGTATCGAACCACTATCCTTATTCTGAAATGGAAGGGGAAGAAGGTGGTTTCCCACTGGCTGATACAAAAGATACGACGATTAATGGCTACTTTGCCACAGCCAACTATCTGGATCAAGCGGTGGAACAATTCTT
The DNA here is from genome assembly GCF_003987645.1 of Vagococcus elongatus. Taxonomy (GTDB): domain Bacteria; phylum Bacillota; class Bacilli; order Lactobacillales; family Vagococcaceae; genus Vagococcus_A; species Vagococcus_A elongatus. Next base: position 46,684 of record NZ_NGKA01000018.1, read on the forward strand.
TAACTATCTAAAGGCTTCCGGTCTCTATGAAAATTCATTGATTGTACTTTACGGAGACCACTACGGAATTTCTGATTCCCGTAACCCTGATTTGGCAGATCTGCTTGAAGGCAAATCCAAAGAGACATGGGATAGCTTCGATGATGCACAGATGCAACGTGTCCCATTGATGTTCCATATCCCCGGTCAGTCTGACGGGACAGTGAATCATACCTTCGGCGGTCAAGTTGACGTCTTGCCGACCTTGCTGCATTTGTTGGGAATAGATAACTCTAAATACATGATGCTCGGTCAAGATTTATTTTCCAACGAAAATGAGCAAATCGTAGCTTTCCGTAACGGGAATTTCATGACACCTGAGTATACAGTCGTTGGAGAAAATATCTACCGTAATGCTACAGAATCAGTGGTTTTTGAGACTACGGAAGAAGAACAGCTGAAAATAGATGAGCTAAGAGAAAAAGTTTCCCGGCAACTGGCCATCTCAGATGCGTTGACTAACGGCGATTTGTTACGCTACTACACAAACAGCGGACTCAAAGAAATAAACGTCGACGACTTTGATTACAAAAATCAAATGGAAAAAATGCTGAAAATAGAAAAAGAAAAAGGCGATAAGTCTACCAGCCTTTACTCTAAAAAGGATAATAAGTCTACTGTTGATTTGTATGAGATGAAAACTTATCATGAGCTTCACCCAGAAGCAGTGAACGAAGAAAATGCTGACTAGACTTGCAAAAAATATTAAGACATAAGATTATTGGTTCTAAAATATAAAGTGTTGATGAGAAATCTGCATAAGATTTTTCTCAACACTTTTTTGTTTTCCCTCATTTATAATTGTTATCAGCCACCAGTCATCTTCGAAAAAAATCCTCATTAACTACGCAATAAAAATTTTACTACCAAAAATGATACTCAAACTAATTTAAACACTAAGAGAGTTCGAACTCACAACATACTTGAAGACCTATAAGTTAAAATCAGGCAATCTCTATTGACAACCGGAACATATGATTGTAAAATCAAGTTATGAATATATTAAATGAATATTCATATAATATATTTCTTTAGGAAAGGAGGATTATTTTTGGCTAGCACCCGTAAAAACTTCACATCGGAAGATAAGGAGAAACTAAAAGAAACATTGCGTGAGATATGCTGCGCATTTTGGGTCGAGCGAGGCTACAAAGAAACGAGTATAAGTGAGTTTTGTAAAAGTGCTAATATCTCCACTGGTACTTTTTACAATCTTTACGCGTCTAAGGAAGAGTTATTCCTTGAAACGTTAAAAGAAGTTCAGAGTATCGTCAATGAAAAGTTTATTGAAGATGTCAAACAAGTGCCTTCGAAAAAAGGGTTTGTGGAGGCAATCGAAAATTTGTATTCTGAGTACGAAAGCAAACCTTTTTTATACGACAGCAAAACGGTGGATTTTCTAGCATTTTATAATAAGCTGTCAAGGGAAGATAAAGCACAGCTGGAAAATGATAATAGTGATTATTTCCGACAGGCGATTGCTTATGCCAACTTAAAGCTTAAATGCTCTGAAGAAATTGCCTTTTCCGTTTTTAGTATTTTATTATCAACGGTGTCGTCTAAGGATATGCTATCTAAATCATGTGATTTCAAAAATGCCTTTCAATTTATGGTTTATCATCTGATAAACCACATCTTTATTTAAAAAGGAGGAAAACAAATGAAAAGTTTATTTTTTGCCATTATAGAAATGCTAAAGAAAACTGCACCCGTATCAATTGTTACCAATATCGTATTGGGGTGTGTTTTATTCTTCGTAGGACTATGGCTGCTTAAAAATCATCCCACAAAAAAAACAATGTATTCAGCTTGCTTTATCATCTCCGGGCTTTTAGTTGTTGGTGCGGTGTCTACAAGCGTTGTCAGCTATTTGATTTTTTAAAGTCGTAACTACTCAGCTTTTCTATTTGGAAAATAATTACCTGTTGTTGATTTTTATCATTAGTTTTGAAAAAGAAAGGAAGAATGATGATGATTTTACGAATGTTTGATGTGATGGATTCGGCTTGTGAAAAAGCAAATGATACACTGGGGAGCTCAATCAGATTTCCTAGACCGAGCAAACGACATTTAAAACACACACAAGTTTTAAACGTGACCACAGGGGTGGCATGTATTATGGTCGGAATGGTCACGCCTTATAAAAAAGTAGCTTTATTGGGCGGATTAAGCTTGTTAGGCGCCGGCTTTGTAGGTTCTCAACTAAAACACTTTGATTAAATCCACAGATACCTGATGACTAGAGCATATCAAATTTAGTAGGAGGAAAGCACTCGTGAGTGAAGCTATGACTTGGCTATATTGTCCAACCTGTCAAAACAAAACAAGAAATAAAATTCGATTAGATACAGAGCTTAAAAACTTTCCGCTTTACTGTCCAAAATGTAAGCGGGAAAACTTGATCTGTCTGAAAAAACTTAAACTAACTGTTATGAAAGAGCCGGACGCTAAGACGCAGAGCCAATAACTTTCAAGATTTGATTCTTGTCATGTTGTTGGCTCTTTTTATCTGCAACGAATCATGTCAGCCAAGTAATAGCCCACCTGCTTAAATTTTTATCACAGCAAAGAGATGGGTATCGTCACTAACTAAAAATTCCTACGAGCTTGGAAAAGACTTATTTATAGAATAAGAAATCCCAATAAACAAGTTTAAGTCAGACAAACCAACACTGTTTAATAGAGAAACTTTTTATTCCGTAAAATGTTGGCTGATTAAGAATAATCAATTTCCACATCTACTGCCGACACCAGTTGATATAATGCGCCTAGCAGATTAGAAGAGTTACGAAAAGCACAAGCTTCAATTTCTACTGGCGCAAAGGTCTTCTGGAACAATGGACTCTCATCTCTAAGCAACTGATGCTGTTCTGTCATTTGGTAATTATCCGGAAACGGACTGCTTTCACTAAAAGAAAGAACTTTTCCTGAAGAAACATATAGAAACTACTACACAATCCTACACCTTTCGTTACTCCAATAGCGTAACAGAAAATGTTCAATAATAAATTCAAACTCATTAAACTCTTTTCTTTTTGCTGCCAAAATTTTTATCATTTACGCAATAGAATCTGTAGCATACAGGAATTTATTTAAAAACAAATATCACAACAGCTTCTTCACCGATGAGTCGATTTCTATTCATTTTCCAGTCCCATCAACATCCACTGACAAAGAACCAAAATAGACCAGTAAAAGATAAACACCCTCACTGGTCTACTTATATTATTTAGTTTTCTCTTATCAATCCCATTTGAAGAAGAGCAATTTTTCTTTAGCCCAGCCATTAAGACAGTCTTGACTTCATCGTAAATCAGTGTTCGATTTAGTGGAAATAAGTCTAACTTTCTGAACTAGTTTTGAAAATATGCTTGTAAGCTAATATCAAGCCTCCACACCAGAAAATAACTAACCCGATCACTAATAAAAAGAATGCTCTCTCTTCACCAGTTTGCGGCAATTTCCCATCTTTATCTGGCAGACCTGCAACTTTGTCCCCTTTAAACGTGTTAAAAAAAGATAATTCCTTTACTTTATAACCGGTGCCGTCCTTAGCAATCATCAGAGCTTGCAGGTCACGATTCCTATCGTAAGAAACCGTTACCTCAATCGTCAAATGTCTGCGGTCATAAGTATAACCTTTTATCAGCTTGTCAGGAAGGACTTGAAAAAGCTCGTACTGATAAACACCCGGTTCAGTAAATGACAGCACCATACTATGGGAAGTAGAGCCGGTCAATTCAAATTCATTCGTATATTGGCTATCCGGTACCGATGATGAGTCTTTTAGTGCCTTAAGTTGGTATAAAAATGTTTGCTCAACCCCTTGAACATCTGATTCAAAAACTTGTTGAACTGAAAATGTCACACTTGCATTGCTTTGTGCCTCAACTTTTTCAGGAGTCAGCATTATTCCAAAAGCTATCAAATAAAACAAGACAAACATTTTTAATTTTATCTGCTTCGTCATTTTCACCATCCTTCCAATGACTCTTATCGACGTTTTTTCTTCAATTTCATGATTAAAAGCAACAGTCCTAGCAGGAGCAAGAAAAGCAGCACCATTAGCAACCATCCGTGTTTTTCCCACTGGAATAAACCCGAAATAAAGTTTTTCTTATGAACCGTTTTTTCTGCTTCTTGGAAAGTGTCAGGATAAACCTGATCCACAATGCGGCCGATAAGTATGTGACGACCATTCGTCGAATTTTCCGTACAAGTACTCAAAAGTATCAAACGGTCGTTAATACTGATATCCATCGGACGAGTATACATGGACTTTTGCTGAATCGTCTGCAAATAGGTATTTTTTGCTTCATCACCTGTGACAGGTGTATAAAATATACTGGTATCAAAAGCATCAACTTCCATAAATGCAAAGAACTCGATGCCGTGATCCTTTCCGTCAAAATAGAGATTCCCGTAAGGATGTTTCTCAAAAAAATCTTGATCGAAAAAGAGATCCAAGTCTCCAAACATCGCAGATTTTTCCATGTGGTGTCCATAAACAATCGTATTAAAATCCGAAAAATCTTTGGCATTTTTATAATCCAGAAAAATACTGCCCGCCATACTGTAGTTGCCTTCAACATCCGTTGAAACATATTTTTCATTGTCTTGCGCCTGGACTAGCGGATGGTCTATCTGGGTCCCAAAAACAGAGACCCAGCCAAAAACATCCGAATTAAGCATGGTTAATTCTTCAAAAGATTTACTTTCTTTTTTATCTGGTTTATATACTTCATATTTTTTTGAACTGCCAGTGGCATAGAGTTGTTCAGAATCCCATATAGCATAACTGCTAAACAGGAAGAGCAGCAGGAAGAGCATTAACACGCAAAAGTTAAATCCGTTATCCAAAAGCTTGATACCTGCTCGTAACCACTTATCTCTTTTCATCCTATCACAACCTATACCTTACTTAGTTTTCTTACCACCGATTAAACTTCTCTGCGTTTTTTACTCACTACATAGAAGGCAAATCCGCCAAGGGACACTAACATCAACATGACGTAAGGCATATTTTTCAAAATAACACCTGTTGGCGTCGTTTTATTCCATGTGTTAGTATAAGCAGCTTTATTCTCATTCTCCCCAAGAAGTCCTGATGCCTCGGTAGTACTACTTGGTTCCGTCGCAGGATCACCATTTAAAGTTAAGATATGAGATGGTTTATAGTCCCCATGCTTTGTTTCCACTACTGTCATATTTACACCGGCAGATACACCTTTCAAAGTTGCATTTTGGCCACCTTTTAGAGTAAATTCAACGTCGGTTCCATTAGCTTTAACTTTTATCGGATCTGCTTTTCCATCCACAACCAAATCATACACATCGTCTCCTGCTAAAACACTTTGACCTAAATTGATAGTAAATGTAAATTCATCAGCTGTGTTCTTCAAGTTACCAGCAATTTCTTTAGTAATAACTAAGCTGGCTTCTCCATCAGGACTCCCGGCGTTTTTCGTATAAATGTTAACAAAGTTAAAGCCATTAGCGGCTACAACTTCGTTATCTCCGCCACCTTCGCCTGGATCTATTGGATCTGTTGGTCCTGGGTCTACTTTTCCATCCGGACCTTGAACAGTTCCGCCATCGACTACAGGATTACCTTTATCATCACGGCTGACATAAACACGCAAAGTATACTCTGCTCCATCGTATTTTATTTCTTCGCCTGCTCCTAAAGTATTAGTGTCTGCTTCCTCAGTAATCGTGTACTCATAGACACCAGCAGGTTTGTCTTTAAAATCTAGTAATTTGAAAAGATTATCCGTCTGCTTATAAGTAGTTTTGACGCCGTTTTCCACCGTGCCTTTGTCTGTTCCAGTAAATACTAAATCTGGAATCACAAGAGTTGGTGCTACAACTTTGTCATCTACGACATCAGAGCCGTGGGGCGTAAAGGTCGGTTTATTTTTCTCATCGCCTGGCTCACCGCCTACCTTGAATCTAAATGTAAAAGTCTTGTCTTTCAAATCCACTGAATCTTTATCTGGTGTATGGAACGTTTTTGAAAGGCGAATATCATTTACAGGGGCCTCTCCCTCGTCACCAGGTGCTGCTAAAACTGTTTCTGTTGCAACGAAAGCCAAAGATAACACGCTGGCAAATGCAACAATTTTTCCTAATAATTTTTTCATTTTTTTCTCTCCCTCATATCTTTTATCCTGAATTTTTCATACTTCAACCTTTAAAAGTTTTTCTTCCACTTCTTGTGGTGAAAAGTGGAAGAAAAAATTATTTTTCAACTTAGTAGGATAAAATCTGATAAAAATTTAAGGAAGCTGGATTCT
>NZ_NGKA01000019.1 GCF_003987645.1 Vagococcus elongatus
TTAGGCGCTTTAACCATAACAGATTGGGGCTCTTTTTGTACACCCAAAGGGTGTTAAAATAAAACAAGATAAACACCGTCACAAAAGTGTTTATCTTGTTTTTTCAAATAAGTATGAATTATCCAGGTTAATGGTAAAAATGTAAATTCTTTGTTTTTGCTACTAAACAAATCGGGTCTTTTAAAAAATGATATGATGAAAATCTAGTTTTTTCTTACTGACATCATAAATCGTTACTTTTCAAACCAACACAAAAAGAGGTGCCGCAGCACCTCTTCTCAAAATCTATTTTAATTCTTTTAATTAAGCGTGAATCGGCAACCCTAGCGCCAATTCTGCTGCGTCCATAGCAGCTTCTGCTAAAGAAGGATGGGAATGAATAGTCAAAGCAATATCCTCAGCATTCATACCTGATTCAATCGCCAAACCAAGTTCCGCAATCACATCACTAGCACTTACACCAGCAACTTGTGCACCCACCAGAACATTGTCATTCTTAGTTGTCACTAAACGGACAAACCCTTCCGTTTGGTTTAATGACAGCGCACGCCCGTTGCCTGCTAGCGGAAACTTCACTGCTTTCACATCTAAACCGGCTTCTTTGGCCTCTTTTTCAGTATAGCCGACGGTTGCCAGTTCGGGATCAGTAAACGCTACTGCAGGCATTCCGATATAGTCTACAGCGACTGGTTTGCCAGAAATCGCTTCAGCAGCAATCTTGGCTTCATAACTGGCTTTATGTGCAAGAGCTGCACCGGGAACGATGTCGCCGATAGCAAAAATACTTTTGATATTCGTACGTCCTTGCTCATCCACAATGACATAGCCTCGATCGTTCATTTCAATGCCGGCAACTTCTAAGCCAAGATCATCGGTATTTGGACGACGACCGACCGTGACCATCACATAATCAGCATCGATTTTTTCTTCCTTGCCATTCGCTTCATAAGTCACAGTAACACCTTCGCCATTATCGACCGCTTCTTTTGCCATCGCGTTGGTAACCACTTTGATTCCTTTTTTCTTAAATGATGTTTCAACTAAGCGAACCATGTCTTTTTCAAATGTCGGCAAAATCTGTGGTGAACCTTCAAGGATGATTACTTCCGCACCTAAATTTGCATAGGCGCCCCCTAATTCTGCCCCAATAACTCCGCCGCCAACAATCACCAGCTTTTTCGGTACTTCTGTTAGATTCAAGCCGCCTGTGGAATCAATGATGCGTCCGCCAAACTTAAAGCCTTTAATCTCAATTGGTCTGCTTCCTGTTGCTACGATAGCATTGTTAAAGGTATAAGTTTGAGCGCCATCTTCATGAATGACTCGCAATGTATGTTCATCATTGAAAAAAGCTTCTCCTTCAATAATCTCAACTTTATTTTTCTTAAGAAGACCTTTCACACCACCGGTCAATTTAGCAACAACTGTATTATCTTTCCAGTCTTGTGTTTTAGCAAAGTCTAGTGTTACATTCTCTGCTGTAACACCAAAAATATCTGAATCAAGTGCATCTTGGTACTTATGCCCTGCACTGATTAACGCTTTGGAAGGGATACATCCAACGTTTAAACAGACACCACCGATATATTCCCGCTCAATAATAGCAACTTTTTGTCCCATTTGAGAGGCACGAATTGCTGCGACATATCCGCCAGGACCAGCGCCAATGACCACTGTATCCAATTCTAAAGCAAAATCTCCTACTACCATACGTCACTCACCTTATCCTTCCATCAATAATAATTCTGGATCTGCCAGCAATCTCTTAATATTATTCATTGCCTGCTGAGCAGTAGCACCATCCACGATACGGTGATCGAAACTCAGTGACAGCTTCATCATACGTCCTACAGCTAATTCTCCCTCAGCATTGACAATAGGTTCCTGTTTGATTGTACCTACACCTAAGATCGCAACTTCCGGGTAATTGATGACCGGCGTAAACCACGCACCGCCAACTGAGCCGATATTAGTGATAGTAACAGTACCATTGCGCATATCCGCAGCGCCTAGTTTGCCTTCATGAGCCAAAGCTGCTTTTCCGCTGATTTCGTCTGCAATATCAAACATACTCTTCATGTCAGCTTGTTTGATGTTTGGTACGTACAAACCATGCTCAGTGTCTGTGGCAATTCCGATATTATAGTAATGTTTATAAACGACTTCGTTTGTTGTGTCATCAATTGAAGCATTTAACACTGGATATTTTTTCACTGTTGCCACTAAAGCTTTCACAACATACGGCAAGAATGTTAGTTTAGTGTCACGTGCAGCTGCAATATCTTTAAACTTCTTACGGTGATCCCATAATTGAGACACTTCCACATCATCGTGCAAGGTCACGTGTGGTGCTGTGTGCTTACTATTAACCATTGCCTTAGCAATAGCTTTTCTTGTCATACTCATTGCTTCACGGGTTTCCTGTTCAGGCATTCCCACAAATGGCTGTGCAGCTGCTGGAGCCGTTGAAGACACCGGTGCCTGCGTTTGTGCCGGAACTTCAGAAGAAACAACTGTTGCCTGAGCTGGTGCCGCTTGACCGTCTTGGGAGAAGGTATCAATATCTTCACGAACGACTCTTCCGCTTTTTCCAGTCGGTGTCACTAATGAAATATCTACGCCTTTTTCACGTGCATACTGACGGACAGATGGCATAGCCAAAACAGATTTAGAAGGTGTGCCGGTAGCTGACCCAGTTGAAGCATTTTTTGATTCCGGTGCAGAAACGGCTGTTTCAGCAGGAGCTGCTGCTGCGGATTCTGACACTACGACTGAATTATGTCCTGGAGCATCGATTTCAATCAGTACGTCTCCGACATTTGCTACTGTGCCTTCTGGTGCAACGATACGCACCACTTTACCTGTCACAGGAGAAGGGATTTCCTCCACTGACTTATCATTTTGTACTTCTAACATTACATCGTCTTCATTGATGGTGTCACCTTCTTTAGCGAACCATTTGACGATTTCTCCTTCGGCAATACCTTCGCCGATGTCCGGTAATTTAAACTGGTAGACAGCTTGACTTCCTGTATCAGATGTCGCTGGAGCGGCTGTTTCAGCTACTGAAACATCTTCCGGTTCATCATCCTCATGACCCGGTGCATCGATTTCAATCAGTACATCCCCCACGTTTGCTACTGTTCCTTCAGAAGCCACTATTTTTAAGACTTTACCTGTCACAGGAGAAGGGATTTCTTCCACAGATTTATCATTTTGTACTTCCAGCATCACATCGTCTTCATTGATGGTGTCACCTTCTTTAACAAACCATTTGACGATTTCTCCCTCGGCGATGCCTTCGCCGATATCTGGTAATTTAAATTTAAAAGCCATGCTATTGATCTCCTTTTCTAATGAATACTATGGATTAAAATTCGTAAATTTCTCTAACTTTTTCTTCAATATCCTTTGCATTCGGCAACCATGAACCTTCAGCTTGTCCAAAAGGAAAAATTGTATCAGGAGCAGATACGCGTCCAATCGGTGCCTCTAATGAAAGAATCGAACGTTCAGAAATTTCAGAAACCACTTGTGCACCCACACCACCTTGTTTCTGGGCTTCTTGAACCACGACCACACGACCTGTTTTCTCAACAGAAGAGATGATCGTCTTAACATCCAAAGGAGCAACAGTACGCAAATCGATAATTTCAACATTGATGCCGTCTTTTTCCAAAACTTCAGCTGCTTTCAACGCTTCACGAACCATAGCACCATAAGTAATGATCGAAACATCAGTACCTTCTTTTGTCACCGCTGCTTTATCCAACGGTACAGTATATTCTCCTTCAGGTACTTCTTCACGGAAAGAACGATATAGTTTCATATGCTCTAGGAAAACCACCGGATCATTGTCACGGATAGCTGAAATCAAAAGACCTTTCGCATCGTAAGGATTACTTGGAATCACTACACGAATTCCGGGAGACTGTGCAATCAAGCCTTCAAGGTTGTCAGCATGCATCTCAGGTGTGTGAACGCCTCCGCCAAACGGCGCCCGGATGGTTATCGGCATTTGGCGAGTGCCTCCCATACGATAACGAGTACGAGCCATTTGACCGATAATTTCATCAAAAGCTTCAAAAACAAAGCCGAAAAACTGTATCTCAGGGACTGGACGGTAGCCTTCCAAAGCTAAACCAAAAGCTAAACCGCCGATGCCTGACTCTGCTAAAGGCGTATCAAACACGCGCTCTTTACCAAATTTTTCTTGTAAACCTTCCGTGGCACGGAATACTCCGCCATTATTCCCAACATCTTCACCAAAGACTAACACATCTTCGTTTTTTTCAAGTTCAATTGCTAATGCATCTGTAATTGCTTGAATCATAGTTTTTTGTGCCATGTCTACTTCGACTCCTTCGCTTTGTAAATTTCAATTTGTTCTGCTATGTTCTGAGGTGCCACTTCAAACATTGATTCTAAAAATTCAGATACTTTTTGTTTTGGTGCGGCATCTGCCTCTTTGATTGCTTGGGCAATTTCTTCTTTTGTCTGGTCAATGATTTCTGTTTCTTTTTCCTCAGACCACAAACCCTTTCCAGTCAAATAAATCCGCAAACGATTTAACGGGTCACGTTTTTCCCAGTAATCTTCTACATCTTTTGTACGATATCTCGTTGGGTCATCCCCAGACAATGTGTGCGGACCATAGCGGAATGTCAATGTTTCAATCAAAACAGGACCATTGCCTGCGAGTACCCATTCCCGTGCTTGTTTCGTTACAGCATAGACTGCCAATGCATCCATACCGTCTACTTGAATACCGGGAATTCCTGCTGCAACAGCTTTTTGTGCCAATGTTTCAGCAGCCGTTTGCGCTTCTCGAGGGGTAGAAATAGCATAGCCGTTATTTTGTATGAAGAAAAGTGCATTCGCTTTATAAGCGCCAGCAAAGTTGACACCTTCGTAGAAGTCTCCTTGAGAAGATCCTCCGTCACCTGTATAAGTTACAACTAACGCTTGTTTGCCTCGCTTTTTCAATCCTAGGGCTACTCCAGCAGCTTGAACGTACTGGGCACCAATAATGATTTGCGGCGGCAACGCATTCAAATCAGGAGCATATTTGCTGCCGTCAACATGGCCACGTGACCATAAAAAAGCATCTCTCAATGACAAACCGTGTTGAATTAATTGAGGTACATCTCGGTAACCCGGTAAAACATAGTCTTCTTTAGACAACGCAAAGTGACTAGCCAACTGACTAGCTTCTTGTCCTGCAGTCGGTGCATAAAAACCTAGTCGTCCTTGACGGTTTAAAGCAGTGGAACGTTGATCCAACACACGTGCCCAAACCATTTTACTCATTAAGTCCACAAGTTCCTCATCAGATAAATCCGGCATCAAGTCAGGATTAGTCACTTTTCCATTTTCATCCAACACTTGCAGTGTGGAAAATTCTTGATTAATTACCTTCAATTGTGCTTCAAAATCAATCGTGTTTTTCTCTTTCTTCGCCATAGCTACACAATCCTCTCTTTTTCTTTTCATTAAGTCACAAAACAGATCAGCGAACTGTATCATTTTTATGTTTTCACATTCTCAATTTATCATGATGAAATAATTTATGCAAGCATTACGCTTCAACTGAACTGACTTTACGATACTGCTGAAAAGCTTTAAATAACCGTTGTTTGTGAAACATTAAACATGTTAATGTTTCTTTTCATTATTTCCTCCTTACTTATTAATTTTCTTTGTTTGTACTATTACATAAAACAAAAACTGTTATAGTATTTTTCGAAACAGTTTGTCAGCCAACTCAGACTGTCAATGAAAATCAAAGGATGCAAGATTGCTTTTTAAATATAAAAAAGCCAAACAGTCAAAGTCGCTGTTTAGCCTTTTCTGATGTTAGTGAGCCGCTAAGAATCATTGAAAAACTCACATTGCTAGAGTTGATCTTCTCTTTCAAAATTCTTTTTATAACTTTTTTCATACCAAATCTATACTTTTTTAAATATATTATTATTTAATCTCGAATGAGCAACTCAGCAAAGTTGCTTTTTTCCCCTAAAAATATTTCCTTCTTCGATTATGTTTGACTATGAAGGAATAATTGTGACACAAATCACATCAATCATGTTTAAAAGGAAACAACTATCTGTTAACTGTTTAAAAAAATTTACACATTTCAGAATATTTTCATCGGCAGTTAAAATGTCTGTCAGAAGAGATAAGCATCTAGTCTTTGCTATACCCTATTTTCTGCCATCACACCAACTAAACTATGAGGGACATAACTTTCCTCTAGATATTCAATTTCCTCTTTAGTTAAAGATACATCCACTGATTTCACTGCGCCTTCTACATGATGTAGTTTTGTAGCCCCTACTACTGGGGAAGTGGTCTTTGTTAACAGCCACGCAAGGGAAATCTCTGTCATGGAAACATTCTTTTCAGAAGCCAGCTTCGCAACTCTTTCGATAATGACATGATCATATTTCTCCATGTCGCTGTATTTCATTTTTGCATAGCTGTCTTCAACCAAACGTTTGGACGTTTCACCGGGATGCTTCGAAAGTCGTCCGCCAGCCAATGCACTGTACGGGGTCAAGGCAATATTTTCTTCTTTGCAATAAGGAATCATTTCCCGTTCTTCTTCTCGGAAAATCAGATTATAGTGTCCTTGCACAGAGACAAATCTAGCAAAGCTTTCCCGTTCTGCTAATGCATTGGCTTTAGCCAGCTGCCACGCAAAGCAATTGGAAATCCCAATATACCGTGCTTTCCCTGACTTCACCACGTTATTCAATCCCTCCATAATTTCAAAGAGGGGGGTATGATAGTCCCACATATGATAAATATATAAGTCGACATAATCCATCCCAAGGTTTGTGAGACTTTTGTCGATCATTTTCTCGATATGCTGCTGTCCGGAGACGCCGGCTGCAATCTCTTCCTGTGTACGAGGAAGAAATTTTGTTGCAACAACAACCTCCTCACGTGGAGCATAATCACGTAAAGCTCTTCCTAAATACTGTTCACTGGTTCCTCCCTGATACGCAAGTGCCGTGTCAAAAAAATTAATTCCTAATTCCAAGCCTCGTTTGATAATTTTACGGGAATCCTGCTCGTCAATCGTCCACGTATGCTGCCCTCTTCCTGCTTCCCCAAATCCCATACATCCCATACAAATGCGAGATACATTCAAATCTGAATTTCCTAATTTAATATAGTTCATTTTTTCCTCTCCATCCGATAGTACTAGACTGCCTAATTACTACATTATTTTTTCAAAAACAATCTCAGCCCAATTTAAAAGCAGAGTATTACAACCATTGTTGGAACACTTTTCGTGTATTTTGACGCAAGGTATCTAAGACAATTATCAACCTATATACCTTCCCGCTGAGGAATAGCTAGCACGCTTTTTGGCTACTCCTGCTAACAGGTTTGCGACGCTTTGATTTCTATTTCTTTTTTTTAGAATAAACTATTGATATGAATCGATAAATTCGATGAGTTTATCCATATTTTGATACAACATTTCCGGCTGTATATCAACCTTTTTTGAAACTATCTCTGTTAGTTTCCTTTCAAAGAAATTCAACTTATCTGGTTGAAGTTTCCCGCCAAAGTTGGTCCTGTATTTTGCAGAGTCATAAATTTTCTTTGGAAAACCATCTTGAATATATTTTTCTGCATCCCCAGGTATCATACAACACACGAATAAGGCCAGATTTTTGGTGGCAAGTTTATCCGTATTTTCTTCTAAGAAAACTTTGATTTTTTTATTTGTCTTACCGACATACACTGGACTTCCGATAATCACCCAATTAAATTCGTCATAATCAATTTTAGATGTTGTATTGATATTTACAACCGTCACATCGTGTTTAAAGTTATCTGCAAGATATGTGACACATTCCTCAGTAAATCCGTATTTGCTGGAATAAATAATAAGGCTCTTCATTTATCTTTTCCTCTTTCCTTGATTGGGTTTTCAACCATTTGTCGTATCATATGACTGTTAGTTCATGTTATATATTCCAAAGTAATACATTGTTTGTTGCAAGAGGATAGTAGCAAAAAATGCAGCGGCTAATCAAAATAGAAAAACTTGTTTTTGTCATAAATAGTTGGACTATTAAACGGATTTTTTTGGTTTTACATCATTTTCCACTTCCTTTGACCATACCATACATAAGAATATCAACAAACATTTCCACCAATTCTTCCCAATTATCTAGAAGATATAATTGGTTTTCGATAGCATTCATCCCAAAACCGATGAGTGCTGTTATAATCATCCAGTAAGAATGGCTGTCCAGTTGTCGGAGAACATCTTCGGAGTAACCTTTTACGAGCAGCTGGTGCAATAAATTTTCGTTATTTTTATCATCACTTTTCATTTTAAACATTGTATTCGAACCGCTTTTGATAAACGCTTTTCCCATTTCTGGATAGCTGGTCATGCTAAAAATAAATTGCATGAAAGAATATTTTAACTGCTTATCAATTGTCAGATGTTTATTTTTATTCACAGTATTGGTGACATCCATGACCATTTTTTCGTAAATTTCAATTCCTATATCCTCAGCAATTTCAGCTTTATTTTCATAATAAATATAGATGGTTGTTGGAGAATAACCAATCAACTCTGCAATCTTCCTCATTGATAATTTTTCAAAACCATCCTCATTGATAATTTTTATACCGGCATCTAAAATCAACTTCTTCATTTTCTCTTTTTCAAGCGTGCGCCTTTTTTCCATAGTCATTATTTACCTTCCCATTAACACTGTTAATATAGTTAACATCGTTAATGTATCACCACTTTATATTTACGTCAAGAGATAGCCTGTGTATTATCTTATGATTGGTGATTATTTATGAAGAAAAACATAGCAACAAGATTGTTTTATTTTCAACTCTTAAGTCATTTCATAAAATAAGGTGAGAATACTTTCTACCTAATGCCTACTGAATAATTGAGCTAATTTCATAATTCCAAAGCCTTATGGCAAAAGGGTTCAAATGAAATAAAAATAGGGAACCTCCCCATTTTTGATATAATGTAGTTACTACAACAACATCATCAAAAAGGAGTGTTTCCCTATGACCATTATACAACAACCAACATTTATTGACATAGAAATCTTAATGACCCTAGATATAAAAGAACGACATGCCCAAATCTTCTCCCCAATTGATTTTTATCCAATCATTTCCTTGTTTCAAAAAAGAAAATCAACGAGGTGCCCCGGTTTCTATCAATTACGAAGCAAGCATTAGAGCGATGATCACTCGTTACATAGAAGGTATCCCATCAGTTAAAGCCCTCGTTCGAAGACTAAACGAAGATGTTGCCTTTAAACTAAGTTTAGGGTTTCTTTACTCTGAGCGTGTGCCTTCAGAAGCAACATTTTGTAGAATGATGAAAAAATTAAGTAACCAGCCCACTGTTTTGAATCAATTGAATGATGAATTACTTTCTAAAATAAATCAAGAATTTAATGTTTTTTCTGAAGAGGTTGCCATTAATGCGACAGCTGTTAAAGCTCATTCCAAGTCTAAAAAAACCGAGAATACCAAAGTATCATCGACAGTAAATCAAAAAAACATGTCAGTGAAGAACGACTTCTTGAGCTGCCTATGTATCCTTCATGGGGAGTTAAATCCAATAGCCAAGGGAGACATAATTACTGGTTTGGGTATAAAGCTCATTATGCAACCACTGCAAGCACACACTATTTACTGGCTGGAATAACCACGTCGGCATTTATTGCAGATGTGAGTGTGGCCATCCCATTAATGGATAAGATTGCTAGTTTGGGTGTAAAAAACACGTTTGTCTTAATGGACAAAGGTTATGACCCCCAAGCCATCTATGAAAAAGCACATGATCTTAGTTTTGAGCCTATCATAGATTTAAAAAGAGTTCCTAAAAATGATGGAGAAATTGATAGCTTTTACGCTCCTACATGTGTTTTAGAATATAGCTATCAGTATGAGAGCTTTGATAAACGCTATTATGCCTTAAAATTCAAACGACCAGAAACCCGTTGCCGGGATTGTCCACTGAATAATGAAGGTTTATGTCAGAAAGTCATTAAAATAAAACAAGGGACAGATGTCAGAAAATATGCTCATCCTAGACGAGGGTCATTAGCGTGGAAAAAGCTGTATAAGAAACGGTCATCGGCAGAGCGTGTAAACGCCTATTTAAAAGAAAACTATCAACTAAATAATACGAACTATTATAAAGCCAGTCGAGTGGTCGTTGAACATCAATTGATCCAATTAGCTTACAACTTAAAAACATTTTGCCAGCAGAAATTAATCAAAAATAAATAGTCATATCTTTTCAAAAAAAGGTACTTTTGAAATTGGATGAGTGTTTACTTTTTGAAAATCTGAATTATGAAATTAGCTCACCTAGTTTTTTAAAAAAAAATTACTATCTTTTTCTATAATAATTGATTTTATTTGATTTTCCAATCAATGTAGTTTTGCTTTTAGAACAATATTGCATAAAATAATAGAAAAGAGAGACGCGCATAAACCTATCTCCCTTATACCATTAACACAAAGTCTGGAGTAGGAATAAGAAAAAAAGCCCTAAAGACCTTTGTTTATCGGTCTTTAGGTTTTTTTTGTACGACTGCATCAATTTTGCAACCAATTTACTAATCTGAAAATTTATCTCTTACAGAATTATATAGATGAAATATGCTTTGTCGTATTTAGGAAGTTTATGACATATTTTTTTAATTGGTCAAATTCCCCTTGGAATGTGACTATATTCATGATAACTTCTTTTGCAATCTCTTTTGGGAAATCTGTTGTATACCCGTTTGATTTTAAAAAAACGTCCATGCTGATCCATGCGGTCCTTTTATTGCCATTATAAAATGGGTGTTTTGTTGCCAAGTTGATCAATAGGATTGCTGCTTTAGAAATAATATCAGGATATATTTCTTTACCAAAAGCTTCTAATCTGGGTTGTGACACACACATTTGCAGTGCTCCTGGCTCCTTAACACCTAGCTGTTCTTTGGCGGAATATTTTACAATGACCAAAGTGTTGATTCGTATAATTGTCTCTTCTGTTAAATACACTGGTTTAGCCATATGCTCTCCTTTACATATCAACAAGATCTTCTAATAGTTCATGGTACTGGTTGATAGAATCATCTATTAAGGCCTCAATGTCAATTTTTGGTTCCTTTTTAACAATTTTTACAACGCTGTTTTCGACCACGAATGCCACTGTATCTCCTTCTTCTATGTCGAGGATTTCTTTAACTTTTGAAGGTATTGTTACCACATCACTATTCCCAGATCTCCTGACTTTATATCCAGTTAACTTTGCGTCTTCAGTCTTCATCATGACTAGGGCACCCCTTTTCTTAATTTAATTAAGTGTTTTCTGTATATACAGAGTAAAGGATGTGAGTATATTTGTCAAGTAATCACTGTATAAAAGTATATACTTTTTGGTTTACGTTTCAAAGACGTTAAAAAAACAAACCCTCTCACAGGTTTGCTCTTAATATTTTTTAAATTCTGAATATTTCTTTACTAACATTAGTCTTGCTGCCAATGACGTGTCAGCTTTGTCACCCAATCAGGCTATTTTCACTGGTTAATCTTTTTGTTGAAAGTATTGCCGTCATTATAGATAATAGGATAGAACAAGCAGTTCTCCTTTTGGTCCTTCAACACGTACTCCTTCATCTTTAAATCCGCAAGTCAAATATAATTTTTGCGCCACAGTATTGCGAACATTTACCGCTAATACAACTTCATTAACTGCAGGATGTTTTTCTAACATGTATTGAGGAAGGAGTCTCAAAGTTTTTTTGGCATACCCTCTTTTGATATATCTGGAATCTGTCGAAAAACTGCGCAATAACATTGAAGCACTGTTGTCTGTGCATTTTAATCTTTCGGTTCCCTCGTCCAAAACAAAAAATGTGACTTACTTTTTCTCATCTAAACATAAAACCGAGTGATGGTGTTTATTTTTGAGAGATAGTTCAACATTTTCCTGTGGTGTTGAAGTAAAATAGCTCATCTCAGTCGTCAGAAAATAATCTTCTATCTCTTTTTGATATGTTGATTCATACTCTATTAATTTCATTATTTCTCCTCAGAAAACTTCAGATTCTTTCATTTTCCCATAGTATACTACGAGTCTCAGTTCAATACATCAAAATGCTGTCTTCTATTGTTTACGCTAGGCTTTCCACTATCAGGTTCTTTGTTTAATGGGTTGTTCCGCCTGTCATTTTAATGTCTGTATCGTTATCCACAATTGCTTCAATGGCATAAACAAGCCCTTCAACAATGACATCTAAAGACATGCTGGGTATCCCATTTTTATCAATCACTTGTTCAGGAAGGAAAGGAATATGGATAAAACCAGAACGTTTTCCCGGGAATTTCGTCTGGACTAAATGTTGCACACCATAAGTGACATGGTTGCAAATAAATGTTCCTGCCGTATTAGAAATCGAAGCAGGAATGTTCCCTGCTCGAATATTCGCAACCATAGCTTTGATCGGCAAGTTGACAAAGTAAGCTGCTGGCCCATCTTCACAAACAGGCTCATCTATTGGCTGGTTGCCTTCATTATCAGGGATTCGGCAATCATCCACATTGATTCCTATCCGCTCCACTATAATGTCTGGTCGTCCTCCAGCCTGTCCAACGGAAAGTATCACGTCTGGATTGTGTTTCGCAACCGCCTCTTCTATTTTAGCAAGTGATTTTTTTACTACCGTCGGAATTTCCAACGTGATGATTTGTGCTCCATTGATTATTTCAGGCAATCTTTTAACTGATTCAATGGCTGGATTCACTGGCTCTCCTCCAAATGGATCAAATCCTGTGACTAATATTTTCATTTATTTCCTCCCAAAATACTTATAGCAATCTGTATCAATAACGTGATTTTAGCAAATATTTCTTCCGAAAACTAGCTATCTAAAACACAATGACCCCAGAAGTCAGATGAAAATTGACTTCTGGGGGTACGCCATAAATGTTTTTATTCCTGCTATTAAAACTTTTTTCTTCTAAGGCAACTTATTGCCCGCAGCACGGTACAATTCATACCAGTCCTCACGACTTAGCTGAATATCTGCCGCGTCTGTCACTTCTTTGACACGCGTTTCAGTCATTGTGCCAATAATGGTTTGAATATTAGCTGGGTGACGACTGATCCACGCGACAGCCAAACCTGTTTTAGTCACACCGTATTTGTCAGCCATTTTCTCCATGACATCATTTAACTCTTTGAATTTTGGATTATCTATAAAGACACCTTCAAAGAAACCGTACTGAAACGGCGACCACGCTTGAATCGTCACGTCATGAAGACGGCAATATTCAAGAATGCCTCCGTCTCGATTGATGGCTGGATCGATTTGCATGTTCACATTAAATCCTGCATCAATCATCGGTGTAAATGTCATACTTAGTTGCAGCTGATTAACGATGAGAGGAATATTTTCTTGATCAAGATATTTTTTCAACAACCTCATTTGTCCGGGATTTTGATTGCTCACGCCAAACTGTCTGACTTTACCAGCTTTTTTTAATGCAACAAAAGCTTCTGTAACTTCTTCTGGTTCCATCAAGGTGTCAGGCCGATGCAGTGCCAGTACATCTAAATAATCTGTGTCCAGTCTTTCTAAAATACCGTCCACAGCGGACAAAATATGTTTTTTGGAAAAATCAAAAAATCCAGGGCGAATGCCGCACTTCGATTGCAAGAAAATATCTTCCCGCTTAATAGAAGTTTCCTTAAACCCTGAAGCAAATTTTTCTTCACATTCTCCCTTTCCATAGATATCTGCATGATCAAAGAAGTTTATTCCTTGTGCCACCGCATGTTCTAAATAACGGCTGATTTCAACCGTTTCCAATTTAGTCATGCGCATACAGCCAATGGCAATTTGTGAAGCTTTCATGTCGGCATTTCCACCAAGTTCCAAATACTTCATTTCGCTAACCTCAACTTTCCTCTGCTTAAGATTGATATTTATTCTGAATAATCTCCTGTTTGTCTAATAGCTGAAGCGACACACGATTAACAAACAACCGGATTTCCTTGCGTGCGTATGCATACTTCCGTAAAAGCAAATTGGAGACAATACTGCTCAAAAATTTGATAAACAAGGACATAAGATCCGCTTGTCTGATACTATACCTAGAAAAATCTGCTGCTAGAAACTCATCGACTATGGTCATCATGAGCTCTCGGTAATAGTGATTTTTCTGAAATATTAAAATCTCTGTCAGCAAATCTTTTATCAGATACTCTTGTTCTTCCGTCTTTTGTACTTCGGTTAGCTTTTCTGTCAGAGGTAAAATTTTTTCTTCAGAAAAAATTTGTTCCCATCTCTCAACGTCAAACATATATTGACTAAACAATAATTCAAAAACTTGCATGCGATCTATAAATTCTTGTTGGGTCAAGTTTTTTTCTCGCACGAAGGCACCTTTATTGGGTCTTATCTCAAGGTAGCCTAAGGATTCAAGTTTCTTAAAGGCCGCACGCACAGGGGAGCGACTCACATTCAGCTCTAGAGCAACATCAACCTCATTTAATTTCATTTTCGGTGTTAATTTTCCGTTAGTTATTTGTGTCATAAGATAGTCTAGAACCCGTGTTTCTGCTTTTTTTTTCCCCATAGTTTTTCCTTTCGGTTATTGTTTTAATCACTCCAAATCTGAGACTGAATCACTTTAGCAATACTATCTGATAACTCACTTGCTGGGATGTTCACAACACCCATCAATTCATCTTTACGCGTCATCTCACGTCCAAAAAAGTGAAAGTACCAGTCAGGCTGATAAGGAATCTGCCCCAGTGCACGACTATATTCACGACCTGTCACTTTAAGTGTCAGCCATTTCCCATGATGTTTCATCTGAGGTATCGGCCAGCCGCAAATCCCTCTGATGTGTGCATCATAGTGCGAGAGCGAACATCCCTGTTCGCTGTAAAATCCATCAGTTTCTGGGATAGAAGTGATGGAGTTTACATAAATCGTTCCCACATCATTGACAAACATCTTAATATTTAAAATGCCCTGAACGTGAAGTGTCACAGAGAGAATATCAGCAATACGATAAATTTCTTCTGCTGTTTCTTCTGGCAGATCCACTGAACCAACCGTACCTGACAACCGACTTGACAATGAGATTTTTTCTGCAATCGGGAAAAAGACAGGTTGAGCATCGCCATTACTTGCTACCATAACTGAAATTTCCCTAGCTTCAGAAATCATAGATTCCATCAAACAAGGACCATTCGAAATCAAAGGTATACAGTCAGTCAAATCTTCCAATCGATAAATCATTTTAACATTACTGGGATTCTCACGGTCATAAGCTGTTTTTAGCACGCAGGGATATCCAATTTGCTCCAACGCGTTATGGACATCCAGCATTGAGTAAACTTCTTGGTAGGGAGCAATATTTACGTTGCTTTCTTCTAAAAATCTCCGTTCTTTTATTCGGTCCTGAGCAAAAATAGCCGTCAATAACCCTTGAGGAATGGCTACCTTTTGATTTAGTGACACTAATAATTCTTCAGGAAGATTTTCATTTTCATAAATGACCACATCACATAATTCTGCCAGTCTTTTCAAGCCATTTTGACTTGTGACATCAGAAATAATCTGCCATGAAGCCACTTGCCCGGCAGGACAATTTTCATCTGGGTCGATTACACCAACTTCAATACCAATTTTTTGTGCTGAAATACACAACATTCTGGCAGTGTGTCCGCCGCCAATAATACCCAAAACCTGACCTGGAATAAACAAACTCGACATGTTGCCTCCCTACTCTGCTTCACATTTAAACTTCTATTTCCAATACTTCTCCTGCTTTTATCTAATCGTATGCAGACAGCTGATATGTTTCAATCACACTGATGATTTTACTGGCATAATCAGGGTCTGTCGCGTACCCGGCTCTTTCCAGCGCTAAGGAAGCTTCGCGATAATCCGGTGCACTTAATACGCCATGATAGAGAGTCGGGTCCCAAGAAACACCGTTGACAAAGAGCAAACTATGATCCCGCATCGAATCCGCCCAACTGTCATATACTTTGAAATTCCCGTCAATTTCAATCCACTGATTATTTTCAAATTCTTTTGTTTTTAATATAACTCCCTTACCTTCTTCATGATTCTTGACCCCAAAAAGGTTGTGGTATTTTGCCGCCAATTCACTGCGGCCCCAATCTGATTCTAGGATTGCCTGCCCTAAAATGATGCTGGGGAGCACACCGAACTCTTGCCTAAGAGACTGTGCGACTGGCACCAGCTCACTGATAAAGTCCTCTTTGCTTGTATCCGGCTCTTGGACTTCTGAAGTATTCCTATCTAAAAAAACAACACCGACCACATTTACTACGATTGAACTTAAACCAATCAAAGCAAAAAGAAACACCGCTAGTGTTATCAAATGTCTAAGATTTTTTTGTCGTTTCTTTTGACGTCGATTTTGACGTCTCACTTTCTTTTTTTTCATGTTGTTCATTTTCCAAAAGCTCAATATATTCCTCCAAAACTAATCCGTGAGTTTTCATATACTGGGCGTGTTCCTTTCCTATGTATCGTAAATGCCATGGTTCATACTGTATTTTGGTAATATCCTCTTTATCTTTTGGATAGCGGATAATAAAACCAAATTCTGCACAATGTTCATCCAACCATTTTCCTGCCTCAGTTTCACCAAATTCTCCGACCAGACCATTACCGCTGTCCAGCCATGTGACATCTAATACATCCAAAGCCAAGCCCGTATGATGCTCACTTGTCCCGGGCTTTGCCACGTAATCTTCCGTTAATTTTTGCGCTTCTTTTTTTGTACTTCCTTGATTTAAATTCTCAGATAAATTATCCTGATAGACTTGTTCCTGATAAGAAACTGAGCGATAAGCAGAAATAATTTTCAATGTGATCCCAGCTTTATTCGCTGCCTTTTCCATTGATTCATAAGGAGCCACAACAACTTCCGCAACTTCGTACCCCTCTGCCAACGGTTTTAAGGGCATCGTCAAATCTTCGTCTGTAAAGGAATGGTCACTATTAATCAATCTTAGACAATAATCTGATAAATCAGACTCTGGCAGTGTTTCTTTTTCGATTTCCTCCGCCGTTCCCTTAGAATAACTATATTTTTCAAAAATTGGCACGTCCAGCTGACGTTCTTTCAATTCTTTTAAATGAATAAAAAGGAAAAAACTTGCCAAGGCACTCAATACTATCAATATCTTTTTAGACATCTACTTCATCTCATTCTTCCTGCTCAGAATACAAATAGCTTTCTGTCAGATTTTCATTTACCCATTCTAATAAATCTACTGGCGAATCTTCAATTTGCCGTTGAATCATTGTTGGAAGATGGAAGGTCAAAATATCATCATACCCCCATGAATCATACTCCAGTGAGACTTTTAAGTGAATCATACTGTTAATTTTCCACGAACGTTCACGATGAGATTGAGAGTCCTTTTGGGTAATCAGCTCGACTGTAGCTTCTCCCGTTTGAATCCATTTTTTTGCAATAATTGTCTTTAGACGTTTATATTCTGAAACGATATAATTTCTTTTTTCAGGAAATAGTGCCGCTTGCCGAATCATCTTTTGAACAAGCATCCATTCATAATCTGAAAATAAATTTTTGATTTTCTGAACGGTCTCATTGTTTAGTGTGTTTCCGCCAAGTTTCCACTCTTCCCACCTTGCGGCTTCCACGTTTAAATAACTTTCGCAGAAATCCTGTTCTGTAGAAAACTGATTGTGAACCCGGTCAACAATAATTGCTACCAATGCTTGATGCATTCCTATCACCTCAATTATTATTTGCTTTCTTTCATCATAACAAATTTTTGGTTAAGTCTGTGTCAAATCCATTAAAATTTAAAGAAACTTTTCTTAATCTCTAAGAAATGTTCAAATTCAGTGAGAAAATAAAATAATTGTGCCCGATATTCAAATTCTTCACGGTTTTCCGGCAACTCGCTGCGACGGTAAAAATCATACACTTCTTCTAACCGTTCAAGTAATTCCGTCCCGTCATTTTCTTTTGAAAAACGATAAACAGTTTCCCGCAACAATCCAGCAATGATCCGCCCTTGACCTTGTTCCAAAGGTAAGACGCTTTGAATGACAGAATTCATTTTTTCAAGGGACTGAACTTGCAAGGCACGCATGGAAAAATAAGAGGCATAATAACTTTCATCCCTGAACAAAAAATTATCATCATGTTTTCTTGCCCATTCTTCTGACTGTTCCAGCGTATTTTTTAAAATAGCCAGCTTATTATCACAATTGCCGGATCTTTTAGCTTCAAGCAAATCTGCAAAGCTCGTTAACACTTGCGTCAGTTCCATATCGATTAACTCTTGTTTTTCCTTTAGTTTATCTTCTGTGTTTGGCATATAAAGATTCACTAATAATGCAAATCCTACCCCAATAATCAACAGCATATAGGCATTTTTTATCAACTGAAAATTAACATCACCTGCCATCAAAAATTGCGAGATCAGTACTGAACTGACTGGAATACCTTCGTTTAAATGAAAATGATTAGCTAAGACAATAAATATCAGCAAAAAAAGGCCAAAAGACAACGCGTGATAGCCTAAAGAAGGAAAAATCAGCCAAGCAATCAAGGCCGCGATACTTAGGGCTACCAATCTTTCGATTCCAACTCTGATCGTTGATTTTTTTGTTGCAGTCACACTGAGTAAAGCAATGATGCCCGCAGACGCTGGGTTCAATAACGCGAGTTGTTTGGCAACAAAAATAGCGGCTGTGGCACTGACTGCCGTTTTTATCGTTCGCAAACCAATTTTCATACAACGATCCCCTTTTCTATTCTCAAACTATTTTACCATGTTTTTTAATATTGGCTAGTCCCTGATTTTTTTAAAAAATTTTGTTATAGTATAAGTAGGAAAACAGGAAAGAGGAAGAAAAATGACATTAGGATCTTTCAGACTAGGTTTTCGGACATTTAAAACAGCATTATCAGTTGCCATATGTATCATTTTGTTTAATTTTTTTGGCGACCATTCGCCAATGATTGCGTCATTAGCAGCCGTTTTTGCTTTAAGGGAAGACCTTTCCAGCACCTATTCATTTGGCGGCTTAAGAATTTTTGGTACGGTTATCGGCGGATTAGCAGCAATCGGCTACTATTTCTTACAACAGCCCTTTCACCAAAAAGACATTATAGAAATTATTCTGATTCCTTCCTTTGTTGCCGTGATTATCATTTTTTTAAATGGTATCAATATGAACAAAAGTATTATTGCCAGTGTTGCTACCTTTTTAGTCATTGTCTTTGGGATTCCACAAGGTGAAGCTTACCTTTATATTATCCAACGGACATTTGATTCTTTCATTGGGGTCATCATTGCTGTGGCCGTCAATCGTCTCGTAAAATCACCGCCACAAGAAATTGAAGAAGCCATCAGCCAAAAAGAAGCTGCTGAAGAAGTTGAAAAACTAAAAATCAAAGAACTTGAAAAAGAAATCAGCGAATTGAGAAAAAAATTAGAAGATAAAAAATCATCTCACTAGTTTAGCTATTTGATAAGGAGTGAGAAAAAGCCTTTCCCACATTTTACTTCCTGTGTTTACTTGCTAAAATCAAGACCATTAACCAAACTAACAGGGAAAATTAAGATAAATCAAATCATAGGCAAACCAATCTTATGATTTGATTTATTTTTTAGCTTAGTTCATACGTCTTTTAGACGGTCAGGGCAAGTCCTAACAACCCTGAACCAAAAAAGTAATGACTGACATCCATGAAAAAGGTAAAAGAATAACCGTCTATTTTTCATCGAGATAACGATTATAATTTAATTAAAAAATTGCCGCCAGCTTAAACGGTACGATCGCTCTTTATAAGTGTATTGTATCATTTTTGAACTTTTTTGCTAAACAGCAAACTCAATTAAACAGCTCTAACGGGCTCTCAGGACCTCTTGTAAGTTTTTGAAGAGTTGGCAACACGCTTTTAGGCAACATAGCTGGAGATTATATCGTTTAAATAATGTATTATATTTATAGTTAAGGGGGATGATGATTATGAATAAGGAGCAACAAATATTTTGGGAAGAGTTTAAAAAACAGAATTCAAATTTAGCTGAAATAAATTTTGGCCATGCTTGGGGATTTGGAGATTCTTCTGAAATGGCCGATAGATTAGCCAATCTAGTCTTAAAAGGAGAAAAAACAACGACTACAGGTTCATTAATTGAATATGAAATTGTTAATGAAAAAGTTCCTGAAGTTGATATGACACTATTTGACATTTTATTAAATGGAAGTGACAAACCAGTAGCTATTTTAAGAACTACAAATATTTTTGTAACGCCTTTTAGTAAAGTTACAGAAGAACACGCTTATAAAGAAGGGGAAGGAGACAAGACTCTATCTTATTGGCGTATGTCTCATGAAACATACTGGAAAAGAATTTTTAAAGAATTAAATATAGATATTGATATCCCGACAATGGATGTTGTGTGTGAAGAATTTGAAGTCTTTTGGAAGCCTTAAAATAGCTATTTAAGAGTTAAATCATCACAATCTCGATTATATGAAGTTAAAATAAAAGTTCATATTTAAGCGTCAAAAGACCTTTACATTGCTATAATTGCAATAAATGTAAACTACCTTTGATGGGAAAAACATAGAATATCGAATAAGATAATGAGTAAGGAGAATGAAATGAACATTGGAGAATCCATAAAAATTAATCGTAAAAAATTAAGTTTAACTCAAGATGAATTGGCAGAAAAAATTCATGTATCTCGGCAAACTATATCTAGTTGGGAGAATTTGAAAAGTTTACCTGATATTACGAGTTTAATTTTATTGAGTGATGTTTATGAAGTCTCCTTAGATGAATTAATAAAAGGAGATATTTCTATGGTTAAAAAATTAGAGTTCAAAAAAAGTAAAGTTAAGTTCAAGGAAAAAATTATTCCTAACTTGATTATCAATTTATTGTTACTTGTAATAGTATTTATTCTAGGTTTTACGGGTTATAAAAATGACATTGTTTATTACATTATAATAATTTTATTTTGGCTTAATCTTCATGCTATTCCATCTGAATTTAAAGAATATAAAGACATATCTAAAAAAATGGATAAAATTAAGGAATAAATCTAATATCAAAGTACTTTTAGCGGAAAGAGTTTAAATAAAATATCTAGTTAATGAATGGCTTAGTAAACATATTAAAGAATTATGCGAAGTACTTACTCCCCAAGAAATAGAGACGAAGAGATTTTGAAAACAATGTGGCATAGCTCAAGGCGTACTGACAATGTTTATTGGTACGTCTGTTTCTTTTGTCAAAAGATCGTGGATTGGATCAAAAAAAGAGATGAACATCAATTAAAATATTCTATTGATTGAATAAACGTTGCCAAAACCTTTAACTGTCCGCACCGGATCTTCACTGGCCTGCTATTAAATCTCAACTGGAGTCAGTTCTTTGCAAGGTCAAAAAAAACGAAAAAAAAAAATCAAATCCACGCTCAGAAATCGAGCGCGGATTTTTTGATTATTTATTTTCAGTATCAGAAATATTTACTACCTTGTGTTCTCCACGCTTAGAAAAATTTTCTATCAATTCTTTGACATCTAAACCTGTCGTTTCTTTCAAGGTTTCTTGTGTGGCAGCCAGCAAATTAGTCGCATAATCCGTCACACGATTAGCCCCGCTTCCCTCGCCGCCGTGACCGGTATCCACGACAGAAATTTTATCAATGTTACCAAGAGGTTGTGCCGCCTCTTTAACAATTGACGGAAGCATTTCTATGACCATGCTAAGGACTGCTGCTTCACCATATTGTTTGAATGCTTCTGCAATCTTCTCTTTTGCTTCTGCTTCAGCTTGTCCTTTTGCCAAAATAGCTTCAGCAGCTGCCAGACCTTCCAAACGTACTTGTGAAGCATTTGCTTCAGCCATTGCTTCAATTCTAAATCTTTCGGCTTCTGCCTGAGCAACTTCACGTGCCTTCCCTGCTAAAGCTTCTTGTTCTTTGGCATAACGGTCAGCATCAGCTTTTTTCTTCACTTCAGAATCATATTGTTTCTCACGACGAATGATTTCTTTTTCTTCCAGCTCGATTTGCTTTTGCCTCTCGATGACTTTAACTTCCATCTCTTGGGCGATTACTTCTTGTTGCGCCCTGGCACTTTCCAACCCGTAAGCTTGGTCAGCACGTGCTTTAGCAATATCTTGTTCTTCTTTATACGCTGCTAATTTCAATTCTTTTTCTTTCGCTGCTTCGGCAATTTCAGTCTGCCGTTCCAGTTCAGATTTTTGTGATTCTTTTTCAGCTTGCGCCCGCTTGATTCTAGTTTCTTTATCTGCTTCAGCTTCTGCAATGTTTGCATCACGTTTGACTTGAGCGATCCTCGGTTTACCAAGAGAATCAAGGTAGCCGTTTTTATCTTTCACTTCCTTGATAGTAAATGAAACAATGATCAGACCCATTTTGGCCAAATCGACACTGGCAACTTCTTGAACACTTTGACTAAATTTATCTCTGTTTTGATAAATCTCTTCAACGGTCATGGAGCCAAGAATCGAGCGCAAATGACCTTCCAATACTTCACGGGCCTCGTTCTCTAACTCGTCCCTTGTCTTACTTAAAAACTGTTCCGCTGCAGTAGCAATTTCTTCCACAGAAGAACCTATTTTAATAATGGACGTACCGTCAGCCATCACTGGTACACCCTGTTCTGTGTACACTTCCGGTGTAGAAACGTCTAACTTGCTTGATAATAGGCTTAACCGATTCGAACGTTGAAAAACAGGAAGTACAAAGGCTCCGCCCCCACGAACGATTTTTACTTTATTGCCAGCCTCGTCACTATGAACATTTTTAGTTCCTAAATAGGAACCACTGATAATTAAAGCCTCATCAGGTTTTGCTGTTTGATATTTTGAGACAAACACTATCAGCAGCATTAAAAAAACAAATACTGCAATACCAATGGGTATAAAAAACATTTTCTTTTCCTCCTGACATCAAATAAAATTCTCTTTATACGGAACAACGTAACAAACTCTTTCTTTGATTTCGATAATCAAAACTTCTTTTCCCGCAAGTATAGGCTCCTCTTGCGGTTCGTAAAGTGTTGCTGGCCGAGTCAAAGAACCAGTGACACTTTTAAACTGAATTTCTCCCATTCCTTTGACGGGGATTGGTGTGACCACTGTTGCAATTCGTCCTTCCATATCTTTCTCCGAAATCGATATCGTCGCTTCAGAATTTCTCAAAGGAACGATGATATAAAAATTAAGCAAGAAAACTAGCAAGGTGGAAATCCCGCCACTGAGCAAGAATATAGAAATGCTGCTTAAATCAACAAATTGTTCCCCTAAATATCCAAAAAGTGACGTAAACGCAACCCAAGGCACAATCAGCATCGGATCAACAGGACCGTCAAAATCAAAAATATCTCCAAATAGAAAAAGCAATACTGCTATCCCGGCACAAATCAATAGAGCATAAAAGTAAATGGTTTCTAATTGTACCCCTTCAATCATTTCATCACTCCCTTTCCTCCAACAAGCGTATCTCTATTTTATCAATTGTTAGTTAAAAAGAATAGTAATTTCATCGAAAACTTACATGTTATAAAAAAATAAGACACTGTCTGTCTGTTATGTCTCTTTGTCAGAAATATAAGAGTGTCGCTTATCTACTTTCACCAATTTTTTTTGCTTTCCGAAGGCTAATTTCCTAGAAATTAGCTACGTGACTAAAAAAATTCTAAAGAAAATAAAATTGCACAGCAGACATTTTTGATAATGCGCCGCGCAATTTAGTCATGGTAAAGTATTGAATTGTCTCTATTTCGAAAATTGTCAAAAATTTCCTAACCCTTTTTAAATACTCTGACCTCATCACAAAAAATCAGAATGGCTTAAATTTCTTTACGAGAGAAACGTAAATAACAAGTAAGACAATTCCCACCATCGCAACACTTTTTAATGTGACATAACTGAACAAATAATCAGCGATATTAACGCCAAAAAAGACTAAAATCAAAGCCAACTCCAATTTATACTTTTTTATAAAGTTCACACCAACCACTCCTTTTTTTGCTAACCAATGCCATTATATCAACTAATTTCAGCAATGAACAGAAAAGTACCAAAACATAGAACGACTATCCCTGAATAAAACTGTTATTAAAAAACGCACAGGACTAACCTATACGTTTGCGTTTCTTAGTGATTTCTTTCTGACAATTCGGACAAATAAATTTTGCGTGATTTCCGGTAACGTGGCCAAGTATCTCATTTGCTTGCTGTTCATTCTCAAAATTTACCGTAGAAAACTCAGAGTCATCCGTGTCTAAAGAGACTGTTGGGGGTTCAAAAGTGACACCTGTGAACTGCATACCGCAAGAACAGCGGATTTTGTACTTCAACTTGTCATTCTCCATTGAATCACCTCTATCCAGATTATACGCCTTGGTAGAGAAAAAACAAAACAAATATACAAGCCAAAGTTAAAGTCCTAGCCAGCCCAAAGATTATTGGAAAACAAGTTATAGATAACCCAAATTCCGCCATTGTCAATAACACATATAACACTTGGCCTAGCTGCCTGAACAAAAATTTAAAACCCTCTCTTTAGGAACAAAATCAATCTTAATGAATAACCATGACCTCAATCAATTGTCTCACTAGCGCTGGATCACCTGCCGGAATTTCTACGATATGTCTTTCATCAACTATTTTTTGCGTTATCTGCCTGATATATTCTTCATCGCTCCGATAAGGTTCATCTATATGCCAATGGGAAGGAACATTATACTGAGTAATCGTTCCATTATGATTACTCGAGTAAATAACGTGCCCTTCAACCGTCATATTTCCAGACAACACTGTCACATCTTCCGGATAGGAAACACTTCCTTGATCGTACTGATCGATGGGACTCCCAGCTTTAATTTTAGCTACGTTAAGATTAAAATCAAAGTCTGGTGAGGACATGTATGGAATAAAGTTTTCACCCATCACTGCGAGCCACACTCGCGCATACTCAATTTGCAAGTCCGAATATCCGGATAAAATCTCCAGAACGGCCTCTGCTTTCGCCTTCGAACTATCGCCACTTGACATATCAGATTCACCAGCATCTTTTTTTACAGAAGCAATCTCCTCTGAATGACCAGTAGTCGTACTATCAGCAGTTTCCTCTTTTATTTTATTTTTGGTCGCCAAGGTGGAGTCATCTCCAGATTTTTTTGTTTCTTTATTCTTAGCAGAACATCCCCACATCAAACCTAAGCAAATAAGGCCCGCTGAAAATACTAAAAGCATTTTTTTCATATTCTACATCCTCCAATCACCTACATAACATTATTATTACACAACCGTCGCCAAAATTATACCTTCGTTAAAATATATAAAGCAGGTTCCCAGACATAATCAGTCTAGAAAACCTGCCTCTTTTGATTTTCTCTTATCGTTTACTACTTAACTCAAACAATTAGTCTTTATTCATTAGATTTCAATGCTTCAATCATATCGATGTTTTTCAATTTCCGGTGCATCACATACATCACGATTCCTGAAAACAGTAAGGTCAGGATACCTGCGTAAACAAAACTCTCCCAGTGTATCGTTGGAGAAAACATCACCATATCCACTTCTGCTGTTTGAAGAACAAACGTATGCAGTAATTTTCCTAACACCATGCCCACAATGATTCCCAGCCACGTTAAGATATTATTTTCCCGATACACATACATGGTGACTTCATTGGGATAAAAGCCAAGGACTTTGATCGTTGACAACTCTCGGATACGCTCTGAAACATTAATGTTGGTCAAATTATACAGGACAATAAATGCCAACAAACCTGCACAAATAATCAGAACCCAAACAACGATGTTCAAACTGCCGATCATATCAGACATCGACTTACTTGCATCACTGGTAAACGTGACGTTTAATACATTGTCTACTTCCATGAGCTTGGTCGACAGAACATCCTCTTCTTTACTGGTCAGCTTCTCATTAAAAATCAGCAAATCCGTTTGATACGAGGGACTTTCTCCAAACATTTTTTCATAATAAGCCGGTGTCCCGTAAACATAGTGCATTGCATAGTTTTCAACAATATCTGCAACTTTAAATTCATAGGTTTGATCCTCATCGTCTGTCATTTCAAAGGTATCACCTACACTTAAATCAAAGAGTTTGGCCAGCTTTTCTGTCACCAACACGCCATCATCGACCATTTTATAGGTTTCACCTGATTTGCGATCATTGAATAATACAAATTTATCCATTTCCTCAGCTTTTTCAGGAACTTCAAAAATCACATCTTGATTTAAAACATCTTGGCCGTTCATGGTAAAGTTTTTCATTGCCACTGCCATTTTTTTATCATAAGCATCTTCTTCAGCTAAAATTTCTTTATAAACTTGTTCCTCTGTTTCTTCATCCTCGTCTTTAGTCACTATCGCTTGATACTGCCAAAGCTTGCCATACTGAATAGAAACGACATCTGAAATGGAATCTCTGATACCAAAGCCTGTGACCATCAATGCCATACAACCCGCCACGCCGAAAACCGTCATAAACATTCGCTGCTTGTAGCGAAACAGATTACGAGCCGTCACCTTGTGATTGAAATTCAGCCGTTTCCAGATAAAAGTCATTCTCTCCAGAAAGATACGTTTTCCGGCTCGTGGTGCTTTAGGCCGCATCAATGTTGCCGGCTTGCTGAATAAATCGATTCGCAAAACTACCAATGTAGAGAGTAGCGTACACGCAATAGCAACAATAAATGACTGTATAGCATAACTAGTATAATAGGTAATCTCCACTGTAGGCAGATCATACATTGCCCCATAAGCATCAAAGATTATTCTTGGGAACAAATTAAATCCAATCACTAACCCCGATACCGTACCAATAATCGTGGTAATTGTCGCATAGACGACAAATTTTTGGGAAATTTCAAAATTCGTATAACCCAAAGCTTTCAGAGTCCCAATTTCCCCTCGCTTCTCCTCAACCATTCTAGTCATTGTCGTTAAACAGACCAAAGCCGCAATCATGAAGAAAAACACAGGAAACACGGTTGCAATGGAAGAAATCCTATCTGCGTTTTCGCTGAATTCCAGATAACCCGGATTATCATCGCGAGAAGAAAAAAGGTATTCTGGTAGTTTCAACTCAGCTAACTCTTGCTCTTTCTCTGCTAATTCACTCTTAGCATCCAGTAACTTTTCTTCTTCCTCTGCCAGCTCTGTTTCAGCCTCAGCCAACTTTGTTTTGCCTTCTTCAATTTCCTTTTTAGAAATTTCTATCTGGGCGGCGATTTCCGGTAACTGGGTCATGCCGCTTTGTTCTGCTTGGTCAACTTGAGCTTGAGCAGCATTCAGTTTATCCTTTTCATCTGCCAGCTGTGCCTTGCCCGTCGCCAATTCTTGTTCCCCGTCGGAAATCTTCGTTTTGGCTTCCTCAATTGGTTCGGAAGCTTCTTTCTTTATTTCCGCTAGGCGTTCTTGGGGACGAGAAGAAAAATCTTCTTCCAATTGTTCCAGATGGTCCTCAATTTTATCATCATAATCATCAGTGTAGACAATTTCTTTCGCTAAATCTCTATAGGTTAGATAGATTGTCGTATAAGTCTCCATCTCAAAATCATCTTCAGAAATCACCGCAAAATAATCAATGGAGCCTTTGCCGACATTTGTTCTCCCACGGGAAGTTTTTTCAATGTATTGGGGAGAATACACAAAGCCTACAATTTCAAAAGAGGTTACCTTGAATTGATCCTTTGTTTCTTTATCAGTCACTAGCTTGTACTGATCACCAATTTGATAATCGTCCAGCGTTTGAGCCGACTGGTCCAGCACAATCTCACCGCTTTTCTTCGGCAAACGACCTTCTGTCACGACCAGTTGATTCAACGCTTTTTTATCTGACGGGTCAAAGGAAAGTACACGAATTGTCCGACTGTCTTCTTCAAAATTCACATCCAAATCATAACCTGGCTGGATTTTATCAATACTTTTATTTTTCTCTAAGATGGCCACATCATCTTCTGTCAGCCCCATAGTAGAGACGATACTTGCTTCCATCAACGACTGTTTTTTATAATACTTATCTACTGTGTCCAGCATGTTAGGGCCAGTTGCCTTGATCCCTACATAAAACGAAACACCCAGCATGATAATCCCGAGGATGGAAAAAAATCTGGATTTTGATTGCCAAATTTCTCTAAAAATTGTTTTTCGCAACGATTTTTTTCTCACAGTCTCACCTACCACTCAATCGTTTCTACAGAAACTGGATTTTCATTGATTTCAATCTCACGTACTGTGGCATCATTGATATGAATCACTCGGTCTGCCATCGGTGCAATAGCAGAATTATGCGTGATGACTACTACCGTTTTCCCTGTGATACGGCAACTGTCTTGAAGTAATTTTAAAATTTGTTTCCCTGTTTTATAGTCCAAAGCCCCTGTCGGCTCATCACACAACAGCAGCTTAGGATTTTTAGCCAGCGCCCGTGCAATCGCCACTCTTTGCTGCTCCCCGCCGGACAATTGTGCCGGAAAATTATCTTTACGGTGAGATAATCCCACCTGTCCCAAAACTTCATCTACGTCAAGTGCGGCAGAAGTCACCTGAGAAGCCAACTCCACATTTTCTTTCGCAGTCAGGTTTGAGACTAGATTATAAAATTGAAAAACAAATCCCACATCAATCCTTCGATAAGTCGTGATTTTTTTCTCGTTAAACGTAGCAATATCCGTCCCATCCACAATGATCTGTCCCTCATCACAATTATCCATGCCTCCGAGGATATTCAAAACTGTAGATTTTCCAGCACCGCTTGGACCAAGAATGATGGCAAATTCCCCTTCATTGATTGAGAAGTTGATATCATTATTAGCCACAATAATATTTTCACCCATGTGATAACGCTTATAAACATTTTTTAATTCTACGTAGCTCATTTTTTACCTCATTTTGATTTTATTTTTATTCTTTACCAATATAACGCGTCCCTTGAATGACTGTTTGATACAATAAATGACCCATTTCTTCTTCTGATTCCTGCATTCCCTCTTCGAACCATTTTAAAATTATCCCCGCACTGCCGCCAACAATAAATGTGATGAGATAGTTAGTCCAATTGGAGCTGGAATTTGATAAATCAAATTCTTCTGCAAAATCGTCTTTAAACAACCGGCGAACAAGCTGATCCATCTGATAAACAAAAGTCAAGGTCGTATCAGTTGATAAAATCAGGGAAGCAATCTTCTCATTTTCTCGAATACAACGGAACACACCGTAAAATGCCGCCATCGTTGACTTTGATGTTTCTTCTTCAATCATTTTCACTAACTCTGTCAATAGTTGTTGGCTAAGTTGTTGGAGCATGTCGTCAGGATCTTTATAGTGCAAATAAAATGTAGCTCGGCTGATACCTGCTCTTTTAGTCAATTCACTCACACTGATAGCATTGATCTCTTTTTCTTTTGATAACGACACAAAGGCATCCAATAATTCTTGTTGTGTTTTTAAGATTCTCTTGTCCGTCTTTTTCATCAAAACTCCTCCAAATCTGTATAAATTTTCTCACAATAATTGACAACTGTCAATTATTTTATCTGTTTGAAATTTCCATATTCTTTTGTATAATAGTCATACTTAATGGAGGTTGAAAATGAAAAAGAAGCCATATAAAAAGAAATCATATAAATCTAGTCTTGCCAGAAATAAAAAAAAGAACAAACTGTTCCTCATAGGAGCCATAGTGGTTTTAGTTCTTGGGCTCATCGGTGTTGAATTACCAAAAGCAATGATGGATTTTTTTGATGTGCCAGAAGTCGGCACAGTAACTAAAATCCAACCTGATGATCAACAAACAAACAATGGTTCCGACGAGAAAGCCTCGCATTTTTCTGCTGAAGACTTAGCATTTGAAGGGAAAGGCTGGATCGCCTACGGTCCTCTTGATAAAGATCAGCGGGCCACCGGTGCAGACGCTCTGATTACTAAAGAAATGATTGGTACCGGCACTAAAGCAAACAGCAACATTCGCCCCCCCGGCTTTATTTCTGGACTGGCACCCCACGGACATTCTCGGGGACACTTGATTGGCAAACAGTTTGGCGGCAGCGGAGATGACGAACGAAACCTGGTCACTTTATTTCAATATCCCGTCAACTCGCCTTACATGACCAAATATGAAAACAGAATTCGCCAAGCCGTAGATCAGGGTGAGACAGTAAGGTATCGTGTAACGCCTCTATATGATGGAAACGAACCGATGCCCGCTGCTATCCAACTAGAAGCTAAAAGTATTTCTTCTAACGGCAGC
The DNA here is from genome assembly GCF_003987645.1 of Vagococcus elongatus. Lineage (GTDB taxonomy): Bacteria > Bacillota > Bacilli > Lactobacillales > Vagococcaceae > Vagococcus_A > Vagococcus_A elongatus. The sequence goes on from NZ_NGKA01000019.1 coordinate 30,379, forward strand.
ATTGACTTTGATGTGACGATTATGAATAAGCAGGAAGAGGAATAATCATGATAGGACAGTTATTTATTACTCAGCTGCTGGCATTAGAGGATGATTCGATAGTCTCCTTCAAAAAGATGCTTGCCAGCGAAAAAATTGAAGAGGTCAACGATGTGTTGATTTTTCAACAACCAATGGTGACAGATGTTTTTAATAACGTGAGTCAATCTTTGTACTCTCCTTATACTATCTCCAATAATTTTTTGCTGGAAAATGAAGCTGAAGTTTTGGCGATGACGATTGATGGAGATTTTATTTGCGGCAATGAGCAGTACACCTATTGCATACCAAAAAATCTGCTTAAATCCGATATGGAAAAATTTAATCTGCCTATAAGGAGTTTTTTTCTAGCACTGGAATCCGGTGAAGAGCAATCTCAAATCCTTCCCGATCATCTTTTTTGAAACACTCTGCCGGAAAGAAACAAGCCTAAGTAGCAGCAGCTTTTGAAAAGAGGGATTTAATGAAAAAAATCATGCTTACTAAAGACAATAGTCCTATCTATTATGATGTTTTGGGCGAGGGGAAACCTCTATTATTTCTCCATGGCAACAGCCAAAATAATCGTTATTTTGAAAAACAAATCAAGGATTTCTCAAAAAATTACCAATTATTTTTGCTGGATACAAGAGACCATGGCAAATCCAGAAATACCCAGAAACATTTGGACATGGCTTTAATCATCGAAGATATCCGCCAACTGATGACAATTGAAAAATTAGCCTCCCTTAGTATGATTGGTTTCAGCGACGGGGCGAATATTGCTCTGACCTATGCTTGCAAATATCCTGAACAAGTAGAAAAATTAGTTTTATCCTCCCCTAACGTTTATGCAGAGGGACTTAAAGCTGCCCATCTTGTAAAATCAACTGCTTTACTTCGTTTGACACGTTCATTTAAACTGACAAAAATCAGCCGTGTCATCAATTTAAGCCTAACCGATTTACCCATCACTAAGGGGGAAATGAAAAAAATCACCTGTCCAGTCTTAGTTATAGGAGGAGCTTTCGATATCATCAAGCTCAGCCACATGGAAAAAATAGCAGAGCAACTGCCCAACGCTTCTTTTATCGTGGCTAAAAATACAGGCCATTCTGTGCCGAGACTGCGGCCCAAATGGTTCAATCACCATGTCTTGTCTTTTTTAGCTGAAAAAAATTAGTTGATTGCCTTTCGTACAAACAAAAAATAAAAAAATTCCCCATGAGATAGATTCATTGATTCTGTCTCATGGGGGTCATTTTCAATTTTTTAATTCTCTCAAATATAGACATTTATAAGCTGCCAACAACGACAATCAAAACTGTCGTTCTTTTTGCCATTCTTCCGATAAAAAGTAATGATTATCAATTTTAATTTTGTCTTTAGGTTCCTTTTTATCTTTTAAAAATGTCTGCAAGTCCTGATCTAACAGTAACCAGCCGCGCCAGCCAATATGTATTGTATCTTCCATAAAGTAATCTTCTCCACGAAGGTGTGTGTAATCTGCTACTTGGTTAAATCCTTGGGAATGCAGCTGCTTTGTAATTTTTTCACTAAAGTCATCCAGCATCTCTCTAGACAACCCCGTATAGTCCGACCAACGTTGATTGACTGGCGGGATAACGAACAAGGCATCCACATTATTTTCTGCCAACTCATTTAAAACCAGTTGGAAATCCGAAAATTCAGGGGACTCAAGATAATCATAAGATGTCTGAGAATTTTCCAGCTTGTCTTTTAACGGTGCAATCCGCTGTGAATAAAAATTATTGGCAATGCCAAAGTCATTATTAGTTGTTTTCTGCTCGCCTATTTTATATGCAAGTGTCTCTAATTTCCCCAATGAATAATCTTCCGGAAGTTCATTGATTGCTTTTTTAATCCGGCTTTCCTTGTGTTGAATGGCTATCCGACTGAAAATCAAATCTTCGTGCGCCAGCAAGTTGTATTGCCGGCGACAATTTTTAAGTTCCAGCTTTGATAATTTTTGCTGCTCTTCGATTTTCCCCAACATCTGACTTAACCTAGTATCAGAAGTAATGCTAGAGAAGCTCAATAATCGCTCCGCTACAAACTGTTCATCTTCCCCAATTTCTTTTCCTTCAAGGGACAGCAGCCACTGATAGGTTTGCAAAGGCGAGTAGTAAACTGAAAACATCTGATCACTCACACCGTTCTTGACGAACCACTGTGGAGAAATGATAAACACAATCTGCTTTCCTTTCAGCTCATCCTTCATCGAATGAAGCATAAAAAAATGCGACAATGATTGTGTGCCCGGTGCCCCCAAAAGAAACGGCTCATATCCCCGATGATACTTTCTTGCCATCACTGTAGGATGAAAAGCATTGATCCGACTCAGCTCAGAAGAACCCAAAAAAGGCAAGTAGTCCGAGGAAGCGGCCGCACTATTTTTATAGGTATTCCCTTTAATCACATTGATGGACATGGAGGGGGCAGACTTCTTCAATTCTTTTTGCGACGGTGCTTTGAGCCAGTCTATCGGAGAAAAAAACAGTGCCAATAAGAGCAGTACTGCAAGCACTAGCGGGCCCAGAGCCATTGTTATTTTCTTTTTCATGATTATCCCTGCAAGCTGACTACTTGATCAATAATTTGTTGAGGTGTGCCCCAATCTGATCGATCAAATTCTGACACTGGCACCGTCACATCCAGTTGATTTTCAAGTTCTACTAACAACTGTACGGTTCCCAATGAGTCTAAAATACCTTCGTCATAAAGGTCCATATCTAAGACTTCTTTGACCTCGTCACTTCCAGTGATTGATTCTAATATATCCAAAACGGTTTCTTTTGTTGTCATAATAAATCCTCCTAAATGTTATAAGTGAAAAAAAGTTTGAGCAGTGTATCAAAGTAGCCTGAAAAAATCAGTAAACTAAAGCAAACAGCATGAAAAGTCAGAAAAATAGATAATCCTTTTGTTGCCATATTGCTTGGGATTTTTTCCTTGTGTTTCTTTTTAAAGCGAATCCAAGCATCCGTCAAACAGATGAGTGACGCATGGAATAATCCGTAAACGATATAATACCATGTCAGTCCGTGCCAAACGCCCATAATGAGAAATAAAGCAAAGTAGCCCACATTAGAAGCTACGATTCGACTTTTGAATACTTTTTTCTTTATTAATGTAAACATCAAACGCATATAGACATAATCTCTGAACCAAAATGACAGAGACATGTGCCATCTGTTCCAAAACTCTTTGATATTGGCACTGATAAAAGGTTTGTTAAAGTTTATCGGTGTTTCATGCCCTAATAGGTAGCTGACACCGACAGCAAACAAACTATATCCCGCAAAATCAAAGAACAAATAAAAGCTGTAAGTATACATGTAACCTAAACTGCCTAAGAAAAGAAAGCCTTGATTCACCGCCTTATCTTGGATAATCGGTAACAGCTGGCTCCCTAAAACATAACCGATAATAAACTTATACAGACAGCCGATAATGATGTAATGAATACCTTTGCCCAATAGTTCAACATATTTTTCGCTGGAAGGCGGTTGATGAAGCTCCGCAGTAAACCGGCGAAAACGATCGATAGGTCCGGAAGATATGGTTGGGAAAAAAATCAAAAATTGTATGTAATCTCTGAGTCTCAGCTCTTTGATTAATCCGTCCCGTATTTCCATTATTACTTGAACTGATTTGAACGTAAGATATGAGTACCCTAAAAAATATAATAAGGGCTGTGTTTCCGTATAAAGTGGCAAAACTTTGATTAATATCATCGGCAAAAGACTTAAAAAGATACTCAGATAAAACCAGCTGCCACGGTTCGCTGTTTGCCGGTAGCGAACATAACTAGCAGCTATTAAGAGTTGCCACACCACATAAGCAATTAAAGCAAACCCTTGCTGACGATGGGGTCCGCCAAAACTCATCCACAAGAAAAATAATGTGAGAAAAGCTTGATATCCTCCTAATCGTTTGCCTTTCAAAGAAGCAAAAATCGACGGCAGCAATAAAATTCCCAATATGACAAAATAAAAAGGTTTTTCATAAGGGGTTAAAAATGGGAAAGCACTCAACCATTGACTCATGACGGATTCACCTCTGCCATCAGCTGTTTACGATCGATTTTTCCGTTGCTGGTCAAAGGCAGCTGCGAAGCAAACACAAATTTTTGCGGCATCATATAAGCCATTAATTTTTCTTTCAACAAGCCTTTTAATGCTTTGGCAGTTTCTCTAGGATTTTCCGGCTCCCCTTGTTCCAAAACCACATAAGCAATCAACTGCTGAACTTTATGATTTTGATATTTAGGAACCACACAGGCTTTTTGGACCGATGACAAACTCAAAAGATGGTGGTCAATGTCGCCCAGTTCCATACGATACCCATGCCATTTGATTTGGAAATCCAACCGTCCCTGATAAAACAGCAGACCATCCTTCAAGTAACCCCCATCTCCTGTACGATAAGCTGGTAATCCTTGGTAGGAAAAAAAGGATTCAGCCGTTTTGTCTGCATTTCTGAAATATCCTCTAGAAACACTTGGCCCTGCAATCACTACTTCACCAAACTCGCCCTCTGACAAAGGTTGGTCCTGATCGTCAAAAATATATATTTTAGTATCTTCTTTTACTTTTCCTAGGGGTAATCGTTCATATTTCTCTAAAATTTCTTTGGTGATTTGAACACCAGAAACCGCAACCGTAGCTTCTGTCGGTCCATAAGTATTATATATTTTTGCTTGAGGAAAACGTTCCAATAATTTATCAGCGACTTTATGAGGCAGCTCCTCGCCGCAAAACAAAAAATGAGATAGCTCCGGCAGTGTCCCTGCCCTGAAGTCGGGAGTCACTAAACAAATTTCTATTAAAGAAGGGGTAGATACCCAAACATTTAATTTCAAATCAGGCAGTGTTCGAAATAAAACCGGGAAATTATCAACCGTGTCTTTTTCAAGGGGAACCAGTGTCCCGCCCGTCAATAGTGCAGGAAAAACATCCATAACAGACAAATCAAATGAAAATGGTGCCTGACATAAATACCGCTGACCTTGAGCAAGACTAAAATCTGTCATCATCCACTGAAGAAAACTTGCCAGATTATTGTAACTGATTTGAACTCCTTTAGGTTTTCCAGTGGTCCCTGAGGTAAAAATGATATAGGTCAAATCATCTCCTGTAACCTGATTTTCAGAAGGATAGGATTTGCTTTTTTTAACAATCTCATCAAACTCTTTAAGACGAACCAAGTGTTTCGCAGGTATTTCCCACTGATCAAAAGCTACGACACAAACTGGTTCTGCCTCCTCATGAATCAGCTTTATCCGTTCCGCAGGCGTATGGGAGTCTACCGGGACATAAGGATGTCCTGCTTTCATACAGGCAATAAAACTTACCAATACTTCTTTGGTCAGTCCTCCTGCCACTAAAATAGGCTCTTTACCTGAAAATTTACTACTGAAATACGCAGCTAGGCCATCCGATTCTTTCTCTAGTTCGCCATAAGTCAACGTCTCCCCAGTTTGTCTGTCATCGAAACACAAGTGCATCGGTGCAGTTTTTGCTGTTTGGCTAATTGCCTCAAGGATTAAATTTCCCATTGTTTCATCACTCCCTTTTACCCGTTGTTTAATTTCCAAAACTCTGACTGGTAGTTATTACCGGTTGGATTCTGTCTAAAATCCTTCAAAATACTCGGCTTCATGTCATCTTATATGTCCTAAAATCTAATTTCCCTTAGAATTGGTTATAAATAAATGACCCTCCGCCCACATGACTGTAATGATATAGGTAAAACAGAACGAGTAGAATAAGGAAATACAGCACGGTTTTTCCAACAAAAATCCCTGTGTTTTTTATTTTTTCATTCTGATAAGCCTTCGTTAATCTCAAAAACATTTTAATCACATTCCTTTCTCAAGATACTTTAGTTATAAATGAATACACTGATAGGAACTCCTGTGTATTTTTCATCAATCATCAAAAATCATATCTGACCCTATCATAGTATTCTTTTCTCCGAACTTCTATCCATCATTTGGAGGAATATTATCTCCTACTTAAGACGGATTTTTTCGGATAATTTAATGTTAGCTCCCGAATACGTTTAGTATTATATCACCGGGATTCCATCACACAACTAACAAAATTGTAAGGTAACTAATAAGTTGCACCATAAGACCTTACATGTTCAAAAAAATATTTTAAAGAGCTCTTGCTAAAAAGTAAACTAAAAAAACTGACAATCCTCGTCATCGTCTTTGACTGAATTTTTATCAATTAATACTTTTACGGAGTAAATTGAGATGGAATTTTTAAAAAAACCGGCAGAGAAATTTTCTCTGCCGATTTCACGATTTATATTCAATTTTCTGTTTCTCTGCCTCCCAATGCCTTAGCTTAAAAAGCCGCTACTGCTTTAGGTGATTTTCAAACAAGATGGTAAGAACTCTCAAAAAATTAACATTACTTAAAATCGTCATCGGAAAAGAGAACATCGATTCGTCATAAGATTAATGTAGATAAATTATAGAACGATGAAATAAATTTCAAGCTTAACATCATCTTTTATGCTTCATTTTTAATCTGGTCTTCAGGTATCATGGAATAATCGTACATGACTTCCGAATGATTGTCCCAGATTAGATCTTTGGAAACAACACGTCCCGTTGTCCGGTCAGTCGTTTCTTTGTAAATTTTGGAATTGCGAAAATATTTATTTTGTTCCTTTTTAAAATGATGGTTCTCCTCAACTATCCCGTATGACCAAGGGAATTCCCGTTCGCTCCTTAATTCAGCATGCAGCATTTCACCTTCGCACCAGACAAGCAGTTGAATCAGTTGATCCGTGTTATTTTTAAAACGATAGTCAAGATTGTTATAGCTGACTGAAGTCCCAGCAGCTAGTGGCGTTCGTTTTCCCTCATCGGGCGCCAAAGCATCAGAATGGGTGTGGAATTCAGTGACTTCCAATGGACTATGAACAATAAGCAAATGAATACTATTACTTAAATTGCAGATGCCCCCGCCAATGCCAAGAACTAGTTTATTCTTTTGAATCACCCGTCCTTTGCTATACCCTTTTTTTTCAGATATTCTCCCTACAAGTTGCCAAAATGAAAAAACTTCACCTGGCCTAATTAAGATACCGTTAATCTTTTTGCAGGCCAAATCGATGTTGTTGGCCTTATTTATTTGCGAATCTAAATTCACACCTGCGGCTCTTTTAATCATATTCGATGCGTTATGAGATACTACATTAGGTAACTTCTCCGTCTGAAAGTCCTGTGCAAATTTTTCCTTATTCAGTAAATCTTGTAAATGCCGCTTATAAATTTCTTTTTGTAAAGAAATAGCATAGCAAGTCGGATTGATGTCGCAAAAAAGCTTGTCTTTATTCCACAGCATTATTTACTTTCCTCCTTTATGGATATTTCCTATCCTGTTTTGATAAGATTTACGCCAATTATAAGAATGTAAGATAAACTTTTCGATATTTCTTTTTATCCCTATTTTCTTTTCGTCTTCATACCTTAAGTACTTGACCAGAATATTGTCCATCCCACATTTATTAGCCCCCAGTATATCTGTGAACACTTGATCTCCTATCATGACAGCCTCTTCGATCTTTATATCAAGCATGTCTAAAGCTTTCAGATAATTCATGACATTGGGCTTGTCAGCATCACTTATGAAGGGTGAGTCGATATTCTTAATAAAGCTTTCAATTCTTTCATCACAATTATTAGATAACAGCATCGTTTTTAAACCTGTTTGATGAATAACCCTGAAAAGTTCGTCAACCTCTTTAGTGGAATCCTCTCCGTGATGAACAAGGGTATTGTCGATATCAAAAATAACTCCCCTATATCCCATGGTATACAATTTTTCATAGTCAATCATAAAAACACTTTCCACATATTCGTAGGGGTAAAACTGCTTTAACATTCCTTCATCCTCCAAATTCCAACGATGTTTCTTTACAGTTCTTCTTCATATAATCACACACATGATTGATTTGATTACCAAACCCGCTCTCAAACTGATTGTTAAAAAAAGCTTCTCCAATCGTAAATGCCCACGGAACTACGTCCTTTATTGTATCAAGCTTTTGAAAACTATTTATACTGCCCGCAATACACACCGGCCCATCTACCTGTGCCACAATTTCTCTAATTAAATTTTCTGAATCACCCGTAAATCTGTAAGCTAGCAAATTTACTCCCGCTGCACCTTTACGAATGTATTCGTTCGCTTCTTTGATCATTTCTTCGACGCTTCCTTCAAGAACCGAAGGGCGATGCTTAACATCCCCAACAAACGGCATATATTGGATTTTGTTTTTTCGGCAAAGTTCACTGACAGAATCAAAAAATATAGTGCCTATTAAAATATGGCATCCACATTCAACAGCAAGCTCTGCCCCTTTCAAACACTCCTCCTCTGTATATTGTACCACTTCCAAAATCGTTGTTTTTCCACATGCTTTCATATAGGAGTATAATTTTTTCATTTTTTCAACCGAAAGTCCTATTTCTTTAAAGCCCCAAAACTGTGCTTTCGAATCTTTGTATTTCTCAAAAACATCGTACGCGTTGGCTACCGTACAATCATTTAGTGTTAGCATAACAATCAGACTCGGATTGCTTTTCAACATGTCATTATCTCCTTCCAAAAAGAAAAAATCCATTTTTAGGAAAATCGTCTAATAATTCGATCAAAGTTATCGAAGTTTCTACAGATCCCAACCAAACTTTACTGCTTTTTTTAAATCTCCACGTAACCTTAACATCAGACAGCAGTCAATAATCTCCTAGTCTTTACTTCTTTTCAAGGAAATAATATCGGTCACTTAGCACACATGTAACATGTGTTTTTTTACATTGAAATAAAAGCTGTTCAATCCTCTCGCACTTATAATCATGATGGTACATGCAGCATCAGCTGATACTATCCAATAGAAAAAATGTCAAAAAAAAGAAAAGAGACTCTTATTTTTTTAATTTTAAAGGATATCCCTCAAGTAGCACTTTACCTAAAATTCCAGTGAGTCACTGCTAGTCAAATGCGTTTTATTATGTTCATAATTGTATCAAAATAAGGGGAGTAAATAAAGAGAAAGTTAGTCTATCAAACGAGTCTTCTGATGATACGTGCCAGTAATGTTTGCTCCCGTTGCTGTTCATTTATCATCTCTTTTACATCACGGGCCTATTCCTCTCATACGTCACGTTTATTTTTGCTTGGAAATCACAGTATTCAAAACGATTAAAATTAAGCTTTGTGGGAAGTGTATCATGCCTTTGGGCTTTCTCTATGGTCTGATTTCAGTCATTGTTTGCTCCTCTTCCTCTCTGTGGTAAGGAAGTCTAAACCCAAAGTCATATCAAACAGTTTGTATCAATATAAAAGCTCCTTAATATACTCTCAAAATAACAATGGGAGTTATCTAAAATGTGAATATTTTAAATACCATTCACGACAGGAATCGTGTAGAAAGCATAGAAAAAGAGTGATCACGTGGTGCTCTCAATCACTCTTCTAGCAGTACCCTATTCTTCTTCGTCTTCCGTTTCAAAATCCAAATCGGAGTCGATATCATCTTCATCAACGACAGTCAGTTCATCCTCAACACCCTCAGGAATTTCATCTTCATCGTCTATATTATCTGCGCCGATTTCAGATAAATCTTTATCGTAAGCAGAAATTTCTTCCTCTTCTTCTTCCTCATCATCAAGAATATAGTTGTCATCTTCGTCAGTCAAATCACTGTCTTCTGGGTCATCATCATTGTAATCGATGGCATCTTCATCATCCATATCAAGGAAAGCATTCACACGCTTGCGTTTTTTGCGTTTCGGACGATCCTCATCGTCTTCGTCATTATAACTTGTCACTTCTTCATCAATCGAATCGATCGGATACCATGACCGCAATCCCCAGCGATTTTCTCCCAGAGAAATAAAACTGCCGTCAATATTTAAATCAGTATAAAATTGAGATAAATCTTCACGGATATCACTATCAGCTTTTCCTAAGTAATTTTGAATTTGATTCACAAGATCAGAGAAATCCATAATGTCCCCACGCTCTTCTAAAATAGCATGAGCCACTTCGATCATGGATAATTCTTCTTTATTAACACCATTAAACGCTTTTATCTCCAATCATTACACGTCCTTTCAAAGTCTACTGTTTATCATACATGATTACCACGCCATAATGCAATCAAAAAAACATTTTATGCTGTAAATTTAAGTCTTAGATGGTAAACTCCCAGTTTTTCCTGCCCAGCATACAATTCATAATCAATAATAACGTTCCCTGAGGCCGGCCGATCCTTCAAAGTCACCCGCAAATTGTTAGTGATCGTTCTGATTTGCATCATACCAAAAGGGGTACGGTAGTTGGTATAGTTTTCCTCCTGATAGCTGAATCTAAGACGCATTCTGTGCTCATCCGCTCTAATCAGCTGTACACTTCCATCAGACTCGATCTTAAACGTCACGTTGATGTCATCCTGTGTGCCGTCTTCCCGTTTGACTGGTTCTTGGTACCGAAGATATAAGCTGTCGCCGATTTGAACAAATTGGCCTGGCACATCAAAAAAATGTTCATCCAACTGCCCGTTTTGAAATATTTCTGTTTGCAACTGAATAGCTATTGGGATACTACTTGTTTTCATTCTGCTTCGACTCCTAAATTTAATCATCTTTCACTATTTTACCAAATTATTTTTCTTTTGTCCCATTGATAGGCACCTCGATTCCATTGGAAAATGATACTCAGACAAAAATCAAAGCAAAAAGTAACTTTTTCTTTTGAAATCAGCTATAATTAACAGTGAAAGAAATTATGAAAAAGGAAAATAATTCATGAAAAAATATATTAAAGGGCTCCGTTCTTATGCTCCTAAACTGGCAGATCAACAAGTTGTTAAACAATCAGATGCTTTTCTTCCCTTTGCCTTAACAGATGTTTTGACGGCTGAGGCAGGTGAAAACAATTCAGCTATCATCCATTTTTGGGAATTTGAACAGACCGTTATCTTAGGTATGAAAGACTCTCGGCTTTTATACTTTCCAGAAGCACTCAACTACTTGACAAAACAAGAGTACCATCCAATGCTAAGAAGTTCCGGAGGTTTAGGAATCGTTGCCGATCAGGGAGTCCTGAACATCTCTTTTATTTTACCTAATTTCCCTGATAATAAACTTAATATTCAACAAGGCTATGAATTTGCTGTCCAAATCGTCAAACAAGTTTTTTCGGACTTTCCTGTCACTATTGAAGCACGTGAAATCAGTGACTCCTATTGCCCCGGAAGCTATGACTTAAGCATTGACGGAAAAAAGTTTGCCGGTCTTGCACAACGGCGGATAAAAAATGGTATCAGTGTGATGCTTTACCTCAGTGTTTCAGGTAATCAAAAAAAACGGGGCGAGTTGATGGCAAACTTTTATCATGCCGGTTTGAAAGAAGCTTTCGGCACCAATGGTTTCCCGCCGGTTAATCCCGACACCATGGAAAATTTAAATACTTTATTGAAAACATCTTTTTCTATGACCCAGCTAAAAGAAAAATTTAGCCATGTGTTTCAAAACTTATTTGATTTAACACTTGATGACACCTATCTTGAAACAATGAATCAGTCAAAAAAGTTTAATCAAAGTATCCTGAACCAACTGGAGCGCATGGAAAACCGCAACGCTGCCATCACAGATATTCTAGGAGGTGACTATGGAAAAAACAGTTAGAGAGCAGCTATTACCAATTGAAAAAGTCTTTCGCGACCCTGTGCATAATTATATCCATGTGCAGCATCAAGTCATTCTCGATTTGATCAATTCAAAAGAATTTCAACGTCTGCGCCGTATCAAACAATTAGGAACCACTTCTTTTACGTTTCACGGAGGGGAACACAGCCGTTTTTCTCATTCTCTAGGCGTGTATGAAATCACCCGGAGGATCTGCAATATTTTTGCCAGAAACTTTTCTATTAAAGACAATCCGGTGGATGGTTGGGACGATTCTAACAGACTGATTGCTCTATGTGCAGCTCTGCTTCATGATGTAGGTCATGGTCCCTATTCACATACCTTTGAAGGGATTTTTGAAACAGATCATGAAGCCGTTACTGTTGATATTATTACTTCTCCGGAAACTGAAATTTTTTCTATTTTAAATAAGGTTGAAGAAAATTTCCCTGAGAAAGTTGCCAGTGTGATTACCAAACAATTTCCCAACCCTCAAGTAGTACAAATGATTTCCAGTCAAATAGATGCCGATCGCATGGATTATTTATTGCGTGATGCTTACTTTACCGGAACCGAGTATGGTACCTTTGACTTAACACGGATTTTACGTGTAGTACGTCCATACAAAGACGGGATTGCCTTCACTACGAACGGTATGCATGCTGTTGAAGACTACATTGTCAGTCGTTATCAAATGTACATGCAAGTTTATTTCCACCCGGTGTCAAGAGGGATGGAAGTGATTTTAGATCATCTGCTGAAGCATGCGGCAAAACTTTACCAAAAAGATGCCAATTTTTTCCAACTACACTCGCCGCTCTTGGTCCCATTTTTAGAAAATCGCTACACCTTGTCAGAATATTTAAAATTAGACGATAATGTCTTAAACTGCTACTTTATGATGTGGTGCGAACATCCTGACCCTATCCTCAGAGATTTAGCCAGTCGCTTTCTAAATCGGCGGCCGTTGAAATCAGTGAAGTTCGTCGCGAATCAAGACGAGCCCCTCATTGCCGAAATGACTGAAATCATTGAAAAACTCGGCTATGATGCAAAAAACTACACGGCCATCAACTCCAGTTATGATTTGCCTTATGATTTTTATCGGCCAAATCAAAAATCTGTCCGGACCCAAATCGAATTGATGGAACACGACGGCAGTCTAGTGGAACTTTCTAAACAAAGCTCTCTCGTTCAAGCTCTGGCAGGTGAAACTCACGGAGATGAACGTTTCTATTTTCCTAAAGAAATGTACCAGCCGGCATCAGACCTCTTTCAGGATGACACCCGTCTTTTTGCCTCTTACATACATAATGGCAAAATCATCAATCCTAATAAAAAGAGCAATTAGTGACGGATCAGCGCAGCAGGGCAGCAGTAATCACTCTTTTATATTTAACAGCAACACTCGCTTTACACATAAAAAAACAAAAAAGGAGCAGGATTTCATTTTGTCTATAAAACTTGTCGCCATCGACATTGATGGCACCCTACTGAATTCTCATCACCAAATAAGTAAAAAAACTATTGATATTATCAAACAAAAACGTCAAGAGGGCCTTCGTATCGTCTTAGCCTCTGGACGCCCCCTAAACGGGATGCTGGCCTATACAAACTCTTTAGGACTGACTACAGAGGATGATTACATCATTAGCTACAATGGCGCTTTGGCTATAAATAGCGGAACAAACGAAGCATTTGTCAAGCATACCCTGAATTATGATGACTTGATCGAATTCTATCAGTTAAGTCAAAAATTAAACGTCCATTCACACTTTGTAGATTCTAAAGCTATTTACACACCAAACAAAGACATCAGTCCCTATACGATTCACGAAGCCTTTCTGACTAAGATGCCTTTATTCTACAAAGAAATCGAAGAGGTGTCCCCAACAGCCTCTATCAGTAAATATATGATTATTGATCATGAAGAAATCATTGATTTTGTCATGAAAGAAATCCCTCAACCGTATTATGACCGTTATAATATCGTAAGAAGTGCTGATTTCTTCCTTGAATTTCTAAACAAAGAAGCAAGCAAAGGGCTGACCTTAAAAAATCTATCTGATAAATTAGGCATTCAACAATCAGAGGTAATGGCGATTGGGGATAACGAAAATGATATCTCTATGCTGGAATATGCAGGTGTCGGTGTAGCTATGGGAAATGCAACCCAAACCACAAAAAAATTCGCAGACAGAATTACTTTGGCAAATGATGATGAGGGCGTTGCACATGCTCTGGAACAATGGACATAAAACATTAGTTTCTTTCGATCTCATCCTAATTTTGATATACTTGAAATAGCTTAGTAGAAAGGAATGATCCAAACAATGAGAATGGCACATACGTGTGTTCGCGTAAAAGATTTAGACGCATCACTAGAATTTTATCAGACAGCGTTTGGTTTTGTAGAAACCCGCAGAAGAGACTTCCCAGAAAACAAGTTTACTTTAGTCTATCTGACATTGCCTGATAATGATTATGAATTAGAGCTGACCTATAATTATGACCACCCCGGATATGAATTGGGAGACGGCTATGGGCATATTGCCATCGCTACAAATGACTTAGAAGGTCTTCATGCCAAACATACGAATCTAGGCATTGAGGTAACACCGCTTAAAAATCTGCCAGGAGTTCCTCCGTCCTATTATTTTGCGATTGATCCAGATGGTTACAAAGTCGAAGTCATTAGGGAAAAATAGAAAAAGCAACAATTGTTATTAAAAAAATAAACAAAGCACCCCATTGCAAGAAATTATATTCTTGCGACGGGGTGTTTTATAAGTTCACGGGAACACTTGAAACTATGAAGATTAAAAAAATGGTCAACATAAACAATCCAGATGTTGATATTTTCTTATTTGATTAATGTTTTTTTATTTTTTTTCTGCTACAATAAAGTCAAGATTACTTAAATTCAGGGGGAAACACGAATGAAGGAGTTTGCAAGCAAAGAAGCAGAAAAAAACTATTATGAAACTCAAGCGGCAGAAGAAGAATTCCTAGAGTGGTATGCCCATCAGGAAAAACCTGCCTATATAAAGCCTGCTGTGACTGTAGACAATGTTTTATTAAGCTATAATCGAAAAGAAGATCAATTGAAAGTGCTTCTGATTCAAAGAAATACTCATCCGTTTCAATATTCTTGGGCGTTGCCTGGCGGATTTGTCCATCCCAATGAATCTACTGCAGATAGCTGCATCCGCGAAACCAAAGAAGAAACCAACATTTCTATTTGCACTGACAATATCGAACAGCTTCACACTTTCAGCACTCCGGGAAGAGATCCCCGCGGCTGGGTCATCACTGTCAGCTACTTGGCATTTATCGGTGAAGAACCGTTAACTGCAGGTGACGATGCAAAACAAGCGCTGTGGTTCACCTTAGAGCGCAAAGACAACTTATTATATCTCCAACATGAAAAATATGAAGCAATTATTTTAGATATCAATACTGGAGAATCCTTAGGAAAAACCTCTCTGGCTTTCGACCATAGTGAGATTTTTTTAAAAGCTTTCAAAAGGATCAAAAATAAGATGTATCATGAACCTAAAGTCTTGCAAGTACTTGGAAAAGAATTTTCAATCACGGAAGCCCGCAAAGTCTTCGCTAAATTTTTGGGCATCTCTTTCCATGACATCGACCATTCAAATTTTAAAAAGGCCATGCTTCAATATTTCGAAGAAATTGGAGAGCGCCCAATCGGCATTGGCCGACCTTCAAAAATTTACCGTTTGAAAACAATCGATGAATAAATAAATCATAACATCCATTCAATACTAGAAACAGTCTTTCTGATTATCAGTTTGGTTTAACCACACTGCTTCATCAGTCGGCTGTTTTTTTTATAGCAAAAAAATATTGACAAGAAATCATACCGATCTCTTGTCAACATTATTAATTATCAAACTAAATGTTTAACTTAAAAGTTCTTTCACAATGCTGTTAACCATACCGCCGTCTGCTTTGCCTTTCACCTGAGGCATCACTAGACCCATGACTTTACCAAACTCCTTCATAGAGGTCGCTCCACTTTCGGTAATAGCCTTTGAGACCAGCTCGCGAATATCAGATTCAGTCAACTGAGCCGGCAAATACTTCTCAACAACTTTTAATTCAGCCTTCACTTTTGTTACTAAGTCTTCACGATCAGCTTTGCTGAACTCGTGAATAGAATCGCGGCGCTGTTTTACTTCCCGAGCTAAAACAGTCAATTCTTCATCCTCTGTCAGCTCACGTCCCACCTTGATACCTTCATTCTGCAGCGAAGACTTGATCATCCGTAGAGTAGTCAACGTCTCACGATCTCTCGCTTTCATTGCTACCTTGATATCTTCATTTAAAGTATTTAATAATGACATACTTTCCAGCTCCATTCACGAAGATTAAAATTTCTTACGCTTTCTAGCTGCCTCAGATTTCTTCTTACGTTTGACACTTGGTTTTTCGTAGTATTCACGCTTGCGATACTCTTGCAGTGTACCTGTTTTTGAAACGGAACGTTTGAAGCGACGAAGAGCATCATCAAGAGATTCATTTTTCTTAACGACTGTTTTTGACATGTAAATTCCCCTCCCTCCGAGCCTAAAAAGTAACCGTTTTTTCTTTGAATTACTCAGACAAAAAAACTGTCCTTACACCATTATATCTAATTGCTATTTTAACGTCAACTTTTATTGGAAAAACTGCCATTTTTTTCGGATTTTTTTGCGACACAATCTGCACATTTTCCGAAAATTTCAAAACGATGCTCTTCTATCTCTGCCCCGTTCAATTGCTCTTCAAAATAATCCATCGGACACATCTCAAGGACTTGCGTCGCCCCGCACTCTGTACAGATAAAATGATGGTGGTGATGAGTGCCGCCATGAGCACAGTGAAAGCGGAATTTTTTTTCGCCGTCAAATTCAGTCTCTTCAAGAATGTTCAGTTCTGTAAAATCACTTAAATTACGATAAATCGTATCAAAACTAATACCTTCATAATGTTCATTCATAAAATCATAGACCTCTTTTGCAGAGATATATTTATCTTCTGCTTCTAAATAGGTCAACATTGCTTTTCTTCGCTCAGTAAATTTAAAGCCTGATTTTTTCATAAGTGCCAGAGCTTGATTAATTTTCAAATCACCCATTTTTACCAGTCCTCCGTTTTCTAAACTTATGCTATAATAAGTTGGAAACAAAATCAAGAAGGGAATCTCAAGATGAACGAAGAATGCGTAAGTATATTTGTAATTTCAGATTCAGCAGGTGAAACAGCATCAAAATTAGCATCGGCTGCGATCGCTCAGTATCAAGATTTAAATATTTGCTTAGTTAGAAAAACATTTATCAATGAAAAGGAAGATTTAATGGAAGCACTGGAAACGGCACGTTCTTCCAACTCCATGATTATACACACAATGATCTCTACTGAACTAGTTAATATCGCAAACCAATATTGTGAGGAACACCAACTGTTTTGTATGGACATACTTTCACCAATCGTAGGAGAAATCGAGCAAAGATCCCATGTAAAACCAAACCGTATGCCGGGAGCACTTCATTTTCTGGACAAAAATTATTTTAAACGTATTGAAGCAATGGAGTTTGCGGTAACCTATGACGATGGTAAAGATCCCAACGGCTTCCTCGAGGCTGACATCGTTCTTTTGGGGGTATCCAGAACCTCAAAAACACCTTTGAGCTTGTTCTTAGCCAATAAAAATCTTAAAGTAGCAAACTTGCCTTTGATTCCACAGGCACACATTCCTAAACAGCTGTGGGAAATCGATGCTAAAAAAATTGTCGGCTTGACGAACGATCCCCATGTTTTAAACAGGATTCGTCAAGAAAGAATGAAGGCGTATGGACTCAATCCAGATACGGCCTATTCTAATATTGATAAAATCAATGAAGAATTGAAATTCGCACAAGATCTTTATCAAAAATTAGGCTGCATTGTTATAAATGTGGCAGATCGCTCTATTGAAGAAACATCTTCCATGATTTTGCATCTGTTGGAGATTGACGAGCACAGTTATTACGGATGAACATCATAAAGCAGCATGGCCAAAAAGCTGTGTTGCTTTACTTTTTATCCCTAATATTCCTGTTCAGAGTCAATAAAAAAATATCAGTATTTTTAGTAGCCGTTGATTTTAAGTCCTTATTTTCCTATATATCAAGATGTCGTCTTATAAAAATAATCGACTTACTTTCACTATATGATAACATATAAGCTACACTGAAAAAACTTTTAGCAAATGAGTAAAACCGTTCTCCTCTAGTGCCAAAAGAAAGGATTCAGCCGATGAAAAATATAAAAATTGCGTTGTTGCAAATCAAACCTTGCGATAGGTTAGATGAAAATTTGAAAAAAGGAATTGAGTATTGTAAAAAAGCAAAAGAAATGAGGGCTGACATCGCCTTATTCCCCGAAATGTGGAGCAACGGCTACAACATCCACGATCGCCCTATCGACGAATGGAAAGCAGAAGCCATTACCGCTGACAGCGAATTTGTTAATACCTTCGGAGAACTTGCCAAAGACCTCTCTATGGCGATTGGGATTACTTTGCTGGAAAAAAATGAAAAAGGTTTGCGAAATACACTCATTCTTTTTGATAGATTTGGTGAAAAGAAACTTACCTACGCCAAAGTACACACATGCAATTTTGACGTGGAGCAATACTTGACTCCTGGAGATGATTTTTATGTTTGTACTCTAGACACTGCTACTTGTGGTGAGATAAACATCGGCGCAATGATTTGTTATGATCGGGAATTTCCTGAAAGTGCAAGAATCCTTATGCTCAAAGGAGCAGAACTTATCCTCGTTCCTAATGCTTGTCCAATGGAAATAAATCGCTTATCACAGCTTCGAGGCAGAGCATTTGAAAATATGTTGGCCATCGCCACTTGCAACTATCCTGAAACCGTACCTGACTGTAATGGGAATTCAACCGTTTTTGATGGTGTTGCTTACACTCCAGAATTATCTGGCTCACGAGACACCTGTATCCTACAAGCAGACAGCAAAGAAGGCGTCTATGTTGCAGAACTTGATTTGGAACAACTGTGTCACTATCGCGAAACTGAAGTACATGGGAACACGTACCGACAACCCCAAAAATATGATGCTTTAATTGATACAAAAATAGCTCCTCCATTTATTAGAAATAAATAATAGTAAGATAAAATATTTTTTTGTAAGATAATCTATCGGAATAAATCTTACAAACTATGGAAATGCATACAAAAAGAACATTTTTGTATCCGCGTACTAGCAATAGAAGTGAAATTTTTATTATTTCAAGTTTATTTTTTAGAATTTTAATCTTTACATCTGCTAGTTCAATAATTCCTTACTTAAATTAAAAAGCTGAAACGAAAAAATCTAATCGTTTCAGCTTTTTGATAATTTTTATGCGAGAAACGGGATTTGAACCCGCACGAGCTAAGCTCATACGCCCCTCAAGCGTACGTGTCTGCCGTTCCACCACTCTCGCTGGACAATTTCCCAAGATACTCTATAAAAAAAAGAAACTAGACGAACTAGTTTCTCAACTCCGGCAGTAGGACTCGAACCTACGACATCATGATTAACAGTCATGCGCTACTACCAACTGAGCTATGCCGGATAATACCTAAAAAAGCGTGGCAGCGTCCTACTCTCACAAAGGGTGTCCCTTC
>NZ_NGKA01000002.1 GCF_003987645.1 Vagococcus elongatus
AGAATCCAGCTTCCTTAAATTTTTATCAGATTTTATCCTACTAAGTTGAAAAATAATTTTTTCTTCCACTTTTCACCACAAGAAGTGGAAGAAAAACTTTTAAAGGTTGAAGTATGAAAAATTCAGGTTTATATATAAAATAACAAACAACGTAGGATAACATTGTTTTATTGAGACACTTGAGTAGAACCTAGTTCCAAAAACCTATGACATAAATAACCGTTACAAATCTGCTGATATACAAAAATCCCCACAAAATCTGAAAATAGATTTATGTGGGATTTTAGGCGAAGTGTGCAATATTTCGCATAGGATGCAAAGCACTATAAAAAAAGGCCACTACCCGGTGAATCCCATTTTTCTCTAATATGAATTGCAATAAAACAAAAATAAAAATAAAAATGGCACTACTCAAACAATAATCAGTATTATTTCTCCATCCGAAATGATAATCGTCTTGTGATTATTTAAAATAAACCAAAAAAACGTTTCTGAACCTGACGAAACCTACCGGGAATCACCCGATCGCCATTAATAACAGCTTTGGCTGTTCGCTCAAACTTGTTGACTTTTTCTACTCCAAAATTTTCCTCTAGCTTTTCATATGCTTCTCGCAATAAAAAGGGTCTAGTCGTAATATTATGAGCATCAGAAGCTAACATATGAATCATGCCATGTTCCAACATAAGTTCCGCTGTCTTTTCTATTGTTTTACCGAACTGCCCCGTATAGCTCGGCGCAGTCATCTGGGTCAAAACACCCATCCGTAAAAAAGGCACTAGCTGATTAGGATCACTGACAAAAAAATCATGACGCTCAGGATGAACAATTACTGGCGTGATGCCTCCTTCAAGTAATTCTTGAAAAACTCCGAATGTGTAATCCGGGATATCATCTGAAGGCAACTCTACTAGCATATAGCGATCTTCGAGATCGGTGCCTAGCAATTGTCCTTGATGATACAAAGCCATCAAGTCGTCGCTAAGCCTTACCTCCTGCCCCTCAAAAAGTATCAAGGGGATTTCCGCAGCCGTTAATTGCTCTTGTAGTTGTGCCACTGCAACAATCACATCAGAACTTTTGTTATTAAAATAACCATTGTTATGATGAGGCGTACATAATATATGAGTAATTCCTGAAGCAACTGCCTTTTGTGCCATCTCTAATGCCTCGTCCATCGTCTGAACACCATCATCTCTTCCCGGCAAGATATGGCAGTGTGCATCAATCATTTTCTCCCCTAACTCCTCGTCTTTTCTATAATAACCGTAACCATATTCTTTACTATTAGCTGCGTCATTATACACTACCCCTAAGACTCGGGCATTGACATTGTATAAAAGCTGCAAAGCATTTTGCAACATCGTTTTACGTGTCTGCTTCTCTCTCACAACAATCAATGTGCCGTCTACCATGGAAGAAACTATTTGAGCATCCGTCACTGCAACAACTGGCGGCACGTCAAAAATAATCAAGTCATATTGTTGTTTCATATGTTCTAAAAGCTGCTTCATTCTGGCTGATCCCAACATTTCTGACGGATTAGGTGGTAGAGGGCCACTGGTCAAAATATATAAGTTTGCCACACCTGAAGGTTGGACATAGCGAGATAGTTCCATATCATTTTTAGACAACATTGTACTTAAACCTTGGTAATTTCCCAGCATAAACGTTTTGGCAGTTGTTGGTCTTCTAAGATCAGCATCTACCAGCAAGACCCTTTGACCTGCATTGGCAAAAACTACTGCCAGGTTGGCTGCTGAGGTGGACTTCCCTTCAGACGTATCTGGAGACGTCACTGTGAGGGTTTTTATTTCGCGGTCTACCATGGAGTATTGGATGTTTGTTCTAATGACCCGATATTGCTCCGCTATCGGTGAGCCGCTGTTTGTAAGAGTGATCAAACTCACTGCATTAGAATTCGACGTGCGTGTTTTCCTTGACATTCTTTTTCTCCTCCTTTAGACTCTATTTCTTTTCCGACGCCTAACGACCCGATCATCGGAAGAATTCCGGCTTGTCGGTAGTTCCGTTGGACGGCTGTAGCTTTCGCTTCCCTTACGTTGGTCGTGTAAAAGCTCCTTCTGCGTAGCTATGTTTTCCGCTTTTTTTGGCAAGTGGGGGATTATTCCCATAATCGGCAACTCAAAGATTTCAGTGATTTCTTTTTCACTTTTTACCGTCTTATCCATCACCTCAAGTAAAAATGCCAAAGCTATTCCCAACATTATGCCGAGTACGCTGCCTATCAACAAATTGAGTTTTACATTAGGAGAAACAGGGGACTCATTTAGGGCGGCACCAGAAAGGATTGTTACTTTATCGATATTTAAGACTGACACCACTTGTTCCTGAAACACTTGCCCTAAAGCGCCAGCAACAGCTTGAGATAATGTCGCATCTTGAGAAACAGCTTTGATAGTAAACATCTGCGAATTTGCAGTCTGTTCAACTGAAACCATATTTTTTAATTCCTGACTAGTTACTTCGTAGTTATTCACTTCTTTTAGAATTCGCCCTGTATCGTCCAAGACAGAATCAGAACGAATAAAGTCCTTGTAGGTATTAATCATTTGCAGATTGAAATTGATGTCGTTTACATTTGAGTTGCTTTCTGGTCCCATGTTTATTTTAGCAATCATCTGTAAATTCAATATTATTCTCTATAGGCATCCTCATATTAAAATAAAAATGGGCTTAGCTATGATTGAGTCCTAGCCAAAAAGGCCCTTAAATGAGTAGAATATTATCAGAAAGAGGACCTTATAAATATATATCTATCACATTACGTAATTTTGTCTAAGAAAAAAAGCCGCTAAGAAGCTGACCCGCTAAAACCTGTCAAAGAATCAGTATTCGTATAATCGAAGCCTATCTCAAGATTACTACTGCTTCTTTTAACGTTTGTATAATTTTGGTTATGGATGAAGAGATACATTCATACTTATTTTGTTATAAAAAAATAGAAACATTGAGTTTTCAAGTTAGAATAAGGTTGTCTAGCACCCATTCAGAAAGGAAAAGCCATATGCCTCATCATCATTGTATCCAAACCTCATTAAATTTAGAAGATAAAAATATCACTTTTGAAAACATTTGGTCAGGAGATTGAAATAAAAGGTTTTACGAGTGTGCTTTATTTTGGCACCCTTAACACTTAACACTATACTCCCACTCATCGACCCAGTGTGGTGGCGTTAATGAAGTCTTTTCTATCGTTAAAAATGGACTCTTAACCTCTCTGTCGAAATATGTGAGTACTTCATCCCCCCATTCGTTCAATTGAAAAAACAACGCTTATTTGACAAACAGCCATTTTTCACTACACTAAAAGTCCTCCAAAAACACCAATCAGCAAGTAACCTTTAAATCATAAAAAAATCGGTGAAGAGTACCCTCTTCACCGATTGACTGAGTTCGTATAGTCTTCATCCTATCAATATCATTTAATAGGTAAACTAATTGAACTTTAAATTATTTACTTAATGCTCTTTTTTTGATTATGTAAAGAGCAAGAGTTAATCCAAACATACTTGCACCAAGACCCACTAAATAATTCTCAGCAAGTGAATTAGTCTGTGGTAGCACCTTAGCTTTTTTGTCTTTAGAATCAGTTTTTGGAGCATCTGTTTTTGGAGCATCTGTTTTTGCAGGATCGCCTTTACCTAGATCTGCTTGTCCATCTGGATCTACTTGTCCATCTGGATCTGTTGGATCTACTGGTTCTTCTGGATCTACTGGTTCTTCTGGATCTACTGGTTCTTCTGGATCTACTGGTTCTTCTGGATCTACTGGTTCTTCTGGATCTACTGGTTCTTCTGGATCTACTGGTTCTTCTGGATCTACTGGTTCTTCTGGATCTACTTTTTCTTCTAGTTTATGAGAAGACACAAACAGATTATCGTAAGCGTCTTTCATTGCTTTAAGACCAGCGTCACTTGGATCTTCGTCTGCTGCCAGTATATCCTCTGCCGCTTTCAAAGCATCCGCAAAATTTTTCCAAGTTTCAGGAGTGTAAAGACTCTCATCTTTGCCCTGGTTTCTGTCAACTAGTTCCTGAAGCTGTGCTCTGCTAACAACTTTACTTGAGTATGTTAATTTAGCTGAAGAGACGAACAATCTATCGTAAGCATCTTTCATCGCTGCACGACCAGCATCCGTTGGATCTTCGTCTGCTGCTAGTATGTCTTCTGCCACTTTCAATGCTTTTGCAAAGTCTTTCCAAGTTGCTGGAGTGTACAAACTCTCTACTTTGCCTTGGTTTCTGTTAACTAATTCTTGAAGTTGTGCTCTGCTAACAACTTTACTTGAGTCTACAAGTTGAGCTGAAGAGACGAACAATTTATCGTAAGCTTTCTTCATTGCTGCACGACCAGCATCCGTTGGATCTTCGTCTGCTGCTAGTATGTCTTCTGCCACTTTCAATGCTTTTGCAAAGTCTTTCCAAGTTGCTGGAGTGTACAAACTCTCTACTTTGCCTTGGTTTCTGTTAACTAATTCTTGAAGTTGTGCTCTGCTAACAACTTTACTTGAGTCTACAAGTTGAGCTGAAGAGACGAACAATTTATCGTAAGCTTTCTTCATTGCTGCACGACCAGCATCCGTTGTATCTTCGTCTGCTGCTAGTATGTCTTCTGCCACTTTCAAAGCATCCGCAAAGTCTTTCCAAGTTGCTGGAGTGTACAAGCTCTCTTCTTTTCCTTGGTTTCTGTTAACTAATTCTTGAAGTTGTGCTCTGCTAACAACTTTACTTGAGTCTACAAGTTGAGCTGAAGAGACGAACAATTTATCGTAAGCTTTCTTCATTGCTACACGACCAGCATCCGTTGGATCTTCGTCTGCTGCTAGTATGTCTTCTGCCACTTTCAAAGCATCCGCAAAGTCTTTCCAAGTTGCTGGAGTGTACAAGCTCTCTTCTTTTCCTTGGTTTCTGTTAACTAATTCTTGAAGTTGTGCTCTGCTAACAACTTTACTTGAGTCTACAAGTTGAGCTGAAGAGACGAACAATTTATCGTAAGCTTTCTTCATTGCTACACGACCAGCATCCGTCGGATCTTCGTCTGCTGCTAGTATGTCTTCTGCCACTTTCAAAGCATCCGCAAAGTCTTTCCAAGTTGCTGGAGTGTACAAACTCTCTTCTTTTCCTTGGTTTCTGTTAACTAATTCTTGAAGTTGTGCTCTGCTAACAACTTTACTTGAGTCTACAAGTCGAACTGAAGAGACGAACAATCTATCGTAAGCATCTTTCATCGCTGCACGACCAGCATCCGTTGGATCTTCGTCTGCTGCTAGTATGTCTTCTGCCACCTTCAAAGCATCCGCAAAGTCTTTCCAAGTTGCTGGAGTGTACAAACTCTCTTCTTTTCCTTGGTTTCTGTTAACTAATTCTTGAAGTTGAGTTCTGCTAACAACTTTACTTGAGTCTACAAGTCGAACTGAAGAGACGAACAATCTATCGTAAGCATCTTTCATTGCTGCACGACCAGCATCCGTTGGATCTTCGTCTGCTGCTAGTATGTCTTCTGCCACCTTCAAAGCATCCGCAAAGTCTTTCCAAGTTGCTGGAGTGTAAAGACTCTCCTTTTTCTCCTTACTTCTGTTAACTAATTCCTGAAGTTGAGTTCTGCTAACAACTTTACTTGAGTCTACAAGTTGAGCTGAAGAGACGAACAATCTATCGTAAGCATCTTTCATCGCTGCACGACCAGCATCCGTTGGATCTTCGTCTGCTGCTAGTATGTCTTCTGCCACCTTCAAAGCATCCGCAAAGTCTTTCCAAGTTGCTGGAGTGTAAAGACTCTCCTTTTTCTCCTTACTTCTGTTAACTAATTCCTGAAGTTGAGCTTTACTAACAACTTTACTTAAGGGCATTAGGTTATTAAAAGATACGAACAAATTATTGTAAGCATCGGTAACCGCTGCACGACCAGCATCCGTTGTATCTTCTACTGCTGCTAGTATGTCCTTTGCCACTTTCATAGCATTTGCAAAGTCTTTCCAAGTTGCTGGAGTGTACGAACTCTTAACTAGCCCCTCATAACTATCAACACGTTGCTGAAGCTGGGCTCTACTTTTTTGGTTTGGTACAGAAAAAGTTGCAGCAGGTGATTCAGTAACGTTTAATGAATCATTTGTTGATTGGTCCTCTTCAACATTTGTTGGTTGTTCCTCTGCAACATTTGTTGATTGGTCCTCTTCAACATTTGTTGGTTGTTCCTCTGCAACATCTGTTGATTGTACCTCTTCACTACTTTGAACATTTTCAGAAACTGCTAAAACCGTACTGATTGGCGAAGCAAAACCAAGAGCAAAGACCGCAGTTAATGTGATCCCCTTAGTTACCCAACCTTTTTTACCTTTTCTCATAATTACCTTATGCGTCTCTTTCGAGAGTGCACGCTTAAGAAAATTTTTCTTTCCCATTCAATTCATCCTTTCCATCGTTGAAAATATAATATTTTTGTTAATAAAGCTAGTTTAACGAACACGATGAACCAACCCTTAACATCAAATATACATATGTTTAATATACCATAATAATAAGCGAACAACCTATTTGTCGGACAAAATGCTTCCTATCCTATTTTAAAAAAATAAAATTTTAACAAAAAACACTGAAAAAGATAACAGAGAAAAGAAAAAGTATCTCTATTTAATAATCTAAAATATTTATAAGTTTTCCAATTTTATGAAAATCATTTTCTAATAATCGTTAAGATACCTAATATTTATGAAAAAATAATTTATTTTCCGCTTTTTTTCAAAGGCAATTATCCACCCATGTAATCGACCGTTTTTTTAAAGAGCTGAAAGAGCTCACTGCCGGTATTTCCCCTTTCTAAAATGAGTCTTTAAAGACTATCTACTGCCCATTCGAAAACTTTCTTATTTTTCAAATAATCTGTTTGTTGATGCTATTCAGAAACCTATCATCCGATTCCTGTTCTCAAAAAGATCTCTGGTTTTTTTCTCAAATGTTTCCTATTTGTGATCTTATCAAAAAATAGCATATCTGGTATTGGGCTTTACTCCTCTTTTCATCTATTTTTATAACAAATAAAAATAGAGAATGCATTGATTTTCCGACATTCTATCTACATCTAATTTGTTACTTTCTCATTTTTTTTAAAAAACAACCTCGCAAAAGTTAGATTTTTGGTCTAACTTTTGCGAGGTCGGTATATTCCCTAATCGATTTTAAAGTCTATTCCTGCTCAGCCCATTTTTTTCTCTTAGCTACCCGCTCACGCTCGCCTTTTTCCAAAAGTTGTTTACGCAGACGGATACTTTCAGGAGTTACTTCACAATACTCATCATCATTCAAAAATTGCAATGATTCTTCCAGTGTTAAAATTTTCGGTTTTTTGATGACTGACGTCTGGTCCTTGTTTGCGGAACGGACATTGGTCATTTGTTTAGCTTTAGTGACATTGACCGTCAAATCATTCTCACGGCTATTTTCACCGACAATCATACCAGCATAAACATCTGTACCTGGTTCAACAAAAACAGTTCCCCGTTCTTCTACACTCATAATACTATAAGTTGTTGCTTTGCCATTATCGACAGAAACCAAGGCACCGTTGCGACGGCCTCCCAAACTGGTTTGTATTTTAGGTAAATACTGATCAAAGGTGTGATTGATAATACCATATCCGCGAGTCATCGACATGAATTCCGTTGTATAGCCGATCAATCCTCTAGCAGGCACGAGGAAAATCAAACGGACTTGACCGTTTCCGGAATTAATCATATCCAACATCTCACCTTTACGCTGTCCTAGGGATTCAATAATGCTTCCCATGTATTCTTCAGGTGTATCGATTTGTACTCTTTCAAAAGGCTCACATGTAACCCCTTCTACTTCTTTTTCGATAACCTTAGGACGGGAGACTTGCAACTCATAGCCCTCACGACGCATATTTTCAATCAGAATTGACAAATGCAGCTCACCACGACCAGAAACAACCCATGCATCTGGAGATTCAGTGTTTTCAACTCGCAAAGAAACATCTGTCTGCAGCTGACTCATCAAGCGTTCCTCTATTTTTCTTGAGGTCACAAATTTTCCTTCCCGACCGGCAAAAGGCGAATTATTTACCAAAAACGTCATTTGCAGTGTCGGTTCATCAATAAATAAAGTTGGCAAGCCATCTTGGTGGTCCACAGGTGTGATAGTTTCTCCCACAAAGATATCTTCCATCCCAGACACTGCGATTAAATCTCCAGCTCGGGCTTCTTTGATTTCCACTTTGTCTAAACCTAGGAAACCAAATATTTTTGTCACACGGAAATTTTTAGCTGTGCCGTCAAGCTTCAATAATGACACTTGATCGCCGACTCTAATCGTTCCGCGGAAGACACGACCGATGCCGATCCGTCCCACATATTCATTGTAATCCAACAAAGAAACTTGAAATTGTAGTGGCTCGTCACTATTGTCAATCGGTGCAGGGATATGAGCAATGATTTGATCATAGATCGGATCCATTGTCTCTGCTTGATCAGCAGGATCATCTGATAAACTTGATGTCCCATTAACTGCTGAAGTATAAATCACCGGGAATTCCAATTGGTCATCGTCTGCCCCAAGCTCAATAAATAATTCCAGTACCTCGTCCACAACTTCTGACGGACGAGCAGAAGGTTTGTCTATTTTATTGACAACCACGATGGGCGTCAGTCTTTGTTCTAATGCTTTCTTCAATACAAACCGAGTTTGCGGCATGGTGCCTTCGTAAGCATCAACGACGAGAAGTACTCCGTCTACCATTTTCATGATTCGTTCAACTTCTCCGCCAAAATCCGAGTGCCCTGGCGTGTCCATAATATTGATTCTGGTGTCATGATAACGGATTGCCGTATTTTTAGCCAAAATCGTAATGCCCCGTTCTCGTTCGATCGCATCTGAATCCATGACACGATCTTGAATCTCTATACGTTCATCCAGCGTATGTGACTGGCGTAACAGCTCATTTACCAACGATGTTTTTCCATGGTCAACGTGGGCAATAATTGCCACATTTCTAATATCATTTCTTGTCTTCACTTTATTTCTCCTAACTAACCTCATAGACTATCTCTAAAATTAACTGACTAACCATTATAACAATAAACACACTAACAATACAACTACAAACTTTCAGAAAAACTAATGATGGACAAGATTTTTAATATCCTCGTACGTTTCCACACCTGCAACTAGAACAGGAGATTGAGCTTTTAAATCTAAAGCCTTGCCGTCTAAACTTTCCACTATGAGCCCAAGACTTTCCGCCAAAATTTTCCCCGGTGCGTAATCCCAAGGCTGCAAACAAGACAAATAGCCGTTTTCCTTGCCGAGAATAACCTCTTTAAAAGCAATACCTGCGCATCCTGTCATCCGCACGGCCAAAGCTTTTTCAGCGATATCCTTCGTTCCGAAGCTATTAGCAACGAACATATTTGTGTTTACATTGATAATGCCATCCGCTAGGGATTGTTTTTTGACAGTGGTGATTTTCCGTTCATTAATATAAACACCAATCGAATCTCCGCCCCACAACAATTCATCACGCATCACTTCATAAATAAAGCCTAGACGTCCAACGCCATTTTCATAAACTGCCAGCATGATACAAAAATGATCCTGCTGTTTCACAAAATTTAGTGTGCCGTCGATAGGGTCGATGACCCAAACCCGCCCGGAAAAGTCCTCCACCGGTTCGCTGATGCCCTCTTCTCCCAAAATCTTTTCATTAGGATAGGATTGCTGGATTTTTTGTACAAAAAAAGCTTCAACTTCCTTGTCCACATTTGTAACTACATCGGCTGCACTAGTTTTTTGTTCTACAATCAGCGGAGAACTCAACCTTTCTTTAATCAGTGCGCTTGCTTCATAGATCCATTCTTTAATATCCTCTACCATTTCCAACGACATATTAAGCCCTCCTTTACATTTTCAACTTGCCGGTGTCTTTTTGTTTAGCCGCCTGCATGACACGATACAATGAATAACCTGAGACTTTTTCAAATTCCCGTCCCAATGTTTTTTCTTCACCGATACTAGGGACGACTTCTTTGAATTTATGGTAGGCTGTGCTTAACGATTCCACATCTACCCCTTCTTCATAGGCTTCTTCAACCTTGGTCCAAAGATTCATAACTGTCACAATCTCTTCATGGGACCACTCATCATTTAGTGGATAATAATATTTTTCCATTTTCTGCTCCCCTCTTTCCATTTAGCGAATACCTGCAAATCAGAGAAATTACAGACAGACCTCGATTTGTTTGTTTAGTTATTTCCATTTATTTTCGGTTCCACATCAGGAAAATGAATAATAAATTTCGTGCCAACTTCTTTTTCACTTTCGACTTGTATTTCTCCATGATGGAGCTTTACCAGTTGCTGGACGATAGAAAGTCCCAGACCTGATTCTCCAAAGGCTGTATTTTTTCTGGAAGCATCTACTTTATAATATCGTTCCCAAATATTATTCAGTTCTTCTTCTGACATTCCCATCCCAGTGTCTTCAATCGTCACGATGGTTTCCTTATAACCTTTTTCCAATGTCAAGGTAATCAAACCATCTTTAGTAAACTGAATAGCATTTTGCGTGATATTGAATAGAATCTGGATGAAACGGTCATAATCAGCATAGACGAAAACATCTTCTTCGCTGACCAGCCTTAACGTATTTCCAGCTTCTTCGGCTTTTTGAGTCAATTGTGTCACAAGTCCACGGGTAGCCTCTGTCGCATTGAATCTTTGAATCACCATGCTGATTTGATTGTTTAATATTTTTTCATAATCTAAATTTTCATTCACTAGGCGAATGAGCCGGTCGGTTTCCTTCCGCATCAGTTCAATCGACTTTTCTTCCTGATCTTTAGGAATTGCCTTGTACGCGATCCCTTCCAGTAAACCGTTGATTGTCGTCAAAGGAGTCCGCATTTCATGGGCGGCATCTGCCATGAATTGGCGCCGGCGTTCTTCTTGTCTTTGAATTTCTTTTTCATATTCTTTAAGCGCTTGAGCCATTTTATTGAAATCTTCTGCCAATTCGTCTAACTCATCGTTGCCTTTTGTTTCGATTTTCACATCAAAATTTCCATGTGAAATTTCCTTAGTGGCCTTTTTCATCCGATTGATCCGGTTGACTTGAAACTGAGCTAAAACATAGCTGAACACCAGAGCAATCAAACTAGAAATCAAAAAACCTCTAAATAAATTTTCCGTCATGGCATCGGTATTTTCCTCCACCACACTGACTGGCTGTGACACTGCAAGCACCCCGATAAACTCTTGATATTTTGGATACTCAGCCAGACTTGTAATCAAAGGATAAAAAACAACCGCATATTCCTGCTCTTTACCGTTGAACGTTTGTGACTTAGTTCCAGTCAAACTTTTACCGCTTTTCAGTTTTTTCCAATCCCCTTCTGAAAGGAAATCTTCAGACACCTTATAACCGGCAGTGTCCCCAGGATAAACTAATTTTTTGTCTGGCTGAAAAACCATAATTGTGACCCCTTGATCTTTCAAAAATTTTTCCAATGAATAAATATTGGAAATTAGTTTGTCTGGGGATAAATCGCTGGTTTTCACGATACTTTCAGCGTACGAAAGCATCTGGTCGTAATGATTGTTCAAAATCGTCTGTTTCGTCAAAGAACTAAACGACAGACCGACGACAACCATGATAGTCAAAATGATTGCCCAAAAAGCAATCATTTGTTGGAATAAGTATTTCATTAAATTTCTACTCCTGAGTCATCAAATTTATAACCGATGCCCCAAACTGTCTGGATGACTTGAGGACCAACTTTTTCAATTTTCTGACGTAGTTTTTTGATATGTGCATCTACGGTCCGTTCATCACCGAAATATTGATAATCCCACACCAGCTCAAGCAATTTTTCCCGCGAGAAGACTTGACGAGGTTTTTTCGCAAGTGTGTAAAGCAAATCAAATTCTTTGGGTGTCAAGCCTTCAATCAACTGCTCATCAATGTAAGCTTCACGGGTTTTAGTATTCATTTTAAAATGTTTGGTCTCCACATCAAAGGCTGTCGTCGCATCAGAACTAGCCTGCCCCTCTTCACCCACAAGTTCGGCACGGCGATGCAAGGCCTTCATTCTGGCAATCAAAGTCAATGGACTAAAAGGTTTTGTCACATAATCATCTGCGCCAAGTTCCAACCCGATTACTTGATCGCTTTCAGAATCTCTAGCAGTCAGCATAATAATCGGTACGGCATTGGATACCTTGCGTATCTCCCGGCAGACGGTCACACCGTCCATGGTCGGCAAATTCAAATCCAATGTGATCATATCCCATTTATCCGGCTCGGCAAGAAACGCATCTAACCCTTCCTTACCATCATATTCAAACGTGGCATCCCAATTTTCATTTAAAAAAAACATCTGCATCATTTCTGAAACCGACTCATTATCTTCAATCATTAATATTTTCATTACACTCACACCTCTATTTTGCTTATTATCCTTATACAATACAATTATACTATAAGATTTTAGTAAACTCTAAATCTTCACACTATTTTCATGAAAGAGTTGTAAAGTAAAACTACGCGCTGTCGTTCTAAAAAAATCTCCATCTGAAAATAAGCTTAAAGCAAAAACTGTCACCCGGAAAAAAATCTCTTCCGGCTGACAGTTTTGACAAATTTTTCTAGTCTGTTTAGTAACGCTGAAAAATTTCAATTAACATGTTGATCTCATTATTTTAATTCACATAACCATTAAAAATTTTGATGAAGCGTTGATTTTCATAGCTGTCATCGCTCTTGAAGTCAAACAACCATTTACCGTCTTTTTTCTTCATCAACAAAAATTGGTCATCTCTCGGTTCACCAATATCTGCCTGCGCATAAACTTCATTGAATTTGTTAAAAGCATACTCTTCTGCTTTCGTGAAATCAAAATCATTATTTTCACGATATTCACTTTCAATATCATTAAAGTCAGACGAAACCACATCACTGTTGATCCCTTTAAATTCAACTTTAACCGCCGCTGTCTCACCATAATATGACTCTAATGTCACGTTTAATTCTCCGCGTTCCGCTTGCTGTTTGACATATTCGGTAAAAGCTTTCTCTAACTCTTCATCACTTGGATGATACCTAGAAAATAAATAATCTTTCATATTATTGTTAAATTCTTTTTTTACAATGTCAATCACTTGCTGCTTATCTGTACCTATCAATTCATCGTAAGCTTCATTCTCTTTCTGATAAAAGGCAGACTCGATAAATATTTTTGCTGTTTCTTCAGTTTTTTCAAATTCTTTTTTAGTTTTTTCATACTTATTAGGATTTAAAGCAATTTCTATCACTTCATCCTTCTCAACACCGCTCAAAGATACATTCAAGGTATATTTTTTGTCCTTTTCAATTTCAAAAGAAATAAGACCCGTTTTCGATTTGCCGCTAGCTACTTCTCCTTCGATAACTTTAACGTTGCTGTTATAGCCTAAGTCAAGAGGTTCAATTACGGTATCGTCTCCTTTTTCAGTTAAACTAAACTTGTCAGAATAAAGGTATACACCGTCAGATAACTTATTAGTCACTTTTAAATCCAGTATTAAATAGTCAGCATCTTCATCTGCTTCTACCGGTTTAAAGAAATAGGCTTCTTTAATTTCCACATTCCCTGCCTTACTCTTGCTCCCTGCGTTTCCACCACCATTTCCGCCACCACAACCGACTAACGTTAATAATCCGATAATACCTAAAGATACCAACCTTTTTTTCATTTTTTCTTCCCCCTTTTATTTTTAAACCATATCATTCACTTCTTTTAATTCATCGATATCTATTTCATCCTCTTCATCATTGCCGGTTTCTTCAATATTTTTTTTCACAAAAAAACTATTGATCAGATCATTAAATTGTTGATCGTCAATGATAAAATTATCAGCCTCACGCGTCAACTCTAATTGAAACTCTTCTTTCTCTTTAGTTACGGGTATAGCCAGACTGTCTTTTTCAAAAGCCAGCCAATACAAATATGAATTTATATACTGACTAAATTTCTGTACCTCGTTGTCGTGAGTTTTGCCCTCTAATAATTCTTCTAATCCAACGGTTTCACGAATCAATGTCAATATGTTCTCAATATCTTTATTGGCAATCGCTTTAGATTTAAAAGAAACTGTTGCTTCATTCCCTTTTATTTTTACCCTTTCAATGTCAAAGTCTTTTATTTCCGGGACAATGTTATATATTTGTGTCAATTTAAAATTTTTCAATACATCTGCCGGCAGCAACTTAACTCTCGAATTTTGAACAAGTGTCCAATCTTCTTCCGGCTCATAGTCTGTTACCCTCTCTGCTACAAATTTATCGATTACTTCTTCCACAAAGTATTCGTATTTTTTATTTCCAACAGATTTGAAACTATAAGTATCCCTTTTTATGACGGCATTCAAGACTTTTTCAGCGGCTGCTTGTGCCTCTACCTCCCAATCAGCTTCATTTGATGTTGACGATATTTCTTTTTTGCCGATCTTTTGGAAGGATGAAGGTGAAGTTTTCTTATCAACAGCTTTTTTACCAGGAGAACACCCTGTTACTGAACAAAGCACAACCAAAACACCCAGCATTTTAATAAGTTTCATTTTTTCCTCCTTTTTATAACACATTTCTCAGATTACTATTTTGGTTATATAAAGTCAATACATCTAGGAGAATCTTGTTATAAGTATCTTTTATTTAGTGGTTTTTACTCCTTTATCCTAGTTAATCGCTAAATTTGTCTATCAATCACCTCTCTTCTTTCAAGCTTTTAGCATTTACTTAGAAATGAAGCATCTCATTTTTAAAATAAAAAATCATGTAAGAATAAAACATAAAAATAACAATATCTCCAAAACATTTAAAACTTTAGTAATATCTAAAAATGTTTTTACAAACTAAATTTTATTCTATGCGACACTAGTGTAAAAAAGCTTTATCTGATATGATGGTAAAAATTAGTTTAATTTAAAAGGAGTTTTTTAATGGACACAGTTAGAGCCTTAGCTTTTTTTGACCTTGATGGCACTTTGCTCAACGATCAATCCCAAAT
Source organism: Vagococcus elongatus (assembly GCF_003987645.1). Lineage (GTDB taxonomy): Bacteria > Bacillota > Bacilli > Lactobacillales > Vagococcaceae > Vagococcus_A > Vagococcus_A elongatus. Next base: position 15,076 of record NZ_NGKA01000002.1, read on the forward strand.
AGCCCCTGAAACTGCAAATGCCCTCTCACAGATGAAAAAAAATGGCGTCATGCCGGTAATTGCTACTGGACGCACAAATACGGAAATTCAGCATTTTTTGGAAAACACGATTATTTCTTCCAGTATCACCATGAATGGACAATATGCCATGGTCGAAAATCAAGAAGTCATCAATGATAAAATCCCTGTGGAAACAACGCATAAACTTTTCCAGAAAACCCAAGAGTTAGGACAAGAACTGGCTTTTTATACCCACCAACAAATAAAAATATCGGCTCAGACAGAGATGGCGGAAAAATGTTATAAGTACATTCATCAACCCGTACCTCCTGTAAATCAAGAAGATATTTTACAAAACAGTTATAATATGCTTTTGGTGATTGGCGATAAACATGATGCTGTCTACCACGAAGCTTTTCCTGAGCTGACTTTTTACCGCAATGGTCCCTATTCGATAGACACTGTCAGTAAAAACAAATCTAAGGGTAGTGCTGTGAAAGAAATTCTCAGCTATTTGGGTGGGAAAAATCTTCCTACGTTTGGTTTTGGCGATGGCCCCAACGATATCGAACTGCTGCAAGCCTGCGATTATAAAATCGCCATGGGAAATGGGATTGATTCTCTGAAGGAGATGGCCACATACATCACAGCAAAAAATACCGAAGGCGGCATCGTTCAAGCTTTGAAACACTACGATTTAATCTAATAAACTTAAAGCTTCGATTTTTTAATTTCACTCTTTTTGTGATACAATGGTCAAGGATAGATATTAGGGGGCGTTCTGGATTCGACAGGCATAGTTTGAGCTTGAGTTGCGTTCTGTAGGTTACGTCTACATTAAAACGTTACAGTTAAATATAACTGCAAAAAACAATAACAACAATTTCGCTTTAGCTGCGTAAAAACAGTTAACGAAGATCCTTCCGGCATCACCCATGTGCTCGGGTCAGGGTCTCAAACTCAGTGGGTTACGTTACTTGACTTCCGTCTGCAGTCAGTAAAAGAGACCATCAGACTAGCTTTAAAAGACGCCTGTTATACGGCAGCTTTTAGAGCGAAACTTCAATAGTATAACTATGAACGTAGAAACTTAGGTGGCGATATGTTTGGACAGGGGTTCAATTCCCCTCGCCTCCACTTTAGAAACTTGCTGAAAACATTGTATTAACAGTGTTTTGGCAAGTTTTTTTCTTTACTTGGGATTTGGACGATACTCGGACTTTCAAAAAAGGAGTGAGTGTTGATGACCCAAGGAAATCGAAATATATATCGAATAAATCAAAGCTATTGATTCTCTGAGTAGTAGAGATCCTTTTGTACTCACTGACGTTAGCCTAATCCTCCATTCTCAAAGATAATGTTTGCTGTTATCTTTAAATGTTTTTTGCATCCATATTAAAAATAATATATAATAATGCCACCTTTAAATAACCGGTAATAACTTATATAAAAGGGGAATGTCCCATGAAAAAAATTTTTCCTATAATATTGATACTTTTATTTATAAGCGCTTGCAGACATCAAGGACTAGAAAAAATTATTTTAAATAAGGAAAACCATTTAACTGAAAATCAAATAGAACAGGCAATGGACACTGTAACAACATACTTCTATGAAAATTCTAGTTTTGGAGACAAGCTCATTGATATCAGTTATGATAGCGACAAAGAAAAAGAATTCTGGAAACACAACAAACTTCCAAAAGAGGTTGTCAACGAGTCAGACAAAATAGTATTGTTTTCTACTTATAAAGCTGGAAAATATCGGACTGCTGCAACTCCTGATGCAATTTATGAAAATTACATGTACATATTAACAAAGACAAATAGTAATGATTGGGAAATTATTGACCAGGGATATTAAAATTATTATATTTATTATTTTTATCCAGTCACTATTAGCCAATGTTGCCTCTATTGCCAGTTTTTTAAAATACCGGTTTAATACAGTTGTTCTACTTTTAAGGAAAATAGATACTATCAAAATCAAGCCTTAGTGAAACTAACGTATCTGAATAACCAAATAAGTCTTTACTACTCTAAACTAATCCTCTGATAGTATAATTTCATCAGGAACAACTACTTTCAAATAAATCCTTCAAGAAAAATTACTGTTTAATCATTTTTTCGCAGAATATCAAATGAATTGCGTATTTTAATTATGTGATGAGCACAAGTACTACAAACACCCTCAAAATCACCAACTATGTTATGATCACTTCAACAAAGCTCATCACACTTGAGCTTGAGCCAGTTATCAAGCTTTCACCACTCGAAATGAGTGGTTTTTTTGTTTTATTCTTCAATCCGGAGTTTTTAATACTGATTTTTTATTTTTAATTGTATAATAAATTTATTCTACAAAAGAAAGGCTGATAATCATGCTGGAAATCCATTATTTTTCTTCAAAAAATGACACACAAGAAACAATCAAAACTTACCAAACGTCCTCTGACTTCCTTGCGGCACAATACCTTGAAGTCCCCGATCTCCAAGACTATTTTGCCGTATCCAAAGTATTACTGGACGGTGAAGAACTAAAACTTGAGGATAAAACTATTTTAGGCCTATTTAATTTTTTAAACAGTTCAAAAAACTAGGGATTAACCTGGTTTTTTTGTTTGTCTTAAAACATCTCACTAGCAATAATATCAAAAATTGTACGAACCTATCATCTTCCTATCTTTTTCCAAAAAGCATCTTTAAAGCAAATATTTAAAATTTTCATTAAATCCACGACCACAGCTCCCCATTCCTGTGAAAATCTCCAGCGATTTATTCGAGTCATGAGTTCTATCTATGATAAGAATCTTGATAACACACCTACTCTAATAAATATTATTAATGTTTTTGGTTATTTACAATTTGTATCTCGCACATACCCAAAAATATTGAATTAGCAGTCAGACTCCGTTAAACTGAAGGTAAGCTAAATCAAGTGATTTCAATGCTTACATACCGCTTGAGTGATTGCAGCGGTCTTTTACCATCAGTAGTTTTAGAAACAACGTAAAACTTTTCAAAATATTTTTATGTCATCATAACACAATGGGAGTGATCAAATGAAACGCAGAGAAAGGGAAAGGGCAAGAAGGAAGAAAATTGAGCGTGCAAAAATCGCCTTAGTGGCATTTTTAGGTATTATACTAGTCTTGTTAAGTTGGTATGCATTGGGTATGGGAAAAGAAAATACTGAAAACGCTAAAAATACTAGGAGCACGGTACCTTTAAAAAAACAAAAAGATGTTGCACAAGACAAAGAGCAAGATGGAGAACAAACCGCGACAATTATGGCTAGCGGGGATATGCTATATCACGATGTCGTCTACGGCGGCGCTTTTGACGGAGAAAATTTTGATTTTACAAATAATTATACACATATTACTCCACTTATTTCTTCAGCTGATTTAGCACTGGGAGATTTTGAAGGAACGATAAATCCCGACCGAGAATTAGCCGGCTATCCTGTTTTCAACGCACCTGAAGTGGTTGTGGAGAGTATTAAAAATGCTGGCTATGATGCCATCACTCTTGCACATAACCATGTTCTAGATACGGGTATCGACGGGCTCCTCTATACTGCCAACGCGTTCAAAAAAGAAGGTTTAGATGTCTTTGGTGTCAACGTTTCTAAGGATCAGGATATTTTAGTGAAAAATATCAATGGCATTAAAATTGCACTTTTGGGATATAGTTACGGATTTAACGGAATCGAAGCAACAATCAGTGAATCTGATTATAATACTTACCTAAAAGATTTAAATATGGAAAAAGTTCAAAAAGAAATCGAGCGTGCGGAAGAAATCGCAGATATCACTGTTGTGATGCCCCAACTAGGAGTGGAATATAGTCTGACGCCTTCCGAAGAACAACAGGAAACTTACCGAAAAATGGTCGATTTTGGCGCAGATATTATTTTTGGCGGTCATCCCCATGTGGCACAACCAACGGAGATTATTGAAAAAGACGGCGAAAAAAAATTCATCCTCTATTCTATGGGGAATCTTCTGTCAAATCAACGATTTGAAACATTGGAAAATTATTGGACTGAGCGTGGCGTGATTATGGAAGTACAATTAACGAAAAAAAATAAAAAAACGGTGCTGAGTGATATCAAAGCCCACCCGACTTGGGTGTCAAGAGAACCTAAAGGCGGGATGACCTTTAACGGATACACCGCTTATGATTACCAAGTACTGCTCGCTGAAGATTATCTCAAAGATGGAAAACAGGCTGATACCGTTCCGGAAGAAAAACGGCAGCGTATTGAAACTGCCTACCATGAGATGATGGAATTATTGGATATAAAATGGTGAGTTTGCAATTTTAACATTACCAAATTCAAAATGACCAGATTTTTTTCGACACTTTTCTGACACTTATGTCCCCTAGATATCTCTAAAATCTATTTCGGATACATTTCGTCATTTGAGAACAATAATCGTTGTCATATAAGGCTTTTATCTTCCTTTTCCCCAAAATATAGCTTACTATTAAAGTATCAAACAAGGAGGTGTCTTTAAAATGACATTTGATTTTTCTGATCGCGGTAAGCAACCCGTTGTTGAAGACATTGAAGGCATGACTTTGGCAAACGAGAACTTCCGAACAACTATTTGGACTGGTTCAAAATTACAGGTGACGTTGATGACGATTCAACCTGGAGACGATATCGGTCTGGAAATTCACCACGGGATTGACCAATTTCTAAGGATTGAAGAAGGAAACGGCGTCTGCAAGATGGGCCCTGCCGAAGACAATCTAACCTTTGAGTCTCCTGTTAAGGCAGATGACGCGATTTTTGTTCCCGCAGATACTTGGCATAATGTCGAGAACACAGGTACTGAACCTCTAAAATTATATACTATCTATGCCGGACCTGATCACGTTGCTGGAACAGTTCATAAAACACACAATGACGCAAGAAATGACCCTAATGAACATTAATAAGCACTATAAAACACCTAGCAACAATAGTTGCTAGGTGTTTTAATATCGAATTATGAGCTTTCAAAAATATCCAAATCACCTACGTCAGATTAAATATTTTGATAAAAAATCAAACTCCTAAACAGCACCGTTCCCAATAAGATAACGATATATAATTCATTTAGCGAGATACATACTAAAAAGAATTCATTAAAATTACCCGATGACTTCTAGCGATGATAATGTCCTTTCAAATACAAATAACTACTGGGCCGTTCCTGTCCCTGAAAATTCTTTTCTTTCAGTCATAAATGAGGCACACGCTTTTTAAGTAACGGTAAAATCAAAGTTTTCTTTGATTCTCTTGCATTTTTTCCTTACAAAAGAAAAAGAAGCCTTTAAAACAAGGCTTCAAACATTCATCAAAAATTATTTTGTTTCTCTGTGCAAAGTTACCTTACGTTGTCTTGGGCAATATTTTTTTACCTCTAAACGATCAGGATTGTTGCGTTTATTTTTATTAGATAAATAATTACGCTCTTTACATTCAGTACATTCTAGAGTAATGTGTACACGCATCGTATTCCCTCCAAACTTGTCTTAAACTATGAGTCATGCTCTTTCTCACACTCAGTTATCATACCATGATTTTTTATGCTTTTCCAGCCTTTTAATGAAATTTGTTAAGTAGTTCTCCTTTACAAACAATTAGTGGGTATAGTTATAATACGCATTGAAAATTTCTTTCGTGATTGCCACATTATAGCCACCGTTGTCATCTTTCAAATGCGGCAGCATCACGGCTACTGCTATCTCTGGATGATCATCTGTGTTGTAGGCTACCATCGTACTGTTGATCAATTCCACATCGCCTACTGCCGTTTCCGCCGTTCCTGTTTTGGCTGAAATAGTATACGCTGCTCCCTGTAAACCTGCCCCAGTTCGGCGAATGTCAGTCCCATTGACGACATTATAAAATCCATCCTGTACCACACCCAAATAATTTTTCTCGGCAACTTCATTTAAAATCGTTGGTGCAAATAATTCTTCCACATTTCCCAAACCGCCAGAATTATCATTGTCATAAATCCCTTTGACGACTCTCGGTGCGACGCGATTCCCGCCATTGGCGATTGTCGAAACGTATTGCGCCATCTGCATCGGTGTATAAGTATCAAAGTTTCCAAAAGACAGATCCAGCAAATGTCCCATCCTTCCCGGAATCAGACCGTTCTCATCATAATGAGTCGTTGGAGAATAACCTGTAGCTTCACCCGGCAAATCAATCCCTGTTTTCGTCCCTAACCCATAATCCCGATAGGTTTTCCGCATGGTCTCAAATAAGTCTGTCCGATCAGGCAATACAAGATTTTGTCTATACTCCACACCCATCATCGACAAGACGATTTTCATCATATAAACGTTTGAGGATACCGTCAGTGCGTCTACCGGATTTAATGAAACAGCTCGAGCGTACGCAGGAGCATTAAACAAAGACGATTTGATTGTTCCGCCTTGAAAATATAAAGGCTCATCCACAAAGACGTCATTATTTTGTAAAATATCGTTCTCGTACCCGGCCATCACAGTTGCCCCTTTAATGGAGGAACCGGGGACAAAGGCTTTGTTAATCGTTCCAAGAACATCATCTCGTATTTCGCCGGTCTCGGAATCCCGCTCAAGTCCAACCATAGCCAGCACTTCTCCTGTTTGGGGATTCATCGCTACTGCATAGGCCCCTTCAGAATGTTCTGCTTTCCCACCACTAATCAGTCCTTGATAACTACTTTTTACAATTTCCTCTACCTGTTTTTGGAAATCTAAATCAATCGTCAACATCAGGTTTTTCCCTTTTTCACCTTCATAGACTTGTTCTTGACTTTCGATTTCATTCTTTTTATTCAAACTCACCGTGGAACGAGATTTTGTTCCCCGTAAGACTGATTCGTATTGCTGTTCCAAATAACTGCGGCCCACCCGGTCATTCATCGCATAACCCTTTGACAAATATGTCTCTAAAGATTCTTCCGGGATTCCCTGTTTAGCAGAGGTCACTGTGCCGAGAATACTGCGCAGCGAATCGCCTTGAGGGTATTCTCGTTCCCAGTCAAAGCCTGTCGACAGTCCCGGTATATCGGCCATATGTTCTCCAACAACCGCTATTTCTTCCTTCGTCACCTCTTCATTTTTGATGAAAATAGGTTGCAAAGCATACGCCCCATTAATGCGGGTAAAAATAGAAGCGACAGCAAGGGTTGACGGATCAAAATTAATCTCATCATCTGTCACTTTGCTTACATACACAATATATTCTTCAGAAGTAGACATTTTTTTGGCTTTTTCTTCTGCTGTCAGACGAGATTTCGCTTCTTCCAGATTAGCCTCATCAGCCAGCCAAAAATCTTTTTTGTCCCTTTCCGTCAACTTATCTGGCTGGACAGAAATAATGCCCGCAATTTTATGGGAAACGTCCAGAATCTCACTAGAAGTAGCTGTTTTACTTTTTGTATAAAGTATGGCCTGATTAGCTTTATTACTTACCAAAACCGTTCCCTTGGCATCGTAAATCATTCCTCTTGGGGCCTGACCTTCGACGATGTTGATCTGACCAGATTGAATCCGTGCCTCAAAGAAATCTTTATTGACAATTTGTAAATATGCCAATTGAATAATCAGGGCAACAAATAAAGCAAATACTATAAAAAACAAAAAATTCAAACGAAAAGGAATATGCGATTTTTTTACAGTTGATTCACTGTCATTTATTTTTTTTAATAAGTTCTTCATGTTACGCTTGTTTCCTTTCCTCTGCTATCTTATCTTCTCCATTTTACATAAAGCCTTCAAAAAAAAAAAGAGATTTGAAGCAATTAATGACATTCTTAATAATCACTATCTAAAAAAGAACTGGATCGCTCCAGTTCTATCATTTTTATTCTGACCGGCTATAAGAGGCGACATCAGATAACACGTGGTCAAGAAATTCTGAAATCGACATTGTCGTCGTCTCTTTACTATTGTAGCGTCGAACGTTGACTGTTTGTTCTTCTAATTCCCGGTCTCCTACCACTAGCTGGTAAGGAATCTTATGGGTTTGAGATTCCCGGATTTTATAGCCCATTTTCTCATTGCGGTCGTCCACTTCAAAGCGCAATCCTTCAGCAGTTAATTTTTCCTTAATCTTGTATGCAAAGTCTCCATGAAGTGTTGAATTCACCGGAATAATCGTTCCTTGAACTGGCGCCAGCCAAGTCGGGAAAGCCCCTTTGTGGACTTCCGTCAAATGAGCCACAAAACGTTCCATGGTCGAAACAATGCCTCGATGAATCACTACTGGGCGATGAGTATTTTCCCCATCTTCTCCCACATACGTCAATTCAAATCGTTCTGGCAGTAAAAAGTCCAACTGCACTGTGGATAAAGTTTCTTCGATTCCTAAAGCAGTTTTCACTTGAACATCCAGTTTAGGACCGTAAAATGCCGCTTCCCCTTCAGCCTCTTTATAATCCAAGCCCATTTCATCTACGGCTTCCTTGATCATCTTTTGAGCTGTTTCCCACATCTCGTCATCATCAAAATATTTATCCTTATTTTCCGGATCACGATAGCTCAAACGGAAGCTGTATTCGGTAATATTAAAGTCATTATAGACAGCAACCATCAATTCGATGGTCCGTTTAAATTCTTCTTTGATTTGATCCGGGCGAACAAAGGTATGTCCATCATTCAGTGTCATCTCCCGCACACGCTGAAGCCCGGACAACGCACCTGATTTTTCATAGCGGTGCATCATTCCCAACTCGGCGATACGAATCGGCAATTCTCGGTAGCTGTGGACATCATTTTTATAAACCATCATGTGGTGAGGACAGTTCATCGGACGCAGAACCAGCATTTCCCCATCACCCATATCCATCGGCGGGAACATATCATCATGATAGTGATCCCAGTGACCAGATGTTTTGTATAAATCTACGTTTGCCAATACCGGTGTGTAAACATGCTGATAACCTAAACTGATTTCCTTGTCAGTAATGTATCGTTCAATCACGCGACGGATAGTGGCACCTTTTGGTAACCAGAAAGGCAGACCGGAACCTACTTCAGGGCTGACCATGAATAAATCCAGCTCTTTACCTAGTTTACGATGGTCGCGCTCTTTTGCTTCCTCACGCATTTTCAAATATTCTTTCAATTCTTTTTTATCAAAAAAGGCTGTGCCGTACACCCGCTGCATCATTTGATTGTTGGAATCACCCCGCCAATAAGCCCCGGCGACTGATAAAAGTTTAAAGACTTGTATCCTTCCAGTACTTGGCACATGAATTCCGCGACACAAATCAACGAAATCTCCCTGATCATAAACAGTGATGACTTCATCTTCCGGCAACTCATTGATTAATTCGATTTTATAAGGATCATCTTTGAACAATTCCAACGCTTCCTCACGGGAAACCACCTTGCGGACGATGGGATTATTTTCTTTCACGATTTCCATCATTTTTTCTTCAATTTTTGGCAAATCTTCTTCTGAAATAGGCGACTCCCCATTATCCGTATCATAGTAAAATCCGTTTTCAATCGCCGGACCTACACCAAAATGAATCTCAGGATAAATACGGCGAATGGCATTTGCCATCAAGTGGGCCGCAGAGTGACGCAAAATCCCAAGTGCATCTTCATGGTCTGGGGTGACAATTTCAAGTCCTCCATCTTCTTCCAAAGGACGAACTAAGTCTATTAATTCTCCATTAAACTTTCCTGCTAAAGCTTTTTTCGCCAGACTCTTGCTGATACTTTCAGCTACCTCAAAAGTAGTAACGCCTGTCTCATATTCCCGGACAGCGCCGTCTGGAAATGTAATTTTAATTTCTGACATGTCTATTCCTCCATCTTCCCTGACAAAATAAAGAGATAAAAAAAGCCCAATGTCCCTGACACATTTGTCAGAAACATCAGGACGAATTTACTCGTGGTTCCACCTAACTTTAGAATACAAAGATTCTCTTACACGCGGTAACGGTGCGACCGACTCAGCTTTCCGCTAAATTCTCAAAAGTGGTCATCCTTTGCGCAATACTTGGGAAATTCCAGCCACGTTTCCCTTCTCTGATAAGTACGCATTCAAATTCAGGTGTCTTTATCCAATCATCTATCAGGTTTCTTGTTGAAATAGTATCACACTTTTTTTTTTTTCGCAAGCCGCGATGAAGCAAATCCTCTTTATGACTTTCTGGCATCTCTTTGGGGAAGTCTTTTGAACCCGAACCAAAGACTTGCAAGTGCAAAAACAACTGAACAAATCAGCAATAAATAAACTGCCGCATTCAACGTTTTCGCACTGGCCAAACCGGTAAACATTGTCGTAGCAATTGGAGGGACAGACATCAGCAATGTGCTGATGCCGCCATTGACAGAACCAAGTTTATCTATTGGAATTTGGCGTACCACCGCTGCAGAAAGTTTCGGCGAAGCCCCGCCCACAAACAACCCCACCCCAACTCCACCAATAAAAAGTACCCAAATATTCGCTCCCAGTATGCCAATGCCAACACAGAATATAGCCATAAAAATATAAAAACATAGCGTATTTAGCTCCATTGATTTAAATGTTTTTGAACCAAATAAACTTCCTGCCACGACACCAGCTGACATAAGGGCGCTGAATAACGCAAGTGAAAAAGAAAAATTATTGATCAGCAAATGAGTATTTTCAATGAACAATAAACTGACTAGGGGGACTAACACTGTCAGCAGTCCGTTCGCCAGGCTGAACAATACTAATTGAGTAAACAGTATGCGATTGTGGTAAAGCTCCTTAACAGAACTTACCATTTGTTCCCAAATCGTTCTGAAGGCAAGCTGCTGTCTGCTGCTATCCATCTGATTCTTTTCTATCTGAAGCAACTCTGAAACTATCGTCAGCACGATAAGCACCGTTAAGAAAAAAGTGAAACTATTAATAAAAGCTAGCAGGCGATAAGAAAAAATCCCCAGCAAAAAAGCACCTACAAACTGGGACATCATATTGACGATTTGATTGATAGCCCCCTTCATTCCTTGCGCTTCTTCAAAATCTTCTGCGCTGACTAAAAATGGCAGAAAAGGCGCCCAGAGACCAGCATCAAATTTTCCGATGATATCCGATACAAAATTTATCAAAGTAATCCCTGCCAATATCATCATTGAAGGTTTGAATCCTATCAAAATGCCAACCAGGAAATAAAGACCCCCTCTCCATAGCCCAGTATAAATGATTTTCTTTGTACGCTGACCGCTCATGTCCGCAAGACTTCCCATCATCAAACTAAACAAGTACGGTAAGCTTTCGGACAAAGAAACCAGCATGATACCAAAATCAGGTCTATCCAGTTGCGCCGCGTAGGTCATCAACGCAATGTAGTACATAGAATCTCCCAGCGTAGAAATAAAATTATTTATGATTGTTTTCCTAAACAGCGGATATTCTTTCAGTAACCTCATAATTCATCCCCTCTTCCATTAACTGTCTTTACTATAAAGGAGGGCGCCATAATATTTTCATTTGGTACAGTATTTCGGACTAACTCTCTAAAAAACACACTATCCCATGCTATAATAAACAAACATTAAGGGAAAGTGAGCAAAAGAAAAATGAAAATTTTTTATGGTCCTACTATTCGCGACATCCGCTTAAACAAAGGGTACTCCCACAAAGAGATTTATACTGGTATTTTATCGAAAAGCTATGCAATACCATTTGAAAAAGGGGAACATGACTTAACTGTCAGCAAATTGGAGAAAATATTGGAACGACTGGAACTTTCCTATGAAGAACTGGTTTATATCCACAATGGTTATGAACACGTAGAACGGACACAAAATTTTAAAAAAATCGCTGAAGCGGCAAATAGTGGAAACATACCTAAACTGGAAGAAATTTATCTACAGCTCTCCCCAAAAAATTCCGATTCAGGAAAATTCCAAGCTGCTTTTGCTAGAATTTGCTTAGAGCGGGAAAAAAATGAGCAAACAGGAAGTGAAAAAACCACCTTTGATAAAAAAACAGTTGAATACATTTCTAATTATTTAAGAAAAAAAGATTCCATGTTTCTCATTGAGATTAATGTCTTCATAAACAATATAGATATTTTCCCCTATGAACTGATGCTCATCCTACTAAAACAATCATTTAAAAGCCTAAAAAAATATCGGGATTTTTATAAATTCCCTAATATTGTATCCTCCTTGCTGGTAAACTCACTATCAGTGATACTGCACCAACGAGACTGGAAAAACTTTGCCTATTATCTATCTCAGCTGGAGTTGTACAGTCTTGATCATTCTCAAACTTTTGAAAGAATTGTTTATCGCTTTTATTTGGGAATCTCTCTAATGATAGATGGAAAAAAAGAAGAAGGAGAACAAATAAGTTTATTTGCTATCCAAATGTTGGAAACATTGGAACAAGACAAAACTGCTAAAGGTTTATTGGGTTTATTACAATGGTTTATAGGAGATTATTTCAAAGATTCAAAGCATACAAAATCTTTTTAATTTAAATAGGTAAAATAATGAACCAATCATCAAGTCATGACGAATATAGAGTGAAGGATGTTGGAGGCGGGAGATTGGAAGCTGAAGAATTAGAGCTGTGTATCGATACGTTTGGAACTGATGTTTATAGATTTTGCTGGAGTCTTTGTCAAAACAAACTTAACATAGAAAAAACCTCAAAAGCACACTGCAGCTTTGAGGTTTTCTATGGTTATTATTTTTAACTGTCTTTCTTATCTTCTTTAGGAATCATCGCTTTACGAGAGGCATTGACACGTCCTTGGGAATCTATTTCAGTGACTTTGACTAAAATTTCATCTCCCATTTTCAATACATCTTCCACTTTTCTCACACGTTCGTGAGCAAGCTGAGAAATATGTACCAAAGCATCTTTCCCTTTAATCAAGTTTACGAATGCACCGAATTTTTCGATACGAACAACTTTTCCTAAGTAAACTTGTCCGACTTCCACTTCTTTTACCAAGTCTTCAATGATTTCGATTGCTTTGCGAATCATTGCAGCATCTGCAGAAGCGATGCTCACATTACCTTCTTGGTCAATATCAATCTTAACTCCTGTTTCATCAATGATACTGTTGATAGTGTCTCCACCTTTACCGATAACATCTTTGATTTTCTCAGGTTTGATTTGAATCATTTCAATCTTAGGTGCGTACTGGCTCAACTCTTTGCGAGGTTCCGCAATAGTCTCAGTGATGACATCAAGGATTTCCAACCGAGCTTTTTTCGCCTGTGCAAGTGCCTCCGTCAAAATTTGTTCAGTAATTCCTTCGATTTTGATATCCATTTGCAAAGCAGTGATACCATTTTCAGTTCCAGCAACTTTAAAGTCCATATCTCCCAAATGATCTTCCAATCCTTGAATATCAGTCAAGATAGTATAGTCTTCGTCTTCCATCACTAATCCCATGGCAATCCCTGCCACAGGTGCTTTAATTGGAACACCTGCATCCATCAAGGCTAAAATCCCCGCGCAAATACTCGCTTGAGAAGATGAACCATTTGATTCCAATACTTCGGAAACAATCCGAATCATATAAGGAAATTCTTCTTCACTAGGAATAACTTGTGCCATGGCACGCTCTCCCAAAGCACCATGACCGATTTCACGACGACCGGGACCACGAGCAGGTCCGGTTGAACCAACAGAAAACTGTGGGAAATTATAATGATGGATAAATCGTTTGCTTTCCTCTATTCCTAAGCCATCGATGATTTGATGCTCACCTAATGGCGCTAAGGTAACAGCAGACATCGCTTGTGTTTGTCCCCGAGTAAATAATCCTGACCCGTGCACACGTGGAAGCAAGCCGACTTCTGCTGCCAATGGACGGATTTCATCAATTTGACGGCCGTCAGGACGAACCTTCTCTTTGGTAATCAGACGACGAACTTCATCTTTTTCCAAATCTTCAGCAATTTGAGAAACTTCTTTCATTTTCTTAGCCAGCTCAACATTATCAGCAAATTTTTCTTCATAGACAGCTTTTATTTCCTTTTTCACTGCCTCGATATTTACTTCGCGTTCCAGCTTTTCTTCTGTTTGTATCGCAGCAATCATCCGTGAATGATAGGCTTCGTTGATTTCATGACGCAGCTCTTCAGAAACTTGCAGCAATTGGATTTCCATTTTTTCTTTACCGACAGCGGCAACGATTTCTTCTTGGAAGGCAATCAATTCTTTTATTGCATCATGTCCAAAAAGTAGTGCGCCGAGCATATCTTCTTCGGAAACTTCTTTTGCACCACTTTCCACCATGTTGATGGCTTCTTTAGTTCCTGCGACACTTAAATCAATATCTGAAAGTTCATCTTGGGCTGGCGTCGGGTTTAAAATATACTCTCCGTCAATACGTCCAACATTTACGCCGGCAATCGGTCCATTAAATGGAATATCTGAAATAGATAGTGCCAAAGATGACCCTAACATCGCTGTCATCTCAGGAGTACATTCTTGCTCAACACTCATCACAATATTAGTGATCTGCACATCATTACGAAAACCGTCTGCAAACATCGGGCGAATCGGACGGTCAATCAATCGTGCGGTCAACGTCGCATTTTCACTTGGACGACCTTCACGTTTAATAAATCCACCGGGAACTTTTCCTACTGCATACATTTTTTCTTCATAGTTTACTGTTAGTGGAAAGAAATCCACGTCCCTTGGCTCTCTTGAAGCGACTGCAGCAGTCAAGACAACAGTATCCCCATAACGAATCAAAACAGCTCCGTTAGCTTGTTTTGCTAATTGTCCCACTTCTACAGAAAGCGGACGTCCTCCCCATGTGGTGGAAAAAACTTTTTTTTCTGACATTCTTTTTTGCTCCTTTGTATTTGAAAAGAATGATGGTCTACTAGACAAATGTCAATGATTTTTCAGCAAAAGCATTCACATTTGTATAGTAGAAGAACACAACATCTTTTCAATTTTGATAGTTTTTAATACTAAAAGAAAGCGAGATTCAAAAAGAACCCCACTTTCTTAAGTTTTGACAAAAATTAACGACGTAAGCCTAATTTTTGGATTAGCTCACGGTAACGTTGTACATCGTTGTTACGTAAATAAGCAAGCAAGTTACGACGATGACCAACTTTTCTCATCAGTCCACGGTAAGAATGATGATCTTTTTTGTGAACTTGCGCGTGTTCGTTCAAATGATTGATTTCAGCCGTCAAGACTGCAATCTGAACTTCTGGAGAACCAGTATCTCCTTCATGACGAGCATATTCAGCAATAATTTCATTTTTTCTTTCTTTAGACATTGCCATTGACTCCACCTCTTTCTTCTATAGTCATCCAATAACTGAGTAACACGTTGGTGAATCGTCTAACCAAGTCATGGACGGTACAAATCGTACAGTAATACTTTACATGATGACAGGTGTAAAAGCAAGAAGAAACCACCGATTTGCTCCCAAGAAAGGAGAAATAGAAGTCATGACCATCAAGAAAATAGCCGAAAGGAAGCTCAACATTTTTTTATTGCAAAATTATCTCACTTTTTTTCAGTCTATGGTAAAATGAAGAATTGAAAGGGAGTATTTTTATATGATTAAAATGGAAGATATTATTAGGGAAGGACACCCTACCTTGCGAAAAACTGCTGAGGAAGTTACATTTCCTCTATCAGATGAAAACAAACAATTAACAGCGGATATGATGGAATTTCTAAAAAATAGCCAAAACCCAAAACTGGCAGAAAAATATGATTTGCGTGGCGGCGTCGGATTGGCTGCCCCCCAACTAGATGTGTCAAAAAAAATTATAGCGGTACGAATCCCAAATCCAAAATATAATCCCGAGGAAGAAGATACTGCTGAGTCCCCAACGTTATTTTCTGACATACTGATCAATCCTAAAATCATTAGCCACTCCGTTCAATTAGCTGGACTGGAAGATGGGGAAGGATGTTTATCCGTCGACCGGGTCGTCGAAGGAGTCGTTGTCAGAAATCTGCGAATCACCATCAGTTATTATACGGTGGATGGCACACGCCAAAAGAAAAAATTTAAAGGCTATGAAGCTATCGTGATTCAGCACGAAATAGACCATCTTAACGGGATCATGTTTTTTGATCGCATTGACGAACAAGACCCCTTTGCACTGCAAAAAGAAATTACATTGCTGTAGGATATTTTTTTTAAAATACATCCACAGCAAAACAACTCCTCTCAGCCATGAGCTATCATGACTTGGAGGAGCTGTTTTGTTTTCTTGAGAATTTAAATCAATTCTAATTCTTTCAAGGCACAATATATGCCGTCTTCTTCATTACTTTTAGTGACGATATCCGCTGACGCCTTGACCATTGCAGAAGCATTTGCCATCGCAATGCCTGTGCCTGCCTCTTTTAGCATTTCAATATCATTTTCCCCATCGCCAAAGGTAATAATATTTTTTGGTTTAATGCCGTGTTTTTGGGCTAGTACATGGATAGTCTTGGCTTTTGAACTTGACGCCGGAATGGCATCCGCACCATCTCCCCAGCGGGTCAGCCGCACCCTGTCAAGATTTTTTTCAAATTTCTTTTGCTGCTCAACTGTTATATAAATAGTAGCTTGAAAAATTGTATCTTGTTCAATATCTACCCCTTGACCAAGTTCGGCACCGTACATTGCTTTCAGCCGCGCTTTTAAGACAGGGTCAAGAAGCTTGCGATTGCTTTTAATTCCTTCAATAGAATGATAAATAGCATCCAACTGCCACTCATTGCAAAGACTCATCAACTCCACTAAATCAGATTTCGGTAAGGGTTTTTCATAGGAAAGCTGATGATTAACAAAAGCGTAACCTCCGTTACACAAAGCATAATGATGGATGCCCGATTCTTCGATAACCCCTCTGCTAGTCGACAAACTTCTTCCGGTAGCAATCATCACAAAATGACCCTCTGCCTGCAACTGTCTAATCAGCTTTTTATTACGCTCCGTGACCTGCCGCTGATCATTTAATAATGTACCATCCAAATCAAATGCGATTAATTTTTTTGTCATTGCTTCCCTCTTTCATAGTAAACACTTGATTCATGATAAATACTTGCTGCCTTCCCGAACGGCCAGATTGCTCAAATCATGGGCTGAGATAAATTGCCGAACCCACTCGGGATTAGTCTTACTGTACTGACGAAGAGACCAGCCGATAGCTTTTTGGATAAAAAATTCCTCCGTCTTCAAATCTTTCAGAATGCTCTTTTCCAAGTAATCCGTTTTGGTGTTTTCCCGAAACATCAACTGCAAATTGATAGCCACTCGTCTCATCCAAAAATCTTGACTATGATAAAACAAATGAAAAACTTCATCAAAGCAGTCCATGTTTTGCTCCACCCAGAGAGCGAAAAACTTTCGCCATGCATCCACACTGTCCCACCATGTTTTTTCACTGACAAGTCCGCTAAGTTTTTTGACTTCTGTCATCGTCATTTTTCTTACATTAGCAATCGCCAAGTCAATAGCAATATACTGATATTCACGTTCTTTCCTATCATAATAGTCAGTAATCAAACTGACCACTTCAGCCACAGACAGTAATCTGCTTTCTTTCATCAATGCTTTGGATAATGATTTCCTTTCTTGAGACTGAACACCGCAAAAAGGAAATTTATTTTTCATGTATTTTGCCATCTCTACCTGTTTGTCAGGATAAATAGGCAATGTGATAGTTAATTGCGTCACTTTCAGCAACTCCTTTTAAGTAAACAAAAAGACATTTGCCAATTCCATGGAAATCGGGGCAAAGACAACTGTGGCAATCCCTGCCAGTCCAATCGCTAAGCCAGACATCGCCCCTTGAATTTCTCCCATCTCCATCGCCGTACTTGTACCGATAGCATGGGAAGTAGTTCCTAAGGCTAACCCTTGAGCAATAGGGTCTGTGATAGAAAACAACTGCAAAAACGGAATAGCCATCAAGGGAGCAAAAACCCCTGTAATAATCACTGCCAGCACTGTGATTGCTGCAACGCCGCCCATTTGTGTCGATAAATCCATGGCAATAGCTGTGGTAACAGATTTCGGTACAAGAGACGCAGCCAGAACTTTATCCAATTTAAACAGAAAAGCCAATCCCAAGACCATGAGAATATTTAATAGAGAGCCTACCCCTATCCCCACCATAATAGATAATGAATGTTTTTTTATTAAATGCAAAGAGCGATAAAGGGGTATAGCTAACGCAACCGTTGCCGGAGCGATAAACATATCTACATATTTGGCTCCCACAAAATAGTCTTCATAAGACACATTAAAGACATTTAGCAGAAGGATGATTGTCACGATCGAAAAAGCTAAAGGATTCAGCCATTTTATTTTTCTAGTCTGTTCTATCCGCCTAAAAAAGAGGAAGACTGCGAGCGTCAAAGTAAAACCAAACATCGGATCACTCGTCAATTGTTGTACCATGTTCCACGTCCTCCTTCGTAATATTTACTTTGGTCACTTCTTTCTTCATCTTCAGCCATTGGGATAATCGGCCGACCACAAACAAAGAAACGACAAATGTCACAAATAAAATCAACAACAGTTTTAACAAACTGCCCTTTACCAAATCAAAATGAAGCATCAAACCCACACCTGCTGGTAAAAAGAAAATACTTAAAATTTCCAATAAATAGTCTCCCACCAACGCCACATGTCTTTCTTTTACTACCCCGGACACTAAGGCTGCCAATAAAAAAATCATCCCTATAACGCTCCCGGGAATCGGTAAATGGAAGATTACTTGTAAACTTTTTCCTAAGAAAGTAAATAATAAAATTATCAATAATTCACGTAAAATTTTCATGAAACCCCACCTTCAAAAACAATTATAGCATAAACCAAGACAGACAATAAAATTAATGTTGGGTAATAATT
The DNA here is from genome assembly GCF_003987645.1 of Vagococcus elongatus. Taxonomy (GTDB): domain Bacteria; phylum Bacillota; class Bacilli; order Lactobacillales; family Vagococcaceae; genus Vagococcus_A; species Vagococcus_A elongatus. The sequence continues at coordinate 33,915 of NZ_NGKA01000002.1, forward strand.
GACTTTCAGCTAAAATGTGAGGTATACTTGTAGGCGTGTAAAATAATGCAGCTAGAAAATATGTAAGCTCGTAAACAGTTTGTCGCCTTTTGTGGGTTCAATTGTGTAACCGCGGCTGCAAAGGTGAAGATTGAAGGATAAACTGAACGAATACAAAATTTTCAATTGATTATTTTACTCCAAACATATTATATTGGAGGAATTTTAAATGTCACGATACACTGGACCAAGCTGGAAAGTTTCTCGCCGTTTAGGCATCTCACTTTCTGGAACAGGTAAAGAATTAGCACGTCGTCCATATGCACCTGGTCAACACGGACCTAACAGCCGTGGAAAAAAATCTGAATACGGGATGCAGATGACGGAAAAACAAAAACTACGTCACATGTACGGTATGAACGAACGCCAATTTGTTAATACTTTTATCAAAGCCGGCAAACTTAAAGAAGGTAAACACGGTGTCAACTTCATGATCATGCTTGAACAACGTTTGGATAATGTTGTTTATCAATTAGGTTTGGCAACCACTCGTCGCCAAGCTCGTCAATTAGTGAATCATGGTCACATCTTAGTTGATGGCAAACGTGTAGATATCCCTTCTTACCAAGTAAGCGTTGGGCAAGTGATTTCTGTTAAAGAAAAATCACAAAACCTTAACATTATCAAAGAAGCCGTCGAATCTTCTATCGGCCGCCCTGCCTACGTTAGTTTCGATGATGAAAAACTTGAAGGTAGCTTAACTCGCTTACCTGAACGTGAAGAACTTTCTCAAGAAATTGATGAGTCTTACATCGTTGAATTCTACAACAAGAAACTTTAAGATTGCACTAAAAGCACTTAAACCCTTTTTCAGAGGGATTAAGTGCTTTTTTATTTATTCATAAGAGCATATCCTGACTTTTGAATACTTTGATGTGAGAATAACATTTCTTAGAAAGAACCTATACACCCAGTGAATGGATAAACATAGAATTCCAATTAACTGTCTATTTCTGTAGGTTTTCCAATATTTTTCTGACGACAATTTGTGTGTCTTCGGAATTATTAGAAATAACATCAGTAAACTCAAGCTGATTACATTTCTCTAAAAATTCGTCTAGTTTTGATACTCCCCATTCGAAAGTCCCGTCGTTTCTTTTCTTCAGTCTCATATAAATTTGGTCCTTTGTTACTTCCAATAAAAAATGTTTTACTATATGTCCTTTATCTCTTAGACCCTGAATTAGTTCTTCGTAATACTTCTTTTTATAAAGAGTCATCGGTACAATAATATCCCCATCAAATTCATCAGAAATTTTCCCTAACAGTTTCTTGTTAAAATCTCTCCATTCCGGATAATCTTGAGAGTCGTCTAACTTCATACAGTCAGGATATAATTTCTGAATAGTACCGCCAATAATTTCAGGATCGTAGATTATTGAGCCTTCTAATACTGCGCTTAGTTCTTTTGCAATGGTAGTTTTTCCCGATCCAAACGCTCCATTTATTCAAATAATCATAGTACTCCTTTCTAAAACCACATTAATATTTTTTTATCAAATTTTACCAAACATAATTATAATTTGAAAAACAATCACTCCTTAAAAGGGGATTATTAATACAATGACAATTTAATCACTGATAAACTTCAAGTTACAAAATTTCTTTTCACATTCAAAAACGAAAGGCTTGAATAGATTTTCTAGTACCTACTTTTTATAATTTTTCATAGTTTTAGTGAAATATTCGCCTTAAAAAGTTTGCCGAATGACGTAACATTTGAACTTTTTGACCATATCGCTAATATCAACTTTTTTCAAGTACCCCAGCTCACTTACTAATTTATGATGCTATTCAACCCTCTCATAAAAGCTTGTTTTTTGTCTAATCCTGCACGAAATATCCTCTCCCACTTTATTCAAAATTTTATGTAACGATTTCCATAATTTAAAAAATAGAGCGTGAACCGCTCATACTGTGCTCACATTTTTTTATTGGCTTATTTTACCCAAAAACATATTTCTTCTCCGAATAGATAATCCAGCTTGCATTATCAACTTCTGCAACTAAACTAAACCTAATCCTTGATGTAGCAGCATGTCAAAGGTCTTGTACATGCTAAAAACCCAGAAAATCTATAAATCTTCCAGCGGATTTGATACAATATCGTCAAATAAAGGGATATCATTTAATAAAAGGGGAACTAGATGAACGTTGGAAAAATTATCAAAGAAAAAAGATTAGAGTTAAATCTTACTCAGGAGGAAGTCGCTGCTAGCCTTTTTGTTTCCAGACAAACCATTTCAAACTGGGAAAACGAGAAAACTTTGCCAGATATCGAAAGCCTAATTCGTTTAGCAGAATTTTATGACATTTCCCTAGACAAATTATTGCTAAAAGGATCTGATGTTGTGGAAAATATTAAGAAACAAGAAAAAAATGCCGACTTAAGGCGCCTTATGAGATTGATCGCTTTTTCGAAATTGATAAATATTTTCCTCTTAGGCGTATGGATTACCATGATGGCCACTAGCCAACTAGGCCTTGAAATAATTCTTCCATTGCTGATTATCACAGTAGTAAACTTTGCTTTCTCTTTAACTACTCTAGACTCTAACAGCTTGACTGAGACAAATAATGAGCGTCATTCGTCCGATATAAAAGATGAAAATAAAATGTATGGTCCAGAAATTTTCGGATTATTATATTCGGTTCTGTTAAATTTTTTCATTGCCGGCATACTGTTATACAAAGGTATCGATTTATTCAAAGAAGGCCAAATAATGCAGGGAAGTCTTTACATTTTAGCATTCATTGTCTTCGCTTCATGGAGCATTTATTCTATCAAAAAATTCTGGAGACTTTATAAACAAAGTCTGAAAAAATGAGTTCTATAATATTTAGTGCCGGAAGAAAACCCGATAGGTTTTCTTCCGGCACTATTTTTTCACAAAATGTATAAAAAAAGAAATATCAATTAATAGAATTAAGTCAATAAACCAATTCACCAAGAAAGGATATCTTCATGAACTATCATACTAAAAAATTGCTTAGCTTAACAGATAAAAACTTGTATTTTTCGAAAGATTGTTTCGTTGAAGAAAAATTTCGGGAAATCACCACCTCGAGTATCAGACGCAGGCTCAACTATACCCTTGTGCGCTTCACAAAATATTTGGTGGAAAATGAAGGTCAGTTCATCAAATACGGCACCCGTACGGTTCGAATCAAGTTGCTTCCAGTCTGTTCTTATAAAATTATCTTAGAGCTTAAAAAAACAACTTTTTATGTAAAGAATGTGGGTCGACTTTTAATGTCAAAACCAAGTTAATCGAAGAAAATGGCTCGATCTTATCTGAAGTGAAACGAAAAATTGCGATGAAACTCACGATTAATTCCAGCAGAAAAGATAGTGAAGATAGATATTTTGTCTTTGATGTGACGGTGATGCGAAAGTGTGTCAACACCTTTAACCCAAAGTTTGATTGCTTAATCTCTGTCCTTTGCTTTGATGAATCCAAACCATGACTCACTATCGTAAAACTGATCCTCTAAACTATAAACGACTCAAGCGTTATTGGAAGCTGATTTTAAAGAATTCTTACCAACTGGATAGTTCAACGTCTCGCTATGATTGCTCCTTCCGACGCCCGATGTCCGAAAAAGCAATCATTGACTAACTGACTAGCTATGATAATACTCTAGAACTTGCATACACTACTTGCCAATTACTTTTATACCACTATAGACGGAAAGATAACCAATCATTTTTTTATATCATTCAGTCCTTGGATAGACAACAGCCAAAATAATTTCGGAAGAAACTCATCTTTTTGAACAAATACAAACAAGGCATTAAAAATGCCTTCAAAACGAACTATAGTAATGGTCCCTTGGAAAGCTTAAACAACAATATTAAAATAATAAATCGCATCGCCCATGGCTACAGGAGTTTTCTCAACTTGTATGCTAGAATTTATCTCTTTCAAGGGCTGATTTTGCTAGATTAGTCAAAAATAAAAAATAAGCTACCTAAGCAAACTGCTTAGGTAGACATCTGACTTTATTAATCAATTTAATCTCCATCAACACTATTTGACGAATAGCCCTTCTAACACTCAATGTGAAAACACTCGTATTACTTTTCTTAGCTAGTTAACAATTTTTCGAAACAATCCAATCATGTTTTTAACTGATTATGTACTAAAACAATTTATTAATACAGGTCATTAATAAATAATGGTTCCTGAACTATATGTTTTACAAGTCCTCAGAATCTTCAGCCAATTAAAATAGTGTCTTATTTAAGTCCTAGCTGTTCCTGCAGTAACGTTTGTACTCTTGTTAACTCTTCTGCTGGAATTTCCTGATAAGAAATACCGTCTAACATTATGCCTGAACCTGCCATCTGTTCAGTTTCAATGACTGTAAAGGCATCGCGATAATTTTTTTGCAGCGTCATCAGCTGATCCCAGTTTAAATCAGTTCTGACATTGTCTTTCAAGGTACTCAAAATTTCTGTATATTGAGTCAAGATAGATGGACTGACTGCTTTTTTCATGATTCCCATGACTACTTTTCTTTGGCGCTCCTGTCTGCCGTAGTCGCCTTCCGGGTCTTCATAACGCATCCTGACAAAAGACAGAGCCTCTTCTCCGTTCAAGTGAATGTTTCCTGTGTGAAAATCAGTTCCATCTTGAGAAAAGTCGAGGGTATTATCAACATTTACTCCACCAACGGCATCCACTACCTCTTTCAGTCCACCCATATTGACGCTGACATAATAATCAATGGGTATCTGAAGCAAGTTCTCCATCGAAGCAATGGCCATGTCTGCACCGCCAAATGCGTAGGCATGATTTAATTTATCATTTTGACCCCTGCCGACAATTTCCGTATACGTATCGCGCGGTATACTTAGCAAGGTAGTCTCCCCGTCCTCCGGATTTAATGTTGCCACCATCATCGTATCTGAGCGCCCCTGCTCATCACGGCCAAGATCACCCGTATCAATCCCAAGAAGCAAGACTGAAATCGGAACTTTTTTATTGATTTCTACCGGTGCATCACGCAACTCGGATTTCTCCCTTGTGGGTTTTTCATACATTTCATTAGCGGTTCCTTTAACATCAAAATAAACTTTGACCGCATAACCCGCTCCAGCCACAACCAGAAGCAGCAGAATGCTAGCAATCGTGATTCCAACTTTTTTACCTGTAGACATTTTTTTCTTTACTTTACGGTGTCTCTCAGCTCTTGACATATCTCTCTCCCATTTTTTTATTTCTTTAAGTTGTCGCAACATTCAAACCCATTTACAATTATTCCCATTGTAGGACAACAAAAAAAGAAAAACAAGAGAAACCAGATAGTTTTCCTTGTTTTTTCCGAAATAGGACTTAATTTATAGATTTCTTGACCTTAGAATTTATTGGGCTGAGGAATCAGAAAATGATTTTCATTGACTAATAAAAAACATACCGTCTTCTGATATAATTAATTCTCGGCAACCCCACACAGAAAGAATGATATGTATTATCTGGTCATTTAAAAAAATATTTCAAATCATAGAACCACATTTAACTATTTCAAATAGTTTCTCAGGAAACCATCTGTCACCAAAACACCTTAGTTATCCATGGAAAATTAAGACCTGAATTAAAAACTTGTCCCGACTACGAGTTCTCCCTAATATGATGCCTCAGGTTATAGTAAAAACGGAATGAAACAACCACTGTAAGATTTGGATCCTGTCAATATTTTCTATTTTGATTCACTTGAAAGTTTGAGACTAAGATTCTTTGATTATACCTATTGTTGAAGCTGCTGACAGCTACATAGACAATCCGTTATCACAGACATCTGTCAGTACCCGAGCACAGTGCTTGGGTGCTACTATCTCTTGACAGTGAGAACTTCTGGGATAACTTCAGTGGCACGCCCCTGACCTTTTAAAGATAGAAAGTTAATCGTGGAAACCCACCAACAGGAAAGGTTCGCTGTCAGGGGCAATGGGACAACAGGATAAAACAATGAACACCTCATAATTTTGCAAAAAAAGTTGCTCCATCACTCTTAGTCAAGAGAGATAGAGCAACCATAAGAATACGGTCATTTTTTCTACTTCTGTGTTTTAATCAATTCTCTTATCTCTTTGAAATTATTCTTCTTCAAAATAAGATAGAATCCTAGTGATATACTATAGATAATCCCACCTACTGCCATGCCTAAATTCCAACTTGTAATTATAAAAATCCCAACTAACAGAAATTCCAACAGCATATCTTGATAAATAGTTATCTTGATATATCGCGCTAAGATGATTTCAGCATATGAGCTTCTAAATGCCAGCAAAATCACAATACTTAACATTGAAAGAAACAAATCTTTTAATGCAAATACGAACAACAGAGTGCTTATCAGACTCAAAATAGCACTAAGTAAATTAACCTGAAAAATCTGTCTTTCTTTTCTCAGTACCTTCAGATATGTATTGGTTAGTAGACTAACTTTACTTTCGAAAACAACCATTGGAAAAACAATAGCCATATATTTGAGGGAATCAGCGTAATCAGGCAACCAGTTAGTCAAAATAATATTTAAGGGATAATAACAGAGCAATGCCACTAGTACCAACGGCATAATAATGCTTCGAACAATAGGATATATTTTAGCGTACTCACGCTCATTCACCCGTTTTAACAACGGGAAAATAGCAAGGCTGACGGCGTTGACAAAAACCATCAGCATATTAGAGATACTTAATGTTAAAGATATTTTTCCAAATATCGCTACACTCCACTGAGTTTGAATTCCAAATCGAACAATGCCAAGTATCAGTGTGCTTGCAATATTAGCAAACATCAGATTAATCCCCACCCGAATATTGTCTATAGATTCAGAATTATCCCACAATATACGAGATTTTTTTGGAAAAACAATACCCTTTATTTTCAATAGTGAAATCAACAATGAAAAAATCTTTCCCACTAGATCGGACAGAATATAGTACTCAAATTTATCAACTCTCATAACAAGCAGACCTAGCACTATAACAATGTATATTAGTCTATCTATAATTGTGATAACAGAAAAATCTTTCATGCGATTGGTTGCCTGAAGAATAAAAGTTGAAAATGTTCGCATATTAAGAACAACAATATTTATTGTTGTTGCAAGCAAAACAAACTCTTTCTCAGCACTACTCTTGGCAAACAGTAGAATACCTGCAATGAATAAAATCGTAATGACAGTTTGTGAAATCAACAGCGCATAAAATTGCCCACTAAATTTTGACTTATCAAGTTTCTCATAGTCTTCACCGCCATATTTCAGATAAATGCCATCGCACCAGCCAAAATGGAGAAAACCAACATATGAAACATAAAATAAATATAATTGAAAATAGCCATATGATTCTATTCCTAGCAACTTTGGTAAAAAGAGAGTAACAATAGTTGATACTAAAAGTGTCAGCAGATTGGAGCCGACTGTATACATGATATTAAAAAAAAGAGTCTTGAATTTTTTCAAAAGAGCACCTCCCATCGAGCGGCTCTTAATTCAATAAATGCCGCTAACGTTTAAAATATTTTCATTCAATTTCTTCTCGTGCGAAATTATTTTCTACTTTCTTAACTCACGAATGTCTTTTGAAGAGTTATCGTAATAATGCTTCTAGTTTGTCTAATTTAAATATCATACACAATGCTGTATTCATGTTTTGTAAGTATGATTTATTGTGTTGAATGACTCTTTGACAATCAGATAACCATAGATTATTGAAACTCCTTATTACAACAATATTTTCCCCAAGTCCTATGAGCAAGGGGATTTCTAATTGCAACGAATGCTTTTGAAATCCCTGATCCTTTATTTAGAAATTAATATAGTGATGCATAAAAAATTAATGTCTGAACCCGATTAAAAGCTTTAAAATTATTTCTTTTCGCCTCAAAAATACTCTTTATTCCCTTTTCAAAAATAATTTTTTTATAAGTTTTGAAAATATCTTTTCCTTCACTCGTCCCATGCTTGTTGATTACTTTTTCAATTTCAAGAGAGAGAGTTTTTTTGTTTTTTATATATGCTTCTTTATTATGAAAACTTTTAATCGTTCGTTGAACTCTATTCTTAAGTTTTTTCGTTTCCTCACGATAAGTAACATTATTCGAATGTACTCTGTGCAGCATGGTAGGAGTATGATAATAGACTATATGTCCACACAAGCTGGCAATGATTGCATACCAGTTATCGTGGTTGTCAGCCTCAATCGGTATATCTTTTCCAATACTAACCATCGCAGGAGTTAATAACATCGTACATCCCATTAACCAATTTTGTACTATTATATTTTCTGGAACGTTACGAAATTCCATGGTGTTTTCATATGCGATTGATTTTTGACCTGTTGAATCCTGATAATTAAAATAGTTTGTATACAATAATATTTTTTCATTTTGTTTATTTTCAAATGTCATCAGGTAATCCAAGGATACCTCAATTTTATCTTCAAACCAGACATCATCCTGATCAGCAAACATCACGTAACTATCTGCAGATACGTAAGAAATAAGCTCCCTGAAATTTAGGCATTGCCCCATATTTCCTTTCTTATCGTTGACTATCCTTATGCGATTATCTTTTTCAGAAAATTGCCTTAGTAAATTGATAGAATTATCATTTGAACCATCATCTCTAACAATCAGAGTCCAATTAGTATGTGTTTGTTTTAAAATACTTTCAATTTGTGCGGAAAGATACTTCTCACCATTATATGTTGCCATAAGTATTTCAACATGTTTCTCCATTTTTATTCCTTATCCTTTTCATTCAAATTATATCTATCCACCAGCATCAACCCATAGAAAAGAAACCACATCCCATCAAAAGATTGGATATATGGATTAGTTGCATTTGCGATCATAACGCTAGTTAGCCCTATTGTAAAAGCTAAGTTAACAAAATTTCTTTCCAAAATACTAAGTCTAAATAACTTATATATCAACCAGCCATATAAAAACATCAGACTAAGAAAGCCTACTAATCCCGTCTGAAAAAGTAATGCAACATATGTTAATTCATACATTCCGGGAACATCTTGTGATCTTACGATTGTTTCTGTATTCACCCCGTATCCATGTCCAAAAAATGGTTTCTGTTTCCAACCATCAATAAGAGCATCGAATTGCAAGCTCCTTAATTCATCTCCTTGGACTATGAGGCTAGCATCAATATTTAGAATTCGACTATTTGGGAAAAATATTAGTAATAAACCAAAAGCTACTAATACAGCTATTCCTATGCCAACAATTATTTTTAACATATTCCTTTTTTTAATCCAGATGCCATCAATTAAAATACAAAGAAATATTGCAATCATTATTGTACCGATTAGCGCACGCCTCCCAGTTAAAAAAACAATAAAGAGCGACAATAATAATAGGACATATTTTTTTATGGTTGCCTTTTTATCGGAAGTATCGCCAAAATATACTATCGTTAACAAAAATGGGACCAAAAAAATCAACGAAGAGATCGATGGGGTAAAATAAGCTAAAAAGTCAGATGTCTCCTCAATTACAAATGGGAAAAATTCGGATATAAATCCAGTGAATGGCAAATCTATAAAGTGTGACGCAAAGGTGTACATAAATAATCCTAATATGACATAAAGTGCTAACGTTGTTACCTTTTCCAAATTAATACTTACTTTGGGAATTACAAAAAGGATTAAATATAATAAAGGCCAGATAACGTAGCTTGGTAACAATTGGAATAAAACACTAGTGTTACCTAACGTCCCTTTTAATATGGACATTGTGTTAACGAGGGTGTACAATGCAAACCACCCTATTACTGAGCGACTCACTTTATACTTAATTTCTTTTCTGCTTAAAAACAAAAGTAAAACACAAATTAATATGAATACTAATTTTACCGGCTGCAAAACAGTCGGGGTAACTAGTATCAAAAAAATTAATAAAAAAATTGTAGTTTCATACTTTTTTATAAAAGATGTGTTCGTCATACCTTTTTCCTTTCTTATTTCAAGTAGGCCTCTTTACAATTTGCGATCATTTTTGCTCAATCATTAGATCATTATACTCAAAAAAAAATAATAAATTTTGACAATCTAGCAAAATTTTTTCAAATTAGGAATCTAATTCGCCATTTTAAAATATTTAACCTATTTCTTATCTATTTCAGATTCGATCACAATTTTTTCTACCTGAAATATGGTTGATTAAATTTTCCATCAAATTTTTTTAATAACTATATGGTTTCCCAGGTCTATTGATTTCACAATTGCACTACTTGTTAAGCTGCAATACGTCCAGTATTCTTATTTATAAAATTCCTTTTAGATAAGAGTCAGCTACCGGTGAACGTAACGTATACATGCTGTTTTCATTAATCTTTGGAGCCATGACTTTTAATAATAACAAGTCTTTCAACTTTATATTTCCCACAAAATAAGAACCGGCTATATTATTAAAAAATCTATGAAGCTATGTTTCTTAAGCATGAGAAAATCAACACTATCTTGCTTATAGAATCTAAAAAAATCTTAGACCTTTAAGCATATACCCTTGAGTCGATGATCTGATTTTCAGAACCATTCTAAAATCTAAATCATACCAAAAATAGTTTCTCATATTCTCCTCAAACTATTCTCCTCGAAAAATCAATGTGTTCTTCTCTCATGCTATTTATTGTTTTCATCCATTCAAATTTATAAAGTCGCGTTAGAACTTTATTCTACTTTAGTTCTAACTGTTCCTGCAATAATGTCTGAACTCTCGTTAACTCTTCCCAGGAAATCTCTTGATAAGAAATACCATCCAACATTATTCCAGCACCTTTCATTTGGTCCATTTCAATGACTGTAAAGGCATCGCGATAATTTTTTTGCAGTGTCATCAGCTGATCCCAGTTTAAATCAGTTCTGACATTGTCTTTCAAGGTACTCAAAATTTCTGTATATTGAGTCAAGATAGATGGACTGACTGCTTTTTTCATGATTCCCATGACTACTTTTCTTTGGCGCTCCTGTCGGCCATAGTCACCTTCCGGGTCTTCATAACGCATCCTGACAAAAGACAGCGCTTCTTCTCCGTTCAAGTGGATGTTTCCTGTGTGAAAATCAGTTCCATCTTGAGAAAAGTCGAGGGTATTATCAACATTTACTCCACCGACAGCATCCACTACCTCTTTCAGTCCCCCCATATTGACGCTGACATAATAATCAATGGGTATCTGAAGCAAATTCTCCATCGAAGCGATGGCCATGTCTGCACCGCCAAATGCGTAGGCATGATTTAATTTATCATTTTGACCCATACCGACAATTTCCGTATACGTATCGCGTGGTATACTTAGCAAGGTAGTCTCCCCGTCCTCCGGATTTAATGTTGCCACCATCATCGTATCTGAGCGCCCCTGCTCATCACGGCCAAGATCACCCGTATCAATTCCAAGAAGCAAGACTGAAATCGGAACTTTTTTGTTGATTTCTACCGGTGCATCACGCAACTCGGATTTCTCCCTTGTGGGTTTTTCATACATTTCATTAGCGGTTCCTTTAACATCCAAATAAACTTTGACCGCATAACCCGCTCCAGCCACAACCAGAAGCAGCAGAATGCTAGCAATCGTGATTCCAACTTTTTTACCTGTAGACATTTTTTTCTTTACTTTACGGTGTCTCTCAGCTCTTGACATATCTCTCTCCCATTTTTTTATTTCTTTAAGTTGTCGCAACATTCAAACCCATTTACAATTATTCCCATTGTAGGACAACAAAAAAAGAAAAACAAGAGAAACCAGATAGTTTTCCTTGTTTTTCTCGAGAATGTAACTCAATTTATAGATTTTTTAAATTTTGCCAGTGCAGTTTGCCATGTATCAATAACGAATCCTGTTTCTTTCGCTTTTGACAAACTCATGATCGAATATTTAGGTCGCGTTGCCTTTTGAGGAAACTCAGCCGAAGTCACTGGTCGTACCTCGGTCGATGTCTCTTTTAGTATTTCTTTGGCAAACTCATACCATGAACAACTGTTATCATTGGAAAACTGATAGATTCCGTAAGGTTGATTGCTGTCTACTAAATACACCATAAACTCGACCAAACTTCTGGTCCAAGTCGGACGGCCTACCTGATCTGCCACCACCGTTAAAAAATCTCTTTCCTTTGCCAAGCGCTGCATCGTGTAGACAAAATTATTACCGTATTCGCCGTAAACCCAAGAGGTCCTAATAATATAATAGTTGTCTAATATTTCTGCTACAGCTTGTTCTCCAAGAAGTTTCGCCCGTCCGTATTCATTTTGAGGATTGAGGGGGTCATCTTCTGAATATTCACCAAACTCTTTTGTCCCGTCAAACACATAATCGGTGCTGAGATAAACTAACTTGGCGCCAACGGACTTGGCAGCAAGCGCAACATTTTTAGTCCCGTCCACATTGACTTTCTCATTCAATTGTTTTCCTTCATCTTCTGCTTTGTCTACTGCAGTATAGGCAGCACAATGATAGATGATGTCAGGTTGGATTTGCTTAACTAGTGCCAGTGTTGCATCTAAATCTGTAATATCCATCTCTTGTGCATCTGTGGAATAATAAGGAATATTTTTTTCATCTAGGTAATGTCGCAACTCTGTTCCAAGCTGTCCGTTACCTCCAGTCAGTAAAATCATGACATTCTTCCTTCCAAGCCACCAAAATTTCTCCGGTGTTCATATTATTGTCCTTGTTTAGCATACTTGGCTTCGACAGCTTTCTTTTCTGCTTGCCACCACTCTTTATTGTCTGTGTACCATTTAATAGTATCGGTTAAACCGTCACGAAAATTTGTAAATTGAGGACGCCAGCCGAGTTCTTCTCTCAATCTGGTTGCATCAATAGCATAGCGTAAATCATGACCCGGACGGTCGGCTACGTGGTCATAGGCATCTTTAGGCTGCCCCATCAATTCTAAAATCAATTCGATGACAGTCTTATTGTCTTCTTCTCCATCTGCACCAATCAAATATGTCTCCCCGATACGCCCTTTGTTTAAAATTAGCCATACAGCCGACGAGTGATCGTTTGTGTGAATCCAGTCGCGAACATTTTTCCCTTCACCATAAAGTTTTGGACGAATACCGCATAAGACATTGGTAATTTGTCGAGGAATAAGTTTTTCGATGTGCTGATACGGACCATAGTTGTTTGAACAATTCGAAATAGTCGCCTGCAATCCAAAGGAACGAACCCAAGCTCTAACCAATAAGTCTGAGCCGGCCTTTGTTGCTGAGTAGGGGCTGGAAGGATTATAGGCTGTTTCAGCTGTGAATTTCTCCCCTTCTCCTTCGCCATGACCAGGCAAATCTTCCCGTAAAGGTAAATCACCGTAAACTTCATCTGTGGACACATGATGATAACGTACATCATATTTGCGGCAAGCTTCTAATAGTGTGTATGTCCCAATCAAATTAGTTTGGACGAATGGGAAAGGGTCTGTCAGTGAGTTGTCATTATGAGACTCTGCCGCATAATGTACAACGGCATCCGTGTCCTTAACTAATGTGTCGACCAGCTTTGCATCGGCTACATCTCCAACAACCAATTTCACTCGATCTTTTGGCAAACCGGCAAGATTGGCTTCATTGCCTGCGTAGGTCAACTTATCTAAAACAGTGATTTCAATCTCTGGATGATTTTCTGCCACGTAGTGAACAAAATTCGAACCGATAAATCCAGCGCCGCCCGTAACAATTATTTTTTTCATGTGAACTCCCTCTTTCTTAAATCTCACCGTACACAAATGGATTGATAGATTCAAATTCTTTTAGTGTCGGGTGCTGCTGATCTTTTTCGGATAAAATAGCTTTGTCAATGGACATCGGCCAAGTAATTCCCAAATCAGGGTCATCGAAAGCGATGCCTGCATCTGCAGCTCCATCATAATAGTTGTCGCACTTGTACAAAAAATTGACGTTTGGCGTCAATGTCATAAATCCGTGGGCATATCCTTTGGGGACCAGTAGTTGGCGATGATTATATTCCGAAAGAATATAACCTTCCCATTGAGCGTACGTCGGACTGCCTTTACGAATATCAACAATCACATCTAAAACTACTCCTGAAACCACTCTGATTAGTTTAGTTTGAGCCGATGCCCCATTTTGGAAATGAAGGCCACGAATCACTCCAGCTTCGGCTGATAATGAATGATTGTCCTGAATGAAATCGTAATGAATGCCTCCATCTTTAAAATCTTTTTCGGAATAGCTTTCGGTGAAAAACCCCCGATGATCTCCAAAAACACTTGGTTCAATAAGTTTCACATCTGTTAAATTAGTTTCTGTTACTTTGATTTTTCCCATTTTATCCCTCTTTTGCCAAGTTCAGCATATATTGCCCGTATTGATTTTTTTTCAACGGCTGGGCCAATTCGATGAGCTGGTCTCTTGTGATATAGCCCATACGATAAGCAATTTCTTCCAAACAAGCCACTTTCAAATTTTGGCGTTTCTCGATTGTTTCAATAAAAGTCGATGCTTCTAATAAGGATTCGTGTGTCCCAGTATCTAACCAGGCAAATCCCCGTCCCATGACTTCTACATTCAGCTCTCCTAGTTCAAGATACTCTCTGTTGACATCGGTGATTTCCAGTTCTCCACGTTCGGAAGGTTTGATATTTTTGGCAATGTCCACCACCCGATTATCATAAAAATAAAGCCCGGTCACTGCATAATTAGATTTAGGCTTATCAGGCTTTTCTTCGATGGAAATAGCTTTCATCTCTTCATCAAACTCAACCACTCCAAAACGCTCCGGGTCGCTTACATGATAACCAAAGACAGTGGCACCTTTTTCATTTGCCGCAGAGCGCTGTAATAATTTAGACAAGCCGCTCCCATAATAAATATTATCACCTAATATTAAACATACAGAGTCAGTACCGATGAACTCTTCACCGATGATAAACGCTTGCGCAAGGCCATCTGGACTTTCCTGGACGGCATACTCGATGGACAAACCGATATCTTTGCCATCTCCAAGCAATTCTTCAAACCTTGGTGTGTCTGTCGGTGTGGAAATCACCAGCACTTCCTTGATTCCTGCCAACATCAATGTCGATAAAGGATAATAAATCATCGGTTTATCGTAAACTGGCATCAGTTGTTTTGAAACAGCCTTTGTTAAAGGATACAGTCGTGTACCGCTTCCCCCTGCTAAAATAATTCCCTTCATTTTTTCAACTCCTATTTATAATCATTAATTTTAATTCTAACAAAATAAGGTAATAATAGTCAGCTTGTCATAATACCTTCTTTTTTATATTTCCACAAAAATCAAAGTATAATCTCAAGATTAGAAGATTGTAATAAAATTTAAATTCACGCTCAGACCCATACTATGTACTATGTATCTCGCAGAGTCTTCTTTGATAAAAATTAATATCGCTCTAAATCAATAGGAAAATATTAATACCAATAATATTGACTAAAAAAAATTGCAACTTTAATACCTTTGATTTAGAATACCAAAATCAAAGGTATTATTCTAAAGAGACTGATACACTAGTAATCAAAAAAGATGTAGGACACATCACATTAAAAACCTACCCTACCCTAAATAATATAACGAAACAGTTATGCGCTCGGAGACTCTCGAAATCAACTCTTTGTACCATACATGCCTTTAGGAACATCGATCTTTTTTTTCTTTAAAAAGATAAACATTAAGACTGTCACGAAGCTTTCTATTAACAAAGCGTTGACGGCTGTCCCT
Organism: Vagococcus elongatus; assembly: GCF_003987645.1. GTDB lineage: Bacteria > Bacillota > Bacilli > Lactobacillales > Vagococcaceae > Vagococcus_A > Vagococcus_A elongatus. The sequence continues at coordinate 49,677 of NZ_NGKA01000002.1, forward strand.
TTTTCATGAAAGAAATAAGTTAGTATGATGATAGTCGCGACGCTAATCAACCCAGAAATCACATAAATTCTCGACAATTCTTTTTTATACCCAAACGTCGTCATCGTCATCATACCATAAATGTTGCTCCAGGCGACCATGAGAGGCAAAAATGACATAATTTGAATCAATTCTACTGAATGCTGAAAATTGTTTTGAAAAAATAAACTTAGAATTGGACCGATACCAAAAAGAAGAATCAAGCAACCTGCTGTAAAAACAAGAGTGACTACTATCCATATTTTTTGAATCAGCTTCATTGCGGAAGCTTTTGAGTTCATTGCGAGCTGTGTCACCTTTGGATAAAATGTTTGAGTGATTGGTGAGACCACACTGGCACATACTCGGATCAGTGTATTCGCAATATTAAAATCCCCTGTAGCTGAGTCTCCAGCAACAAGCCCTAGAACAAAAATATTTGTAGTGTTATAAATACTCGTTGAAAAAGTGGATAAAAAAAGATGCCATGAGTATCGATACTGACTTATTAAATCTGAAATTTTAGGAATTCGGAATCTAACATTGTAACGGTAGCGTACAATCAAACTCGCTATGACCCCAATGACAAGATATCCCAGAGAATTTAGAATAGCAACATTATATAAATCTGCTGGACTCTTCACAAAAACAAACATGTCTAACGTAAAGATAAAACAAAAAATCGTATCAGCAGCTTACAAGCGATCATAAAACATTGCATCACCGCTTGAAAAAAATGTTCAAACTATAGTTTTCTATCCCTAGACCCATGATAAGATGAAGGATTATAATCAAAAGAAAAATAAAACTAAACATTTCAACGCTGCTCAAAGATATGAAGTTGGACGCTGGTTTTACCTTAACTCATTTAGACAAGATTTATGTGTAAATAGAACAACCCATCCTGTTTTTTTCAGTTAAAGCATTGATTCCAATGTGCCTTGAATTTCCTTGAGCCCCTCATAAATACATCCTAAAAAAGTTTGATTGTAGTCATTGTATTGTGAGTCCAAGACTCTCTCTAGAGACTCTTCATTAGGAAATTAAAAAATGTTAATATCGCAGGATTCAAGGGTCGCTTGACCACTCTTGGGCTCTGCTCTTTCCACTTTTCAATCATTCTATTTATTAGATTGAGGGCTTCTTCTTTAGAAACTGTTTGTCACTTTAGGGAAATGTGAGTGGCATCCATAAAAATGACAGAGTGTCGTGAGTCTGGTTGCCTATCCGTGAATGAGCTGTTACATGGCCTTTTATCTTTTACACAATTATATGGACTTTATCTAGGATATCATAATTTTTTTGAAATTGCATACTTCAATTATTTACACTACTCTTAAAATCTTTGTTTGGTCAAATGGCTTGTTATATTCAACGCTAGCAAAAAGAAAGTTTCTAGGCCATCTCTGCATCCTTGATTATACGTATATTAAACTAGCCAAGCCTTTGATTTCTTCCACCCCGAGCCAATGTGATCAAACTAAACACACATCAGCATATGTTGTTTCATTCACAATAAAAAATGGTTGATTATCTCAATTTTGGGGGATTTACTAATAAATCAACGTTCAATCGATAAAGTGTTGAATACTGTCGATTGAACGTTAATATTTGAATATCGGTACTTTTTCATCATTTGGCAATCCTCTTAAAAATTCTACAATTAAAAGGGAGCCACACTTTTAAAATATTTACAATGACTATCTTAATTCAATAAATTCTTTAATTCATAAACTTTTTTTAAAAAAAATCTGAATTATACTTTATTACAGCCTTCAAAGTATTTATTCTCCCTTTCAAACGCTCAATAAAACTTCTTTTTTTAATAGATGTTGCATTATCACCATGGCGAACAAATAACATCAACACATCGTCAATCATCGTTACCTTTTTTTTATGCATCAATGCACTCAAGGCCACCCACTGGTCATGCATTTCAATCGTCTTTGGAAATGGAAGGGAATCTTGAGCAACCTCGGAAGTAAAAGCCATCATACAGCCAGAAAAACCATTTTTAATAATTGTATTTAAAACCGTTGGCTGCAAATTATTAGCATTATGCTGATTCCAAGAATCGCTGATTTTTTTCAAATCACCATCGACGACTTTCGAATCATGAACGATCACATCGCTGCCTGTTAACTGCATTTTCCGCAAAATAGTATCAACTTTACCATCCAGCCAAATATCGTCTTGGTCTGACAAAAAAATGATTTCTCCTTTTGCCAGCGCTAGAGCTCGTTCAAAGCTTTTTATCGGACCAATATTTGTTTGATTCACATATAAACAAATTCTACTATCATGCAATCCTTCAATAAGGGCTTTAGTCTGATCTGTCGAGCCGTCATCAACTATTATTATTTCATCATTGGCACTCAACTGACGAAGAATTGAATCCAATTGGCGAATAACGAAAGCTGAGCCGTTATACGTAGCCATACAAATCGAAAGCATATTCTCCCCCTCTTACCGCTGCGCTTAAAATAATTTCCAGCCCCACTTGTTAAAAAATCTTGTCATTGAAATAATAAAGATTTTGAAGAGTTTTTGATTCTTATGGGCCTCTTTTCCGTAGTAGTGTACAAACTTAACAAAAGGATTGTACAAAACTTTATAACCATTTTTTTCTAGTTCCAAACACAGGTCATAATCTTCAAAGTACATAAAATATCGCTCATCAAATCCATTTACAGCATTAAAAACATCTTTTTTAATCAGCATACAACAGCCTGAACCTATTCTGACAGGTACTATTTCATCGTCAGGTAAATTTCGACATTCATATTTTGCCAGTCTTTTATCAAACAATTTTTTGACAACTCCTGAACGAAGAAATCTCAGAGCGTAGTCAAATACTGAAACACTTTCTCTTATCAAATGTTGAGTTGTTCCATCGGGATTCAAAATTTGTGGCACAACTAAGCCGGTATCATCTTCTAAAGAAATGGATTCAACTAATTTATCTAAACCATCTTTATTTATGAAAGCATCTGGATTTAAAATTAAAAACAATGGCTCATCAAGATTTTTAAGATTTAAGTTATGTGCACTGCCAAATCCCAAATTTTCATTATGGAATGTAATTTCGGCATCTTTTGAATAATTTTTTAATCGTTCTTTATATTCCGCTGTAGAATTATTATCGAAAAGTTTTATCCTGACATTTGAAGCATCTGCAAAATGTTCTATCAAATTGTCCAATACCTCAAAGACATACTTACTGTTATAAGTCACAATACTGATGACAACTTTTTGCATCTTCAACTGTACCTCTTTCCTTATTTATCAATACTTTTAGTTCTTTATCAGTATACCATACGCAGAACCACCTTGAAAATTCTAAAACTTCCCACATCTGATCCTAATGGTAGGTATCAAAGAAAAATACGATTATTTTCTTATCAGTTTCTTGCAATAAAGAAATTTGCGTCGTCAACCAATCAATAGTAGTGTGAGATTTTTCTACAAACAACAGTATTTTTTTTGATTCTTTCAAATTCTCCGCCGTTATTTCCGTATAAGTAGCAATCTCTTCGTTTTCTTGGAGATCTTTGAATAATTTTGAATTAGAACCTTCCTGCAGTAATGCTAAACATTTTTCGTTTTCATTAATAGTAGCAACAATATTTACTCTATTCAAAAAAGATGAGCGATTGTCAAAGCTTGCATCAATTATTTTGATATTCGGATCAACGATACCTTCAATATAACCAATAGAATAAATCTTTTTGTTAAAAATATCTATTACTAACGATAAAATGATACCGAAAATCAATCCCACCAAAATAAAAACGATTGATGAGATCTTCTTGCTTCCCACTACTGTTGCTCCTTCACCCGTAGGCAACATTGATTTATCAGTTGTGGAATAGATATCATCGTATATCGGAATTTCTGAAGTTGCTTGTGTTGGTTTCATTACAGATAAAACCACCTTGTTTTTTATATAATCAAAATCATCTGAGAACATTTGGTTATAGAGAAAAGCAGAAATTTTATTTACATATTCTTTATTGGCATGCGTCACTCGGATAAAAACTACCTCACCTTTAGAAGTCCTTACAAATGCTGAAACACTTTGTTCTAATTCTTGACTTTCAATTTGAATACCTTGATCAGAAATTTTTTCCAGCTGATCCTCATTAACTAACATCGTTTTTAGCTGGGCAATACCTGCGTACGGTTGCCCTTGACTACTTTCTATTGACAAGCCAAATTCAGAAACAAAAACTTCCTGTATTTTTTCTTGTTCTATCGTATTTTTAGGACTTTTTATTGTCATATTATATAAAATACCGCCAATTAATGCAACTAGTATCGAAATCAAAATAATCATTTTCCTGCGATAAAAAAAATTTCCGATATTTTTCATTTCCACTTTAAAAGACATTTTTTCACCCTCTATAATTTTTTATATATCCAAAATAATATTGGATAAACTAACTGGAAACTCAGTCCAGAAAATACCAGCATATTGTCAAACATGTTAAATATTGCGATTGTACATAAAATGGCAATACCAATTATTTTAGTCGTATGCATATGCTTCATCATATACGAATAAAGGAAAACAAAAAAAATAAAGTAGAAGTAAGTTAACAGCATACCCAAAAAACCTAATGTTTTAAAAGAAGAAATGAACATAGTTGAAACATTAAATACAGGTGAACGTCTTTGGTCTTGTTGGACTGTTCTGCCAATTTTTTCTTCGACTCTTTTTCCTATGAAATCAGGAAATACTGTTTGTGTAATAAACAAAGTTAGATTATTGCTTGGCTCAATATTCTCTGTCATATATTGCAGATTTGCGATAGGTGTACTTGCATATAAATACGCCCAGAAAAATGGATCAGGAACAGGGGAATTTTTAAACTCCTCCGTTGCCTGGCCTACTCTTAAAATAAAGGAACTATCTGTAATATCTTTGGCAGCATTTTCCGAATCAGAGCGAATGTTCCCAAAAATCCCAAAAGCATATAAAAGAAGTATTAACACTAAAACAAAGGCTGACAAATACTTCAACTTTATTACCATCGTTCTTTTATGTAATAAAAATATAAAAAACATCGACGAAAGATTCATGATGAAACCTCCACGATTAAAAAGCATTATTGGAAAAGAAACAAATAAAACTGACAAGAGAAGCAGATACCATCTTTTTTCTTCTAAAAATAATTGCCAGCAATATAAACCTAGAAACGATACAAAGGTGACAGCAAATACATGAAATCCAGGTATCCCTCCAAAACTAGTGTATTCATATCCGCTTTTCAAAACCAAAATTTCAATAATCGGAATTGCTTTTTCATAAACAAACTCTGCAGCCATAGAAAGAATTGCCAACAATGTCCAAGGTATAAGATTGATTCTAAAAGATCTTTTTACAAATGTACCTTCGGGAAATGTCCGATTAAAAATTTTGGAAAACAAAAGTAACGTAATAAGGATAAAGGTAAGAAATAGCATCATAGGAACAGTCAGTGGCTCATTAAATGTTGACCAACTCAGTGAGTATGTGAGCAATATCCCTAGAATAATAATAAAAAAAATTGAAAAAGGATTGAGCATTATTTTTTTTTGCAAGACGTTCAACTCCTGTCAACAGTTACATTCAAGTAACATCTTTCAACATTATTTTCAGTATAATCTTTATTTTAGAAGGAGAAACCAACAGACACTTCGCCAACCTTAACATACTATGTAAATAGTAATGCCTGAGTTGGTCTGGTTGGAATTCTATTATAAATTTTTTTTCATAAAACAAAACATTCTCATACCGCTGATTACTGACTTTTTTTAAATTTTTAACTGACAAATCATGGAGAAGCCCACTTTTTAAAACATTCACAGATTGATTCTTTTCCTTTATCATCTGGAAAAACCAGTGATCCAAATAATCTAAAGGATAATCTAAATTAAATCCGTTAATCTGTTCCAAAAATTTCGTACTTACAACCATCCCTGAATTGATAGCCATAAGATTTTTGTGAGTTCCTGGAAAAACTGTTTCCTTAGTGTCTTTCAAAACAGGACTAATCAAATGATGCGTTACTGGATCTTTAATTTGAGGAACTATTGCAGCTTCCGACAGATTATTATTTTTAATCTTGCTAACTACTTCTGTCAAATACTCCGACGTAAGGTGTGTATCTTGGTCAAGCAGCATCAACCATTCAGAATTCAAGGTTTTCGCTTTTTCAAAAGCAAAGTTGTAAGCTTCTGCGATTCCAGGATTATCAGGATTATGCTTGTAACACAGGTCAAGTTCAACATTTGAAGCTAGAATATTAAAATAATTCTGGGAACTTTCTTTATTATTGTCATACAAAATGACATTAATCCCTGAAGCAGAAGTAACTTTTTTTATGTTTTTCATCAAAGTGCTTAAAGATATTGATTTTTCTAAATCAATGCCGTAAAACACTATCACTATTGTGAGCATAATAAATCCTTCTTTCAAAAACATTTGCTGCATCAGAATCTCCACTCTATTTCCTAGTTTTAATTCCAATAAGTCCCAAAGCTTCCGTCAATATCTTCTTGTTAGTTTTCTCTTTAAAAAGAAGCAACAGACCAAAAGATGTACAGACACTGACAATCACTTGATTCAATATTGTCTTCAGTGACGAGCCAAGATATTTTCCAATTGAAAACACTAAAGTAAACATAATCAATCCTACTAATATATATATCCACACGCCTTTAGATGATTTTTTAATTGATATCTGATGTCTTATTTAAAAAAATTGAACAGAGGTGACAGAAAACTCTGCTATAATCGTTCCGATAGAAACGCCGATAGAGGTGAAGTTTCTCACTAATAGTAAATTCACAATAAAATTGATTATAGCGCCACAAACTACTGATAAAGTGTATTCTGTATTTTCCCCGGTGGGCAAAAGATATTGCTGCCCTAAGACGTTACTCCACGCAATAAAAATAATCACAGGACTAATAATCATAATGATTGTTCCAGTTTTTTCAAAGCTGGGACCAAAATAAATGGGAGTAAATGTCTTGGCTATGGCAGCCAATCCAAAACATAGCGGTGCTGATAGATTGCTCACAAAATTAAATGATTTGTATACATATTCATTCACCTGTTTTAAATTTCCCTTTGAAAAAGTATGGGATATTCGTGGTAGCATTACCACCCCGAGGGCTGTAACAACAGATAAAATAATTCTTACCAATTTATCTGCGCTATCAAAAAAACCGACTTCGCTATAATCGGCAAAGTAACCCAACATTGTTTTGTTTAAAATCACATAAACTTGTATTGCAACTTGTGGGATAAAAAGTTGTAATGAGGGCAAAATATGGCTGCCTAAGTTTAATTTAGTCTGGCTGATTTTATTGACTATTTTTTTCAGATAAGGCCACATGGTAAGCTGTACAAAGAATTGTGATAGAGCTAAAATCAACACATACAAGCCCAAATCTTCTTTTGACCGAACTATCGCAAAAATTAAAGCGACACTTACTAATTTTACCGCCATATTCCGGATAACTGTTTTTTTAAAGTCTTCCAATCCCATAAATAGCCAAGATATATCAATTGCAGCAGCCAAGATATAGATCGCCTGCAGCCAATATACTACATTGTTTTTCCCGGTCTGAAATATAAAAAATAAAAAAGCGGCTAAAGCGACAGCAGTCATCACTAATCTCAAAATAAAAATACTCCAAAAAACTGATGATACTTTCTACAACAATTTGTACTGTCTCATCAAGCTGTGTTCCAACATACCTTTTGTTAAACAAGAAGCACTATTGAGATATTCAGAAAAAACATATCCTAATCGGTAGCGTCACTTTTTAAATGCTCAGTTTACATTATACATGAATTTATATTTTTCTTCTATTGTTGCGAAAAACTTAATTGTTTCTAAATATCAAATACAAGTTAGCTACTATTTTTTAAGCTGGTGTTCTTGAAAGTTCGTTTGGATTAATAATTGTGATTTGATACTGAGCCAAAAGAGTTCGTTTGATTAAGGACAGTCTTGCAATCGTCAGACTTCCCAATGGAGGGTTCAAATATTCCCATTTTCTATGTCACAGTTGTGGTGCAACTTTAGTTGTCCAAAGTTCACTAAAACCTGAGATGGAGTCACGATTTCTATTTGTGTGGATGGAAAAACCAATTATTTTTTCAGATATTAGAAGACTTCTGCCTTTTTATATTGGTTCAATATTTCATGCGCTACCCTCGAAAAGTCCGTCTGAAGATTAAATATCTAACGATGGACATGAATCCTAGTTACGGTCAACTTATTCAAACCGTCTTTCCAAACGAAAAGTCTCCTTGGGGAAAGTACAGTGTCAAATTGCTAAATTTATCAAGCATTCTATCTTCCAAAGTTCTTCAGTTAGCATAGCCAAAAGTGTTTCCCAAACTGAAATCTTTCTTGGATAATGGTTCATCCAATCTTCAATGAATTCAATAATGTGTTCCAAAATAATTCGCCGATTTAGCCATTTTCTTTTCTATTTTAAAAATTACTTCATACCGTGTTTTGCTTTTGACTAATGTGAGAAGTGTGGAGAAATCAATCACGGACAAATCGCCAAGAACGGAACAAAATTAGTGACAACACAACTTCCCGTATTCAAACATACGTTGACCTATGTGCAGTTATTGTCACGGATAGGTTTGATATCGTCCAACATATTACGCATTCTTTTAATCAATTAAGAATGACAGTGATGAATTAATTTCGAACAGGTGACGCCAATATCGTCGATTAAAATGCTACTGGAAACTGCTTCTCAAGAACTCTGATACAGTTGACACGGAGCACTATCATTATCATAAATTGTCTATAAGAGAACTGCATTCTCATGATATTATAGATGAATTATTAAGCTATGATTCCCACTTGAAAATAGCTTACGAAGTAGTTCAGTACTTACATTATTATCACAAGAGAAAAAATGCTAAGGACTTCTATCAACAAATAAAAGGATTAGTAAAAGCTTGTCGTTATGGTTTAGAAAGAAACTCTATACTTTGAAGAAACATCAGCAAGGTATAGAGAAAGCCTTCCATCTTCCTTATTCTAACGGTGTAACAGAAAGGATTATTAACAAAATCAAACTAGTAAAGCGGGGTTCCTATGGTTACCGTAACTTTTATAACCTAAGAGACCGAATTCACATCATAAAAGGACTGGTTTTCAACAAGCATAAAAAAATCGACAGAGAAATTATTCCCTATCGATTAACTTCATGTTTTCGGTGATCTTAGGTCCATCAAAACTAAATCTCGAACAGCCAAAAATCCCCAACGATGAGTTGCTTTCTATTCAGTTTTTAGTCCTTCAACACCATTTGACAAACAACCCTTTTTTATATGTTTTGGGTAAATCCAAATTTATCTACCCCGACTTCTTATTTAATATTAGTTGATTCATCGTTTTTTGAAGGTCTTCGCTATCAAAAGGATCAACAAAAAATGTCTTTGTCTCATATCCAGTCAACACTTCCCTAGCATACGGCAAATCTGCAGCAATAATCGAAGTCCCTACTTCTCTTGCCTCCATCAACGGTAACCCAACTGTTTCTAATAATGAGGGGAAAATCAAGATTGTTTTACTGTAATAACCAAATACTTGTTCCCGGCTCATTTTATCAGCAAATTGGATAGGCAAACGATACTTTTGGGCTTCATTGAATAATCTCTCCACAAAAGAATTTTCATTTCCTTTTAGTGTAAAAATCACTTTAAATTGACTACCTTGTGCCACAAGACCCCTTGCTGCTTCAACTATGACTTGATGATTTTTATAGCTTTCCCCACTAGCAGGATAAAAGAAAACACACCCATTAATTATTTCTTTAGCTGATGACTCAGGAATTTTTATTTCATAGTATGGTTTTTCAACTTTGACTGTGTGATTATTTTTTTTTATTTTTTTTATTTCATCAGCCATCCACTCAGTCTGAACAATCACCTCATCTGCCTGATGTATTGACTTGATAATTTTTTTTGAAATCAAATGTTTATAAATCCATAATTTCGTATCATGAAGTATCGAAAACTTGACTGTGGTGAACGGCATGGCGTTTTGCACCAAAAGAGTTTGAGTCTGATTAACATTTGGGAGTAAAATATTTTGTAATGATATGACTTCGTCAATGCCATGTTCTCTAATGATTTTCTTTACACAAATATATTCAAAAAATAAACGATGCAACCAACTTTTTTTGACCCATTTTTTATTAATAACTGTAATATTTTCTGTTGTTTTCAACTCAGGAGTACTTATTAAAAAAACATATTCATTTTCTGCATCATTAGAATATTTTTCATAGTACATTTGAAGGACTGACAAAGCGCCCCCTCCATCAGCCGCGACATTATAAACTAAATATTTCATTATCTATTTTCTCCATACTACTTGATTGACATAATCTGTATAAGATAAAATAATCCGCAGAACCTTCTCGGAAACATTAGGCATGGAATAATCTGCCACTTGACGCAATGTCTCTTTTTCCTGAGTGGCCAACACCATCAGCCCTTGCATGATTCTTTCCTCACTTAGGCCCACCATCATCACACTAGCTTCCTCCATAGCCTCAGGTCTTTCATGAGCTTCTCGTATATTTAAAGCTTTAAAACCAAGAATAGAAGATTCCTCGCTGATTGTCCCGCTATCGCTCAAAACTGCCTTAGCATTGATTTGCAAGTGATTGTAGTCAATAAATCCTAAAGGCTTAGATAGAATAATCAGAGGATTCAACGTGATTTTCTTTTCTTCAATCATCTTTCTGGTTCTCGGATGAGTGCTGACAAGGATAGGCAACTCATATTCTTGTGCCACCTTGTTTAAACTGCTCACTAAATTGAAGAAATTTTTTTCAGAATTGATATTCTCTTCCCGGTGTGCAGAAACGACGAAGTAGTTATCTTTTTTCAATTGCAGCTTTTCTAGAATGTCAGAATTTTTAATTTCTTCTCTTTTAGACAGCAGCACCTCATACATCGGACTTCCAGTCTTAATCACTCTATCTGCTGGCAGACCTTCTCTCAACAAATACTCTCTTGCAATATCGCTATACGTTAAATTAATATCTGCCGTATGGTCCACAATTTTTCTATTGGTTTCTTCTGGCACACGCTGATCGAAACAGCGATTGCCAGCTTCCATATGGAAAATCGGTATTTTTCGTCTTTTGGCCGCAATAGCACTCAAACAGCTGTTAGTATCACCAAGGACTAGTAACGCGTCCGGATGTTCTTTCTCTAAAACTTTTTCAATATTGATTAAAATATTACCAATGGTTTCGATGGCTGAACCTACGGCTGAATCCAAGAAATAATCTGGTTTCCGTAAATTAAAATCCTTGAAAAAAACTTCATTTAACTCATAATCATAGTTTTGCCCTGTGTGGACAATAATATGATCAATCGCCTCGCTTTTTTCCAATTTATCAATCACAGCAGCGAGGCGAATAATTTCAGGTCTGGTTCCTACGACTGTCATCACTTTTAATTTTTTCACACTAAACCTCCAAAAAGAACGTGTCTGGCTTACTAGGGTCAAAAGGTTCATTGACCCACATCACAGTTACCATGTCTTCGCTCCCCAAATTTTCTATATTATGCGTGTAGCCCACAGGGATATCCACTACTTCTAATTTATCGTCACTCACAAAATAACTGATAATTTCATCTGAATCCAGTTGCCTGAAACGAATGACCCCATTGCCTTTAACTACAAGAAACTTTTCATTTTTTGTATGGTGCCAGTGATTTCCTTTCACAATTCCCGGCTTCGAGATATTGACAGAAACTTGGCCTGCATTTGCAGTACGTAGAAACTCAGTAAAAGAACCTCGTTCGTCTACATTCATTTTCAACTCATAAGAAAAATCTGCTTCAGGAAGAAAACTCAAGTAAGTACTGTATAATTTTTTTGTCAATTCATTTCCCATATCTGGCACTTGTAAATTATTTCTGCTTTCCTTAAAAGATTGTATCGTCTCCGCAATCCATCCTAGGGTTTGCTTATAAACAACTGGAACAAAGCAAAAATCACCTTCCCGTGATTCTTTTCCTTCTAGCACCCCAAGCAACTCATTCACCAAATCATCTATATAGACTAAGGTCAGCACTACTTTGGGATCATTCACCGTGATTTCAAGTTCATGCGCAATATTGTAACAAAATGTGGCAATCGCACTATTGTAATTTGGACGACTCCATTTACCAAACACATTAGGGAATCTGTAAATAAAGGTTTGCACATCATTTTTTTCACCATACTCCCGGATGAGATTTTCGCTCTCACTCTTACTTTTGCCATATGGATTGTCTAAATCAGCCTGAGTAGAAGATGAGATCATAATCGGTGCCTTGTTCTCATTTTTTTCCAGCATGCTCAATAAAGTATGTGTAAATCCAGTGTTCCCTGCTTGAAAATCTGTCTCTTGTTTAGGTCGATTCACTCCCGCCAGATGAAATACAAAATCTGCTTTTTGACAAAAAATTTCAAGTTCACCCATGGATGTATCCTTGTCCACCAAAAACAATTGATGATAGCCTCTGTTGTTCAATTCACTAGCCAGATTTCTCCCAATGAACCCTTTTGCTCCCGTTATCAAAATATTCATTAGCTTTTCCAACTCTCTAATTCACTTCTTACATAGTCTAGGGTCAATAGCTTTTCTTTTACTTCCTCTACAGAAAGCCTCGTCGTATTGTGAGAGTTATATTCCTCTTCACCGCTTAATTTTTCTAAGCCGTTTCCAAAATACTTATCATAGTTCAAATCTCTATTATCGGCAGGAATACGATAAAAATTGCCGGCATCTTCTGCTTTGGAGTACTCCTCTTTCGTCAATAACGTTTCATAAAGTTTTTCTCCATGGCGAGTACCAATAATCTTTACCTCTTTTTTATAATCAAATAATTCTTTAACCGCTTGCGCCAGATCTTCAATCGTCGAAGCTGGAGACTTTTGTACCATAATGTCGCCAGATTTTGCATTTTTAAATGCAAAAATAACCAGTTCAACTGCTTCTTCCAGACTCATTAGATACCTTGTCATCTCCGGGTTAGTCACAGTCAATGACTGATTGTTTTTGATTTGTTCTATAAATAATGGAATCACAGATCCTCTGGAAGCCATCACATTGCCATATCTTGTGCCGCAAATCAATGTTTTATCTTCTGGCACTGTGCGTGATTTTGCTACGAAAACTTTTTCCATCATCGCTTTTGAAATCCCCATGGCATTGATAGGATAGGCCGCCTTATCCGTAGATAAACAGATAGCTTTTTTAACTCCCTCATCAATTGCCGCCTGTAAAACATTTTCTGTCCCTAAGACGTTCGTCTTTACAGCCTCTAATGGGAAAAACTCACACGAAGGAACTTGCTTTAGTGCTGCTGCATGAAAGACATAATCTACGCCATGAATAGCATTTCGAATGCTCTGTGGGTCTCGCACATCTCCAATGTGAAATTTGATTTTATCATTTTTATATTGTTTACGCATATCGTCTTGTTTTTTTTCATCTCTAGAAAAAATACGAATTTCTTTGATTTCTGTGTCTAGGAACCGTTCCATGACAGCATTACCAAAAGAACCCGTTCCTCCAGTGATCATTAATATTTTATCTTTAAACATAGTTTCAGTCATTCTCAAACCCCTTCCTCATCTTTATTTACCATTTCTGTTATCTTATCTAAGGTCACTTTTACAAATTTCTCCTTGTTGAAATGTTCTTTAAAATAATCTAAAGAATTATTGCCCAATGCCTCTTTTTCCTCCTTCGATAGATAAACGAATTTTTCAACAGCTCTAGCCAAAGATACTGCATCCGAGGAAGAAACACACAGGCCACATTGGGCTTCCTCAATAATTGTTTTAGCATCTCCATCAATTGCAGCAATAATAGGTTTCCCCGCTGCCATGTAACCCTGCAGCTTTGCAGGAATAGTCAATCCAATTTTATTCTCAAATTTTAACGTTAGCAAAAAAGCATCGGCAAGGTCATTAAAAAACGGCATCCTATCCACCGGTTGATTGCCATAGAACACAATATAATCTTCAACGGCTAATTCCTTTGAAAGTTTAACGCAATTTTCGAAATTAGAACCGCCCCCTACGATATGAAAAAGAAAGGATTTATCTAATTTTATTTCATTCACTGCACGGATAATCGTTTCAACATCCTGAACGTACCCAATATTACCTGTGTAAACAAAGTTGACCTCTGCCGTTGGGATTTCCATTTCTACCTCATTCACCTTCTGGCGAGTGTTTACATCAGCATGTTGGGGGAGATAGTCCATTTTATCATAAGGCACTTGATTATATTGATGAAGATATTCCATAAACGAGTGCGAGCTCACTAAAATATGATCAGCTTGATTATACATATATCGACTCATCCTGTGCACAATCTTGAAAACAATACTTTCTTCTTTTATGCTCATCGCTTTTAATGCTTCTGGCCATATATCTAAGCAATAGACCAATAAAGGTACCTTACTGCGTTTAGCAGCGATAATCCCAGGGAAAATCATCGTCGCAGGTGAAGGTTGATAAACATATACTATGTCAAATGTTTGTTTTGTAAACCAACTCCATAAAGAGCCAAAAAAAGCGAACGACAAGTAATTGAGGGAACGAAAAAATGGTCCTTTTCTTCTAGAAAAAGTTCTGACTCTTTTAATAGTACACCCATTATAAACCTCTGTCCTATTTTTAAAAAAACGATAATTTTCATGGACTTTCCCAGTCGTATAATCACCTAAGCCGCTGAGAACTGTTACTTCGTTGCCATTCTCAGCAAACTCCTTTATCAATTCATTTATTTTAAAATTGTCAGGATAAAAGCTCTGACTCACTATCAATATTTTCATACCTAATCTCCACTCAGTTACTAAAAATCAACTAACATCATATCATAAAATCAATAACATTGATAGCTGACGATCATTTGAATCGAACCACCAGCTATCGCATGATATTTTAAAGATTGCTCTCCTTTACATAACCAATCGAGCCGTTCCCGTGCACCAATTCATAATAAACGCCATCACTTGTCACGACCTTGGAAACCACCTGAACATTTCTATTTATGTATGTACTTAAATTTCCAACCACTTTGTTATGGGCAAATGCTCCCGGACGAGAAAAAATCGGTCCGTCTTTTTGAATCATTTTAAAATCATTCATTTTTACACCAGACAAATAACTCCCTGAACTAACTCCCGTATATTTCCCACTATAATCGACACTGGCATCCAACCGGTAACTACCTACTGGATATCTGTCAGTAAATTGCCATGCACCCATTCCCCCAGTATGCGTAATAGAAGAAACTGATTGATCCGCTGTTCCTGGATAACCTGCAATCCAAGGGTTACTCACAGCAAGAGCACTCGCATGCAAATTACTCTTCAAATAATAATCTCCCACATACATATCAACATTCTTGTAACCTAGCTGTCTAAGTCGATTTATGAATGCATTGGCCATAGCAGTTTGATTTGCAGCATTTGCTGCAATTCCATGCTCAATATCAAGAACAACATAGCCATTGCTTCCTTTGTCAAAATTAATCGCCTTTAATTTGGAATCAAAATAATTGGCTTCGGCAATAGCACCATTAGCTGAATGATAACGCGCAAAATGATACGCTCCTGTCACCAGACCCGCATTTCGTGCCCGTTGATAGTTGTTCTTGGCATACTTATCAAAGAAGCCTGTTCCTTCACTAACTTTTAAAACTACTCCTTGGATTCCTTGAGAACTCAACCCATTATAAAAGCTTTGGCTTAAGTCTCCCTGGTGATTAGAGACATCTATAAAATCAGCTTTAGCCGAAGGTCTGCTATAAGTCGATTTCGTCACACCTTTTTCATTGATCCAATAATAACGACTGCCCAGCTGAAAGTTGTAATGCCTGCTACCATCAGAAAGTGTATAAAGGGCAGTCCCCCTTATTCTATCTTGCAGATGAGCAGAAGATGCTTCTAATTTCATTGCGTTTTTAAGGTTTTGCGGCGTATTATACATATCATAATTTCCATTAACTATCTGCAATTCCGTGCTGACAGACTCTTGTTTAGTTATTGTAATTACTTTTTCCAAACCTTTACTGTTCATCCAGTAATACCGGTCACCAAATTTAAAATTATAATGTTGTTCGCCGTCTGAGGTCGTGTACAACGCCTCACCTGTGACCACGGTACCTTTATGAGCACTGCCAATCAAAAGTTCATTGGCTTCATGCAAACTGCCTGGGTTATCGTACAAGTTATGCTCGTTTCCTAAAAACTCCAACTGCACTCTGGCCGGCTCCATTTTCGTAATCGTGATCGCCTGTTGAAACGCCTTGCTGTTGGCCCAGTAGTAACGATCCCCTAGTTGAAAATTATAGTGTTGTTCACCGTCTGAAGTCGTGTACAACGCCTCGCCTGTGACCACAGTACCTTTATAAGCACTGCCAATCAAAAGTTCATTGGCTTCACGTAAACTGCCTGGATTATCGTACAAGTTATACTCGTTTCCTAAAAATTCCAACCACACTCTGGCAGATTCCATTTTCGTAATCGTGATCGCCTGTTGAAACGCCTTGCTGTTGGCCCAGTAGTAACGATCCCCTAGTTGAAAATTATAGTGTTGTTCACCGTCTGAAGTCGTGTACAACGCCTCGCCTGTGACCACAGTACCTTTATAAGCACTGCCAATCAAAAGTTCATTGGCTTCACGTAAACTGCCTGGATTATCGTACAAGTTATGCTCGTTTCCTAAAAATTCCAACCGCACTCTGGCAGATTCCATTTTCGTAATCGTGATCGACTGTTGAAACGCCTTGCTGTTGGCCCAGTAGTAACGATCCCCTAGTTGAAAATTATAGTGTTGTTCACCGTCTGAAGTCGTGTACAACGCTTCACCTGTGACCACGGTACCTTTATAAGCACTGCCAATCAAAAGTTCATTGGCTTCACGTAAACTGCCTGGATTATCGTACAAGTTATGCTCGTTTCCTAAAAATTCCAACCGCACTCTGGCAGATTCCATTTTCGTAATCGTGATCGACTGTTGAAACGCCTTGCTGTTGGCCCAGTAGTAACGATCCCCTAGTTGAAAATTATAGTGTTGTTCACCGTCTGAAGTCGTGTACAACGCTTCACCTGTGACCACGGTACCTTTATAAGCACTGCCAATCAAAAGTTCATTGGCTTCACGTAAACTGCCTGGATTATCGTACAAGTTATGCTCGTTTCCTAAAAATTCCAACCGCACTCTGGCAGATTCCATTTTCGTAATCGTAATCGCCTGTTGAAACGCCTTGCTGTTGGCCCAGTAGTAACGATCCCCTAGTTGAAAATTGTAGTGTTGTTCACCGTCTGAAGTCGTGTACAACGCCTCACCTGTGACCACAGTACCTTTATGAGCACTGCCAATCAAAAGTTCATTGGCTTCACGTAAACTGCCTGGATTATCGTACAAGTTATGCTCGTTTCCTAAAAATTCCAACCGCACTCTGGCAGATTCCATTTTCGTAATCGTAATCGCCTGTTGAAACGCCTTGCTGTTGGCCCAGTAGTAACGATCCCCTAGTTGAAAATTGTAGTGTTGTTCACCGTCTGAAGTCGTGTACAACGCCTCACCTGTGACCACAGTACCTTTATGAGCACTGCCAATCAAAAGTTCATTGGCTTCACGTAAACTGCCTGGATTATCGTACAAGTTATGCTCGTTTCCTAAAAACTCCAACTGCACTCTGGCAGATTCCATTTTCGTAATCGTGATTTCATTCACTGCTTCTAAATTTGGATTGTCGCTTATTTCCTCCGTTTCCGAAACCGATTCTTCAATCTCGTTCTGACTATCACTAGAAATTTCATCCGCACATACCATTGGACTCAGAAATAGTGAAGATACCAAAAAAAATACCCCTACTTTTTTAAATTTATTACGTTTCACTTACTCTTTCCTTTCAATCATCCATTATCAATTAGTACTTGAAATGTTTAGCAAAAAAAACAAAACAAGAGAATAATTCGCATTCAATATAAAAAAACTATATTTCAGCTCACTATCCTCATAATTGTATCATATTTACCAATAAACAGGATCATAAACTTGTTCATTGACAAAGTCATCAGACTGAACACCATCTTCATACAAAGGATATGTTTTGTCGCTGACCGTGACTTCATCAGACTGAAACTCATAACCAGGAGCATCTCTTTCATCCTCAGCCTCTAGCCCAAGAGATACTTTTAACTTATGGGAAATATATTCCAGACTATCCTGATAAATTCCAACCATGCTTTCTCCTGTATAAGAATAATTAAAGCTCATCCAAGAAAAAACAAAACTGTTAAATTCATAATTTTTTGACAAACTGGATTTTGCCAATGTCATCATCGTTGAACTGTTCATATCTGTCCAAAGATGATCGCTCAGAGAATTAATCACATCAGGATAACTTGCAATCGAGCCTAAACTTAAAGCTTTCTTAATAACTGCCTGAATAACCAGTTGCTGACGTTCCCCTCGTTTGATATCATTGTCTATTTTTCTTGTTCGTGCAAAAGCCAGAGCTTCTTCTCCATTCAAAGTTTGCAAGCCCGGCTCTAATTCAATCATCTTGGTTACGTCAGCATTCGCTTCACTGATTGCAACGGGGACATCCACTTCCACCCCACCAAGAGCATCCACAATCTTTTCGAACGCTTGAAAATCAAGGGTTGCATAAAAATTAATCGGAATAGACAGTAAATTTTCAACAGCATCTATTGCACCGTCTTCTTGATTATAAGTGTACGCCGCATTAATTTTCGAATAACCCGTAAAATTTTCTGTTTCAAGGTATGTAAACGTATCCCGAGGAATACTAAGCGTATTGACTACCTCGGTTTTAGGATTTACTGTGACTAATAGAAGAGTATCCGTCCTGGCCGTTCCTAGCTGTCTTTCTTCATTATCATCTATGCCCATAACAAGTATTGAAAACGGATCGGCGTCTGCCACAATGGTTTCATTCATATCAACAGCGTTTTTCCTTGGTTTATATGCTTTATCCATAAGGTTTTCTGCATCAAAATACAACTTCCCGCCATAAGCAATACCTGCTAAAGCTCCAAGAAGTATCAAAATAGTAAAAAACTGTATTCCTCGCCTTAATAAGCTTTTTTTCTTTGGCTTCAAATGTCTTTCGCTTCGTGTGCGATTGCGATGATGATTCATTTTTCTATCGTTTATTTTTCTTGAATTCAATGTTTAAAGTCCTTCCATTCTTCATTCGGCCTTGAAAAGTTTACCTTATTTTACTACAAAAGATATAAAAAAACTAGTATACACAGCGTAGTATTTCCCTATATCTTTTTTTAAACCCTTATTACTTATGGGAAATCAAAAAAACATTTGTGTTTTGGCGTTTCTATTTGTATAATGATTAAGACTATCACCTGGAAAGCGAGTTGTTCTAAATGACTCCAATGATTAAAATTATCTTAAAATTACTATTGACGATTTTGGTATCCCTTTGTATTACACCGTTAGTTCGTAAATTTGCGTTTGCGATCGGCGCTGTTGATAAACCCGGAGAACGTAGGATAAATACGACTGTCATGCCTACTATGGGCGGCTTAGCGATCTTTCTTTCTTTTGCCATCTCAACGATGATTATCTTTTATGACTTTATCCCTTTTTCCTATATTTTACCGATAATCATCGGAGCTGGGATTATTGTCCTTACAGGTATCATTGATGATGTTTCTGAATTGTCTCCAAAAGCAAAATTAGTAGGAATCATTGCCGCAGCCTGTATTGTTTATTTTTTTGCAGATATTAAAATGTCCTCATTCTCGCTTCCATTTATTGGAAATATCTCTTTGGGTTGGCTGAGTTTTCCCATGACTATTATTTGGATTACAGCCATTACAAATGCGATTAATCTGATTGATGGATTAGACGGTTTAGCTTCAGGCGTTTCGATCATTTCTTTATCAACCATGGGGATTATTGCTTATTTTTTCATTCATAGTTCCAGCTTCTATATCACGATTACGATTTTTGCACTTATTGCAAGTATTGTTGGGTTTTTCCCATATAACTTTCAGCCTGCCAAGATATTTTTAGGCGATACCGGAGCATTATTTCTAGGTTTTATGATTTCAGTCATTTCTTTACAAGGACTGAAAAACATTACCTTGATATCCTTGATTACTCCTGTCATTATTTTAGGCGTCCCGATTGCCGATACTATTTATGCAATTATTCGGCGAATTGCCAACAACAAACCTATTTCTGAAGCTGACAAAATGCATCTGCACCACCGGCTGATTGATCTTGGTTTCAGTCACAGAGGAGCTGTCATTACCATTTATGGTCTTGCTGCTGTCTTCTCTCTCACCGGCATTATATTTTCTTATGCTAATGCCTTAGGTGCTGTGCTTCTGGCATTTTTTTTAGCCGTCTGCCTTGAACTTTTCGTTGAACTCATCGGACTTGTTGGACCCGAAAGGCAACCTTTGATAAAGATTTTAAAATATCTCGGCAATAAGTCTTATCGGGAAAAACAACGCAAAAAAAAAAGTGAACATAATAAATAAGACACAAGGGTAAATCACTTCTGATGATTTCTCCTTGTGTTTTATTTTTCCCCGATTTCATCAACCCAACAAGTTACAGAGTTTAAACTAAAAAAGAGACCCGCAACGAACGCAAGTCTCTTAGAAGTTATTTATTCACTTGAACTGAATGTCTCTGGTGAATGACCATTTAAAATGACGTTAGTATAATATTCAGATTTTTTTTGTAATTCTTGATAAAAGGTTTCGTAACCTAGCTCTTCCATCAACGTTTCTTTTTCCGAAAATAAATTCGTCCCCAGTCCTAAACGTTCCCCTTCAATATTGGCACCTAGTGCGGCAAGGGTGGTTGGGAAGAAGTCCATGGTTGAAAACAGGCGATGATTGGTTTTTTGGGGAGAGACAGGGCTATTAATAATGACGTTGAAAACAGTTCTGTCATAGTCCTTAGATATATTCTCAAAGAAATCCTGATCCATACTCAAATGGTCCCCACAAATAATGATTGTCGTATTTTCATAATATGGTTGTGTTTTCACATATTCAACGAAATCATAAATCATCTGGTCTGACCAATGAATGACATTCGAATATTGATCATCAAAAACGACGGGTGTGTTCTCTGTCATCAACCCATCTTCAAAATGAGTGTCAGCTGTCAGCAAAGTAAAATTAAAAGGTTCACCTGAGCTAGACAACTCATCTAATCTGGATTTAGCAAACTGGAATAATTTCTCATCCTCGTAACCCCACCAAATTTTATAACCTTCAGGGATCCAGCCTTCATCAAGGGCTGTTTGATAGTCTGAAATAGTATAATTTCCATGTTGCTGAAAATATTTATCTCTGCCGCCAAAAGAGGCAGACGAGCCGATCAGCAGTTCTTGCTGATAGCCATGTTCATCCAATATTTCGCCAAGAGAGTATACCCCTGGCAAGAAATCATTGACTTCCTGCCCATAGGCATTGCCTAGATCCCCCCCAGCTGACCATGATTGATTCTTTTCAGCGCTAGCCCTCATTGGTGTTCCCGAAGTTTGTGCCGTCATCGCAGCTACAGTAAAGCCAGTTCCAGGAGCTGAAAGCGCCCCGCCTAGTAGGTTCGTATTTGAAAAGCTGATGTTTTCTTGAGCCAGTGCGGATAAATTTGGCAACAGGTTCTCGTCCATTGCCCCCCCTAACTCTTTTGAAACATAAGTCGTTTCCATCGATTCTGCAAAAATATAAATCAGATTGCGTTTGTTTTCCGGAAGCTCAATAGGGACATCTTCACCTGGAACATAAAAACTTTCATAAATTTTCCCTTGAACAAATAAAGCTGCTTTCACATCATCAATACCAAAGAAGGACAGTCCAGAATATAGATTTACAATAAGCAGCAAAGCTGACAAAGAAAGTGAGAGATACTTCCAAAAACCAAACTTCTCTATTTTTAATTTTTCTGTGAAAGGGAACGTAAATTCAATAAAAAAGTTAAGACAAAGCCATATGGAAAAACTGATAATCAGACTCGTCAATAGAGGATTGAACACAAAACTTTCTATTTGTTGAGTCCCCGACTCTGTGACCGATTGAGTCAACGTAAATAAAACTTGCTCGATATCCACCTCGCCAAAGTAATCTATCACCCATCGACAAGAGAAAAAGAAAAGAAAACCTGCGAAAACAAAGAGCAATGATACTGTTTTCATGATGATGCGGCTCACTTGTGTTCTTTTTTCAACTGTGATATTTTTCTGTCTATGGTATACAAGGTTTTTGTCTTTAAAATAACAAAATATAAATAACGATGAAAAAAAGAAAAAGCCAGTAATCAAACTAATCATCAGCATTTTAATGTCAGGAACCAAAAAAATCTTGCCCCACTGACTAAAACTTAAATCACCAATAAACATCAAATAAAATCCCAGAGAAATTGTGGCATTCAGAAACACTGTGCTAAGAAGCACTGATTTTTTTTTCTCATTAAAGACTTTATATAGGAAAAAGAAATATAAACTGGAAACGATGATACTTAAAAGAATCATAAAAATCGGCCTTTCACTCATTTGTTTACATAACACTATAACATAACAACACTTGAAATTAAAGAATAACATAGCACACATTAACCAAAAGTTTAAAAGTTCTATGCCATAAATCACACTAATAATTAAACTAACCAGAGACACAGACAGACCACACACGATTTCTCTGCTTTTCAGATAACGATTTCAACAAAAATATTCCCATCTCAAATAATTCCTGAAGCAAAAAAGAACCAACGTTATTGTTGATTCTTTCAAAAAATTAATTTTTTTCTGTCTTTTCTTTCAACTTCCCTCGAATATAATCTAAAGACAAATTTCTCTCGACAATCGTTCCACAAAAATATTCTTCAGTCACTGCATTGACAATACCGCCAGCTATGATTAAGGTTGCCGCAAAATTAAACCACAACATAACGATAATAAAACTTCCGATAATCCCATAACTGGAAAAACTGCCGGCAAAATATTTGGCATAATACCCAAAAACCTGTGTTAAAACCATCCAGCCAACCGTTGTAAAAAAAGTGCCCGGCAAAATATAGCGCACATGAATTTTTGCGTTCGGCAAAAAATAGTAAATGACAAACATCGTTGCAAAGATACCAAACAATATCGCTGGCCATCTAACTGCTGAGAAAGTTTCTGCCAGACCTTTTAAAAAAGGAAAATTCGGCATCAAAGCATCAAAAATAGATTGTCCAACCGTAAATAGCGTCGTCAGTAAGACCACACCAAACAAAAAGAGGAAAATGACGATAAAAGAAACCATCCGGGTCACAATCATATTACGGCTTCCCCCAACACCGTATACTTTGTTTAAAGAGCGCTGCAAGGCATTGATACTTCTGCTGGCTGCCCACAACGTCGCTAGGGCAGATAAAGACAGCAAACTGCCATAAGAATTTTCCAATAGAGAGCGAATCGTCCCCTCCAACATCTTAAAAACATCTGCCGGGATAATCATCGCAATATAATTCAGTAAGGTCTCAATATCAATATTTAAAAAAGGCAGGATATTTCCGATAGCAATAATCAGCGGAAAAATTGACAATAGTAAGTAATAAGCAATCGCTGAGGATGAAATACCTATTTCAGCATCTGTGATCCGTTCACGGACCGTTTGTATCAAGCGCCGAAAATCCTGGTTACTTTTTATCCGCCCTAACATAGTCTTTCTACCTTTCTCATCCTACAGAAAGTTATTCTCCTTCCTGTTGGGTTAAAATCCTTGGTCCTTCTTTTGTAATTGCGATTGTATGCTCGTATTGGCAACTCAACCCGCCATCTTGGGTTCTTGCTGTCCAGCCATTGTTATCCATCTTCATTTTCCACGTACCTGTGTTGACCATGGGCTCGATGGTAATGACCATCCCCTCTTTTAATCGTAAACCTTTGCCCGCTTCGCCATAATGAGGGACAGCTGGAGCCTCATGAATGGTCGGTCCAATACCATGACCGATAAAATCTCTGACGACGCTAAGATTTTCACCCTCTACATAAGTTTGTATCGCGTGGCCAATATCCCCAATCCGATTGCCGACTTGAGCTTGCTCGATTCCTAAATACAAAGCTTTTTTAGTCACTTCCATCAAGTGATCAATCTCATCTGTCGATTGCCCCACCACATAAGACCAACAAGAATCCGACATCGCACCATTCAAATCAATACACATATCTACTTTAATCAAGTCGCCATCTTTTAAAGGCTTTTTCCGCGGGAATCCGTGACAAATCTCATCATTGATACTGCAGCAAGTAGCATATTCATAGTTTTCGAACCCTATCTGTGCTGCAATCCCCCCATGGTCCACAATAAATTTATGGACGAACTCTTCTATCTCCCAACTGGTAATACCAGGTTTAATAAATTCCCTCAGTGCCTCATGTACCTTTGCCAACAATTGGCCTGATTTTTCCATCGTATCAATTTCTCTCGGTGATTTAAGTGAGATCATTTTATCGCTCCTCATTTTTATCCTCTGTAATTTTATTCATATCACATAATCGATATGCTCCACAACTTTTTTGCCCAACCATTTACTCCTTTTTTCAACCCTATCGAATGAAAAAATAAACATCGTAAAATCAAAAGCATGGATTGATTAATTTATAACATTTTTATTCTATCACAATGTTTATTTTTGTCCAAACGACTGCTGTCACATCCCTTCCGATTCTCAAATAATATTTTTCTGCTATAATAGACGAGTAACTTATACACGAAAGGATGTTTAAAATGGCAGTTGCAAAAATTGTTTATGCCAGTTTAACTGGAAACACTGAAGAAATAGCTGATATTGTCGCGGAAGCCTTAGAGAATGAGGCCCTTGACGTAGAAATAAACGAATGTACCCAAGTGGATGCAGAAGAATTTTTAGATGCGGATATCTGCGTCGTAGGAACATACACTTATGACGAGGGGTCCCTTCCCGATGATATTGTAGACTTTTACGAAGATCTAAAAGAGTTGGATTTAAGCGGCAAGGTGTACGGCGTCATTGGTTCGGGAGATACGTTCTATGAGAGATTTTGCTCCTGTGTGGATGATTTCGATCATGTCTTTTCGCAAACAGGGGCTACCAAGGGAGCTGAATCAGTTAAAGTAGATTTGGCTGCGGAAGAAGAAGACATCCAGAGACTAGAGGCTTTTGCAAAAGAATTAGCAGAAAAAGTAAAATAAAATAAAAACGTATGAAACAAACTGTATCACAAAAATTGTTTCATACGTTTTTTCATATCGTTTTAAAAGATTTCTTCTATCCTGAGTAAATGACACCCTCAAAATCCAAAAGATTTTGATTGACATGGCCCATCATTTTTTGGATTTCCTCCACAGAAGGTTGGAACAAGCCTGAGGCGTTCAATGTGGCGATACCTGTGGCAACGACCCACGTCCCCATAAACAAATTTTCTTTCTTCCATGCAGGTAATTTTTCAAATTCCGAGTCTTTGTTTAAGCGGATCATGAACATATCATGGTTGAAACGACTAAGTTCCTGTGCATTGATATATTCTTCAAGGTATAATGTACGGTACAAAATACTTTCTTCTCTGGCAAACTGCACGTAGTTCAACACTAAATCGATCAAAAGGTTGCCTGTGATTTCCTTTGCGAAGACCTCTTCTACCAAGTGCTTCTTTATCCTATCTAAAACCTGTTCTCTCAAATCATCCATATTTTCAAATTCGAGATATATTGGCTGAGTGGAACATTTCATCTTATAAGCGACATTTCTGGCCGTGAATTTAGAGAACCCCTCTGAAGCAACTAAAGCATAAGCTGCATTCAAAATTTGTTCCTTGGTGATCGTTTTCCTTCGCGCCATACTTCTACATCCTCTCTATTCGTCCTCCGTCATACTCCTGTACAATAAAGGTTTAAGCTTGTTATATAACGAAATTGTAACATAAAACGCCCGATAAAAAAAGGGGCTGAGTCTATTATTTTTTATTTAATGATAGTTAAATTAAGCGGTTGCTTCAAATTGTGGATTTATACTCCTTATGCTATTATAAATAATGAAATTACTATTAATAAGGAGGGAATCTACTAATGAAAGATTTCCAGAAAAACCTGCAAAAGTATGCAGAATTGATTGTTAAAACTGGTGTCAACGTAAAGCCTGGCCATATGGTCGTGCTGCAAATTGAAGTTGAACAAGTGGCTCTTGCCCGTTTGATCGTAAAGGAAGCTTATAAACTGGGGGCAAGCAACGTCAGCGTCCAATGGTCTGACAGTGTTGTTTCCAGAGAATTCTTGGCTAACACGGCAGATGAAAATCTAACGACTATTCCACAATTTCGTATTGACGAAACCAATAGCTGGGTGGAAAAAGGCGCCAGCCGTATCAGCGTTGTTTCTCAAGATCCGGATGCTTATGCTGGAGTACCTACCGAAAGAGTGGCTGCTTATCAGCAAGCTAGCGGTAAAGCACTCTTTAAACTTAGAGAGGCCACTCAAGCGAATAAAGTCAGCTGGACTGTGGTGGCTGCCGCAGGAAAAAACTGGGCTGCAAAAGTCTTCCCTAATTTAGACACTGAGGAAGAGCAAATCAACGCTTTGTGGGATCAAATTTTTAAAACCACGCGGATCTATGAAGAGGACCCTATCACAGCTTGGGAAAAGCATGACAAAACTCTTTGGACTAAGGCGGACCAATTAAATGAAGAACAATTTCATGCGCTTCATTTTACAGCCCCAGGGACAGACCTGACTATCGGATTGCCAAAAAATCATCGTTGGGAAGGCGCCGGCAGCAAAAATGCTCGCGGAGAACAATTTATGGCTAACATGCCTACTGAAGAAGTCTTCACTGCCCCAGATAACCGCCGAATAGACGGTGTCGTTTCAAGTACTAAGCCTCTTAGTTATGGTGGGACGACAATTTCCGACATGGTCTTCACGTTTGAAAAAGGTCGTGTCACCGACGTTTCTGCGGGACAAGGCGAAGAGGTTTTGAAAAAACTCCTTGAAACTGATGAGGGAGCAAAAAGTCTTGGGGAAGTTGCTTTAGTGCCAGACCAGTCGCCCATCTCTCAATCAGGCTTGGTTTTCTACAACACCTTGTTTGACGAAAATGCCTCTAATCATCTAGCCTTAGGGTCTGCTTATGCCTTCAGCTTGGAAGGTGGAACAGAAATGAGTCAGGAGGAGCTGTCTGCTGCTGGTCTCAACAGAAGTACCACTCATGTCGACTTTATGATTGGCTCTGCCGAAATGAATATTGACGGCATCCACGAAGATGGCAGAAAAGTCCCTATTTTCCGTAACGGCGAATGGGCATAATTTAATTGAAGCAGGCAACTCAAGACGCAGTTGCCTGTTTTTGTTTTTTTATAAAATTTATCTTATGTTCCTAGTCTTCCAGTCTTGCTTTCAGTTTCAAATTGTTTCATCACCAAACTTATTTCTTCAATCACTTTAGTGGGTAAAACAACATAATGATTTTCTCCTATTTTTTCGCCGATATAGCTATGCAAATAGACTGCTGCTAAAACCGCTTGATCAATCGGCTGAAATTGTGCCGAAAAACCGGCGATCATTCCTGCTAATGTATCTCCCATTCCCCCTGTAGCCATGGCAGGTGTCCCTATCGGATTTTGCCAAACGTTATCGTCAAAAAAAACTTCCGTGCGATGTTTTTTGAGCACAACCACACCATCAATTTCTTTTTTTGCTCGCCTATTTTCGTCTAGTAATTGCTTCCCGATAGGCAGACCGCTAAGACGTTCCCATTCTTTTTCATGGGGGGTAAATATGTACATCGGCCCTGGAGGTAAAATGATTTTATATTGAGCAATCAAGGTAATGGCTGACCCGTCAATGATGCACACCTGAGATTGTTTTAGAAGACTCAGGACAAGTTTTAGTCTCTGTAAACTTTCCTCTTCTAATCCCAACCCCGGCCCAATCAAAACAACTGACGCCCCATTGACGCCTTCACACATTTTATTTCTATTTTCCCAGTCAATCACCATCGCTTCTGGCAGTCTGGCATGGAGTGACCCATGATTTTTTGAGGCAGTTACGACCGAAACCAGTCCTGCACCTGAATGAACCGCTGCTTGACTAGCTAAAATAATCGCTCCCCCATATTGAGAATTGCCGCCGATTAAACACACCTTGCCATAATTTCCTTTGTGCGAATGAGGCGGTCTCTGTGTAATTACTTCATTGAGAATACTCTTGGAAATTACTTTCATACTATTAACACTCCTTTACTCATGTTATTTTAACACGATATATTTTTATTTACATTAAAAAAGTAAAATAACAATTTATGATAATAAAATAGTTGATGCAGTCAATATAACATCATTATGAAAGATATTATTTTCACAATTCAATTTTTAGGTTTTCTAATGAAAAGCAAATAACCATAACCGAAAGTTCTTTGATTATAGGAACACACCGACATGTGTTGAAAATATATATATTTCATAAAACGCGAGAGACCAGATATGAATGTCTCCAAAAAGAGAATTGTTACATCAGATCTATTTCCAAACAAATTTGTTCTATTGTAAGTTTATTTAATCAGCTTTATTAATTCACCGATATCTCCTGAAGCTATCACAAATCTCGATTTTCCAATGAGGATTTTTCCTGCAATGATATTAAGAAGGAATAATATTTATGAAATGAAGGCAGTAGCAGGCGGTCACCTTTTATGTTAGTACTCATAACCATCCACACTGACTTAAGTACAGTATCACAAATTCATAAAATCCGCTATTACACATAGGATACATTAATATGATGGACAAGAGATACAGAGTCGGTCTTAAAGACTTTCTGAGGCGAGAAAAGCACCGTTAATCTCATATCAGAAAAATATCCTAAGAACAGCTTACCACCAGCCTACTCTCTAAAGAAGTTTTCAAAAAAGTGCCAACTACCATTCAAGAGCTTCTTTATTTAAAAAATGGATTAGATTTTTTGGTTTACAGTTACTGTCAATAAGTCTGTCATCAGCTTCTTATTATCCAATATATTTCGAATCATTTTTTGATTCAGACTCACTACACTAGCGTAATATCCTTTTGAGCAAAGCAGATAGTTTAGGTGGTATTCTAGCCAACATTTAAATATTGGCAGTGCATAAGCTACAATTATTTCAACACCTTTCCTTTCTTATGATTTCACTAAAATCTCATCTATATCTTTTCTCCATTTACACAAATAATTTTTTCCTGAATTTTGGTGTAAAGATCAATAATGCTTACCGTTTCCTTTTGAATGTTCCCAAATGACAAAGGTCATTAAAAAGCAAATAAACTCAACAGATAAAACTTCCTATTATCTGTCGAGTTTACTATTACACTATTTAGAAACTATTCAAATGCTTGGTCTAAAGCCTGTCTTATATCGTTTATAATACTTTCTGGGTGTTCTAATCCAATATAAAGTCTTATGTGAGAAGGAGATAATCCTCTTTCAGCTAATTTTTCCGAGTTGTTCCCTTTGAAGGCAGGTAACGCAAGGCTTTCAAACCCTCCCCAACTAACCCCAATGGAAACAACCTCAAGCGAGTTTACAAAACGCAATAATTTTTCAAAATTTTGAGTTGCTAAATCAATTGCCAAGAGAGAACCATACCCTGAAAGGTATTGCTTCGATAAATCTTTCTGGGAAGTATCACCACAATATGGATGGAATATTTTAGCTATCCTTTCATCATCCTTAATGGCATCAATGACTATTCTAACGGATTCATCCAGCTGTTTCATACGTACTGGTAGAGTTCTAAGTCCTCTCAGTGCTAGCCACGAATTAAATGGACTGATAGTAGCTCCCAATGATTGATGTCCATGTTCAAAAATTTCATCAACTAAATAATTATCACCAATGACAGCTCCGCCTACTAAATCAGAATGTCCACCAATGTATTTTGAAAGCGAATGAATAACAAGATCTATGCCGTGCTGTAAAGGTTTTTGAAATATAGGAGATGCCCATGTACCGTCAATAATTGTATAAATATTCTTTTTCTTAGCAATAGAACTGATTAACTCTAGGTCTAAAAGTTCAAATTTTTGTGAAGATGGACTTTCAAAATAAATTAATTTTGTGTTTTCTTTAATATGCCACTCGATATCTTGTGTAGTTTCAACATCAATTCTATCGTAAGTAATCCCAAATTTTTCCATATAACTTACTAATGACACTGCCTCACCATAGACAGTATTAATCATGAGAATATGATCGCCACGACTAAGAAGTGTAAAGAAAACTGAAGATATTCCCCCCATTCCTGATGAAAATACTTTACATTTTTCCCCACATTCTAATTGAGCTAGTTTTTTTTCTAAAATTTCAGTTGTAGGGTTGTTCCCTCTAGTATAAACATAATGGTTTTTTTCATCATCTGCTACCTTAATAAAATCATCATAGGTTGGATAATAAAAGGAAGATGTTTGTACAATTTCTGGAGACATAGGGATGTAGTCTTTAAAAATTTCTTTTTTTATTTCACTGCAGATATCTTCTGGTCTTTTCATGTTTCCCTCGTTCCTAAAGAACTTCAGCAGTTTCGCTGAGTTCTTCTTTTCTATATTGAGTGTCTAAAAGCTTAATAAAAGGATAATAGATGAGTACTGAGCTAATAACTGCAACCAATTGTGTCACTGCACCTTGCCAATGTGAAACAAGAAACCCTGAAAATATGAACGGTGTTGCCCAAGGAGCTTGAACACCCGTAAACATAGGCATAAATCCAATTGACATTGACAAATAAGCTATCAGAACTGCCACGATTGGTGCTAATGTTACTGGTATTAATAATAACGGATTAAATATGACCGGTAATCCGAATATGAGCGGCTCATTTATGTTGAATACAGCTGGTACGATAGAAATCTTTGACATGGCTTTCATTCTTGATGAACGTGCGATCAAGATCATACAAATAGCCAAACCAATGGTCGAGCCAGCTCCCCCCATTGTTGCAAATTGGTCCAGCATCTGAACGGTACCAAAATTACCTGTTTCGAAAGAAAGTTGCCCCAAGTCAGCAAGAGCTTGATTTTTATCTGCATTTGCATAGAGAATAGGATATAGCATAGAGTTAATGACCGTCGGATGAATTCCGAACCACCAGAACAAGCCGTTTAATCCCGAAACAATGATAATCGCCCAAGGAGCACCTACAATTCCTTGCAAAGGAGCCTGAACAATCGAATAAATCATCTGTGGAAAAGAACCAGAAACAGCCGTGCCTAATCCATTAATTACTAACGAAATAAGTGCAATGAAAAAACCTGGAATTAAAGCACTGAATGCTTTACTTACCATGGAAGGAACACTTTCCGGCATTTTTATCGTAATATTTTTTTTAATACAGAATCGTGTAATCTCAACTGAAAGGATTGACATGATAATTGCTGTAATGACACCTTGAGTTCCTAACCAATCAAAAGATAAAACCCTAGTCACTAATTCGCCAGATTCCGTTTGTACAGTCTTTGGTAAAACGATGACATAAGAAACAATTCCTAACACCATTGAAGTCAATTTATCCATGTCATAACTTTCTGCCAATTTATATGACATTGTTCCGACAAACATTAACCCCATCATATTAAACGTCGCTCGATAAGCTGGTGAAATAAAGTCTACCCAATTCTCACCAAATATGTTACTCATAAAGTCTCCATAACCGGCAATTGGGAAATCAGTGATTAACATAAAAATTGAACCAATAATTGTAAGGGGCATAATTGCAAAGAATCCATTTCTGAGCGCTTGAAAATATCTTAATTCAGTTATTTTTGAAACTTTTGGAACTAAATTTTTTTCTACCCAAATTGTTAATTTTTCCATCTTATTATTTCCTCCATTTTCTTTGTGGTTACTTTTATCATAGTTATCTCCGGTCGAAAAGTAAACGCTTTGAATACGTTTTGTTTCTATGTTTCAAAAATATGAATAATAATGTAAGATAATGATGAAACAAAGTTTCGAGACAAGGAGATAATAAATGAATATTATTAATTTTTTAACACAGCACACCAGTTTTACATCTAGTGAACAAGTTATTAAAGAATATATCCTTTCAGATACAGAAACCGTTTTACATATGTCGATTTATGAACTTGCTAACAGAACTCATTCTTCCACATCTACGATTGTCCGTTTATGTAAAAAATGTGGTGTAAAAGGGTATCAAGAGTTTAAAATAGTTCTTGCCCGAGACTTTGAAGACCATCTTCGCAGAGTAGCTGAGATTGATGTCCATATGCCTTTCGATCCAAAAGATACAGACTTAATGATTTCATCAAAAATTGCTCAATTAACTAACGAAACTGTTAGTGAAACACAAAGCCTTTTAAAAACAAGAACATTGAATCACTGTGTGGATTTGATTGTCTCCGCCCAAAAAATTACTGCGATAGGTGTTAGTGATTGTTTCTTAAGATTAAAAGATTTTCAGTTGAAATTATTACGAATTAATAAATACGTACGACTAATTGATTTTCAAGCTGAACAATTTTTTCTAGCAAATAGTTCTACCCCCAACGACATAGCAGTTCTAGTATCATATAGCGGGAAAACAGCTGAAATAGTCAATGATGCACGTCATTTTCATAAAAATGGTACACCAATCATTGCAATTACTTCTGATAGAAATAGCCCGCTAGCGTCCTATGCCACAGAGGTATTACTTTTGCCAAATAAAGAACAGTCAAGTGTCAAAGTATCGAATTTCTCTTCCCAAATTGCTATTGAATATGTTTTAAATGTATTATATTCTTGTGTATTTAATCGTAATTTTGATAATAATTATAAAAATCAAAAATATACACCCATCTCCAAATTTGAATTTTAAATTACAAAAAAAAGACTGACTCAAAAATCCCAAATAGAGGACATCCCATGAAAGCAATATTTTAAGAAAATGATTTCATGGAGTTTTCAATTTATAAATTTCAATCTCGGGCTTAAAAACTACTTTTGGGTCAGCCTCATTTTAAAACTATTACTAGGCTATCATCGCTTGGTCAGTCATCAGCGGACAAAAAATATTAGATGCCTGCAAAAAATCTTAATAAGCTTCAAAACTAAGTCCACTGTCAAGTATCAGATCATGATATGAAAATCGGAAAAAATTCTTGGTGATTTCACCAGAAGCATTTGACTAGACTAATCAAAAACGATGATGTTAGTCAAAAAATTATGCAAAGTAGAAGTATTATTTAAGCAAAAAAGATAAAATATAGTCAATAAAAATTTTAATCCAATAATTTAGGCAATCCGATATTTTCCGTCTTTATACTATCGTGCCCCATTAAATTTCTAGTTGTATACTTTTGCTACAAGGGAGGGGAAACTATGCTTGATGAATTCAACCAAGTCATTGATTATATTGAAAGACATTTGCAAGAAGAGATATCCCAAAAAGACATTGCGAAAATCACAGGAACGTCAGACTATCATTTTAGAAGAATGTTTTCTTTTCTTACTGGGATGTCGTTACATGAATATATTCGCAACAGACGATTATCCGTGGCAAATCAAGACTTGCTTTTGGGAGAAAAGGTAACTGATGTGGCATTCAAATATCGTTATCAGTCCACTGATGGTTTTTCAAATGCTTTTCTAGATTGGAGCGGCTTCAGACCTTCTGAAGTCATAAAAAGTAAGAGGCAGAAATTTTTCCCTAAGCTTGAATTTTCATTAAAAATACAAGGAGGAATTTCAATGGAATTTCGGATTGAAAAAAAAGAACCATTTAACATTATAGGTGTCTCTAAAAGAGTCCCTATGCAATTTGAAGGTGAGAATGATGAGATCATTAAACTGGCACAGTCAATTACAGAGGAACAGAAGAACGAAATGCATAAGCTAGGAAACTTGTATCCAAACCAAGTGGTTAATGCTTCTTATAGTTTTAACGACCAACGAACTGACGAGAAAGGTTCCTTGGAACATCTGATAGGTTTCTTGTCTACTGAAAAAAGTGACCGTTACGATTTAACACAGATTAGCATTGACAGCAATTTGTGGGCAATCTTTCCAATCAAAGGAACTTTTCCTAGTACGTTACAAGAAACATGGGCAAGAATATTTTCAGAATGGCTACCTGCATCAAAATATGAATTAGTCGAAGCACCTGAAATATCGTTTACAAAATTTGAGGACAATTCGGTTGAAAAGTATAGTGAAATCTGGATTGCCGTAAAGGAAAAGTAGTTTCTAAAAAGAGTCAAATATCGCAAAGACGTAAAAAAATACTTATCGTCCGCTTCAAATCGGAATAAATCAGTCATTATGGGGGATTGGGTAGGTTATTTAAATTAGTTTCCTGATTATCATAAAAAGGCAAAAAAAATTGAAAATCAAAAATAAAATATTTAAGAGCAATCCTTTTAAATGGTTTGCTCTTTTTAATTTTCTGTAAAACAGAGGATATTCTTTTGATTAAGACAAACAGCAAGAGCCAAAGCAGAATTCAGATACGAAAGAAGAGTTTCAACCGAACTGTTTTTCCTGTTATAATTAAAAAAATGTACCTAATGTTTACTCTCTAATGGATGAAATTTATGCTTAAAGAAAGAAGGGTAAAACATTTCAAAACTAGAAAATGAATTAATTCAACATTTGGACAAGTTGCATACAACGGAATTAGGGATTATACGGATAAAGAGGAATCTTTCGTTGGAAACTGATGATGTGGTTGATTGGTGTAAAAACAAGTTACGCTCTCCTTCCTGCATCATA
Organism: Vagococcus elongatus; assembly: GCF_003987645.1. Taxonomy (GTDB): domain Bacteria; phylum Bacillota; class Bacilli; order Lactobacillales; family Vagococcaceae; genus Vagococcus_A; species Vagococcus_A elongatus. Next base: position 84,517 of record NZ_NGKA01000002.1, read on the forward strand.
ACAAGGAAAGGGAAAAATTGGTATGCAGTCAGTGATGATACATCATCACGGTAAATGCACATAGTTTTACACTAATAACCGCACATACACAGGGAGGAAAAGACAATTGAAAAAAACTAACCCTTCAGATAGAAAGTTAAGTGATTTATCGTTGGAAGAGTTGTGGGAACTTTTTCCTATTGAACTAACTCCTCATAAAAATGAGTGAAAAAAATGGTTCAATGAAGAACGAGACTTTCTCAGAAACTCACTAGGTACTGACAATTATAAGCACATATCACATATAGGCAGTACAGCAATTTCTACTATTTGGGCTAAACCCATAGTTGATATTTTAATTGAAATTTCTAATGATAAGTCAATGAAGCGCATTGCAGAAAAGATGGAATCTTTAGGTTATATACCTATGTCCGAAATGACCTCACGAATCTCCTTGAATAAAGGATATACAATAAACGGTTTTGCCGAAAAAGTATTTCATGTCCATTTGAGATATGTGAGTGATAATGACGAATTATATTTTAGAGATTACCTCAACGAACATCCAGACATTGCTAAAGAGTATCAAGAATTAAAACTTAATCTTTGGGAAAAGTACGAACATGATAGAAATACCTACACTGAAAAAAAGAGCAACTTCATCAAAATAAATACTGACTTAGCAAAAAAACTTTATTTTAACCGATATGAACGTCAAGACTAGTAATGAACCGACTTTATGCAGATGTAATTCCCATTAACTTTTTTATCGTCTGCTTTTTTGTTATACTTTTTATGCAGGTGATAGAATTAAAAATATAAAATCATAATCAAAGGATATGCAAGTTGTTTATTTTCGTTTCAGGAGAATAGACGTTGAATTCAGAAAAGAAAACAACAAAATATTTAAAGAATTAATTGCTTTTACAAGTCAACAGGATTTGATTATCGGCGATCAGACACAAGTATTGGCCCTATACGATAATCATCTTTTTATTACAGGTGAAAAAGCTTTGAAACAAGTGTTGCTATGACAATTATTCGTGAGGCAAAAACTACTGCAGAAGAATATACACTGGAGTTCTCAGGTAAATAGACAGTGTTACATGATGATTTAACATTAGAGGAATTGAACTTTGTAGCAAAGGTGATTACATTATAAAGGAAAAATAACTCACGGGAAAAAAAGAACTTATTTCAAAACAACTGAAAACGGAACAAGTTACTTAAAAGAAAAATATCATGAGTGGTTATTAACAAAAGAAATAATGGATGATTTTTTCGAACAATACGTGATGAAAATGAGTCTATAAAAAATGAGGACAAATAAATGGTGAAGAAAAAAACTTTGATAATTGACGATGATGAACATATTGGGGAAATGCTCTCTGAGGTGTTGATTAAAGAAGGGTATTGAGGTACTAATTGCATTTTCTGGCACGAAAGCACTACTGGTGTTAGCCAATTCAAAACCAGATATTATCTTGCTGGATTTAATGTTGCCCGGACTAAGCGGTGAAGAGCTTTTGCCAAAGATTAAGAACATACCTGTTATTGTCATTAGCGCTAAAGTTGACATAGATAACAAAGTGGAGTTGCTACTTGCGGGGGCTTCTGACTATATGACAAAACCTTTCGATACAAAAGAACTTCTAGCTCGAATTGCTGTACAACTTCGTAACCCTGATATTTCGGCGACAAATCCAATTTTGACATTTGATAATCTAATATTAAACACTGATTGCCATATTGTTACTATTGAAAAAAAGAGATAACATTGACAAGAACAGAATATGCCATCCTTAAAATACTTATGAAAAACCCTACTCAAGTGATAAAGTCTATATAATTGTGTAAAAGATAAAAGGCCATGTAACAGCCCATTCACGGTACAATATTTTAAACCACTAAAACATACCAAGGTGGACTTTACATGATCCAAGTACATTTTACACTGAAAAGCGAAGAGGTTCAAAGAATTATAGAACATTCGGTAAAAGATGATGTGTCTAAAAATATTTTGACCACAGTATTCAACCAGTTAATGGAAAACCAACGAACGGAATACATTCAAGCTGAGGACTACGAACGATCAGAAAACCCTCAAAGCCAACGAAATGGCTACTATGAACGAGATTTTACAACTCGTATCGGAACCCTTGAATTAAAAGTGCCTAGAACACGTGATGGCGGATTTTCACCGTCGGTATTTGAGCGCTATCAGCGAAATGAAAAAGAGCATTGGATATTTTGCCCAATTTGAGAAAGAACCAATATATAGTGTAAATAAAAAAGCCGAAAACCTTAAACATAAAAGTTTTCGACTTTTTTATGACGTCCCCTGTAGGAATCGAACCTACAATTCAACCTTAGGAGGGTCGTGTAATATCCATTTTACTAAGGGGACATAGTTTGATTATCTCTGTTTCCAGTATCTTATAGTTCTTTACCTGACAAATCCCATTCTTTCTCTCAAATGAAAAACAATGATACATATCAAACATTATATATTTTCTCATTAATCCAGCTAATTGTCTAGACTAATCTTGAAATTTCAAAAATTGCACAGGAAAAAACATTTCCTGTGCAATTCTTTTAAACTATTTACTTTCTTGCTGCCTATTCAGCTTCAGCTGCAGCCTCTTCTTCACGTTTGATTTGTTGAAGAGTGCTGACTTTAACAAATGGCATATAAATGACTGTTGAAATCAGCACATTGACTGCTGCTAAGACACCACCAGAAATACTTTGAGTCGTCAAAAATCCTCCGATAATCGGCGGTGTAGTCCATGGTGCAATAAAAGTTGCCGGTGGTACAATACCGGATTTTGTTGCAAAATAGGCTACCGTTACCAACACCATCGGAACCAAAATGAATGGGAAAAACATGATTGGGTTTAACACGATAGGTAAACCAAACAGCATTGGTTCATTGATGTTAAACAATCCAGGCCCAGCACTCAAGTTATTAACTACCATGTAGGCCTTACTGTTACGACCAACAAGGTAAATGGCAATAATCAAACCAATAGTAGCTCCAGTACCTCCCAAGTTAACGAAACTGTCAATGAAAGGTTTGTTAACGATATAAGGTGCAGGATCTCCTGCTGCAATCGCTGCAATATTTTTTTCAATCGCATCCACATTAATCGTCTGCATGAATGGGTCGATCATATTGGCCCCATGCAATCCGAAGAACCATAAGAAAGGTGTGATAAATGCAATTAGCAATGCTGAAGGATAAGTGTTTGCCAATCCCATAAACGGTTTTTGTACCGCTTCATAAAATGAAGTAATAATATCTGGAATACCGAATGCTCCTGCCAAAATAGCGGCAAATAAACCGAATAAACTGATGACAATCATTGCTGGAAACAAAGCTGCGAATGATTTTGCAACTGCTGGTGGCACACCTTCTGGCATCTTAACTACCAACTTATCATTACCAATTAGGCGGACAAACAATTCTGCTGAAACAATACCTGTAATAAGTGCAACGAATAATCCTGTTGATGACATGCCGTTTGCACCGCCCAATGCGAAGAATGCTCCCAAGGAAACAGCTCCTGCTGAAGTTCCTTCCTTCCCGTAAGATTTAGCCAAGTTATAAGCAACTAAAAATGCGATAAAAACTGATAAAATTGCAAAAGTACCATTCCAAACACTGCCCCCGAAAGCTTGCCAATTTCCTTCTCCAAAAATCGAATTCATCGCATTTTGGAAGGCATCAATCGGCAAGTTGTTAATTGCCACTGCCAGAGCACCCAAAATCATCATTGGCATGGAGACCATGAAGGCATCTCTGATAGAAACCAAATGACGCTGTGCACCGATTTTTGACGCGATAGGAACAAACTTTTTTTCCATAAAGCTAATAAATCTGTCCATTTTCTTTCCTCCTGAAATATTTTTATATAAGAGTCTTGCGACTGTTATACCACTTATTATTTGTAAAATGTTTAGGAAGCTTGCTTCACAACGCAAGCAATAATAAATAAAATAAGTATTTGGCTAAACACATTTCTGCCCAAGGAATAATGGTTTTTTAATAGGATGCTTCAACTTGCTCTAACATTTTTTTAAACTGCTTCTTTTTAAAGAAGCCAAACATAAAGCCGACCAAAGCATCATTCACTTTGTTGAGGGTGCCGTGAGATTCTACCGTCTCTGAATAATGAATTTCACAACTGCCCTCATCCAGTGTTTTGATCTCATAAGATGATACAAATACATTTCGAGCATTAGATGTCTCAAAAGTATATGTTTTATCTTTAACTAATTCTATAATCCTTATTTTGACCCGTTGACCGTTCGGGTATTTTTTTTCATACTCACACCCTGCCAATTCTTCGAGTGCCAAACTGTCGCCTGTTGATTGCTTGATGTCCATCACAATAGATTCAACGACTTTGGTAAAAAAGTAAGATGCCGGTACTTTTAACCGTTTAACAATTTCCATATTCTCACCTCAGTGTTATTTCTTTTGCTTTTCGTCATTTTTACCTTTTACAAAGAAAAACAGTCCTAAAGTTAAAAATGAACAGGCGGTGACAATACTCAACACATCATAAGTACCTATCTTAGCATTTGAAGTCAGCACAAAAACCAACAAGCTGACACTCATCAGAAATAATCCATTTTAATCGATAGATACTGAGCCTCATCTTGAGTTTTACGCAGGCGTTACCTGAAAGTACAACACACTTCCCCAAGGCTGGGCTTTGATTTCAGCTTTTGCTAGTTTTGCCGCTTTTTCTAAATCCCCTTCGTTAGTTTCAAAAAGCAGCTTGATACCTGACTTTTCCTTAAATACAAACGTGATACCTTCTTTGTTAAATGCATTTAGCAATTCAATAATCGCATCTTGTTGCATAGCAGAATTTACTGCAATCATTTGTCTCAACCTCTCTTATTTCTATTTTCTATGAACTAGATGACAAACATAATATCAGCCCGTATATCAGCAATTATTCTCCAAATGCTGCTTACAAGTTAGACTTTATTGCTGACAAAATAAGTACTGCTCAAACAGCAAAAACAACTAATGTTTTTCTTGTTTTGCAGCAACTGGCAAGATATCATTTTTCGTCAATCTGCTAATCCGTTCATTGAGTGTTCTCCTGAAATCATTTTATGAAAAAAGGATCGCCTTTTAACACCAAAAAGGATCTAACCAACTAGTCAACCTGTCCGTTGTTTAGCCGATCTTTTTATATAAGTCGATAATCTCTTTTGCCAAGTCTGTAAAAGCAATCGCAGTCATCAAATGGTCTTGACTGTGGACGGTCAATAACGTAATCGTCATTGCTTCGCCTTGGGCTTCTTTAGTAAGTAATCCGGTTTGAGAGTGGTGTGCCTGAACAAGTGATTCTTCAGCAGATTTTATTTTCTCTTCTGCTTCATCAAACTTCCCAGCCTTGGCAGCGTGTATTGCTTCCATGGCATCACTCTTGGCATTCCCAGCGTTAATGATCAAACCCATTACGGCTTCTAAATTTTCCTGCTCCATTTATTTTCCTCCATACTTAAAATAGCATCGAATAAACTATTCAACTATTCTCCAATTAATTTTAACGCTTGGTTTAATACATTCTCACCATTCATCATACCGTAATCTTTCATATCGATAACGTCTAGTGGAATTCCTTTAGGTGCTAATTTCCCTTCAAATTGCGCTTTCATAAATCTTACTTGAGGGCCTAACAACAAAACATTCACATCTTTAGATTCGATATTTTGATCGGCTTCAGAAGCTGACACAGCAAATATATCTGCTTCAAGACCCCTTGCATCTGCTGCTTTTTGCATCTTAGTGACAAGCAAGCTTGTACTCATTCCTGCGGAACATACTAACATAATTGTTTTTTTTGACATTTTTCTTCCTCCTAAACTATTATATCTTATTTATAAGCAATAAGTATGCCAACATCTTTTTAGCCAAAGACTAGAGTGGCAGTCCTTACTCTTTCATTATACTACACAAACGAAAAAAAAAGCTACACACTAATATTAAAGTGTGTAACTTCATTCTCCTTGTCGATACTTTTAGTAGAAATTTCTAACCTGATTTTCGACAAACATTTGGGCAACTAGCCCAATTTCATCTTCTGGGAACATTAGCTTGTATTTTTTTTCGATTTGCATCAACTTAGTTTTTACTACGTTGAACTCAATCCGATGGTTTCTTTTAAATTCCTCTAATTCTGTAAATGAGCGAGCTTTTTCTCCGTTTTTCAGCTTGTCTACCATAAATGCTAAATGAATCAAAATCGCTGCATCTACACCTGGCTCCACCAAAATCTTTGCATCTGTTTGAATTTCCGTCACTAGTTTTTGCAGTGACTGGAGCAATTCAGGAACAGAGGTAACAGACTTCAAAGACCCTTCAAGAGACGTGATCATTTGTTCAATCGGGATTTCCTCGGCCACAATGCGTTTGAAATCATTTAACTTTTCGCCATTAAAGATATCAAAAGCTGAAAAGAAGGGGATATTTTGATATTCAATATCTACGGTCCCTACGATGGCTTTTACATCATATTCTTCAATCAGATTGTCAATCCGTTCCCTAAAAGATTCTTTTTCTAAAAACTGAAGCTGAAAAATTTGAACTTCTTCGGTATTGACCACCGGATAGACTCGCTCATAAAGTTTTGCAGCGACACCTTCACCGGTAAAACAAGTCACGACCACCGCTTTTTTAAGTTTTTTCTTTGGTCTGAACTGATCTCGGATAATACCTTCAAACGAGCCTTGGATATTTTGATAAATATCCTCCAGCGTCCTGCCCATCCGTGCCATTCTGACAGCTTCTAAAACAATCATCGTACTGACCATAGAAATCGCCTTAGTTTTGACTCCTGTTTCTTCAAAAATCATATTGCCAAAGGTGTTTAAAGAACCCATATCTGTCAGCAGCAACATCCCGCTATGCATGTCTTTTTTATGTTCAATGACGTAATCTCTGACTTTTTCATACATCGTTTGTACTTCCATGTCCAGGGGCATGTTAAACGCGATACCATTTTCCGTCCCTAACAGTTCCTGAACTGCCTCAAGCATACTTGAAGCCGTTGATTTACCATGCATTAATAGCAGGACAGCCACTTCATTGTTCACTTTTTTCGTGGGTTCGGTTAAATCCATAGATAAAAACATGGTGATAAAACCAATCTCATCAAATGGAATCTCAATATTAAATTCTGCCTCAATGATAGCTGAAAGATCCAGCGCCACCTGAAATTCTTCACGGTAATTGATGCGAACGTCGTTTAAGTTTGGATGAACAATGATTCGATTGTCTTTGATTCTTTCTAAAGTTCCTTGAAGATGTAACGCAAACGTAAATCGGGCCTTTTCATTATATGTCCTGCCTAGTTTTTCTTCGGCAATGTCATACAATCGGTCTGTTAAAGACCATAGTTCATCAGAAATCAAGTCTCGATGAATATCATTTCTGGCTAACTCGCCAACATATGCTTCGAAAAATTGTCCCACATCTGATGCGATGATTTTTTCCAAATCTACTTCAGCCAATTCCTCTTTTGACAAACTGGTAACTTTTTTCTCTATCGCTTCATAGACATCCATATCTCTGGCAGGGTCCTGCTGCCAGACAACGTCTTGAGAGCCTGGTTCAAACGTCAGATAATGGCTGCTTTTATCAATAAAACGCTCTACCCGGTCGGGCATCTCCTTAATCTTTAACAGCCCTTTTTGGACTTGTAAAGGCAGGTCCTTCTGCTTGATTTTTAAATATTCTTCTTCATGTGTTCGATAATATAAGTAAGATTTGGCACACACCAGTTTCAAATCTCTCTTGACCTGACCAATATTCCCCTCAGCTTGATAAAGCATGAAGGCCATTATCACATCTCTTTCCACGACAATTTTTTGTCTCAGACGATCCGCCTCTTGCTTGATAAACAAGGTGACGATGTCATAGCGCTCGTCAATGGAACGATTTCTAAGGGGAGGTAAAGTAATCGACATCGGGATGCGCCGATTGAAAGTTGTCAAAAATATTTCAGAACTCTCAGTAGTAGCTCCGATAATCTGAACAGAGGCTTCATAGGTCTGAGAGCTCTCACCTAGAGGTCGATAAACTCCTTTATCGATAAACGTAAATAACATTTCTTGCCCTTCCGGCGGCAGACGATGAATTTCATCCAAGAATAAAATACCTCCGTCAGCCTTGGCCAGCAGCCCTTCACGATCTTCATCAGCCCCTGTGTAGGCCCCTTTTTTTACGCCAAAAATATGGGCAAACAACAGTTGAGGATTTTGAGCATAGTCTGCACAATTGAAAGAAATAAAAGGTGCATCTTTTTGCAAGTTGGTCGAGCTTACCGCAAAACGATACATACATTCGGCAAAAAGAGATTTCCCAGTGCCTGTTTCTCCAAATACAATCGTATGCAAGCCTTTAGGTGGGTATAAAATAGCTGCTTTCGCCTGCTGAATGCTGACCTTCAGTGAATCGTGAGCACCTACCAAATCGTCAAATGAAATTTCAAATTGCTGCGAATTCTCTCCCTCGGAAAGTTCTTCAACCACCTTAAAGATAACAGGACGCCCCTGAATTCGGTTGACACGTCCCTCTTTTGCAAGCTCATTCAAATAACGACTGACGTTGCTGCGATCCAAAGACATCTTTTCAGCTATTTCGCTGGCATCCATCCCATGTGGCTGCTGCTTTAAATACGTGAATATTTGTTCTTGCCGATTGGTCATCTTAACCCCTAACTTTCTTTTATTACTTTTATGACTTTTAACTTCTTCAGCGTTTCTTTTTTTTCTTTTTATGTTTCGTTTTTTTATTAACGACTTTGTGTTTCGTCGGCTCAGGTTTCTCAAACAGCAGCTCTCCTCCAAACAAGAACATCTCCTGTAAACCTTCTTTCACGTAGCTACTGACTTTTTTTAAATCTTTCTCTTGATGATTGCTTAAAAACGTCAAAACCGTCCCAGCCTGATTCATTCTTCCAGTCCGACCGCTACGATGTAGATACTGTGCTTGTTCGTAAGGGATGTCATAGTGGATGACATAACCCACATCTTGAAAATCCAACCCCCGGGCACCCAAATCTGTCGTTAGCAAAAAAGGAACTTTCTTTTCCTGAAACAGTCGAATGGCTCCTTGACGTTCAAACTTCGACTGATCCGACGCAAGCGTCACATTTGGTATGCCGTCATAAGTCATCTTTTCAGCAACCGCCCCCAGTTCCGACACTTCGTTGAAAAAGACGATAGCTCTCATGTCTCTGACGTGAGCTAAACTTCTAAGGGCTGCACTTCTTTTTCTTAAGGGCAACCGAAGATAGGCATGAATCACCTGCAGATTATCAGACATCTCTTTTGTCACATCGATTAAAAGAATTTCTTTCCTGATCAAATCGGTAAACATTGCTTCAATATTTTTTCCAGTAGCTGAAATGCCGATCAGCTGTGTTTCTTGCTGCAGTCTTTTTAAAATATTTTGAGCAGCATTTAATTCTGAATGCTCCAGCAATTGATCGACTTCATCTAAGACGACTGTTTTCAATAAGTGAGCTTTGATTTTTTTTTGTTGGACCAATTCGTACACACGCCCCGGCGTCCCCACCAGCACTTCCGGTTTTTCTTTTAGCCGCTCGATTTGCCGATTGATATTTGCTTGTCCTATGACCGGTTGAACATTTAAAGCCATACTTTCCAGCCACAATCTGGCAACCTCCGTGACCTGCATCGCCAGCTCTTGAGACGGCAATAACACCAGCAGTTGGTTCCCGGCACCTGCTTTTATTTTCTCAAATAAAGGCAGCAAGTAAGCCAATGTTTTTCCGGTACCTGTGGGGGAAACTCCCAGAATATTTTCTCCAGATTTTATCGGTTCATACATGTGCTGTTGAATTGCCGTGGGGGTCGTATAGCCTGATTTTTCCCACTGTGATTGCCACTCAGCTGAAAATTTATTTACATCCATTGATGACTTCCTTTGTTAGTTATTTTTATCGGCAGGAAATGTAATGTTTTCCTGAAGACGTAATTCTTCCATAATTTTGTGAACATCTTTAGTAAGTTCCAGCAATTGTTCATACTCTTTTTCGTTTTCTTGAGGATGATTGATCATATCAGCGAATACGGCTGCTTCCTCCACCATCGGATTCTCTTCTTTTGTCACTGGTATTATCTCTGTCTCATCTGTTTGTCTATGATAGATTTTGACTTCTGAGATACTGTTAACTGCGTCCAATAAAATAGTTTCCTGATAGCTGATGATTTCTGCCGGCATAAAACTCGTACTTGTTTTTCCAGTCATCATCACGACATCAAAATTAGCATACCGAAAAATAATCTGTCCAGTCCCATCAACACCAGTAGAAATTTTTCTGGCGAAATAATGAACGTTTTCCGGTACTCCAAACCATGCTACCGCAGCATACACCAAGTAGATACCTAAGTCCATCAAGGCCCCGCCTGAAAAACGTGGAGAAAATATATTAGGGTCCTCGCCAGCCAACACCGCATCATATCGAGAAGAATACTTCATGAATGTAAAATTAGCTGCAACCAGTTCTTCTTTAGGAGGCAATAACTCAGCCACCTTTTTAAAATTAGCTTCATGAATATTACGTGCTGCTTCAAAATAAAATACACCGTGCTCAGCAGCCAAAGTCACTAATTCTTCCAATTCTCCATACATCGAAACTGCCGGTTTCTCAACTATGACGTGTTTTTTATTAAGTATCGCCGCTTTTGCTTGTTCATAATGCAAGCTGTTTGGAGAGGCAATATAAACTACCTCTAATGCCGGGTCAGCCAAAAACTGCTCCAAATCTGTGAAAATATTGGTCACCTCATAGGGTTTCCCAAACTCCAACGCAGTATTTTCTTTGCGAGAATACACGCTGTGAAGCTCAAATTCTTTTATTGCTATCGCTGCTTCAACAAATTGATGCGTGATCCAATTAGTACCGATGATACCTAGATTTAACATAAAAAATCACTCCTATTCTTTTTGTCTGGCTGTCTAGTTTCTGTTTTGCTAAAGAACATCTTGTATTTCACAAATCTATTTTGGGGATTCATGCAATTTGAAGAAATCGATACTAAAAATATACTCTTCATTCTAACCAAATTTTTGAGTTAATTCAAAAGAAACCGACTGGTGCAACTGAATAAAATCTGCTCCTACTCGGCAATCATAGCCGAGAACTTGAAGACCTTCCTCCATCCCCTCAGAGACTTCTTCATAAAGTTTCCGATCAATATGGTCAGCGATTGTAAACTTTGCAATGTTTTCCATTTGAATAATGAATAACAAATAGTTGCGATAACCCTCTGTCATCAGTTGGCGCAGATGGGCCACATGCTTACTGGCTCGTTGTGAAGGCGCATCGGGAAATGCACCGATATTATTATGCTCAAGCGTTAACCCTTTGACTTCGATAATCGCTTTCTCATCTGCATCTGTTTCCAGATAAATATCAAAGCGAGAGGAGGCAAATGTTTTTTCCCGTTGCAATAACTTGATATCCCCAAGTAGCCCGGGTAATTGAATCACGCTAGTCGTTAAACCTATTTCGGCCAGCTCGTTAGGCACTTGACTGTCGATATTAACCCATCTGTCACCCTTTTTAACACTAATCAAATCGAAATCGGTCTTTCGTTGAGGACCTGGTTGGTAAGATAAGCCTACTTGAACGTTTTCTAATAAGAGCTCCTTACAACGCCCTGTATTTTTCACATGGACAGTTACCACTTCATTGGTACTGTGAAGCAGACATCTTGCCACAAAACGATTGGGACGTTCAATAAATGTCCCCAGCTCCACACGATTATAATAAACGATTACAGCCACCCCATTTCACACTTTATTATACACTAAGTAGGAAACTTCTTGTATGGCACAGCCAAAAGAAAACCAACCACTGACTTATGATAGGAGGAAATTTTAATAACAATAATACTGGCGGGCAATCAAAGCTTGGAAACCAGCTTCTAGAATATTTTTAAAATGTTTACAATATCTTTTTAATACAGAACAAGACCGCATCAGAAATAATTTTCCTCTGCGGTCTTTTTTTATTATTGGGGTCTTTCTAATTCAACTAGCTCATCGAATGAAACAGCATAGTTGGGACCTGATAAACGCCCAACGGCTTTTAATTTATCCAGTTTAAAATGTTTTTCTTTTTCATCAAAGATTTCTGATGCAAACTGAAACGCCGTCACTTTCAAAATGAACAAATCTGTGACTACAGCCTCCGAGTCCCCACTGGTAATGGGGATGTGGTTATGGAGACGGGTTTCTAAACGAAGATTTGCTTCTAAAATACCGGGCAAGCTGACTGTTTCACTGGGAACTAATGTGACATCAATGAGAGAAAGCTCGCTTTCTTCCGGAGCTAGTCGTCGAGAAGTTTCATTCATTTTCTCCAGCAAATGTTCCTCTACCAGATGGATGACTCCTTCTTTTTGATTCAGCAAATTCCGAGCGGTATCTTTCATTTCGCCTTGAACTCTCAAAATTGCAAGAGACAATAGCGGTTCTTCATTGCTGACACCCGAGAAAAAACTAAATGGTGCCAAATTTAAATTTCCTGTTTCTGAATCTTTCGTCATTATCCACGCAATTGGCCTGGGAATGATACTCCCAGAAAGAAACTTGTATTGCTCTGCCTTGCTTAATTCTTCACTGCGATAAACGTGCATCCTCATCCCTCCAGACTGTTCAGCCATTTTTGAGCACTCTCAATTTCCTTTGAATGTAGCCCATGCCCAACAGGGAGCGAAAAATCTGTCACTTGAGAGCCGCCGCTTCTAAAATAATCCAGCAGGAGTGAATAATTTTCTTCTGTCACTAAAGGATCCATGGTGCCGTGGGAAAGCCAAACACGCTGATGCTCGTTCGCCTGTACTTTTTCCAACTCCCGTAGAGACATGACGTGGAAAAATAGACCAAATTTTAATGGTGTTTCTCTTGTCAACAATAGATGAGCACCGATATTTGCCCCATTAGAATAACCGAGCAATATCATTTTAGATATCTCCAAAGAATATTCTTGGGCCAGAGTTTTGATTTCACCATGTAAATAATCTGTTTCCTCTTCTAAACTGGCTAAATCGAAGTCTCCTTCTGCACGCCTCTTAAAAAAGCGATTCATGCCATTTTCGCTGACCCTGCCTCTTAATGAGAGGATTGACGCCTCTGGCAGCAAATGTTCAGCGATTTGCACTAAGGAGTGTTCGTCCCCTCCTGTTCCATGCAATAATACCAATACAGGCTGGTCTGAAGCTTTTTTAATAAAAATATGTTCCAATGTTTATCCCTCCCATTTAGTATCAAAAGGTCGAATAGCTGCTTCGATTTCAGCTCTTTTTGGTTCTAAAAATGGTGCTAGAGACAAAATTTCTCCCATTGTTTCATAAGGCTCATCGCCCATAAATCCAGGGCCGTCAGTAGCAAATTCAAATAAAATATAACCGATGCGAACGTAAAGTGAATCAAAGTAATAACGTTCAACGTGTCCTGAATTAGGCAATCCCAAGTCATTCATTCTCTTGGTCCAGTGATTGATTGCTTCCATATCTTTGACCATCACTGCCACGTGATGCACCTCGCCAAACCCTTGACGAGCAACAGAACTCTCATTGTCAGTCACCATAATCACCGATGCGCCGTTACCGCCTTCTCCTGCTTCAAAGAGAGTTGCTGCACCTTCTGTCGCAGTCTCTTTAAAACCTAAGACATCTCTTAACCAAATTTGCATTTGATCTGGATAGTTGATTGTTATCTCCACTGGACCTAAACCTGTAATAGCAAACTCTGCTGGCACTGGACCTTTCTTCCAAGCTGTCCCTGATTTGATGCCTTCGTTATTCTCATCAGAAATCAACTGATAACGTTGATTGTCAAAATCTGTAAACTTCAAAACTTTTTTACCAAATTCTGTTTTGATTTCTTCATGGGAAACATCAAATGTATCAAAACGGTCAGCATAATAGGACAAAGCTTCATCGTTAGGTACTCGGAAACTTGTGCGTGTAATCGAATTATTCCCTTGTACTCCTTTAGGATTGTTGGGAAAGTCGAAAAACGTCATCACTGTGCCAGAAGAGCCAAGATCATCGGCAAAATACGTATGATAAGTATAAATGTCATCCTGATTTACTGTCTTCTTTACTAAACGCATCCCTAAAACTTCTGTAAAAAATTTATAATTTTTCTCTGCATCACTCGTCATCGCTGTCACATGGTGCAACCCTAATACATCAAAATTAACTGTCATTATTATCTCTTCCTCTCTTATGGATCTTACTTTATGTAAGTATAATAACTTTTATCACTTGACTAATCAACTTAAATGCTTGGAATGAAAATTATTGGGAAACATGTCAAAAATATCAATCTTTATCTGTTAAATCAAAAGCCTTTACTTTCTGATATCTAGGATATTATTTTAGGAACATACTACAAAAAGTCCGCTTCGCAAGAAATAATATAGACCAAGACACCTCTGAAAAGGCAACTTAGTCTATGCTGTCAACAAGCAAAAATTGTTTTAATCTGTTAATTTTCTTGCCCCTCTGAGGGACTGTCTTTTTCAGTTTCCTTCACCAGATAAATCGGCCTTTTTTTTGTTTCCAAAAATATTTTACCAAGATATTTTCCGATGATTCCTAAACTCAACAACTGCATGCCGCCAACAAATAAAAAAATAGAAACCATGGATGGCCAGCCAGAGGTGGGATCCCCAAAAATCAGTGCTCTAACAATAATAAAAATCAATGCAACGCCAGAAAAAAGGCATGAGAGCCCGCCGATTAATGAAGCAATATTTAATGGCACTTCAGAAAAATTAATGATGCCATTGATAGAGTAATTAAATAGTTCCCAAAAAGACCATGAGGTTTCTCCTGCTTGTCTTTCACGATTTTCAAAAGAAATATATTCTGTTTCAAAACCTACCCAACTAAAAATCCCTTTGGAAAACCGATTATATTCTGAAAGTTCTAACACTGCATCGACCATTTGCCGAGTCATTAATCTAAAATCCCTCGCACCGTCGACCATCTTTGTATCACTGACCTTGTTGATCAATTTATAAAATTGTCTGGCAAAAAAACTTCTGATTTTTGGTTCGCCTTTTCTATCTGCTCGCCGTGTCCCCACGCAATCAATCTTTTTGGTCTTCAGCAAGCCGATCATCTCCGGCAGCAATTCGGGGGGATCCTGTAAATCAACATCCATCAATGTGACCAACTCTCCCGTTGAGTGTTGCAAACCGGCATAAATTGCAGCCTCTTTGCCAAAATTCCTTGAAAAAGAAATATAGCGAACATTTTTATCTTCCTGATAAATTTCTTTGATGACTTTCAATGTATTATCTCCTGAACCATCATTGACAAAAATATATTCGAATCTGTAAGGCAGTCCTTCCCTGATTTTCTCCATCTCCTGATAAAATAAAGGGATCGATTCTTCTTCATTAAAGCAAGGTACTATAATCGATAATGTTCTAATCATTAGTGAGCGAACTCCTTTCTGTCCGATGTCTTTTAAAAGAGTAGACAAACCTGTATGGTAAGACAAAAACTCTTCTTTGCCAGTATACGTCAAGATTACTTGCAATTCAACTGACCAAAGGCTCGTAGCAAGCTACGGTTTTTTAATTATAACATCATTTTTTTCATAATAATCGCTCATCAAAAAAGCTCACCAGACAAAAAATTATCCAGCGAGCCAGTAACAAAGTTTTATAATATTTTATCTAGAAAATTTCTAGTTCTTTCATTTTTTGGTTGGCTAAAAATTTCATCTGGTGTACCAATTTCCAATATATTTCCGCTATCGATAAAAACGACACGGTCGGCAACTTCTCTGGCAAAGCCCATCTCATGGGTCACGATGACCATGGTCATGCCTTCTTCAGCAAGTTTTTTCATCACATTCAGCACATCCCCCACCATCTCTGGATCAAGAGCAGATGTGGGCTCATCAAAAAGCATAATACTAGGATTCATCGCCAAGGCACGTGCAATCGCCACACGCTGTTTCTGTCCGCCAGATAAAGATTTAGGGTAAACATCTTTTTTCTCCGCTAGACCAACTTGATCCAAAAGTTCCTCACCCTTTTTTTCTGCTTCCTGTCTGCTCATTTTATTTAAATCTACTGGAGCTAAAATAATGTTTTCCATCACAGATAGATGAGGAAACAAATTGAAGTGCTGAAAGACCATTCCGATATGCTGACGTACGGCATTAATATCGGTTCCTTTATCAGCGATATCTACACCGTCAATCACAATATGTCCGCTGGAAATTTCTTCCAGTTTATTCATACAGCGCAGAAAGGTGCTTTTCCCTGAACCAGAAGGACCTATAATACACACAACCTCTCCTTCGCTAACGGAAAGATTCAAGCCATGAAGCACTTCCTGTTCATTAAATTTTTTTGTTAAATTTTCTACAAGAATTTTTTCGCTCAACTAGTTCACCTTCTTTTCTATTACTTTGGCCAGCTTGGTCAATGCAGTAATGACAATCAAATACATGACGGCAATCATAAAATACACCAGTGTACTTTGAAGATTTCTAGCAACGATAATTTTCCCGACTTGCAGTAGTTCAATCATACCAATGGCTGACAGAATCGTTGTGTCTTTCAAAGAAATAACAAATTGATTGATAAAAGATGGGATCATGATTTTAAAAGCTTGCGGCAAAATAATGCGCCGCATGGTTCTGCCATAAGACAATCCCAAACTTCTTGACGCTTCCATTTGTCCTTTAGGAACAGCGTTGATCCCTCCCCGGACTATTTCTGAAATATAAGCACTGGCATTTAATGTAAGGGTGATCACTCCGGCCGCAAAAACTGGAATATTGAAGCCTAGCACATTAGGTAAGCCGAAATAGATAAAAAAGGCTAGGACCATCAAGGGGATTCCACGGATGATATCCACGTAAATGGTAGCAATCAGACGAAGAAAACGTTTTGGCGAAACACTAAATAGTCCTAAGACCACCCCAATAACCAATGCTAAAGCAAAAGAAATCCCTGTATTTAACAAAGTCAACCCTAGGCCATTCAAGAGTCTTTGCCAGTTGTTTTTTATCACACCGGCAAACGTTGTTTCGTCTACGGTATTTTCTATACTGCTTTCTTTGATGTATGTCCCGACGATCTTGTCGTATTCCCCTGTTCGTTTCAATTCTGCAAGTCCTGCGTTAAACATCTCAATTAACTCACTGTTTTTCCCTTTTTTGACTGCAAAACCGTAGGAACCTCCTTCTTCTCGGAGAATTGGGGTTTCTATTTCTTGTCCTTGAGCCACGCCATACCCAATCACCGGATAATCATCCATCATGGCTGCAATTTCATCGATTTCCAATGAACTGTACAATGTATCTGTGGTGTCTAGATATTTGATTTTAAAACCATATTTTTCTTTATTGTTTTCAAGAAAATCGGCACTTTCTGTCCCTATCTTTGCCCCTACGGTCTTACCTTTCAAATCTTCATAAGATTGAATGGAGGTATTGCCTTTTTTCACTGCAATTTGAATACCGCTTTGGAAATAGGCATCAGAAAAATCAAAAGACTTTTTACGTTCTTCTGTGATTGTCATCCCAGCAACAATAGCATCTGCCTGACCGGATTCCACGGATTGGACTGCTGAACTGAAACCAATAAACTGCCATTCAAGATTGAATCCTTGCATCTCAGCAATTTTTTTAAGCAAGTCAACATCGATACCCACATATTCCCCGTCGGCATTTTGAAATTCAAACGGAGCAAAGGTAGAATCGCTGGCAACAATATATGTGTCCTTCTTCGGTGTCACTTTGACCATTTCTGCGGAACTTTCCTGATCATTGCCGCTTGAAATATATTTAGCTAAAATTTTATCATACGTTCCGTCGGCCTTTAACTTTTTCAACCCGGCATTAAATTTTTCGATTAACTCTGGATTCTTCCCTTTTTTAACTGCAAAGCCGTACGAACTCCCTGTGATTTTCTCACCTGCAAACTGAAGGTTTTGATTATTGGTCACTGCGTAACCTAAGACAGGGTAATCATCCACAATAGCATCAACACCGCCATTTTCCAAAGATTGATATAATCCTGTGGCATCGTCAAAGTTTCGGATATCGTAACCATAATTTGATTTGTTTTTTTCTAAAAAGTCTGCGCTCTCTGTGCCAACTTTTGCCGCAACGGTTTTATCTTTTAAATCTTCGTAACCTTTGATTTGGTCATTTCCTTTTTTGACAGCCATTTGTATTCCACTATCGAAATAAGCATCAGAAAAATCAAAAGATTTTTTCCGTTCCTCTGTGATACTCATCCCTGCAATCATCCCGTCAATCTGATTGGATTGTACTGCCTGAATGGCACTGTCAAATCCCAAAGGTTTCAAGTTGAATTTAAACCCTTGGTCTTCTGCAATAGCATGGAGCAAATCAATGTCAATTCCGATATAGTCACCCTCAGCATCCTGAAATTCAAATGGAGCAAATGTTAAATCCGTTCCGATATCGTATGTTTTTTCTGCTGCTTGGGCGGACGGCTCCAGCTTAATTATAAAAAATGACATGACTATGATTGCCGCTGCAAGCCAGATATTCTTTCTTCTCATACATATCCCCCTTGTTTTTTAATGATAAGTAATAGTAATAATTATATACTAATATTCTTTGATAAGACAGTTTTTTCAGAAAAGAAGCAGTTGCTTTTCTAATTTTTTTCAACGTCATTTTGACATTTCTGACTTTAGTCCCATGACTAGTGTCATCATCAAGACGGCGTTTTTCCCGATAATAAGACACCTGTTCATCTGAATCAAAAAAGCAAAGGAAATGTCCTTTGCTTTTTTCGCCAAGTTACTCTTCTGCAAACTGGCTATTGTACAACTTCTCATAAAAACCACCTTGAGCCAGCAGTTCTTCGTGTGTCCCCTGCTCAATAATCGATCCTTGATCCATCACTAAGATTAGATCAGCATCGCGAATGGTTGACAAACGGTGAGCAATGACAAAACTCGTCCGCCCCTTCATCACACGCTGCATCGCTTTTTGAATCAGCATCTCCAGTCGTGTATCCACGGAACTGGTAGCTTCGTCCAATATCAATATTTTAGGATTGGATAAAATAGCCCTTGCGATAGTGAGGAGTTGTTTTTGTCCCAAGGAGACATTTTCTGCTTCCTCATCGATGATCATTTTGTACCCTTCCGGCATTGTCCGGATAAAGTGATCCACGTTAGCCATTTTAGCAGCGTCCACCACTTCATAATCAGTCGCTGCCAGTTGTCCAAATCGGATGTTCTCCATAATTGTTTCATGATACAGCCACGCATCTTGCAATACCATCCCAAACATCGAACGAACTTCTTTTCGATTCATGGTTTTAGTATCTACATCATCGATTTTTATTGCACCGTCTGTCACATCATAAAACCGCATCAGCAGATTAATGAGTGTGGTCTTCCCGGCTCCTGTGGGACCGACGATAGCCACTGTCTGTCCTGGTAAAACATTAAAGTTTAGGTTTTCTATCAATGGCTTGTCCGGCGAATAACTGAAAGACACATTTTCAAATGTCACCTGTCCTTCCACTGGTCCTTGAAGAACGACATCCTCAACATTTTCTTCTTCCTCTTTTTCATCCAACACTTCAAAAATCCGTTGCGTTGACGCTGAGGCACTTTGAATAACTGCCGAAAGTTGTGTCACCTGTCCCATCGGTTGATTGACCTGCCAAACGTATTGAATAAAGGCTTGCAGATTACCAATGGTCATCGTTCGCATGATGACAAAGTAACTGCCGGCGACAGCCACGACGATATAAGTCAGATACGCTGTCAACTGAACTAATGGCATCATCAAGCCGGAAATAAAGCCTGATTTAAAACCGAAATCTCCTAGTTCATGAACTAATTCTTCAAATTCCCGATAATTTTCTTTTTCACGACTGAATAGTTTTAACACAGAAAACCCGGTCATGTTTTCCTGAACATAGCCGTTCAAGTTTCCTAGAGCTTTTTGCTGCCGTCTAAAGTATTTTTGAGAGACAGCGACAATGGATTTAGAAATAATGAGCGAAGCCGGAATCATCAGTATAGAAACCAACGCTAAAATCACATTGATTCTAAACATCATCACGATAGCAGAAACTATTCCGATTGAAGCTGAAATAATCCGAAGCAGACTTTGCTGTAAAGCATTCGTCAACGCATCCACGTCGTTGGTCATCCGAGATAAAACATCTCCCCGCTGATGAGTATCAAAGTAGGATACTGGCAAGCGATTGATTTTTTCAGAAATATTCGTCCGCAAGTCTCTCATGGCACGCTGTACGACCCTAGACATCAAGGCGCTTGAACCAAAGAACCCCGCATTGCAGATGAGCGACATGATAATCACAATAATAATGATTTTAAAAATATAATCAAAATCGATCGGCTGGCCTGCTTCTAGATTTTCCTTAATCCGAGTGGTAGGTAACCCCATAACAACAGGAAATACTGCGTTGGTTAAAGTAGCCGTGATTTCAAAAAAAACAGCCAAGAAAAAGGTCCCTTTATATTCTTTTAGGTAGCGCCACAATCTTCTCAAAGATCTTACTGAATTATTCATAGGCCAACTCCTCCTCTGATAATTGAGATGAAGCTATGTCATAGTAAATTTGATTAGATTTCAACAACTCTTGATGTGTGCCCTGTCCAACAATCTCTCCTTCATTCAATACAATGATTTGATCTGCATTCATGATTGTACTTACCCGCTGTGCAACAATAAAAACAGTAGCATCTGTTATTTCTTGAGCCAAACGCTTACGCAGTCTGGCATCTGTTGCGTAGTCCAATGCTGAAAAACTGTCGTCAAAAACATAGATTGAAGGACGGCGTATCAATGCACGGGCAATCGCCAAACGCTGCTTTTGTCCACCGGAAAAGTTTGACCCGCCTTCTGACACCGGCTCTTCCAAGCCTTTTTCTTTCTGGGAAACAAAATCTGCCGCTTGGGCTATTTCTAACGCATAATCAAAATCTTCAGCCTTAGCATCAGGATTTCCAAACAACAAGTTATCACGAATAGTCCCGCTGAACAAAAGAGCTTTTTGAGGGATATATCCGATTTTTTTCCGCAGACTGTCGATGTTGTAATCTCTTACGTCCACCCCATCAATCAGCACCTGTCCTTTGGTTACATCGTAAAATCTTGGCAGTAATTGAATCAACGTCGACTTGCCGCTGCCGGTACTTCCGATAAAGGCCACAATTTGTCCCGGTTTAGCTGAAAAACTGATGTTGCGCAACACAGGACTTTCTGTGTCGTCATAAGCAAAACTAACCTCTTTAAATTCAACATATCCCGCTGTTTCGGTTGTTGTCGTTCCACCTTCATTCGGAAGAATCGAGGTTTTAGTATCCAACACTTCCTGAATTCTGTCAGCTGAAACAGCTGCTCTAGGGTACATAATAAAAATACCCGCAAACATCATGAATGAGAACAACGCATGAAAGATATATTCAATAAAGGCAACTAACTCTCCCACTTGCAAAGACCCTACTTCAATTTGTTTTGCGCCCACCCAAATGACCAGTACGATAATAAAATTGAAGAAAATAAAAAAGACTGGCTGAGCACTAGACATCAAGGTAAACAGATTGATTGAGTTTTTAGCATAAACTTCATTGACTTCTCCAAAACGTTTTTCCTGAAATTTTTCGTTGACAAAGGCACGAACCACACGTAATCCCGAGAGATTCTCCCGGACGATGCGGTTGATTTTATCCAAACTTTTCTGCTGTCTTTGAGACATAGGTTCCGAATATTTTGCAATCAAATAGATCCCCACCAACAAAATTGGGATACTGTACAGAACATATTTAGCTAAAGAAGCATTTTGTATGAGGATCATCGTTAAACTGCCGATAAACATCATAGGTGTCATAAACCCTGTTCGTAATACTTGACCCAAAAAAAGCATTACTTGATAGGCATCATTTGTAATGCGGGTGATCAGTGAAGATACACCAATTTTTTCATATTCGCTATGGGAAAAAGTTTGAATATTGCGATACATATCGTCACGAACATCCACGATGATTTTTGTCGTCAGTTTCGCTCCAAAATAAGCTAAAAACAAGTTCAAAATACTTCCTATGATTGTCACACCCAACATGACAAAACCCATTTTCTTCACATAATCGAAATTCTGCTGAGCCACACCTTGGTCGATCATCCGAGCTAAAAGTGTCGGCAATCCCAGTTCAATGATAATAAATCCAAAGACACTTAAAAAATTTAGAAGCAGCAATTTCTTATGTCTGACAGTATAATGCCACATTAATTTCATCTTATCATCTTCTCCCCCTACCTTTTAATGATTCTTTCAATATACCACAAAATTAACGCAAATGACAAGAATTCTATTACTTTACAATCACCAAATTGAGGCACTTTCTATACTTATCTCTAGAATTATGGTAGAATTGTTTTGTCTTTTATGAACAGGTACTATGATTGAATGGCACACAAATGAAAATACTAAATAAACATAAAGCCGATGAAACGAAGACGAGGTTTCATTCCACAAAAAATCAACATGATTTCAGCGTGGTGTTGTAGACAAAATTAAAGGTGAGGATCACCTGTTTTTAGTGTGAAAAAAAATATAATAGAAGGAGCGTATATATGATATTTAAAGCATATTACCAAGAAACAAAACATCAAAATCCAAAAAGGGAACAAACAAAATCCCTCTATCTAGAGGCAGACGATGAAGTTGAAGCACGTCGCTTATTCGAAACCCATACTTCTTACAATCTAGAATTTCTACAATTTTTAGACGAGAAGCATTTAGCTTACGAAAAAGAACATGCAGATTTTTCGTTGACGGAGTTTAAGTAAAATGAAAGTAAATTTAAAAAACAATGAAACCGGCGTGTTTAGTATTGGCGGCCTAGGGGAAATTGGAAAAAATACTTATGGCATCCAGTTCCAAGATGAAATCATCATTGTAGATGCAGGCATCAAGTTTCCTGAAGATGATTTACTTGGTATTGATTATGTGATTCCTGACTACAGCTATATTCTTCAAAATTTAAATAAAGTCAAAGCTTTAGTCATCACCCACGGACATGAAGACCATATTGGAGGCATTCCTTATTTACTGAAAGAAGCTGCCATTCCAATTTATGCTGGTCCTTTGGCTCTAGCATTGATCAAAAACAAATTAGATGAACATGGCTTGCTGCGCGATGCCGAGCTTCACCAGATTGCAGAAGACACAGTCATCAAGTTCCGAAAAACAACTATTTCTTTTTTCAGAACAACTCATAGTATTCCTGATGCCTTGGGAGTGGTCGTCAAAACTCCTTCCGGCAATGTCGTCTGTACGGGAGACTTCAAATTTGATTTCACTCCTGTAGGCGAACCGCCAAACCTTCAAAAGATGGCGAAAATCGGTGAAGAAGGAGTCCTCTGCCTGCTGTCAGACAGTACTAACGCAGAAATACCTGACTTTACTAAATCAGAACAATTTATTGGCGAATCTATTCAAAGAATTTTTGAAAAAATTGATGGGCGCATCATTTTCGCTACATTTGCTTCAAATATTTTCCGGCTACAACAAACAGCCATGGCGGCAGTGGAAACGGGCAGAAAAATTGCTGTCTTCGGCCGCAGTATGGAAAATGCGATTGTTAACGGACAAGAACTGGGCTACATTGATGTCCCGAAAGATACCTTTATTGATTCTCGTTCGATCAATCAGTATCCCGCAAATGAATTATTGATTCTATGTACAGGCTCTCAAGGTGAACCTATGGCGGCGTTAAGCCGAATCGCAAACGGCACTCACCGGCAGATTAGTATTCACCCGGGAGATACTGTCGTCTTTTCAAGTTCTCCGATTCCCGGCAATACTCTTTCTGTTAACCGGGTGATTAACCTGTTGTCAGAAGCTGGGGCCGAAGTGATTCATGGAAAAGTAAATAATATCCACACTTCCGGACACGGCGGACAACAAGAACAAAAACTTATGTTAAGTCTGATGAAGCCAAAATTCTTTATGCCTGTTCACGGCGAGTATCGGATGCTTAAAATCCATACTCAATTAGCCCAAGACACCGGGGTCAAACCTGAAAACTGCTTTATTTTGGACAACGGCGACATGCTGGCATTGACTGCCGATAGTGCCAGAAGAGCTGGAAAATTCCCTGCAGGTGATATTTATGTAGACGGCAGCGGTATTGGAGATATTGGCAACATTGTTTTGCGTGACCGTAAAATACTTTCTGAAGAAGGTCTAGTCCTTGCAGTTGCCACTGTGAATTTTAAAAAGAAAGTGATTAAAGCAGGCCCAGATATTTTATCAAGAGGCTTTATCTACATGCGTGAATCCGGCGAGTTGATCAATCAATGTCAAAAGTTGTTAGATCGTGCCATCGCCCGCAGATTAAAAGAAAAAGATTGTGATGAGGCAGCTCTCAAAGAAACGATTATTTCAACATTACAACCGTTCCTTGTTGAAAAAACAGAGCGCTACCCAATGATCTTGCCAATGGTATTGGAAGAAAGTGAATAAATGATTCAAGAGACAGCTAGAAATTTCCAGCTGTCTCTTTTATTTTTATCTGCGCCTATCAAACTCTATTTATTTTCAAAAGCTGTTTTATACCTTTTTTTCGAGTATAATGACCTTAATCCAACATTAGAGAAAGTGGTGCGACTATGAAGAAAAAGAAATCTTTACCCTTAATCCTGAGTACATTGAGTTTGCTCATACTAATTGGCGGTTTTTTTGGGTTCAAGTACTATCAAAAACACCAGCGTTTAACGGAAGCCAAGACATTAGTACAAAACTTTACTAATATACTTAAAAATAAAGAATTTGGTGACTTATCTAAAGTTCTTTCCGAAAAAACAGAAGCAAAAAGCGGATTTCCTGACGAAGAAATCATCGAAAAGTATCAAAACATTTTTACAGGTATCGGTGCAGAAAATCTTGAATTTAAATCAATTGAAGTATCAGAAGAAGACAAAAAATTATCCTTCTCATATACTCTTTCATTGACAACTTCCCTTGGAAAAATAAAAGATTTAACGTATAAAGGGACAATCGATGTGGGAGAAAAAGCATTAGGCATCATCTGGCAGCCCAATCTGATTTTCCCGAAAATGTCAGGGAGAGACAAAATCAGCATCTCTAAAGATTCTGCCCTTCGAGGGAGTTTGCTTGACCGCAACGAAAAACCTCTGGCAACTGAGGGAGACATTCAGCAATTAGGTGTCGTGCCAGAGAGACTGGGAGAAGGAACAGAAAAAGAAAATAATATCCGAAAGATTGCAGAGCAATTTGACCTTAAAGAAGAAGATATCTTGCAGGCTTTGAATCAACCTTGGGTGCAGCCGGATTACTTTGTTCCCTTGAAAATCTTGACTGATCCAGCTCCTGCCCAAATGCCTACTGGTGCTTCTTTTCAAATCACCACTGGCCGTGTTTATCCGTTAGGGGAAGCCGCCGCACATTTGATTGGCTATGTGGGGACAATCACCGCAGAAGATATTGAAAAAAACTCTGAGTTGAGCAGCAGCGGAAAGATTGGTCGCGGAGGACTTGAAGCCGCTTTTGATGAACAACTTCGCGGGACTGATGGTGGTAAGATAAGCATTACAGATGAAAGCGGCAACGAAACATCAATCCTTTTAGAAAAAGAGAAGAAAGACGGAGAAAATATTCAGCTGACCATTGATTCAGAAGCTCAAGTTCTTGCTTTTAATTCTCTTGGAAATAATGCGGGTGCCACCGTCATTACGGAACCGGGCACAGGGGACATACTCACGGCCGTAAGTTCACCAAGTTATGATCCGAATAAGATGACACACGGTATTTCCCAAGAAGATTATGATGCTTACGAAAAGAATGAAGCTAAACCTTTCATTAGCCGTTTTGCTACTGGCTATGCCCCCGGCTCGACATTTAAATCTGTCACTGCTGCCATTGGTTTGGATGCCGGCACCATTGACCCGAATGAAGAAATAGCTATCAATGGACTTAAATGGCAAAAAGATTCTTCATGGGGGGATTATCAAGTCACCCGAGTCTCGGATGTGACTCCCGTTGATTTAAAGAAAGCTCTTGTTTTTTCTGATAATATTTACATGGCACAAGCCACACTAAAAATGGGCGAAGAGGTTTTCCGCAAGGGATTGGACAAGTTTATTTTCGGAGAAAAACTGGACCTGCCGATAGCCATGAGTCCGGCACAGATTTCCAATGAGGAACGCTTTAATTCCGAAATCCTCTTGGCGGATACCGGTTACGGACAGGGGCAGCTATTAATCAATCCTATTCAACAGGCAGCACTTTATTCAGTCTTTGCAAATAACGGTACTTTAGCCTATCCTAAATTAATAATGACCTCTGAAACTAAAACCAAAGCTGATGTCATTACAGCTGAATCAGCCGCTGCAATTAAAGAAAATATGACTGAAGTCGTCACAAATGAAAATGGAACAGCTCATTCATTGAATACACTTGGTTTTACGATTGCTGCAAAAACAGGAACCGCTGAAATCAAAGATACACAAGATGAAAAAGGAAAGGAAAATAGTTTTCTTTTAGCTTTCGATCCCGCTGACAGCAGTTATTTGCTAGTTTCTATGCTTGAGGATAGGCAAGGTGATACCTCTGCCACACAACTGGCACCTGAGATTTTAACGTATCTCCATAATCGATAACATGATTGCTGAAAAAAGATTGAAAATTTATTCCTAGTGTTATCGTGATAGCTTGTTGTATGACTGCCCATTCTTGTTTTATTTGTAACGTTCTTCTGTTAATAGAAAAATAGACAACATAAAAAACGACCGTTAAAGAACTTTTGTATAAAAGCCTTAAACGGTCATTCTTTTTGATAATTTCATCAACACATTTTTAAATTTTTTATTTATCCATAGTGGGAAAAAATTTAACTTTCAATGTGCATAAAAGCACATAGAAAAATCCCTTTAACATTTCCGTTCAGATAAATTCCCATTCGAACATGAAACGCTTCCAAATGTTACTGATTATAACGCCCCTAGACTGGCCAAATGAAAATCAATAATATAGTAACGATAATCACTCTTGGAATACTTAATTTTTTTATCTTTCAGCTGCGAAATCAGCTCCAAACGCTCGTCTTCCGATACCTCTTCCCAATCTTCTGCATGGCTGCTGCAATAAAGTCTAAACGGAAGATCGACATCTACACGAACCTCTATGTAATCTTTAGGCTCTCCCAACGCATGATATTCAGAGTCAATAACAATATTCCCAACATAATTCAAATACTTCTTGCCCATTTCAACCTACCCCCATTTTATTATAGTGACATTTCATCTTATATAAAAATTGTACTAGATAATTACCTATTTCACAACTGTTTTTCTAGTTCAAAGGCTTAATAGGATTGGTATTACTTGAAATTTACACAGATTTTAAAATTAAGCTTGGCAGTTATAAAATAATTTTTTCAACTTGATAATCTCACGGGGACAAAGTCCATATAATTGTGTAAAAGTATAAAATAAAAAGAGCCGTTGCCAATTGTTTTGAATACAATCTTTTTGGCAAAAAAAACACTCATAGGGTTGAAATCAATGACCCAATCACATTTTATTTTTAATAGCAAAAATATTCAAAAAATCATTGCTGAAAGTGATGCTACTCAGACACCAAGGGCTGTGTTAACAATTCTCTTCAATCAACTGATGGAACAAACAGCACACAGTGCCTATATCCAGGTAACGCACTATAAACGCAACGAATAGCGTCTCTCCCAACGTGACAATCACTATTACCACGGCTTTACAATACGTATCGACACCTTGTAATCAGAGTCCCTCGGACACTTGACGGTAAATTCACCTCAGATTTATTCGAACGATATCAACACAGTAAACAAGCTATGGTATTGGAAATAATCGAAATGGTTATCTCGAGTATCTCTATGAGAAAAGTAACGGAAGCTAGCGAAATCATCATAGATTGTCAGACAGTCTCTAAATTTCTGGAATAAAAACTGATGAGGTAATTTGACCCGATTGTCCAAGAGTGACAAACAAAAAGTCTTGCCCGTAGGACCCATCCATTTATCATGTGCGACATCATTTATATGATAGTTAGCAAAAATCATCGGGTCCTTCCAAAGAGATTTATATCACGCTCGGTTTCGAAACAGTAAGAATCCGTTCTATTTTAGGGGTCGAAGATTAGAAGTCATCAATCTCAAAGTAACTGCTCTGCCGTGTTTGAACAATTTAAAGTAGCGACTTGTCCGATGTGAAATCAGTTATTTCGGATATTCTCACCTAGGCTTAGTCAACGGCCTACAATCAACGCTTTTTAATGACAGCTGGCAACGATAGCAAATACATTTCATCCGAAACATCTTTGATAAGCTTCCAAAAAAACAGCCACAGATATCAAAGGTGGGGTCAAAGCTATTTCCAAAGATTTCGACATCAAGGTTACCCGAGAGCGAAAAAAACTTCATTCTCAAATATGGTAACGATTAAAGACTAATCAATACCTGTAATACTTTAAAGGTTCCCTTTGAAAACACCGTGCAAGTCATGGTTTTACCTGAAACTATCAGCCATCGCTTTCGTGCGACCAATATACTTGAACAGTTGAACGAAGAAGCTCGTCTACTTGAGAAAGTGATTCCTATTTTCTCAAACTACGATTCAGCCATACGAATTCTTGGTGCTCTATTGATAGAAAATGATGAGAGCTGGTCATCATCTCCAAGGAAGCATCTGAAATTTAATCTGACAGATATTTAGCCAACAGTATTGTAATCAACTGATCGTTGGCATCAAGAGCCGCTTCGTTTCTACTCTTGACACCAACGATAAACCGACTGAGTTAGCAACAGGACTCAACATGGCTAAAAATTGTACTTTTGACAGATTCGTATTTCACACAAAATTTCGGACTTGACAGACTGAAATTTAAAATAATATTTTGATTTATTATTAATCAGCTTTGCTACATTACAAAAACATACACACTAACTTATATCTATCTCTGATTTTCCAATCTATACTGTTTTAAGGCTTATATACGAAAATCTGCATAATTTATTATTTTTTCTTGACAATAGTCTAAAGACTACATCCAATCTAATTAAACTGTTTCTTTCATTGAACCCAACTTACCATTTTCATTCGACAAATCTTCATTTTTTTCGTTATTTTTATCCATCAATTTCACAAAAGGCAAATATAGAAAACATCCCGCAAAAACACAAATTAACTGAAGCAGAGCAATTCTCCATCCTCCTGCCAAAAAACCATTAATTAAAATAGGCGTTCCAAACGGCACTTGAACACCACTCAATCTTGGAAATAATCCACTCCAAATAGCTAGATAAGCAATTAAGGTTTGTACAAGCGGTGTCAAAATAAAAGGTATTGCCATAATAGGATTTAAAATTAGCGGTAATCCAAAAACCATAGGTTCATTGATAGTAAATAAACCAGGTGCGGAACTTAATTTAGCAACTGTTTGAGATTGTTTTGATTTAGAAAATATAAGTATTACTATTATTAATGACAGTGTCCCGCCTGCACCTCCAATCCCAGAAAACAAATCATAAAAAGATTTGCTTAAAATATTTGGAAGCTCTGAACGCGCAACTCCAGCGGCTAATGCATCCATATTTTGGACATCCATTGGCATGTAAAGTGCCGTTATAAAACTTCCCACTACCAGGGAACCATGAATACCAAAAAACCAGAGCGTCATTTGAATAAATACGATGAGTAACAGAGAACCCACATTAGAAGAAAGACTTTGAAGTGGTGTAGCTAAAATTTGATAAATAAAATCTGAAAAAGACCCATAAGAAGTAAAACCAAACAACCAACTTATAATGATGGCAATAAAACCTGAAATTATTCCTGGTATCAATCCCGCAAAAGTATCTGTAATAAATGGAGGAACACCTTCTGGCATTTTTATGGAAATATTTTTTTCTAGAATGAAACAATAAAGTCTTGAGAAAACTAATCCACAAATAATTGCTGTAAAAAGCCCCTGAGCACCTAATTTAGACATATCGAGTGTTGTTGTTTCATCTATTGTGATTAGAGGGGTCATTATTAAAAAAGAGAACATTGAAACGAGGCCTGCGGGAACAGCTGACTGATTAAATTCAGTAGCTAGCCTGTGCCCAACTAAAAAAGAAGCATAAATAGAGATTACCCCTACAGTCATACTATACCCGACAGAAAAATACCCTCCAATGTTGATTGTACTTATAAAGTTTTTCCACGCTTCAATAGGTAAAACTGCAAGTAACAAAGCAATAGAACCTATAATATTAATTGGTAACGTCGCCATCAAACCGTTTGACACAGCTTTTAAATATTTATTATTTGATATTTTATCTGCAAAAATCAACACTTTATCCATATATTTATCCATTTTCAATTCCTCCTTGTTTTTGCGCAACAATTAAAACATCCTCTTGACAACTGTGAGATGTAAATATCGTTTTATTTTCTTTAACTCTGTAATCAGGTTTCAAAAAATTATTGTTTTTAAAATCGATAAGCGTTACTTGATAATTAGAAAAATTAACATTAACACTAATCGTTGTATTACTTGGGATATAGATTAAATAATACTGGCTATCAGGTGTAACAGACATCCGTATTTGCTCACTAACATTTAATAGATACTCATTACAAGGAATTAAATTGTCAACTTTTAACAATTCAAATAGTTGTTTTATAAAACCATAGTCATGGGCCCCCGGTAATTGAAGAGCTTCTTGCCAGTACATCGGACTATCAAAAGCCTCTCCTGTACTTTCTGAAAAGCCGGATAAGTTTCCATGCCAACTCCAAATTCCATGTGCTCCATAGGTTATACCTGCACATGCACCTGATAAAACAGACTGCCATGCAGCTTTTCTAACATCCTTTTGCCCAAAACGACCATAAACTTTTCTAGAAAAACCCATCTGTTCATAGCAAGGCTCCGAATTAATAACTGGCATTTTCTTTTCTAAATGATAGAAATGATTTGCTAACTGATAAGGCATATCGAGAAAAGAACTATTATGACCTGACTGATATAAAAAAATGTCTAAATGTGAAATAATTTCCTCAGGTATATCCTGGAAACGACCTTTTATATGAATCGTTTTTAGGGTACCTTGTGATTTTTTTTCAAAATATTCAAAAGCATCAAGATAGGTCTCAATTGTTTCTTGTGTCGGAAAGTCTGTATCCCCACCGATAAAATAAATCGGGGAGAACTCATCAAAAGTGTCAACCACTTTTTCAAAATAATCATGCAAATATTCTTTAGGATAAACATTTCTCTGCCCGTCCAACTCACTTGCCCATGTTCCAACCACGTAATTCGACCAAAGCACGACCAACGCTAGAGTAAATCCCTCATCTTCGGCCAATCGGCATAAATGTTTAGCTCGATCAAAATAATCATCATTTATCTCCGAAAAATCGAAAACGCCTTCTTTTCGAGAAAAGGGACTCACGCTAAACTCCCCTTTACTTCTATCCCACTGTGGTAAAATATTAATCTGTAGTACATTGAAACCTTGTGTTTTCCTTTTTCTTAGGTATGTTAACCACTCATCTTCTTTAATATTGGTAAAAGCACTCCAACAAGTATCTGCCAAATAAAAGAAGGGATCCCCATCACGGAGTAACGTCCTACCGTTAGTACTAATTTTCATTTTCATTTTCTAGACACCTTTCTATCATTTATAACCATTTTCGAAAATTTTATATCATGCATCGACACACTTTTAGTAAGTATATAAATCCAATCATTTTTTTAGTTGCTTGCAATTATTCTTTTATTCCATGTTCTGATTAAGAATTCAAAAAAGATATTATTCTCCAGAACAATTGAAAGAATAAATCGCTACACTCATTAAAACATTTGAATGATTACTTGTTCTTTTTAACCAACAAAGTTACTATTCCACTCCTTCAAAATTATTTATCATATCCCATACTTTTCTTAATCTACTGATATACATCTGATTTAAAAATGAGCCAACATTTTTATCAATCCCTAACCTAGTATTTTTTTCTTTAAAGCTTTTCCCACTAGCAATGACTTCAGAATTCACCTAATCAGATAATTCTCTAATTAATCCCTCTCCTTACCTTATTCTGAAAGACTATTATTCCTATTTTCTCCTTCTAAAAATCTATACTCCACTTTCAAAGCTCAGATTAACTCGCTTTCAATCAACTGTTTCCACTTTAAATAATAGCCTCCATACCTTGAAGACGTTGGTTTGATTTCGCGCTCATTGGTTAATGTTTCTGATAAACGATATCCTTCACGTGTCAGCACCAATCTTATCACTCCCAACG
The DNA here is from genome assembly GCF_003987645.1 of Vagococcus elongatus. Classification (GTDB taxonomy): domain Bacteria; phylum Bacillota; class Bacilli; order Lactobacillales; family Vagococcaceae; genus Vagococcus_A; species Vagococcus_A elongatus. Next base: position 116,906 of record NZ_NGKA01000002.1, read on the forward strand.
CCGAGAGTTCTTCAGCCTGCCCGATGACAACTGACTTTTGTGTCAAATCCGCTAGCAATTGCATCAACTCTTGATTCTTAGTTGCCCCTCCATCCACTCGAATCTTAGCTATTTTAATTCCGCTAGCCAGCTCCATTTCATCGATGACTGCTTTAATCTGAAAAGCCATGCTGTCAAAGCTGGCGCGAATTAAATCTATTTTTGTCGTGCTACGATTCATACCTACGAAACGGGCACGAGCTTCAGGTTGCCAAAAAGGGGCTCCTAGACCCAGCTGAGCAGGAATAAAATAAACGCCTTTGCTGTCAGCCTGAAGAAACGCTTCCAGTGCAGCTTCCTCAATATCAACAATCAGTCCTAGACTGTCCCGAAGCCAAACCAGGGTATCACCAAAGGAACGAATAATTCCTTCCAATGCGTAGTTTGTCTGACCAGCTTCACTCCAAGCAATAGTTGTCAACACCTTATCGTTTTGGATTTTTATATCCTCTCCAAGTTGCATCATAACTGAGCAACCAGTGCCAAGAGTAGCTTTTGTGTCCCCTGGGTGTATACATTTTTGACCATAAAGCGCTGACTGAGAATCTGCCATGATTCCTGTGACAGAAATCCCTTGATAGTTTCCAAAGTTATCTGAGGAATTTCTCACTTCCGGCAAACACGTTATTGGCACATCAAAAATTTCACATAATTCTTGATCCCACTGCATTTCATAAATGTTATAAAATAATGTCCGACTCGCATTGCTAGGTTCTGTTGCGAATACTTGGCGATTTGATAAATTCCAAATAAGCCAGCTATCCATCGTCCCTACTGCTAGTCTATTCTGTTGTACCTTTTTTTTCATCTCTGGAATACTATTCATTAACCATTTAACTTTTGAACCCGAGAAATAAGAATCGATTTTCAAGCCCGTTTTTTTCTGAATGAGGTTTTCAAGCCCTGCATCAATTAATTGATTACATAACGAAACGCTACGGTTACATTGCCAAACGATGGCGTTGTAAATCGGCTCGCCTGTCAATTTATCCCAACAAACAATAGTTTCTCTCTGATTCGTAATAGACAGGCTCTCTATATCAGCCGCTAGTAGAGTGTGTTTCGTCAACATCTGTTCTAACAACAGATAAACGTTGGACATGATTTCCTTGGGATCATGTTCAACCCAACCTTGCTGAGGAAAAATTTGCTTATGAGGCAAATCCAGACGATCAATGATTCGTATGTCTCCTGAAATTTCAACTAGCAAAAGTTTTGTTCCAGAAGTACTTTGATCAATCACTAATTTCTTTTTAACCTTCGCTATCACCATATGACTCTCCCAACATTTCCCTAGCTATTTTAACTAAATTGTTTTTCTCCAGACCATAGTGAGCAAAGAGCTCTGGCGAAGTCCCCGTCACTAGCTCTTCATCAGGAAATCCAATAATCTTAGTGACTACGTCTCGCTCCATGGCAAGCGTCTCAACAACAGCAGCACCTAAGCCTCCATGAATACTATGCTCTTCTACAGTGATAACTACCCCTGTTTTTCTAGCGGAAGAAATAATAGCATTCGTATCCAAAGGTTTGATACTATGAATATTAATCACTTCGGCTGAGATATTTTGCTTTCCAAGAAGTTCTGCTGCATCTAGTGCAACTCTAACTGTCTCACCCGTCGCAATAAGTGTGATATCATCCCCCTGCGTCATCCTGACAGCCTTGCCAATTTCAAAACCATAATCAGCATGTTCATAACAATCTGCCACCGGATTCCGTCCCAAACGAATGTATGCCGGCTGGGAACTTTTCACTAATTCTCTAAACATCGCCATCGTTTCAAAGCGATCCGCTGGAACTAATACTTGTAAATTGGGGATTGCTCTGGTTACCGCAAAATCCTGTAAGGAGTGATGACTCATTCCAAGAGCACCGTAGCTGACACCGCCACTGATTCCAACAAGTTTGACGTTCATATTAGAATAGGCCACATCTACTTTAACTTGCTCAATACTTCGCATGCTTAAAAAACAAGCTGGCGATACAGCAAATGGACGCTTGCCTGAGTGGGCTAATCCAGCTGCAATACCTACAATATTCTGTTCTGCTATCCCTACCTCTACCATTTGCTCAGGCAAGGCTTCCGCGTATGCTTTTAGAGAAGCAGAACCTCTTGAATCACTAGTCAAAACTACAATATTTTCATCACGAGTTGCTGTTTCAATCAGCGTGTTACACATTGCTTGTCGATTCGGGATTGTATTTTTATTTGTCATGACTAGTCCCTCCCATAAAATTATCTAAATCATTCAATGCAGCTGTATATTCTTCTTCAGAAGGAACATAATGGTGCCACTCTGGAGTATTTTCAGCCAAAGAAACACCTTTGCCCTTTACCGTATGGGCAATAATCATCTTTGGTCTTCCTACTTCATTTGGAAATCCGAACGCGCTGATCAATTGATCAACATCATTCCCGTCAACTTCTAGCACCTGCCAACCAAAAGAACGCCATTTATCAGCTAAAGGATCGATTCCCATCACGTCCTCAGATTTTCCAGTGATTTGCAGACCATTTCGATCAATAATTGCTGTTAAATTGTCCAATTGATAGTGTGCAGCCGCCATCGCACCTTCCCACACAGATCCTTCAGCAAGCTCACCATCTCCCATTAGCGTATAGACTTTATATGGTTTTTTATCCATCTTTGCTGCTAACGCCATCCCCGTAGAAACTGCTAGACCATGTCCTAAAGATCCTGTATTCATTTCAACTCCTGGCACCTGATTGTTTGGATGTCCTATAAGGCGCGACTGATACTGAGAAAAAGTTAATAGTTCTTCTTTTTCAAAAAAACCTTTATCAGCCAAAACTGCCCAAAGCACTTCTGCAGCATGCCCTTTACTCTGCACATATCTATCACGTTCCGGATCATCAGGATTTTGAGGGTCAATCTTTAAAACATGATAGTAAAGTGTGACCAATATATCTGCACACGACAGATCCGAACCAGTATGGCCGGTTTTTGCTCGATAAATCATCTTCATAATATCTTTTCTTATCTGATTGGCTTTTCTTTTTAATGTATGAGTCATCTCATTCATTCCTTTCTATTCACCACGCAAATATGCCTTAACATCTTCTTCAATTGGATCATACAAATCAGCTTTAACACCGATATATTTACAAGCCTCATAAAGAATTGGAACCACATCTTGATGAACGCCACTGACATGATGAATATATGGTCCAGTGACAATTTTTTCTTCCAGCCGCTTTAAGTTATCAACCTCCACCCACAAATAAGTGCCTTTGGTGTATGGGCCATCAATTCCTTTAGCGTTTCCTAGTAATAAAGAGTATTCTCCATTGTCGCCATCAAAGCGGCACAATGTTAAATCTCCATGTTTTGCCTCACCTTCTACTGATCCAGGATGATCAAATGCTAAAGGATAACCTATTGCAGGTTTGTCTTTTGCCACAGAAAATGGAAACAGTCCACAGTGCTGTAAAAGTTCACCGTTTTCATTATCAGGGTGGCGAACTGTCCAATCTGCAAAGAAACTTTTATTTTGACCGAAAGTAGCTGCCTCAATAAGTAAGCAGGAGATAGCCCCATGAATATCTGTCTCGCAGACTGTTGGGATCCCTTCGTCAATCAACATAGCATTTGCTGCACACGGCATTATCCCAATTTCATCTTGCAAGGCATTCCAACACTGAATAGCTATCGCATTACATCCATACTTGTCGCATAAATTTTTCATTGCCACTTTCAATGCTGCAACCATTTCCAAATCTATTTCCTTAATTTTAATAATTGCGCACTTCTGACAATGATTAACCACTCCTTGGATTTCTGGGACTCCTTCTTTTTTTATCCGTTTAATTTCTTTGATCAACTCCGGCATCGGAATCGGAGACAATTGGATATTAAATTTCTCAAGCAACTCTCCTTCATTGCAAATTGTTGACCAGAAATCAAACGGACGGGGGCCGATCTGTAAAATACGAGTGTTTTTAAATGTTTCAACCACATTACAAACAGCCAGAAAATCTCTAAGTCCTCTTTCAAATTCCGGATCGTCTAAACGGCAGTTCGTTAAATAAGTAAAAGGAACTTTGAAACGTCTCAGAACTTTTCCTGTTGCGAATAAACCGCATTGTGTATCGCGTAACCGATAACCATCTGGTTCCGGTCGTTCATCTCTTGGTCCCCAAAGCAATACTGGAACATCTAATTTCTTAGCCAGACGAGCACATACGTATTCCGTCCCAAAATTAGTATGTGGCAAAAATAAACCAGAAATTTTTTCCTTCTTAAATTTTTCAGCGATTAGCTCCATGTGATCATCATCATACAATAGACCATCTTCATTGAATTCCGTGATATCTACGAAATCAATTTTTAACTCCCGTAGTTTCTCTCTTGTTAAATTAGCATACTTCACAGCATCTGGCGCGCTGAAGATATCTCTTCGTGTGGGCGCAAAGCCAATTTTTATATTTCCCATATTACTCCTCCTTAGTTTATATAAACTAAATGCGCTTACTTTACTAAAGTATACCAGCAACAATACTAATTTACAACTATTTTTTAGCTTGTTTTATAAAAAAGAACTAAACTAAAATAGTTTACTATAAACCACAGCTAGTGTTATAATGAGACATGATAACATCTACATAAGGAGTCATTCATGAAAATAGAAGATATAGCTCGATTGGCGAACGTCTCAAAGTCTGCTGTTTCTTTAGCTCTCAATGATAAACCTGGAGTTAGCGAAGAAACTAGAAAAATTATTTTGGATATCGCCAAAGAATATAATTACGTCCCTTTACGCAAAGTTAATAAAAATAAAAAAAAGCAAACTAAACTAATACGTTTTTTAGCTTGTACAAGTGGAGATATTGTAACCGATAATTATCAGACCATGCCTTTTTTTAGTCAGCTAATTTCTAAATTAGCTGATGAAATCAATCATTACTCTTATTCACTCTTGCTATCGACCATAGACAAGGAAATGATTTCAAAAGAGTTAAAACATCTGGAAACAGAACAGGCTTCTAGTGCTATTATTTTACTAGGAACTAATTTATCAGAAGATGACATTCTCCAAATTAAAGAGATTCAAAAGAACTTAGTCGTAATTGACACCTGTTTTCAAAAATTGGATGTCGATTTCGTTGCCATTAATAATTATCAAGGAGGTTATCTTGCTGCAAAACATTTGGTCTCAGAAGGTCACACCAGCATAGGTTATGCTATGTCGCAAACCAGAATGTACAACTTTTCTGAGCGGCAAAAGGGATTCAGTGACTGTCTAGAAGATCATCAATTATATGTCAATCAGGATTTTTTTATTGAATTTCCAGGTATGAAGATCACCGACCAGCTATTACATGAGACATATTTAAAAAATCTCCATAATTTACCAAGTGCCATTTTCTGTGAAAATGATTATATTGCTATTAGTCTAGTCAAAACACTAACTGAAATCGACTATCGAATTCCAGAAGATATTTCTATCATTGGTTTTGATGATATCCCAGAAGCAACCGTCATTTCGCCAGAGTTAAGTACCATTCATGTACCAATTAAGCAAATTGTTCAAGCGACACTCGAAAGAATCTCCAAAATGATAGAAAAAAAACAAACTCACAGTTCCTGTCAACTCATTAATACTTCATTAATAAAAAGAAATTCAGTTACAGCACATAAAGAAACAGAGTAGGAAACCAGTCTCTAAAAAACGTGTAAAAAAAGAGTAATCATTTTTACACGTTTTTAGAATAAACAAAAATATAATCTCTTTCTGCACTACCAATAAATTACACCTTGAAGGATCTTAACCAATTCTTATTACATTAAAACGTAAACTAATCAGCTTTAGTTCTTGCAACTTTCCATGTCCAAAAAGTTAGCAATCTCTTTAAAATCTTGAGATTAGGAAATTCCATTTGTTTAGACTTGCAAGAAAACATGCTTTAGCCTCTATCTTAAAATTTATCTTATTCACAAGTCTCTTAGTCCTTTTTGACAAAAATGATTTCAGCGCATTTTATGTTTTCTCGCACAAAATCCTCTGATTATTTCTTCAATATTTTCTTTATATTCACCTTGGACAGTCTTATCCCTACATCGAAAATAAAAATAAACATGACATACATCTACATTTCCACCTTATATGCAGCACCGATGAATAGATGCTTGGATTTGAATTATTCTTACTTTAAGACTAATTTAGTTAGAAAGCTAATACCAAGCAGTCATTTTTATATTCCCGCTTTAATTCTAGACTGAAATATTTTCAGTATTTTCATTTTCGACACACATAAAAACCTCAAAAGAAAATTTTTATTGAATTTTTTAATATTGCCATCCTCTCAACTCAACCAGTCTTTTTATTTCGCTTAATTTCAATGGTTTTATCACATTTTATTCACAATTAAAGGGTACACTTAAGTGCAAGAGGTGGGATAACATGAGTAGGCTGACCTTCGTCTTTAAAAAAATTCGATACCATAAAAAAATGGCTGTCTTACTGACTGCGTTTTTTATGTTTAGTGTCATTTCCTTGAGTTATGTCAGCTTGTTATCCTCCGTCAACCGTTGGAATTGGCAAAATAAGCTAAAAACTTGGGAAAGTATAGGAATCTCCGACCGACATCATCCTGTCATAAAACTGATAAATTCCAGCTATCACGACATTCAAAATCAGTATGCTCTTCTGAATATGAAAGTCTGGGCAATTATTTTATGTCTGTTAACTATATTGGTCATCGTCATTACCCTGTTTCAAAAAAATGAAATTACTGCCTCCTTTAATCTGGGATTTTCTAAAAGAAAAATCATTGCGCAAGCATTTCTTACATGGTCTGCTACTTTATTTATTAGTTTTGTTTTAACCGTTGCTCTTTCTTTTATTTTTTTCAACTCGATTATTGTCAACGTACGAAACCAAAATCAAGCTGTCTTTGATGACACACTCAGTATAAATTTGGAAAAACAGGAAAAATCGTTTCAACTTCCAGAGTCCAAAGAAGAGGAAAAACTGATGTTTCCCTTAAACCCTGAAAGAGGTTATAGCATACATAAAGATAATCGGCAATTAACCGTACGTTATTTCAGCAGCATTCTACTAAGAAAATTTTTCTTTCTAACTCTCGCTCTTTTGGGTGTTATTCTTTTAGTCACTCTGCCTTACACAATGTTTTCGGCTAAAAAGTATTAAATAGAGTTCGATTTTCACAAATTTTATGCAATCATCACTAAGTATCTTCAAAATAGAAAGGGTGAATATTATTGAAGGTCTTGATCTCACGGGGAAATAAGGATGGAAAAAAAGTGGGACTCACGAATGAACTTGATGACGGATTTTATATTTTTCTGTGCCCAAAAGAACAATCAGCAGCTATCGATATCCAAAGTAATGGACATATTATTCGAGACAACGGCACATTGTTGCCCTATTTATCCATCAAACAGCAATTATTCTCAAGTGTTTCTTTCAAACGACGGAAAGAATATCTAAAAATCTTAAAAAAGTGGTGGGCATATTTCCGCTTGGATAAAGATTTTTTAGAAGATACGCCAGAAAAATTAAGTCCTGAGCAACTGTTATTGATTAATTTTATCCACTCAGTCGCTCAGCAAAAACCAATCATCGCCTTTGAAGATTCCAAAGAAATTATTTTAAAACAATTTTGGCTGGACCTTTTTCCTGCACTTGAAAAAATCGCCACTGAAGAGCAGCTGACAATCATTTTAGTGACTTCAAATAAACAAATGGCTGAAGAGGCTCAAACGTGGCTTTTGAATAAATAAAACCTGCCAGTACAAGGTGTCAACCGTTGTGCTGGCAGGTTTTTGTGTTTTTAACATTACTTTTTCCAAAAGCTGTCCCAAAGAGTAATCGGCAAATGACGCTTATGTTCGCTTTGCTGGTATAGCTGTTCGATTTTTACTTTCGCTTCCTTTGAAATCTCTTTTCCCTCAAGATAATCATCGATAGCTTCATAGGTCACACCTAGTGCTTCCTCATCTGCCACAAGTGGTTTGTTATCTTCTAAATCTGCTGTTGGAATTTTTTCGTATAAATCCGACGGAGCCGATAAGTGCTCCAGCAATTGTCGACCTTGTCTTTTATTCAATCCTGAAAGGGGTAATAAATCTGCCGCCCCGTCGCCAAACTTCGTATAAAATCCTGTGATAGATTCAGCAGCGTGGTCTGTTCCGATTACCGCCCCTTTTCTTTCACCTGCCACAGCGTATTGAACAATCATCCGCTGCCGCGCCTTGATGTTTCCTTTATTAAAATCTCCGATGCTAAAACCTTCATTAGTAAACTCAGCCACTAAGCTGTCAACAGATGTTTTTATATTAATCGCCAATCGCTCATCGGGTTGGATAAAGTCTAGGGCTTTCTGACTGTCCGTTTCATCTGCCTGTTCACCATAAGGAAGGCGAATAGCAATAAAACGATAGTCTTTTCTACCTGTTTCCTCTCGCAATTCTGTCACTGCCATTTGAGCCAATCGTCCTGCAAGGGTAGAATCCTGCCCACCGCTGATGCCTAAGACATATGTTTCTAAAAATGGATGGGTCAACAAATATTTTTTCAGAAAATCGATTCTTCTGCGAATTTCTTCTTCAGGATTTATAGATGCTTTGACCCCAAGTTTTTTAATGATTTCTTCTTGTAAAGACTTCATAATGATACCTCCCACTATAATAAGCAGCTTATTGAACCAGACCATTATCGATTAAATCAGCAAAACCAGTTTTCCCCCACCTAGGTTTTTCTATCTCGTTTTTCCAATCTCAAAGTAAACTTTCATTTCCCTTTGCGCTAAGTAAAACTCATAATTTATGTCAATGATAGAATCAAATCCCTAATACAAACACTCCGCAAGCTAAGGAAAAGTTCCTAGTTCACGGAGTCAGTCATTTTATCTTTTTTCTCCTTGATCTACCACTAATGCTCTCATTTCTTCTCTCACTTTTTCGACAATCGCTAATTTATTGTCATAAGCGGCTTGCGATAAGTCAACAGGGTAAATCTGCGGATTAAGATCCCGCTTGTACTCTTCCCACAGTGAATCATGATTTCTGGTGGCGGATGCCTTGATTTCTGTTAGGGTAGGCAGTTCATACACTAATTTCCCATCTACAAAAATTTCCTGCAACAATGGACGAGCAATGAAATCTTTTACTGTTTTATTGATAAAGGTGTGGACTGGATGGAACATAAAGACTTCTTCTTGCAAGTCAGGACGTTCATCCCACAAGGCCACATAATCCCCTTCAGATTTTTGATTGGATTTTCTTGTGATACGCCAAACTTGTTTCTTTCCGGGCGTGGATACTTTTTCAACATTACTGGAAAGTTTAATGGTGTCGACCATTTCTCCCTGATCGTTTTCGATTGCGACTATTTTGAAAACAGCACCTAGGGCCGGCTGATCAAAAGCAGTAATCAACTTCGTGCCCACACCCCAAACATCGATTTTTGCTTTCTGCATTTTCAAGTTCATAATCATTGTTTCATCTAAATCGTTGGAAGCATAGATTTTAGCATTGGGATAGCCGGCTTCATCTAATTGTTTACGAACTTTTTTAGAAATATACGCCATATCTCCGCTATCGATCCGGACCCCAAGAAAATTGATTTTATCGCCAAATTCATTTGCTACTTTAATAGCATTAGGAACGCCAGATTTCAATGTATCATAAGTGTCCACAAGAAAAACACAATCTTTATGCGTCTGAGCGTAAGCCTTAAATGCTTCGTAATCATCTAAATAAGACTGAACTAAGGAATGAGCATGGGTTCCGCTAGTAGGAATGCCGAATATTTTTCCAGCCCGTACATTGCTGGTAGCATCACAGCCGCCAATATAGGCCGCACGTGTCCCCCAAATCGCCGCATCCATCTCCTGAGCTCGACGAGAACCAAACTCCATGAACAAGTCTTCTCCTATGACCGATCGGATGCGAGAAGCTTTAGTGGCAATCAACGTTTGATAGTTCACGATATTCAGCAATGCTGTTTCAATTAGCTGGCATTCCGCTAGAGGTCCTTCCACCTGAATAAGAGGTTCGTTATTAAAAACTAGTTCTCCCTCCACTACAGAACGAACCGTACAACTAAAGCGGAACTCTTTTAAATAATCTAGAAAATCCTCTGGGTAACCTTCCACTTCACGCAGATATTCAATGTCAGACTCGCTGAATTTTAAAGATTTTAAATAGTTTATCACCCGTTCCAATCCGGCAAAAACTGCATAACCATTTTTAAACGGCATATCCCTAAAATAGCATTCGAACACTGCATGACGCTTGTCTCTGCCCAAATCCCAGTAAGTTTTCATCATATTTAATTCATATAAATCAGTGTGTAGCACCAAACTATCATCAGCAAATTGCTTTGCCACGTCCCTCATCTCTCTTTCCCTATCGCTCAAAATTGCACTACTATTTAAAAATAATGACTTTGCTAAAAACATAATTGATGACGACAATAAAGAATTGTGTCCCAATTTTAGCATAACTCTCTTTTAGTTTCATTTTTTCTACCAAAAGATTCATCATCACGAACTCTACTCCTAGCGAAGCTACTCTAGCTCCAAAAAAAAGCAAGGTTTCTTTAAGCAAGCTCTGAAATTCTGTGTTGTAATTTTGAAAGACGATAAATTTGTTCGTCACAAAAGCAAACAACACTGAAAAAAACCAAGCAGCAACCATGGAAAGATTCATGTTGATTTTAAACACTCTTCGGCAAATAAAATGAACAGAAAAATTGACGAGGGTCGTTAACACGCCCACGATTAGGTAACGAATAATTTCTTCACTCAGACCAAACATTGCCTTACCTCCACTCGTCTCGTTCATTATACTACAAACTAAGAAAATTGATAAAAACTTCACCTAATAATCTATTTTATCGTGTCAATCGTCAACTCAAACCATGGTTATACTTCCTCTGAGGACAATTTGTCATTTTCATACACATGTGTCAGTTCCAACTGAGGAAAATCTTGCTGACGCAAAGCCTCATACAGCACCAAAGCAACGGTGTTGGAAAGATTCAACGAACGGACATGCTCGTCGTTCATAGGAATACGCAGACAGTCCTTTTCATACTCTCTCATAAATGACTCCGGCAAGCCTGTCGTTTCTTTGCCAAAGATAAAATAATGGTCCTGTTCATCATTATACTGAACCTCAGCATAGGTTTTTCTGGCAAACTTTGTAATCAAGTGCAGTTGTCCCTTTTGGGCTGTTTTCAGAAAATCAGGCAGCGACTCATGATAGAAAATATTCACATCATGCCAGTAATCTAAGCCTGCTCTTTTTAAATGTTTATCATCTGTTGAAAAACCCAGCGGCTCGATCAAATGAAGCGGAGCATTGGTCGCCGCACACGTTCTGGCAATATTCCCTGTGTTTGCAGGAATTTGTGGTTCAAACAATACAATGTGATTTGTCATGGCACTAGCCTCCATTTGTCAGTAAAAATAAAAAAAACGTATCGGCTCGGTGTTTATTCACGGCGAGTCCGTTACGTTAGTGATGCTTTTTCACTAACTTTTATCAGAACAGGAATCTGATAAAAACCAATGAAAACAACTAAACATACTATATCAGAACGTTTAGTTTTTTGCAAGGGCATTTTCGGTAATTATTGAACTAATTTCTGAAAACTCCTGATAAAAGCAGCACGTCAACCGTTACTTCTTCGATAGGATGCAGTATCGCCCTTTTTTTAGCCTCATCCGTTGCCTGCCAGCTTAATGGCGACATACTTAAAAAGTCCTCATAGCGCTCTTTAGGAATATTAAAATTATAAGTGATTCGCTCTTTATGGACAGTAGTCATCGCTTCCTCGAAGTGAGCATAGACTTTTTGATTAGAATAGCTAGATTTGTTTTTCTCTCCTAAAAATAATTCTCTAAGTTCTTTTAAATAACCCGCTTCTGGAATGACTTTGATAACCTTGCCCCCTCTTTGCAGAACCCGCTCGAATTCACCATAATGGCTTGGCGAAAAAATATTCAGCACATGGGTGAGGCAATGGCTGGCAACCGGAAGATTAGTCAAATCTGACACAAGCCAAAGCGCAGACATTTCATGGCCTGTAGCTAATTCAATCCCCTCCTTAGAAATATCACACCCAATTTTTACACCGGGAACTTCTAACTTATCCAATTGATTTAAGAAGCTGCCTTCACCACATCCGGCATCCAGCAAATAGTCACTGTCGTCCTCTTTTAAAATATTTGCAATTTTTTCCAACATGGGGCGATACATCCCTGTCTCAATCATTTTCTGGCGATGAATCAACATTTGCCGATTATATTCAGTATCGATTTTTTTGTCCAGTAAATATAAATTTCCTTTTTTGGATAAGTCATAAACATGCCCCTGACTACAAGTAATGCTGTAGCCTTTTATTTCAATAGACTCATCATGACACTTGGGACAACGAAGCAGATGTCCGTGCCTTTGAATAAATTCGGCTGCCCGATCGATTTTCTTTTGTAACATTTCATTTCTCCTTATGTCATCCTGTATTTAATTCTTTTCAAAGGTTTACTCGCTAGTTTCAATTACTTTTCTCGTATAGGAAAGAAAACCTCTCATTTTCTTTTTTATCATAGCACAATTTATTATTTTTTTCGCTGCGTTACGGTTTCTGAAAAATTATGTTACACTGAAGAAAACTATTGGAGGTCTTACTGTGATTAAAGAATTTTGTGCGGAAAATTTCACCCATATCCCTCAAGCAATTCAAAACGGAGCTAAACGAGTCGAACTTTGTGACAATCTCCATGTTGGAGGAACATCTGTCAGTACCGGTGTCATGGCTGAAACCATTGATTATTGTCATGAAAAAAATGTTTCTGTCATGACCATGATTCGTCCCCGGGAAGGAGATTTCTACTATAATGATACGGAATTAAAAATGATGGAAATCGATTTGTTGGAAGCCAAAAAAATCGGAGCTGATGGTGTGGTGTTTGGCTGTTTGACTGAAAATGCCGAAACTATCGACACCGATGCCCTTGAACGTCTCATTGATAAAGCGGATGGTCTGCAAATCACTTTCCACATGGCCTTTGACTCTTTACCTAAAGAAGAACAATTTAAAGCTATTGATTGGCTATCTGAAAATGGTGTGAATAGAATCCTGACCCACGGCGGACCTGCAGGCACTCTGATTCATGAAAATTTTGCTCATTTAAAAGAACTGATAGCTTACGCCAACCATCGCCTCATTATTTTACCAGGAGGCGGCATTACAAAGGAAAACTCGGAAGAAGTAGCGGGTACACTTGGTGTTTCAGAAGTCCATGGAACTAGAATCGTCTAAAAATCAGCGGGGATACCGGCGAAATATCTGCCCCGTCAAAAAGATATCTGCCAACGTTGGTCAAACGCCGGCTCACAATCTCTGATACTATTCACTTCTCATCAGATGTTCCGCAATTGGCAACTATTTGGAAAATCATTCAGAAAAACATTTTGAATTTAAAATTTATAACTTAGATCATAAGGACTGGCGGAAATTTCTGCCGGTCCTTATGCCTTATTTAACGACACAAAAAAGCTGTCCTGTGCCTGCATAAGTCAGAGAACAGCTTATCTACAATAGCAAACTTCGGTATTTTCATTTAATAAAATACTGCATAAATATGCCCGCAATATTAAAATAAATCAAGACACTGGTCAAATCACTTAACGTGGTGATAAAGGGACCACTGGCAACCGCAGGGTCAAAGCCCAGCTTGTCCATGACCATGGGAATCAAGCTGCCGGCTAAATTAGCCACTGTGATGGCACACATCATCGCAAAACCAATCACAAATCCCAACATGAAGTTTTGTTTCCAGACCCCTACGAGCACACAAATAGTAAATCCGGTAATGAGTCCTGTGATCAGACCTGTCAATATCTCTGCTAAAATCAATCTGAAAAAACTCCGGTCGTTCGCTTGCAGTGCCAATCTTCTAACCGCAACAGCCAATGACTGAGTCCCAGCATTGCCGGCTGTCCCGGTAATCAAAGAAATAAAAACTGCAAGGATACTTGCTTTACTGACAAGAGCTTCATAATGTCCAATCAACGTAGCGGTGGACATACTCAAAACCAGCAGTGTGACCAGCCACGGCAGACGTTTCGCCGCAGATTGAAACGGATTGTCTGCCACTTCTTCCACGTCTACCCCCGCAAGTCCAGAATAATCACTGGCTGCTTCCTCATCGATGACATCGATAATATCATCCACTGTAATGATTCCAAGCAAACGATTCCTGTAGTCTGTCACCGGCATGGCGAGGAAATCATAATCACGAATCATTCTGGCAACATCTTCCTGATCGTCTCCGACTTTTACCGACACGACCCGCTCGCTCATCACATCTTTGATTAATTCTTCCTCGTCGCTGACAATCAAATCTCTCAAAGAAATAACCCCAACTAAAAAGCCATCTTCATCTGTCACAAAAATATAATAAATAATTTCTGCTTCCCGACCGACTTTTTTTAAATACTGCAAAGCAGATGCTACCGTTTGTTCTGCCTCTACTGCCACATATTCTGTCGTCATGATCGAACCAGCCGTATCATCTTCATAATGCAAAAGGTTTTTAATTTCTTTCGCACTTTCCGGTTCCATGATACTCAAATACATCGACACATCTTTTTTATCAAGCTGGTTCAATGTATCGACCGCATTATCAGTAAACATAAATGTCAGCATGTCCGAAGCATAATTTGGATCCATCTCCTTTAAGAGCTGATCCACGTCTTCCTGATCTTCCTCAATAACATCAAACATGTTCGCCATTTCTTGCGGGGACAAATATGTATACAATTTCTGCCGGTCCTCAGCGTCTAAAGACAAGTAAAACTGTCCTTGCTCATAAACGTGCAAATCAAAAAAAATATCCCTGAATTCATTTAGCTGATCTTGCTGCAAGCATTCAAATAACGCGGGAAAACTCACTAACATCTCTTCATCCATCTATAGCTCTCCTAACATCACAAATTGATTTAAATCCGGGGGCAGCTCTTGTTTTAAATGAAGACTTTCACCAGTAAAAGGATGGGTAAATTTCAATTCTGAACAATGCAGTGCCTGACGAGACAACCCTAAAGCCATATTCCCGCCATAGAGATCATCTCCTACTAAGGGACATCCTAAAGCCGCAAAGTGAACACGGATTTGATGAGTTCTGCCTGTATGCAGCTGAATCGTCACTAACGCATACTCTTTAAACTCTTCTGATAACCAATACTCCGTCATAGCCTCCACACCTTCTGCTCCGGTTTTCCGCTTGATAAGGGATGTCTCATCTCGCAAAATCGGACATTCGATGACGCCGTGTTTTTGCAGCGCCTCTTGCCGACCGCTGACAAGCGCCTGATATTTTTTTATCAAAGTTCGCTTTCTCAGCTGCTTGTCCATCAACGCATGAGCATAGCCATGTTTGGCAAACAACATCAAACCTGTGGTGTCCTTGTCCAAACGGGTGACAATGTGAACGACTTGATCGGCATAATTTTTTCCCTGATAGTAACCTTTCACCCGGTTAGCCATCGTGCCCCTCGGATGATACTGTGCAGGGATGGACGGAACGCCGCTGGGCTTGTTCACTACCAAAAGATGCTCATCTTCGAATACGATAGATAAAGGGACAGCTTCCCCAACTAAACTGTCGTGCCCAACTTCATCAGGAATCATGACACTGACGATATCGTCAGCGGTCAATGTATAGAGAACATTTTCAACCTTGCCATTGACTCGGAGAAGTCCTCCTTGAAATTTTATTTTAGCTAACAAACCTCTAGAGATTCCTTTATCACGCAAAAAAGTCCGCAACAACGTCGGCTCTCCTGCTGAATATTTCCAAGTAAATTCCATTACATCAATTCATCCTTCAACTCAGTTCCTTCAATAAACCCATCCTTCACACGACTCCAAAAGTTAGTGTGCCGATGGGAAGCAAAGTGAATCCGTTCATCTGCGATTTTATAATCAATTTGCTTGATATTTTCCTCTGACAGTATTAATTGATCCACTGACAACACGTGGTCATTATGACTTTCCAGCTGAATGGAAATCCATTCATTACTCGCAATAATCAACGGCGACCCCAAAGTCCGATATACCCGGTTGTTGATCGATGCGATCTCTGCCAGCTGCAGCGCATTAATTTGAGGATGAATCACCGCTCCGCCGATACTTTTGTTATAAGCGGTAGAACCCGTCGGTGTAGAAACGGACAGCCCGTCCCCTCGAAAATTTTCAAATAGTTCCCCTTTGATAAAAACATTGCCTACCATGGTTCCGGTCACCCGGCGAATGGTACATTCATTCAACGCCAAAAAATGCTTAGACTCCCGCTGATCTGTATAATTTACCTGCACGTCCAGCAAAGGATAACTGACACTTGAATTGTCAACATCAGCTGCCAAACTGTCCACCAGCTCTTCTAATTCATAATCTCGCCAGTCAGTGTAAAAGCCTAAATGTCCCGTGTGAATACCGATAAAACGAATGGTATTCAACTGATGGACATAGCGGTGAAAAGCAGCCAGCAATGTCCCGTCGCCGCCAATACTGATGACGATGTCAGGATTTTTCTCACTAAGTGTCAGGCCTTTTTTTCTGATCAGATCCTCTAGCTCCCGCTTTTTTTTCAGTGAATGTTTTGTGGCATTAGAAATGATAGAAATACCCATGTGTTTTCCCTCTCTGTCTATTAAGGCTCCTCTTTAACAAATTGTTGATAATATTCATCGATTGCTTGCCCCTTGCCATGGGAAAAAAGATGCTGGGCTTCTTGAATTTCCTCACGGATCTGCGACATTTCCTCATCCAGCGAATGAGCCGCCTCTGAAGCGTTTTTTAATCTCTGTTTGATTTCATCAGGAAAATCCCCCTGATATTTGTAATTAAGTGAATGCTCGATCGTCGCCCAAAAGTTCATCGCTAAGGTGCGGATTTGAATTTCTGCTAAAATTTTCTTCTCCCCCGAAACAGATTGAACGGGATACTCGATAATCAAATGATACGAACGGTAGCCGCTCTCTTTCTTGTTGGCTATATAGTCACGTTCTTGAATCACTCGCATGTCATTTCTTTGGTTAATCAACTTTACCACTGTATAAATATCATCAACAAATTGGCACATAATTCTCAAACCGGCGATATCTTGCATTTCCCGCTCAATGTTTTCCTGAGTGATGCCCCTTATTTTAGACTTTGTGATAATACTTTGTTTTGGTTTGACCCTTCCTGTCACAAACTCGATCGGTGATGCTTCCCCTTGATCGCGAAATTGTTTTCGAATTCCCTTCAGCTTGATTTTCAGCTCTGAAACAGCTTGCTCATAAGGTATTAAAAAATCATCCCAGTTTTGTGTCATTACAATCCCTCATTCCAGTCTAGCAATCATACAACCTACATTTTAGCATATTTATACCGAAAAAGTTAGTCGGGTCATCATAATACAGCCATAATGCAATTCGTTGACTAATTAGACAAAATAAGCGAAAATAAAGGTAGATGGAGGAGGGGGGAGTCTATGGAAGAAACAATCGAGGTTGAATTTAAGAACCTCCTGACCGAAGCTGAATTTTTAAAGTTGAAGGCGTATTACGACATTTCCGAAGAGCTTTTTTTTACTCAAGAAAACTATTACTTTGATACTACTAGACGAGAAGTTCAAAAGATGGGTGCTGCCCTAAGAATCCGCCTCAAATCAAATGCAAACGAAATAACCTTAAAAACGCCCTTGGAAGAAGGGCTTTTAGAAACCACTGAACCGCTATCTCTCCAACAAGCTGATACTTTTAAAGCTGATAAAAAATTTCCAACATCCAGTACTATTTTAACGAAACTTCCATTTTTGAAGTCCGTTGAAGACCCTCTGTACTTGATTGCTTCCTTAAAAACTAGAAGAGCTGAAAAACAATTAACAAAAGATGTTTTGCTGGTCTTAGACGAGAGTTGGTATCACGGAAAACATGACTTCGAACTCGAACTTGAAACCAGTGATTTTTTAGAGGGAAAACAATTTTTTATTGATTTTTTGACACAGCATCAGATCCCCACCCGTAAAACAGAAAACAAAATTTTACGTGCTATAAAAACACAGCAAAATGAAATGCATAGAGCACAGGAGTGAGCACATGATTGAAATTTATTTTTTTATGCATCCCCTTTGCCTCAACTGTTTAGAAGTAGAAAAGAAAATCATAGAACTGACCCATCAATATGAACGGCCCATCGCTTTGCGTTTTATTCCTTTACTAAATTTAAAAAGTTTTAGGCAATTTATTCAATTTACGCAACTTCCTACTGATTTAACAACAAGAAATGATCTTTTCAGCATCAATTACTCCACGGTGCTGGACTATAAAGCCGTTCAGCTGCAAGGAAAGAAAAAAGGAAGGGACTTTCTTTTGCATCTGCAGGAACGTATTTTATTAGAAAATCAACCCTATTCAAAAAATCTCGTCTTGGAGTCCCTCAACAAAGTCGGGGCAAATATCGACATGTTTTATTCTGACCGCCCTTCCAAGCAAGTTAAAAATATATTTTTAACGGAACAACGCCTTGCTCTCGAGATGGGAGCAGCAGAACGTCCGGCTATCGTCACGTTCAATTATGGAAAGGATGAAGACTTTGGCGTTTTAGTGGTCAACCCTTCCAGCGAGACAGTGCAGAAACTGTTTAATAATCTTGACAACTTAAATCAGTATCTGCATCAAATGACATCTGATATTTTTTATAGTGATTTATTTGATTCTTAGAAGATGCACCTGCGCGAAAACTAGACTGATTTAAGCTAAAAAACACCATGACGTTTTTATAATGGGCAACTTGCAATCATCGTAGAAACCAAGTCCCACGACACCTGTTTTCGGGCAATATAAAAGAGTCAACCGTCTAGAGAGGTTGACTCTTTTTAGTTCACCTTAAAATATTAGTTTCAGAATACATTTCTATTTTTCTGATGGATTTAGCGTGTCAATCAATTGTTCGAATTCATTCAAACGTGTTTCAAACACTTTCATAGCGTCTTCCAAATAATCCGACTTGGTCATGTCTACGCCCGCTTTTTGCATAATAGCGATCGGATAGTCACTGCGGCCTGCTTTCAAATAGTTTAAGTAAGCAGGCAAGGCGCCTTCTTCTTGCTCTAAGATTTTATCTGCCAGTGCTGAGGCAGCCGCAAAGCCGGTCGCATATTGGAATACATAGTAGTTCATATAAAAATGAGGGATCCGAGACCATTCCAGTGCGATTTCCGGGTCTTTTTCTACCTCTGGACCATAGTATTCAGTGTTCAGCTCAGCGTAGTGCTGGTTTAAAAACTCACTTGTCAGCGGTGTCCCTTTAGCATCTTCCACATGAATAAAATGTTCAAATTCAGCAAATTGTGTTTGACGGAAAATCGTTCCCTTAAAGCCGTCTAAATAACGGTTTAAAATAAAAGCACGAACTTCCGGCGTAGTTTCAGTTGCCAATAGATGTTCTGTCAAAATATTTTCATTAGTGGTAGAAGCGATCTCTGCTAAAAAGATAGAATAATCACCGTAGACATAGGGCTGATTGCTGCGTGTGAAATAACTGTGAACACTATGACCCATTTCATGCACCAATGTATAAAGCTGATCTAAACTGTCATGCCAGTTCATCAAAATATAAGGGGCAGTGTCATATGCTCCCGAAGAATAAGCTCCACTTCGTTTCCCCTGATTTTCAATCACATCGATCCAGCGATTTTCAAACGCTTCTTCTACGATGGCACCATACTCTTTTCCTAACGGCTTCAAGGCAGCTTTTGCTTTTTCCACTGCTTCCTCATAAGAATAGCGGATAGGCGCTTCTCCTAAAATCGGCGTATACATATCATACATATGTAATTTTTCTACGCCGAGAATTTTTTTGCGCAGTGCCACGTAGCGATGCAGCAAAGGCAAGTGCTTGCGCACCACATCGATCAATGTATCATAAACTGCTTCCGGAATGTGATTGCCTGCCATTGCAGCTGCTCGGGCAGATGGATAATTACGGACATTAGCTCTAAAATTGTGAACTTTCACATCACTGGATAATGTGCTTGCCATGGTGTGCTGAAATTGTTCATACACACTATAAAGACCTTTAAATGCCTCTTCACGAACTTTTGGGTCCACGCTTTCCATCAGTTTCCCATAGACACCATGGGATAGCTGAACTGGTTCCCCATCTTCTCCTTCAATAACCGGAAACTTCAAATCAGCATTATTTAAAATCGAAAAGATATCACCAGGGGCACCAAAAATTTCACCTGCGCCTGCTAACAGTGCTTCCTCTTTTTCTGACAACACATGAGGACGTTCTTCCAAAACAGAACGTATCATTTGGCGATAGACTGCCAACTTAGGTTCTTGTTCAAAATAAGCCCAGATAGCTTCGTCAGATAGCTGCAGCAACTCAGGTTCAAACCATGACACAGCCTCAGACGCTTTCGCTGCCAAACTGCTCATCTTTCCGTACATGCCCTGATATTTTGTATTCGCAGTGTCCTGATCATTTTTCAAGTGAGCGTATACGTACATTGTTTCCAACTCACGCATCAACGCCAGCATACCTTCGATAGCTTGTAAAAATTTCTCTGGTCCTTCCGCAAGAGTTCCTTGAAATTCTTTCACTTTAGGAATTTCATTTTCAAAATGGGCGACCTTTTTTTCGAAAGCCTCGTCATTTTCAAAAATTTTAGTTAAATCCCATGTGAAGGCTTCCGGCAACTCTTCACGCTTTGGTAATTGTTTTGGTGTACTCATATCGTATAAAACCCCTCTCCATTTTAATACATATTCATGATATCATATTTGTTTCGGCAGACGACTGATGTAAGTCTTATTTCTCATCATTTTTTCAAGAAAAACTTCTCTTGAAGGTTCGTCGATAACGATAGCCAACATTTTAAGACAGTGGATGTGCCCTTTTTCAACTGAAATATAGTTGAACTTCACCAATATATTCAGCCAAGAATAAAGCATCTCCTGCCATTCCTCTTGCTCAATCGGACGACTTGTAATAGGTATACGATTTTTTTCTGTTAAGAGCTGATTCAAAAGATGTTTGTACCCAATCGTCCGGCTATCTGCTAAGTGACACCAACATTTCACTCGCCAGTACAGTCCGGATAAATCTCCCAAACTACAGTTGACAGGAGGCAGAAAAAAGATTGGATGAAGCACGGAAAAATTGGTTCCCAGTAAATACAACTGCTCCTGCTCTTTTAGAAACGAAGGAGTTTTAGCCGCCAAGTTTTTTTGGATTACTTGCCTCTGTTTTTGGTAAAGGGGCAGTAAATCATACCGACGCTGCAAAAATAATTTTGCTCTTTCAGGATAGGCTAAAACAGCTAACAGGGAGTCCTGTTCTTTTTGCCAATATTTTTGACTATAAAACACTTCTGGCAGGAAAGATAATTGTTCAATATGGTACAGCAATCTAATACCTGACTGGTCTACATCCAGTTCCCAAAGATATACACCTAATTTCGTATTCCTATTTAAAAACAAGCGATGAACATTAGTTATTTTTTCTTTCATAAAAAAGCGTCTGCCTAAAAGCCAAATGACTTGGTAGCCATGCTGTAAATAGTTATTGGTCCGCTCTTCCATCCGCTTCGCAGATAAAAAACTGCACTGAAATTCGATGGCATACTTCCCTTCCAGCAAGACATCCGGCCGCTGCTGTAATTCTGGTAAATATGCCTCTAGTTCATAAGCAATGCCGTCACTTTCACACCAGCTTGCAATCAAGCTTTTCCCCAACAAATGCTCCTCGGTTTCCCCTTCGCTAAAACTGGAACACTCCGTTGAATTTTTGTGTGCGAAATGTGCCCGTATGACTGCCCCATTTTTTAAAATCAGACTTGAACCGCAACTGGGACAAAAAAAGAGTTTTTTTCGCAGTCTCTCGACCTCATCTTTTGAATAGTTTAGCAGGTTGATGACTAAGCCATCAGCAGTTTTTCCTACCAGCATAAAAATCTCCCCTTTTAAAACAAGGTTCGATAAAAATAGAGAAGTCCTTGAAAATATCAAGCACTCCTCTAATCGTAAAAAAAATATATATAATCATTTTCTCTAGTCATCACGTAAGTATAATTTCATGCTCGTGAGACATATTTCTCTGCCTTTCAGTACTATATCCAAATCTTTGCCAACAAATAAAGAAAGAACAAGAAAGAAATTACCCAAACGGTACTAGAGACTTCCTTCCTTTTCCCGCCGAACAACTTCACTAGCGGATAAGCGGCAAACCCGAAAGCCAACCCGTCAGAAATACTCATGGAAAATGCCATCATCACAATCATTAAAAAAGACGGGAACCAATCAGTAAATTCTGTCAAATCAATCAATCGAATATTTCCCATCATCAAACAACCGGTGATGATAATGGCAGGAGCCAGTGCGGAATAAGGGATGAATCCCAGTAGGGGAATCATAAATGTTGAGGCAAAAAAAAGTAAACCGGCAGTGACCGCCATAAGACCCGTTTTTGCTCCTTCCTGAATACCAGTGGAACTCTCAGCCGCTGGAATCGTAGGACTGGTACCTAAGACACTTGACAACATCATCACCACGCTATTAACCACAAACATTTTTCTAAACCGTTCTTTCGACAAGCCGGGCAACAAACCGTTAAACAAACCGATAGATTCAAAAATCAAAATCATGGCTAAAGAAAAAACACCTAAGAAAAACTCAATTGAAAAGAACGCAGAAAAATCCAGTTTGCCTACAATAGACCCATAATGACTGATAGCCGACAAACTAAACTTGTTCTGTTCCCCATCCACGAGATGAAGCATATTAGCTATCACTGTTGCGGCAATAATCCCGATAAAGAAGCTGCCCTGAATCTT
This sequence comes from Vagococcus elongatus, assembly GCF_003987645.1. Lineage (GTDB taxonomy): Bacteria > Bacillota > Bacilli > Lactobacillales > Vagococcaceae > Vagococcus_A > Vagococcus_A elongatus. Next base: position 139,830 of record NZ_NGKA01000002.1, read on the forward strand.
TTTCAAAAATAAAAATAACGTCAAGATCAGTGCCCCCAGCGTCAAAAGCAACTCAGGAGAATTGAATTTATTCAGCGTCATAAACGTCTGCTCTCCACGAACAATGATTTCACCTTTTTCCAAACCGACAAGCACAAGAAAAATCCCGATGCCTGACGTGATGCCGTGTTTCAAACTATCCGGAATAGCATCATTCATTTTGTCGGCTATCGGCGTCAATGCAATCAGCAGACAAACCAAACTGGCAGTAAAACTGACAGCTAGAGCCTGCTGCCAGGTCAGCTTAAGGCTAACCACTAAAGTATAAGTAAAAAAAGAATTCACTCCCATTCCTGTGGTAATCACAAGAGGAACATTTCCTAATAAACCAATAGCCAGACAGCCAATCACAGAGATGAAAATAGTCCCGAAGACACTAAATTCTGGCGGGATACCTGCCTCAGCCAAGATTAGAGAATTGACCACAATTACATAAGAAATCGCAAAAAACGAGGTCACCCCTCCTAATATTTCTTTTTTAACATTGACATGTTTCCATTGTTTCAACATTTTCTGTCTCCTTTCTTCCTTGAACACAAAAAAAGTATAGACGGGTAGCGTTGCGCCCACCCACCTATACATAACGATTTTTTTTATTTAATTTTCAACGTGTTTCATCACTCAAGCCACTTTATCATGTTTAGACACTGATTGCAACAAGCACCCCATCAAAGAAGCAGTAAACGTATCAAAATAACTGCCAGAAACACTTGACCTGTTCCAGTCAACAAACCATACAGCATGGATTTTGGTCCTTCCTTAATCAAATCAGAAAATTTCACCCGCATTCCGATACCCGCCAAGGCAATCACTTCCAGCTGATTACTGACAGCTTTAGCCGTATGAGGAATCACTGTCGGCAACACGATAAAAGTAACAAAAATGCTGCAAATGAAGAAAACGATGATAAACCACGGAACACCTGCTTGCTTTGTCATACTTTTTTGCTGTTTATTCTTTTCGAATAGGGACTGTCCTTCAGCCAAATTCATTCTTGAAAAAGCAAATGCCACTGCCACTAAAAAAACCACCCGCAAAATTTTAAAGATGGTTGCCATCTGAGTTACATCATCATTCACTAATTTCCCCGCAGCCACAACCTGCCCGATTGATTGCAACGTTCCTCCAATCATGGCTCCTGTAGCCAATGTCTGGTGGTGATAAAACCAGCTGGTCAAAATCGGCAATACCATCATCAAAACTGTGCCCGTCAAATTTACCGTCGTGATAGAGATTCCTTTATCTTTTTCATTTGCTTCAATAATCGGCGCCACAGTCCCGATAGCCGAGGAACCGCAAACAGCATTCCCGGCACACATCAATAAAGAAAAGGACTTATCAAATTGAAGCATCTTTCCCAGTTGGTAAACAAATAAAATCGTCAGTGTCATTTGTATCATAATAAATAAAATGCCCTGCCATCCGATAGACATCACGTCTTGCAGATTCAAGGTCACTCCTGTTAACGCGATGGATATCTCCAGCAGCTTGCTTTCCGAAAATTTTACTCCGACTCCCAATCTTGGATGGTCAAGCAGTGTATTGCCTAAAACAATACCCAAAATTATCGCAATAAATGCACTTCCCAGTTGAGGAATAAATTCCCCGACAAATTGTGCCACCACAGCAATTAAGAGACAACTAATAAATCCCGGTAAAATTTGTTTGAATTTTTCCACATAACCCCTTCTTTCATCTCATTCCATTATAAAACAAGACAAAAAAAAATAAACAAAAATTTGTGTTTTTACTATTTATCTATTATTTTCCCTTTCTATGGGTACATTTTTCTCTGTCAAAAAAGTTTGACAGTCTAGTTTCTGCGAATTCAAAACTTTTTGGATAGACATGACCTTTTAACATGCTACACTGAGAATAAGAAGCAAGAGGAGGACATCATGGACATTGGAAGAAAACTAAAAGAGGCTCGTTTAGCCTCTGGCATGACTCAGGAACAGGTGGCAGAAAAAATCGGTGTGTCAAGACAATCCATATCGAATTGGGAAAACGAAAAAAATTTCCCTGATATCATCAGTGTTATTCACCTCAGCGATGTGTATGGTGTCAGCTTGGATATTTTACTCAAAGGAGATGACCAAATGATAAAACATCTGGACGAAAGCACCAATATTATCAAAAGCAACAAAAAACTACTGACTGCCCTTGCTTTAAATTTTTTGGTGATCCTATTGTTTATCATCTTCAACAGTCCTATTTCTGAAAGTAAAACATTGCTTTTTGTGATGTTCACAATTATTTTCTTAAACTCAGGGGCTATATTTTATCAACTGATTAAAAAAATCTAAGGAGGGACAACGATGACATGGTATGAAATCATTCTGATTATCTTAATTTTGGGTACAGTTATTTCACTGTGGTATCAAATGTATAAAATGATCGAATTAGACGCGGAAAACAGGGGATTGAAACACCCAAAATTTTGGGCCATTTTTTCGGCGGGCGGACAAAACGGCAGCGGACTTCTGCTGTATTTAATAGGTAGAAGAAAATATCCACTCAACATGGGCACTTATAATCAAGAATTGATGGAAAGAAGGAAAAAAACAACTCTCTCTTTTTTCGGTGCATTACTAATCATGGGACTATTGCTGATTGCCAATTTTATTTTCATTCGTGGATGAGTGGAATATTTTTGAACCCATAATATCCTGAAAATATTTATAGAAAATTAAATTTTATACAAAAATGTCATTGCAGGACTATTGCTATTCAAAAATTACATATAAATACGCCGTCTGTTTAGTTTTCTTTAAATAGTCACTGCCAAAATAATCCTTTGTGTTAGGAAGTTCTGACACAGTCCCTTCAGAATTCCATAAACTTAGGATATAGGGATACTCGACTTGAAAATCTTCCTCAAAAAAATTCCTAGCATTGACTGACCAGTCCAGTTTTAAACCTGAAAAATCAAAGTCTTCACCATAACGGGTTATTCCTTTGGTGTCAAAAAAGTTTATTTTCAACGTCTCTTCAACCTTTTTTTTATTACTCACCACTCCCCAAACTAGCCAGCCGTTGCATTCTGACTTATCTGAAAATGAGGTCACCAGCAATTCTTGATGCTTTTTTCGCTGGTCTTTCTCGTAATAATCGAGATAAACAGATAATTTCTCACAATTGCCATTAAACTTGATTCCACCGGAAAGATCAAACAAGGTCTCAAAAGGCTCTTCTGTTTTAATCACAGGAAGGACTTGCCCATCTGGGACGCCAGCAACTTTATCTCCTCTAAAAACCCCTTGATTGAAGTGCCACATATGCGCGCCTATCATTACAAGAGCTATCCCAAATAATAATACTAGAAGTGTCCAAAACTTTCTTTTTTCATTAGACTTATCGACTTGTTTTTCTAATTCTTCATCTTCTGATTTCATTTTTATCCCTCACTTTCATTTTCCTCCGTAATTCCCTTTTTTCAATCTAAAAATTGCTACAATTTGACGATATAATTTACCAGTATCCACTGAAAACTCTTGATTCAACTAGAACATATCATGATGTCAAAGTTGGTTGCAACAAAAGATATGCCAATTATAAAATTGTAAAAATAAACCGAAGACCAATTAATTCTTTAAATTTAAACTCATCAAAATGCCATCATAGTATTGACCATCTACCTGCATATAGTTTTTACACAAACCATATTCTTTAAATCCTGATTTTTTATAGAGCTGAATGGCTAGTAGATTGTCAGCCCGCACTTCTAGTTCTAACATTTCTAAATGATTAGACCGGGCATACCTGATTATCTCGTTCAATAATTGATGACCTATCCCTTTTCCCCAGTGTTTTTTTAGAACTGCCATCCCCAAAGTACCTCTATGCTGAATTCTTGTTCTGGAAAAAGATTGTAGATTTGCAGTTCCTACCACCTCTTTATCTTTAATAGCAACTAAAAATAAATCATTGGGACTTTTCAGTGATTTTTTCAATCTCTTTTTTTCATCACAGAGACTGATATTTAAAACATCATCGGGTGTTAGTAGTAAATTACTTGTTTCAGCTGTGACAATTTCCAAAAAGCTCAAAATCATCGGTGCATCTTCAGGCAATGCTTCTCTAATCACTAATTGTTTAATCGTCATCTTTTCCTCTCCCTTTTGAGTTTAAAAATTCTGTGAATTACTCTGTCTTCGCCTATGGCCTTTATTAATAGCACTATCACACTTTAGTCAACTCGAGCATACCATGGTGGTAAAGCGGACTGCAATAAAAATATTAGTTATTTCAATCGTGACACAAAATACAAAAAACAGTAAAAAAAACGCATAAAATCAGGTGTTCGCAACACTAGATTTCATGCGGTCTAAATTTTTTGATTTTAGAGAAAATCCCCTAGATAATACCAAGATCTATCATGGCATCTGCTACTTTAACGAAACCACCAATGTTTGCACCATTGACATAGTTGACTCCTTTATCTGTTTGGCCAAATTCGATACAAGTATCATGAATCAGTCCCATGATTTCTCTCAGTTTTTGATCGACTTCTTCTGCCGACCAGCTGTAATGCATACTGTTTTGTGCCATTTCTAAACCAGATACGGCTACACCACCGGCATTTGCAGCTTTCCCCGGTGCGAACAAAACACCTGCCTTGTGAAACATATCAATTGCTTTTTCTGTACAAGGCATATTTGCCCCTTCAACCACACAGATTACGCCATTTTTTAATAACGCAGCAGCATCTACTTCGTCTAATTCATTTTGTCTAGATGTCGGAATGGCGATATCTACAGGAACTTCCCATGGACGTTTATTCTCAATGTATTGACAGCCAAATTTATCAGCATAGTCTTTGATAGGACGACGATGAACTACCCATAAATCTTTTAGGAATGCCAGTCTCTCTCCAACAATACCTTCCGGGTCGTAAATATATCCATATTGGTCGGAAGCTGTTACAATTTTCCCGCCCATTTCAGCGACTTTTTCTGCAGTAAATGCGCCAACGTTACCATAACCTGAAATTGCTACAGTTTTTCCTTCCACGGAATCGCCCACTGTTTCCAGCATCGCATCAGCAAAATATGTCACACCATAGCCAGTAGCTTCCGGACGAATCAGACTGCCTCCCATGGTGAATTTTTTCCCAGTTAGCACACCTGTAAATTCGTTCGTCAAACGTTTATACTGCCCAAACATATATCCTATTTCACGATGGCCGACACCGATATCTCCCGCCGGAATATCTGTATTAGGACCGATATGGCGGAACAATTCACTCATATAAGATTGGCAAAAACGCATAACCTCTCCATCAGATTTACCCACACAATCAAAATCAGCACCGCCTTTTCCAGCACCGAGAGGAAGTGTTGTCAAACCGTTTTTAAAAATCATCTCAAACCCTAAAAATTTAACTGTTCCCAATGTCACATCTGGTGCAAAACGAATTCCGCCTTTGTATGGGCCAATGGCACTGTTAAACTCCACGCGCCATCCGCGATTCACTTGGACTACACCTTGATCATCCACCCAAGGCACACGAAACATAATTGTCCGTTCAGGCTCGACTAATCTTTCCAGCAAACTATTTTCCGCATATCTTGGATTTTTTTCAATAAATGGGGCGATTGAATGCAGTACTTCTCGCACCGACTGATGAAACTCTACCTCATAAGGATTTTTTTTAATCAAATCTTCCATGAATTTTTCCACATTTAACACCATATAATACCTCCATTTGTACGTTCAAAAATAAGCAAAATTTCTCCTTTAAAATAAAAAAATCTCGTTGTTTATTTAAGTTACGGTAAATGATCCCGCATCCAGACTCTCCAGAAAATCTGACTGCCTTTTTCTGACACTTCTGCTTTACAAAGTTACACGCTAACCTATCAGATAACCAACTCTTGACAGCTATTCTTTGAGAGTTGAAATTTTAGAAATTCCAAGTATTGCTTATTTTGACTATTTCTTGCCATTATACCCTATTTTTTATAAAATAGAACAACTAAAAAGAAATTTTGAAAAATCAAGTCTGTTTTTTTAAATATTAATTTAGTTTAATGTTGAAATCCACAGTATTCGTCTTTGAAGTTGATAGCCATTGAAAAAAACGCAACAGATAAATTCACCGGAAAAAAATCTTAAAAAACAACTAACCATCATTGGAGAGAACTTCATTGTTTATAATCTTATTAGACTTTGATCTAATGACACTACCTCTTAATTTGTCATCAGCTTCCCGTTCTATATATTTTTTCGACTTGACCTCATTCGACTTACAATGATTGTTTTCCCCCTATTTTTATAAATTAATGTAGATTGACCGGGAACACGAGAAGACCCATATGACATTGTTATTTACACATCTTTCATTTCACCAAGTTCTCTCAAAATATCTCCTCTATTTTTTGTTAATTTATCAGAAATAACCTTCTTTTAAATTTCGAGAATGAAAACTTGATGACATGTGCAACTTATATCATTTTTCTGCAACACTCCCACGCTTGACCAACTAAAATTTATTAACAAAAAGCTGTACATCTAGAAATCTCCTTCCTGATGTACAGCTTTTTGTTAATCTTCTGCAGTGTACCATAATATAAAAAATATTCTAAGTTCTTTCCTCAACTATTAAGATAAGAATCTTTTAACAGTAAAAAGCTTTTGGAGAGTTTTCCCTCTATAAGCAACAGTTTTTTCAACTTTAACTATTTAAACTTTCATTGAATATTTTTCTACCCGGATAAGCTCGACCCTCGGAAATTTCTTTTTCCCAACGCGAAGATCCTACTCCTTTTATATCTCCTTTTAATAATGGATCTTCAGTCTCAATCATCCAAGTATTAACTTTCTTACGTAGTTTTTCAGCAATATCAAAATAGTTTTCGTCATTGATTATATTGTTTTTTTCTAAAGGGTCCTTTTGAAGATCATAAAGCTCTTCCGGCTCATTTGGAATATAACACTCATCTCGCATTTCTTCCCCAGACAAACTTAAATGTGCATCAACTGTAACGTAAATTTTAGGACCATCAGCAAAGTTACGAACGTAACTATATTTCCTAGTCCTTATTCCACGCATAGGCTGGTATCTATCATGCCATGTTAATTCAGTGAAAAACTCTTCACGACCTTCATCAATATCACTCTTCAATAAGCTGGCAAAACTTTTCCCATCAATATCTTTTGGGGCAGTAATCCCCGTGAGTTCTAACAACGTAGGCATTAAATCCACATTACAAAGCAAAGCATCTTTTTGCACATTTTTTTGAGATGAGTTAGGCATGCCTATTAGCAATGCTGTACCTAAACCACTATTTTTAAGAGTTCCTTTGGCTCCCGGGAAAGCAACACCATGATCCGTGGTAAAAATAATTATTGTATCATTTTTATATTGACTATTTTCTATAAAATTAACAATTCTTCCAACAGCCGCGTCAAGAACCTTGAGAGAACCATTAAAAAGCCCTACATCTTTTCTGACTTTAGGTGTATCCTTCAAAAAATCAAACGGTTTTACTTCACTTCGTTTATCAGCATAGGGTTGATACTCGTCAAAATCACGGTGTGTTTCAAAAAAACCTGCATTTAAATAAAAAGGACGTTGACTATCTCTTGCTGATAAATAATTTATAACAGAAGTCGCGACCTTAGAAGCACGATCCCCATCAACAGCAATATAGTTTTCATAACCAAGCTCTGTTGTAGAAGAAAATATTCTATCTTCAATTTTAGGAGGTGTATTTATCGTTTCATGGCTTAATCCGACTAGTGTCGTTTCATAGCCATTTTTAGTTAAAATTTTTGGCAATGTTTCAGTTTTGGAATTTATCGCAAAACCTAAATGAGCAAGTCCCATTAAGCCATTGTTATGAGGATATTTCCCCGTTAAAATACTCCCTCGACTAGGGCTGCATTGTGGAGCAGAACAAAAATAATTATTGAATTGTACACTCTGTTGCGCCAAATAATCAAAATTCGGCGTTTCCACTTTGTAGCCATAATTGCTAAACATACGTCCACTATCATGGGATATCATAAATATAATATTGGGTTTCATAATATTACCTCCGTCTTATAGACATCTTTTCAACAAACAACTATAACCTATATCCCTTTATATTTCAATACTAATATGAATATTTTAGGGATTGACACACACATTCCCAGATGGTATCATCTCTTTAGTTGTATGTACAACAGAAAGGGGATTTCTATGAGCAATTTAAAAAAAGATGTGACAAAAATTATTCATGCAGTAGGAGGGAATGACAATATCAGTGCGGTAACTCATTGTGTTACAAGATTAAGACTTGTATTGGAAGATGAAAACGTCATCAACATCCCTGAGTTAGAAAGTATAGACATTGTTAAAGGCAGTTTTTCTGCCAATGGGCAGTTCCAAGTAATTATAGGTCCTGGATTAATTACAAAAGTTTACGACGAATTTTTAACTCAAACTAACCAAAGAATATTATCTAAACAAGAAGTTAAAGAACAAGCTTCTGAAAAACTAAATATTTTTCAAAAACTAATTAAATATTTAGGAGATATATTCATCCCGATTTTACCAGCAATTGTTGCTTCAGGACTTTTAATGGGAGTAAATAATATTTTAAGTAATCCTGGCATATTTTATGAACAGCCTTTCCTAGAGGTCCACCCAGGATGGGCAGGTATTGCAAATATGATAAATTTAATCGCCAATACTTCATTTGCTTTTTTACCGGCTTTAGTCGGATGGTCAGCTGTAAAAAAATTTGGCGGAAATCCTCTGTTGGGGATTGTTTTGGGCTTAATTCTAATAAACCCGCAATTAATGCCTGGTGCACAATATGCACGTACTCCTGAAGAAGTTTCCTATTGGAATCTTTTTGGTTGGAAAGTAGCTCAAATTGGCTACCAAGGACAAGTCATTCCTGTGTTATTTTCATCATTCATTTTAGCAAAAACAGAGATTTTCTTAACTAAAAAAATTCCTGACATGTTACAAATGATTCTAGTTTCACCTATTACTCTATTATTTACCGGATTCATAACATTTACAATTATCGGACCTATAACGATGATATTATCAAATATAATCACAGATAGTATTTTAAAACTATTTGAAATTTCACCCATTTTAGCAGGAGGAGTATTCGGGTCGCTTGTTTCTCCTTTAGTGGTCACAGGAATGCATCATCTATTTCTCGGTGTTAATTTACAAATGATCGGTTCACTTGGTTACGCTACGCTTTGGCCTATTCAAGTAATGGCTTCACTAGCCCAAGGTGCCGCTGCTTTGATGATGTTTTTCATAATAAAAAATAAAAAGGAAAAAGGTGTTGCTTTAACCGCCTCCATCTCTGCTTGGCTTGGGATTACCGAACCAGCGATTTTTGGAATTAACCTTAGATATAAATACCCTTTTCTTGCAGCCATGGTTGGTGCAGGAGTGGCCGGTGCTATCACCGCCAGTGCTGATGTTAAAGCTACTTCTATTGGGATTTCCGGATTACCAGCCCCGCTATCTATTATGCCAAACTATTGGATGATTTATTTCATTTCTATGGCATTGTCTATTTCTATCACAATGGGATTGACCTACTTATTTTCAATAAAGAACTTGTCTTTTAAAAAGATTGATTCTCCATCAAAGGAACCACTTCGCCAAACAAATTAAGAATTAAATATAAACTATATATATTGGATAAAAAACTCCAATGTTGAAGAGAAGCTAGAATACTACCAGTCAGAATAAACTTAGGAAATCATTCAGCTGAAATGTGAATTAAAACACATGTTTTTTTCTAAAGCCAGTATCATTAATCTTATTCCCGACCATAGTATCAATCAATTAAAAAAAGATCGATTACTACGCAAGAAAAAGTGAGGAGGATATACTCTTCAACATGCTTGTTGAAGAGTTTCGAAACATAGAAAATATAGCAACCTTAGCGATTTAACACCGAATCCTTGTAATTCGGTATTAAATCTCATTCAAAAACTAATCAGAATTTTAAATAACGCTATCCTAATTTTTAGAAGCTGACTTGTGCTTGATATCTCAATACTTGAAAACATCAAATCCTGAAGTATTGACGAAAAACTGTTTCCTCTCTATACTTGATACTAAGATAATAAATAACCTTTTACTTACTGAGAAGCAAAGGAGAAGTTAGAAAAAAGAGGAAAACAATGAAAAAATTCGAGTATATTTATAATGATATTAAAACTAAAATTTTAGATGGTGTTTATAAAATGGGAGAATTTCTACCCAAAGAACAAGATCTAGCAAGTGAATATCAAGTGTCAAGAGAAACATTACGAAAAGCTCAAAGACTCTTACAAGACGAGGGGATTATTCAAAAAATTCACGGCAGAGGAACTAAGGTTTTAGACCCTCAAAAAATTGAGATAAATACGAGAGGTATAACTAATTTCGCTCAATTATCTCATCGCTATGGTCGGAAATTAAAGACCAAAATATTAACAAATAAACTGACCTACCTTTCCGAAAATGAATTCGGCTACAGAGAAACTTTATCAAGACCTGGTATTTCAATTGAAAGGATACGTTATTTAAATAAAGAGCCCATTATTTTGGATCAGGATTTCTTTTTAATTGATAAAGTAGGTAGAGAACTGCCTGATGAAATTTTATTAGCTTCCATATATGATTACTTAGAAATAGAATGTGGTCTAAAAATCGGTTATGCTCAAAAAGATATTACAATTGAACCCCCCTCTGATGAAGTGCGTTTGGCTTTGGATATAACAGAGGACACGCATGTCGTGGTAACAAGAAGCTTAGTGTATCTGGAGAACACAGATCTATTCCAAGTGCATGTAGCGTATCAACGTGTTGATACCTTTCAATTGTCAGACATTGCCAGAAGAAAAATCAATAGATAATGATAAGTTCTTAACAATCAAATATATGTGTGTGTTCGCACAACTTCGTATTCAACTGACCAGTTTCATTGATAAAAGATACAAAGGTTAACCACAAAATCTAAAAATAGAGAAAACCCATGAAATCACTTTTCTAAATACTGATTTCATGGGTTTTTTAATTTATAAATCTCTCCATTTCTGGTTTTCATTTGTCAAACTAAGCTGGACAAATCATCTTCATCCATATGGTTCATAAATACTTCCAACGATGTTTGATAATTTAATGATTTAGATTTTACAAAAATTGATCAGACTCTTATGAAAGCATTTAAAAATATTGATATTATTATTATAAAATAAAGGCATCCTGCTCTTTAATATCAATTCTCTGCAGTCTTTGAAAAGAATGCCGCTTATCTCATTGGAAACAACTGATCTAACGTAACCAGAACGCCATCATCATCATTTGATGGACAAACATAATCTGCAACTTCTTTAACATTATCCGGGGCATTAGCCATAGCAAAACCCATACCGCAATAATCCAGCATCTCAAGATCGTTTCCTCCATCACCAAAAGCCACACATTGTTCCGGAGTGATTCCCCAACGCTGAACTAACCTGTCCAAACCTGAAGCTTTATGACAACCTGGGATGATCAGATCAACTGACCCGTGACCACTGCTAGTAGGAATCAGCAATCCGTTTAATTCATCATGAAATAATTCACAATAATACTCTGTTTTTTCCACCGGAACTGTAGGAGCAAACTTCAAAATCTGATCTTCAACTCGTGAAAAATCATCAACCCATTTTAATCTGTGATAATAAGTACTTGTCAACTCGTAAAATTTCTCGCTCACGGTTCCCCGTTCTAGATAAGCACTAGCCAGTCCGCACATGACATTTTTTACTTCAGGATACTTTTTGCATAACTCAAGAACTGACAGAACTGCCGTTTTAGAAATATCCGCCGAAAAGACAAGCTCTTCTTTATCCTTCACGAACGCTCCATTTTCAGCTACAAAACTCAGTTCATGATAGTATTCAGGATAATGAGAACGTAACTGGTAGTACTGATTTCCACTGGCAACGACAAATTGACAGCCCACATCTTTCATTCGAGAAAAGGCAGCCTTGAATCTCTCAATATCATAAGTATAATCACTTCGAGCAAATGTACCATCCATATCCACTGCAACCAATTTAATATTATGCGGATTAGCGTTCATCATAATTTCTCCATTCTATATCAAATTTATATAAATTAGGCGTGCCATTAAAAAGCACCCTTAGTCGAACTGTACGATTTATTATATTGTATTGATTTTGTTAAACTTCCGAATCGATATTTTTATTTGTTATTGATTTTAAATCAGTAGCTTGGACACATTTTAGGAATATGTTTAGAATAAATATCACTTTTGTTAGTATACCATCGTTTCTGCCAACCACCTAGCCCATGATATCCTTGAATCTTACCAATTGACTTCTTGTCTCATAATAAAATAATCATTCTTGTATTTTAAAAATCTCTTTCATCCGCTACTAAGGGATAAAAGAGATTTTCCTGTGGTTATTTTAAAACGATAGTTCCCACCGACTGCTTAGAATCTACAGTGTTTGCTGAGATAAAATCAAATTCTTGAACTATATTTGAATTAGTGATTGCAACAATCACGTCTGTCTTTTTACCTAGTTCAATAACTTGTTTGGTATCCATCGTTGCAATTGGAGTGCCCGCTGAAACCTTTTCTCCCTCACTAATCAACACACTAAATGGTTTGGCATCAAGTGCAACGGTGTCGATTCCCATATGAACAAGGACTTCAATCCCATTGTCTGCAAGCAATCCAATGGCATGTTTCGTTTGGAAAATACTGACAATTGTTCCATCAATTGGAGAATAAATTGTTTGATCGGCTGGTACTACAGCGAAACCATCGCCCATCATTTTTGGAGAGAAAACAGGATCATCAACGTTTTCTATTGGAATCAACTTTCCTTTTACAGGAGAATAGAAATCTAATGCTTTTTCTACTGACGGGTCAACAGAAATATTCGCATTTTTCATAGTCTCCCCAACACTTTTCGCATCATCAGCTTGTGCTTCTAAAGGTTCGACTTTGTTTAAGAAGGATACTTTTCTAAAAATAAACGTCAGGATAAAAGTTACTGAAATTGAAATAGCCATTGAGATAAATACTGTCGGCCATTTTTGGAACGGAAACGATAAGAAGCCCGGAAGACCTCCAACGCCAACACTAAGAGCCTGTGTATTGGTGATAGTTATAAACATAGAACCAAAAGCCGATCCAATCATAGCTGCGACAAAAGGATAAACATATTTCAAGTTAATCCCAAACATCGCTGGTTCAGTAACACCTAAATACGCAGAAATCGTGGCTGGAATAGAAATTTGCTCTTCTTTTTTATTTCCTCGGTGTAAGAAGTAAACAGCAAGAACGGCAGAACCTTGTGCAATATTTGAAATGAATACCATCGGCCACCAACTGGTCGTACCAAAATCGGCAATGAGTTGGTAATCAATAGCTAACGTCGTGTGATGTAGGCCCGTAATAACCAATGGTGCATAGAATGCCCCAAAGATAAAGCTGAAAAGCCAATTAAAAGAAGAGGACAAACCAAAGTTGACGATGTTTGAAATCCAGCCCCCAATAGTCCAGCCAATAGGTCCTAGTAGAACGTGAGCAGCCATAATTGTTGGTATCAACGAGAACAATGGAACAAAAATCATTGAAACAGCTTCCGGAATACGTTTTCTAAAGATTTTTTCGAGATAGACTAACATGAAACCAGCCAGCATCGCTGGGATTACTTGCGCCTGATAACCAATCTTATCGATTTGTGCAAAACCAAAGTCCCAGAAAGGAATATCAGCTGCGGCAGTTGAACTGACAGAATAAGCATTTAATAATTGCGGAGAAACTAAAGTAATCCCTAAAACGATACCTAAAATTTGCGTAGTCTTCATTCTTCTAGTGATGCTCCAAGTAATACCTACTGGAAGAAAGTGAAAGATTGCTTCGCCGGGCAGCCAAAGAAATTCATTGACACCGTTCCAAAACACTGAATTTGAAGCGATTGTACCGTTGCCGAAATCAACAGCTTCTAATATATTTCTGAAGCCAAGGATAAGCCCTCCTATAATTATGGCTGGCAGAATTGGAGAAAATATTACAGCCAACACTCCCACAACCTGCTGGACTGGATTTTGATTTTTCTTCGCAATTGATTTACTTTGTTCTTTCGAAACACCTTCAATGCCTGATACAGCAACAAAATCATTGAAAAAAACAGAAACTTCATTGCCGATGATTATCTGAAATTGACCTGCATTGGTGAACATACCTTTGACACTGGCAATGTTCTCAATTTCTTTCTCATTGGCTTTACTTGGATCATTTAAAACAAAACGCATTCTTGTGGCACAATGCGTAACAGCTGCCACATTCTCCTTTCCTCCGATATTTTTCAATAATGCCTCAGCATCATTCTGAAACTTTCCCAAAAAAACCTCCCTCAACTTGTATATATATGTTCAAGATAAAGCAATGGTACACTAAAAACTTAGAGATTGCGAGCGATTTTATTTCTAAAAAGTAAATTAAATAGATGTTTTTTTACAAATCTTACTAATAAATCTATTTTAAAGGTTGTTCAAAGGCTATATTTAGTCCTTGCAGTTAATATCTAAATGGTTTATAATTCATCATGTATATACAAGATCGGAGGAAAAAGAATGGTTTTTAAAATATATGTTGAAGAAAATGAATGCAAAGTTTTCGTGAATGATAATGAATCCTTTGTTAACAAGGTTAATTGTTTGGATGATTTGCTTGCTTTGGAAAAAAAACTTTCGGAATATGGGTTAACTGGCGGATTAATTTTTAGCGATGACGAGATAGTCGTTTCAGATAAAAGTGGTTTGTACGAGTTATCTGATTGGTTAACCGAACGACTGAACATTCCCTTCACTTACAGCACTCTGGATGAGTACGAACAAAATGTTGAAGCGATGAAATGGAACATTAATTATCATGGTTTTGAACCAGGCAAGAATGAATATTCTTCCGAATCTCTCCTAACAGTAGGAAATGGTTTTATCGGTCTTAGAGGCACAACACCAGAAATGGAAATATCGGCGGAAACCTATCCGGCTACTTATCTCGCAAGTTTATACAATACAGCTGTTTCGAATATTAATGGAAGAGATATCTCTAATGAGGACTTCGTGAATGCTCCGAATATGCAAAAAATGTATCTACTGATTGATAATGAAAAAGTAGATTTTACCCATTGTACTATCCATTATTTCAAACGAAATCTTAATTTGAAACATGGGTTGTTTCAAGCTTGGTATGAATTAGAAACAAACCATGGCAAGCGCATTAAATTTGAATTTAAAAAATTTGTCAGTATGTATGAAAAAAACCAATACAATTTAAACTATTCTTTCACACCTGTTAATTTTTCTGGCGAGGTAAAATTGGTCATTGGTTCAGATGGGGATGTTTACAATTATAATGTCGAAAGATACAGAAGCCTTACCAACCGGCACTTGGATGAAATAGACTATTTAGTAGATGAAAAACGAGTCATCTTAACTGCTAAAACTAACCAATCAAAAATTACAATTCGACAAAGTTCCTCGATTGATAGCAATTCGATAGACTTATCAAATCTTATTATTGAAAAAAACAAAAAAGATGTGAAACAAATCGTTTTATTCCACGTCGAGCAAGGAGCGAATTATCAAATTGAGCGTGTAATAAATGTTGAAAAGTTTAATCAGGATGAGGAAATTCCTACTAAATCTTTGAAAGATGTAACGTTCAAAAACTTTGAAGCTAGTTTGAGGCATTCAGCTAAGGAATGGGATAAATTATGGCATCAGGCAGCAATCAAAGTCGAAGGGGATTTCATGTCTCAGAAATTACTCAATTTGCATACGTACCATCTATTAGTTTCTGCATCTCCCAATGGCAACAAAGGTAGTGATGCCTCTGTCACAGCTAGAGGATTACATGGCGAAGCCTATCGAGGACATATTTTTTGGGATGAACTGTTCATTCTTCCCTTTTATATTATCCATTTTCCAGAAACCGCAAGAGAGTTATTGATGTACAGGTATCGCAGACTTGAGGCCGCAAAAATAGATGCGAAAAAAGACGGACATAAAGGAGCTATGTTCCCTTGGCAATCTGGTTTGAATGGAAGTGAACAATCACAAGAGCTTCATTTGAATCCGATCAGCGGGGAATGGAAAGAAGATCATAGTCGTTTACAAAGACATGTCTCTTTAGCAATTGCCTACAACGTTTGGCTATATTGGAACAGCACAAAAGATATGACTTTCATGAACCAGTATGGACTAGAACTACTGCTGGAAATCGCTCATTTTTGGGAAAGTTTAGCAAAATGGGACGAGTCCGAGCAACGATACTTCATCGAAGGTGTTATGGGACCAGATGAATTTCACGAAAGTTATCCTTGGTCTGAAAAAGGCGGACTCAAAAATAATGCTTATACAAATATGATGGTTGTTTGGCTATTTGAAGAAATCGCAAAACTACGGCAAGAGATGAATCAACAGATTTTCTCAGAAGTCCAGACAAAAGTTCAAATGGACCAAGCTACTTTTGATAGAATGGCAAAAATCCAACACTTATTAGGATTGGAAATCAATAGTTCCGGAATCATCGCCCAGTATCAAGACTATTTTAAATTAAAAGAAATCGACTGGAAGCACTACAAAAATAAATATGACAATATCTACCGGATGGATAGGATTTTAAACGCTGAAGGAAAGAATGCAGATGATTATCAAGTGGCAAAACAAGCTGACAGTCTGATGATTTTCTATAACCTTTCGAAAAAACAAGTAGACAAAATTTTGAAGGATATGAACTACAGTTTACCTGAGGATTATATTGAGAAAAATCTTGATTACTATTTAAAGAGAACCTCCCACGGATCTACTTTGTCACGAATCGTACATGCACAGCTTGCAGCAATGATCAACGAAAAAGAGATGGCGTGGAATTTGTATAAAGAAGCACTATATTCTGATTATCGCGATATCCAAGGCGGAACAACCGCTGAAGGCATTCACGCCGGTGTAATGGCTGCAACTTTATTTATTCCGCTGACTACTTTTGCTGGTTTAGATATTCGAAAAGATCTATTGAGCTTTGCACCTGATTTACCAAACCATTGGAAATCCATCGAATTCTCTATAATAATCAGATCAGTCACATACAAAATTAGGGTAACTCATGAAAAAATTGTCATTGTCGCAGACACGAAAACAACAATTGAAGTAAATAACCAACAAGTTGAACTTGAACAAGGAAAAGAAAAAAGCATAGTCTATTAGGAGGAGCAAAATTTGAAGGGATTTATTTTTGATTTAGACGGTGTTATCACAGATACAGCAAAGTACCATTATGAGGCATGGAGAAACTTGGGAGAAAAATTAGGTATTACAGTTGACGAGAAATTCAATGAACAGTTAAAAGGCATCAGCCGAATGGATTCTTTAGATAGGATTCTGGCTTTGGGCAATAAAGAAAACGAATACTCCCTTTATGAAAAAAAACAACTAGCTGCTGAAAAGAATGCTTATTATTTAAATCTTTTACAAGGACTTGGCCCTGATGATTTATTGTCTGGAGTAAAAGAATTCTTGATGGCCGCACAAGAAAGAAATATTCCTTGTGCCATTGCCTCTGCTTCAAAAAATGCACCGCTTATTTTGGAAAAATTGGATGTCAATGATTATTTCGAAGCTATCGTTGATCCAGCCTCTCTAGCAAAAGGCAAGCCCCATCCTGAGATTTTTATCCGAGCCGCTCAATTAATTGGGATTGAAGCAACGGAAGCTATCGGGTTCGAAGATGCGCAGGCGGGGGTTGATGGCATCAAAGCTTGTGGTATGTTTGCCGTAGGGATTGAAGTAGATGAACCATTAATTGGAGTGGATATTTCCGTCAATAGTTTTTGTGATTTAGACATCGACAAACTATTGGAAATTCAACGAAACAGGCATACAGCACAATGAACTTAAAAAGAGCTTTAGAGAAATCTTCTCTAAAGCCCTTAAACTTTTCTTCTCCGGGCAAAATCAACAAAGCGGAATTTATCTAACCGGTGTATGGATTCTGTGTATTCAAAACAGCTTGTGTCAGCGAGATAGACTAGACTTTTAACTGTTACAACATGATTATCATCTAACGTCAATTCGAGAAGGTCTCGAACTTCTTTTGTGACGTTTTCAACAGTGATTTCTTTTTGCGCGTATGAAATTTCAAGTCCCAAGTCTATTTCCAAAAAGTCGTATAGGGATTGAGAGACTTTCTTTTCAGGTAAAACCGGAACAATGTTTGCGTCCAAATAGTCAATATCGATAATAGCTGGTTCGCCATTAATTGTTCTAGTCCTTACAAGTTTCCAAGCTTCTGAAGCAACCGGCCACCCTGTTTTTTCACTTAGAGTTGGCGATACAGCCACCTTTTTTATTTCAATAACTTTTGTCACGCTATCAATTTTTTGGCTGTCTTTCAATTCTTTGAAACTGGTAAGACCAGAAATCGGAAAATCAAAACGATTCAAATCTAAAACGATGGAACCTTTACCTTGTTTTTTTTGAATCAAACCTGTATTAATCAAGAGGTTTAATGCTTTTCTTATGGTCTCTCTAGAAACGTTATACATTTCTGATAATTGTTTTTCGCTAGGAAGCAACGTATTTGATGGGTATTCACCACTTAGGATTTTCTTTTCCAAATCAGCATAGATTTCTTTGAATTTATTCATTGATAGAGCTCCTTTTAAATATTATCGTGATAAAGCCTGTGTTTGCATCAAAATTTATGTGTAGTCGGAAAAGTCCGTCCCGCTTCCTAAGTTAAAACATTCACTCTAGCTGTATCTTGGATTTTTTCGAATTCGTTGTAAATACGTGCTAAAAAAGTTTGACCGTCTTTATTAGATTTTAAATTGGCAAATTAAGTTAGTGGCAGCTGCTCTTGTAAGTCGCTCAAAAATATTTCGGCGAACGTTTGATAGTTCAACGATATTTTGAGGATACGCCTACTTCTTCGAATAGCTGTCTGATTTAAAACTGATTGACCTCATCGTTAATTGTTCAGATGGTACCTGTCAATCGTTTAATAATTTCAGCAGGTTCAACGCCAAGAAGAATATATAATTTAATCATTATGATTTCGGCTAAGGTAAGATGTTGATAAGCCATTCATGGACGCTTCTTTATTTTTCTTGATTGGAAACACAATTTAAGTGTACCACAAATGGCTTTTTGTTTTTTTAACCTGATTTTATCATCCACAAATATAAAAGTTTAAAGAATTTCTTCCTAATCTACCAGCTGTTTCACCAAATAAACGGCACCAATCATCCCTGCATCATTTTTTAATTTTGCCTGTTTGATTTCTCCAATCGTTTTGCCAAGCAAAAAGGAAATGCTGCCATGACGTTTTGCTAATTCCAGCGTTTTTTCCTGCAAACCTGTCATAAATACTTCATTAGCGCTGATCCCACCGCCAATCAAAATAACTTCGGGATCAAATGCACTGAGCAAGCTTAACAAACCTGACGCTAACTCTTCATAATATCTCGCCAAAATTTGTCCTGCCAAAGGTTCACCATCTTCCGCACGTTGGAAAATTTCTTTAGCGCCTAAAGTCTCTTCAGTCTCAGGGTGTTCTTTTTTCCTTGCAGCGTTATATAAACGACTAAGTCCACCTACAACCGCTCCTCGTAAATTAAGAGATGAATGTTCTATATTTCCGGCTGTCGGCAGTTCATTGATCATCATGTAGCCGAATTCGCCTGCCATACCATGTGCTCCGCGGTAGACTTCTCCATTGATAACAATACCTCCGCCCACGCCTGTTCCCAACACCATGCATAGGTAATTATCAATTCCTTGAGCGGCTCCTAACCACTTCTCAGCAATCGCCGCAGCATTAGCATCATTTTCCACCGCAGTCGGCAATCCGGTCCGTTGTTCTATTTCCTCTTTCAGATTCGTCTCATACAATGGCCGAATCGCTCCTGCCGTTGTCATAAAACCATCTTTTTGAATAATTCCCGGAGCACTCACCCCGATTCCTTTGATGTCAGGGTATTGCTGTTGATATTTTTTAGTAATATTAGCTAAATCCTGAAGCAAAGATTCTTTTTCGTGATTGGTGCTGATCATTGCTTTCTCAATAATTTCGCCTTGTTCATTCAGCACGCCATATTTAATAGATGTGCCACCAATATCAAAACCTATATACATTTTTCTTCCTCTTTCATTTATAAATTTTTACAGTTTATCTACAAAATAATGACTATCCTCTTGATATTTTACCAAAGCTTTTTCCCAAACCGCCTTAGCATTCATCACGCAACAAGTACCTTGCAGAACCTTGCCGCATTGATAATCCTCTTTTGCTAAAATATCCAACACCCGATCATAGCGCTGCTCATAACCGGAAAAATCATGGCGCAAAACATTCATCGTCATGACTTTATTATCCGGCAATCTGATTTCATAGTCAAAATTGCCGCGAAATAAATAATCAGGGAGAATCATCTCCTCTACCCCGTGAAGACTAGTATTCCTTGCTAAAGGAGCGCCCAACATTACTATTTTACCTTCCCGCCGATAAACTTCTCTAAAGGGAGAATTAGGGCCGACTGGGGAAAAATCCTTAAAGTGATGTTTAGTGATCTCTTCGGCATCTTTTCCCCACGCTGTCACACTATGTGTGGGATGAACACTGCGGAAAACGCCCTCTGACAATCTCATAAACTCAGGTAAGACACCTATACAAGATGGTGTGTTTTCAAGATCGAATATTCGATTCTCAACACTAACATTTTCATAACTCAACGCAGGCAGCAGCAATGTGCCATTTTTTACCGTTTCTTTCAGTGCTTCAATGACTGCTGCCGGTCCTCCTTTGATGGTTCCTGTTCCTTGCAAAGCGTTGTAAGAAGAGTGAACGATGATCGTATCCTCCGCCTCTATACCTAATGCTCGTAAATCCTCAATGATTCTGCTTGCTTCCATTGTATTTGCTCCTCGATTACTCATTTTTGTCTGATATTTCTTGTTAAGAAGAGTGTATCTTTTTTTCCCTCTGTCTGCAAATGGAAAAACACCCCTTGATACTAACAATAAGCTATTCTTCCAAGAATCTGACAATTATCTAAACGCTTTAAATTTTTCCCGGATTGCTTTGCAAAACAAAAAGATGAAACAATGATACGTTTCATCTTTTTGTTTAAACTATCAATCATACGAAATACTCTAGGCATTTTTTTCATACACTTTGAAGAACGGGTAATAAATGACCGTGTTAAGTGCCACTAGCACAAAAGTAAAGACCACATTTCTCCAATCTAATGAAGATAAATACGCCTGTGCAAAAAATGGTGTAAACGAAGGGTCGACCAAATAACCCATGGAAATAATTCCCAGCACCTGTGCGTAATACGTTAAAAGCAAATTAACAATCGGTGATATTAAAAAGGGGATTGCCAACACTGGGTTGAACACTAAAGGCACGCCAAAAATCATCGGCTCGTTGATTCCGCAAATTGCAGGAATCGCTGAAAGTTTTCCTAAAGCTTTGATTTGTTCTTTTTTACTGCGCAACATCAACACTAATAATCCTAGAGTGCCTCCTGCACCTCCCATGACGGCAATACGGAACATTTGCAGATTCATCGGATGTATCGCCTGTTTTCCAGCTTCTACTAATTCTGTATTCAATCCTGTATTAGTGATGCCCAATGTGAAAACGATGGGGAAAATAATAGACGGACCGTTAATACCTAATAGCCACAAAACATTGGCAAAGGTGATAATAGCAATATAGCCCCACAAACTGTTAGCGATTGATACTGCCGGTGTCAGAACATCCATCAAAAGTGCCGGAACAATTTTTCCTGTGGCACTAAAAATAATAATACTCAAACCATAAAAAATAATGATATTAACAATCAACGGCAAAAGTGAATTAACAAAGGAGGTAATCGCCGGCGGCACAGTGTCAGGCATTTTGATTTGAAATTTCGGGTTTTCAAACAAACGGCTCACTTCCACGACCAGTAACGACAGTATGATTGCCATAAATAAACCATTTGTTCCTAAATATTCCTTGTTGATATGTCCGTCCACTAATGTTACGGAAGTCATCATAAACACGACCACAGCGATAAAACCATTTGTCTCTTTATTCATTTGATAAATGCCGGCTAAAGAAGAACCTATCCCAAACGCCGCAATCAATGAAAAAATCCCCATGGTCATTTCGTAAGGCAAAGTAATGATATCGTAGTTAGCTATGGCAAACTCCTTCCAGCTTGCTAGAAACCTCATCAGCACATTAGCAGTTTGGGGATGATAAAGTTCCATATTGATTGGAGGATTGGCAATAATCAAAAACAGCGACCCTACAACGATAAACGGCAATCCAAACATCATCCCCGAGGATATTGCTTTTAAATGTCTTTGATTACCAAATTTATTTCCAATCGGACTTAGAATACTGTCTAACTTTTCTAATAAACCACTATTCATTTTAAACTCCTCCAATTATTATACTTGATACTGATTGAACGGAAAATTACTTTCTGCCACATCAGCCGGATCATATTTTTCTAAAATTTTCTCATATTCTTCTTTATAGCCGTTATCTACTTCTAGTTGCGGTACCACTTTACTTGCTTCATGTAAAAAGTGGAATGAGTCCCGGCCCATTTCCTGCCCTCTGACCGTATGTTTATCTAAGGCATAATCTGGAATCTCTGGCACATATCCCATCGCAAAACTTTTAATCACGATGTTTTTAAGCAAATCTGTGGAACGGTCTTTTACAGACTCCGTTAAAATCCGAATGGCATGGAACACATACATGACCCGATCAGACTCATTATAAGAAAATTCTTGGCGCATTTGATTTAAATTATTCAAATAAATCGATGCTTCCAAATTACCAAAACCGATATCCTCTACTGAAATCGCCAGCAGTCTGCGCCATAACTTTTCTTCAAAGTGAGGCCCAGTGATGTATAATTCATAGGCAAATTCACAAGCTTCCTTTGTCAACCCTCTGCGGATAGACTTCTGCAAAGCAGAAATAACCTCATCTGCTTGTAAATCGTTACGAGTTTTTGCCTTCGCCCATGGATCATTAATAAATTTTTTTGTCATGATGTTCCCTCTTTCCATTGTTTCTAATTTTGATATAATAAATAAAACACGACAGGATGTGATTTTGTGAACCTAGAGACCCTTCACCATAAATTCGAATTTACCCCGACAGAAAAAATAATCTTGGCGTTTTTAAACGACCATCAGTCTTCTCTGTCTAATTTGACCATACGTGAAGCAGCTCAGCAGTGTTACACTTCTCCTTCAACGATTATCAAGTTAGCCAAAAAAATGAATTTATCCGGTTATAGCGAGCTGATTTATAAAATAAAAGAAAATTCACTGGCTGACGGCATTGAAGAAAATCAACACACAACAGACAGCTTTCGTGTCGCTCCCATCACCGAGAGTCAGCAAAAAGCATTCAATACCATTTTAGAAAATTATCGGCAAAAACCCATAATGCTGATAGCTTCGGGTTTCTCCCAAATCCTAGTTGAATACATCAACGAGGCCCTACTCCTCAACGGTATTCGCAGTATTAAGAATACTCATTTAGAACTGCTTCATCCTGAACGAAAAGACGATGTTCTTTTGATTATTGTTTCAGAGTCAGGCGAGACTACCCGTGTTAAGGAGCTGGCCGCAATGGCTCGAAAAAATGATTTTACCCTTATCAGTTTTACCGGAAATCCGCTTTCAACTGTACATAAAAGTTCAACGCTTGCGATTACCACGAATACATTCAAGGGCTTTCAAGAAGATCGTTACGAACCGAAGTATTTTTACGGAAGTGTTTTAATATTATTTGAAACTTTATTGAGCAACTATCTCAAATCAGTTCCTTTATAAATATTTATATCATAAAGAACCACGCCAAAGTTGCCATCTGTCGATTAAGAAACAAATTACTCTTATTTCAAAATTTGTTTACCACAAAAAAAGACAACTACTTTTCTTTCAGTAGTTGTCTTTTTTCCTGTGTCTCTTAGCTTACAAGTTTTTTGTAAGTTTCAGTTTATATTTTACTGTGGACTGTTTCTTACATCATACCCATCATATTAGGGTCCATACCTGGCGCTCCGCCTGCTGGAGCTTCAGGTGCTGGTTTGTCAGCAATCACAGCTTCTGTTGTCAAGATAAGTGATGCAACACTTGCTGCATTTTGAAGGGCAGAACGTGTGACTTTTGTAGGGTCCACGATACCAGCTTCAATCATGTTGACCCACTCGCCTGTGGCAGCGTTGAATCCTGTTCCCGGTTCAACGTTCTTCATCTTATCAACAATCACTGAACCTTCTACACCTGCATTGTCTGCGATTTGACGAACTGGTTCTTCCAAAGCACGCAAGACGATGTTCACACCTGTCAATTCGTCTCCTTCTGCTTCTACAGCCGCTACTTTATCAATAACATTGACCAAAGCTGTTCCTCCGCCAGAAACAATACCTTCTTCTACTGCCGCACGAGTCGCATTTAAAGCATCTTCAATACGCAGTTTCAATTCTTTCAATTCTGTTTCAGTTGCTGCACCGACTTTGATTACAGCCACACCGCCTGAAAGTTTTGCTAAACGTTCTTGCAGTTTTTCACGGTCAAAATCAGAAGTTGTGTCCGCTACTTGAGAGCGGATCAAAGCTACGCGCTCTGCAATTGCATCGGTAGTGCCGCCGCCTTCAACGATAGTTGTGTTGTCTTTGTCTACCACGACTTTTTTCGCAGTTCCCAGAGACTCTATCTTAGTATCTTTCAATTCTAAACCTAAATCTTCAGTGATAACTGTACCGCCTGTCAAGATAGCAATATCTTCTAGCATTGCTTTACGACGATCACCAAATCCCGGTGCTTTGACTGCTGCTACATTAAATGTTCCGCGGATTTTATTTAACACTAGTGTTGGCAATGCTTCGCCGTCCACATCATCAGCAATAATCAACAACGGTTTGCCTTCTTGTAAAATTTGCTCTAGCAATGGCAAAATATCTTGAATGTTAGATATTTTTTTGTCTGTGATCAAAATATAAGGATCATCCAACACTGCTTCCATCTTATCATTATCAGTTACCATGTATTGAGACAAGTAGCCGCGGTCAAACTGCATACCTTCTACCACATCAAGCTCAGTTTCGATTCCCTTTGATTCTTCAATGGTGATGACACCGTCGTTGCCGACTTTTTCCATTGCATCCGAAACGTACTCGCCGATTGTTTCAGAACCAGAAGAGACTGCCGCTACTTGAGCGATGGATTCTTTTGTTTCTACTTGTTTAGAAATGTCATACAAAGCTTCTACAGCCGCTTTTGTTGCTAATTCAATTCCGCGACGAATTCCTACAGGGTTAGCGCCAGCTGTAACGTTTTTCAAGCCTTCGCGAACGATAGCACTTGTTAAAACTGTGGCTGTCGTTGTTCCGTCTCCAGCAATATCATTTGTTTTAGAAGCAACTTCAGATACTAATTGTGCTCCCATATTCTCAAAATGGTCTTCCAATTCGATTTCTTTAGCGATTGTCACACCATCATTGGTAATCAAAGGTGAACCAAATGATTTTTCTAAGACCACATTACGACCTTTTGGCCCTAAGGTTACTTTTACCACATCTGCAAGAGAGTCAATCCCTCTTACCATTGCTTCACGCGCATCTCTGCTGAATTTTATATCTTTTGCCATTTCTTCTACGCTTCCTTTCGAGTTTTATTCTACAACTGCAATAATATCTTTTTCATGAACGATCAGGTATTCTTCACCTGCGTGAGTAATCTCTGAACCTGAATATTTTTCAAATATGACTTGGTCGCCGACTTTAACTGACATCGGTAATTTTTCTCCATTGTCTAATGTACGACCGTCACCAATAGCCAGCACTTTCCCGACTTGTGGTTTTTCTTTAGCAGCTGAGGTCAAGACCAAACCTCCTGCTGTTACTTCTTCTTCTTGAGCTACGTCAATAATGACACGATCTCCTAATGGTTTTAACAACTTAAATCCCTCCATCAATTTTTCTTTTTTAGCACTCTTAAACTTCAAGTGCTAACTCACATTTATTATGATACTCATTCTTGAAGATTTTTGCAAGTATTATCCTACGTTTCAGCAAAAAATCACACAAAGAAAAAACTCTTCTTGTCATAAGAAGAGTTTCAAGTCGTGTATCAGCAAGCCTTTGACCTGCTTTCTAATCAGTATAATGATTTAAAAAATAAATCAAGGTCTGCAGTTCATTCGTCAAGTCGATACTTTGAACATGAACATTACTTGGAGTGTTCAAACGCACACGGGTAAAATTCATGATGCCCCGAATTCCTGCCTCATATAATTTATTAGCAACATCTTGCGCATTTTCTGAAGGAATCGTTAAAATTGCCACTTCAATCTGCTGCTGCCTGATTTGTTCTGCCATATCGTCCATCGGATAAACAGGAATACCATCCACGATCCGACCGACCAAATCTTCCTTTACATCAAAAGCCGCACTGATACGAATGTTGTTATTCTGATGAAAGCCGTACTTGAGCAACGCACTTCCCAGATTTCCGACCCCAATCAACGCCACGTTGGTTAGACGGTCTTCCGTCAACATGCGTCCAAAAAAATCCAGCAGACTTTCGACGTCGTAACCATACCCACGTTTGCCTAATTCTCCAAAGTAGGAAAAATCACGCCGAATAGTTGCACTGTCTACCTTCACTGCCTCACTAAGCTCCGTTGAGGATATCTTAGTTTTCCCTGAATCAAACAAAACTTTCAAATAACGATAATATAAAGGCAACCTTTTAGCTGTCGCCCTTGGAATCGGTTTATTTTTCATACTCCATTTATTCCTTTCTAACATTGGCTTGTTCTATTACTCACATTAACATAATAACAATAAATCTTTACTTTGTGCAATTTTTCTGACTGAAAACTACTTACTTTGAAGCTTTTTTCATTTCTCAATCCCATTCGTGATATGATAGACTTACTTTATCATGTTTTTAGGAGAAAACCGTTATGATTTTATTACAAGGAAACAATATTGCTCGTTTCTTCGGAGCTGACATTTTATTTCAACACATTCAAATCGAAGTCAAAGATAATAGTCGGATTGGCCTGGTCGGAAGAAATGGTGCCGGCAAGTCCACCTTATTAAAAATTTTAGCAAATATCGAGTCCCCCGATGAAGGTCAGGTAACTAAAATACGCGGGCTGACCCTTGGCTATCTGGCGCAAAATACTGGATTCACCTCTGAAAAGACTATCTGGGAAGCGATGCGAGACTCTTTTGCTCATCTTATCCAGATGGAAGAGAACATCAGACAATTAGAACTTGATATCAGCCGCCATACTTCAGATCACGATTCCGCTGAGTTTCAAAAAAAATTAAAAGAGTATGACCAGCTGCAGCATGATTTCCAGCTGCAAAATGGTTATATGTATGAAACAGAAATCAAAACCGTTTTGAATGGTTTTAAATTTGACGAAAGTTATTATCAGCGTGAAGTCAACAGTCTGTCTGGGGGACAAAAAACTCGTTTAGCATTGGCTAAATTATTACTGGAACGTCCTCAACTGCTGATTCTTGATGAACCAACGAATCACTTGGATATCGACACTCTTTCATGGCTGGAAAATTATTTACAAAATTATCGTGGGGCCTTGCTCATCGTTTCTCACGACCGCTATTTTTTAGATAAAATCATTACAGAAGTTTATGAATTAAGTCGCAGTCAGATGACTTACTACAAAGGAAACTACACAAAATATCTTGATATCAAAGAACAGCGTTTGATGTCAGAATGGAAAGCTTACGAAAAACAGCAAGAACAAATCCATAAATTAGAAGATTTTGTGGCACGAAATATCGTCAGAGCAAGTACAACCAAGCGAGCACAAAGCAGGCGTAAACAGCTGGAGAAAATGGATAGACTAGAAAAACCAGCCGGAGATGAAAAATCTGCACATTTTAACTTTGCAATCGAAAAACAATCAGGTAATAACGTCTTACAGGTCGAAAAGGCAGCCATTGGTTACGATGGTCAAGTGTTGGCAAAGCCTATTGAATTAAATATTCGCAGACAAGAGGCGATTGCTCTCGTTGGACCAAATGGTATCGGCAAATCAACTTTGCTAAAATCCATCATAAAGGAACAACCGCTTATCGAAGGGCAGATTTCTACCGGAACGAATGTTATGACCGGTTACTACGATCAGGAGCAAAGCAACTTACGCTCCAACAAAACAGTGCTGCATGAATTATGGGACGAACATCCCACCACACCAGAAAAAGATATTCGTTCTATTTTAGGAAGCTTTCTTTTTTCCGGGGACGATGTCAGCAAGACTGTACCTTTTTTAAGCGGCGGAGAAAAAGCACGATTAGCCTTAGCTAAATTATCCATGGAAAAATATAATTTTCTGATATTGGACGAGCCTACAAACCATCTGGATATTGACAGCAAAGAAGTATTAGAAAATGCTTTGATTGAATTTGAAGGGACTATTTTGTTCGTTTCCCACGACCGCTATTTTATCAACCGTATTGCTACCAAGGTCGTAGAATTATCCGAAAAAGGTTCCCAAGAATTTTTAGGAGATTATGACTATTATGTAGCAAAAAAAGCAGAGCTGGAAGAATTGGCTCGCTTGAAAGCGGAGGAAATCAGCGGGGCTCAGGGAACGGCAGGCACACATACACAAACTAATAATCAAAAAGAATTTTATCGCTCCAAAGAAATACAAAAAGAAATCAGGAAGCTTGAGCGGCAAGTCCGCAGTGCGGAAGAACAGTTGGAAACAATCGAAAAAGAAATCGAAAATATTCATCAGCGTATGACCGCGCCCGAGGTTCTTTCCGACCATGTTGAATTAGCTAATCTTCAAAAAAAAGTTGACGAACTGGAAGAAAAGCAAATGATGGTAATGGGAGCGTGGGAAGAAAGCAGTACTAAACTTGAGGAAGTATAATCTTAAAAACCGGTAGAATGGTTCAGACCATTCTACCGGTTTTTTATAATTTTGTCTTTTGACGTTTCTCAAATCTTATAGAAGGGACAGATTAAAGTTTAATCTGATTTTGAACATCTAAAAGATATCATTTCTAAGATTGTTTGCTTTTCGCAACCAACTTCCGCATCTTTTGGTAAATCACATCCACCTCTGCCAAATCTCTGGCTGAAGCCCCGCTTGCCAAAGGATGACCGCCGCCGTGATGTTCTCTGGCAAGTCCATTGATTGTGGGACCCTTAGACCGCAACCTGACACGGTAAAAGCCTTTTTCCTGTTCCACAAACAACGCCCACATTACAACCTTGTCGATATTTCCAGGGACAGGAATCAATCCTGCAGTATCTCCATCAGCAACATTATATTTTTCCAGTAAGCTATAAGGCAGGATCACTCGTGCAACACCGTTGTCATCACATTCAATATTTTCCAGCATGTAGCCCATTAATCTAGCTACTTTCCAAGGAATTTCCGAAATTTGGCGATTGATTAATGCAGCATCAAATGCATACTTTCTTAATTCAGAAGCTACTTTTAAGGTGTGACTGGTGGTTGAAGGATATAAAAATCTCCCTGTGTCACCTACGATACCTGCATATAAAAGTCTAGCAGCCTCGTCGGTCATGACTAACTCATCGGAAAAAAACCTATAAAAGTCATAAATTATCTCACTGCAGCTGCTTGCTTCAGTGAAAACCCACATGATATCCCCATAAGGCTCATCGTTTGGATGATGATCTATTTTAATCAACAATTCCCCTAAGCCATAACGTTTATCGGAAATTCTCGGTGCATTGGCTGTATCTGTGACAATGACCAATGCTCCCTGATAGATTTCATCAGCAATACTGTCCATTTGTCCCATATACTTCAAGGACTCCTCTTCATCTCCGACACAATAAATAGTTTTTTCCGGAAAAGACGCACGCAAGATTGCTGCTAATCCCAACTGAGAACCTAAAGCATCTGGATCCGGCCGTTCATGTCGGTGGATGATCAGTGTTTCATATGCTTTTATTTTCTCCAAAATTTCCCTTTGAATCATTTTCCTGCCTACTTTCCTATGATTTGCCCATTAGTTGACAAACGACGATAGCTTTCGCAACAATCGTGTTGTCTAGTTTAACTTCTACATCCAGTTTTGCTGATCTACGTCCAATTTCTAAAATTTTGGGCACAATCTCAATCTGGCTTTCTATTTGAATAACTTTAAAATAGTATAAGGATACTTGTTCAATAACGATATTTCTTTTTTCCTGTGTATGCATCATGCGTCTGACCGAGCTGGTGATGATCTCGCTCAATACGCCGTAAGACAATGTGCCAATATTATCCACCATCTGCGGTGAAATCACAACACTTAAAATAAAATGACTTTTGTCTTCAGGATGCACCTCAATGATTGATTCCGAGATTTGATCGGGGATCGTATTTGCCACTTGCGGCTGACGTTGTGCCATCTGCATAGCTCGCATAACATCTCTCCGTGATATAATACCAATCAATGTCAAATCATCTTCAACCACTGGCATCATTTCCAATCCATCCCAAATCATTAAATGCCCCACACTGGCTACGCTCATATGCAGTTTGGCATTATTAGTTTCTTTAGTCATTACTTTTTCGATGCCTTGTTTTGCCTGGCGCCCGATTACATCTTTAGAGGTTACGATGCCCAAGACCCGCATATTTTTATTTACCACTGGAAAACGAGAATGCCCGGTTTCAAGCGATTTTTTTTCATAATCTGCAACGGTATCCGTGTGGTACAAGTAGTCAGTCAAACTCAATTTTGTATAAATATCGCCCACCAGCAATATTTCTTTACGTATCATTTGATCGCTAATGGCCCGATTGATTAAACTCGCCACAGTAAATGTATCGTAAGAGGTTCCCAGCACCGGCATTTTTACTTCGTCAGCCAATTCCTTCGTTTCTTCTGAAATCGAGAACCCCCCTGTCACCAACACCGCAGCTTCTCTTCTCAGCGCCAATTC
Organism: Vagococcus elongatus; assembly: GCF_003987645.1. Classification (GTDB taxonomy): domain Bacteria; phylum Bacillota; class Bacilli; order Lactobacillales; family Vagococcaceae; genus Vagococcus_A; species Vagococcus_A elongatus. Next base: position 170,893 of record NZ_NGKA01000002.1, read on the forward strand.
TTGAACTTCTTTCCTATTCCCCACAATCATGAGAGAGCCTGATGAGATATAAGGTTCCATTGCCTCAGGCGTCATGGCTCCAATGATAAATTTTACCAAAGGTTTGTCCAGACCTTCGCTTCCCCCCAAAACAGTGCCTTCAATGATTTTGACCAACTCATTAAACGTCAGTTTTTCAATCGTTCCCTGATTCTTTTGTTCAATGCGAATCGTACCGACACGCTCGATTGTAGAAACTAACCCATCATTTTCTGCCGCCTTGATCGCTCGATAGGCTGTCCCTTCACTGACATTCAAATCTTTAGCGATACCTCGAACAGAAATCCGCTCCCCCACCGGCAAACTTTCAACATAAGCTAAAATCTGATCATGCTTGGTACTCATAGCCTTCCTCCTTTTTTCTCCCTTAACTTTCATAGTCATATATATATTGCGACGTTAATAGTTTATTTTATCTGATGAAAAAAGTATAACAGTTTTCATCTAAGTGTACCACAACAGTTTATTAAAAATAAATAAAAAAAGCTTATACAAAAGTGTATAAGCTTAGGTGTTCTATGGACGTCTTCTCTGACTTGACTCCATGATGACCGGCAAAATTACAGGTCGGCGTTTGGTTTGTTCAAACAGGTAACGGCTCAACTCGTCCCGTATGCTCTGTTTCAGTTTGCTCCATTCAAAATCATTGTCAATTAAATTTTCTTCAACAATTTTTTCGACGATTTTAGCACTTTCTGACAACAATTCCCGACTTTCACGGACGTAAACAAATCCTCTGGAAGTTATTTGCGGTTTTGAAACAATCTTTCTAGTTTTCCGATTGATCGTGGTGACTGCGATAAATACACCGTCTTCTGATAAGACACGGCGATCTCGCAGAACGATATTGCCAATGTCTCCCACGCCAATACCATCGACCATAATATTTTGTGCTTCTACTGTTCCCGCCATGTGCATCCGTTGTCCGTCAAATTCTAAGATATCACCGCGCCCAGTGAGGAAGATATTTTTATAAGGTATCCCCACTTCATGAGCCAAGTCGGCATGAGCTGCCAAAGTCCGATACTCTCCTTGAATAGGGATGAAATATTTCGGCTTCATCAGATTCAGCATCAACTGCAATTCATCAGGACTGGCGTGACCAGAAACTTTAATATTATCCGAAATCGTGCGGACAGTTCCGCCTGCCCGGTAGACCATATCCTCGGTTTTTGCCATCTCCGTTTCCATAGCTGTGGACGGAGTTGTCGTAATATAAACTAGATCCCCTTCGCCGATTGCTAGTCCCCGACCGCGACCGGAAGCCATCCGTTGCAAAGACTTGATTGGCTCTCCCATCCGTCCGGTTTCTAAAATCAGTAATTCTTCTGGAGCATATTTTTTCACATCGTGATACTTAATAATCAAATCTTTACTTGGCAGTCTCAACTTGTTCATTCGGATAGCAACATCGATGATGTCGTTTAAGTCACGACCTGTCAACAGTACTTTCCGATGGGAACGATGGGCAGCATCCAGAATTTGCTGAATTCTTTGGATATTACTGGCCACAGCAGCAACGATAATACGCCCTTCCCAATAACGCAGTGTATCATAAACTTCTTCAGCGATTTTCTTTTCAGACGCTATCGGCGCCGGTTTTTCCGCACTGGAAGAATCGCTTAACAAAGCAAAGACACCTTGTTTGCCGATTTCTGCAAGTCTAGAAAAATCTGTTTGATACATTGGAATGGCACTGTGGTCAAACTTAAAGTCGCCAGTATAAACGATATTTCCTTCTGTACTGCTTAACACAATCCCAACAGAATCAGGAATCGTATGTGTCGTCCGGAAAAAACTGACAGTACTTTTCGAAAAATCAATCTCAGTAAACTCATCCACCACATGGAAATCGTTAAATTCTTTTGATGCCGGATAATCAGTGGTATAAAGTTTAGCCAGTTCGACCGTCAACTGTGTCCCAAAGACGGGTATGCTGATTTCTTCCAATAAATACGGCAGTGCACCTACCCCATCTGCATGTCCGTGGGTCAGAAAAACTCCCATAATCTTCTCTTTATTTTCTTTTAAATAAGAAAAATCCGGTATGACCGCATCGATACCTAATAAATCATTTTCTGGATACTGTAATCCGCAGTCCAGAATGTAAATCTCGTCCTCTACTTCGACCACGTACATGTTTTTTCCGTTTTCACGTACACCGCCGAAGGGGATGATTTTTATTGAACTCAAATTCTTCACCTCTTCAAATATTAATAAACTTTAATATGCATAAGAAAAAAACGTTAAACTAACGAAGGAAAAAGCAATTTACAAAAAAATAATTTCCGTTACCTGAAATTAATTTTCGCAAAAGCTTTTTACCAGTTCATTGAATCCTTCATCTTTCTTTCCAAATCTTTCATTGCCAGCCCTAAAATTTATCTATTACATTTTAACATACTCTTGTAAAAATAGCTTGTCTTTCCGACTGGTTAAATTTTTGACCGTAAATCCTAGATTGACAGTGTTTTTTAGTCTTGCTATAGTGAACTCATCTTAAAAACTAGAAAGTGGGAAAGTAAACACATGGCACAAGTAGAAAGTTTTTTGTTAGACCATCATAAAGTTATCGCACCTTACGTTCGTTTAGCCGGTACTGAGACTCAGGAAGGCGTGAAGATTCAAAAATACGATTTGCGTTTCCTGCAGCCGAATACCGATGCTCTTCCGACCGCAGCGGTCCATTCGTTTGAGCATCTGCTGGCAACTTGGATGCGTGATGAATTGACCGGAATCATAGATATCTCTCCGATGGGTTGCCGGACTGGCTTTTACATGATTATGTGGGGCGAGCACGAGATCACAGATATCCGCAACGCTTTAAAAACAGTTCTTGAAAAAATCATCACGGCGACAACCATTCCTGCTGTGACAGCAAAAGAATGCGGAAACTATAAAGATCATTCATTGTTTGCTGCCCAAGAGTACGCAAAAATTATTTTGGCACAGGGGATAAGTCTAGACCCTTTCGAGCGTGTCTTATAAGATTGACAGACTAAAAAAATAGCTTCGCTAATGGGGAAGCAACTGAGAACTTTACAATAACTTTAAGGAGTTTCTTTTATGACAATTGAGGAAGTAAAAGCGCTGATAAACAGCGGTGCACCTTATGATGATGCCGGCGCAGAAGTAGCAAAGCTGAGAAATATCGCGATCAAAGAATGCCGGCGATATAATTTTTTGGTGAATTCAGAAAACCGGTATGATCTAGCTATTTTAAAAAACATACTAAACGATGTGGGTACAGATGTTTATATCGAACCAAATTTTTTCTGCGAGTTTGGTTTTAATATCTCCATTGGCCATCACGTTTATATTAATCATGATATGGTGATTCTTGACTGCAATAAAGTGACCATCGGGGATAATGTCTACATCGGTCCAAAAGTGGGATTATACGGTGCCAATCATGCTGAGGATCCGATAGAACGGACGGAGTTAAATATTGTTTACTCCAAACCTATCCATATCGGCGACAAAGTCTGGTTGGGAGGCGGTACTAGTGTTCTTCAAGGTGTCTCTATCGGCGAGAACAGTATTATTGGTGCAGGGAGCGTGGTGACCAAAGACATCCCGGCAAATGTCATCGCTGCCGGAAATCCGTGTAAAGTTATCCGTCCAATAAAAAAAGCAGACCAAAAACAGCACCAAATAAAAATAAACCTCGCTTTAAAATAAACTTTAAGCCTGTGGGCTAGTGCTTCAACCAACACTAGCCCACAGGCTTATTTTAAAAATTAATTTTAGGAAAACTGGGCATCATATAAACTCTTATATGCCCCATCGAGAGCCATCAATTCATCATGAGTGCCTTCTTCTTCGATGCCTTCTTCGCTGATCACAACAATCCGTGTAGCATATTTGATTGTTGCCAAACGATGAGCAATAATCAAGGTTGTCCGTCCTTCTGACAAAGAAAACAGCGATTCTTGAATCACCTGTTCTGTTTCTGTGTCAAGCGCGGAAGTAGCTTCATCCAAAATAAGAATGGGCGGATTTTTTAAAAACATACGGGCAATAGCTACCCGTTGTTTCTGCCCTCCTGACAACTTCACGCCACGTTCCCCAATCATTGTCTCTATTCCCTCCGGCATTTGGTCGATAACTTTCTCTAAATGTGCCAAACGCACAGCTTCTTCGATTTCTTCGTCTGTTGCGTCCAGTCTTCCGTAAGCAACATTTTCCTTAATCGTTCCGGGAAATAAAAACACGTCTTGCTGAACCATGCCGATTTGACTGCGCAAGGAATGCAAGGTTACGTCTCGAATATCCTGCCCGTCTATGGTCAGCTGGCCTCCAGTGATTTCATAAAACCGCGGAACCAAATTGGTCAAAGTGGTCTTTCCCGCACCGCTCGGTCCCACGAAGGCAACCGTTTCCCCCGCCTTTATCGTCAGTGAGACATTATTTAAAACTTCTGTTCCGTCTGCATAAGCAAAGGAAACTCCCTGATACGCGATATCACCGCGGACAGGACGCAATGCTACTGCTCCTGCATGATCCTTGATGGAAGGCTTTCGGTCTAGTTCTTCAGTGAGACGTTTAAATCCGGCAATTCCTTTTGGATAGCTCTCAATCATTGTGTTGACTTTTTCAATCGGTCTGACAAATACATTAGACAGCAAAATAAAACCAACAAATTGTCCTGTGGTAATATCCCCTCTCAAGACGTAGTAAGAACCAAAAATCAGCGCAAACAAACTAATAAAACGAATCAATAAATAATTATAAGAAGAACTGACTGCCATCATCTTATAAAAAGCCAGTTTGATTTTACGGTATCCTTGATTGAGACCTTCAAAACGCTTTTCTTCAAATGCTTCGTTAGCAAAAGCCTGAACCACTCGAATCCCGCTGACAGAAGCTTCAATTCCTGCATTAAACTCTCCCAGTCTGTGGTAAATTTCTGTATTAATCTTAGTCATCTTTTTATTGAAGAAAACTAACGCTAAGGTGATAAAAGGCACCATGATAAACGTTGCCAGAGCAAGCTGGACATGGATTCTCATCATAAGGATAAAAGAACCGATGATTGTCATAATCGTGATAAAGACATCTTCCGGCCCATGATGGGCAACTTCAGAAATTTCAAATAAATCTGTTGTTAAACGGCTGATCAATTTTCCCGTCTTGCTTTCATCAAAATATTCAAAAGATTGGCTTTCCAGATGACCAAATAATTCTCTGCGCATGTCTGTTTCGATATTTACCCCTAGCATATGGCCAAAATAAACTACCACATACTGCAAGAGAGTATTCACCACGTACAGAAATAATAGCGACAGGCAAGCCACAACAATCAGACGCCAGTTCTCCTGAGGAAGAATCTCATCGATCACACGATTGACAACGATTGGAAAAGCCAACTCAAGACCGGCAGCAATAATGGCACAAGTGAAATCTAACATAAATAATTTTTTATACGGTTTATAATAGCTGAAAAAACGTTTCAACAAAACAACTCTCCCCCTCCATTCTTTTAATTTAAACAAAGATTGGCTTAAAAGTAAAGAAGGGAAGCTCCCTTTCAAGAGGCTTCCCTTCACGCTAACATTCATTAATATAGTGATTTTACTGTCACTGCAGCGATACCCTAAGCTGACACTGATGCAGCTATCAGGCAATGGCAGCAACACTAATTTTGAAACAAGCGTCCGTCTTTGTGATTATTGTCCGCCCTTTTTTTAATCAAATAATACAACACGCCGCAAATACCAAGACCGACCACGGTACAAACCAGACCGCCTTCTAGACCAAAGCTTCCCCCATTGATCAAGTCTTTGCCCTCAGAGAGTTCTGTGATGAAAATAGATGCGGAAATTTTTTGCCCGCTCACTTCAATTCCCAACACTGGACCCAGCATGAAATTCCAAACACTATGGGCAGCCCCTACAAACCAGATATTATCACTGAAATAAAATAATAAAGAAAACATCACACCGAAAATAAAAAGATTAACCAATGCCAAAACAGTGATTCCGGGATTCATACCGTGGAGAAAAGAGAAAAACAAGGAGTTGCCGATAATGCCGAACCAAACACCTTTTTTACTGGCAATAGCATTCATTATGAATCCACGACAAAGCACCTCTTCGGTCCATCCCTGAACAGCAAACCCTAGAAACAGTAATACAATCATTCCCCAGTTAATAGCGTCATTTACCTTGATAGACAAACTGCCCAGCATCAAACAGCCGAAAACCACCAACAGTATCTCCAAAAAACCGATGCCCAAACCAGCCGTATAATGAAAAACAAAGCGGTCTTTAAAAAAGCCTAGGGATTGGACAGACCTTTTCTCTACTTTCTTACAAAACAAGAGGGTCACTCCTGCCAAAACTGAAAAAGATAATAAATTCAGCATGAAAAAAATGTTTGAAGATAAAAAATCAGCTTGATTCGGAAGGGGGCCTTTGAAAAAAACATAGAGCAGGCCGAAAACAAATGCCGCTGCCATAACAAGCAGAGACTGGGCGATCATCAACATAATTCCCCAGAAAAAGGGTGTCCACCACCTGCCAGTTCTTTGCTGTCTGGTCAGTGCGATACTTTTAGTTTCTAACATTATACATCTCCATTATTCCATATATTTTATAAAAAGTACGATTGTCGATCGTTTAGTGTTTGAAATCCGCAGCTAAGGAACAGGGCACACCCTGCCAACATTTTGTCTACAGATATTTCAAAAACGAATGATTTTTCCTTTATTATCATAATATATAATCAGGAAATGTCAAAGAGTTTTTCTTGCTCTTTGTGCTAAAAAATACTTCTTAACCTAATCAGCCTTTAGCGGAATCATTCCGCTCATCATAGCCATCTTTGTAATCGAAGACATTTTTCTTTTCCTCAATGAGCGGCAAAAGATCGTCTTTATCAATAAACACCAAGGGTTTTCTTTTAAAAAATAATAGCACTGGCGCCAGATAGATACGCTCTTTTGAGGTCCTTGTATAATACAAATAGTAGAAACTCACATCTAAACAAATCACTTCATTGGCAATGCTCGTGATTTTCAAATAAAACGGTTCATTGGCGAAACGCATCTGACGGGGCAGATAATATTTGAAAAGCGACCCCATCACAGCACTTTTATTAGGATTGAATTGATATTTATCCAAAACCAATTCAACAGATTTCATATCGGCATAGGCAAGCTCTTTCACTTTCCTGATGCCCAAAAAACCGATCAGCGGCAAAACAATATTATCCAATACTGTATCTGTTTGCCCGACAGGATAGACAAGTTTCTTTTGGTTCAGCGTCCAGTAATTATAATAACGTCTAAAATCATAAAAAGATAATGTGGTTATAAATAAATAGATAATCAGCCCCGTAAAAACTCCTGCCAGCCAGCCTAAGGACCCCATCGAAAGGGCGGAAACAAGGACCCCGCACAACAGCAAGATAAACGGGACTTTGTTTTTTGGACGTCCATAATCAAAAGGAAAAGACAAATAGGATTCTCCTGTAATCAATTCATCTAAAGAAATATTCAAGATACCGCTTAGTCGTATGAGATTATCGATACTTGGGACCGTTTCTCCATTTTCCCATTTTGACACTGATTGACGAGAGATATTCAATTCATTCGCCAAATCGTTTTGTGTCAAATTATTTTCCTTTCTGTACTTAACAATATTTTTGGAAATCAACATTTTTTCACCCTCTTAACTTTTTCTACTTTTACTCTCTCTCTTTATACCATTTTTTTCAAGCACTTAATACGTGCATCCCATATCCAGAGCAAAAAAGCCAACCCACCAGTGAATTTTCTTCAAGTAATAGTATCTCTGATTTTTAATTAGCAGCAAGACTGACACGAACTTAGCTAAAAAACTTTAACCTCTTTTCATTAGAAAATATCTGTTATGTACCTGATTAAAATAAAATGAGAAAAAGAAATTTATTTTCAGAGAAAAAATGATATAATGACTGATAATGTGAAGAAAAAAGTTTTGTTGGAGGTTAACAACATGAATATAATGTACACCAGTACCAGAGATAAAAATAAAAAAGTCACCGCATCTCAAGCTATTCTGCAAGGACTGTCAGATGAGGGCGGGTTATTTATTCCGGAAACATTGCCTGAGCTGACGTTAGATTTTAAAGAATTGGCAACGATGACTTATCAAGAAGTCGCTTATACTATTTTAAAAGAATTTTTGACGGATTTTTCCGAAGAGGAATTGCGGCATTGTATCTATTCAGCCTATGACGATAAGTTTGCCACAAAAAAAATCGCTCCCTTGGCAAAACAGGGGGACCGCTATTTCTTGGAGTTGTTCCATGGACAAACCTTAGCGTTCAAAGATATGGCTCTTTCCATCCTGCCTTATTTGCTGACCACAGCGGCAGCTAAAAATCAAATGGACAAAGAAATCGTCATTTTGACGGCAACCTCAGGAGATACGGGTAAGGCGGCAATGGCTGGCTTTGCAGACGTTCCAGGAACTAAAATTATTGTTTTTTATCCTAAAAACGGCGTCAGCAGTTTTCAGGAGAAACAGATGCTAACCCAAAAAGGAGACAATACCTATGTGGTGAGTATCGACGGTAATTTTGACGACGCCCAGCGAACGGTCAAAGAAATGTTTAACCACCTTTCCTTGAAAAACAGACTGGCTTCCCAAGGCATGGTCTTTTCATCGGCTAATTCGATCAATGTGGGGAGATTGGTCCCGCAAATCGTTTACTATGTGTATGCCTATGCCCAACTAGTAGCAGCAAAAGAAATTGCTATTGGTGAAGAGATTAATTTTTCTGTCCCCACAGGTAATTTTGGAAACATCTTAGCCGCTTACTATGCAAAAGAAATCGGCGTTCCTATCTCCCGACTCATTTGCGCTTCAAATAAAAATAATGTCTTGACAGACTTTTTCAAGAAAGGTTTTTATGACAAAAACCGGCCATTCTTTGTCACCAATAGTCCGTCAATGGATATTTTGATTTCCAGCAACTTAGAGCGCTTGGTTTATTACTTAACGGGTGATTCCTCGCAAGATACGGTCAAGCTGATGACTGACCTTGAAGAAAAAGGAACGTATGAATTGTCCGCAGATATGAAACAAAAACTGGCGGATTTTTACAGTGATTATGCTGAGGAAGAGGAAGTTTCTGCAGCAATCAAACAAGTTTATGAGGCATCTGGCTACGTGATTGATCCTCACACAGCTGTAGCTGTCAAGGCTGCCGACACTTACCATGAAGCAACTGCAGACACTCTGAAAACAGTAATTGTCTCCACTGCCAGTCCGTTTAAGTTTCCTGAAGCAGTAGTCCATGCCATCGCTCCAGACAAACTGACTAACGTCGAAGATGACTTGGTGGATAATCTGGCTGAACTTGCCCACAGCGATATTCCTGAACCTGTCTTGGATATTCGTCAGGCACCTGTTCGCCATCAGACGTCAATCAAAACAAAAGAGATGCAGCAAACCGTAGAAAACATTTTAAATATCCGCTAAATGACAAAACAGGGTGAGAACGTAAATGTTCTCACCCTGTTTTTATTCTTTTACTTAAAATAAGCATCATAAATCGCTCGGATTCCCCGATTCAAGTAGCGTTCTTCAATACAAAACAGCATGGTCACTTCAGAATTTCCCTGACTGATCATTTCAAGGTTGATATCTGCATCCGCAAAGGACTGTGTGGCACGAGCGGCGACACCAATCGCACTCTTCATTCCTTCACCTACGATTGCCAGCATGGCTAAATCGTGTTTGATAGTAATTTCATCTAAAGCCAATTCTTCCTTCAGACGAGTCAATAACTTGTCTTCATCTTCAGGTGCCAGCTGATTTTCTCTGAAAATAACAGAAATATCATCAATCCCAGAAGGCATATGCTCAAAATTGATATTAAAATCTTCTAAAATATTCAATACTCTGCGCCCGAAGCCAACTTCTCTGTTCATCAAATACTTGCTTAAATATAAACTGCAAAATCCTCTATCTCCCGCAATGCCGACTACTGGAAGTCCATTAACTTTTCTAGTCGTGCTGATTTTGGTGCCGGGAGCCTCTGGATTATTCGTATTTTTAATGATGACGGGAATATCTGCCCGAAAAACCGGGAACAATGCTTCGTCATGAAAAACACCAAAGCCAGAATAACTTAACTCACGCATTTCTCTAAAGGTCAGTTCTTTTACTTCACGAGGCTGACGGACAATGCCGGGATGAGCAGAAAAAATCGCATCAACGTCTGTAAAGTTCTCATATAAATCTGCCATCACGCCTGCTGCAATAATAGAACCGGTAATATCAGACCCTCCTCGTGAGAAGGTGCAAATTTTGCCGTCCTTCGTATAGCCGAAAAATCCCGGAATAACTGAAATACCTTCCCGGTCACGGAGCTTGACGATCTCATCATAAGCTTCCGGTAAAATCATCGCATTCCCCGGCTCGTTGGTGACAATAATTCCGGCATCTTTAGGATTCACATAGGAAGCATTCAGCCCGTTTTTTTTCAAAAAACTGGCATACAAAATCGCATTATTATTTTCGCCGCTTGCCTTAAAGGCATCCATGATTCTTGCCGGGTCCTCTTCTTCCAAATCAGCCAAAGCTAAGATGTTCTCTGAAATGGTCTTTTGTACGTCTTGTATTTCCAACTCATCTGTTATCTCAGTAAACCGTTGAATAATCTTATTTTGGATTTCTTCAAGCGGCTGCTTTTCAATAAAAGCATTGCCATACTCAATAAGCAAGTCTGTCACTTTGACATCTGACTCATCACGTTTCCCCGGAGCAGAGACGACAACAAATTTCCTCTTCGGGTCATCTTTAATAATCTGCAATGTTTTGATTAACTGGACTGCGGAGGCCAAAGAACTTCCGCCGAATTTCACAACTTTCATTTTTTCAACCCCATTTTTTCTTATTCCTTAATCCTCAACTCTGGCTCCGCCCTTATCTACGGTCAATTTCAACGTTACCGCTTGATCCTGATAAGTATCAATTAAAAACTGTTGAAGCTCGGCTGAACCGTCTTTGGGACATAAAATCAATACTGTCGGACCTGCACCACTCAAAACTGCCCCGTAAAAACCAAACTCAGCCTGCAGTTTTTTAATTTCCGTCAGATGAGGAACTAATGCTTCACGATATTTTTCGTGCCATTTATCTTTCATCATCATCTCACCGGCAAGTGGCAAATTGCCTTTCAGCAAACTAGCCACCAGCATATTGGAAATGGCACTTGCTTGTACTGCTTCCTTATAAGGAAGTGTTTCAGGCAAAACATTGCGGCTCTCTGTTGTCAATAATTCATGTTTAGGTATATACAGCAAAAGATCCGCTTCAGGAAAATCTGCAGCCTCATGGTGGATTTCATCATCCACATAGCTGGCAATCACTAAACCGCCTAAAATAGCTGGTGCCACATTGTCAGGATGCCCCTCAATTTTAGAAGCAATCTTCAACTTATCATCAACGCTTAGGTCTAAACCGCCTAAAATATTGGCCAACTCAATTCCCGCAACAACTGCGGAAGAACTGCTGCCTAATCCGCGAGCAGAAGGAATGTCGGTCGTCATAACTAAACGATGAGGCTTGATGTCCGGTGCCACAGATAAAGCAGTCTCAATAATCAGATTTGTCTTATCTTTAGGAATCCCCGGAACTTCATGTTCTATTGCCCATTCTTCTGACATCTCTTTAATGTCTAACGTTAAATATAAATTTAATGCCAGACCGCAGGAATCAAACCCCGGGCCTAAGTTAGCTGTGGTAGCTGGTACGTGTATTTTCATTACTTGACTTCACTCCTACAAGACTCGATAACTCGATTTTAATTTAATTTCCTCTGATGCTTCAAAAGAACACTTGACTTGTTCCATCTGTGCTTTGCTGATTTCATGGGTAATGATGACTACCCGAGCATTTTTACCATCTGATTGCTGCTGCAAAATCTGGTCAAAACTTACGCCGGCCTCTGTCATCAAACGAGTGATTTTCAAAAGCATTCCTTGCTGGTCTGGCACTTCCACCGCCACATAATATTTTGAAAAAATCGATTCAGCAGGGGTCAACTTGGTCTCCTGATTAAAGAGATTAAATTGATGTCCCGTAGTTTCCATCCGAATATTTTTTGCGATAGTAATCAAATCACTCATGACACTTGTAGCTGTCGGCTTTTCGCCCGCTCCCGGTCCGTAATACATAGATTCGCCTACACCCGAGCTATTGACAAACACCCCATTCATTTCATTTTGAACAGAGGCAAGGGGATGATATTTCGGCACTAAGACAGGCCCTACTTCTGCAGACACACTGCCATCAGTCATCTCCGCTGATCCAAGTAATTTAATCACATAGCCTAATTGCTGGGCAACTTCGATGTCCTCTGCTTTCAGCCCTCTGATTCCTACTTTATCAATATCTTCCACTGAAATATTCATTCCGAAAGAAAATTGAGTTAAAATTACCATTTTATACGCCGCATCAATGCCGTCCACATCATTCGTAGGATCTGACTCAGCAAATCCTAGAGACTGTGCTTCGCTCAACGCTTCTTCATAAGAACATTTTTCCAAAAGCATTTTAGTCAGCATAAAGTTTGTTGTCCCGTTGACAATCCCGTAAATTTTTTCAATGCTATCGGCAACCAGACTGTTGCTGATTGTCCGCAAAATAGGAATCCCGCCGGCCACACTGGCTTCATAATAAAGATCGCATTTTTGTTGTTTCGCAATTTGGACTAGCTCTGGTCCAAATTGTGCGATTAAATCTTTATTCGCTGTGATTACATGCTTGCCGCTTTCCAGCGAGCGTTTGATAAATGTTCGTGCGGGTTCGATACCGCCGATCAATTCTGCCACGATTTGAATTTCTTTGTCATTGATGATATCTTCAAAATTTTCCGTTAATTCAAAACCGAACTCTTTCGCTAATTGAACCGGTTTTTCCTCGGTTTTATCTTTGACTAAAGCTTTGGCGAGTACGACTTCCATTCCAGTCACTTGGGAAATTTTTTCGCGGTGCTTTTCCAATAACGCCGGCACACCTCCACCTACTGTGCCTAATCCTAAAACGGCGATAGTTAATCGTTGTTTCAATGTATTTGTCCCCCTGTCAACTTTTCTCATTTTTTTTTAATAATTGATATTAGTATACATAAGCTATCTGCAAAAAACTAGCTTTTTCTACGGTTCTCAAAAAAGTAAGCGTTTTTTCTTCTTTGAAATTGGTAAAGCAAAATCAAAACACCTGCCATTCATGCGGAGGTGTTCTGTTCTAGCTATAAATTTGCTGAAAATCAGCTGGAATAATAAAATTCCGGTTCCAACCTGCGACTGTAATTAGCCAAAAATTTCTTTTCCATCTCTGGATATTCTTTCATCTCGTACCCTCTTGCTTTTTCAGGACAAATAGCCATACATGCCGTGCAATTAATGCAACGTGTGGCATCAGTCAAACGGGGTTGATCTTTTGGAATCGCGCCGACAGGACAGATTGCTGCACATTTTCCGCAGACCGTACATTTTTCATTGCCTGTTGGATAAAGAGTCAGCTTACCTCCAGCTTTGTAAGGATGGTTGCCGGGAACTCCGCATTCCCCGAAACTACTTTCCTTTGCCATCTCCAAACATCTATGGACAAAACGCTGGGCAGCTTCCCCATCAGCAGTATCTGGCCGACCGCTGGCTACTTTTGGGAAAATCGAATGACGAGCGATCATAGCTGCACTTCCCACAACTGCAAATCCGTTCATTGTCAGTAAGTCCGTTAATTCCAAAAGAGCATCATCATAGGCCCGATTGCCATAGACGACAGTTGCAATGACCGGTGTCTGATTTCCCTTCAAGTATTTCAAAGAGTCTAAACAGACTGCCGGCACCCGCCCTGCAAAAACTGGAACTGTCACCAGTAAAAAATCAGTGCTCTCGAAGACAAGATCCTTAATCAACGGTTTGGTGAACACATCTTTTTTACTCACCTTTGCAGGAATCACTTCTGTCATCATTTGGGCAACCGCCGCTGTCGATCCGCTGGGACTAAAAAAAACACTTGTCACATTGCCTCTCACATCAATTCCTCCTTACTCACATTTTGATACCGTTTTTTAAACTTAGCTCAATAATAATTTTATGCCCACAAGTATTTCTATACAATTTAAGTCTACCTTTACTGACATATCTGGTCAAGCTGAACAAACACAGAGACTACTAGACAAAAAAGCACTGGAGAACTCACTCACCCAGCACCTTTTTAAAATTGCACAATGTCTATTTCCTTTTTGTTTTACCTGTCCAATCATTGAAGCCGCCTTTTAAGATATAAATCTCTTTATACCCTTTTTTTCTCAGGAAATTTGCTGTCCTGATACTCAAAGATTTTTTCTGATCATATAGCAAAATCGGCGTGTCTTTACGCAAACCCATGTAAGTCTGCTTAAATGTGGAGTAGGATAGATTACGCGCGCCTAAGATATGTCCTGCCTGATAGCTGTCTTTTTCCCGCAAGTCGATCGTTTGACCTGTCCGCATTTTTTCACGGAATTCATCTTGCTCAATCATCTTGGCAGATTTTCTCGCCATGATTTGCAAATACAACTCACGTAAACCCATAGAAGCCAAAATCGCAATCAGTATGTAATTAAAAATCCACAACGGTTTGAACACTCTAATTCCTCTTTTCTAAATCTGTTTCTTTAAATTTCAGCGCCAAGGACGCCGCCCCGATAATACCGGCATCGTTGCCAAGGATGGCCAACTTTACCGATGTACTGTCAGTTACTTGCTTGAAGGTAAACTGATTGAAATATTTTTTGATTCTCTCAAGCAGAAAATCCCCTGCCGCAGAAACTCCGCCGCCAATGACAATATCTGACGGATTTAACATGTTTCCGATGTGACTGCATGCCAACCCAAGATAAAAACAAACTTTTTCTACTACCATGTCAGCAAAAGCATCCCCTTCTTTTGCCAAATCAAAGACCAGTTTACTGGAAATTTCCTGTCCGTCGTCAATCATCCACTTCAGTTGGGAATCACCCGCATATTCTTCAGACAGTGTTCGAGCTACTCTTACCACACCAGTGGCACTGGCAACTGTTTCCAGACAACCTTTTTTCCCGCATGTGCACGGGAAACCGTCAGGATCTACCGTGATATGACCAATTTCTCCCGCTGCTCCTGCTGCACCGTGCAACAAGTGCCCCTCAGCAATGAGGCCGCCGCCAACGCCGGTACCTAAAGTAATGAATGCTACATTGGTATTATTATTTCCGGCTCCCTGCCAGCGTTCCCCTAAAGCAGCCACATTGGCGTCATTGTCTAAAACAAAAGGGATGTCCAAAGCTTCTTCAATCTGCTCTCTGATCAGCTGAAGAGTATCCCAATTTAAATTGTAAGCACCGATGACTGTACCATTCACGATATCCACCGCCCCGGGAGTTCCCATGCCGATGCCAATAAAATCTTCTTTAGTCATATGGTACAAATCCATTCGGTGACGGATGGATGCTATGATATCTGGCACGATATGGGTACCGCCGTCATCGATATTGGTCTGTATACTCCATTTTTGCTGGATTTCGCCTTTTTCACTCAAAATTCCAAACTTGACGGTCGTCCCGCCTAAATCAATCCCAATCAATTTACGATTCACCACTAACTCCTCCTTCGTCTCACTCACTAATTTTAATTCGTTTTGATATTCTATTGCCAATACTTGACGAGCTTTTTTAAACTCTGACTCGTCCAGCAGCCCTGCAGCATTCAGATCAAGCAGTTCCAGCTCCATCAGTTCGATATCATACAGGCGTTTGCCTGCATAGACAAAAACACCGAATCTTTTCAACAGCTGCTGCACATCATAAAGTGTTCGCATTTTACATACATCCTCTATTATACCTATAACAAACCATTATTTCACTCACTTTTTCAATAAAATCAATAATACATTCCATAAACTTTTGCTGCATATAATAATAACACGACGATACCGATGACGTAACCCAACCCGCAAACGATTCTCCGGTGAATATTATCTTCCACAAAGTCATAGCGATTTCCTTTTAAGTTTGGTGCAGAAAAAGCAAAGCCCAGCAAAAGCCCCGACAACAGTCCGCCGATATGCCCTAACATATCAATGCTGGGGCTGAACAGGTTTAATAAAATATTCAACACTGCCAACGTCAGCATATTTCGTGCCATATATTGAATTTTCGGATTGTAAGGAAAAATACGGCCTAAGGCAATAAAACCGCCGAACAATCCAAAAAGAGCGGTACTGGCACCGGCTGAAATAGAGTTCGTCTCAGGACTGGTGAGCGCGAAACTGAAAATATTTCCACCCATGGCACACAACAAATAGAAAAAGAAAAATCTGACGTGTCCCATCACTTCTTCTAAATCTCTCCCTGCAAAATACAGGAAAAATGAATTAAACAGCAGGTGGGCCCAGCCGATATGAACAAATGCTGGGGTCAAAAAACGCCAGTATTCACGATAAATGACAATATCCCGGGCTGTAATTGCACCAAACTGATGTAATATTTCGCCACTGTAAGTTCCAGAAAGACCGTGACCTTTTGAAAGTCCGGTCAAGGTCATTAAAATAAATATAATTACTTGCGCCCCTAAAAACAGCATTGTGACCCATGATTCATTTTTTAACCGACGCCAGCTTATATTATTAAAATTCATTTTTTACACCAGCTCCTTTCATCATTCATGTATTATAACATCTTTTGTTTGATAGAAGAAATCTGGCGTCAATTTGAAAAAAATAAAAAGCCTGTCCCAATGTTTGACACGAATTCCCGCCAACAAGTAGTTAGAAAGGGAAACTACTTTAAAGGAAAACATTCATTTTTTGAGATAGGCTTTTTAAATTTTATTTTAGTAGAGATAAACTGTCATTCAATACAGCTTCTCCGTCTAGTGTTTCATAATCATGTACATCTAACACTACCACCAACAACAATTTTAAGTCTTTGGTCGATTGCTGAAAGTCAACACCAATGCAGAGAGTAGATATACCGTTTTTCAAGACACCTATCACTAAATAGTAGAAAAAATCAGCTAATCTCCACGAATTAAGTGATTAGAAAATAGCTGAAACGCCCATAATTTATTTTGACTACCTGTGAGAGGTGTCATACAATAACCCCAAGGAGGTACGATCATGGAAATCAGAGCCTTGGAAAGAACGGATTTAATTAATATTCACAAAATAAACAATCAGAAAGAATTTATGCGCTTATGGTTTGAAGAACCCTATGAGTCCCTCGATGAACTGACCAGCCTGTACAATAAACACATCCACGACAATAGCGAACGGAGATTTGTCATTGACGTGGACAGCGAGTTTGCGGGTATCGTGGAACTGATAGCAATCGACTACATCCACAGAAATTGTGAAATACAAATCATTATCATGGAAGAATTCAGCGGTCAGGGGTTGGCCCAAGAAGCGATGAAAAAAGGGCTGGACTATGCTTTCCTCACGCTCAATTTGCATAAAGTATATCTCTATGTTGATATTACGAATGAAGCTGCCATCCACATCTATCAAAAATTAGGATTTGAAATCGAAGGCACGCTGAAAGAACAGTTTTTTGCTAACGGTAAATACAAAGATAGCTACTTTATGGGGATACTGAAGTGATGTTATACATAATTGACTCTCTCTTTTCCAAGATAAAAAACACACGAAACTCACAATTTTCCATTGGGGTGTCGTGTGATTTTTTTAATTGTGATAAGGCAACCTCATATGGCTTAGAAGTCATGTAAATGCCATTCTTCAGCCAAAAAAATCAGTGTTTCAGCAGGTGTTATCTTCTTACGACCTGATGGTGCCGACCAAATCATCTGACTTTTTTTTCATAATTTTTCGGACTTTCTCCTTTTATTTTCTTATAACATCTATAATAATGACTATAATCCGAGAAGTGAAGCATCGTTGCTATGTCCAAGAGCGAGTAATCCGTATATTTAATTAAATTGTCTGATTCTTTAATTTTTTCTTTCAGCATATACTGCTTGATAGGAAGCCCTGTTTCTTTTTTAAACTTTTTTGATAAATAGTTGGGATTATAATTAAAGAAAGCTGCAATCTCACCTAATGAGATGCCCTCATAAAGGGTTGACACAATATAATCTTGCACTTGAATCACGAAATCGGAAAGACCTTTTCGTTGACATGAGGAAATTTGCTCAGCAAAACTTAACAGTATCCTTAAAAAAAGTTCTGTTTCGATTATTTCATCGCAAGAATTTGACTCTTCAATTTTTCGAATCCACCAATCGCTTAAATCATAAGCTGTCTCGTAATAGACCCCATTGGCAATGGCTATCCTTGTGGTCACTGCAACGACTGAAATACATAAATTTTTTTCATGCCGCAACCTGCTGCCATGAGACAATACACCAACATGATGATTTGCTTGATTGAAAATGGCATATTGCTTTTCAACTTGTAACATATCTCCCGTAGCCACTGAGTCAATTAATTTATTTTCTTTGGAAACATGGAAATGCTTTTTTCCCTGAATTAAATTATTCAGTTTATACTGATTCAATTGTCTATCCAAATCTTCCTTTTCGATTTGGTGATGAGCAATTTGTTTATTATTGAAAGCCAATTCTCTTTTCACTAGGGCCAAGGAAATAGTTTGACAAATTTTCACCAATTTAAGTGGGGTGGTAGCTGTGTAGGTTGGACTTCTATTTGTTAAAAAAATAATAAATCTAAACTCTAGAAGATCTGACAACGTGAAAACAGCAAAATAAAAACTCTGGAAAAATGTCTCCACAGTATCAGGCTCAATTTGTGAAAATTTGTTTTTGAAAAATGAATGGTTCTCTCTGATAAATTCTGCTTGTGCAGATTGTTCGCCTAAGACTAAGTCATTATTTTTAAAAATTATACTAGAACTATCAGATATTGAATTAATTGAGTCTATTAGTTTAATTGGAAGCACATTATCACCCTTTTTATTCAAAATAAAACTTATTTATACATAATAATGTAAACCCTTTTATATATAATGTCAATAAGAAAGCGCTTCTAAAAAAAGAAAGGTGGTAATTATGAAAGCAATCATGATTATGTTTGATTCACTAAACTTGCGACACTTGCCCTCCTATGGTAACAAAAAGCTTGATTTACCTAACTTTGATAGGTTATCTAAAAAAGCTGTTCAATTCGAAAATAATTATGTGGGAAGCATGCCTTGCATCCCAGCCAGAAGAGAGTTGCATACAGGAAGATACAATTTTTTACATAGAAGTTGGGGACCAATCGAGCCATTTGATGAATCAATTTTTGAAAAAATGGATACGAAAGGAATTTATACACATCTGATTACAGATCACCAACACTACTGGGAAGATGGCGGCTGTACCTACCATACTCGCTACAGTTCTTGTGAACTCATTCGGGGTCAAGAAGGAGATAAATGGAAAGCCTTGTTAGGAGTCAAACCGAATGACAGTGAATTTTCTACTCCGTTAGATCATAGTCCAGTGATGAAAAAATTGCATGCACATGATGCTGTCAATCGCCAATACACAAATACTGAAGAGACTATGCCGCAAACTATCACGTTTAACAATGGTTTGGAATTTCTAAATAAAAATCACACTCAAGATAATTGGTTCTTGCAAATTGAATCTTTTGATCCCCATGAACCGTTCTTTGCTGCTCAAAAATACCGCGATAGGTATGTTGCAGATAACTCTGAAAAACTAAGCGACTGGCCACCGTATTATTTTGTTAGTGAGTCAAAGACAGTCATTGAAAAAACCAAAAACAACTACGCTGCCTTACTAGCCCAATGTGATTCAAATTTAGGAAAGATTTTAGATTTTATGGATGACCATTCCATGTGGGAAGACACAATGTTGATTGTTAACACAGATCATGGATATTTGTTAGGAGAGCATGGTTGGTGGAGCAAAACCATTATGCCCATGTACAATGAAATTTCACACGTGCCATTGTTCATCCACTATCCTGGGGTAAATGTAGAAGGCGAAAAGCGTTACACGCTCACACAAAATGTTGATATCCCAGCAACTATTCTGGATTATTTTGATTTAGCACCATTACCTTATATGCAAGGACAATCGCTCAAACCAGTTATCAAAAATGACACTCCTGTAAGGGAATATGCTTTATTTGGGGATCATGGTAAGCATGTTAACATTACAAATGGTCAGCTAGTTTATATGAGAGCGCCGGAAAACATCGAAAATGCTCCTTTATTTGAATATACGTTGATGCCCACCCACATGAGAAACATGTTTTCGACAACTGAATTAGAGAATGCAGAGCTAGTAAAAAATCAATTTGACTTCATGAAAAATGCACCCTGTCTCAAAATTCCTGTTACCACTAAAGTAACTCCTTTCTTCAACTACGGCACAAAACTTTTTGATGTAAAAAAAGACCCAAATCAAAAAAAAGCTTTGGATGATGAGATTCTAGAAATAAAAATGATTAATGCTTTGATTGAAGAAATGAAGAAAAATGAATCACCTGAAGAACAATTCCATCGGTTGGGAATTCCTACTTCTCCAATAGTTACTGCCAGGTGGTTGAAAGAAAGTAAAATGAAGAGAGAGGAGCCCCCTCAGATATTGACTAGCTATTCTTGGACAGAAGAGGCCAAGAACGTTTACAATACTTTTCAACATCTTGCAAATCCTAACTGTGATCAAAAAAAGAAAATCATAGATGCCATTTTAAATAGACTAGTAACTGACCAAATTGAAGTTGAGTATGTTTTAAAGTCAATAATGGACATCATCCCCGTTGAAAATAAAGCTATCACACAATATTTTCTGGAAATGGCGGGAAGAAAAGAATAAGGAGCTAAACTAATGGAAATTCAAACAAACGAGACTGTATTTAAGAAAGCCAAAATATTTGATATTTTCAAATATTCTTTTGGCGGCTTAGGTTCTAATCTTGCATTTTTCTTAATGATGGGATACTTGACATTTTTTTATACTGATATTTTTGGAATAAGTTCAATCACAGTCGCAAACATTATGTTGATTACACGAATTTTTGATGCTATCACCGATCCTCTGATGGGTCTTCTAGCTGACAGAACAAAAACAAAAATGGGAAAGTACCGTCCGTGGATTATTGCTGGGGCTCCTTTGATAGGCCTTTTAATCTTTTTACTTTTCAGCACTCCTAATCTTAGCCCTACAGCAAAAGTTGTCTACGCATATATTACTTATATCGCCTATTCAACGTTTTCTGATTTTGTAAATATTCCTTATCATTCGCTGACCCCTGTTTTGTCCGAAGACCCCGAACAACGTACACTTATCGTCACTGCTAAACAAGGCATGGGGCTTGTAGCGCAAATCATTGTAATGATTTTTGCTTTGCCTTTAGTCAATGTTTTTGGTGGTGGACAACAAGGATGGAGCATATTTGGTGCATTCATCGGGTTACTTACCACACTTTCTTTCTGGATTTGTGCGTCCGGTGCAAAAAATTATGATTTGCCCGTAGATAAAAATGAGGAAAAAGAGGATGAAGATGTAAAACTAAAAGACCAATTATTTTTAATTACTAAGAATAAACCTATGATAACACTAATGCTGGCCTTTGGCTCTTCCATTTTATCAACTGCGATTACAAACGCTGTAAACATTTACTTTTTTGTATATGTTCTCAACAGGAAAGATTTAGTACCCCAAGTGGCCACGATAACCATGGCAGCCACATTATTCAGCCTTCTCTTACTGCCAAGATTATCCAGAACTCTCGGGAAAAAGAAAACTTATATCATATCCTGTGCTGCCTGCTTGATTCCTTTTGCGATACTATGGTTCAAACCTACAATGCCTATACCTCTAATGTTTGTATTCCTTGCCTTTATCGGTTTCTTTCAGCAAATTTCAGGAAACTTGGGCTGGGCTATACTCCCAGAATGTGTTGATTATGCAGAATGGAAGTTTGGGGTAAGAGGAAACAGCACCTTAACTTCCGCAATTACCTTTATCAACAAAATATTTATGGCTTTAGGTGGTTTTATAGCAAGTCTATTGTTAGGCGTTTTCGGTTTCATTGCTAATCAAGGACAAACTACAGAAGTTCTAAATTTAATTGTCTTTATGCGTTTTGGAATTCCTATATTCACTTTTTTAATTTCAATTCTTTCGATGTCCCAATTTCCACTGGATGAGAAAAAAATGAGAGAAATAAGAAGAGATTTAACAAACCGGAAAAACGGGCAGATTGAGTTGTCTAAGGAAACAACTAATAATTAGATCAGGGGGTATTGGCTAATGGAAAAGAATAGATATGTTTCAATTGATATCGGAGGAACAGAAATAAAATACGCAAGCATAAAAACATCTGGCGATATAATAACATTAGCTAAGACAAAAACGCCATCGACATTATCAGACTTGCAAAAATTATTAAAAAAAATTATAGAAAAATTCAAGTCTGGACTAAAAGGGATAGTCGTCAGCTGCCCCGGTAAAATAGACAGTGAAGGGACCGTTCACTTTGGTGGCTCTCTCCCATATTTACATAATGTTCCTTTGAAAAAATATCTGACTGATACCTTTCATGTACCTAGTGCGGTAATTAATGATGGCAAATCTGCTGCACTGGCAGAATTTTGGCTTGGAAATTTAAAAAATGTAGCTAATGGTGTGGCTATCGTTTTAGGTACTGGCATAGGTGGAGGGATAATAATAAATGGGCAGTTGTTCCAAGGCAGTCATTTTCAGGCAGGTGAGTTCAGTCTTATAATGTCAAAAAAAAACGAGCCACAAACATTTGAATTCATGGGGAATGAAGGCTCTGCCGTTCAGTTTATTCGTGTGGCTTCTAAGATATTAGATTTGAATGATCTCAACAACGGACCACTCGTATTCGAGAAATTGAAACAAGGAGAAAACGATAAACTAAACTTGTTATTTGAAAATTATTGTTTGATAATTGCTCAATTGATTTGCAATCTTCAAGTGGTATTAGACTTTGAAAGAGTGGTGATAGGTGGTGGAATCAGTGCTCAAAAAATACTAATTGAGGAAATCAATCATCAATATATTAACTTAAGACAAAATAATACTTTTTTTAGTAGAATGATTCCTGATATAGATATATTGCCTTGCAAATTTCAAAACAATGCTAATCTAGTGGGTGCTCTTTACCACTTATTACAAGAAAATTAATTTTCTCAGCATTTACACAGCCTAAGTCTCCTTACGTATTTAGAGAAAACAATAAACTTCAAGTTATTTTAAATATTTAATTTTATTCAATTACACGAGACATATTAAAGAATAATTAAAAACCAAGTTGACTTTTATCATTTAACAAGTTAAGATAGTGAAAACATGAAAAGTAGCACGTTGACGGAAAAAGTAATAGACGAAGCTTTATCACAGAAAATATTCCATTTGCTGAGAGGGATAATATAAAGACAGTCTACGAAAATGGCTCCCGAGTGATACTCACCGACGTTTAAAAACTTAGGCTGAGACGGACTTCCCCGATATCGGAATAAGGTATATCTTTTATTTAAAAGCGTACCTGAAGAGGTTTGTCATGCGAGTGATAAACGAAAAGAAGTGGTAACGTGTAGATTCAACACCTTCTTTGCATTTTATGCAGAGAAGGTGTTTTTTATTTTTAAAAACAGGAGGAGAAACAAATGACGAATGCACCTTTTAGAAACGACATTGTAGGTAGTTTTTTACGACCTGCCGAATTGAAAAAAGCGCGAGAAGAATTCAAGAAAGGCAAACTCAGCCAAGAAGAACTTCAAGCTATCGAAGACAAAGCAATTATCGAATTGATTGAAAAACAAAAAGCCAATGGCCTTCATGCAGTGACCGATGGTGAGTTTCGCCGCAGATGGTGGCACTTAGACTTCATTGCCGGACTGAACGGCATCACCAAGGTATCTCTTGGCGATATCACCATGTTCCAAGGCGTCAAAGCCAAGGATGTTGAAAGTTATTACGTCAGCGACAAACTCAGTTTCAATCCCGAGCATCCTTTTTTGGAACACTTTAAATTTGTGAAAGCACATGCCGGTGATGCCATCGCAAAACAAACTATTCCCGGTCCCTGCTTGATTTATTTTTCAGGCGCTATCATTTCTAAACAGTACGCTGAAAATCCTGTGTACGACAGTTTGGAAGAGTTAGAAAAAGCGTTGATCAAAACCTATCAGGATGCTGTTCAGGCGTTCTATGATGCAGGCTGCCGCTACTTGCAGATTGACGACACCGCATGGAATTCACTGCCCGATCAAAAATATGATGAGTTAATCACATCTTTAGGACACGACCCGAAACAATTACTGCAAAAATTTGGCGATATCACCGAGCAAGCCATTGCCAACAAACCCGAAGACATGGCCATCACCTTCCATACTTGCCGGGGAAATTTCCAATCTTCTTGGTTATATGAAGGAGACTACGATTTAATTGCCAAACGATTATTTGACATCAAACACTTTGACGGCTTTTTCTTGGAATATGATTCCGATCGAGCTGGAGATTTCAAGGCACTTAAAAATTTAAAACAGCAAAAAATCGTTTTAGGATTGATCACTTCTAAAACTCCTGAGCTGGAAAATTTAGATGATTTGATTGCACGGGTCAAAGAAGCAGCAGAGTTCGTACCATTAGAACAGATTTGTGTTTCTCCTCAGTGCGGCTTTGCTTCAACGGAAGAAGGCAATCATCTAACAGAAGAGGAACAATGGGCAAAAGTCAGATTAGTCGAAAAATTAGCACAAGCCATCGATAATTTATAACATAAAAACACAAATTTTTAGGAGGAGAAACACATGAGTGAAGAAAAATATCATTTAGAGACCATCGCAGTGCATCAAAATTTTAGAGGAGACGATAAAAATTCGGTAGCCAGAGGCATCTACCCTTCCACTGCATTTATTTTCGATGACGCAGACCACGGTGCTGACCTCTTTGACTTAAAAGTTCCAGGAAATATTTATACACGACTTACCAATCCCACAAATGATGATTTGGGAAATGTGGTCAGCGACTTGGAAGGCGGTGTGGGCGGTCTGGCAGTTTCTTCAGGAGCCAGCGCGGTGACCGCGACGGTTTTAGCAATCTGCAACACTGGAGATCATATTTTAGCGACCAAAGAATTATATGGCGGGACCTTGGCACTTTTTTCTAATACTCTCAGCCGTTTGGGCATTGAAACAACTTTTGTGGATCAGGATGCCAGTAAAGAAGAACTTGAATCTTTAATTCAGCCAAACACAAAATTGATTTTTGCTGAAGTCATCGGCAACCCGAACATCAACGTGCTGGACTGTGAAAAGTTCTCGCAACTGGCGAAGGAAGCTCACATCCCCTTTGTGGTCGATAATACTTTTTCTCCCCCTGGGATTTTCCAAGCAAAAGAACATGGCGCAGATATCATCGTCCATGCGGCGACAAAATATCTTGGAGGACACGGTAATTCACTGTCAGGTGTTGTAGTAGATTGCGGGACGTTTGACTGGTCTAACGGCAAATTCCCTGCCTATACGACCCCTGATCCAGCGTATCATGGCCTTGTGTATTCAGAAACATTCGGCAATGCTGCCTTCATTTATAAAGTCCGGACGCAAGTCTTGCGGGACACTGGATTAACCGCAAGTCCTTTCAACAGTTATCTGATATTAAATGGTCTGCAAACTCTTAATTTGCGACTGAAACATGTCTCTGAAAATGCTTTGAAGTTAGCCAAGTGGTTAGAGGCACATGAAGAAGTTGAATCTGTCTCCTATCCATTACTTGAAAGTCATAAAGATTACCCACGAGCAGTTGAATACTTTAAAAATGGGGCAGGCGGCATCCTCTCCTTTCAATTAAAAGGAGACTTGGAGAAATCCAAACACTTTATCAACCATTTGAAACTCTGCATCAATGCCGTCAATGTAGGGGACGTTCGAACCATCGTCTCACACCCTGCCAGCACCACTCACAGACAATCTTCTGCCGAAGAACTTGCTGCTGCGGGAATCACAGATAATTTCATCCGTATTTCTGTTGGTTTAGAAAATATTGAGGACCTGATTCAAGACTTGGACCAAGCGATTAGGAGGTAAACACAGTGCCGATTATCGTACCAGAAGATTTGCCAGCTGCTGGCATCCTTCAAGACGAAAATATTATTATTATGAAAGAACTGCGGGCAAAAACTCAGGATATCCGCCCTTTAAAAATTTGTATCTTAAATTTGATGCCGGATAAAATCACCACAGAAACACAACTCCTGAGAAAACTCAGCAACAGTATCATCCAAGTTGATATTACACTATTGACAACGGAAACCTATCAGGCAAAAAACACTGATAAAAGACATCTGAAGAATTTTTATCAACTGTTTTCTGATATTCGCCATAACAAATACGATGCCATGATTATCACCGGCGCCCCTATCGAACATCTAGCATTTGAAGAGGTTGATTATTGGCAGGAATTAACGACGATTTTTGATTGGTGCCAAACGAATGTCTTCACGACTTTATTCATTTGCTGGGCAAGCCAAGCGGCCCTTTATTACTATTACGGTATCGATAAAAAGCCGTTGAAAAATAAATTATTTGGTGTTTTTGAACATCAAAAAAAAGAAGCTCATCATCGCCTATTTCAAGGAATGGGAGACACTTTTTGGGTCCCTCATTCCAGAAATTCTGCCAGCGACAACGAAGCTATCCTGAATCATCCTGATTTAAGAGTTTTAGCCACGTCACCTGAAGCCGGCAATCACCTGTTGAGTAGTAAAAATGATAAGTTTGTCTTTATGGCAGGCCACCCGGAATATGATGCTGACACTCTCGAAAAAGAATATTTAAGAGATTTGCTGCTAGACAATGTGGATCTGCCGAAAAATTACTACCAGAATAATCAAAAAGACCAGCCCATCCTTAATCGTTGGGTAAGTGATGCCAGTTTATTTTATCTCAACTGGTTAAATTACTCCGTTTATCAGGAGACTGATTATTTTTTATAGGAAAGCTTTATTGAGGTGTGTTGAATAATGGTTTAGCAAATTAATTGCGACATTAAATACTGAAAAAATTATTATCGTCCTAGATTAGAGGAGCTGAAATTCTCAGCTTCTCTTTTTTGATGAAATTAATTTTTTATCAGCTTATGATGTTTGGCGTTTTATGAACGGTTTTGGTTGATTCCGGTTGATAAGAACATTTCTATGTGCTAAACTTCCTTTGAAAGGATGAGGAAAATGCTGACAGAAGAACGACAACTGACGATATTAGACCGGTTGGAAATGAACCGTGTGGTAAAAATACAGGAGCTAGTCAAGGCAACACACGCTTCGGAGACAACGGTGCGCAGAGATTTACAGGAATTAGAAAATCAAGGCCTGCTTAAACGTGTCCATGGCGGTGCCATAATTGCAAATAACTTAAACACTGAATTAGATTTGAAAACAAAAGCTGCCATGAATCGACAGGAAAAGTTATCGGTGGCAAAACATGCCGTCAAGAGCATACAACCCGAAGAGGTCATTTATATCGACTCTGGCACAGCTACTTATGAGATGCTGCCTTTCCTCAAAAATAAAAATATTCGTATAGTCACCAACTCAATCGCCCATGCTCATTTTTTAAACTCTCTTTCGATACCGACGACCGTTCTTGGTGGAAGATTAAAGTTGGCTACCAGTGCCATCGTCGGGCAGGAATGTGTGGCTCAAATGAAAAAATATCATTTCAGCAAAGCATTCATCGGTGTCAACGGCATTCATCATCAACATGGCCTCACCACACCCGAAGAAGAGGAAGCTTTTGTCAAAACTGCAGCTATTCAACAATCCGCGCAAGTATTCATTCTAGCCGACCACACAAAATTTGAAAAAGTAACTTTTGTTAAATTTGCAGAATTGACAGACGGGCATCTGCTCACGGACTATTTACCCGGCAAATATAAAAAACTTTATCCAAAAACTATCGTATTAACGGAGGTATGCAAATGATTTATACACTGACTCTTAATCCCTCAATTGATTATGTTTTCACAGCTGACAATGTCCAACTGGGGGCACTCAATCACTCCCGTCACGAATATGCTTTGCCCGGGGGAAAAGGCATCAATGTTTCCCGTATCCTTCACCGATTAGGGTCTTCAACTGTCAATTGGGGCTTTTTAGGCAGTTTCACAGGAGAATTCATTCAAGATGAATTGGAAAAAGAAGGCATACATCATGACTTCACGGTCATTGAAGGAATGACCCGTATCAATCTAAAGATGAAAGGAGAAACCGAAGAAACTGAAATAAACGGTTCTGGTCCATTCATCTCGGAGCAGGATACAAAAAAACTAAAAGATAAATTTCAGCAACTGAAACAAGAGGATCTTGTCATCTTATCCGGCAGTATCCCAAAATGTTTAGGACAAGACTTTTATCTCAAACTGATTCCGCTCATCCAACAGCAAAAGGCAAGTTTTATTATTGATACCTCGGGAGAAAATCTATTAAAAGCTTTGACTTATCAGCCCTTGCTGGTCAAACCAAATAATGATGAATTAGCAGAAATATTTCAAACATCTTTTTCATCTAGCGAGGATATTCTGCCCTATGGAAAAAAACTACTGTCCCTTGGTGCCCAACACGCGCTAGTTTCCCTTGGTGGTAAGGGGGCCTTGCTGTTCACCAAAGAAAAAATCTATCGTTCAAATGTTCCCGATGGAAAATTAGTCAACTCTGTAGGTGCCGGCGACTCCATGATTGCAGGATTCACTCACGCCTTTTTAAAAAGCGGCGACGTCATAGAAGCCTTCAAATTGGGGGTCGCTTGTGGAAGTGCCACTGCTTTTTCAAAAGATTTAGCTTCCATTGACAAGATAAACGAAGTCTACCAGCAAGTCGTTATTGAGGAATATCATTGACAAAAAAATAAAGAAAGTCCTGTCTCCACGGAAAGCATCCAGAAATAATCTGACAAAAAAATCCTGCCTTTCATACTGAAATCAGCATAAGGCAGGATTTTTTTTAGTCCAGTCACACAACCTCAGAGATAAGGATTTGACTGGTCTGTATTTTTTATATTTGTATCAATAACATATAAACTATTGTCCCTAAAGCAATGGACAAAAGCATGTTCCGCCATTTCAGATGAATAAGGACTACGGCGATACCAGCAATAATATCAAAAATGCCTGTGGGGTTGTTGATTACATCCACATGACGATAACAATAAACAACGAGCATAGCAAGAATCGCGCTGGGAAGCAATCTGCCGATTTTCTGAACGATTTTAGGCGTGGGACGATTATCCGGAAATAAAATAAAAGGTAAAAAGCGCGTCATCATGGTACCCAAAATCACCATGCCGATAGTTATGATTTGTTCTGCTAAAGTCATCTAGACGCACCTTCCCTCTGGGACACATGTTCTCTCAATAAAATAATTCCGGCAATGCTTAGTAAAGCGGGAAGCAAAAAATTAGCCTGTCCGAAGATAAGCAAGGAAAGCGCCGATACTCCCAATCCTAAATAAGAACTGAAGTGTTCTTTTTCATTCAGGAAACTTTCCAAAAATAAAACAATAAACAATGCGGTCATCACAAACTCCATCCCGACAAATTCCCCGTCCATAGAGGCTCCCAACAAACTTCCCAGTACCGCCCCGGTCACCCAATAACATTGATTTAATAGCGTCACAAAAAAAAGAAACCACCCCTGATCCACATCTTCAGGAATTTTCGCCGTATAGTTGATCGAAAAAGTTTCGTCACACATACCGAAGATTAAATAATATTTTTTTAATCCTGTCTCTTTAAATTTTTCCAGCATAGAAATGCCATAAAAAAAATGACGAAAGTTGACAACTAACGTCATCAAAAGCACGGTCAACGGCTGGAAAACATCCAATAAAAAGCCGATAGTTAAAAACTCTACCGAACCGGCAAAAATCAAACTGCTCATTAAAAGAGAGTACCACACGTTAAAACCTTGACTATTTGCAAACATGCCATATGAAATCCCTAAAAAAGTAAAGCCGGCAAATATCGGAATCGTTTTGGGAAAAGCGGCTTTAAATGCTTTAATATATTTATTATCCATTCTCCTTCAGCACCTTTGCATAACATTTTAAAGAAAATTCTAACACTAACAAAAAGGAGTTTCAAGTCAAATTGACAGAATTTTCTAATAAATCACGCGAAGCGAACGCTGAGAAAATCATTTGCAGATAGCCTCACAAAACCAGCCAAAATGATAAACAAAAAATTTCCCAACATATTTTTATTATAAGTAGGCGTATAACACAATCATTATAACTAAACTGACAAGAATAGAAAGTGAAATACTAAAGCTTGAAAGCGCTGGGTCCCCTTTTAGTTTCAACGTGTAATTTGAAGCCATGGCACCGATCGGAGAAAATAGCAAAATAATCACTGTTTTCTTGATTTCTGGACTCAAAGGCAGCACGTAAAATGTCAGCAAAGAAAAAATGACCGCGCAAATAAAACGCAACAGCAACACACCTGCCACATTGTTCTTTCCCGCCTTTGTTTGGGGCAGCTGAAACATCAAACCTAACATGAAGGTCGCTATAAACGCATTCGCCTGAGCAATTGGTTGAATCAATTCATAGATGAACGCCGGCAGTTCAATCGCCAGACCATACAGAGCAAGAACGAACAAATACATCATAAAAGGAGCAGAATATAAAAACTTTTTCAATGTATCAGCCAGCGTGGGAGCCTCACTCCCCTCCAGCGGCAAAAGATAGGTTGTGATTGCGTAGGAGCCGCCTGTCAACATCAAGGCATTGCCCAGATCAAAAAAGATGACGGCCATGGCTGACTCCGGACCTAACAATGCCAGAACGACTGGCAACGTGAAACCGCCGATATTATAACCAGATGTATGGAACATATAAAAAGCCCTGTCCTGAGGATTTTTTTTGAACGCAGCAAAGTATCCTACAAACAAAGAAATGAAACTCCCCAAAAATCCGATCAGTATGATGGTCAACAGGGAATGGTCACGCTCAAAATTTTGATATTGATATAAAATAACTATCGGCAACGAAAGTGTCGTAAAAATTTTCATGACTACTTGATAGGCATCCGGGCCAAAGATTCTTGCCCTTTTCATCAAAAAACCCAGAACCATACATAAAATCAAAGACATCGGTCCAACTAAAAACCCCACTTTATTTTCTCCTTTATTTGTATTATTTGATTTTTTATCTATTCATTAACTATTATTATACCATTATTTTTTTTGTTAATTTTTAGAATCTGTTAATTTTCTCTCAAGCAAAACTTCTTCAAAAAAATTTTACATTTCTCAAGCAGTATATTATACTAAAAGTTAGATTAAAATAATTACAATTTAGGAGGAATGTTTTTATGTCACTTATTGGAAAAGAAATTGAGGAATTTTCAACTGAGGCTTATCAAAATGGAGAATTTATTACGGTAACTTCTGAAGATTTTAAAAATCAATGGAGTATCTTGTGTTTTTATCCGGCAGACTTTACATTTGTGTGCCCAACAGAATTAGCAGATTTGCAGGAGCAATATCCTGAATTAAAATCACTGGGTGTAGAAGTTTATTCTTGTTCAACAGACTCTCACTTCACCCATAAAGCATGGCACGATCATTCTGATGCCATCAATACTATCGAATACGCTATGTTAGGCGACACGTCTCATGCGATTTCGAAATTATTTGAAGTGCTTGATGAAGAAACCGGACTAGCACAACGAGGCACTTTCATCATCGATCCCGATGGCGTGGTTCAAAGTGTTGAAATCAACGCGGACGGTATCGGACGAGATGCAACCATCTTGATCGACAAGATAAAAGCTGCCCAATATGTCAGAAAACATCCAGGAGAAGTTTGCCCGGCTAAATGGAAAGAAGGAGAAGAAACACTTTCCACAACCATAGATCTCGTTGGAAAAATCTAGGAGGACGGCTCTTGTTAGACACTAATTTAGTAGAACAATTAAAACAATATCTCGAATTGCTTGAAAGCGACATCGTCATTAACTTAAGCGTTGACGACCAAGCATCATCAAAAGAAATGCTTGCTTTTGTAGAAGAAGTGGCTCAGTTGTCACCAAAAATAACGGTCGCCAAAGTGTCCTTGGAAAGAACACCTAGTTTCAGCATTAACAATTTACAAGAGGATAGCGGGATTACTTTTGCAGGTATCCCCCTTGGTCATGAATTTACTTCATTTGTCTTAGCGCTGCTTCAAGTTGGCGGCAGAAAGCCTAAAATAGAAGAAAATCTCATTGAACAAATCAAAAAAATCAACACACCGTTAAAATTTGAAACTTACGTTAGTCTGACGTGCCATAACTGTCCAGATGTTGTACAAACTCTTAATATTATGAGTGTTTTGAACCCTGCTGTCAGTCACACAATGATCGACGGGAAAATTTTCAGTGAAGAAGTAGAAGAAAAAAACATTTTTGCGGTTCCCACTGTCTACTTGAACGGGGAAGAATTCCATAGCGGCAGAACCTCACTGGAAGAAATCTTGGAAAAGTTAGGAATAAATGAGAATGATGCGTTTTTAAATGAGAAAGAACCTTACGATGTCCTTGTCGTTGGCGGCGGTGTGGCGGGTGCAACCTCTGCTATTTACTCAGCCAGAAAAGGTATCAAAACTGGTATCGTTGCAGAAACTTTTGGCGGTCAAGTGCTTGAAACTGCTGAAATCAGTAATTTCCCTTCTATTTCAGCCATTGAAGGAACAAAATTGATTGGCAATTTGGAACGTCATGTGTTGGACTATGATGTCACTATTATGAAAAACCAACGGGCAACGGCTATCGAGAAAAAAGATTTCGTAGAGGTAACCCTAGCTAACGGTGCTGTCTTAAAAAGTAGAAGTGTCGTCTTATCCACTGGGGCTCGTTGGAGAAATTTAAATATCCCTGGTGAACAAGAATTTAAAAATAAGGGCGTTGCTTATTGCCCTCACTGTGACGGACCATTATTCAAAGATAAACCTGTCGCTGTCGTCGGCGGAGGAAACTCAGGTATCGAGGCTGCCATTGACTTAGCCGGTGTGGCACAGCACGTCACTGTTCTGGAGTTTATGCCTGAACTAAAAGCTGATGAGGTTTTACAAAAAAGGCTGTACTCATTAGATAACGTCACTGTTTTGACCAATGTTGCGACAAAAGAAATATCCGGAAACGCCCACGTAGAAGGTTTATCCTACGTAGAAAATGATACAGGGCAACAGCATACGATTGACGTCAACGGTGTCTTTATCTTGATTGGTTTGATGCCGAACACAGAATGGCTGAAAAATTCAATCGAATTGACAGAACGTGGTGAAATTATCGTAGATGCTCACGGTGCAACAAATATCCCAGGAGTTTTCGCTGCTGGGGACTGCACTGACAGTGCTTATAAACAAATTGTCATCTCCATGGGTTCTGGGGCAACGGCTGCTCTAGGCGCTTTTGATTATTTGATTCGACAATTGTAAAAAAATGCATTTTAGTTAATGTTCGGAAATGCATAATCTGTTACTCAAATTTAAACTATAAAAAATCGGATGATTCCAAACATGATCATTCGATTTTTTTATTTGAATATAATTCTTTTACTATTGAACGTTTGAAAATTTCTGGTCACTTCGACAAAAAAATCTTTTAATCTTTAATGCTTCACAAATCTCACTAATCATTTCCAACACTTCTTCAAATAATTACTCAAGCATAGATATAACTTCAATGTCTGTTCAAACGGTTCCCTATCAATCGATATAACAGCTTTTTATCAGTGAAAATCTTCGAATGTAAAAAATCTTTTTATGTCAAATAGTTTCCTTTTATCTTTATCACTTATGTTCTTATTACCTATTGAACTTATTTAGTAAATATTATATAATATATTTAGTAAACATTTAGGAGGGCATAGCATGACTGTAATAAAGGAATTAAACGCGGGATTTAAAAAGATGTTTGATGCTGAAAGCGACGGAGTTTTTTTTGCACCAGGAAGAATCAACTTGATTGGTGAACATACGGATTACAACGGAGGACATGTTTTCCCAGCGTCCATCACACTAGGTACCTATGGAGTAGCAAGAAAAAGAACAGATAAAACGTTACGCCTCTACTCAGAAAATTTTCCGGAACTTGGTATTTTTGAATTAAATTTAGAAAATCTCGACTACAAAACAGAAGATAATTGGACAAATTACCCTAAAGCAATGTTCAAATTCATTCAAGAGGATGGCTACACTATCGACACCGGAGCCGACATTTATTTTTATGGCACGATTCCTAATGGCGCAGGACTTTCATCTTCTGCTTCCATTGAATTATTGACAGGGGTCATCATCAATGATCTGTTTTCCCTAGATATTCCCATGCTTGACCTGATAAAATACGGAAAAAAAACTGAGAACGACTATATCGGTGTTAATTCAGGTATTATGGATCAGTTTGCCATTGGTATGGGTAAAAAAGATATGGCCATTTTACTAGACACCAACACACTGAACTATGAATTAGTGCCAGCGGTTTTTGGTGATAATGTCATCGTTATCATGAACACAAACAAGCGTCGTGAGCTTGCAGACTCAAAATATAATGAGCGCCGTTCCGAGTGCGAAGAAGCTTTAAAAAGATTACAAAAAGAACTTTCGATCCAATCTTTAGGAGACTTGGATGAAGCAACTTTCGAGGCAAATAAAGGACTGATCAACGATCCTGTTTTAGAGAAAAGAGCACGCCATGCCGTAAGTGAAAATCAGCGCACACTAAAAGCAAAAGCTGCTTTAGAAAAAGGTGATTTAGCTGAGTTTGGCCAGTTGCTGAATGCTTCTCATCACTCTTTGCAGCACGATTATGAAGTCACAGGTATTGAACTGGATACGCTAGTTCATGAAGCACAAAAACAACCGGGCGTATTGGGTGCGCGAATGACTGGCGCAGGTTTTGGCGGTTGTGCCATTGCACTGGTCAACGAAAAAGAGCTGGACCACTTCATTCAGCATGTGGGACAAGCGTATCAAAAAGCTATCGGTTATCCTGCAGATTTTTACAAAGCTAACATTGATGATGGCGCAAAAAAATTATAATCAAATGACTTGAGTAGGAGAAAAAAATGACTATCAGCAACTTAATTAAGCAATTTGTCACCTTTGCCATTGAAGATGGCGGATGGATGACCATGGACCGAATCTATTTGGAAAATCGCATATTAGCTTTGATAGGCGAAGAGGTGCTGGAGGATGAAAAAATCACTTCATCTCCCTCACTCTCTCCACTAGAACTTGTTGACCAACTCGTCGACCAGGGAATTAAGAATAATCCTGCAACTATCCGGGAAATTTTAGAAGGCCAACTAATGGATTTGATGACCCCGCCGCCATCTGTCATCAACGCTTTATTTGCTCAGCACTATGACAAAAACCCGAAAAAAGCGACAGATTATTTCTATTCTTTATCCAAAAAAAATGATTATATTAAAACTCGGGCAATCGCTAAAAATATTGTATTTCATTCTGAAACTGATTATGGTAATTTAGAAATTACGATCAACTTATCAAAACCTGAAAAAGATCCGAAGCAGATCGCCGCAGAACTGACTGCCAAAAAAGTTGATTATCCAAAATGCATGTTGTGCATGGAAAATGAAGGCTATCTCGGCAGAGTTAATTATCCTGCAAGAAGCAATCACCGTATCATCCGTCTAAATCTAGATGGCGAAAGTTGGGGCTTCCAGTACTCTCCTTATGCCTATTATAATGAACATGCGATTTTTCTGGCAGAAGAACATCGCCCGATGAAAATCACTAAAAATTCTTTTGAAAAGTTATTGAGAATCATTGAAGTGTTCCCCCATTATTTTGTTGGTTCCAATGCTGACTTGCCGATCGTTGGCGGTTCGATTTTAAGTCATGATCACTATCAGGGAGGACGACATGAATTTCCTATGGCCAAAGCACCTGTCGAATATCCATTTGACATATTAGGTTTTCCTGATGTAAAAGCCGGAATTGTTAAATGGCCGATGTCTGTAATCCGCCTGCAAGGGAAGGAAATTTCTTCATTGGTTAACAGTGCTGCTTTTATTTCAGAGGCATGGAAGCAATATTCTGATGAGTCTCTGAGTATCAAAGCTTACTCTGCAGATGGGACACCCCACCACACCGTAACACCGATTGCAAGAAAAAATGGGGAGTTTTTCGAGTTGGATATTGTTTTACGAGACAATAATGTTTCGGAAGAGTTTCCTGACGGCATCTTCCATCCCCATCAAGATGTCCATCATATTAAAAAAGAAAATATCGGTCTGATCGAGGTGATGGGTCTGGCTGTCCTTCCTCCTCGTTTAAAAGAAGAATTAACCGAGGTGGAAAAATTCTTACTAGACAAGCCTAATACCATCAAAGACTACCATCATAAGTGGGCTGTCAACATCAAGGAAACTGAAACCTTTAATGAAGAGACTGTCTCAAATGTGGTTCAAAAAGCTGTCGGGAAAGTTTTTCTAAGAGTTTTAGAAGATGCTGGAGTCTTTAAACGAAATCAAACCGGACAGGAAGGTTTTAAAAAGTTTATAAAAACTCTTGCTTAAAGATTCATTTTTTTAGAAAGGAAGACACTATGGCAACCATCAAAGACATTGCAACAAAGGCAGGCGTTTCACCCGCCACCGTTTCCCGAGTGCTGAACTATGACTCAGATTTATCTGTTGGAGAGGAAACCAAAAGACGTATTTTTGAAGTTGCAGAAAGTTTAAACTACACAAAACATCAAAAGAAACAACCTCAAAAGAAATTAGTTTTCAAACTTGTACAATGGTACAACGAACAAGAAGAGCTGGAAGATTTATATTACTTATCCATTCGTCTAGGGATAGAAAAACGGGCAGAAGAACTTGGGATTCAAATCATCAAGGAAAATCTTGAAACACTTTCTGCCGAGAGAGCACACGGCATCATTGCTCTTGGCAAGTTTGATGCCAGTGAAATCAACTTGTTGTCGGAGCATAACGAAAAGATTATTTTTGTTGACTTCAACGGTACTAGTTTTGGTCATACATCTATCGTTGTTGATTTTAATCAAGCGATAACACAAGTGATGGAGACATTTGACCGCAAAGCTTATCAGCGAATCGGAATTATTTCCGGTCAAGAATTCACTAAAACAGAAGGTCAATTTTTACCGGATGTCAGGCTGGCTCTCTTGCAAACAGCTCTGAAAAATAATTCCCTTTACAATGAACAGTGGCATTTGGAATCAGCATTTACTGTCGCAGATGGTTACCGGGTCATGTCAGAATTTTTAAAGCAGGACAAAAAAGACTGGCCGGAAGTTTTCTTTGTGTCCAGTGATGCCATTGCCATTGGAGCTTTAAAAGCTTTGCAGGAAAATAATATTAAGGTCCCAGAAGATATCGGGATACTTGGTTTTAATGACATAAGTACTGCCAAATATGTCAGTCCCCCTCTATCAACAATAAAAGTTCATACTGAGTGGATGGGACGGCAGGCAGTAGACACTATACACTCCTTAGCCTTCGAACAAGAGCCTGCACCAATGAAAATCGAAGTCGGTACTACTTTGATTGAACGAGACTCATTATAAAAAATCTCCCAGCTGCATTTCTGACAATGCAGGCTGGGAGTTATTTTTTATTTAAGTCCAAACAATGGGATGCAAAAAAATAATTTGTTCTCCTCTTATTTTTTTTAATTTTAGATTGACTAACCTTTTGACAGAGTATATACTAGTGATAATGATTATCAATTGCATTGGTCGGGTCTATTTGTGAATTTTTGAGCTTATACAACACAACAAATTGAAAGTCCACCATCTCTAATTGTAACAAAAAAAGGAGTGTTCTATGTGAAAGCGCTTGTTGATGGAGAAGTAAATAAAGAATATGTTTTTGTTGGTTTTTCAAACGAATCATCTAATGAGAAATATTTAGCCGATCTCGGCTTAGTTTATGGTACTTCAATCAGAATCATGTCAGCCATTGAGAATGCCCAGATGGTTATTTATTTCCAGAATAACCGCTTGGGAATTGATCATAATGTGGCAAAAGGCATCATGATCGAAGAAAAAGAGTCTGTTGGAACTCATGATCTGATCACATTAAATGAACTAAATGCTGGTGAAACCGGAATTATTAAAAATATTATTGGTCAAAATGCTATCAGACGTCGGTTAATGGATATGGGCATGACAAAAGGTACTCCTGTCAAATTAATCAAAGTGGCGCCATTAGGGGACCCAATAGAATTAAAAATCCGCGGGTACCAGTTATCTCTGAGAAAATCCGAAGCTGAGTTAATTTTTATTGAGAGAGGTTAAAATGATGACGACAACACTACAAATCGCACTGGCGGGAAACCCAAATAGTGGAAAAACAAGTTTATTTAACGAAATTACCGGAACGAATCAACGGGTAGGGAATTGGCCGGGGGTAACGATTGAAAAAAAATCTGGCAAGCTAACGAAGTACCCGAATGTTGAGTTGCAAGATTTACCGGGGATTTACTCTCTGTCTCCCTATTCACCTGAGGAATTGGTGGCAAGAAACTATCTCATCGACGATGCACCGGACTTGATTCTCAACTTGATTGATGGAACAAATATTGAACGTAACTTATATTTGACCACACAATTGTTAGAATTAGGAGTCCCTGTCATCATCGGTATCAACATGATGGACGTGGTTGAGAAAAACAAACAAACCATCGACATAAAATTACTGTCTGAGATGCTCTATGCCCCCATTGTAGGGCTCAGCGTCACTAAGAAAAAAAATATTGACGAGTTGATGAAACGCAGTTTGCATACACATGCCACAAGCGAAGGGCAAGGGCAAAATCATATCAGATATGATAAACGGTTAGAAGTTGCTTTAGAAGAAATTGCCGACGTTATCGAAGCTAATACACCTGAAAACAGACGCCGCTGGTTTAGCATTAAATTATTCGAACGGGATGAAGAAATCAGGAACGAATTGCATTTGACCAAAGAGCAACAAATAGAAATCAATGAAATTATTGCCATTACTGAAAAAATTTTTCAGACTGACAGTACGTCGATTATGATCAATGAACGCTATGATTTTATTACGCGACTAGTTGAAAAAGCGGTAACCAATAAATCCAATTTTGAATTATCCCTCAGTGATAAAATCGATCATGTGGTCACTCACAGAATTTGGGCATTACCGATTTTTGCTTTAGTGATGTGGATGGTGTACTACCTGTCCATTCAAACTGTAGGCACCATGGCAACCGATTGGGTAAATGACGTTCTTTTTGGCGAAGTTATACCAAAGATTGCCACAAGCTGGCTGGCCGCTGCCAATGTGGCACCTTGGCTTGAAGGGTTAATATTGGAAGGGATTATCGCAGGGGTAGGGGCGGTCCTTGGGTTCTTGCCGCAGATGATTGTTTTATTCCTGTGTCTAGCGCTGTTGGAAGATTGCGGATATATGGCCCGTATCGCTTTTGTGATGGATAGATTATTTAGAAGATTCGGCTTATCCGGAAAATCTTTTATTCCCATGCTGATTTCGACTGGCTGCGGCGTCCCCGGTGTTATGGCGTGTCGGACCATTGAAAATGAAAAAGAACGAAAAATGACCATAATGACGACGACTTTTATGCCGTGTTCAGCCAAAATGCCTGTGATTGCCTTGATTGCCGGAGCGTTTTTCCCCCATAGCAGCTGGGTAGCTCCCGCAGCCTATTTCGTCGGGATTGGAGCGATTATCCTATCAGGTATCGCTTTAAAGAAAACAAAGCTTTTTGCTGGCGAGGCTTCTCCATTTATCATGGAATTACCAGCTTATCATTTCCCACATTTAAAAAATGTTTTCTTCCAGACATACGAGCGAGGCAAATCTTTTGTCATTGGAGCTGGCACTATCATTTTCACTACATGTGTGTTACTCTGGTTCATGGCTTCCTTTAATTTTAAAGGACAAATGGTGGCGACAGATAAAAGTATTTTAGCTGCCTTGGGAAATTCGGTGGCATTTATTTTTGCACCACTAGGTTTTGGCACTTGGCGTGCGGTAGTAGCAACGGTCACCGGATTGATTGCTAAAGAAAATGTGGTAGCTACCTTCGGGGTACTGTACGCTCATGCTGGTGAAGTTTCTGAAAATGGAACAGAAATATGGGGAGCATTGAGAGCTTCCATGGCACCTATTGCCGGCTTTTCGTTCTTACTGTTTAATTTGCTGTGTGCGCCTTGCTTTGCGGCTATTGGTGCAATCAAACGAGAAATGGCTGACTTTAGATGGACGATTTTTGCCATTGCCTATCAATGTGCCTTGGCCTACGGGGTCAGCTTTATAACTTACCAATTAGGCAGTGTCCTTCTAGGCGAACAAGATTTCAACATTGGCACTGTATTAGCTATGACACTGATTGTTATCGTCACATATTTCTTTATTCGCAAGCCAGCAAACAAACGTAAACCGGAATCAGCCGCCATCCAGATTTTGTAGAGAGGGGTTAGGAAAATGTGGGCAACAATTGCTATTGCTTTATTGATTTTTGGATATATCGGAGTGATTATTTACCGCAGAGTCACCAAAAAAAGCAGCGGTTGCGGCTGCAGTGAAAGTGACTGCCCTATCAAAAGTCATTCCTCAGATACCCAATAACAGTTGTCATTGACAAAGCATCCTAAATTAAAACAGGATGCTTTTTATTTTATTGATATTATGGATAGTGCCATTCCATCTATGGGGTTTCCAATTATCTGATGAATTTATTTGGTACATTTTTCTCTATTTCTTCATTTCAAGTTTCATATTGATATCTTTGGCAAGTTTTTTATTACTGAATTTTGAATACAGATAAAAGCCCACGATGTGTCCAATCAATGTCGTGACAAGAATGTATGGGGTATAAGCGATAAGTCTTGAAAACATTTCTGATGAGAATAAATAAACACTGCCAAACCCTGCTAAGACATTTATAACCGTTGAAATGATTATGTTAGTACTTGCTTTAAATATTGAATACTCCCATAAATAAGTGTAAATCACTCCAAAGATTATTGCTAAAATCAACGCTATTCCTATCAAGCGCCATAGAAAAATTAAAGTTATATTTTTGGGGGTAATAAATACAGTAATTAGTATGATAAGCCATATAAGCGTCCCGCCAAAAGCTTGAGTAAAATTGTTTCTTAGATGTTTGAACATGAAAGCTCCTCCTTAATTTTTTTCGCATAATGCCTGCTGACAATATATGATCGATTATCAACTGTCGATACTTCTAATCTAGCATTTTCTATGACTTGAAATGATTGAACATCCGCAAGATTAACCATCACTGAGTTGTTCACTCTAAACAACCCATATTGATTGAGATAGTCGAGTTCTTTAAGTCTTTTCTGGATAAAATATTCTTGTTTTTCATTTGATACTCTTACAATAGATGATTGCGTATAAGATTCAATCGAAGAAATTCTATTAATCTCTACTTTGACAATTCTATTGTTTAACGGATTGATTAGCGGTAAAACTTGACTCTTTTCAATTTTCAATAAGATACTCTCAACTTCTTTTTTGTTTTTTAGGTTTGCATGGATATGCAATTCATTTAGCGGCATATCATTTTCCCAACTTGTTTTAATAATCATTACTTCCTCCTTCCAACTTCATCATAGTTTCCCACTCAGAAAGAAGCAACAAAATATGAATTTGTTGCATAATTTCACTACTTTGTTGCACAAAATTATTTTTTACTATCAAGGTAAAAAATATAGGTCATCTGCAATTGCAATTCAAATTGAATCATGAGGACTTTTACTATAAATTTTACACTCATTTAATGCTCGACTAAGTATGATCTTGGATATTGACAATTTGAACAGGTACCTGTAGAATAACTTTTAACAGGTACCGTTAAAAGGAGGAAAACATATGTCACAAGAATCAAATCTTATTGAAAAAATTTCCCATCTATACTGGCTTCTTCATAAACAACAGCGCAGAGCAGCTCACCACGGCGAAGGACCGATGGCGGATACTTCCAGCGGGCAAGGAAGAATTTTAGCATTTTTAAAAATCAAAGATGGCATCAGCACAAAAGAATTATCTTACTTGTTAGGTATCAGAGTGTCATCATTGAATGAACTATTGGCAAAACTTGAAAAAAGCGGTTATCTTTATCGCGAGCCTTCAGAGCAAGATAAACGCGTCATGCTGATCAAGTTGACTGAAAAAGGAAAATCGGAAGAAAAACCGCCAGCTGACAGACCGGACGT
Organism: Vagococcus elongatus; assembly: GCF_003987645.1. GTDB lineage: Bacteria > Bacillota > Bacilli > Lactobacillales > Vagococcaceae > Vagococcus_A > Vagococcus_A elongatus. Next base: position 213,175 of record NZ_NGKA01000002.1, read on the forward strand.
TTTTGCTTCCCTTTCCGTGGAGGAACAAGCCTCTTTTGATGACTATTTAGATCGTATTATTTTAACCATGGAAGAAAACATGACCATGAATTGCTCAAAATCAAATAATCACGAAAAAATTCAACATTTTAGAAAACACAGGGGCAACAAGGAATTCCATAAATTTCACCGAAGAGGTCATGGACATGGTGAAAAGGAGCATAAGTGCTGTAAAGAAGAATCAAAAGCAAGTAAAGAACATCAATGTAAAAATCACTCTCATCACGATCATGGTCATGCACATGGACATGGACATGGGCACGGAGAAGGAAAGTGCTGTCACGATGAATAGCACTCAGCACATTTTTTAACATAAAACGGCCTCGTTTTTTAGAACGAAGCCGTTTTATTATTTAGTTGAATAGCCCAACGGCGTGTTTTCATTTTCATGCACCACTTCACGAAAATCCAACAAGCCTATTTCTAACCCTCTGACTAAAACTTCTGCCGTACCAATATTCGTAGCCAATGGAATTTCATAGACATCACATAAACGTATAAGTGCAGTCACATCAGGCTCATGAGGTTGCGCAGCTAGGGGATCTCTAAGAAAAATCACTAAATCCATCTTATCGTCCGAGATCATGGCACCGATTTGCTGGTCCCCACCCAACGGACCAGATTTAAAACAATGGACAGCTAGTCCTGTATTTTTATGGATCAATAAACCTGTCGTACCTGTGGCGAACAATTCATGTTTTTCAAAAATATGTTTATACGCCTCTGCTAATTTCATCATCAATTCTTTTTTCCGATCATGAGCAATTAAAGCTATCTTCATCTTCTTACTCCTTTTCGTCATACTATCATTCCCTGCTTTCTTTGTGGCATAATTTTTTTATTTTTTCCTTTTAACAAAGTATAAAATAAACTGTCATCAACAACTATTTCAATCAAAAATAATAATAACTCAAGCTGACAAAGACTATCAAAAACAACAATCCCGGCAAGTAGTTTGAGACGCGTATTTTAACGATTCCCAGGATATTAAAACCGATGGCTAAAATCATTAGTCCTCCGATGGCGCTGATTTCTGTCATTAAAGTCTCCAACAATTCAGCCGGGATATAACTCATTAAAAAACTAGAAAAAATAGTTATCAAGCCCTGGTAGATTAAAACCGGCACTGCTGAAAACATGACACCCACACCTAGGGATGCTGTAAGCATCGTTGCCATAAAACCATCCATCACTGACTTTGTAAACAAAATCTGATGATTATTGGAGACACCACTTTCAATAGCACCAATGATAGCCATGGAGCCAATCAAAAAAATCAATGTTGCTGTGACGAATCCTTCAGCAAAATTACTGCCCGGCTTGGCAAAACGCTTTTCTAAAAAAAGTCCCAGACGTTTCATCTGATCTTCTATCCCAAAAAATTCGCCCACCATGGCACCTAGACACAAACTGATTAGAATCAATATAAAGGATTCGTTTTTAATCGCCATTTGAATCCCCAAAGCAATAACGCCTAGACCGATTCCTCTGGTAACAGTTTCCTGTGTCTCTTTCTTCATATTTTGTAAAAACGCCCCTGCTAAACTGCCTACGATAATCGCGCCGCCATTTACTATCGTTCCTAACAAAATCATGAAACGCCTCCCAACAACTTTTCGTTTTTAAATATTTCATAGCATAAAAATCATATTTTTAAAATCGACACTTCACAGCCATTTCAAACACGTATTCTTAATCTTATTTTCATGGCAAGCCGATCAATAAGAATAAATAAATAATAATAACGAATAAATAGGATAAGACCGAGAAAATCAAGCCGGAAGTCGCAAATTTTTCATCCACCTGATAGCCTCTTGCTAAAATCGGAATCGAATTTTGAACCGGCATCGCTGACTGGATGATGAAGACTTTTAACATCAGGCTTGGAACTGGAAAAATAAAGGATAGACCGTAAACGACTAGAGGAGAAATCACATAACGCCCAAGCAGCACTCCGAAGACATCTTTATCAATCTTTAGATGTCTCACCCCTGTTTGATAAACAATAATTCCGATAACAAAAAGCGACAGCGGCGTTGTCAGATTTCCTAAGTGACGGCTAAAGTCAATCATTGGTTTAAACAATGGCAGTTCTAACAAAAGCCATAACAAGCCAATGATAAATCCCATCAATGCCGGCGAAAATAACTTTTTCAATAAGACCAGCAAATTGACGGATTGATGTTGAAATTTCCGCTCCGGATGATCGCTAGCCATCAGCATCAAACCTAAAGTAAAAAAGAATGTGGTGTTGCACATATAATAAAGCAACGCGTAAGGGATGGCCTTTTCACCAAACACAGCCACTGTAACAGGCAGTCCCATAAAAATAGTGTTGGCTGCCGTAAACATCGTTTGGAACGTCCCTTTGCGTGTGTCGGGCACACGGGTAATCTTTGCATATAGCCAGCTGATCCCAAAGGTGACAATAATTGAAGTTGCCGGCAAAACCAGTCCCTTAAAAAGCGAAAGAAATTCTTCTTTAGAAAATTTTTGAGTCATATTTAAAAACATATTCAATGGTAACGCTAGGTTTAGGACTATCTTCGAAAAAACGTCTGCTATATGATTATCAAACCACTGCTTCCACGACAAAATATAGCCGACCAAAATCATTAAAAAAATAACTAAAATATTTAAATATGCTTCGAGCAAACAATCCCCTCCAATTTGAAACGTTTTGCCATTCTCTTTATTTTAACACGATAAACGTAATTTTGAAGATGATTCTCCAGTAAAATAATTATATCTTCTCTCCACTTGAAACAAAAAAGCTGACAAAAAATCTTTGTCAGCTTTTTCAACATAAATTTATTTTATTTTAACGAAGCAACGAAAAATATCTTCGCCTTGCTTATTCTTCCTCTAACTCCAAAGACAAATCTTCTTCCACCACTGTCGAGCCGTCGCCTATGCCATACTCATCTCGCACCAGACGATAAACTTCATCCATGATTTCAGGGTTGTCCAACAGGAATTGCTTAGAATTTTCTCGCCCCTGTCCCATTCGCTCTTCTTTGTAGGAGTACCAAGCACCACTTTTATCTATGATGTCTTTTTCAACAGCCATATCAAGAAGCTCGCCTACTTTGGATATCCCCAAACCATACATAATATCCACTTCCACTTGTTTGAACGGAGGTGCAACTTTATTTTTTACGACCTTGATTCTTGTACGGTTTCCCACTACTTCTGTACCATTTTTTATTTGTTCAGCACGTCGGACTTCCAAACGAACGGAAGCGTAAAATTTTAATGCACGGCCTCCCGGAGTTGTCTCTGGATTTCCGAACATCACACCTATTTTTTCACGTATCTGATTAATGAAGATAGCAATTGTTTTCGTTTTGTTGATGGAGCCGGATAGTTTGCGCAGAGCCTGTGACATCAAACGGGCTTGCAATCCCATGTGGCTATCGCCCATTTCTCCGTCGATTTCAGCTCGCGGTACCAACGCCGCCACCGAGTCGATTACTACCATATCAATGGCACCACTGGACACCAAGGCATCAGCAATCTCTAAGCCCTGCTCCCCTGTGTCTGGCTGAGATAAAAGCAGTTCATTGATATCTACGCCTAGTCTTGCCGCATAGGCCGGATCCAACGCATGTTCTGCATCAATAAATGCAGCTGTTCCCCCAGCCTTTTGAATTTCTGCAATCGCATGAAGTGCCACCGTCGTTTTACCGGAACTTTCCGGGCCGTAGACTTCAACGATACGTCCGCGCGGATATCCGCCGACTCCTAAAGCCACATCCAAGGCAATCGAACCGCTGGAAACAGTAGAAATCTGTGTGTCGATCTTCTCACCCAGTTTCATGACGGAACCTTTACCAAAGTTTTTTTCTATTTTCTTTAACGCAGCATCTAAAGCCACTTTACGATCATCTGACAATTTATGATCCTCCTCTTTCTATTTCCTAAGATGTTTTTTGATTGTCCAATCTTCCGGCTTTTTAGTTTCCTAATAATGGCGGAAACTGCCAGCCTATGATTTCAAAACTAAACATCATGTTTCGGCTAATTGAAGTATATGTCTATCATACTTTTTTCTTTTTGAAAAAGCAAGATAAAAAGCGAACAAACATTCGATTATTTGTTTTTTGCTGCTAAAATATATTTTCGTACCATGTTTAAACCATTCATCATGGCGCTGTGCTGGATGTATTGGCGATCCCTCTGAAAATGAAATTCTTTTACTACGGTTTCACCTTCTTTGGTTGCTAAAGCTATCCAAACTGTCCCGACTTTTTTCCCTTCTACTTCAGTTGGTCCAGCCACTCCGGTAAAAGATAGTGCATAATCCGCCCCGGTCTTGTTTTGTGTTTGCCTTGCCATTGCCAAAGCACATTCTTTGCTGACTGCCCCGTGTTCCTCCAAAAGTTTTTCCGAAACCCCTAGTAGTTTCATTTTCATCTCATTTGAGTAGGTGACAAATCCTCCCAAAAGAACTGCCGATGCTCCCGGAACAGCCCCTAGAGTGCTTTGAACCAGTCCCGCTGTCAAACTCTCTGCTACGGCAATTGATTTCCCCTCATTTTTTAATGCAGCAATCGTTTCTTGTGCCAGACTATTTTTTTCTCCGTAGCCGTAAAAATATTCTCCGACTTTTTCCATGATCAGCTTTTCTTTCTGATTCAGGAGCTCCATAGCTTCAGAACCTGTGTTAGTTTTTACTGTTAATCTTAACCGGACCTCATTAGGGGAGGCATAAGGGGCAATCGTTGGATTGTTTTGTTTGGCAATCAGCTCGGATAACTCTGCCACCAGTTGAGATTCGCCGATACCAAAGAAACGCAGCACTCGGGAGGTTAAAAATTCCTTCTGAGGCAGCATTTTCTTTAACAAAGGCACGACTTCATCAAAAAACATCGGCTTTAATTCACTCGGCGGTCCCGGCAAAACTAGATAGGTTTTATCCTTTCGCTGGTAGAACGTTCCGACGGCTAGACCGGTAGGGTTTTGTATGCCCCTGCCATTTTTTATAATCAACGCCTGACGCAGATTGTTTTCAGTGATGCTTCTGCCAAGGGCGTTCATATAGGCCTTGATTTTTTTATCTCCCTCCTCATCCAAGACTAACGGCTCTCCAAGATAATCCGCCAAGACATCCCGGGTAATATCATCTTCTGTCGGCCCGATGCCGCCGCATAAAATAATCAATTCACTGCGCCCGGTGGCTAACTCAATCATTTCTCTTAACCTGACACTGTTATCTCCAACAACAGAATGATGATAAACATCATAGCCAAGCCCCACTAACTCTTCCGATAAAAAAGCCGCATTGGTATTTATCACCTGTCCCATCAGGAGTTCTGTCCCTACTGCAATAATTTCTGATTTCACATTATCCCTCTTTACCATAATAATTTGCACAACACTTACTTTCTCACTATTTAGTAAATTTTAACATACTTTCTTCTGAGGAGATAAGATTGAGAATCAGACAACAAAAAAAGCTGGATATGACTATCCAACTTTTTAAGAAATATTTGCCATTTGCATGAATGGTGCTTCTTTATATAGTTCAGCGGCTTTTTCGTAAAAGAAAAGCACTCTCTCACTAAAAGTATCACTGGAAATTTCATTCAATAGTATTTTTTTGAATTTTTTCTGTTCTTCACCAGAAACTTTTCTTGATAATTGATTTAAAATAACTTCTGCTAAAGAGTCATCTTTAACGAAAAGGCTGCCTAATTCACCTTTAGGACCCACCAAACTTTGAGTATAATTGCTTAATTTAGCCACAATAGACGTGCCGCTGGATATCGCTTCGATATAGGTCAACCCTTGAGATTCAGAAGACGAGGCACTGACAAAAACATCTGCAGCAGTATAATAGTCTCTGACTTCATCACTTTTTTTCTCTCCAGTGAAAATAACGGCATGGGAGACATCTAACTCTTTTGCAAGCATCTCTAGTTCTTCTTTTTGCGGTCCGTCTCCTACAATCACGAACATCGCTTTAGGTTGCGTTTTTAAAATCTTCGGCATACTCTTCAGTATAGCTTCAATATTTTTTTCTTTAGACAGACGACTCAAAGATAAAATCATCGGCTGATGATCAGCGATCCCCAATTCCGCTCGCACGTCCCGACCTTCCGATTGTCGACTAAACTTTTCCAAGTCCACACCTGTTGGGATAATTTTTATCTGACTTGTCACCCCATACTGATGCAGCTGTTTTTCAACTTTGCTGCTCGGAGCAATGATGCCGTCAGCGCTATTGCAAAAATATCGGGATAAATAGGCAACGTGTTGCGGACGGAGCATTTTCCCACCTGCTATATAATGGAGATAATCTTCATACATTGTATGATACGTGTGCAAATGAGGTAAATTCATTTTTTCTGCCACATATTTTCCGACAAAACCTAAACTAAATTCTGTTTGTGTATGAACAACATCTAACTGAAGTTCTCTGGCTATCTTCAATGCTTTTTTCTTGCCTGATATAGCAATGCGCCGATCTTTAAATGACCAAAAAGGAATACTCGGCAAACGTATGATTTGCTCTTCACTCGGCTCCGCCGCCGGATCTGATGTTGTAAAAATATACACTTGATGGCCCGACTTCTCTAAACCTTCTTTTAACGTTTTAATTGATGTCGATACCCCGCTGACTTGCGGGAAATACGTATCTGAAAAAAATCCAATTTTCATAATAATTTCCCCTTTTTTCTTTCATACCACGTGTACTTGATTTCCTATTACACTTATCATACACTCTTTCCAATCAAAAAATATCCAACCAAAGTTGGATATTTCACTCTGTATATAGTTGGAGAGCCATAGATTTAAGCTAAATAGGAGAATAATACCGGATAAAAAGATATGACGCAGGAAATAAAACCTCTCGGACTTCAGAGCAGTTGCTCCGTCTTCCGAGAGGTTTTCCTTAAAAATTATCAAAAAGATGAGCCGGGCTCTGTCAAAAATGTTAGTTCTTCCGAAGTGGAGGGTCTTCCCAGAAGTTCATTTCTGTGAGGGTAACGACCAAACCGCTCAATAATTTCACGGTGTTTGATTTCAAACTCCAGATTATGCTCCAATCCTTCTTCCGAAAAAAGAGCCATGGCTATATCGTGTATTTTCAAAGATTCAGAATGCATAAACGGCATATACAGAAAGGCTTTCTGTTGAACCGGAAGCTGCTCCAACGCCGGATCTTTTAAAGCTTCTTGCGCAAGGACGAGAGCCATGCTGTCATAGGCGAATGAACGAGGGTCCCCGCGGAACATATTTCGTGAAAACTGATCTAGCAAAATAATCTCTGCTAAACGCCCTTGGATAGTTTCTCTCCACTGCCATAGTTCCCCTGCCGCTGCCTGCTGATGCAGCGAACTAAATCTTTGACTGATCCGTTCATCATAATCTGGATTTTTAGTAAACCAGTCTTCAGGTTGAGACTCTTCAAACCAGAATTTTAATACGTCTTGATAACTCATATAATCACTCCTTTGAATGTAGCGCACAAGTACCCATCTCAAAATAAAGTTCCTTTAAAACATTTCAACATGGCGGACTCTGTGTCTTTAATTAAAGAGTAACATATTTTTTAGTCAAAAGTAACCGTCAGTCATGACTTAACAAAACTAGGCTCAGAACACTTGCCAAACCAGTCAAACCAGATTTTTTTAAACTTTAACGATCCAATCTTTAGGCCCTTCTACATCTCCAAATTGTATCCCCGTCAGCAAATCATATAATTTTGTCGTTACTGGACCGACTGCCGTTTCTGAATAAAACACATGGAAATCATCTTTATATTGTATTCCCCCAATAGGTGTGATGACTGCTGCTGTACCGCAAGCTCCGGCCTCTGCATAGTCATCCAGCCTGTCGATGTAAACATCCCCCTCGACCACAGGCATATTCAAATAGTGCTCCGCTAAATGAAGAAGAGAATACTTGGTAATACTTGGCAAAATAGAAGGGGAAGCAGGGGTGACAAACGTCCCATCCTTTGTGATTGCGAAAAAGTTTGCCGAACCCACTTCTTCAATCTTAGTATGTGTGGCAGGGTCCAAATAGATACAATCGCTGAATTGACGTTTTTGGGCTTTATCCCATGGCAAGAAACTGCTGCCATAGTTCCCGCCAACTTTAACCGCTCCCGTCCCATAACTGGCTGCCCGGTCATACTCAGACACTATAAAGTTAGTAGGCGTCAATCCGCCTTTAAAATAAGCCCCTACCGGCATGACAAAAACTGAAAAAATATATTCGTCTGCGGGCTGAACACCGATATTATCTCCCACGCCGATCATATACGGGCGGATGTACAAGCTGCCTTCTGTCCCATAAGGAGGAATCCATTGCTCATTGGCTTTGACTGCTTGCTTGACAGCGTCAATAAATTTTTCTTCCGAAACCACAGGCATCAGCAGACGTTCACAACTTTCCTGCATCCGTTTGGCGTTTCTATCGGGACGGAAAAGCTGGATGTCTCCTGACTTTGTCCGGTAAGCCTTTAATCCTTCAAAGCATGTTTGTCCATAATGAAGGGCTGTTGAGCCTTCGCTGATATGAACTTGGTTATCCTTTGTCAGCTTTCCTTCATCCCATGCCCCGTTTTTCCAATAAGAAATGTAGCGATAATCTGTTTTTATGTAAGAAAAGCCCAGATTATTCCAATCTAAATCAACCAACTGTTTTTTTTGTTCCATCATTCATCCTCTTTTCTTTCATTCTGTTAACAAAAAAACGCCCTGACTTTAGTCAAAGGACGTTATAAAGATAAAATTGCTTCATTTGACGTCCCATTTATTTCAAGCAAAATAGGACTCTAAGAATAGAATCCTTCACTTAGATAATAATAAATAAGATATCAGCGCATCGGGGAATGATTGTCTGTTTGATTGATTTTGTTACTACAGATTGGCACATATCATCATTCCTCCTTTTGATGGTCTAATCTTACCTTACAAATAATGAGAAGTCAATGAGTTTTATCATTGTTTTTTCATAACAGAAGCACTATTTCCTCAAAAGGAAAACGCACTAGGTATTCTTGATGACTAAGCCCTGCAAATTATCTGCCGCTATTTCTGTGGAGTTGATAACTGCTTCAAACCCTTCGTAGATAGCTTTCCATTTGATTACCAACCGTGTGTCCGGCTCATTGATGAATAATTCCTTTAACAAGGCCCGATACAAGTCATCTGTTTTTTCTTCAATATGATTGATCTGGCTAATCATGCTTCCCAAAGTTTTGGAATTTTTAAATTTGGCAAATTCTTTTGTTGCTACAGTTACTCCTTCTGTCGCTTCAACAATATAACCGGCAATTTTTTCTGTTTTCGGACGCAACTCTTCGATGACATAAGTATCAAACAAGTACATTAATGAATTGATACCATCTAGCACATCGTCCAATGTTTCTGTTGCAGAAACAATATCTTCCCGGTCAATAGGAGTAATGAATGAACGGTTCAACTCGTCCAAAATTTCATGGGCGATATCGTCCGCTTCATTTTCTAATTGATGAACCTTTTCTACCTTTTCAGGCACTGTTTTAATATCATAATTTTCTACCATTTCAAACAAAATCTTAGCAGCAGTCTCCCCTTTTGAAGCCAGCTGTGTCAATGCCGCAAAATAATCAAACTCTTTTTTTCTAGCCATTGAAATCCTCCTAAATAGTTACCTTTTTTAAAAAATCATCAAGAAAAATTTTGCCATCAAATAAGCAATTAAACCGCATCCCGGGAACGTCAATATCCAGGCTAACACCATTTCTTTTACAATGGACCAGTTCACACTGGACACTCTTCTCGCAGCACCGACACCCATGATGGCAGTCGTTTTGGTGTGCGTTGTCGAAACAGGAATCCCGCCAAGAGAGCATACGAGCAGTACGATCGCCGTACTTAAATCAGCAGAAAACCCTTGATGTGTTTCCAATTTTGCCATGTCCATTCCTACCGATTTAATAATCCGCATGCCCCCAACTGATGTTCCAAATCCCATGATTAAAGAACAAATAGCCATGACTTCAATCGGAATGATAAATCCGCCGCCGGTCCCTTGCACAAAGCCATTATATGACAGACCTAGCATGAAGACACCCATAAATTTCTGACCGTCTTGCGCGCCGTGTAAAAAGGCATTCGCGGCAGCACCAAAAGCCTGCCCGTTGGAGAAAAACTTATTGGCTTTTCTGCGGTCCACACTTCTGAAAAGTATTGCCAGCATTTTCACAACGAAATACCCGCCAAAAAAACCTGCCAGCGTTGAAAACACCAAACCAACAAGTACCTTTGACCATTCATTCATATTTACAGCGTTTAAACCAGACAATGCCATCGCCGCCCCGGTCAAGCCTGCAATCAGTGCATGACTCTCACTAGTCGGTATCCCAAAATACCAAGCTGCTGTTGCCCACGTGACAATGGCAAACAGTGAGGCAGCCAAGGCAACCTGTGCTTTTGTATGATCATCACCAAATGTCACTATATTACTAATCGTTTCGGCTACTTCCGCGTTGAACAACGTCATCACCAAGGCGCCTAAGAAATTCATCACGACTGCCAGTCTAATTGCAGTTTTTGGCTTTAAGACTCTAGTCGAAATAGCTGTCGCGATTGCGTTGGGAGCATCCGTCCACCCATTGACAAATATCACGCCGATAACAAGAATTATCGTAACGATCAATGCCACGTTGACTGTCCCAGCCGAAAAATCGATACTTTCCAATCATTCCACCCACCCATATAAAATTAATCACTTCTTTCCTATCATATCATAAATATCAGTCTTGGTATCTATTTTTTTGCGAGAAAAAAACGCTTTTATCTGCAGATACTTTTAAAAAGTATTTCAACCCAAAGATGACTTTTGATCACAAATTTATTGCAAATTAAAATCCCATTATGTATAATGAAGAATGTTGAATTGTATCTGGTATCATACATTCAAAGCCACGTTAACGGAGGTGACATACATGCCAAATATTGAATCTGCTATCAAACGCGTTCGTACGACTGAAAAAACGAATACTTTGAATTCTAGTCAAAAAGCTTCAATGCGTACTGCTATCAAAAACTTTGAAAAAGCTATTGAAACAGGCGCTGACAATGTAGCTGATTTACAAAAAACAGCTAACAAAGCTATTGATATGGCTGAATCAAAAGGTTTGATCCATAAAAATAAAGCTGCCCGTGACAAATCACGTCTGCATGCTAAAATGATGACTGCAACTAATAAGTAGTAAGAGAAGGATGACTTCTCTTTTTTTTTGCTTTTTTTCATCACTTATCAGCAAAAAATATTCGCTTAGCGTATGTATACCCCCCCAATCACGACTTTCAGTCGGCTTTATTTTTAAATCCTTCCAAACACCAGCACTTTTCTAAAACAAATCCTCTCACCCGAGAAAACGCTCACAAATCGAATTGTGAATTTTCTCTTTCCGTGATATTATGCAAGTATGGGTTTAAAAAAGGAGGAGAATTTTTATCAAAAGAAAAGTACTTCTAGGGCTCCTTGCCATTTTGTTGGTGGAACTCATAATTCTTGCTGCCGTTTTAATTCATTCAGATGAAAAAAAAGCTACATTAGTCGAACCGCCTACAGAGACCACGGATAAAGTTGTCAGTGGCAGTAAACAAAAAACGAAAAATAAAAAGCAAACGCAGATAGACACCACTCATTGGATATCTTCTGAAGCAGAAATCTCTTTCCCAATTTTAAGGTATCATAGCATTGCCGAAAGTGATGGCTCTCTTTTAAAAATACCTCCCGCAGAGTTTGAAGCCCACATGAACTGGCTGAAAGAAAATGATTATTACACTCTCAGTCCAGAAGAAGCAAAAATTGTGCTGAGCCGAAAGATAAAACCAGCTGAAAAAATAATTTGGCTCACTTTTGATGGGGGTTCGCTGGATAATTATCAGGAGGGCTTTCCTATTTTGAAAGACTTGGAATTAAAAGCCTCTATCAATGTTGTCCAAGACAAACTTGAAACTAATACTTACTGCAATGAGCATGATATGAAAGAAATGGTCAACAGTGGCTACGTCAGCATCGGAAGTCATACCGTCCACCAGTTCGATTTGGATACGATGGCTTTTACAGACCAGCTGGCGGAACTTTCCGAATCAAAAAAACGGCTGGATCAAACACTGAATCAAAAAACGATGCTTCTCAGCTATCCAAACGGCAAATATAACGCAGACTCTATCGAAGCTGCCCAAGAAGCCGGATATACACTGGCCCTCACCATGGAAGCCGGCTTAGCCAGAGCTTCTGACGGCTTGTATGCACTCAAAAGAATCCCTGTTTCCCCCGGTCTGGATGGAGCTTCCTTTGGAAAATTCATTGAAGATTATCTCCTTTATCACTAGCAGTTGTTAGAATAGAAGTAAAATTTTTTTAAAATTTCTCCATATTTTAAAAATAGGCCTATAGTATGATGCAAAAATTTTTGATTTAAGTTATATTCAATATAGAAACAAAAACTTAACCTACCTTATCCAAAGAATATTGCGGAGGAGCTGAATGTCATGAACGTTGCAACTTCAAGAAAAATCATTAACTTTATCTCAATGAGTGGACTCATTGTTTCCATTCTTTTGACTATTTATTTTTTCCAGCTAGGTGTGTTCAATGACATGAATGCTCTCCAGAGCCTTGTCGGCACCTCTACTTTTATCGGCCCGCTGATTTTTATCCTTATCCAGATTGTTCAAGTCGTGATTCCCATTATTCCCGGCGGAATCAGTACGGCTGCTGGGGTATTGATTTTCGGCCCGCTGATGGGTTTTATCTATAACTATGTTGGAATTGTCATCGGTTCGGTTATTATTTTCCTTTTAGGCCGAGCTTATGGGAAACCATTTGTCCTAAGTCTGATCAGCGACAAAACTTATAATAAATATTTGCATTGGCTGGATAATCAGGGACGATTTGACAAATTCTTTTCAGCTGCTATCTTTTTGCCTATGGCCCCTGATGATGCCTTGTGCTTAATGGCTGGTCTGACTAAGATCTCTTTGAAAAAGTTTACCATGATTATTTTGCTTGGCAAACCTCTTTCTATCTTCATGTACAGTATGGCACTGGTACATGGCGGAAACTTACTGGCAGGATTGCTGGGATAATTCAATAGATGACAAAAACCGTCATAGGCTGACGGTTTTTTATTTGTTCCTAGATATAAAAACGGCAAAACCAGCTTGTTCCTTTCTTTCTTAAACGTTCACTGATACAATAAAATAGATGTCGTAACGTTGGAGGGTGCACATGATAGAAACAATCTTAATCAGCCGAGATGGCACGTTAGGGGAAATGTTTAAAACCCGTACCGGAAAAGAATTCATTTATTACCCGGAAGCTTTGACAGCCATCCCCAAGTTGCGAAAAATGGCTCTTGATATTATTGTATTAACTAATCAACCGAAATTTTATACCCCTGAAATCAACCAAAGCAATTTTGTAAACGAACTTTATACGATAGGCATCAACGATGTCTTGATTTGTCCTCATCATAAATTAGAACGCTGCCGGTGTCACAAACCTAGCACAGGATTATTTGAACAAGCTCGAAAAAAACATCACTTGATGCCTGAAAAATGTCTTATGATCGGGGATTCCCTCGAGACAGATATTGCCTTTGCCCATCACGCAGGGATAGACAGCTTATTAGTCACAACTGGCAAGAGTAAGGATTTCACTATTGAACAATTATATAGTGCCCAACTGCAGCCGACTTATATAGCTGAAAATTTGATGAAGGCCGTAGAAATTATTGAGGAACTAAACCACACAAACTATCCTTCCTGACGATTCCACTGTCAAGAAGGATAGTTTTAAATTATTTTGGTTTCTACTGATTTGAGTGGCTAGGGTTTTAACTCTCTTAAGAACTTAGTTCATTTTTAAAATCCGGATTAATTTCTTCATCAAGTTGATTAAAGGCAGAACGCATTCTTTCTTCTACTACCTCAATTGCCCCTTGATTTAGTTTTCCAATATCAGAAATATCAATCGGATCCCCGAATCGAACAGTTACTTTTTTCCTTTTAAACAAACCGCCCAAAGTCAAAGGCCCTTGGTAGACTGCGGGTACGATGGGAACTTTTGCCATTTTGGCAATCAACGCCGCCCCGCCTTTTAATTCTTCAGAGTGACGTGTCCCGCTAGGAAACATAATCAAACTTAATTCGCTGCCTCGCAGATTTTTTACAGGTGTCTTAATGACGCTTGGTCCTGGTTTGTCCCGATCCACAGGAAAAGCATGGGCGTGAACTAAAATCCAGCGAAGAATCGGATTTTTAAACAATTCCGCCTTTGCCATAAAACAAAATTCTTTTGGCGATGCGGCTAAAGCAAAATAAATCGGGTCCCACCATGTGCGGTGAGGACCAACCAATATATAGTTACCTTCAGGCAATTTTTCTTTTTGTTCATAAGACGCACGACCATTGATTATAAAGACAATGATTTTCGCCACTTGACGCATAAATCTAAAAAACATTTTTACCCGCTCCTTCGTTCTCATATAGAAGTCCCTTTAGATTTTACCATAGTTAGCCATTTTTTCGAATAAACTTTTAAAAAATCAGCAACTTTCATGCTATAATGTAACTCGATTATGACGAGGGAGAGAAAAAAATGAAACCCATCATTTATTCCAATGAACGTGTCGACCAATTAGTATCTAAAGGAGTACAGATCATCCAAAGTCCTGAGGTCTTCTCTTTTTCTCTTGACGCTGTGTTATTAGCTCACTTTGCTAAGGTACCAAAAAAAGGAGTGATTGTCGATTTATGTGCCGGAAATGGTGCCGTAGGATTGTTTATCAGCCAAAAAACTAACGGGAAAATCATCGGTGTAGAGTTGCAAGAACGCTTGGCAGATATGGCTAAAAGAAGTATTCAGCTAAACGATTTAGAAGAGCAGATGGATATGTTAGCCATAGACTTAAAAGAAACCACACGCTACATTCCAAAAGACAGTGTGGACTTGGTCGTCTGTAATCCTCCATATTTCAAGGAACTGCCTACTAACACAAAAAATCCTAACCCCCATTTGGCTATCGCCCGACATGAACTTCACACGAATTTAGAAGAAGTCATTGCGATGTCAGCGGGGTTGTTAAAAATGAACGGTAAATTCAGCATGGTACACCGTCCTGAAAGACTGGTGGAAATTTTGCAGCTCATGGACAAACATTTGCTCACGCCTAAACGACTGCAGTTCATTTATCCTAAAAAACACAAAGAAGCCAACGTTTTGCTAATCGAAGGCATTCGCAACGGCAAATCTGGCGGGCTTAAAATTTTGCCTCCACTCTATGTATACAATGAAGATAATCAGTATTTACCGGAAGTCGCAGAGATGCTTTATGGAAAATAAGCCCAAGCATTACTTTTACGTGCTTCAGTGTGCAGATAAAACTTTCTATGGTGGATACACGACTGATGCCTCACGCAGACTGAAGGAACATAACAGCGGCTCAGGCGCTAAATATACCCGCCCGCCAAGTAGACGACCTGCAAAAATGATACATCTGGAAAGTTTTGACACCAGAAGCGATGCAACCAAAGCTGAATATGCCTTCAAGCAACTCACACGCTCACAAAAAGAAGCCTATCTCCGCAAACATCAATCAGACGAAATTTAAATGAGAGAAAAAACATCCCCAAATCTGCTTGTCAGTGTTTGGGGATGTTTTTCATTTGTTTTTTGGTTGTTGCAAATTTTAGTACCAGCCGTTAGCTAACCAAAATTGTTGTGCATTTTCCCATGAACCATATCGGCCAGCAACGTAACTGTCTGCCACTCTTTCCTGATTGCTTTCAGAGTAATCACCATTTAAATAAGAACTATCTAATTGGTAACGACCAATGTAGCGTCCGTTTGTAGCTGAGTAACTGCCGCCAGATTCTCTCATGGCAATCCATTCTTTTGCAGAAGAAGCATTACCTGTATAGCTTGCTTCAGCTGCGGGTGCTGCTGGTGCCGCCGGAGCAGCTTGTTCTGCCACTGGTGCATAAGCAACAGCTGCGTTTTGAAGTGCAGTGTCAACTTCTTTATTATCCGTGTCGAATGTCAAGATTTGTCCTGTCACAATATAGTTAACATCTGAAAGTTTATTTTCATTAGCAATAGTTATATAGTGAGACGCATCTCCATAATATTTTTCTGAGATACTGGACAGTGTTTCTCCGCTTTGAACAGTATGGGAAACTTCGGCTGCACTTACTGAGTTAGCTCCTAAAAAGAATAACGATACACCGGCAACGCTTAGTCCTAAAAATAATTTTGTTAATTTCATAAAATATTTCTCCTTTGATTCCTAAAGTTTATTCCGTGCCATCTCTTTAGCACGTCACCTATTAAAACATAGTAATATTACACAATTTTATTTAAACTATAACAGTTCCGCTCTAAATATGACGATTTGTAATAGATAACCTTAAAATAAAATAATAAATATTTGTTAAAAAACGAGCATGAAACATACTTATTAATAGTTAGCACCGTCATATCAACACTTTATGCCTCACGTTTTTAAAATTAGCAAAAACTTTAAAGTGCATTTTTAACAAAAAAAGAATAACACGTTATAGGTGTTATCCTGTTGAAAATTTACTTTGTTTTATTAAGCAACTGTGCTTTTAAGATAAATAAACTGTTTTTTGACCTATTTATTACGAAGTATTACAATCTTTACTTACATTTTCTCAGAAAAATGATTGGAAATGCTGTGATTTCAACAAAAAAGAAAGAACTGAAAAGCGGATACCCACTTTTCAGTTCTTTCAGTCTTATCAATTAGTTGGAAACAGAGTTGTTTTTCTGCTATTATTCGAGCAATTCAAAACTTTCATTTAATGTGTCTTGAGAGTTTTTCCCTACGAACACGATAAACTCACCAGGTTCAGCATCAAAAGTCATATCTTGCTGATAAAAATATAAATCTTCTCTACACAAGGTAAAGTGAATAGTCTTTTTCTCATTTGCCGCTAATTGAACTTTTTTATATTTTTTCAATTCCTTGACTGGACGAACAACAGAACCAACCACATCCTGAACATACAATTGAACTGTCTCTAGACATGTCCGCTCTGATTCATTCTTTATATCAACGCTGATAGTCAGCTGATCCGTCATTTGTTTTTCATTCAGCACTAAGTTACTATACTGAACATTGCTGTAGCTAAGTCCGTATCCAAAGGGAAAAAGAGCCTCATTTGGACTATCGAGATACTTTGAGATGAATCTGCCTCTATGAGTCGTGCTGTTTAAAGGACGCCCAGTTTTAAATTCATTGTAGTACAGTGGCATTTGCCCGACGGAATGGGGGAAAGACATACTTAAACGACCCGAAGGATTTGTTTTCCCATATAAAATATCTACAATCGCATTGCCCCCTTCTAATCCCGGGAACCACACTTGTAAAATAGCATCCATCTGTTTGACTTCTTCAGTATAGACTAATGGTCGGCCGCTAAAGGAAACCAAAACCGTCTTCTTATCTAATGCAATCATCTGTCTGATAAATTCTTTTTGAATCTCCGGCAAGGTAATATCCGTTCGACTGCCTGCTTCACCACTCTGCATGGTATGCTCTCCCATGGCAAAAATAATGACATCCGCTTCTTTACCCGCAGACAGTGCGTCATCTAATGCCTTGATTCGCTGTTCTGATGTCATACCGACAGAAGCAATTTGTTCTTTTGTCGCCCCAAATTCACCAAGAAATTGGTAATCATCTAGCAAATCACAACCATTTTCAAAGGAAAATTTATCCGGCGATAAGATTTTTTCCATGGCTGCCTTTATGGAAACAACATCAGAGGCCTTGCCATGGACCGCCCAAAGCCCCATGATATCCTGTTTGTCACCGTATGGACCTACTAATAGTATTTTATCTTTGTTAGGCACTAATGGAAGAAGTTCTTCTTCATTTTTTAGTAAAACAATGGCTTCCGAAGCTACTTGACGAGCCAATGCTCTGTTTTCAGGCGTCAGCAGGGTTTGTTCTTCAAGGGCAGGTGTTGCGCCACGGTATGGATCTTCAAATAATCCCAAATCATTTTTTAATTTCAGCACACGCCACACCGCATCATTAACTAATTCCGGATCGATTTTTCCTTCTTTGAGTAATGGTTCCAGCTGATTAGCGTAACAACCGGTTTTCATATCTATGTCATTGGTTGCCTGCATAGCAAGCTGTGTTGCTTCTTTTTCATCTTTAGCTATTCCATGGTCAATCAATTCTCGAACCGCCGCATAATCCGAAATAATGACACCATCAAAGCCCCACTCTTCTCTCAACAAATGTTTTAACAAAAACTCATTGCCCGTGACAGGCACACCATCATAAGTATTAAATGAAGTCATCACAAGCTTGCATCCCGCATCAACAGCGGCTTTGTAACCACTCAAATAATCTTGCCTTAACCGCCGCTCGCTCATATCAACTGTATTATACTCTCGTCCGCCTTCTGCAGCACCATAAGCAGCAAAATGTTTTACGCATGAAGCAATACCTTCCATTACGCCGTCTTTTTCTTTCTGAAGACCTTTGACCATCGCTGTTGCAAAGTCAGCATTCAAAAGAGGATCTTCCCCAGTGGACTCCAAACAGCGTCCCCATCTGGCATCCCGGACTAAATCAATCATTGGAGCAAAGGTAACGTGAGCACCAGCAGAACGAGACTCTTCAGCAGAAACTTCAAATGCCTCACGTATCAACTCCGGATGCCACGTTGCACCTAATCCAAGCGGGATCGGAAACACCGTACGGTAACCGTAGATAATATCAGCCATGAATAATAATGGGATTTTGTGTCGGCTATTAGCTAAGTATTGTTCCTGAACGCGCCTAGTAGTTTCTGAACCCGTAATATTAAGCACAGAACCTGTCAATTTGACAGTTTCCTCAGTAATTCCCAATTTTTGTTTCGGTCCAGTGGACAATTCTTCCCCATGGAAAAAATCCCCTGACAATTGAACTAGCTGCCCCACCTTTTCTGCCCATGATAAGGAATGTAATAATTCAAAAAGTTTGGATTCCTGCATATTAATCTGCCGCCTTTTCTGCTTCTTGCTCCTGTTTGTAGGTACGGTTATCCACCCGCTTGAACCACGGATACCACAGCAATGGAGAAAGAATCAATTGTATGAATAGTTGTAAAAGGATAATAGAAATACTTCCTTGTACCGCCCCGTGGACACCCAACGGCAGGCCGAAAATTGCTTGCACTCCTTTGAATCGTGCAACTATGCCTACTCTAGTCAGTACATAAGCGAAGATCAAGGAAATGGTATTGTTTGTGATAAAGGGTACTGCCAAATCAAAGTTCAACACTAAAGGTGTTCCGAAAATCACCGGTTCAGTAATCCCGAACAACGCAGGGATAAGAGATATTTTCCCCACCTCCCGATATTGTTTACTTTTTGCCCGCAACATCAGCAACACAAGCCCCAAAGCAAGGCCGCCCCAAGTGATGATATTAAAAAATGCAAAACCTACAATATTTGGCGGCGTCAATCCAGCTTGAACGGCTTCTAAATTCTCCACATCCATCGCCATCCATAGAGGCGTGACTAATGGCAAAATAACATTGGTGCCGTGGATACCGAAAAACCATAGGATCTGTTGAATCAGACTTAGCAGAATCATAGCCCCGATAGAACCTCCGATGCCTTTCAGAGGAACTTGAATAACCGTATAGACAAATTGATGCATGCTGCCAAAAGCTGACATGCTGAACATAAAATCAATCAGTATAAATAATGTCCCAATTAAAATAGTTGGAATTAGCGCTTCAAACATTCTTGTCACCATAGGCGGTACACCAGCCGGCATTTTTATCGTCCAGCCGCGGTGTTTGATAGCTAAGTAAAGACGAGCACTGACCAAACCTACAATCATAGCTGAGAATACACCTTGTGCACCTAGCCAAGTGGTTGGAATACCCATAGTTTCATCTGCCATTGGTCCTAAAGGCGTAATGATTAAAAAACTTAGTAGCGAAATAATAGCTGCTGAAATCGGGTCCTCCTTTTCATCCAGTCTCCTTACTAGATGGTAGGCCATCAATACGGCTATATAAATTGCCAAAGCACCTAACGTCACTGTATTTACTTTTGACAACAAACTGACCACATTGGAAAATTTTGCTAAAGAAGGGACCATGCTCATCAAAACGATAAAAAGAACCGAAATAGAACCGATAAAGGCAGGTCCTAACGTTGACATCATCGCCCCTGATATTGCTTGCAAGTAAGGATTGGTGCCCATTTTATCAAACCAAGGGGATAGCCTGTCAAAAAAACCTATGATCTTATCTTTCATTGTTATTCCTCCTACTTCTTGATTAACTCTATTATAGGATAATAACGCTTTCAATTCTTGGCTCTTTTTTACGATAAATCGGAAATCTAATGACTTTTATTTGAAATATTTTTTCCGATAGTGTTGGGGGGAAAGGCCAAAATTTTTATGAAAAACATTGTAGAATGAGCGGATGTTAGAAAAACCGCTGTCCAAACTAATTTCTAAAATCGTGCGGTCACTGTCACGCAGTTCTTTATAGGCCGTTTCTAGACGAACAGAATTTAAATACTCAGTAAATGTGATCCCCATAAATTTTTTATAAAATCTGGAAAAATAGGAAGAATTATAATTAAATTCAGCTGCAACCTCTTCAATAGATAAGTCCCGTGTATAATTTTCTAAAATATACTGGTTGATTTTCCTCATTTTTTCGAGATGTTTCGCTGACTTGACCTCCTTGACTTCCGGTGCTGCATAGGTATGCCGGTCGTAAAGAATCGCAAACATTTCGTAGATACGTGATTTTACAAGAAGGTGATTACTCACTGAGGGTGTGGAAAAATAATGAGCAATTGAGTATAAAATCTCGGTAATATCTGGATGGGTATTCTCAGGATTCAAATCAAATAATATATTCTTATAATATTTCCCGATGGTAATTTCTTGCAAAAAATCCAGAGGAAATTGAAGCGCCAGACACTCAGCCGGAATCGGACTTCTGGAGGAATGAACATGGTTGGAATTAATAAAAAGGCTCTCGTTTCCTTTTAAATGATACTTATTATTATGGAAGCTGACTTCAAGCTCACCTGACAAACAAAACAGCAACTCTGCACTTTCATGCCAATGAGGGGAAATAAAGCGGTCAGGTGACTTTGTCTGAAACGTAAAAATTTTATACGGGTAATTTTCAGTTGGCGTAATCCTTTCATAAAAAAATGGTTTAGACATGTTTGCCCCTCCTAATGTGATACCTTTTTTCCGATAAATCAATCAAACGAGACTACGAAAAAGTGAAACGCTGACTATATGAACTAATATTACTGCCATGCTTTTTATTCCAAAAATCCCAATACATTTTTCAAAAATCTTTTGTTACTGTTACTTACCTCACTCAATTTTACCTATTTTTTACGTTTACCGCAAACTGGTTGACTTACTTTTTTAATAAAAAAAACAGGCAACGAGACAATCTTTCCCGCTAACCTGCTAAAGTTATGAATTCAATGCTTTTCAACTATGGACGCAATTTTGGTTGTCAATAAATCAATCGCTACTTGATTTTCTCCCCCTTGAGGAACAATGATATCAGCATATTTTTTAGTCGGTTCGATAAACTGATGATACATTGGTTTGACCACAGTCAAGTATTGGTGAATCACCGACTCCAGCGTGCGTCCTCTTTCAACCATATCCCGCTTGATTCTGCGAATCAGCCGAATATCATCCTCAGTATCCACATACACTTTGATGTCCATCAAGTCACGCAGACGTTTATCTTCTAAAATCAAAATGCCTTCAATAATGATGACTTCTTTAGGTTCCTGATGTTCAACGTTCCCGCTGCGCGTGTGGGCATCATAGTCATAGACCGGTTTTTCTATCGCTTGATAATTCAACAAAGCACTCAGATGTTCAATCAGCAAGTCTGTATCAAACGCTAATGGATGATCATAATTGGTTTTCAGACGTTCTTCAAACGTGAGATGACTTTGATTCTTGTAATAAGAATCTTGTTCAAACAGAACGATCGAATGTTCTTTTGTGAATTTCTGCAAAATCGCCCGGCTGACACTTGTTTTCCCGCTGCCGGAACCTCCTGTGACACCAATTAACACGGGACTTTTTCTATCCGCCATTAGACTACCTCTTTCATCATTTATTCTTCCTAATAGTAGACTATCTTTTAGCAAGAATCAATTATTTTCTTCCTGTTCAGAAAACGAGGCTAGAATTTTTTTAATTTCTGAACGCACCACTTCATCCTTCTCATGGGCTGAAAGTCTAACTAGAGAGGCTTTCATACTTTCGTCCAACCGAGAACCCATAATTTTGCCGATGGACCAGAAAGCTGTGGCTCTGATATCTGCCCGCGGATCTTTCTCAGCCACCATCAATAAATCAGGCAACGCATTTTTCTGGCGGGCATTGCCTAAAGCGATGATTGCATTCCGCTGAATCGGTTTTTTCCCCCGCCACGAACCAGCCAGATGGCCAAACTTATCCTTGAACTCTTTGTTGGAAATCGTTAAAAGGGGTCTCAGCAGAGGGGTTACGATTTCCGGCTCCGGTTCCATCTCTTTATGGTAATGAGTATCTTTCCCTTGATTGAAAGGGCACACTTGTTGGCAAATATCGCAGCCGTAGATAACCGTACGAATTTTTTCACGATATTCTTCTGGCATCATTCCCCGTGTTTGCGTTTGATAGGATAAACAGCGCTGGCCGTTCATTCTGCCATCCCCAAGGAGTGCACTGGTGGGACATAAATCAATACACTTGGTACATTCTCCGCATTGGCTCTCCATGGGCACATCTTTCTCAAAAGGAATATTTGTGATAATTTCTCCCAAATAAACATAAGAACCAAACTCTTCAGTAATCAGCAAGCCATTTTTCCCGATAAACCCTAAACCCGCTCGTTGCGCTACCGCCACATCAATCAATTCGCCAGTATCCACTATTGGTTTAAATTTAGGCCCTAGCTCGTGCGGAACTTCCTTTTCAATAAACGAAATCAAACGATTCATTCTTTCTCGCAAAATAATATGATAATCCGTCCCCCAAGAGGCTCTGGCAAAACTCCCCCGTCGTTCTCCCCGAATCATTTCTGCTTTCTGAGTCATCTTTGTAGGATAAGCTAACGCTATGGCGATAATTGAACGAGGATCTTCAAAAATTTTTTGAGGATATATTCTTTCCTCGAAATCAGGATGCTCAAACCCGGTCGTATGCCCTGCGTCTTTTTGTTCCCGCAAACTTTCTTCCAAGTGGCTAAAAGGGGCCCCGTCAGTAAATCCGATTTTATCGATGCCGATTTTTTTACTTTCAGCAATGATTTTTTCTTTTAGTGCTTGATTCATTTTCTTTCCCCTGCCATTTTCACTTCATTTTGTTGTCGAAACAAGATTTCGGCAATCTCATAACCGCTACTTAACTTTAAAATGCGACACGAAATTATCTTCTGCCACTTATTTTAACACGACTGTCCCGCAATAAGAAACGATGTATAAAAAAACACCTTCCAAAACACAATAACGAGACGCCGTTTTCACAAACAAAAAACCACCACGGCTGAAAGCCGCAGTGGAAAAAAGGAGTTATTTTACTCTGGAGGAGTAAAATGAAAAATAAAAAGGTTGTTGTTGGTTATGGACTCATAATACTATGCTTTAATTATTTTGTCCACAAAAAAGATTCCACTAATTCTAAATATTCTTATTTTAATAAAATGCTTGTCATACGTTGAATACAGAAGGCTATTTTTTCTGTCATTTCGTCTTGCTTCTCTTCTGCGTTATTGAAATCTTCTATTTTAACACTGGTCCCATCCTCAGATAAGGCATCAGTCATTTCTTGACAGCCTTCCACATACAAAGTATAAGAACGTTCCAGTTTTTTGTGAATTCCAATCACTCTTGCCGGCGCTTTCAGTGATTTAATAACTTCCAATAACTCCTGATACTTCGCAACGCCGTCTTCAAATGATTTTCTGATATCAATGATTTCTTCTGGTTGCAGCTCATCTACATTATTTTCATCGATTGCTGATCGGACAATTTCAAAAAAGGGATGCATCGTTTCTCCCGTTTTTTCCGTGTCTTCAACCACCTGATTTATTTTTTGGATGTAATACGTGAGATTATTTTTTTTCATTTCGTATCCTTTCTTCTGCAATAATATGTCATTGCCCTATTGTACCTTGTTTTCAATATAAAAAAAAGAAGCAGTAAAAAATTACTGCTCCTTTACGTCTTATTTTAATAGAGAAGCTTCCGTTGGAAAAATTTCACGATTTCTACAATTGGCAAAATAGAAAACGAAGCTCCTGCCACAACTGCCCATTGATGGACGTCTAGGTGGGCCACTTGGAACAGATCGTTGAGTCCTGGAACAACGATGGTAGCCGCCAGTAATACAAAAGAAAGCAGCACCGCATAGTTAAATACTTTGTTTCTAAATGGACCAACTTTAAACAAGGAACCATGGACCGACTTCACATTAAAGGCATGGAACAATTGAATCAGCCCCAGCGTCGCAAAGGACATTGTCAAAGCGTCCGCATGAATCATCACTTCATTGCCTTGATGGACTGGGAATCTAATCGCATAGAGGTAAACCCCTAAAGTGATTGCTGCTTCTAGAATTCCTTGATAGATGACACTGCTCAGAATCCCGCCAGAGAAGAAACTGGAGTCCCGTCCTCTCGGCTTTTGCTCCATCACATCTCTTTCAGCCGGCTCTAGACCCAAGGCAATCGCAGGGAAGGTATCTGTCACCACGTTAATCCATAGCAAGTGGACAGGAAGCAAAGTATCCCACCCTAGCAATGTTGCGATGAATAATGTCAATACTTCTCCCAAGTTTGCAGACAACAAATATTGAATCGTCTTTTGAATATTTGAAAAAACTTTACGTCCTTCTTCGACTGCCACGATGATTGTTGAAAAGTCATCATCTGCCAGCACCATATCACTGGCTCCTTTGGATACTTCTGTACCGGTAATTCCCATACCGATACCGATATCTGCTGTTTTCAGTGCAGGCGCATCGTTGACTCCGTCCCCCGTCATTGCAACGACTTTGCCCTTCGTTTGCCACGCTTTGACTATCCGCACTTTATGTTCAGGAGATACACGGGCATAAACAGAATAATGATCCACACGTTCAGCAAATGTTTCATCTGACATTTCATTCAGCTCAGCACCGGTAATCACTGCATCATGCTGCCCTTTTTCAAGAATGCCTAATCGTTCGGCAATCGCCTCAGCTGTGTCTCGGTGGTCACCTGTAATCATCACCGGACGAATACCGGCTCCCTTAGCTACGTGAACAGCTTCTGCAGCTTCTTCCCGCTCTGGGTCGATCATTCCTACCAAGCCGGAAAAAATCAAATCTTTCTCGATTTCTTCGGACACCATGTTTTCTGGTACTTCATCCACATATTTATAAGCCATCGCCAAAACACGCAACGCCTGTTTAGCCAGCTTAGTATTCGTCGTCAAAATCAATTCTTCTTGAATTTTGTCCATTGGCTGAACGTCACCGTTTAAATCAAAGGAGGTGGTCCGTTTCAGTAGTTCGTCTGGTGCCCCTTTGGTAGCTACAAAATAACGGCCGTCTGCCAACTTATGAATAGTTGTCATCAGTTTCCGCTCAGAATCAAAAGGAACTTCCGCAACACGCGGTTCCTTTTCCAGTGCTTGACGCACATCGAAGGTCTTGTCTAAACCATATTGCACCAACGCAGTTTCCGTCGGGTCGCCAATCAGCGTGCCTTCCGCAGAAAACTTAGTGTCATTACAATAATTCATCACTTTTAAGGTCATGTCATCATGGGAAATATCCTTTGTGGATGCCTGAACGTCATTATTCGTAAAAATTTGTTCTACGGTCATTTGATTGATAGTTAAGGTTCCGGTTTTATCTGAACAAATAATATCCGTACTTCCCAAAGTCTCCACTGCTGGCAATTTACGAACCAAAGCATTTCTTTTTGCCATGATTTGTGTCCCTAATGCCAAAACAATCGTAACAATTGCCGGCAATCCTTCAGGAATAGCTGCCACAGCTAAAGATACAGCAGTCAGCAACATATCGACCCAAGTTTTTCCATCACTTAAATTAGCCATCCCTATAGCAAACATGATGACACAAATACCTAGAATAGCAAACGTCAGCCACTTGCCAAGCTGGTTTAAATTTTCTTTTAGCGGCGTATTAGTTTCATCCGCTTGAGCCAGCATGCTGGCAATTTTCCCAACTTCTGTGTTCATTCCAGTACCAATGACAACTCCGACGCCTCGTCCATAAGTCACATTTGTATTCATATAACCCATATTCAGACGGTCGCCAATACCTGTCTCTTCATCTGACAAGACTGCCAAACTTTTTTCTACCGGTACTGATTCGCCAGTCAAAGCCGCTTCTTCTATTTTTAACGAATTAGCTTCAATTAAACGTACATCTGCCGGCATCACATCTCCAGCTTCTAAAAGAACGATATCTCCGGGAACAATTTCAGTACTCTTGACAACTTTCGTATTGCCGTCCCGTAAAATATTTGCATTTGGTGTAGACATATCTCTTAAAGCTTCAATCGCCTGCTCGGCTTTAGCTTCCTGTACAACACCAAAAATCGCCATCAGAAAAACCACTGCAACGATCATACCCGCTTCCGCTACATCTCCCATGGCTCCCGAGACTAGTGCAGCGACCAGCAAGATAACGATCATCAAATCTTTAAATTGATCTAAAAATTTAGAAAACAGTGTTTTTTTCTTTCCCTCATCCAGCTGGTTTTCCCCGTACTCTGCTAGACGTTTGCTAGCCTCTGCCTCACTCAATCCTTCGCGAGTGACGCTGAATTTTTTCAAAACGTCATCTGCAGCTTGAGTATAAAAGGGTTCAACTAATTGTTTTTTCCTTGTTTCCGACATTTCTTTCCTCCTAATTATTTGCCCTTCTATCCATTTAGAATAAAAAAGACTTATGTATGAGCAATAACCTGTTCATACATAAGTCTCACTTTTTAAGACAACACCAGAAATTTCTTTCATGATGGTGATGTTGCCACGGTATCGCATGTCCGCAAGTTACTCCCCTATGGATATATTTCACTACTCATTATACATGAAATAATCGAGGATGCAATATCAGGCCTTGATGAAAAATACAATTTCTATGGCAGCTTTTCCTGCCGCCGTCAGCAATACAAAAATATCATCGTGTGGAAAAATCTTAATAAAGCACAGGAAATAAACGACTGGATTTCATCAAATAGTCCTAGTTACTTCCATGACTATCGTTTTCACATCCGAATATCCTGCTGTTTATCAAGTTTTTTCGACATATAATTATATAATGAGAATTAAATGAAATTTGTTAGACTTTATTTTTCTAATGGATTAAAATAAGTATAGATTTATGAACGAAAAACTTGTAAATAGAGAGGATGGTTAATTTGAACGAACAAGAGTTGTTAGCAAAAGGTTATCGTAAATACATGGGAAAAGAAGTGGACGTCTTTTTCAATGGTAAGATTTGTGCTCATTCTGGTGTCTGTGTCAAAGGAAATCCAGAAGTCTTTAATTTGGACAGAAAACCATGGATTTTAGCTGATAATGCCACAAAAGAAGATTTGACCGCACTGATTGACAAATGTCCTAGTGGTGCGCTGAAATATATCGTAAAGGAGTAATCAAGTGAAAATTTTAGAAGAAACACGACGTTTTCAATTATTGGATGATAATGATGTTGAAATTGGCGAAGTGACATTTTCCATCGCTGGAGACAATCTGCTGATCTTAGACCACACATTTGTGGAAGATGCTTACCGCGGACAAGGTCTAGCAGAGCAATTAGTGGCAAAAGTGGCTGACAAAGCACGAAACGAAGGTAAAAAAATTATTCCTCTATGCCCTTTTGCAAGAAAAGAATTTGAAACAAAAACAGAATATGCCGATGTATGGCGTAAGTAAAGCGTAAGATTTCTCTTACGCTTTTCTTTGGTACCATGTCTTTATTTGTGACACTTCTTCATCAATCATTTCATGTCCGCCATCTGTTATGATAAAGGAGACTTCAGGAAAAGAGTCATTTAAACGGTTCTTCAATTGAAGGATGTTTCCCGGAATGCTGAGTGTGTCATTGGCTCCGGTTGTAATCACAAGCTGATTTTTTTCAGCCTTCTTAGAAAATGTCAGCTTAAATTCTTGCGGGTGCAGCAGCAGTGTCTCGTCTGCAATATCCGGGCGTTCTTGCAGAATTCCCTGAATAAAATTAGCCCCGTTGGAATAACCGATAAAAATAATCTTTGAATACGTAGACCTCAAAGAAAGTCTGTCCCACTCTTCTAGAAATGCAGAGACTGCGTTTTGAAAGTCCGCTACATCTAATTGCTGATTTTCTAAGGGTGCAAAGAATCGGCGATCTTTTCCCTTTCCATTCTCTCCCAGAAAACTTATAATGCTCGCATGAGGGTTAAGCTCTCCTGTCAAAAACAGCAAACTATACTCATTACCCCCTGTTCCGTGAAATAAAACAAATAATTCGTCATGATTTTTTTCTGACATAAAATAGCTCATCGGCTTCCTCCAATCTTGAATAAAGGATGTGATAGTATGAAAAGTTTAGGTCTGCACCATGTTTCTTCTCTAGTGTCCGATAGTCACGTTTCCTATGACTTTTATCATAACATATTGGGGTTGAAACTTTTAATGAAAACTGTCAACCAAGACGACACTTCCATGTACCACTTATTTTTCTCCGACATGGCAGGACGTCCCGGGACAGAGTTTACCGTTTTTCAAATCAATACGTTTAAACAAAACACCTTTGGCACCAACGCCATTGAAAGAACAATCTTCGGTGTTCCCAACAGAGAAGCTCTTGACTATTGGGAAAAACGTCTAGATGACTATTCTATTGAACATTGGGGAATTGAGCAGTACGGCGACAGCAACATTTTGCGTTTTGAAGACCCTGATGGTTTGAAATTGGGCTTTTCGGTGCTTAGACAACCGGAGCATGAATTTTTGCCGAACACATCTAGTGATATCCCTGCTGATTATGCCGTTGCAGGTATTCATTCGATCCATTTGAGGGTACGCTATCCTAAAGCGACACAAAATATTTTAGAACAGTGGTTTGATTTTTTTTTCTCTCAAGAAATTCCCGACCCCCGTTTTCCGGTAACTGTATTAACTAACAAAAACAGTGTTTTCCAACATGAAGTACATCTTATTGAAGATGGCATCAACCCACTGGAAGATCAAGGTATCGGCGGTATCCACCACTTGGCTTTTTATGTAGAGACCCACGAAGACTTGATGGAAATCCAAGAAAAAATCGAAGAAAAAAATATGATAACTTCGGGAATACTTCCTAGAGAATTTTTTGATGCCACTTATTTTAGAGAACCTAACGGGCTGCTTTTTGAAGTGGCCACAAAAACCAGACCTGTCCCATCTGTTGAAGATACGGCCACTATTGACGAGCTGCCTCTTTATTTGCCAGATTTTCTTGAACCGCAACGCCCACGTATTGAAGAAGAACTAACCAATATAGACCGTTATCGAAAAGAGAGATAAACTACGTCTGGAAATGTCATGAAAAAAACATTTCCAGACATTTTTTCGTCTAATTATTTTTGTGTCTTATCTGAAGCTCCACGAAAATCAGCTCTTTTTAAAAATCTTTGCAGCTCTTCCTTATAACCAAACTGCTCATTGATTTCAGCCAGCAGCATCCGATTTCGTGTCTGAGTATGCCCTGTTGTCAATAATGTTTGATACAATTCTGAGTACGGCAATTGTGATTGTCTTGCCCTTGTTATTTCTTTTGCTACATCATAGGGTACTTTTTTAAAATCCACTTGAGCAAGCCCCTCGTCATCAATTTCCAAGATAGCATAATAGGCTCTTAAGTCTTGACGGAGTTTGTCTCGAAATGAAAACGGCTGTCCCACGGCTCCCGGATTGATAATCATCTGTCCAGCACTGCCATACCTCAACATCTGGTGATGGATATGTCCGTAAACCGCAATATCGATTTCTTCTGAAGGAAATAACTCGTCAAAGTTCTCCTGCCCTTTTACGGTCGATAAAAATCCTCCATAGTTTTTAGTAGGCAAGTTATGGGAGATACCAAAGTTTAAATGATTGACCTTGCGGCTGGCATACAGCGGCAACTCCTTAATCCTATCCAACTCCTTGACAGAAATATTTTCCCATAAATACTTAGACAATTTCCCGATATAAATATCTGTAGGATCCTCCCAATCTATTTCCCCTGCCAAACTCTGCAAAAAGCAGTCTTCCCAATTCCCTTTGACAAAAACCGGAAGATTCAATTTATCAATCTGCTGGAACAACTCAGCAGCTCCCGGACCAGGCATTACCAAATCCCCCAGCAACCAATATTCCGTGACTTTTTCTCGTTTTGAATCTTCAATCACCGCTTCTAAAGCTGTTACATTGCCATGAATATCACTTAATAATCCTATCTTATGTCTCATCTTCGACCTCTCACTCTCACAGTGTTTTCAAACATTTATTCAAATCATTGGTCACTTACAATACATGCAATTTTTTTAAAAGACTTTTCTTTATTTTATCGAGAGAGGCCTCTTTTTTCAACCACCCTCACAAAAACCTGCTAGCTTTTGTTTTTCAAAATTTCGACTATCTTCACATTTGATGAACATCACGCCCTTATTTTCTTTCTATTCAAATTTATTAGCTCTCGGATGCTCCTCACAAGATTCACTAATCCCTCTTTTTATAAACGGTTAAATAAGGTATAATCACTTTATAGCTTTACATCATCGCCACTAAAGAATTCTAATCCGTTCATTGAGTGCTGGTTGTTTTTACAAATTCATCGAGGCTGTCCCCTTGATGTCCTTTGTGGAACTTCTTTGATGTAAAGCTATTGTTGTCAAAAAAACTGACTTTTCCCATCGACTTACTCTCTGAGAGATTCTTCCAACTAAACACTCGGTTACTCACTTTTAATTTGCCCTGTCGCAATCTATCATGAAAAATTGATTAAATCACGTAGAAATCGCCACTCATTCACGTTATAATGGAAAGGATTGTGAACGCTTTCTGACGTTTTAGTTATCAGTTATAGATAGTATCAGCTGCCGTTCATCGGCTAACAATCACCTTGGGGGAAACTACACATCTATTATGCAGTGCCAGTAGCTATTTTGGCACTCATAAAAAATTATTATTAAGGAGTCAAATCTAATGGGGAATAAATTTGAACAACGTCAACGACGCATTCTTGAAATTCTCACCTTGTTAAATGAAGGTGGCACTTTTGAGGAAGCCAAGCGATTATTTAGTGAAGAATTCGATGGTGTGGATGTAAGCGACATTGCTGCTGCTGAAAAAAGTTTGATTCAACAAGGATTGCACCCTAGCGAAATTCAAAAATTATGTAATATACACGCTGCTGTTTTCAACGGTTCTGTCAGTGACATACATGTATCCAATTACGAGCATGAGCAGCTGGGTCATCCGGTGAATGTTTTCAAGCTGGAAAATCAAGTCTTAGAATCGCTATTAACAGATGAAATCGATGGTCTTCTTGAAAAAATAAACACAGGGGACTACTCGCGAAAAGATAGCTTAGAAGCCGCGATAGCCGACTTAGCTCAGATAAAAAAACATTATGTCAGAAAAGAAATGTTACTCATGCCTGTCTTAGAAAAATATGGTGTGGCGGCTCCTTTCAAAACAATGGTGCCGGCAGACAAAGCAGTTCTTGATGACATTTTAAAACTCATCAGCTCTCTAGAAGCTGAAAAAATCAATAATCAAGAGTTACTGGAAAAATGGCAGTTTTTAAAAGAAAAAATATTTGCCATAACTCACAAAGAAGAAAAAGTACTGATCCCTGTTGCGTTAGAAATTTTTAATTTAGAAGACTGGAAAATAATAGCTGAAGAAAGTTATACTACTGGCTATGCTTATATTCCCGCCCCGCCACAGTGGAAGCCGGGCAAACGAGCAGTAGAAATCGAGAATGAAAATGAACCCTTGCGTCTCATTGCCCTTCAGAAAGTATTAGATAGTTTGGATGAGATTGCTGACAAAATGGTCTCTTAGCTGAATATGCTGACTTCCTTCTTACCAGTAATCACTGCTTTTGAAATAAATCAAAAAAGACATTGCCTTTGTATCGACCCCAAAATCAGATGTTCCACCTGACTTTTGGAGTCGTTACATTTTGACAATGTCTTTTTATTTAGCATTAGTCTCTTACAATCTTTTTTTAGCGGAAGCAGTTCTCTTTTCTGATTTACTATTTCCCCACAGAAATGGTTTCAGGTAATGTACTGCCGCCATCAATGACCACAGATGTTCCAGTGATATAAGCCGCTTCATCACTTAATAAGAATGCAGCCAAATCACCAACTTCTTCAATCCTTCCCATACGACCTAGCGGTACACCGTCAACAATCCCCTGAGTAGTCAAGTTAGGATCTTCAGGTGTTGATTCCCTTGCGATTTGCTCTGCCATCGGCGTCTCAATGTACCCCGGTAAAATAGCATTAACCGTGATGCCGTATTCCGCCACTTCTCTAGCTAACCCTTTGGTAAAACCAAGAACAGCAGCTTTGGTCGTTGCATAAGCACACTCTCCCGGATCAGCAACCATTGTGCCGGTCACACTGGACATATTGCAAATACGTCCTCTTCTTTTTTCAATCATCAAAGGCAAAACTGCTTTAGTCACATTCCAAACACCGTTGATGTTAACGTTAAATTGAAAATCACGCTCTTCATCTGTTGTGTCCAGCAGCGACCCCAGACGGATAACGCCAGCATTATTCATTAAAACATCAATGGTACCATAGTAATCGACGATTTCTTTTACCCCTTTTTGCACGCTTGCTGTATCACTCACATCCATTTCAACACCAAAAACATCATACTGTGCTGCCTTAAGTTTTTCAATCGTCCTAGTCAACTCTGGAGAAATATCAGCAATAGCCACCTTAGCACCATGTTTTGCCAGTACTTTAGCAATACCTAAACCATTCCCCATTGCCCCGCCAGTGACTAATGCTACTTTCCCATTTAGTTTTTTCATGATAAGCTCCTTATCAGTCATCATAATTTCCTACTTTGTACATGATCATGTCCTCATAACCTACGACAATTCTGTAGTACCCTTTCAGATAATCATCCACTTCAGGACTTCCCGTATCCACAATCAACGGGACATTAAAATTAATATTCAATTTATCCTGCGTTGAGATAATGATAATGTTTTCTTTCCCTACTCTTTTGATTACTTCTGCGCTTATTTGCTGATTCCCCCGGCCAAAAATATAATTTTGCCCCCCAATGACCGTTACAATAATTTTAGCGTGAGGATGGCGTTCTAAGGATGACAAAACATCTTTTTCATTGGCATCATTTTTTATTACTTTTTTATTGTAAATCAAATCTACTCCCAGCAAAGTGTTATCGTAACCCAACTCTTCTGCAATTCCTCTTGTGGTCGTCCCGGGACCGACAATATACAAAACATCTTCTAGCATCGTTGTGATGATATAGTGCGTGATTCTTTCCAGCGTCAGTTTCTCCCCTGCCACCCCTCCTGATTTCATGTTTTGTACATAATGTTTGGCATAAGGCACTTTTAGGTACCCGTACAGTTTAGCAGTCACGATTCCCCGGCGAAAAGCATCTTCATCAATATCCATGACTTCTGCTTCCTGAGTTTCAAAAGTATCGTTCTGAATCATTAAGGCAATCAGTTTTCCTGCGCTTCGCGGATTTAAAGCATAAACGCCTGAATGGATTTTCACCCCTGCCGGTATCCCCAAAACCAAAGTGTTATTTCCCACTGCTGTATAAATATCCCGTGCGGTACCATCACCGCCCGCAAATAAAATAATATCCACTGCCTGTTCTCTCATGTCGGCAGCAGCAAGTTTTGTGTCCTCCGCGGTGGTTTTTTCTTTTGCAGCATCTCCTAAGACCTTTACTTTGAAACCTAATTTATTACAAATAGTTTCCCCCATATCCCCTGGATAAGTAAACAATTCGATCTCATCCTGGAACGGGATAAGTTCTTTCAAAGCCGTCTCTGCTCTAATATTTGCTTTTTTGACTGCTCCTAAAGCAATTGCTTTTTTTTGTATCTCCTCTCCATCACTGCCTTTTAACCCAACAGAGCCGCCGATACCGGCGACCGGGTTGATAATTAAGCCGATTTTCTGAATCATCTGGTTTTACCCCCTATCAAAGATACTGCAGCAGGAGAGATGACGTATAATTCATCTCTCCGCCTAGCATTAATTACTTAAATGTTTTCTTTGATACGCCCGCCAAGTAAGCGCCCATTTATCGGGGTCATCCAATTCTTCCGGCTTGTTCCTCCGGTGAGAAGACGAGGCATGAGGCGCTGTTTTCAATAATTCAGGGTCACTGTAAGCTTCATCTACTACTTTTCGTAAAACATCTACATACTCATTCAAGTCATCTAAAGAATATGTCTCACAAGGCTCTAAAGTCATCGGTTCTGGAATTACCCAAGGATGGTGAGAAGTCCAATAAGACGGCAGTCCGAAGTCGACAATTCTCGCATTCACATCGTCTGTTCCAACGTCGGTGTCTTCTTTCAATTTTTCAAAACTATAACGAACTTGTTCCTGTCTGGTGATCCCATTATCTTGAAATGCACTAGTGATACCCTTGATTTGTAAAATCTGCTTTTCCAGATAGTTGTTATTGATTACTGAAACATCTGCAGCTTGACGCATATAATCATGCCCCATACTCATCACCCAAGCGTAAGCCTTTAATACCACCCCTGAAACGCCGGCATAATCGCGGACATGACCAATTGTTTTTGGAATGTCATAATTAAGAAAATATTTTTCATTATCAAAATCAACGACAGGCACTGGCATATACGGGTACATTCTATCGAGACAACAGAAAGCTCCTGTCCCTGGACCAGAACAGCCGTGAGGAGTTCCAAAAGTCTTGTGAACATTAAAGTGACACATATCAAATCCGGCTTCTCTTGCTCTTGCTACGCCAAGAAATGCATTAGCATTCGCTTGATCGTAGAAACACAGCCCACCTACATCATGAATAATTTTGACCACTTCGTCCACTCTTGGATTATAAATACCAATGTCTTCTGGATTAGTCATAAAAATAGCTGCTGTGCGTTCTGAAGCTGCTGCTCTGATAGCTTCAATATCCGGGATACCATTTTCATCTGGGTAAATCGTGATAATTTTAAATCCGGCAGTGGCAGGCGTAGCCGCATCGGACGGATGGGAAAAGATCGTGGTGATAATCTCATCACGTGTATCCAATGCTCCTCTGTCAGACCAATATTGCCTGATCATGGATGCTGCAGTGTACACAGCATGGTTTCCCCCGCCCGGCTGCAATGAACAATGATCCAAACCTGAGACTTCCTTCATGAAATTTTGGAATTTATAGTAAATTTCCAACATCCCTTGAACTGTATCCTCATCCTGCATCGGATGCAGGTCTGTAAACAACGGATTACTGGCAAACTCCTCGTTGATTCTCGGATTATACTTCATGGTACAAGTTCCCTCACTGATGTCGTTCCCGATATTAGATCCCATCGTTTCCTGTGACAATCTAAGCCAGTGAGATAGTACCGTCTTTTGAGAAACTTCTGGCAGTTCGGGCGCCTCTTCCCGTCTCATCGTTTTTAAATTATCCAATACTTTCCCAGTTGTTGCTTGAATTTCAGCTTCAACTCTAGGCGGAATAAGACCTCTTACCCCTTTGTTAGACAATTCATGAATGATGGGTTCTTCCCATCTCGCTTGTTGAAATTTATTACGTGCTTTTCCTTTAGGCATATTTTTCAAGTCTCCTCTCTTGATTGACATCTAGCACACTTTTCTCAGTGCCGTAACTAAGCGGTCAATATCTTCTTTCGTCATCTTTTCAGTGATAGCGTAAATGGCGGCCTCACCCATCTCTGGGAACTGACGAGAACAAGACAAATCAATGCCGCCAAAAATCCCCATGGTTTTCAGCGCTTTATGGATGGTCTCCACAGTTTTCCCTGTTTCATTGAAATCAATGACAAACTCTTTAAAGAAGTTATCCTTGTAAAGCACCTTCACATTAGGAATAGCATCAATTTGTTCCACAGCGTAGGCTACCCGCTGCATGATGCCTTCGCCCAGTTCACGCATTCCCTCAGGTCCCATCAAAGCTAAATACACACCGGCGATGATGCCAAACAACGACGTCGTTGTCCCAATGAAATCTTTCCCTTTCTCACGACTGGCATAAGACGTCCGCTCATAAAACACATGACCAAAACCATACTCTCCTTCTTGCAGAGTGGAAGTGACACCAAAAAGCAGGGTCGGATATTCTGCCACATATTTTTCCTCATCTCTGGAAGCAATATACCCCGACAAACCTCCACCATACTGCATATGAATGCCTAAAGGCTGTAAATCTCCCACACAAATATCCACACCGTAGTCGCTAGGTGCTTTCATGACTCCCAAAGAAGAGGGATCCACACCAGCAATAACTTCCGCTCCAACCGCATGGGCCATTTCTGCTATTTTTTCTCCTTGATGCTCGACCGGTCCAAAATAGGTCGGGTTTTCAAAATAAACAGAAGAAGTTTTGTCTGATAACTTACGTTTTAAGTCATCTAAATCCATCAACCCTGTAGTCTTATCAAATGCTATCTTTATGAGACTGATTTCAGGTTTTAAGTAGTTGTTTATTACTGAAAAACGGGACGGACTCATACTCCCTGCTACCAGCACTTCTTTTCTCCCGTTGATTCGCGATGCCATTCGTGCCGCTATCCCAATAGCATTGGCCCAGTCATAGGTCGGTGTACTTACCGCCTCCATTTTTAGCAAATCGCCTATCATTGAAGATGATTCAAATAACGCTTGATACTTCCCATGATCGGAATAAGCATCCCCCACATAGGCTGATAAAAATTCGTCTCTTTGCCCGATCGTATCACACACCGCTGGCACATAATGATCCCACGTGCCGCCGCCAAGAAAGCTTAAATTGTCCGAAGTTGTCTGATTCTTTTTCAAAATGCCTTCCACATGCCGTTTCAACTCATATTCAGATAATTTGGGCTCCGGGATATTCATTCGACCTTGAAAACGCAAATGTTTAGGTATTTCTTTAAAAATGTCCTCTGAGCTGGAAATGTTCAATTCCTTAAGCATTTGCTCCATCAGTTCAGGAGCTCCATTCGGTATATATGGATGTACAAATTTTTTGCTCATGCAAAAATCCTCCTTTGTTTTTCTATAGCAACAACAATGACAATACTGCCCTCCTTTCAACTAAGATAACATCAAAAAAGTGCAAACAAACAGAGACATCCCATAAAGGTATGGTTCTGCTTATTTGCACTGCATCGCACAAATTATTCGCCTATCGTCGGCTTTTTAGCTTTTTATTCATAAATTATTTCATTTTCTAGATAATAATTACTGCCTCAGTCCCTTTTGAATTAGAACTAACCTCCAACAATCCGTTCAAATTGTCCTCAACTAGCCGTCGGGTTAATTCCAGACCAGAAAGGCTTTCGTCATCTGGCTGATAACTAAATCCATTGCCGTTGTCGTATACTGTGATATAAGTGTACTGCTTTTTAACTACTTGAATAACAACAGTGTTTCCGCAACCAGAAGTTTCGCCCTTTTCTTCGAAAGCATATTTTAGGGAATTGGTCACTAATTCATTGACAGCCATTCCAATGATTGAAACCTTCTCTGACTGCATCATCACAGATTCCCCTTCTATCTGCAATTCTACATTATGAATTAAATCATACTGTAGTTTTTTAAACAAATGACGAAGAAAAGCTGTGATATCCACTTCTTCAAAATTGTTAGCTGATAAAAAATCATAGGTAGACGCCATCGATAAAATCTGATTGACAGCCTCCATAAAAATTTCTTTTGCTGTTGTATCATTTATCTTTCTTGACTGTATGTTAAGATAGCTTGCAACAATTTGCATATTATTTTTTATTCTATGATTGACTTCTTTAAGAGCCACCGTCTTTTCTATTAATTCTTTTTCTTTTGTTTTAAGCTCTGTTTTATCGATAATAAACATAATCAATGACCCGCTAAAATAGAAATAGCGCAATAATAAAACTCGGTCGGATATTTCAATTTCTTCCACTACCAGCGGGTTTTTCTGATCCAAAGGTTTCTTTTTCAGGGATAGTTTCTCCAATGCTGAAAACGAATAATTGCCTAAACTGATATTAATAAAAGTTAATGACGTTAATTTTTCTTTATAACCTAGGGCTTCATATAATTTCTGAGCGGCTTTATTTACGTAGTTAATTTTTTGGTCTTCATCAAAAATAATTACTGCATCATTCAAATATTGCCCTAAATTTTGTTCGGCTTTCATAAAATCTTCAACAAAAGATTTAGGCAACGCTTCCCTAGGTTCCACTGTATTTTCTCTCGTTGGCGTTTCAATCACGATAGCTCCGATACTTTGATGTTGATTGTTGATGATTGGAACTGCATTTTGTTGGACCCACACGCCTTCCTGAGTCATTGCTCTCAACCCTTTGGAGGCAAGTCCCAACTCAATCGTCCTAAGTGTTCCCGGTTCTTTTTTGCGATGTGCCAGTTCACCAACAATTTCTTTATGATAAATGGAAGGGGCGGCTGCCGGTTTAGCGTGGGCCACCACGACTGCCGTGTCTACTTCTCTAGTTAGACAATCCACGCAAACATCTGCATTAGTCAAATCCGCAATGTGCTGGATAGTAGAAGCAACATCGATAATCTCCTGAATATCTCTCTCAGAAAGTCTCGTATGGGTCTGACAAATGGAAAATATCGCTTTTTCATTTACTTCGCTCATGTTACTTTCACCTGATCGTTGCTAATAATCAGCTGAGCGACCTCTGACATGGGGAAATTTCTTTCCTTACTGACATTTTTAATTTCCTGATAAGCCTCATCTTCGGAACATTGTTTTTGTTTCATTAGAATACCCTTTGCTCTATCAATAACGATACGATTATCCAATCGTCGTTGCGTTTTTTCCAACGCACACTGAGCTGAATGATAATTTTTAAAATTACGATGCATCATTTCAATGGTGGGTATGATATTTGAACTATTAATCGGCTTCATAATGTAGCCGGAAAAACCGATTTTTCTAGCCTCTATCATTAAGTCTTCATTACAGTACGCCGTCAACAAGATAATACTAACCGATGCATCCAACTCCAAAATAATCCTGCTAGCATCCAAACCATTCATCACTGGCATTTTGACATCCATCAAAATAACCTCGGGACGAAATTGCTTAAATAATTTGATTGCTGAAAAACCATCTTGGGCTTCTCCCACCACTTGGAAGCAACTTCCTTTAAAAGCACTTTTCAAATCCATCCTAATTAAAGTTTCGTCATCTGCAATCAATAATTTAATCATGAATTCTCACCTTTTCTGATTACTTTTCAGCATCCAAAAAAATCAGAAGTGACACACCATCTCATTTTCATACTAGCACTAATTTTATAAAATGTAAAACGTTTCCATTGTTTTTAACGTAGGCTTTTTGCTATGAAGTGTAAAAAAGTCTAACTCTTAACATGTAGACTTTCACAAGTTTTATTAATATTTCTAATATTAAACCAAACGAACTAGTCATCTCTTTTCACATACAAGCTCCGATTATTTTAACTAGACTTGGATATTATAAAATCTTTATCCTAATATTATAAATCATTGGTAGATTAACATCATATGCTCCTAATATAAGTAAGTACCCCTTGTTCATACAGTAAAAATATTTATGATCACCAATAAAATTGTAGTATCAATCCAAGTGTTTTCTGCACATTTTTACAGATGTTTTCTTTTAAACCCCATCTATCAAATTATCTTCTTGAAAAATCATTTTTTTAGTTTTATAATCATTATTATATGCGGGTGTAGTTTAGTGGTAAAACTGCAGCTTCCCAAGCTGTCGTCGCGAGTTCGATTCTCGTCACCCGCTTTATATCTTACTACTTCTTAGTTAACAGTTAGCTTTTTCTCATCTACAGCTGAAATCAGACATCAAAAAATAAACCTTGCAAATCTACGAATAGGCATCTACAAAAAATATAACTCTTTATTTCAAGATTATTTTCAGATTTCTGAACGATTTTTATTGAGAGAAAATTTCTATCTAAACCATAACGTCAACGAGGGACAGCTTGCAGGCTGTCCCTCGTTTTTATTTTTTAGATGAGCTTATAGTGAACATAGATGGCTCTAAATGAGATAAAGTCCATATAGTTGTGTAAAAGTGTAAAGCGAAAAACAAGCATCCCATCTGCTTGTTTTCATTCCCCTTCTTAGAAAGTGATCTATTTCTACTAATACCGGAAAACATATAAAAAGATTAAACTATACGCCTTCTTTTGCTGCTAATCTTTGGTAGATTTCCTTTGCTTCAATTAAGTGGGCAGGTTCGGTCGTCGGACTCCCATCCGCATGGCAATTAACCAAAAGATACCATCGTCCCTGAATTTCAGCCATACTTGCCAGGCATAACCCCGCCTTATTAGTATAGCCTGTTTTCCCCCCAAGGATATTCCCCCCATCAAACCCTAAATGTTCTCCCGACTTTATCAGAGTGCTTTCTAAAAGTACACCTTCCGGACAAAATATAGTTGGCTGGGAGATTTTTTGCTGAGTCATAAAAATTTCCTTGAACAACGGAGATTGCAGCGCAAATGTCAACAAAGTCATGAGATCCTGTGCAGTGGAGTAATTTCCCTTGTTATCATATCCTACTACATTGGAAAAATGTGTTTTCGTAAGTCCCAACTCTTTAGCTTTATTATTCATCAACATCACAAAATCATCCTGACTGCCAGACACATAATATGCCAACGCCTCCGCCGCATCTGCTCCAGATGGCAGCATCATCCCATATAATAAATCATTGACAGTGACTGCATCATTGGCAGAAAATCCTGAGACAGCCATCCCTTCCATTGCCAATCTATTTAAATTTTCTTCAGAAAGTATCACCGTATCGTTAAAATTTGCCGTGGATTCAATGACGCATAGAGCTGTCATGAGTTTAGTCAAAGAAGCGATTTGAATTTTCTTATCAGATTTTTTTTCCGCAAGAACTTCTCCCGTCTCAAAATCTGTCAGGATGATAGCATCACTCGTCATACCCGACAATGATACTTCATTTTTAGAACGCCCGTGAAAAGCAAGCAGCAAGCCTGTCACTCCAAGTAACGTGATAAGGGCAACGACTAATTTTTTCATAAAAACAACCTCCTCTTCTTAACTACTAGTTAACCAAGAAAGAGCAGGCAATGTTTGAAATTAATCTTATATTACTCTTAAGTTTCCTTAAGAATTGGCAGTTCAATAGTAAATGTTGTCAGACCCTCTTTACTTTCCGCAGTAATGGTCCCTTGATGAGCATGGACGATTTCTTTGGCAATAGCCAAACCTAGGCCGCCGCCGCCGCTTTTAGTGCTGCGGGATTTATCCAAACGGTAAAATTTTTCAAAAATCATGCCCAGCTCTTTTTCAGGAATCGTATTTCCTTCGTTGCTCACTTTTATAATCAATCGATTCTCAGCAGATTGTTTGGCTTCTATCATAATTTCACTGCCGACGTGTCCATAATAGACAGCATTTTTCAAAAGATTATTAATCACTCGGGCAATTTTTTCGGGATCGGCCGTCAGCACAAGATTTTCTGCAACATCTAAAGTGACTCGCTGCTGTTTTTCTTGAAGCATGGGATAAAATTCCTCTGTCATCTGGTCCAGTAAAAGCTGAACAGGAATGTCCCTAACGTGAAGTTCCATGCTGTCTAAGTCAAACCGCACCACATCAAACAATTCATTGATGAGTTCTTCCAACCGGTCTCCTTTTTCTAACGCAATCGCCAAATATTTTTCTCGTTTCTCCAACGGCAAATCTTGAATGTCACACAGAAGATTTAAATAACCAATCATCGACGCTAAGGGTGTTTTTAAATCATGAGCCAAGTACGTAATCATATCTTTCGTCCGCTGAGTTTCCTTACGATATAATTCTTCTGCGAGTTGATGATTGTTTCTGACTTCCACCAGAGGATAGCCTAACTCAGGATATTCCTCCAGCAACTCCCTGTCGTCTTTTTTCATAAATTCAGGTATAGCTTTGCCAAGCTCCCCTAATTCTTTTTTCAGTGTGTTGCGGGTGACCAAAAAAGTGATGCCGCTGATAAGCAATAACAATACTATTACCACGATAATAAAAAACATTTTAAAACGAGGCCAATCTACTATGCTCACACCGATACCCGCAGTTTCATCATAGAAATAACTTACAAGCATTTCATCTATCAACTTACCCAGCGCCTTGCCGATAAATGTTTGATTGACAAGCATCATCAACAATACAAAAGTTCCTGTAATCAAAAACAGAGTAGTTAGCATCTTCTTATAAAGTTTATTAGTCAATTTTATACCCCACTCCCCAAACCGTCTGAATATAGGCTCGCTGTTCTGATGTGTCCCCTAACTTTTCCCTTAAATGACGGATATGTACCATCACAGTATTGCTGGAAGTCTCAAAGTATTTTTCCTGCCAAACTTCTTGAAACAGTGTTTCCGTTGTAACAACCTGCCCGCGATTTTCTAAAAGTAATACTAAGATATCATATTCCTTCGGCGTTAAGTTCACTGGCTGCCCATTGAGTATCACCGTGCGCTTTACGATATCCACTTCTAACCCTTTCACGGTCAGCAATTTCGGCTCTGCTTGAAGATTGTAAGCATGGACTCTGCGCAACTGTGCTTTTACTCTTGCTACTAACTCCAGCGGTTTGAACGGCTTCGTCACATAATCATCTGCTCCTAATGTTAACCCTGTGATTTTGTCTAATTCTTCCCCTTTGGCCGTCAACATAATGATTGGATAAGTAAAACCTTTTTCACGAATATACTGACATAGTTCAAAACCGCTAATATCCGGCAGCATAACATCTAAAATTGCTAAAGAAATGCCTTCCTGATCGATTTTCTCAAGCGCATCTTTTCCAGTATGGCACACTTGCACGGGATAATTTTCATTCTTCAAATAGACTGACACCAATTTAGAAATACTTTCTTCATCTTCCACCAGTAAAATTGTCATTTACGTCCCCCCATCCCTTTCAATAATAAACGTCAGCAGCAAATATATGAAGCAACCTTGTTCCATACCAAGCCCATATAAAAAACAGTATGCCGCCCTCTTGATGGAAACATTATCGAGTGCTCACGTTAGACGTGCTAACTCTATATGATGAACTGCTTTTTTCTTTTATCTGACAAAATTATAGCCATATCTTGAACATTATTCAAACTTTCCAAGTATTTTTAAGCAAGGGATAACAGTTTAATTAGTTTAAACCACGAAGGGACATGACTGATATAACGTTACTAAACTGCGATTAAAAAATGATAAATAGCGTCTTTGTTAACTCATGACTTTTAAGGTTTTTAAACGGCCAATTCTTTTCCGCTACTCATGCTTTCTTTAAAGATATGATTACTTCCGTGTGATTCGGTCGAGAATACAGCGTGATTTTCCCCTCATGTAGAAAGATAATCTCACGACAAAGCCGGAACCCTTTACCTGACCCGTGATGTTCGTCTGGTGACAACTCTTTCCCACTGTTCAGTTTCTTTAAAACTACCGGTGAAATATGCGGACCGTCATTTTCAATCATAATTTCAGACCCCTGAATCTTTACCTTTATCTCAGAACTAGCACGGGAAGCATTGTCCAGCAAATTAACTATCAATCGATCAATAAGTATTTTATTACCGTAAAAAGCTTCTTCCTTGGAACTTTCCAGTTGAAGCTGCGGATATTCCCCTTTCAAACGATTGACTCTTTCCGAAAATAATAGCCGTTGTTTTTTTATCTCTCCCTCTTTTAAATCCCCCATGATTAATAATTGGGAAATAAGTGCCATTAATTGTTCAGTTTCTTTATAAATTGATTGGCTCATTTCGATTTTTTCCTGCTCTGTTGTCTTAGTTCGGAATAACAACTCTGAATACCCTGCAATCAATGTCAACGGGGTTCGTAATTCATGGGAAAGGTTTTGGATGGGGCGATAAATTTTCTTCATTTGCCAGTATAAAAAAATGCTAATGACAGCTGACAATAAACACCCAAAAACAATACTCAATAACACTTGTTTGTTTTGCTGTTCATATAAAAATGTGATGTCTTGCAAACAGGACACTTTAATATCATCTCCGTAATTGATTCTTTGGGACAAAAAATAGGCGTTTTGTTTTTTTTGAATTACCGGCCCTTGGTTACTCTGTTTGGACAAACGTTTATCTTCAGGCAAATTGTCAAAAATAATTTGATTTTCTTTGTTGATGAGATAATAAAACCCCTGCTGATGATTCATTTTTTTTATATATTCTTTCAGCGTGTCAGGCGTATCGTTAGCTAACAAAAAATCGACTTGTGAAACACTATTTTGTTGATTATGATAAAAATAAGAATACTGTTTCCTCAACATTTGGTGGAAAAAGAAACTATTGAA
Organism: Vagococcus elongatus; assembly: GCF_003987645.1. Lineage (GTDB taxonomy): Bacteria > Bacillota > Bacilli > Lactobacillales > Vagococcaceae > Vagococcus_A > Vagococcus_A elongatus. Next base: position 257,845 of record NZ_NGKA01000002.1, read on the forward strand.
AAATAAAAGACCGCCAAAAATCAATAACTGGGAAACCACAGAGGCTAATAAAAAGTTTTTCTTCCATAGCTGCATTTCTACACTTCCAATCGATACCCTAATTTATAGACTGTTTTTAACGAATGTAACTCTAATTTTTTACGCAAACGCTGGATGTGAACATCGACCGTCCGCTCATCCCCTGCATAATCAAACCCCCAGGCCAAGTCTATTAATTGCTCACGTGTCAGCGCAAGGTTTTTATGTCGTATCAACACTGCCAACAACTCGAATTCTTGATAGGTTAAAGTCACTGAAGAATCAGCAAGCCACACTTTCCGTTTTCCTAAATCGACTCTCAATTCATCTCGAACAAAAAGACTTTCTTCCTGATTAAATCTGCGCAAAACAACTTGGACACGGGCGATTAATTCTGGTAATGCAAAAGGCTTTACGATATAATCCTCTGCCCCTAAATTCAGTCCTTTCACCCGATCGTCTAATCCGTCTCGAGCCGTTAAATAAATGATAGGCGTATGTTTAAAACTTCTAAACAAAGAAAAGCCATCACTGTCAGGCAGATTAATATCTAGTAGAATCAAATCAATGTCTTCTTTTTCATAAATACGAAGAGCTTCCATGCCATAATAGGCTTGGAAGCAATGAAACCCGGCTATTTTCAACCCTGATATAACCAATTGATTGATTGCCCGGTCATCTTCAACAATTAAAATATTACTCATAAAAAACCTCATTCTTCTCCATGTGTTGAAAGACCAACCAGAGCATTTTCAATATCTTCAATTGCTTTATCGGTAAGATCTTTGATTTGTCCCTCAGGATCAACATTATATTTCTGACATATTTCGATGATTGGCGTCTCTGAATCGATTTCATTCGATAATGCCGCAGTATCTGCCGCTAAAGATTCTAAAGAATACGCATATTCTCCCGCTTGATTCAGTATTACTTCTCCGCCTTTTTTTTCTTCATTTTTGGCTAAAATCGGACTTTCTAACCAAATAGCATAAAAGTCTTTCGGCTGTGCATCTTCCGTCTTTTTTTCTTGAGGAATCCCTGCTTCAATCCCACCAGTGACATCATTTTTTGCAAAAGCTCTCTCAGACAGATAACGAGTGCCAAAAATACCACCTAAAAATAATACTACACTCCCAAAACTAATTATTGCTAATGCGACCGCCATAGATTTTTTCATTTTAACCCATCCTTTCTTCTACTCACTATGATAAAGAAGAAATATTGCCAACTTGTTAACAGGAAGATCTTTTAGTCGTTTTCCTGTTAGTTCACAACAAACCATATACATCAAGTACTCAAGTTGAAGTCACAACGTCATACACATAAACTATCTGGCTTGTCTGATGGTCTTAGAGATACAACCATTACTTTCCATCCCTACATGTCAAAGTCCTTGCTAAAAGTATAGCAGATAGACCTAGTGACAAACAGAACATTTAAAGTCTTCAGTTGACGTTCACGCTATTTGAAAATAATAATCCAGCAAATAACATCGGGCTTCCTCCATAAAAGAAACCCGCCTTCCCAAGTATTTATCTTGGGAAGACAGGTTTACTAAATTTATGTCATTTCACTAAACGCAAGTGCAAAACACACGCTGCTTTATCTTAAAATTTCTACTCTTTCTACTCTACATTCACATGACTGTCTAGTGCGTCCTGATTAGATGTCTGGTCCCGTTGTGCCAATTTTAAAGTCAAAGCATCCAAAGTGATGTGGACAGTTTGGTCAAATAAAGAGGAAAGTAATTGCATCGATTTTATACCTGCGCCAGTCTTAGTTGCACCGGGCACCTTTATGACATGGTCCGCGAGCTTGGCTAAAGGCGAGGACAGGTCACTTGTTAAAACAACCACAGCCAGCCCTAACTTTTTCGCCTTTTCAGTGTCATCGACTATCCCTTTAGTCGTCCCGGATCCTGAAATAGCTATCCAAGTGTCTCCTTCTTTTATGGATGGCGTGATGGTTTCTCCCATAACAAAATCTGTATAGCCGATATGCATCAGACGCATGGCGAATCCTTTAGCTTGAAAACCGCTCCGCCCGGCACCGGTAACAAAAATTCTTTTGTCTTTTTGGAAATATTTCAATGCTTCATCCAGTTCATCTTCATTCACCAAGGCCATGACTTCATTGATTTCATCCATCATTAGGTTTATTGTGTTCATGATTTAATTGCCTCCATAAAGTTTTCTATTGATTTTACTGGGTCAGCAGATTGGGTAATACTTGAACCAACAATAACAATGTCCACTAAATTTTTTGCCGCTAATTTTTTTGCCTGATCCAGATTAATTCCGCCTGCAATCGCAAGATGTTTGATTTCCGGAAAATCTTCTCTAAACTTTGATACACTATCAGTTGCATCCCACGCGTCTTTACGGTCAATGGAGTGATGCAAACAAAAAATCGCTTTGTCAAATTGCTTTAATTGTTCGATTTTTTCATTTGTGACCTCAAGCAAATCAATCATGATTTCCTTGTTTTTTTCTTGACTGACCTGATAGCATGCGGCGATAGTATCAACGGAGGCCGCCCCCATAACTGTGAGCAAATCTCCTCCATAACGGTAACCTTGCCTAAATTCATATTCCCCTTCATCCATCGTCTTAATATCCACTAACAACTCACTCTGTGTTAACGTCTGACTAAGTTTTTCTATTGCCAAATTTCCATAATCTTTGACTAAAGAGGTGCCCATTTCAACAATGTCAGTTTTGCCATTAAATTTTTCTGCCAAGATTATTGCGTCTTCTAAAGAAACCCGGTCGATCGCTACCTGTAATTTCATATTATGCCTGATTCTCCTTTAAAAATACCTCCAGCTCTTGCGGTGTTGGGTAACCATCATTGTCCCCCGGTGTCTGTACTGCTAACGCACCTGTAGCATTCGCACGAACTACGGCTTCCTCCAAAGTTTTATTTTCCATCAGCGCACTGATAAGACCAGCAGCAAAACCATCTCCTGCTCCAACAGTATCCACGACTTTTTCTACTGTAAAACCTTCAGCAGTAAAGGTCTTGCCATTTCTTTCTTTCACAAAAGCACCCTTTTCACCTAATTTTACGATGACTATCTGAGTTTTATCGCCATTAGCCAAATAAAAATCTGCAATAGCTTCAGGGTCGCGACTGCCCATTAGAATCTCACCCTCATTGATTCCTGGCAAGACAATGTCAGCGTGAGAGGCTAACTCGTTAATAGTTTCAACCATCACCTCTGTGCTTTCCCATAGTTGTGGTCTTAAATTAGGATCGAAAGTGGTGCGGATATTATTTTTTTCCAACAACGTAATAAAATAGCGGAAACTTTCCAATGCATTTTTAGAAATTGCAGGAAATATCCCAGACAAGTGAGCAAATTTCACATCAGAAAAATCAATCTCGTCTAATATTGCTGCATCAAAGTGTGCTGCGGCTGAACCTTTTCTAAAATAATAAATATTCGGGTCGCCAGTGCTCACTCGTTCCTTTAACTGAAAAGCCGTCCAGTAGTCCCCTGTTTGTGTAATATAATCTGTCCCGATATTATTTTCATTCAATTGGTCAATGATAAATTCGCCAAAAGGGTCCTCCCCTAATGCGGTAATGTATTGTGTACTATGACCATACCGGGAAACTCCCACTGCCACATTGACTTCAGCACCTGCAAGAAACTTCTGAAAATATTTAGCATCCTTCAAACTCTTGTCCACTTCTTCTGAACCAAACAAAGCAATCGGTTCTCCAATTGTTAAAAATTCACTCATGATTAATTCCTCCAATTAGTTTATAGTAATAATTTTATAATAAAAAGTATGCGGCAAAAAGATTAATGACTGTGGCTGCCCAAGCCCAAGGTAAGCCAGTGACTAAAAATGTTTTGGTATCCAACTCTGCATATTGAACAGCCCATAAGTTCCATGACTGTGTGATACAAGCAGAAACACCCATCATCGAAGGTACCACTAAAAGACCGTATAAAAAGTATTGATCAAACATGCCTGTCCCAATCAAGATAGCAGCCACAGCAGCTCCGGCACCGTAAAGCATCAATGGCCCTCTGAAATAAGAAAGCGGAGCAACTATTGCGATGATGATAACAAGTACTAATTTACTGCTCGGCAAGATTGCTTGAAATACTGACGTAAAACCTGACATAGCATGAATCGCAGCCGCTTGAAACATCGTTAAAACAAACAGCATGATTAAAAGTCCGGCAATATCACTAATGGCATGCTTTGCTGTCTCATTCATCATTGTTACAAATTTTAAATAACTTTTCATGTTTCCAGTAGCTAAAAAAGCAATAATAATTGAAAGCAGTAACGCAGGAACAGCGTCCCATTTGGCAAAAATACTAAGCAACACTGGCAACACAGGCAACACATAAGTAAACGTAGAAACATCACTAACTTCTGCCGATGAACTACCTTCAACAATTACCGGTGTCCCGTTCTTGATTTTTTTAGAGTTGAAGAGAATAAAAAGAATAACGATTGCCATTTGCACACCCATCGCCACAAAACCAAAACGTTGATAGCGACTTCCCCACTCTACTTCCGGGAAAAAAACTTGAAATTGCACAAACAACACATTATTGACATACATCGCGGCACCTATGGACATCGTAAAAATAGTCACTGCGATATTTTTTGGCACACCGATGGAAAACATAATCGGGAACAATATGACTCCCACAGCAATGGCTGAACCGACACCATAAGAACTAGTAAAAATCAAAGCGATAACAAGAGCAATCAGTATCGTAGCGAGTATGGGACTCTTTTTCCCAACCTTTTCAGTCCTCCGACTAATACTCCCAGCAATTCCAGTGTCAACAAGCACTCTACCAAACCACGACCCAAAAATAATATAAGCAGCTGTTTTTCCATAATTCAATACAGGTTCAGTGAAAATATCTTTGATTGCCTGATTGAAGGGAACTCTGCCGATGACGGTCCAAAGCACTGCCATGACGAAGAAACCAACAGTTAAGTTACCGCCTTTCATCGCATAACCGATAAAAATAACGAATGTAGCAATTAATAAAATTCCTGTCAATGCATTTGCCACAGTTTTCCCTCCTTTTTAATATTGATTTAACTCACTTAAAATTTTTTGATACGTTGAGACATCGTGATGTTGTTGTTCTTCAAAAAAAGAATTTTCCAAATTATTGAATCTTTGCGCAATATAGTATGCGGTCAAGTACGCTGCCAGTGATTCCTTGGCTGCTTTTTCCATCTCTTCTACAGCATCTCCTGAATGTTTGATTGTTTCCATAAAACGATAAGCAAAAGCTTCTGGATCAATTTTCGTTTGTTTATCAGCCATTTTTTTCGATCTCCTTTTCTAAAAGTTCTTTCGCATCTAATATCTCCTCATCTGACACGGTCGGATACTCGATGGCAATTGGAACGTCACGGGGTAATATGTCAAGTACTTTCTGCCATTGGATTTCCCCTTTTCCTAAGCCTGCAGCAGTTGGTTTCCCCTGAATAGTTTTTACATCTTTCACATGAATATAAGTAACATACTTATTTAATAATTCTGCTGCACGATGCTCATCCTCACCAACAAATCGCCAGTTTCCCAAATCATAAACATAGCCGATACTGATTTTGTTTTCTTTCACTTTTCCCATAAACACGTCTATCGGTTCAATTCTTCCAGAAGTTTGTGTCTGATCATTTTCAACACTGATGGCGATTCCTTCTTGCGTCAAACCCTTTAGTTCATTGATATCTCCTGAAAAATGAGCGAAGTCTCCAATGTTCCACTTGATGTGTTTTACACCTAATTGATCAGCTTCTATCAGATAGTCCTTCAATTTCGGATTAATTTTTCCATCGACAAATACTTCATCGGGAACACTGTAAAATAAATCTAAACTGAATTCATCAACCAATTTTTTAATCATCGGTATTTCTTTTGTCATGTCTTCAAAATATTCTCGTCTAATTTCAAATGCTTTGAACCCTAATGTCATCCCGTGAAGAATCATGTCTGCTTGTAATGTGCCTTCTCTTCGTTTGTCATCAAAAACTAAGAGATTCAATACTAAATTATTTGCCATTTAATGCGTCCTCCTTTTTGTTGGTTAACCGGTTTCTATAATTACATGGTAAACCGGTTTCCGAAAAATGTCAAGCGCTTTCTTTTAAAAGACATTTTTTCAACAAAAATAACCATCACAAAATTAAAAGAATGTCGCTAATACCTTAAGAGAAGAAGAATACTCTCAAAATTTTCTTTTAGTACAATAATAAATGAATGACGTCGTTACAGATACGAGGGCTATGGTGAAGAAACTAACCTCCCACACCCTAGTTATCAGCCAGCAAGTAACGTTCGAAAAATGAATAACACCGTTTCTTTTTTTAATTGCACCCAAGGAATATATATAACGATAGAAAATTTAAGTGAAAAATAAAAAGTATTCACGTAGGCTGATTACGTTGAATACTTTTTTGTTTAATAAACTACCTATTATAAAGACTTGCGCAACTGAATGATTGCAGGGATGGTTTTCGTTTCCACTGGGTATGCCCCGGCTTTTAAACATTCCAGCATTGTGTTTGCAGCTTCTTCACCGATAACTTTTGTTTGTTGTTCGATACTGGTGATTCCCGGACCTACCAAAGCGGATAAGTTCCAGTCATCATAGCCTGTGATTCCAATATCTTCGGGGATAGGTACCTGTTCATTCACTAAAATCGTCAATAGCTCCATCAATACTCTCCCATTAGAGGCAAACAAAGCTGTTTTTAAAGGGGATGCTATTAGTTCAGAAATTCTTTCTGACAAATTAGTTTCTGCTGTCGCCTCTATTAAAGTGAGTTTACGCTTCGCAGCTATGACGACCTCTTTCACCGCTTCATACCGCAATTCTCTAGTAATCACATCTTTTAGCGGTTCGCTGACGACGACGACCTGCTCATAGTTTTTACTAAGTATCTCTTCTGCAATTTTTTTTGTGGCTGTGACGTTATCAGTTGTGACCAAAGGAAAAATCGAAGGTTCCACATCTCTATCTACCAAAACCAGAGGGATATTAGCTTTCTTTAAATGATCGTAATGATGGGCATCTCTGGACAGGGCTTGTAAAATTACCCCCTCCACACTTTGATCAATCAATCTATCAAGCAGTTCACGTTCTTGCTCAATTGAATTGGCCGCATCCATAATAATCATCTGATAGCCGGCTTTACCTAAAACTTCGCCGATACCTTTTAATAACAGCGAAGAATACATATTAGAAATATCCGCCACCACAATACCTATCAGGTAACTTCTTTTCGATTTTAATGCTTGTGCCTGTTTGCTAGGGCGATAATTCATCTCAGCAATGACTTCTTTGATACGCTCTTTTGTTTCTTTCGACATATTTCCGAATCGCCCATTCAAATATCTTGAGACTGTTGTTTTTGAAACGCCGGCTTGTTCAGCCACATCTGAAATTGTGACATTTTTTTTCATAGGATTCCCTCTTTGACTTTATCTTCTTATCCTCTTCATTATCCTTAATTTTGGCGATATTGGCAACTTATACTGTATAGAAACCACTTAATGCCCATGTGAATAATCTTTCGTCAGCCAATCGCAGCTTTTCGATTTATCATCATTTTTTATTCTGGAACAAATAAGGTCAAAAAGTCCTTCTTCCAGTCCAAATCCAAGGGCAAGGCTAAACTGGCGTCCCCGTCGATTCGGGAATATATTTTATCTTCTTCATTACTTGCGATTAATTTTATGTGCTTAGAATCAAAATATGTCACACTTTTCACTTTTTTTAAGTGTCCGGTAAATGCGTAGCGTAAGAACGATGTCAATTTTTTAAAGCCCATGTCATGAAGGATGCTGACATGAAACCCGTTCGTATCTTCTGGCAAGTACTTGATCCCCCCGACTGAATCTGTAGTCGTAATCAAGGCAATCCAAGTTTTCATGGTTTCCTTTTTATGGTCAGATTCCAATATGACGGCATGGGATTTATTTCTGCCGATTTTTTTGAACGCTGCTAGAGGGTAAACAATGAGGCCAAATTTTTTCTTCTCTTGTTGACGTACATCATTAGAAATATCTGCCAGCACTCCAATCGTAAAGGAACTGACAATCGCCTTCTGATTATTGCAGGCACCGATGCCGACTTTTTTCGTTTGTCCCTTCAGGATTGTTTCCACTGCTTTATCCACATCTAGCGAAATTTTCCAGCGTCGGGCAAAATTATTTATAGTCCCTCCCGGAATGATACCTAAAGGAATACTTTTTCCTGCCTGAATAAACGCGGTAGCGACGACATTTAAAGTACCGTCTCCGCCGATAGCTATGATACCGTCGTAATGAGGAATTTGCATGTTCAACGCATTCAGTGCCTTTTCCACTGTGGGTCGAGTCAAGATGTCTGTAAGATGTCCATGTTCTGACATTATCTCTTGAACCCGTTCAGCTATTTTATTATTTTCGCTATTTCCAGCGCTGCTATTAAAATAAATGATAAATTTTTTAATTGGACTCACCGCCTTCTTCTGTTCCATCTTATTATATCAAATAATCTTATATGACTAAAAAAAGTAATTTTCGCTCTAGTCAAAACAGATGTGTCACTATTATTTGCTTTGAGAGTATTTATTTCAGCCTTTTTGCCGATTTTTTCTGATTCTAAACTCAGTCGCTCCTGTTTAGACTTATTGGCTAAGTATAGAGAGTATTCCCTCTGAAAAAAATGACACCGCCTACTTCATGAATCGAATAATAATCATAACCTGGCCTGCCTTCCGGATGCTGCTGCTGAACTAAAACCAAACCGTCCGGCGTTTCAGCATACCAGTCTCCCGTTCCGCTGGCTCCATGAGTAAAATAAGCAGAGTTGACTGCCATCCCGCCAATAATCGCCCGTTCAGAGGCCCATGTCAAAAATTCTTCAGTCATTCCAGATTTTTCATCCAGCGTATATTGTCTGGCGACAAACCCACTTATCCTTTTAGAAGTATCCGGCCTCTTTTGCGAATCTGACATCTCGTTGTTGATTGAACTTTTAGAGGTGCTGGCTGTTGTCTCAGAAGATTCAACAACTGAACTTTCACTCCTACAGTCAGAACTTTGCTTTCCAGTGTTCAGGTTGTTTTTATCCTTAGGGGCTCGAGTAAAAAACAAAAAAGCGACAATCGTGAAAACAACTAACGAAACGGCTAAGATAAGGATTTTTTCTAGTCTTTTCAACATAGTAAGTCGTCTTTCTCATCTTTATCTCTCCTCCTTATCATCATTATAACAAAAAAGAGGCTAATCAAGAAGTCAGCTTCCTAATCAACATCTTTTGATATTATCTTTATCAGCCCAATTTTACAAAGTGCCTGAAACACAAAAAAAGAGAATGCGTATCACGTCTTCGAAACGTCCTAAGACGCCGACATGACACCATTCTCGTGGGTTTGGCACCCAATGGGCTGTGGGGGGATCGAACCCACGACCCACGGATTAAGAGTCCGTTGCTCTACCAACTGAGCTAACAGCCCGAAAAAAACAAGTACTCTTAGATTTTATACCTATCGAAGCAAATAGTCAAACCCAAATTTTAAAAAAACTCCCAATTGTTTTTGGGAGTTTTTGTTGATTACACCGGTATGGAAATTAAAATCTTAAACATATCCCCGTCGACTATAATCTGCAGTGTTCCTTGATGCAATTCAATAATCGAATTGGCGATAGCTAAACCTAAACCAAACCCTTCAGTGTTCCTTGAATTATCCCCTCGGCGAAAACGTTCCACTAGACCGCTGGCTTCCTGATTTAATTCATAATTGGCAATATTTTTCATTTCCAGTAAAATTTCATCCTCTTGCTGTTGAAGTTTCAGATGAATTCTTGTGTCAGACATTGTATATTTTGCCGCATTACTGAACAGGTTGTCCATCACCCGCCAAATTTTATCCCCGTCTGCCAAAGCTTCAATACTCTCATGTGGTTTGTAATACATCAGTTTGAGATTTTTCTCCTTAAAAATCTCCTCATACTCCGCAATAGCCTGTTCCAACAGTTGCTTCATATTGATTGTGGATTTATTCAACAACACTTCCCCGTTGTTCATCTTAGTAACTTCAAACAAGTTATCAATGAGGCGTTTCATCCGAAGTGATTTATCACTGATGATTTTCCGATATTTTTCCTGTTCTTCTAACGTATTATCTGACTTTTGCAACAGTTGGCTATAAGTAATCAACGAGGTCAATGGTGTCCGCAAATCATGACTGACATTGGTCAACAACTCATGTTTGAGCCCTTCATTTTGTCGACTAGATTTTTCATATTCGTCCAAAATCAAACCTAATTGTGTAACATTGATTTCCAACCCTTTCAGATTTTCTAAAGGTGAAGCAGTTGACCCGTGAGCCATCAGTATTTTTTTTGATTGTTCCGTCAAGAGAGCAGCCTGTTTATAAAATTTCTGATGACGATAAAGTAACAGCACGCCCACAATAGACAAGCATAGCAACAAAAATTTGAAAGAAATATTGTAAAGGTCACTGTAACGGTAATTATCATAAACATAGGCGATTGAAAAAATGCCCAGCATAACTAAAATCAAGACTACAAGGAAAGGTAACCGCTGATAATAAACACAGGTCCTTCTCCAAATTTTAGCCATCAGCGTTTCCCCGGCTATTCTTTTGATTCCCGTCCATTTCTCCTCACGAAAAACTGTCAGCAGTTCTTTGATGGTGATGAGCGCAAAAACTGTCCATAATAGGAAGACAGCCCACAAAAGAAAAGCTCCTCCCAGTGACAACAATGAATCATTCCAGCTTAAAACATCCAATCTTCCGAGACTAAACAACATAAATATGCTAAACATCCCAGTCAAGAGGACGCTCCCATCTAATGGGATTTTTTTTAGAATAGCCACGTACTTCGATGGTCGCTCCTGTGCTCCATTAATGTAATTATAAGCAAAAAAACAACCTATCAGCAAAGCAACGATGCTTAAAAATAGAAATATTTTAATCGTTTGCTGCCTCTGTTCTCCTTGCTTAATAAAAGACATTGTCGGACCCTCTTTTTTCATCCCAACAGTCACAGTCACCTCTTCATTAAATTCTGAAAAAAGATACTCAAACAATTCATCTTGCCCAATGCCTAGCTCATACACTGGAAAGTAAGTCGTCAGTTTTTTCTGATATACCGCCTGACCGCTTTCTTTCTCAAAAAACTCCTTGATTTTTCGGTGATTTTTTTCCTGTTTTAAAGACGAAACATTCGTCAGAACAGCTCCGTTGTCCCTTACGATGTAGTAAAAATAATTCATGTCGATTTCTTTGGTTTTTTCCGTCAACGCTTTTGTAACTTTATTCCCGTATTTATCTAGCCACTGCTTCTCAATATCAAAGATTTTCTCCTGAACGATTTTATCGTCACTGAAATTATTGATGATGGCGTGAAGTTTAGTATCTCGTTCTTTCTCAAGAGTTTTGACTGCTTGCTGATCTTCTGCTTTTATTATTTTGGACATATATTGGCGGGAAATATCTCCCAGCTGTGTGTCCAAATCTCCATAGTATTCACGATAAAGGCGAATATGATCTTTGGAAATATTTTCTGGTAAAAGTGACGAATCCCCATCTTCTGCCAATACCTGTTCCATGAAAACAAGGGAAACGGAATGGAAAATATCCCAATCTGTATCTTTTTCCTGCGTTACTCGGTTTAGCTGAAAAAATAAGACTGCAAACACCGTCAAACTGACAGATATAATGACTGCAGACAACCATAAAAGATAGTTATTTTTCAATTTTATAGCCAACACCCCACACCACCTTCAAATATTTTGGTTCCTTTGGAAATGCCTCGATTTTCTCACGGATTTTCCGAATATGAACAGACACCGTATTGTCAGAATTAAAGCTGGGCTCCTTCCAAACAGATTCATAAATTTCATCAATCGAGAAAACTCTGCCGGGAGACTGCATCAGCAGCTCCGTGATTTTAAATTCTGTAGGTGTCAGTTTTACTTCCCGTCCTTCGACAAAGACTTTTTTCTCCAGTTTATCTAATATCAATCCGTTAACTTCGAGAATATGGAAAGGTTTTTCTTCTTGTTGGTAGTTACCCAAACTCATATACCGACGCAGAAGGGATTTCACTCTAGCCAATAATTCCATCGGATTAAAGGGCTTTGTCAAATAATCATCTGCACCGATCTGCAAACCCATGATTTTATCTACTTCTTCATTTTTAGCACTCAGCATAAGTATCGGGACGTTGTTTCCCTTTCTAATATTATAAGTGGTAAGTGTCCCATCCAAGTTGGGCATCATAATATCCAAAATCACTAGATGGACTTCTTTATGAGATAAAATCTCCAAAGCTTCCACCCCATCCTCAGCCTCCAATACTTGATAATTTTCCTGTTCCAAATAAATACGAACCCCTTCGCGGATTTCTTTGTCATCATCCACAACTAATATTACTTTTTCCATTTCCTCTCTCCTCATCATCACTATTTCTGCCCTTAACTCTCCTGTTTTTCAGCGGCATAAATAGTCGTAAAAAATCTCTTATATTCAAACTCTCAAAACCATCAACTTGATCATCCGTAAGCTTAACCAATTTTCCAAGTTCCTTCTTTCTCCAAGTCATTATAGTCGTATTGCTGACCGAATGTTACATATTTTTGTGCTCTTTTACTATCTGAAACTCCACGCGTCGTCGGATCGATCACTATTCCCAAGACAATTAAAATCAAAGATATCACGTCAAAAAAATATGTCAATGGTCTGCTCACAAGAGCGTGAGATAGTGTCGGTCTAAAAAAGGCAGGACCAGTTTACCCACTAAAAAAGCTGCTCCCAGTATGGCTAGGATAAACAGTCTATTTTTTCTCTTAATCCCCCAGTTGATTTTCATAGTGAAACTCCTTTTCTTTTTTAAATGTCACAACATATTCTCAAACGGGGACAGAAAAAAGTAAGCAAAAAGCACAACCATACAGCTGGCTGTTTTTAATAAAGAACGCCATAGTTTCTATTTATCTCTTGCATTACACTTATTATAAAAAATATTTCTGAAAAAATTGTTAGTATAACTCTTAATTAATTCTTAATTTTATAGACTCTAGCCTTAGGTCAGATGATATGATGGGGTCATTATGACAATATTAGGAGGAAAAAAATGAAATACGAATGGCGCAAACGAGATAAAGCTTTGTATTTACCAAAAAAATCTCCTCAGGTGCTCACCGTTCCCAAAATGAATTATTTGGCCATCACAGGAGAGGGAGACCCCAATGAAGAAGAATTTTCACAAAAAACTGCCGCTTTATACGCCTATTCCTACGGGATAAAAATGTCATGGAGAAAAGGGCTCGACTTACCCGGTTTTTATGATTACACTGTCTTCCCCTTAGAGGGTATTTGGGATAGCAAAACACCTGTCACTAAAAATAACCCCTTGGACAAAAAACAACTTGTTTATACTTTGATGATTCGTCAGCCTGATTTCTTTACGGAGGACATGCTTCCCCTAATACAGCCTTTGATATTAAACAAAGTGCCGGAGAAATTTCAAAAGCAGGTCTTTTTCTTAGCTTTAGAAGAGGGATTGGTGGTACAAATGCTCCACGAAGGCTGTTATGATGATGAAGCTGAAAGTTTCGCTCAGATGACCGATTTTTGTAGAACCGAAGGCTATTGTCGCCTTGGTGTTCAACATAAAGAAATTTATTTATCCGATCCTCGTAGAACAGCTCCCGAGAAGTTAAAAACTGCTCTAAGATTCCCTGTCGAAAAAAGACAATAAAAAAACACTCACTAAAATTAGTGAGTGTTTCTAAGTTTCAACATAAAAGCATAATTATGCTTTGTTCACGTTTACTGCTTGAGGTCCACGGTCTCCTGACTCTACGTCAAAAGTAACTGCTTGACCTTCTTCTAAAGTTTTGAATCCGTCGCCTTGGATAGCTGAGAAATGTACAAACACATCGTCGCCACCTTCAACAGTGATGAATCCGAAACCTTTTTCAGCGTTAAACCACTTTACTGTTCCTTCAGTCATTCTAAACTCCTCCTTTTCCCAAAATATTTGTGTAGTTCTTGAATGGAAGTTTAAGGAAAAAGTTTAAAACAACTTACCTGTAGCTCCGTTACAAAAAATCACTAAATTCATTCTACCACAACCATCTCCATTCGGCAAAGGATTTTTGCTAAAATTTAAAATTTTTTCTAAAAAAACAGTGAAATTCCTTTGATTTCACTGTTTTACTAGTTTTTTTCTTCCTCTCCCCAGTAATCCCTCTCTCGCCTTGCCATAAAAATACACTCCATTTAAAAACACTCATTTTATCGCATATGTTTATATAACATAGATTAAAACATAAATAAATAACATAAACAGTTGAAAAAGTTGCTTAATTGCTAATAGTTAGATAAAATTTTTTTGAGACGTTATTTTCGAGAGGAGCTAAATGAATGAACGACCATACCTACGGAACTAATTTAAAAAAAGTTCGTAAAGAAATGAAATTGTCGCAAAAACAATTAGCAGAAGACATTTGTTCCCAAGCCATGCTTAGCCGCATAGAGAATAATGAAGTTATCCCAAATGCTCTTATCATGACAGAAATTTGCAAGCGTTTAAATATTTCGGTAGAAGAAGCGATGAACGAACATTCTCCACATTCACAAAAATCACGGGACTGGCTGCAATTGATGCAATACTTACACCAGACGCATCAATATACACAACTGAGTCTGTTGATTTCACAACAATATGTTCCTCCAGCTCATTTCTCCAAAGAGGAATTGCAACTTTACTATTATTATAAAGCCTGTGCTTTAGCTTCATTTGATTCTCATTCAAAGGGGGTGACAAAACTTCTGCAAGAAAGTTTAGACTGCACATTTGATTTTGAGCAAACCGGCAGCTCAGACATGGAAATCATTCTTTTGAGCGAACTAGGGCGCCTACGTTTATTTCAGGGAGAGACAGAGGCAGGCCTACTTTTTATGAAAAAAAGTCTTAGTTATTTCAGTTACAACTCAGCAAAAAGAACTAATATTGAACTGGTTCGTGCAATATATCATGTGGGGACAGCATTTATCAACCATCAACTGTATGACTTAGCTGACAGAGCTGTTGCACAAGGAATTGCTTGGGCGCAAAAAAATCACGTTCTCTACTATCTGGATCAGCTTTTTTTATTGAAGGGCATTATTTCTCAGGAACATCATCAAATACCGAAAACGTTAGAATCAATCAAATTGATCGACACACTGACCTCTGTGGCGGTCAGAGAACAAAATTTGGCAGCTGAAATTTAAAAAGCTGACACTGGGGATTTTTAAATTTTATGATGGAAAAAAAGAACTGTCACTCACCAGTAATGGCGATGACAGTTCTTCACAATTTAAAGCACTAGTAGAATTTTTTATTCTCTGCCGATAATTCTGACTTCTGTTTCAAGTTTTACGTTATTTTTTTCAAAAATAACCTTTTGAATGTGACGGATCAATTCTACATAGTCAGTTGCTGTAGCATTATTCGTATTGACGATAAAGCCGGCATGCTTGGTAGAGACTTGCGCCCCGCCAATCATAAATCCTTGCAATCCCGCCTCTTGAATAAGCTTTCCCGTATAATAGCCTTCGGGACGTTTAAAAACACTCCCGCAAGAAGGAAATTCTAAAGGTTGTTTGCTTTCACGTAAATGTGTTAACTCGTCCATTCTAGCCTGAATTTGCTCACGATTACCCGGTTTCAATGCAAATGAGACCGACAAGACTGCCCCTTTTCGCTCTTGCAGACAACTGTGACGATAACTGAATGCCATTTGGTCATGGGGAATCGTTTCTACTTTACCATCTTCCCATACCACGGTACAAGATTCAAAAACGTCAGTGATTTCTCCGCCATACGCCCCTGCATTCATATAAACAGCGCCACCGATACTTCCGGGTATGCCGCTGGCGAATTCCATACCTGTCAACGAAGCCTCCAGCGCCTGTTTCGTAGTTTCAATTAGGGAAGCTCCGCCGTCAACGATTAATCTCGTTCCTTCTATCTGAATGTTCTTCATTTCAGTCAACATTAAAACAAAACCTTCAATGCCGCCGTCTCGGACAATCAAATTGCTGGCATTTCCCAGCACCATCCAAGGGTAATGATTGGCAGAACAATAAGCCACTATCTGGCACACTTCTTCCTGAGATTTGGGAAACAACAGTACGTCAGCGGGGCCACCGGTTTTTGTGTAAGTATATTTGGATAACGGTTCATTAAATTTTAGCTGAATGTCTTGTAAATCTTGCTGAATTTGGTTCTTATCCACGGGTTTTTCTCCT
Organism: Vagococcus elongatus; assembly: GCF_003987645.1. Lineage (GTDB taxonomy): Bacteria > Bacillota > Bacilli > Lactobacillales > Vagococcaceae > Vagococcus_A > Vagococcus_A elongatus. The sequence continues at coordinate 274,179 of NZ_NGKA01000002.1, forward strand.
CTAAATCTATTTTCTACATTCTACCACGACTTGTTATAAAATCAACCGGGCTCGAATAGTTTCTCATTTTACTCAAATGTCACAAGTGATGTTTCGTAACCCGCTTGAGACAGTAAGTTCAACAGACCTTTTTCTCCCGGCAGATGTCCTGCACCCACAGCTATGAAACTTTGATTTTCTTTTTGCAGATACTCCGGCAGCTGCTCTATCCAGTTCATGTTCCGATTTACCAGCAGTATTTCGTTTTGTTCTGATGACATGCCTGAGGTTTCCGGATTCTCATAAATCTCGCTGATTTTTCCATCCACATACGCCTGCAGCAATTCGTCCATAGCTTCTTTATATTTTTCTTTCGTTTCAAGGGTCTCAATCCAAGCATTGATATCTTCGGGCTCTTCATACATTTTCGGCAGCACTTGATACTGAAAAGCAACTGTTTCTAGACCGATATTTTTTTGGTTTTTATTTTTTTTGGCATGTGCACTCAGCTGCATATCTACCCCATAAGTTGCCGCAACTGCAGGTAATACTTTAGCTTGAAGCATTTGACTGACACCAAAGCGGTTCATCGAAGCCACATCTTTTTCCTGATACCCGTAATCTTTTAAGATTTCCTGATACTTTTCTCGGGCGTCATCGGTCATGTTTGTTGTCAAAGGTTCTTCTGCCGCCATCGCTTCTTGAGCTTTTTCCCCGGTTTCCGGATTTTCAAACTCAGACATCTTTATTTCTGTGATAAAGTTAAAACTTTTTTCCAAATCCCCCAAGATTCTTTCTGGAAATGGGTACATGCTTTGTTTGCCCACATGAATTGTCCCGAGCAGATAGCCTTGCACTTGTCCATCTTTTATTATTTCATAATAAGGCCACTTGACCTCCAGCTGTTTCTTTCCCTCATCGACCGCAAGCTGTTTCTCACTTTGGTCTGTAACTTCTTGGGTCTCTGTCCCTTGTTCCTTAGAGGCACAGCCACCAAACAATCCCAAACTTAGTAAGAGTCCTGCCGCCCATAATCTTACTTTTTTATTATTCATTAGATTCTCCTTTTTCTATCCTGTTTCATCTTATGACCAGCTATTTTATGTCTGGCTTTTCATCCTTACCTATTTTACCAGTTTTTTCTTATAAAAAAAACTTTCAATGTTAATTGCTGTCTGTGGCCCCTTTAAATTTTTTTCAAATGATTGTTTTAGGTTGGTATTTCGCTCATTTTTTCGATACAATGAGGGCAGAATTATTAAAGGAGGCGTCACATGAAATTTATCTCATGGAATGTCAATGGACTTCGCGCCATATTAAAAAAAGATTTTATGCAAATTTTCCAGCAGCTAGACGCGGATTTTTTTGCTTTACAAGAAATAAAACTACAGGAAAATCAAGTAGATATAGAATTGCCGGGCTACCATCAATACTGGAATTACGCTGAAAGAAAAGGCTATTCCGGAGTGGCAGTCTTTGCTAAGGAAGAACCGCTTAATGTCAGCTACGGTATGGGTATCCCTGAACACGACCGGGAAGGACGGGTCCTGACTTTGGAATACCCTGAATTTTATCTGGTCAACTGCTATACGCCAAACTCCCAATCCGAATTAAAGCGACTGGATTACCGAATGCAGTGGGAAGATGATTTCCGTCAGTATCTCACAGCGCTTGATCAAAAGAAACCTGTGATCCTTTGCGGGGATTTAAATGTTGCTCATCAAAACATTGACTTAAAAAACTGGAAAACCAATCGTAAGAATGCAGGCTTTACCGATGAAGAAAGAGAAAAATTCTCCCAACTTTTAGAGGCCGGCTTCACCGATACCTTCCGTTATTTTTATCCAGAGCTTGAGGGCGTTTATTCTTGGTGGAGTTATCGTTTTAATGCGAGAAAAAATAATGCCGGATGGCGGATCGATTACTTTGTGACTTCTGAAAAATTAAATGCCCGCCTGAACTCCGCTACTATTCATACGGAAATTATGGGCAGCGACCATTGCCCCGTTGAGCTGGTGATTGATTGAACACATATTTTTTCAAAAGAATAAGCCTTCTGTTGATGTTAAATGTGTTGATGTTTCCTGTGCCTTATGTTGCCGATGAAATGGGAGAAGAAAAATTAACCGTCGCAGATTTAGTTTATGATGCTGAAAATGCCTCTCTTCAAGGCAGAACGACCCCCAATGCCAACATCTCCCTAGAAAATGTGGTCGGGGAGGTCGTGGCAGATGACCAAGGTCATTTTGTGATACCTGTCGACGACCAAGCTGAAACAATCAAATTGATGGTTTTTGATTATCTGACCAACCAGTCTGTCACCCTGACATACGATTTGGTCAATCAGACACTCATCTCCCCTGGGGAAGAAACGAATACTATCGCGTCAAAAGACACTAAAGAGACATCCTCTTTCAGCAAGGAAACAATGGAAAAAGAAAGCAACTCAAAAAAAAGCGTTGTTCCGCAACTTCTGTTTGTCACTGTCATCTTTTTAGGCGGCGGCAGTTTAGCCTTACTTGCATACAATAAAAAGCAACCCTAAGAAACACGGAGCCCCGTCCTTAAAAAGTAGAAAAATAGAAAAACTCAAAAATTATATACGAAACCAAAGAAAAAAATTAACCATAGGAGGAAAGAATGAATTTTATCGCATTGGATTTCGAAACTGCCAACGCAAAAAGACACAGCGCCTGTTCTGTGGCTCTGGCAGTCGTTCAGGACAGCAAGATTGTTGGAAAATACTATTCTTTGATCAATCCCCAAACTGATTTTCACTGGCGCAATATCCAAGTTCACGGTATTCGGCCCGAGATGGTCAAAGAAGCCCCTACATTTGCTGATATTTGGCCGGAAATCAAAGATTTTTTTCAAGACGATCATCTGATTGCCGCTCATAATGCCCCCTTTGACAATGGGGTCCTTAAAGGCTGTCTTGATTATTATCGTCTGGAACCTGCTCATTTTCTTTCATTATGTACCGTCCGCAGCAGCCGAAAACTATTTCCTCAATTTGACAATCACCGGTTGAATACCGTCTGTGCCAATCTGGGAATTCAGTTGGACAATCACCACGATGCGCTGGAAGATAGTGTGGCTTGTGCTTCTATTGTTTTAGAACAAGAAAAACGGTTCGGCCCGCAACAGCTGAAACAATTTGTCAAAATGGTTTAAAAAACAGCGATACTTCTCTTGTTAAAAAGAGAAATACCGCTGTTTTTATTAATTGTTTTTAGTTCCTGGTGTCGAACTGATAATATCAAGATGACCAGAGAGTTTCCACTCTTTTACCGTCGCAGGTAAAATGAAGTGCTGTCCTTTGGTCAACGGCCACTCCTCACCAGCGATTTCAATCGTTCCTTGTCCTTCTAAGACACTGACTAACGTATACTTATTTTTCTGGGATAAGCTGACATCATTTCTAATCAGCCCGTGGAAAACATTAAAATAGTCGCTTTCAATCAATGTTTTAATTTCACTGTCCCCTATTTTTTCTGTTTTTTCTGTCAGCGCAGGCACATGATGGGGAATCGTAGTCACATCAATCGCTTGCTGGATGTGCAGCTCCCGAACATTCCCTTGATCGTCCTTACGGTCATAATCATACACCCGATAAGTCGTATCACTGCTTTGCTGGGTCTCCAAAATCATGACACCGGCACCGATCGCATGAATCGTACCGCTAGGCACAAAGAAGAAATCCCCTGCGTTGACTTTCACTGATTGAAGCAGTTCGTCCCATTCTCCTTTATCGATTCTCTCGATAAACTCTTCCTTTGTTTGAGCTGTATGACCAAACACGATTTCAGCACCCGGATCAGCTGCAATCACGTACCAGCATTCTGTTTTTCCCAGTTCTCCTTCATGGGTTAAACCGTAAGCATCGTCTGGGTGTACTTGAACGGAAAGATCATCTGCTGCATCAATGATTTTAGTCAACAATGGAAACTCTTTGACTTGCGGGTTGCCAAAAAGTTCTGGCTGAGTACTGAATAACTCTGCTAAAGATATCCCTTGAAATTCTTTAGGTGCCAACACATGGCCCATACCGTTTTCATGGGCACTGATTGCCCAGCACTCCCCTGTTTTTTCACTAGGGATATCATAATGATAAATATCTCGTAATTTGGTCCCACCCCAAATTTTTTCTTGAAGCACGGGTTCGATAAAAAGCGGTTTGTTTAAAATCATCCTCATCCTCCTGTTTTTTCTTTTTTTATTATATAGGTTTTTTTATCATAGTACAATCAACAGTCATAGGTTAAAAAAGATAATTGTGTCTTTTTAATACGAAAACAGACTGACTATCGGAGGTAACTTCGGCAGAAAATATTTATTGCCCCAAGAGCTGACCACAAAGGCCTCACGATCTTCATCATAACCTGTGAGCGTGACCGTATGAAATCTGCTGTCAACGGTTTTATAACTTGCATTGCCTGGTGCAATCAAGTGCATCTGATTAAGGTAACAAGTCAACGTAACCAGCTTACCTGACACCAGCTCCTGTCTCGTCTGCAAATCACTGCCGCTCCAAAGCCAACGCCCAGTAATCTCTTCGCCATGTTTTTTGGTAAAAACTTGAATATTCACTCGTAAATCTCCCGCCCGGACGCCCGGATAAAGAAATTTAAACTGAACAGAGGTCAGAGGAATGTGCCGCCAATTATTCTCAGCATGATAAAAAGTCAGCAGCAGTTCATTTAAATTGACTCGTCCTTGCTCATCATAATAGTTTATTCCATAACGCCACCCAAATTCTGCCGCTCTTCCTGCAAATCTTTCAAAAATAATATTTGTTGCCGCCGCAAAACCGCAACCTTGAAAATTCAGTCGCTTTAAATAGCTTAAAATATTTTCGTCAGATAGTTTTTTCTTCAGCACCCGCGTCATTAACCGGCGGATTTTCTCTTGATCATCGCCAAGATTTCTCTCCCATGTACGGAGCAGGGCTCCTTGGTCCGCCCCGTACCTTCTACGCTCTGCGCTGAAAACTTCAGAAATAAACTTTTCTTTCGCTTCATTCATACACCAGACCTCCGTCCTTTTGATTTTTCTGTTTCAAGTCTATTTGCCTATTTAATGTTCTTTCTTTAAACTATCAAGACATCAACCGGAACGTTGATACACTCAAATTATATCATAGTTTCCCGCCTGACTCTGTCTTTAGATAATAGGATTAAACGTTAAACCACACGTATCGTCAGTCGATGATTCGGGGCTTGGCTTCGTTCTTAATCAGCAAGCTATGGTAAACAGACTTAAAAAAACTGAAAAATAAAAAAGCACTCTTTTTCAAGAGCGCTTTTTTGGATTATAAGCTTAAATGAATCGGGTAAGTCAAATACTCGGGATCATCCAATTTTTCTGCTGTTACAAAACCGCTTGGTGCGTAAAGGACAGATGGGATTCGGTTGACTACGGTTGCACATGTATGAGCAACAGTATCCGGCTTCTCAACTGAAAACTTCATTCCCGGCTCCCCGATGATTTCCCAATCACACATATCCCCGTCATCTTCACGATACACTTTTCCGATACATTCCACTTCCAGCTCAATGCCTTGATGGGTTTTGATTGTTGTGACTGCAGACATTCCTGTTGCTTCGCCTGCAGGAATCGTCCGGCCTAAAGTCTCAGAATAAACATCTTCGTCCAACGTAAACGGTACACTCTTTTGAGAAATAGAAGCAATCGTCCAGTTCATTTTAGAACAAATGCCTTCTGCAGCATTCCACATATAAGAAGGGAAGCTTTCAGCTTGAGCGATTTCTTTATCAAATTTATCCATGGAGTAGCCGGCACCATGAGCTTCGGCTAACGCCAAACCATAGTCTTCCACGTTATAGCTGACGGCACCTTTGACTTTTGTGATGTCATTCATCCCCGCCATCATCAGACAAGGCATATTGATCCAGTAAATATCCTGCATGCCGCTGCCGGTGATTGTCACATTATTTTGTTTAGCTAATTTATCAAGTTTATTGGTTTCCACTGGTGACGTGTTCCATGGATAGATTGCTTCTTCACAAGTAGTTAAAATGTTGACACCGTGCTTTAATGCTAATTCGAAGAAAGAATACATTTCTGGCATATAACTAAAGATCGTCACGACAGCAATATCAGCATCACAATTTTCGAAAACTTCCTTGGCATTGTCAGAAATTTTCACACCTGTTTTTACGCCCAAGTTTGCAAAGTCGCCCACGTCCTGCCCAACGACTTCCGGATTGTTATCAATGGCACCAACGATTTCCACGCCATGCTTATGATAGTAACGAAACAGCACTTCAGACATTTTTCCGCAACCATACTGAATCACTCTTACTTTTTCCATGTGAATGCCTCCTAAGGTTTTTTAATGTTAAAACGTTCACAATTAAAGTATAATGTCTATAGTAAGTAGAGAGTCAAGGAGAGTTTTAAAATGAATACACTAATTAAAATAGGCGATTTTGCACAGTTGAACAATATTCCTATTCAAACACTGCGCTACTACGAAAGCATTGAACTGCTGCTGCCTGCCAAAGTGGATAAATTAACGAACTATCGCTATTATGATGTTATGCAGTCAACCATTGTGGACAGTATTCAATTTTTAAAAAGCTTCAACTTTTCACTGGAAGAAATCAAAAATATTTTAGATCAGGAAAACACAGTGGATACACTGAATGAAAAAGTTGAACAAAAATATCTTGAATTATCCGCTGAAAAAAAAAGTATTGAAGAAAAAATGAGACTGATTCAATCCTTCAAAGAAACCAATCATATTTATCAACAAAAAAGCCAACAAAAATCCTTTGAAGTAACCATTTTACCAAAAAGAGACATCCTGACGTTTCCGATTTCGAAAAATATTTACGAAATGGATCTCTTAGAGTACGAATTGCACCTACGCCAATTTAAACAAAGTCTCGTTGCCCATCATATTCCTGTCTATCAATTTAACCGAGTGGGGTCTATCATGGCTCAAGAAAATTTCCGACAGGAGGAGCTAGATTCCAGAACGATGTTTATCTTTTGCGATAAGCACTTGAGTCATCTGGAGAATTTTACTACTTTACCGCGGCAACAATATGCGATTCATTACTGTGAGGCCTTTGAAGAGGAAACAAGTGAAATTTTAGTGTTGAAAAAAATGTTAGAAGAAAGAAATCTGCAAGTGGCGGGAGATTATATTTGTGAGGTAGTCTATGAAATCCCCCATTCCAACCAACTGTCACGAAATATGTTTATCCGCATGCAAGTCCCGGTATTTTAACTTAATATTACTTTAGCTGACTAAATGTATAGATAACAAACTGTTACCGTTAGTTTGATGAAAGTTTTTCAAAGAGAGTCTATCTACATAATATCTCCATACTCTTGCTTTATACTTGTTCTATATCAAAAAGGAGCTGGAACGAAGATGTCTCACTGCACTTATCCAAACATTTGGCAAAACAGTCATTATCTGTCTACGTTAAGAGGGAACGGATTTCTCTGGTTAATCTTACTGGTTATCGGTATGATAGTCTTAATAAAACTTTTACAAAGACCGAGACAGACATTTCCCAAACAACATCAAGCGTCTACTGATTTGGAGCCGGAATCGGCGGAGGAAATTTTAGCAAAAAAATTTGTGGAAGGCAGTCTAACGGAAGAGGAATTTATTAGGAAGAAAAAATTGATTCAGAAATAATGTGCAAGGAGTTTCCCCATGAAAATTTTGATCGTAGAAGACGAACAAAACATTCTTGACATCATCGTCGCTTATTTAGAAAAACAAAACTTTGAAGTCGTGACAGCCAAAGACGGGCTCGAGGCTTTGGAGCAGTTTGAACAAACTGCTCCTCATTTGCTTGTACTGGATTTAATGCTGCCCAAATTAGACGGAATAAGTGTGGCAAAAAAAATCCGGCAACACTCCGACACCCCAATCATCATGTTGACAGCAAAGTCTTCTGAAGATGACATCTTGCTGGGGCTAGACCTTGGGGCAGATGATTATATGACCAAGCCTTTCAGTCCCAAAGAATTAGTGGCAAGAATCAAAACCGTTCTTAAACGCTGCTACCCAGAGACAAACGATACTCTCCACTTTCCAAAAAGCGGACTGATAATCGATCAACAATCACGCAAAGTCACGCTGCAAGATATCCCCATCTCTTTAACGGCAACGGAATTTGACTTGCTGGTCACTTTTGCAGCGCACCCAACATTGGTTTTTTCACGGGAACAGCTGATTGACCATATTTTCGGACCGGATTTTGAAGGCTACGAACGGGCGATTGATTCTCATATCAAAAATCTTCGGCACAAACTCGGAGATAAACCCAAATCGCCTCATTTCATCGCAACCGTCCACGGTGTCGGCTATCGCTTTGGAGAATCTGTATGAAAATAAACTTAAAAACTTACATACTGTTATCCTTTCTTGCCATATTGATACTGTTGATCGGGTCATTGGGCGCGGTCACCTTTTACCTCTCGGACAAACATTTTGATGACTATGTTGCAGAGAAGTATCAGGACAAACTGACTGACTATGCAGCGGAAATCGAGCTGACTTTCGATACTCAAACAGCTGTCTGGTCAGAAGAAGACCTGCTCACTCTAAGTCAGCAGATGAATAAGGAAGATTTACAATTTATTGTTTACGATGCTGAAGATGTGGTCATTTGGAATTCCTCAACTGACAGAGGCAATGGGCACATGAACGGCTCCGGGCATAATAAACGTCTGCACGGATCGCCTAACCACGGCATGTCCAAGCTAGATGAAACAGCAGAAAATTTTAGAGAACAACAGCTAAGTCTGTCTTCCAATGATACCCCCATCGGCTCTGTACTTTTCCAATACTATGAAGACAGTCTATACAATGAGCAAGACCAGAAATTTGCAGAAGATATTAAAAAAAGTTTAGTGATTATTTTTGTTTTATCTCTGCCTGCTGCTTTTTTATTCGCTGTTTTTCTTGCAAAACATATCAGCCGTCCCATCGCACACACTACTGTCTTGACTCAAAAAATGGCAGATGGAAATTTTGATGAGCGTTTGGGATATAAGACCCGGGTAACAGAATTAAACGAATTGACAGAAGCTTTAAATAAATTGAGTGCTATCCTCAGCCAACAAGAACAGTACCGAAAACAAATGTCCACGGATATCGCCCATGAAATCCGCACACCTCTCACTACGCTCCAAGGAAGTCTGGAAGCCATGGCTGACGGCATTTGGGAAATAACCCCTGAACGGCTGCTCCTCTGCCGTGAGGAAGTGACCCGCCTGACTAGACTGGTTCGTGACATTGACAACATGGGGGAGTTGGAAAAAAATGAGGACACACTAATAATCGAACGGTTTAACTTTAAAGATTTAGTGTCCAAGGTAGCAACTAATTTTTCCCATAAATTTATCGAAAAAAAGATCGACTTTCAAATGATCGGACCTGACGTGCAAATTGAAGGTGATCAAGACAAGCTGCAACAGGTGTTGACAAATCTGATGGCCAACAGTTTGAATTTTTCCAAAAAAAACGGCAAAATCATCTGTCAGTGGCAGATAAAAAAAGACGACTTGATTATCACCTTTGCTGATGAGGGCATGGGTATCCCTGAAAATGACTTGCCGCGGATTTTCGAACGCTTGTATCGAAGCGATGTTTCCCGCTCCCGTGACTCGGGGGGACAGGGCGTAGGTCTATACATTGTCAAAAGTATCGTGACAGCTCACCAAGGGGAGATTGCCGTACAAAGCCAACTTGGAAAAGGGACTAAATTTACTATCACTCTGCCCTTGCGGCACATATAAAAAGTTCTTCATCAATATCATTTGATGAAGAACTTTTTATGACTATTTTAATCTATTAATAGCTTATTAAGGCCCATTTCCAAATATCATCCAGCCCAATAGCAGGAGACCTCCAAAATAGAGCAAGACTGCCGAAGAAAATATCAGAGGAATCAAAACTATTTTATTTCTAACTCTCCTAAATAACGAAACGGATAAAAAGAGAGATAAAAGATTCCCGCCTATTAAAAGCAAACGAACAAAGCTAAAGTATTTAGTCACAGTTTCTGATTGCAACGTGTGAGAAGGTGACATAAAGTAAAAAAGAGGAAAAGAGCAAATAACAGCCATTAAAAAAATAAGCAGTGAAAGTAAAGACACTTTTTTTGTCTCCATTAAAATCCCTCCTTAAAATAAGTTTGAAATCTTTGAATTTAACTTGTCTATATTATACCAAACTACCATGCCATTTTACACGAAATGTTCAACTTAAGTATCTATCTGAATTTTTTGTTCAGTTAGATAATAGAGCCCCGCCATCAGCTAGTCATCATAGTCAAAAATACTTGATTGATTCATCCGCTTTTCTTTAATGTTATCGCTTCGTTATATGCTGTCTTTGTCATAAAAGAGTGCTTTAAATGAAAAACTATTCTCATTGTTTCAACGAGTGCTGCTTCTGGAATTTCTATTGCTTTAATATTTGAGATGGTGCTTGATAAGCCTGTATTAGGCTCACTCATTGGATTTGCCATCGGGGTTGGAATAAAACAGCCTCCAAAAGTGACCGTTGATTCTGGTTTCTGGTCGCTTTTGAAGGCTGTTCACTATCAATATTATTTTTTCAAAACATCGCCATAATCAGGGTTCTTTTCAAAGGCTCTCACAGCATAAGAACACATTGGCAATATTTTCTTGCCCTCTCTTCGTGCTTTTTCAACTGCTAAATCCATTAGTTGCCCGGCAATCCCTTGCCCGCGATATTCCGGGTCAACACCTGTATGGTTCAAAACTAACGTGTCTGTCCCTTGCAATTCAAAGGTGATTTCTCCTATTAGTTTTCCTGCATCATCCACAAATGCAACACGAGCTGTTTCATCAATTACTTTCATATTTTCGCCTCTTCCCCATTCTGTTAACATCAATAGTCGCTTTTTACTGCCTAGTCACACTATATTTTTTATTCCAGTCTAACGTCATTAGTTTAACGTAAAATATGCGTAGACACAATCATCAAGGTTTCTTTAACAAACCTTCTACGAAGATAACATGAACTGCCCTACGGTATCGGCGTCAGTTTCTTTTCAATTTCATACCGGTTTTCTTCGAGAAAGGGAGGCAAATCCAATTTCTGCCCCAAAGTCTCAACGGAAGAATCTATCGTAAACCCTGGTCCTTCAGTTGCCAGTTCATACAGAATACTGTTAGGATCTCTAAAATACAAACTGGAAAAATAAAATCGGTCTACAATTCCGCTATGACGAATGCCTTTTTTACTTAAAAGTTCAGCATAATTTTCCAACTCTTTTTTACCTTTGACACTGAGTGCCATGTGATGAACCGACCCCCGTCCGGATTTTTCCCGCTCGCCAGGCAGTTCCCGCAAAATTATTTCACCATAGGCTGCCTTCGAAGACGTTCGAAAAATAGCGGTCTTTTCTCCCGAAACAACTTCTTGATAGCCCAATACATTAGTCAAAATTTCCCGACTTTTCCCTAAATCTCTGACGGACAAGGTGACTGGGCCTAATCCAAGCAGGCGATGCTCAGGGGGAATCTCTGTTGAAAAATCCCAATCCACGTTAGGAGGACTGTCAAAGCCTTCATTACTGTATAAATAAATTTGCAGTCTGTCCGGGTCTTCAAAAAATAAAGCTTTGCGCCCATGAACTGTTGTCAGCTGATGGTGGAAAACCTCATGCGTTTCAAATCTTCTTTTCCAAAACTTGAGACTGTCATTCGTGGGAACTAGCAGTCCAACATGACTGATAGCGTTCGTCCCGCGATAAGTCGTGCCTACGTCAGGGATTTCAAAAAAAGTCATCTCTGTTCCGGCAGTCCCCACCTTATCTCCATAAAAAAGATGATACATACTAGTATCTTCTTGATTAACAGTTTTTTTCACCCGGCGGAACCCTAAAATATGCCGGTAAAAATCATCGATTAATTGAATATCTTTTGTATGAATCGACACATGATGATGGCCCAAAATTTTCATTCTTATCACCCTTCCTCTCTGATTTCTTTTTTGAGGCCGACCTTATAAACTTTGTTCAATAATCGGCTAAATTCTTTTAGCTCCTCCTTGTTCAGCGCCTCTTCAAAGATTGAGGATAGAAAGGCTTCTTGTTTCGGTTGGACTACCCTCATCAACTCTTCACCTGCATCAGTCAAAGTGATCGTTTTAGTTTTCCAATCGATTTTGCGCTGAATATAACCATCTTTTTCGAGACGAGCCAGCATGCGAGAAATACCGCCTTGAGTAATCATCAGTTTTTCTGCTAATTCCCGTTGTGTCAACGCACCCGCCACAAAAATTTGGTTTAAAACATCAAATTTGGCAATGGATAAGTTATATTTAGCTAAATATTCATTGGATAAACTGTTGCTGTGGTTTACAAAGCGCAAGAGCCTCAACCAAACAACAATACCTAAGCGAGAAACTTTCACACCAATCAGTCCTTTCATCGTAGTCATTGTAATCAGTTTACATATCAATCGACAAAAAAACAATTTTTCTGCCTTTATAAATACTCATCAAAAAAACAGCTTCCCTATCTTTTATTCATAGGCAAGCTATCTCCGTGATATTTCTATTTTTCTGAGACTCACAGCTTAAATCACTGATCGTTGCGGGTTAAAAATTTTTTTATTCCGAAGAAAAGCAATCCTCCTGCCAACATACCTGTTCCAAGTCCGAACACATGGTAACCTTGCGGGAAATCTGACCTGATCAAAACAATACCAGCAGCTGAAAACAGTCCTGCTAACAAAAGCAGCCCTTTGATTAGTTTAGATTTTGTTTCCCAAATATTTTTATTTGAGTTTTTCAATTTATTCTTCTCTAAAGTCACCATCACCAAGAGGGCCATGTTTAAAAGCATCACAATAATTACAATCACTTGTATCCCTGTACCCATGTTGAAATTTTCTGATTTAATAAACGAGCTGATCAGCATGAGCCCCGCTAACACAAGATTTATTGCGTACGAAATCCCCCAGACTCTGTTGATTTTCACCAATTCTTCTTTCCTTTTGATTTCTTCTACCATACCGTTGTCCTCCTTTAATAAGATATCTAAAGAAAGTTGATAGTAGTTGCTCAATAGTATTAAAGCATTAATGTCAGGATAACTCCGTTCATTTTCCCAACTTGAAATTGTTTGGCGGGACACATGTATGTCAGCAGCGACTTTTTCTTGTGTCACCCCCAAAGCCATTCGAGCTTTTTTTAATCTTTCACCAAATTGCATCTCTATCTTCCTTTCAATTGCCATCTTATAAGAACTTATCTCAGCATACTAGATTAGATAGCTGTCATCTACCATTTTTCAAAATTTTTCTTTGCTAAGTTTCTTGTCATGCTGTTATATCAAGGGATGGAGCTGTTTGGAAAACATAAAACCTAAAATAATTATTCTCGAAAAAAAAGAACGACCTGCTTTTCGGGTCGTTCTTTCTTATCTGATTATCCTATGGCAAATAGTTCTGTGGCATAATTCGGGTCCGTGTCGTACAGACATACCCCGTTGATCGTATCGATATCGTGCTGATTCAACACATGCTTCATGGTCATGTGAGCCAACTCTTTGATATTATTTTCACGGCTCAAGTGCCCAAGAAAGACTTTCTTGGTTTTATTCCCTATCAAGTCTGTCATCACCAAAGCCCCATCTTCATTTGACAAATGCCCTGTGTCCCCTAAAATTCTCTGCTTTAAGCTCCACGGGTAGCTGCCCATTCGCAGCATTTCCAAATCATGATTGCTTTCAATCACATAGCCGTCAGCATTCCTGATAGTCCCTCGGATACGGTCATTACAATAGCCCGTGTCCGTTAAAATCGCAAAAGATTTATTGTTTTTGTGAAATTGATAAAATTGAGGGGCGGCAGCATCATGTGACACACCAAAACTTTCAATAGACACATCTCCTAAGGTCAATACGGAACCCATGGAGAAAATATGACGATGTTCTTCTGCGATTTTCCCCACATTTTTAGACATCGCCGTCCATGTCGGTTCATTGGCATAAACGTCGATACCATATTTCCGCGACAACACTCCCACACCCTTGATATGGTCAGTGTGTTCATGGGTCACTAAGATAGCATCCAGTTCCTGGGGCAACCGATCGACTTCCGCCATCAAACTGGTGATTTTTTTCCCGCTCAACCCGGCATCCACCAATATTTTTTTCTGCTCAGTTTCAATATATAAGGAGTTCCCTGTACTGCCGCTAGCCAGCACACTCACATGAAAAGCTGCATTTTTACTCACTTTCGTACACCGCTTCCTCTGTTATCATTGTTATTATACTACTCTTTTTTCAAATCCGAAACTGTTGTGGTGATAATCGTATTGGAAAAAGCATTGACTTTCTCCAACTGGCTGGTATTGCTGCCGTTTGTATCTACCCACACATACCAAGCAGGAACGTAAACATGCTTTTCTTTCACGGCATAGATACGAGTATAGACCAGAGCCGTCTTTTCGATTGCTGAACCGCTTGGTATTTTGTTGCTCAAGTACAGCGTCACAATCGCATCATGTTCCGTGATGATCGACTGCTTTTCCCGCAGTTCTTCCACGTTGGAAAGGTGGGTCTGAGTATAGTCCAGCAATTTATAATTTCCGCCCTCTTCTGCTTCCACATTCAAAACCAGTGCACTAGTCTCATCATAAAAAGGGATATCTTTATATTCTTGAGAAAAATAAAAACTATTTTTATCTGCCACCAGATTTCCATGATACTCATAATCATCGCCAAAGACAACTTGATTGCCTTTATGAATAAAGTGCGTCGCTTCTTCTGTGGCATGCTCTTCGTCAAAAATAACTGTTTGTCTTGCGCTGATATCTTTGCTGATCACTTGACGCTCAACGAGTTTAACCCCTGAGGCAAGTACGGAATCCAGTTCGTAGAAGTCCGTTGGTGTGGCACTTAAATAATATGCTTCTCCGCTTTCTTTAGAAAAGGTATGGTCAAATTTTATTTTTTCTTCTGACAAGCGTGCTTCAATATTCTGCATATTGTTTATCCCATTGGAGGAAACAGACTCATTTTTCCCTTGAAAAAAAGTATACAACAAGAAGATGTTCAAGGTCAAAAACGTACATAAAAAAATCAACTCGATTCGTTTAAAGTCCATTACAGCTCTCCTCCTTGCTTTTCCAGAAGCTGCAAAGTATCTGATACTTTGTGCCATTCATCATGGTATTTAACATACCATTCAGGCTCTAGATCGACGATTTGCTTATTATCCGGATTAGTTTTCCAAGAGTAGCCAACTTGAATGTTTTGCATTTCTTCATTTTTCATGCCTGCATCCAGCAACTGCTGCAGGATTTCTTTCGTTGGCGGCAAAGGTACTTCCTCATCTGAAGGAATCGGAACTTGAACGATGTTTTGATTCGTCAGAAGTTTAATCCCGCTCGGGTTGGCAGTTATTTCAATCCGCCCCCGATAGTAGTCACTGAAAATCGGATAACCTTCCACATATCTTCGGTAAGTTATCTTCGTCCCCGCCTGGTCAAAGTAACGGACCCCATCTGCTGTTTTCCCCATCTTTTCGATATAGCCAAAGGTTTTCTCATGAAGATTGTTATTTTTTTCAACCGTAGGATCTTGAGACAGGATTTGGGGATCAGTGAAAAGTATCTCCCCTGTCGCATACGAAACAGTCAGTTTTTGTCCCGAATTAGTGAGCAGCCGTACATCTTTGTTGGCATTATCTGAAGAAAAAATATCTTCTGTACTGCTGAAAAACATTTTCGAAAACATTGTGTAAGACTGGATTTCTAAAATATAACTATACTTCTTTAACTTCACTTCTCCTAAATAACTGTAAAAAATCGGATCGGTTTCCTCTTCTAATTCTGCCGCAATGTAACGATTATCTTTTTCTTTCACAAGATTTTCTAAAGCAGTCGTATTGCCTTGAAAATCTGCTGCATAAATTTTTTTCTGCTTGTCATCCAAAAAAGACAGTTTCTTACGTTTGTAATTAATCAAAATCCGGCTGACCATGGCATGATCATCAAGTTCGTCGCGAATGCCGCAACCATTGATTTCCAGATAATACCCTAGAGGCAGGGCATTGGGGAAAATCAGCTCCACGGTTTCCGTTTGTTTCAAGTAGTCTATATAGGCCTGTCTTGTGGACAACGGCAGTTCGTTTAAGTTAGAAAGATTAAAGCTCAAACTCTCAGCCAGCACTCCCTGAATGAGACTTTCACGGTTAGTATAAAGATTCTCGCCGCTTTCCGGATGATACACTAAATTCGACGGGACAAACACACGCTCAGCAGACCGCGCCTGTAATCTATCGGCTGCCTCAGTATCTGTCGTTCTGACTTGTTTGTCGGTTGACTGTGTCCAAATCCTCAAAGATAGAAATAAACTAAGCAGGATCATGGCAATTAGCAGCAACCTGACGATTTTATCTCG
The DNA here is from genome assembly GCF_003987645.1 of Vagococcus elongatus. Taxonomy (GTDB): domain Bacteria; phylum Bacillota; class Bacilli; order Lactobacillales; family Vagococcaceae; genus Vagococcus_A; species Vagococcus_A elongatus. Next base: position 290,594 of record NZ_NGKA01000002.1, read on the forward strand.
TAATCTCATTCCCAAAGATCCTCCTCTACCGGCACGTACGGAAGTGATATGTAAAATACTGAGCCTTTTGCTTCTTCACTTTCTACCCAGATGGTCCCCCCATGATTTTGTATCACATCACGGGAAATAGCCAAGCCTAAGCCTGATCCGCCCAATGAACGGGAACGGGCTTTATCCACACGGAAGAAACGATCAAAGACACGTTTCAAATCTCTCTTAGGAATCCCCATCCCTTGGTCGGCAATGCTGATAATCACATTATTATGGGTCTCCAGTAAACTGCAAGTGATTTCCCCCCCGTCAGGTGAATACTTGATGGCATTGTTCATAATATTATCAAGCACTTGTATCACTTTATCAGAGTCTACTTCAACCCAGATTGTCCGCCTAGTAAATTCTTTACGGATTTTATAGTTCATGTTATTGCTTGTAATCAGCATCTCAAACCGCTCGATTACAAAGTTGAACATTTCATTTAAGTTTACTAATTCCTTTTGGAGAGGCTGATTCTTGCTGTCCATGCGTGATAATTCAAGTAAATCTGAAATCATCCGAATCATCCGGTCTGTTTCTTCCAAACTGACATTGATAAACTTCGGAGCCACTTCAGGATTTTCCCAAGCACCGTCAGCCAAGGCTTCTAAATAACTCCGCATACTTGTCAACGGTGTCCGCAGTTCGTGGGATACGTTGGACACAAACTCCCGACGCTCCTGCTCATTTTTTTCCTGTTCCGTCACGTCATGCAGTACACAGACTAACCCGCTAATGAAACCGGACTCTCGGCGAATCATCGCAAAGTCAGCTTTTAGGATAGTCAGTTCGTTGTCATCATTCATCACGTCAATTAATTTTTCGTTTTGTTCTTCCAGCAATTGTCGCAAAGAATAATCTTCTTTAATATTTAATAATTCTAGAATGGACAGACCGATTGCTTCCTCAGCAGTCTTTTCCAGTAATAATTGTGCCATTTCATTGATGATAACAACTTTCCCGCGGCGATCTGTCGCCACCACGCCATCTGTCATGTGGGACAGTACGCTGTCCAACCTGTGACGTTCAGCTTCAAGGGTTTCTCTGGCTTCTTCCACTCGATCAGACAACTCGTTAAACGTTTCTCCCAGCTGCCCCAATTCATCCTGACCATAGACTTCTACTTTTCCAGAGTACACTCCTTCAGCTATTTTCTTCGCTTGCTGCTGCATTTCACCGATGGGTTTGGTAATCGTTCGGGCCACAAGCATTGCGATAACCAGCGAGATTCCCATGGCTATCATTGAGGCGGTAAAAAATATCAGAGCAATGTCACTGATTTCCTGATACTGACTTTCCAAGTTGCTGGTCACATAGACGGCACCAATGACCGAAGTCCCAGCAGCTGAATAAATCTGCTGATTTTTCTGGTACACCCGTTTACCAGTATCTGGGTCTTTATGTTCTTCACCTTTGGCCTCGAAATCATTCAAACTGCCGAACTCATTTTTCTTCCCGATGTCATTTTGCTTGGCTACTTCACTGGTTGCCCGGACAATACCTTTATCATCCACCACTCGAACTTCCAGAATATCGTTTCGGGAGAATTCGCTGACCAGACGTTTTAAATTGCTGTCGTCCTGCTCTTCTTTGCCGACAGACAACTCATTGCTTAAATTAGATGCCAACTGTTCTACCTGACTGTCCACATTTTCCTTAAAGGTACCAATTGTGGAGCTCTCCAGTTCACGAATAAAAATAGCCCCGATGATCTCCACTGAAAAAAGCAGCAGCAGAGCAAACACCATGGCTATTTTAAAATGAACAGATTGGAAAAATTTTATTCTTTTCCTCATTGTTCCCTTCTCCTAATCTTGCTCGGGATTTCTTAAATAATATCCTACCCCGCGGCGGGTGATCAGCCAAGTCGGGTGGCTCGGGCTATCTTCAATTTTTTCACGCAAACGACGTACGGTAACATCCACTGTACGCACATCGCCAAAATAATCGTAGCCCCAAACAGTCTGAAGTAAATGCTCCCGGGTCATAACCTGACCTAAATGCTTGGCCAAATAATGCAGTAATTCAAATTCACGATGAGTCAATTCGATTTTATCGCCACGTTTTGACACAATATAAGCATCGGGATGGATGGTTAAATCTCCAACTTCCAGTTCATTCGTTTCTTCTTCTTGAGCTTTTGCACTCACTGTTCCTTGACGTCGCAAATTCGCCTTCACTCTTGCCACTAGTTCACGATTAGAAAACGGCTTCGTCACATAATCGTCCGCTCCTAATTCCAATCCTAAAACCTTATCGATTTCTGAGTCCTTTGCAGTGACCATAATAATCGGCATGTCATACTTTTTTCTGACCTCGCGACAGACTTCCAGCCCATCGATCTTAGGCAGCATTAAATCCAGTAAGATCAAATCAGGTTCTACTTCTTCAACTTTTGCAATCGCTTCTTCGCCATCGTAGGCAGTAAAGACCTCATATCCTTCTTTGGTTAAATTAAATTTCACAATATCGGAAATCGGTTTTTCATCGTCTACAACTAAAATTTTTTTCATGATAGTTTCCTCCTCGTATCAAAGGACGTCTAAGCCATTATACCCTATTTCGTCAAAATATTAAACCTTTCCATTTAATGGATACACACCTTTTTTGCCTTATCTCAAATGACGCCAAATGAAAAGCTATCCGTTTGGTATTTCCCAAACGGACAGCTGTGATTATAAACTACTTAAAAACAGAGAGGGCTTCCCGATATAGGGCAAGTACAGTTCATGCATGGCCCGGGAACTGGCGGTGTACAAAATATTTAAGTCTAGCGGTGTCTGATACTCTTCCTCTGACACATCATGCACCACCACTCTGTCAAACTCTAATCCTTTGGCCAAATACACCGGCATGATTAACGTCTTCATAGAAAAGCTCATGCTGCCCCCATCTGCTACGAGGCGACTGTCACTGGCTCGATTCAACTTTTTAAATAAACTGACGGCTGTTTCACTGTCCTTCGTCAAAATCGCCTGACGGTAAGCGGTTGGGCGTTCTGCTATCAGTCGATCCAAATGACGCAAATAGCTTTCTTCATCAACAAATTTTTCTGCCTCTACATCTTTTCCGGGACGGTTGACCACTTCGATACCGCTTTTTTCTCCGCCGGCCAGATTTTTCATAAACTGACTGATAGGGCCGCTGGAACGATAGGATTTTTTCAGCTCGCGGAAAGTCACGTCAAAATCTACTGTTTCAAAAATCTCCTTAACTTTCTTAAACGTCGTCCCCTGATCAAATACAGATTGGAACCCATCTCCTACCAACGTAAAGTGTGCTTGATGGAAAATTTGAGCCAAAAAGTACAATTGTGTTTCACTGTAATCTTGAACCTCGTCAATAATCATATATTTGACTCGGCGTTCATCTCGTTTACGCAGCATCAAATAATTTAAATACGCAAATTCTGTCCCCTGATCCAATGTCAAAGGCGGCTGCAACTTTTGTCCGGTTGCTTGCTCATAATGTCCTTCCATATCCAGCCAAACATAACGATTGATGCGGCTGCGACTCTTTTGATGCCGTCTCGTTAATATCCGTAAAGCAATTTTTTCAATATTGACTTCTTCTTTCCCCTTCATACCTTTGGGGAAAAGCTGCTGGTACTCCTCATTAGATAAGCTTTGCACTTCGTCCCGCCAATAATCTTTGCGGCTTTCAGCGGTAATATACGACTGCAGACGGTCCGTCATTTTTTCACGGATAAATTCCAGCTGACGGTACATTTCAGTTTCTTGGGGCAGCATGGACAATTCATCGAATATCCACTGCTTAGAAATAAGAACTTTCCCATCATGGGTAATGTCTCGCAAAATCAGCTCATCAACTTTAAGGTTTTTCACATGCTTTTCGATTTTTTTCATCTGCGCCACACTGCTGGTGTAACCTTTTCTTTTCAGCTGATCTTCCAAGGAATCTACCGGCAACATTCTACCCTGATTTTTTATCAAGTCCCGATAGGTCATTTGCCTAGGATTTTTTTCTCCAAGGCTGGGAAGGACTTCCTCGATATACTTGCTAAACATCGGGTTCGGCGATAGCAGCAACACTTGTTCCGGCAGTAAATTCTCCCTGAACCTGTACAGTAAATAAGCAATTCTTTGCAGTATAGTTGAGGTCTTGCCGCTGCCTGCAATCCCCTCAATCAAAAGAACTTCACTTTGAGTATCGCGAATGATTTCATTTTGCTCCCGCTGGATGGTGCTGGTAATATCTTGCAGCTTGGCATTAGACTCCTCATTTAATACTTGAAGCAGCATCGGATCTTCTATCGCCGTAGACGTATCAAAAAAATCAATCAGCCGATTTTCTTCCACCTTCAATTGACGCCGATTCTTTAAATCTACGGGAATATTTCCCATGGGCGCCTCATAACTTGTCTGTCCCAAATTATTTTCATAGTAGAGATTTGCAATAGGAGAGCGCCAATCATAAATGTATTGATGATGTTCCTCATCACTAAAACCTGCCACTCCAATATAAAACTTCTCTATTTCCGCTTCGTCGGGATATAAAACATCGATTTTTGCAAAATAAGGGGTGGTCAACAATTGGGCTAAATTATGTTTTTGTTTTTCCAGCCACTCTCTTTTGTAGTTGATTTGCGCCAGTTCCTGATTTTTTTGTTCCACTTCGATCAATGACTCAAAACTATCTGAAACGGAGTCTGAACTCATACGTAAATCACTTGATAACTCTTGAACGAATTGTTTGGAGCTTTCATTTGTATCCTCAGCTTCGGCAACCACTTGCTTCTGGGTTGCCAGCAGTTTGTCATAGACAAAAGTTAAATATGCCTGCTCTGCTTGCCACTCTTTTTTATTTCCCATGAAACTCCCCCTAGTATTATTCATGACAAATAATTTTACGCATAGTTTTTGAAAAAGTCAACTGTTCCGGTTTTTTATTTATTCTAAATGAGAGGTTTAAATAACAAAAAAGGTTCCTTTCATGATAAGATAGGGGATGAAACAAGATTAAAAAGGGGTTTTCACATGAAAAAAAATTATTTATTAACATCACTTGTCGTCATAGGTTTGGGGATCACATTGCTCTTTCTATTTCAAAGCTTTCAATTAACGGGTAATAAACAATCCGCCCGGCTTTTTTTAGCTTTCGAAATGTTTTTAGGTGTAGGTTTATTGTTTGTGCCTGAAGTTTTAGCCAAATTTGTCGGCTACACCATACCCAATGCGTTAAAAATTCTATATTGGGCATTCATTTATTTTGCTGTTTTTATCGGGACAGGTTTTCACTACTATAATAAAATCAAGCTTTGGGATAAATTTCTCCACGCTTGGAGTGCGGCACTGCTGGTTGCTTTAGGGTTGGCACTGATTAGTCTCTTTTTCGAAAAAGAAGCACTGATCAAGATGTCTCCTCTCTTTATCGTGCTGTTCGGCTTTTTCTTCGCCTTATCTATCGGCGTCTTTTGGGAATTTTACGAGTTCACTTTTGATAGACTGCTTGGGATGAACATGCAGCGTTTTGCCACCAGCACCGGCGTTGACTTTAATGGCCGACAGGCACTGATGGACACCATGGGGGACCTATTCACTAATGCCTTAGGCGCCTTTCTATTTGCCCTTTACGCGTATATCAAATTAAAAAAAGAACCCCGCTGGATCGAAATCGTCTCATTCAGAAAAATTAAACGTCATAAGAGGACCGCTTAAACTAGCAGTCCTCTTTTTTTTCGATTTGACTCAACGAAAGAAACATTTTCACAAAATAGTCTGCAGGCCTCTTGGGCTTAACCACACGTTTGAAAAACTCAACAGTTCAACCAATGCTTTCAACTGTTAATCTAAGCAAATTGATAGTATAATGACACTTGATATTTTATTAAAGAACAATCTTTTTTGATAATTTTAGAGAGCAACATCTGTTTTGCAAAAACAGACTGCTTCCTTTGATTTCTCACTAGCATAGTCACAGACAAAGGACTTTTTCGAGAAATCCCGTCAAACGGAATCAAGAAGGACCCATGGCGGCATCTAAAACTATCGGAAAAAAATCTATTACTGGAGTGTCTATCATGTTCTGGAAGTTTATCAATGAACTTAAAAAACAATTTAAATATATGGACGGCATACTGATTGCTGTACTTATTGTGCTTTCCTTTACTCCCTATGTTGTTTTTGCTGTGTCCAACGGGTCCCAAGCATTCAAAAGTAATGAAACTTTAGCCATCGTCACAATCGACGGCAAAGAAGTTGATCAGTTCATTCTGTCCGAAAAAACAGCTCACAAGGAGAAAACATATTATCCTGACGATGACAAATATAATATCATCGAGCTTGAAGGAACAAAAATCCGAGTGAAAGAGGACAACAGTCCCGACCAGATTGCTGTTAAAACAAGCTGGATCGAAAAACCAGGACAGGTCAGTATCTGTCTGCCCCATCGCTTGATGATTGAGGTAAAAGGCATCTCGACAGATGAAGATGATATGATCATTTCTTATTAGACTCCTTTTCCTCAGCTAATATAAAAAACAGCGGCACGCTTTAAAGCGTGCTGCTGTTTTTGACTTTAATGCAACTCTCTCAGCATATGGTCGTATTTATGACCGCTGATTATCATTTCCCCTGCGTCCACAAATCCAAATCTCTGATATAATTTTTTCGCCTTTGGATTCGCCTTATCTACATTTAAACCAATTTTGTTTGTTTCTTCAATAAACTTCGGCAAAGCTGCCAGCAGTTTCCCTCCAACACCTTTTCCGCGCTGGTCGTCTCTCACTGCAATGCTATCAAGATACCATTGATTTTCGCCTGCTTCTTTATCGACGAACATCTTCTCATCTAAATCGATACCCAATTTAGCGAAAATATTTTTTAAAGGTGCATCGATGATACTTTCTTCCGTATCCAAATAGCCAAAAGCAACACCTACGACTTCTTCATTTTCAACTGCCACGATTGCCCGTTTATAATAATAACGAAATCCTTCAGAAACATAACCTTGCCGTAAGACTTCCAGCGTTGTTTCTTCACCGTACTTGAGCAAAAAATCCAATTCCATGTCTTTTAAAATCACCAAAATCAACGGTAACACTGTTTCTATATCTTTTTTTTCCGCACGTCTGATCATTTTTTTTAAACACTCCTTACAACTAACCAGTTTAACATCAAAAAAAAGAACTAGCAAACTAGTTCTTTTAAGTGTTTATAAAATTGAAAAATAAATTGTCCGTCTGCCAAAATTATTAGCTTCTTGATCACTGCCCATGAAAATATCTATGATATTTCCTCGAACCGCACCGCCAGTGTCTTCTGCTCGGTATACTCCGCTATATTGAGGCATACTTGGAACATCGATCCTGACTAAAGACCCTAATGGAATCACACTTGGATCGACTGCAATCGTTCTGAAAGGCGCAGGAACTGTTCCTGTCGCAGTTTTGTTGCCTGTCGCAGTATAAGCTGTTGCCTGTCCTTGACTAGCTGCTCCAGTATTTTCTTGGGGTACATTTTGTTCAGGAGCCGGCGGAACTTCTGTCACGCCCCCACTAGGTGCTTGATTGGAACCTGTCGCTCCTGTTGTTGAGGATGACGAAGACCCTTCAGCATTTTGAGGGTTTTTATTGACAGCCACTTGCTGCATTTCAACCTTCTTTTGTGCTTCCTGTGCTCGCTGTGTCTCTTCTTTTTGAGTACGCTCAGCGATTAATTGCTGTAATGATGCAGCGTTAGCATTAAACTTTTCTTTCAGTCCAGCCACCTGAACATCTAGACGTTCCTTCTCCAAGGATACCGCCACTTGCTGTTCTTCCAGCTCTTGTTGCGTACTTACTAAGGTTTCTTCCAAAGCTTCCAACCGCTCTTGATCTTCGTAAAGACTCTTAACCTTAGAATTTCCAGCATTTTGCAAGACTCTCATCGCAAACATCCGCGTAATGAAATCAGACACACTTTCCGCTTCCAAAACTGCTTGAAGAGAACCTGTTGCCGAACTGTCCAATTGCAATTCCTGTAATCTTTCAGCAGCCAAATCTTTACGCTTGTCTATGCTTATTTTAATTTCTTCAATTTCTTTTTCTGTTGCTTGTATCGTCGTCATGGACGTATTTAGCTTGTCTTCCAATTTAGCAAGTTCTTCATACTTACCATTGATTTCAGCAACTACTGTATTAATTTCAGCATCGATTTGTTCTGCACTTTCTTTCGCTGCGGATTCTTTCGATTTCAATTCTGACACAGATTCTGCCGAAGCTGAAACCGGAATAACTCCCAGGAATAGCACAAAGGCTGATAATAATACTACTATCTTCTTGACTCCCAACTGTTTACAACACCTTTCTCGTTTTACCGATACTTTCACTTATATTATTATACTCGTTAAATTCCCCAAGTGTATGACAAATTCTTTACATTATATTACGAAATGGTGTAATCTTAAAAGCACATAGCATCAATTTTAAAGGAGCAGGATAAAATGTCAACACAAATTTATTACGCCGCACCGTTATTTTCAAATATGGAAAAACAGTACAATAACTATCTGGTGGCAAAATTAAGAAAAAGATTTCCAGCCGAAACCTTTTATGTACCGCAGGAACAAGGAGATATCAACAATAAAAGTTTATACGCCGACTCAAAACAAATCGCCCTCTATGATACCAATGCTTTGTTATCTTCAAAGCTGATGGCAGCTGTTTTGGATGGCCCGGTTATAGATGTGGGTGTCGCTTCTGAAATCGGTATCGCATATCAAGCCGGCATCCCCATCGTTGGACTGTTCTCTGACAGCCGACAACAGGGAGCCGACAATCAAGAAAAACTTAACGCCTTGAAAGACGTGGCAGAATCCCAGTTTCCCTATGCTAATCTCTATACTATCGGTCTGGTAAAGCTGAATGGTTTTGTTTTAGCAACAGAAGAAGACTGGTTAGATAAAATTGACACATATTTGTAACATGGCGGAACTTTAACTGCCATAAAAATTAGACAGTTTTTCTAAGACAAGGAGCATTTCTTAACTATTCGTTAAAGAAAATTTCACTATTATATGTTTGCTTCTTCATAGTTTTTTCACATTTAAAGACTATATTATAGACATACCAATAAACAACCCTAACAAAACTTTTCATTATTTACTCCTCCAAAGTAAATAAAATCTCCTTTTCTCTTCCGGTCTCAACCGGGAGAGATTTTTTTATTCTTTAGTGACCGTTCTCCTGAAGCACCCAAGGATTAAACACGTAGGATGCCCAGCAGTTAAGGGTTATTATTTGAAATGAATGCTTTTAGGGACTACAATTAAGTTGAAGGAAAAAAATTCAAGGAGAGATGATCTATTATGGTACACAATTTGATGAAACGTGACTTTGATGACTTCATTCCAGACGATTTTTTTGGCAACTTTGGGAAAAATTTTTTTAAATCCTTCGCAGGCGACTCGGTGATGAAAACGGACATATCTGAAACTGATGAAGCATACACAGTGAACATCGACATGCCCGGTTTGAACAAAAAAGACATCAAGATTGATTTTAAGGATGACATCTTATCTGTTGATGCTAAACGGGAAGTTTCTACTGAAGAAAAAGACGAAAAGGGCAGTGTGATTCGAAGCGAAAGACATTATGGCTCCTTTAATAGAAGTTTCCATCTGCCTAATGTTAAACAAACTAAGGTAACAGCAAAATACGAAAATGGCGAACTGATCATAAAGCTTCCGAAAGAAGAAAAAACCAGCAGCGGCTCCAATATTTTAATCGACTAATATTAAAACCAGCGCAATGTGTAAACACTGCGCTGGTTTTTTATTATCCATGCAAAAATCACTTTTCTTTATGTTTAAAATAGTCTTCCTTTGTAAGGGCATAAAAGACCATATCGCTGGGCTTTCCTTTAACTATTGTGTGTTGAGGGAAAATCCCTACCTTTTTCATACCGATTTTTTCCATGACACGACCAGACTTAGGATTATCCAAATCGTGAATAGCGTAAGCCACATTAAGCTTTAAATGATTGAAAATAAGCCATAAAATTTTAGCAGCAGCTTCCGGCATGATACCTTTGCCCCAGAAATCTTGTGCCAACGTATAACCTATTTCGGCTTTTTTATTGTTTTTATCTAAGGCATTGATATCAATCGTCCCAATCATTCGACCGGTTTCTTTCCAAACAATCGCGTATTTCCCCAAAGTATTCGGAAGAAAATAAGTAGCGATCACTTCCTTTGTTCCTTGGAGGGATTGATGGGTATCAAATACATATTTTGTGACTTCTTCATCGGATGCGTAGCGATACATGTCTTCTGCGTCTTCCAACCTAATAGGTCGTAACAATAAGCGATTGGTCTCCATTTGCTGATATTCTGCTAAAATCAATTCTAAAACTAATTCTTTTTCTTTGCTCATCTAACCCGCCTCCTCTAATGTAGTGTCTTTCAGTTTATCACCTGTCTTCAAGCTCTACAAGTGCCGCACAGCTTTTCTTTCCTCACAGTCTGCTTATTGCTATATGTTCTTAAACTAAATATGGAAAAATTTATAATTGAGCTAATTTCATAATTATTAGCTCCTGACACATCAATATTTTAAAATTGCCAATTGTAAAATTAAGCTAGACAACTAAAAAAAGTCATTTGTGCTACACTCAAAATCGTTCTCTCTTCATTTGTTAGAATAGAACTTCAGGAAAATTGGATTACTAATAAGATAATTAGACAGGCTGAAGGGATAGTTTTCTCTGTATGTCACTGGACTAGATTTAATTTTTATTTTGATTCGTCTGACATTGTAATAGTCAATATATTCTTCAATCATTTTTTTAGTGAGTATAAGCTAAAAAATATCTCTCCATAATACATTTCCTGTTTCAAAATCCTAAAGAAATTTCCAACGGGTGAATTATCTAAACAATTTCTTTTTTGTTGCATACTTTGAAACATTCGATATTCTTTTAATATCTTGGTATAAGATTTCATCTGATATGTCCATCCTTGATTAGAATAGAAAGTGAGTCGTTAGAGACAATCTTACGTTTGTTCAATAGCTTCCCATTGTGCTTCTTAAGTAGCTTTTGCACTTTAGCTTTTCTGAAATTACGATAGGAAATAATTTCACCATTGAATAGAACCCTAAAAGAATTTAAACAGCGTGTCTTAATTAAAACGGCATCGTTGACTTGTTTCTCACAGTATTTGAATTCCATTGTACCAATCATCAGTTTTTAATGGGGAATAGATGCATAAAACCGGCGATATCTCATACTTCCATCATGAAATTCAAAATTTAGTGAATTTTATCCTCAATAAATTTATCTAGATTCTCTCTGTCAAAATATTTTTACCAATACATATAAATCGCTTTAGGAAAGTGAACAGTTGCCAAAAAAATGGTTAATTTGAATTCTTTTCACAGTGAATGAATAATTCGAGTTTCTCGTCCTTGAGTCTTTCTAGAATATCCAATCCCAAAGTCCGTAACTTTTTCTGAAAGCTAATTCTGTTCGAATTCTTTCTCTCTCGTTAAAAATTCGGCTTATTTTCTCTTTGATGTTATCTTTTTGCACATTGATGCCCTACTTTTCTTTTTGGGTTTTAGGCCATCAATACGAAGGCATCAAATTCTTTCTTCCACCTACTTACAATCTCCGTACTTGGAATATTAAGCTTGATTGTAACTTCTACAATGTCCAAACCACTCTGACAATGGCAGTTTAAGACATTCATCTTAAAATTCATAGGTTATACTTGCTTATTTTTCCTCTCTAATTCTTCAAAGCTCAATTGTTTAAATTTATGTACTTTTTTTTGACGCTTGTCTCTGATTTGATTCCATTTTTTTGCAAGAGAACATATTTCACCTTCTCGAGGAAGATAAGCTTGCGCTACTTGATATTTAATGCCTACTGAATAATTATATGATTTTTAAAAAGTATGGCTTTAATGTTTTTCAAGCTGAATCTTAGCGAATTGAAATTGTAAGCTAAAAAAAGGCGCAAAAAATCTGCCGTCAATTTTGACAAA
>NZ_NGKA01000020.1 GCF_003987645.1 Vagococcus elongatus
TAGTCCTCAGCTTGAATGTATTCCGTTCGTTGGTTTTCCATTAACTGGTTGAATACTGTGGTCAAAATATTTTTAGACACATCATCTTTTACCGAATGTTCTATAATTCTTTGAACCTCTTCGCTTTCCAGTGTAAAATGTACTTGGGTCATGTAAAGTCCTCCTTGGTATGTTTTAGTGGTTTAAAACATTGTACCGTGAATGGGCTGTTACATGGCCTTTTATCTTTTACACAATTATATGGAATTTATCGATTATATTTATTTACTTGTAAGCACTTCGCCTAAATCAAGGGTCTCAAACTTTATTAGTTATCTTAAAGGAAACTATTCAGTAGGCTTTCAGGTTTAGTATGGTAAAAAAAGGCCTAATCTATAAGTCCTGATTCAATACAAAAAAGTGTGAAATCTTTTTATGGTTTTATTACTTTTTTAGCGATAAAAATAGCGCTTCTTTGTATGATTAAAGTACTAAATATAATCAAACAGGAGTGCTATCTATATACAAAATTATAACATGAATCAAATCACCTTATCGTTGGCTTTAGAAATTTATTTATTAAAAGACGATATCGCTTTTGCAATCAATGAGCCTGTGGAAAATATTCCAGAAACAGTCTTCTTGATTTTCGAACATTTGAATGGGTGCTACTTCTTACTCCCAAAAATGATGTTGAAATTGCTATTGTGTGGTTACAGGCAGTCTGTCTTTTCTGACAGAAAGATTGAAGCTTTTTGGAAAGGCAGGATTTGCTCTAGATAGCTGACACAAGCATATTAACCCATTTTCAGGCTGGTTAATCATTTTCGTGTTTATCCACACATACAAGTTTTATTAGAAGAATGTTTTATTCAGTTTCGAAACCAATTTTTTTGCAAAACCTCATAGAAACGGGAACCATTTTTATTGATGGACCTAAGTTAGAAGCCAATGTCAATAAATGTACGTTTTTCTGGAAAAAACTCCAAAATTATGAAGCAAAACTGGCTAAAAAAATCAAAAGACATTTATCAGCAACTCGTGAAGTAAAAAAACATACCTTCTATTTGTTACGAAAAATTTTCTTCCAGGTACTCAGAGAATTTCGTGAGTTAGAATTTGAAAGTATCGAACTTTTCTTTGAATGCTTGATTTCTACATGATAACAATATAATTGAAGGTCATAGCTTTGAGCATAGAAGTAAATAACTCCTCTAAAAAAATTTAGAAAAAGTCATTCTTTGCACCAACATTCGACTTTTTAACAAATTAGATTAGATAGAGTTGTAGGAATACTAAAAATTAATGAAACATTGGTGAATAAAATTTATTTGAAAGACATCTAACATTCAGTTTGGTAAGAAAATTCAAAGTTAATTTGTCCAAAGAACGTGATTGCAAACAATATAAGCTGCGCGGTAACAATATTCTGTATGATAAAAATTTTATTTTTTTATTCCTTTTACGTGATTTTAACTCTGTGAAGTGATATACTAAGTGTTAAAAAGAAATGAGGAGGAGCAAGATGTTCGAGTTTAGTAATGTAAAGAAGATGACGTATTCTGCTGTATTAGTAGCCTTAGGGGTTATTATCCCAATGGTTATGCCAATTAAAATCATGGTTCCGCCTGTATCCTTCACCCTTGCCAGTCATGTGCCTATCTTTTTGTCAATGTTTATTTCCCCGGGAGCAGCGGTGGCTGTTGCCATAGGTACAGGGGTTGGATTTATGATGACCGCTCCTTTTACGATTGCTTTACGTGCTTTTTCTCACATCATCTTCGCTATTGTTGGTGCTTATTTATTACAACAACGTCCAGAAATTTTATCAAGTAAGAAGAAAAATACAATGTTTAATTTGGGTATCGGTGCGTTGCACTCCATCGTAGAGATGGCGGTAGTTTTTGCTTTATTTATGACAAAAAGCATTCCAGATGCTGAGTATTCAAGCGCTTATCTGATCAACATGATGTTGATCCTAGGTGTCGGCGGACTGATTCACAGTATGGTAGATTATTATATTGCCTTTTATGTGGCGCAGCGAACAGTCAATATTTTTTCTTTCCCTGCTTTTTTAAGAGTGACAAAAGCAAAATAGTTGCCAAGACTCCTGAAATGATTTCAGGAGTCTTTTTCAATTTTGAAAGAGGGAATTTTTTCAGGATACGACTTATGATTGAAGTTTTAATTAAACCCCTTAACTTAAATTGCTGGAATACTCTATGTCCCCATCTTTAATGGCTTGGTAATATTTTTGTTTATTTTCAATATATTCCATAGATGCTTGTATCTTTTTCAAATTCTCTTTTAAGTTATTTTCAGTTTTTTCCAGCATCTTTTGACGCTGAGGAATTGTATCCATCCCTTCAATGCATAGTTGCATATATTTTTTCATGTCTTTAATGGTCATCCCACATTCTTTCAAACATATGAGTCCATGTATCCAATTTATATCTTTATCATCAAATTTTCTATGATTGTTATGATCTCTTTTATGATTCGGGACTAGCCCTTCCTTACAATAATATTTAAGAGTATCATATGTCAGACCAGTCTGCTCGCAAACTTGCTTCATTGTTTTCAAACTATTCATGTTTTTTCCTCTCTGAAGTGATATTTTTTCTTTTTCTCCTTGACCGGTAGTTACCCCCGTGTTGTATAGTTTTCATTATAGATGAAATTTCAAAATCATCAAGGAGGGGATATGATATGAAAAAAATAGGAATAGCGGTATTGAGATGCCTTCTGTAGGATTTGGTGAAGTGCTTCCTGCGGTGAATCAAATTGAAATCAACCCTTTTTATCAGCAGGACAATGCGCTTGCCATTAATGAAAACCATGGTGTTCAAGTACAAGGGTGGACACCGTTTGCAGAAGGACAACACGGTATTTTCAACAGCGAAGCCCTACATGAAATAGGTCATAAATATAATAAGACCGCAGCTCAAGTCATTCTTCGGTGGTTAGTACAAAGAAACATTGTACCGCTTGCAAAAACCATTAATAAAGAACGAATGATTGAAAATATTAATATATTTGATTTCTCATTATCCAGTGATAATATGGCAAAAATCAAATTGCTGGATACAAATAGAAGTTAATTTTTCAATCATCAACCCCGGAAGCTGTAGAGATGATAGCTTCACTGGTAAGAAATGTTTAGGAGGTATTTTATGAAAACAATCTATTTAATTCGGCATGGTCAGACGCTTTTCAACCAGCAAAAAAAAATACAAGGATTTTGTGATTCACCTCTGACTGAATTGGGAAGAGAACAAGCAATAATAGCCAAAAAACATATAGAAGAATTAGGTATGGTTTTTGATGATGCGTATTGCTCAACTTCGGAAAGAGCTGTCGACACTTTGGAGTTGATAACTGACACTCCTTACACTCGTGTGAAGGACCTTCGAGAATGGAATTTTGGCAGACTTGAGGCAGAGGGTGAACATTTGAATCCGCCTTTGCCTTACCGGGATTTTTTTGTACAATTTGGAGGGGAGGATGAATTTGACTTTCGTGGCCGAATCAGCAAAGCAATCATGAACATAGTCACAAACTCTAATGGGGAAAATATTATCATTGTTTCTCATGGGGCAGCTATTGCACAGTTTTATAGAGTTTGGGAAGATTACAGTGAGGTCAAGCGTCAAAGAAAAATCCAAAATTGTTCGATTTTTAAGTATCATTTCGCAGACAATGAATTTGTTTTGCAGGAAATTATCAATCATGATTTTAGTGAAATAGAATAAGTTAAATGACTAGAAGCTCTGGTAACAAATTGGCAAATTGGAAGCTTCTAGTTATTTGTCTTGTTTAACGGTCATAAATTTATGCTCTGATTGTTTAATAAACAGATGGCAGACACAGTTTTTTTGTTTCTATTTCTTTTTAAACGGTCTGAATTCAGCACTCAAAAAGGGCAGCTGCATATTTATTATCTCCAGACTTTATTTACCAAATATTATGTACAAGAATTGATTTCTTCGCAGTAAACTGCTACACTATCTTCGAATAGTATCAAATCAAATTATAGTAAATGAGGGAATTTTGTGAGTGTTCTAAGTATCTAGTTTTTATGGCAAGTAAAATGACAGCTTAGTCTGGGTTTATTTAGCTTGCCTGCCAATAGATACTTTCTCACAGAATGTTTATTTGCAAACAAGTTCTGATGATTCAGATTGTTTACAAGACGGCAGTGGGAAACTGCCGTCTTTTTTTGATACTGTTCAATTGAGAGAAAGTATCTTGATTTGAAATGTAAAGGAGAAAAAAATGAATCAAGATACAATAGAAAAAACAGAATTTATAAAAATAATAGAAGAACTAAAAACCCTGACAATGAGTCCTTTCGGTAAAAAGAAGGTAGAAGAACTTAAACCGAGCACCAATTTAAGAGTGGTTCAGATGAGATTGGCAGAAACGGAAGAAGCTAGACGTTTGCTGGATGGAAATCTACATGTGCCGTTTATGGGGTTGACTAACATAGATTATCTTACGGAACAAGTTTCCAAAGGTTTTGTGCTTAATCCCGAGGAATTGGTTCAATATGCCGATTTTTTAAGAAGCTGCCGCCTTATAAAAGATTTTTTTAAGAAACATCAGGCTTACGTCTCTAATCTCAGTGCTTATAGCACAACATTGGGGACATTTCCTGAAGTTGAGGATGAAATCAATAAAATGATTCAGCGTTCCCAAGTATCTGCTGACTATCATCGCGAGTTAAGAAGAATCCGGAAAAAAATTCAGGAGACAGAGTCGGAGATAGAAAAGACGTTACAAAAATTTTTAAGGAATCCTAATCATAGTAAGAAAATCCAGGAATTTATAGTTGTAAAAAAACAAGAGAGGTTTACTATACCTATAAAAGCCAGTTATAAAAATCAGCTGAATGGTTCTATTGTCGAAGAATCCAAACGAGGGACCACAGCGTTTATCGAACCGTCCATGGTAGCTAAACTAAATGACAAGCTTTTTGATTTAAAGGTGGCAGAAAGTGCTGAAGTTTATCAAATTTTAGCAGGATTAACGGGGATGATTGCGGAGCACCTGTCAGCCATCAAAGAAAATATCGAAATCATTGGAGAGTTTGATGTGATTTTTGCAAGGGCAAAATATAGTCGTCAAATACAAGGTATTACACCCAAACTCAATCAAGAGAGCAAGATTGTTCTATGTGAGGCAGAACATCCTTTACTGACCGATCCGGTGCCGCTGACTCTTGCTGTGGGGAAAGATTTCCGCGGATTAACAATCACAGGGCCTAACGCAGGGGGGAAGACAATTGTACTAAAAACTGTGGCTTTACTCACGCTCCAAACGATGACAGGACTACAAATCAAAGCTAAATCGGGAACAGAAATCGCCATTTTTGATCAGATTTTTGTCGATATCGGAGATCATCAGAGTATCGAAAATGCTTTAAGTACTTTTTCTGGTCATATGAAAAAATTGGCAATGATTGCACATGAAACCAAGGGAAATAGCTTGCTTTTACTTGATGAAATCGGCAGCGGGACGGACCCGAAAGAGGGTGCTGCTTTGGCAATTGCGATGATGGAGGACTTTTATTCTAAAGGAAGCATTTTAATTGCCACGACCCACTATGGTGAAATCAAACGGTTTTCAGAACTTCATCCCGATTTTGAGACTGCTGCTATGTCTTTTGACTCAGAGACATTGGCTCCAAAATATCAGTTGCAGATGGGGGAAGTGGGGACGAGTAATGCCTTTTGGATTGCAGAGAAAATGCATCTTCCCTCGAAAGTAATTAAAAAAGCCCAAAAATACGAACAGTCAGGGGCATATGATTTAGAGAAAAAAATATTTTCCAGAAAAAATAAGTCAAATGAGACTTTACAAAATACCAAAAAAAGTTTCTTTCATAAAGGAGATAAAATTTACTCTTCCCAACATAAGACTCACGGACTGGTTTTCGAAGATGACCAAATAAGTGAGACGATTATTGTTAGTATTAATAAGGAGTTGCTGACGGTCAGTCGACAGCGGGTTACCTTAACGATGGTGCGTGAAGCTCTCTATCCGGCAGGGTACGATTATGATAGTTTGTTTGATGATTATCAGGAACGAAAACTAATGAAGGATTTGCTGCGGGGGGCTAAAAAAGCCCATAATATTTTAGACAAACAGGCTCAGGAAAGAAAAAACAAACGTTCTTAAGAATAAAGCGACATTCCCTCTAAGAGAGATTTCCTAGAGGGAATAATTATTGATTGACTAACGAATAACAAGGACATTGCAAGGGCATTGATTGATCACATGTGACGTCGTTGACCCGATGATAACACGTTTGATACCATGTTTGCTGGTAGCTCCCATAACCACTAAGTCAACTTTTTTCTTCTCTGCTAATTCAACAAGTTTGTCCTTTGGATTGCCTCTCATGACGACTATTTCAATTTTTTCTTCTGGCAATCCTTTGATTTTTTGCTGAATAATGCTGTAGGCTTCCTGTTCTTCCTCAATAATTTTAGGGTCATCCGGATAATACTCAATGAGCGGGTCTAAAACCTGAGCGATAGTTACCTTGCCATCTGCTAATTCCGCTAAAAAAAGACTGTGTTCGAGTGCTTTTTCAGACTGTACTGAACCATCAAATGCAATTAGAATATGTTGATAGGCTTCCTTCATGTGTTATCGCCTCCTATTGTAACTTAATTTTAGCATTCGTATCCTTAACTGTAAAGAAACGTAGATTTGCTATAGGATATTTTCAACAAAACCAGTATACTAAAGATAGCAAATTAATTTCAATAAAATAGATGATCCGTATGTTATTGAAAAAACAAGTGCAATTTTTGAACAAATGATAAAAATTGAGACAGGAATAAGGAGGCAAAATAAATGTTTGGTGCAATTGAGGCAGGGGGAACAAAGTTTGTTTGTGCAGTCAGCGATGAAAAACTAGAAATCATCGAAAAGGTGAGTATCCCGACGGAAACACCCGATGTGACCATGGCAGCAGTGTTTGGTTTTTTTGATCAGTACGAGCTGAAAAGTATGGGGGTAGGTTCTTTTGGTCCAATCGATGTCAATGAGAAGTCAGACACGTATGGTTATATTACTTCTACACCTAAAATCAAATGGCAAAATTATAACTTTTTAGGTGCGCTCAAGACACGCTACGGGGTGCCTATCGCTTGGACGACAGATGTCAATGCCGCCGCTTACGGTGAATTGACCTACGGGGCAGGAAAAGGAAAGCAAAGTTGTATTTATTTAACAATCGGGACTGGAGTCGGCGGAGGTGGTGTGGTCAATGGTCAACTGCTGCAAGGCTTTGGTCATCCAGAGATGGGACATATCCGAGTGACTCGTTTAGAAGGGGATACTTTTTCAGGAGTTTGTCCTTACCATGGAGATTGTGTGGAAGGCTTGGTGTCTGGTCCGGCATTGGAAAAGCGAACAGGCCAAAAGGGGCAGACATTGGCAGAAGATGATCCCGTATGGAAAATCCAAGCTAATTATATCGCTCAGGCATTGATGAACTACACTCTTGTTTTATCACCGGAAGCAATAATTTTAGGCGGCGGTGTTATGCAGCAGGCACATCTGTTTTCTTTAATTCATGAAGAATTCGAGAAAGTGATCAATGGCTATGTGAGCTATCCTGAATTGGATAAGTATATTCTGCCTACTGGTTTAGGAAGTAACAGCGGTATTATCGGCTGCCTTCAGTTAGCTAAAGAAAAATTAGAGTCTCTTTCAAATTAATAATAGGCTGCAAAGTCAAAAAAAAAACGGGTTAATCCCCGTTTTTTTCTTTGGCTTTTTTCTCTAACTGGATGAATTTTTCTGCTTCTTCTTCAGCGATTTTACTTCTGCGATCGATTTCATCTTGATCGATATCAATATCTAAGATAAATTCAGAAAGCTTCTTTTCTAATTCATCCGTTTTTGTATATTTGATTGCCATGGAATATCCTCCTAATGCTTTGCTTGACTCTACTATATCATTTTATTAGGAGACTTGTATTGTTTTAAACATTACAAATCGGTTTAAGATGACTAAATTTTTGTTTGTGGGATATCACTGGTAAAAAAAGGATTATTTTTTCTTAGAGCCTTCATTTTCAGCATTTTTTGCAAGTTTAATAAAAATAAAGGGAATAATTAAAACAACGACAGCTGCTGCAAGTGCAATTTTATTAACAAGTGGCATAGTGGGAACCTCCAGTTTTTTATTTTATTATATCATTGCTGACCGAGTGATCAAGTGACAAAATTGAAAGAGCGGCTCTACTTAAAACATTTGCAGAAAAGTTTAGAGTGAGCCCTAAGTCTCTGTCATAGTTTGTAGGCTGATAAGTAGAAAACGTGGTCATGCTAATTCAAAAAGACAGTAAAACCAAACAATATTATCTGCTGTCGTTGAAAAAAACTTCCTAACATTGGAAGTAAGATGTCTAGTGAACAATGATTGTGTCAATCAGACGTTTGACAGACTCTGGATCGCCTGTCGGGACAGGTATTATTTCCGCCCTGTCGATGACATCTTGTGACAAAGCTCTTAAAGCTTCCGGATCATTAGCGACATCTGCGTTGTAGTGCCAATGTGAAGGAGTATCGTAACGTGTGACTGTACCATTGTAATTACTGGCATAGACAACGGAACCTTGAAAGGAAGCATTTCCTGAAAGATGTATGGTATCCACCGGATAAGTCGCACTATTTTCGTCAAATCTATTGATAGGCGATCCTGCGGGCATAAAATCAACATTTAGATTAAATCGGAATTCCGGATCATCTAAATACTTGATATAATCCGCTCCCATAACGGCAAGCCAAACTCTTGCATACTCGATATATTCCTGTGAATAGCCACTCAAAATATCATTTTTTGCGGGAGGAGCCTCGGGAGAAGCTTGGGAATTATTGTTGACAGCACTGGCTTGTTTGGAAGAATTATTAACAGGAGTGCTATTTTTATCAGACTGTTCACTTTTTTTGTCAGTGTTGGAGTCCTTTGACTTTGTCTCACTGCCCTTTTTAGAAGTGGTTATCGTCTGTTCACTTTTTTTAGGAGCTGCTTTTTTCTTGGAAGAACATCCTGCAATAAAGCATAAACTAATGATGCATAGAGAAACTAAGAGAAAATTCTTTTTCAACCTAATCACAACCTTTCTTTCTGTAATGAAATTGTAACATTATTGTAACGAACGAGACACTTACAGTTTTGTAAGGAAAGAGTTGAATGATAGTATATTTACGGTTAGAAATCGTGAATACTGGCAACGAACATTTAAGGCTTCTTCTTTGATGGCAGTTAGATTTGTGACTAAAGGTCATAAGTAATGGGAAATTGCCTAACCCTGTCATAATTTATTCGGATGATGGTACCCCAAAAAGGATAACCTATCTCTCTGTTAGTGTGTATTAGTGTTAGGGCAATAAAAAAACCAGCCTACGCTGGTGAATAACTTTTATGTTCATCTTTTGGTACTAGTTTTGCTACTAAAATTTCTACGCCAGCTCCTATTGGCCCCTAACAACCGCTTTGTCATTTTACATCTCAAGTGGCTCCTTTGTGGCAAATCTAGCAAGAGACAACGACATTGATTTGAAATGGTTGTATGTCTACAAAAAAACTTAAAAAGTTCAACTCAGATGGATTGCTAAGTCTTCATAGGCGGAGATTTTTTGAACAGATACAACAAATTTACTAAAAATAGACCTGCTAAGGCAATTAACAAAATATATATCCATGGCAAAGAAGTCATAAAATAATCTGTATTACTTATGACCAATGACTTCAGTATAAATTTTGGCAAAAAGAAAAAACAGACAAATAATTTTGATTTATCCTTCTGTTGATGACAGAATTGATGAATCTAAAAATGATTTGTCTGCTTGGTATTTCAATGGTATACACGTAGACAGTTAAAACTGTTTTTCTAGGCGCTTCAAGAACTGTCCATAATGAAGGTAGAGTGCAGTAAATCTGCTGTCGCTTTTTGGGTCCCAAGGTTTGGGCTGTCCGCAAAAATGAAGAATGACTGTATTGTCCATCACCCACTGCAGATCATGTTTTCCTAAACTGCGGGCATAGTAGCTGACAGCCTTCCGGGTATCATAGTTCCAAATTTCTTCGGGGACTTCCTTGATATGCTTTCCATAGAGAAGATTCAACACATCTTGGTCAGGCAAAAGCAATTCCGCACCGTGC
Source organism: Vagococcus elongatus (assembly GCF_003987645.1). GTDB lineage: Bacteria > Bacillota > Bacilli > Lactobacillales > Vagococcaceae > Vagococcus_A > Vagococcus_A elongatus. Next base: position 10,166 of record NZ_NGKA01000020.1, read on the forward strand.
TTTTCAATGACAGCGATGATATCTTCTAATTTGATTTTTGTGCGAGCAATTGTTAAGTCCATTACCATCACACCTGAGTTGAAGTATTCATGGTCGGTACCGAGACGGAGCTTATTTATTTCAGAGGTTAAATTTGTTGTTCCGGTGTGTGTTGAGGCAGCAATCATGTGACCTCCCAAATCCGTATCCCATAACTTTCTTATAGAGTTGATAATCAAAATATCCGGGTCGAGATAAATCACTTTGTTTACTTCTTCCGGAAGAATTTCACCACATAATAATCTGAAATACATTTCTTTAGGGTAGCGTTTAATGGTCGGAGCTTCATCTAGCCAACGATGTTCTATTTGCTTATTGTGTAATTCCCATCCAAAGTAATGGGTAAGATTTTCCAGTTCCGCCATTTTTTCTTGTCCGATGGATTCGTGGACAACCCAGATTCTAAACTCTTCCTCAAGGTTATTATGATGCAGAGAAGTTAACATTACTTTTAAAGGGTCCATATAGTTTTCATTCAGTGTCACTAGAATATCAATAAAATGATTGCTTTTCTCCATTGTCTATGACCTCCCAAAATCTTAGTTTAAAGTTAGTAGAAAAAATTAATAACACCCAAATTCCAAAAATGTCAAAGTCGAATTCTTATTATAAACCTTCTTTTTTTATAGTATATCATGTTTGAATAACGAGTGAGTCAGTCTAGTGATACATCCCAATTATTTGTTTGTCTCTATAGATAAAAAAGAAAATCGTTTAAAAATTAAATATAAAAATTCAAACATGGGAAGTGCCGTAGACATTTGAGATACATATTACTGTCAAACATGTTTTATTAGGTTATAATAAAGGCAGGAGGGATGAAAATGACAGAAAATGTGAAGAAAATTTATCTAGTGTTTCAATCTAATGTTGTCGATTCTTCCGAAAAATTGACTGATCTGGTCAAAGATTGGTATATTTTGTCAAAAATCATGGCCTCCTCAAGTGACTCAGCAAGGACTATTTATAAAGTTTCTGAAGATGAATCCACTGAAATCAATGAAGACGACTTTAATCATTTGTTGGGAAGTTCAGTTCAAGAAAAAGAAACTCAACAGTTGTTTAAAATCACTCATGAGCAATTTTCAATGGAAATTCTAATTAGAAAAGGTCGCGTCCTTGAAACCCTGCTAGTAGATTCTCCTTTGTATCATCATTTGGAAAATATCCTGCTTGATTACCTTGAGCAGCGGATGATCAGCTGTGGGACTTATGCTTACGTTCGTGATTATGAGGAGTATTTGGCACACAATGTGGAAGATATTCAAGAAAGATTAGAACTCAAATTGCAATACCCTGAAAGTATTCGCTATATGAAAGATGATAAAGGCAACAAACTGGTGGACTGCAGTCAATATTCCGGTTATGATTTGATGTTCCGCGGACTGGCGCTAACTTCGTGTTGGAAAATGTGGTTCTCAGAAAATTATTTCTATGTGGTTCCAAAGCAAGCATTTTTGGACGTGCAGCAAGTAGATGAAGTTAAGGAACTGGCAAGAGAAGTGATTCGTGTGACATTATATAATTCTCCTCTTGATTGGCGTGAAGAAGCCAACCTCCACTTTCAAAAGTTATTTAAAAAACAGTTAGGCTTTGAACAAATCGAGTGGACGAATGGTGTGGGAGTTTTGGCAGAACCTTATGTTGATTTTCTGCAATCGGGAGATCGGATGCAGATGATCCAGTATCAAAACGAGTATTTGCAGCCGGTTGAAAAAACAAAAGCTAAACACTTTACCACAAGGATTTTTAACTATGCACAAAATTTTTATGTGGAGAGTCGCCGTTTTGGCTATCTGAATTCTCAAGCTTACTTTCCTTTTGAATTGGGAATGAACAATGATTGCTTGGCGTATTGGATATTGAATACTGACTATAGTTTGGACAAAGGTATCGAATCTTTTCTATATTATATTTCCTATTATCTCAAGGCTAAAAAGATGCTCTTTCAGCCGATGAGGCAAAAGACAATCTTGCGTTTTTACTTGCCTAAGACGTCACTTGGGACAGTGCCTATGAGAGGCTTGGAAGATGCTTTGCTGGAATCTGGATTTTCGGTTAAAGATTCTACCCCGGGCAAAGAATTGATTGTTGCCTCAAATAGAGAAACCTTGGCCGTTGAATTTCGTGATGTGGATCATTTGAAGAAAGATGTCCTTGAATGGCGGCTGCCGGGAAATACTCCTGACGAACATACGGATAATATGGAAGAAAAAATAACAAAATTCCTAGAAAAGATGGGCGCACCGAAAAAGTAAAGCATTTTAATAATAAAAAAACGGTTCAAACTCAACAGGTTTGGACCGTTTTTATGTTTTTTCAAACTCATGAGAACTTACTTTGGGATATTGGCTTGAGCCGGTTCTACATGGACATCCACATCAAATACATGGAATTTCTTAGATAACATCTGTTCAATCTGTTCGGTGATATTGTGACTTTCTTGTACTGTCATAGAAGGGGACATCAAGACGGTAATATCCAAAAATATATTTGCTCCGTAGCTTCGTGCCCGCAAGCTTTTTACACTAACCACTCCCTCGATTTTAGCCACTTCTTCTTTATATTTTGTCAGCGCCTCTGTGGAAAAACCATCGGATAAACTAAAACTGCTTTCTTTGAAAATATCTAAACCAGTTTTGATAATAATGAGGCCAATGATAATCGCAGTTATTTTATCAAGCCAGATCAAGTCGAAGGATGCGGCAAAAACAGCGATGGCTGTCCCGATACTCGTAAGAGCATCTGAAAAATTATCTTTTGCTGCAGCTTCCAGTGCATGACTATTTACTTGTTTAGCTAATTTGTGATTGTACCAATAAACAGCAAACATGATGATAGCAGATGCCAGTCCTGTGTAGGCGGCAAGTGGTCCAGGTGAGACGGTATGACTTTTAAACAAGTTTTTGATTGCTGAAATAAAAACTTGTCCTCCGACCAAGAGCATAATCATGGATGTCAGCAAGCTGGCTAAGGATTCTGCTTTCCAATGACCATAACGATGGTCATCGTCTGCGGGTTGTCGTGCAAGTCTCAGGCCTATATAAACGGCGGATGAGGCAACGATATCCGTAGTATTATTTAATCCATCTGCGAGCAATGCACTGGAATTAGCGATATACCCCACCGCTAATTTGCATACGGCAATCACAAGATAGGCACCGATACTAACCAGAGCTCCTTTTTCAGCCGTTTTCAGCTGTTCCATTCGATTCTGAGTCATAGTCAATCGTCAATCCTTTCATTTACAGATAAATAGGATTATAACAAAGACAATGGGAAGATACTAGTTTTCAAGGACACCAAAATAATAAGATTTTTAAAATTTAACAAGGTGATTAGGTTGGGATTGACATATTTTTCAAGGAATGGTATTATTTTTTCATTCATTTACATAATGGTCTAAAAGTGTTTTATGACAAATGGTATATGTGGTATTTTGAAATGCTTTCAGCCAAAATGAAAATCAGTATCTAAAGAGGGCGACGGTATGAACGATGCAAAAACAAAGATTGCAGTAATTAAGAAACTGGCAGAAGAAGAAAATGTGCATTTTTTACGCTTAATGTTCACCGATATTCTTGGGGTGATTAAGAATGTTGAAGTGCCCATTAGTCAGCTGGATAAAGTGTTAGACAATAAAATGATGTTTGACGGGTCATCCATTGAAGGGTTTGTCCGAATCGAAGAAAGTGATATGTATTTATATCCTGATTTGGATACTTGGCTGATTTTTCCTTGGGAAACTGGTCACGGAAAAGTTGCGCGTCTGATTTGTGATGTTTATATGCCAGACGGTCGTCCATTTGCTGGAGATCCCCGGGGGAATTTAAAACGGGTTCTTAAAAACATGGACTCTTTAGGTTTTACAGCCTTTAATTTAGGAGCAGAGCCAGAATTTTTCTTGTTTAAGTTGGATGAAGACAACAAGCCGACTTTGGATTTGAATGATAGCGGTGGTTATTTTGATTTATCCCCAACAGATTTAGGTGAAAATTGTCGCAGGGAAATCGTATTAGAATTAGAAAAATTGGGGTTTGAAATTGAAGCCTCTCATCATGAGACAGCAGAAGGACAGCATGAAATTGATTTTAAGTATGAAGAAGCTGTGAAGGCGTGTGATGAAATCCAAACGTTCAAACTAGTCGTTAAGACAATCGCCCGCAAACATGGACTGCATGCGACGTTTATGCCAAAGCCGATTTTTGGCATCAGCGGTTCAGGTATGCATTGCAATATGTCTTTATTTAGAGATGAGGAGAATGTCTTTTTCGATGAGACAGGGGAAAGACAGCTGAGTGAAACTGCCTATCAATTTTTAGCAGGGCTTCTTTATCATGCCAGAGGCTATACAGCGGTGTGCAATCCGTTGGTAAATTCTTACAAACGTTTAGTTCCCGGTTATGAAGCTCCTGTTTACGTTGCATGGAGCGGTCGGAACCGGTCGCCGTTGATTCGGATACCAGCCTCTCGCGGACTTTCAACAAGATTGGAATTGCGTTCAGTTGATCCCTCTGCAAATCCCTACTTAGCGATGGCGGTTTTGCTGGAAGCTGGTCTTGATGGTATTCGCCGAAAGCTGACTCCGCCCGAGGAAGTTAATCAAAATATTTATTGTATGACTGATGAAGAACGAAAAGCGGCATGTATATCTGATCTGCCCTCCACTCTGCACAATGCAGTAAAAGCACTGAAAAAAGATGATGTGATCCAGTCCGCTTTAGGGGAACATATCTATGTTAATTTTGTGGAGAGTAAGGAACAAGAATGGTCGGTATATCGGGAGAAAGTGACCCAATGGGAAATTGATACTTATATGGAAAGGTATTGATGTTGTAAAGAACTGTCAAAATGATTTTATTTCAATAAATTAAATTGAATCAATAATGAAACCTCGGAGAAAAGTTTTTCTCCGAGGTTTTTGTGTGAGGTAAGTTGAATGGGTGAAATAGAAAATGTGTGACTTATATTTTTGAAGTTAGAGAGGTGGAAAATGTTTTTTTATTACCAATGAAAAAGGACCGATACATCATGTTTTAATGTATCAGTCCTGTAAGTATAGAGTTGTTTCTCTCCAGTAGTTACATCCTTTCAGACACTATCCCATGAGAGAGGAAAATTCATTTGCAACTTTCGGGTTGGAAAATTTTCTGGTAATGAAACTTTTTGTCAAAATAGTATAATTAGAGGAAGTTTCTTGGTAGCTTTTTCGGGTTTGCTGAAGATTTTCCGAATTTTCTTGTACCTTCTCCAATAGTTGAATGATTCTTTCTGTTCTAGGATAGGTTTCCAATAATTTATCGATATCTTCATAGGATTCAATTTTTTCTACGATGACAGTATTTACCTCATCACGCATAAATCCGATAGTTTTTTCTTTTTTTTGAAAAGTTTCATTATATGCCTCTGTCAGCGTAGTGAAAAGCTGTTCCCTTTCGCTTAGATAGTAACTCCATGATTGGACGGTTTGATTCATTTTAGCTTCCAGTATACGCAATCTCTTGACTTTTTTTATGATAGATAGGGTGATACAAACGCCAAAAGCTAGTAACAAAGAGACTAAAAAGTTTAAATCACTTATTTCCACATCGCTATAATTGGGGCTGTATTTTTGTTCAAATATCTCAATTATCACGGAAATAATTGAGAATGAAAAAAGATATAACAAAAAATATTTCACGACGGTGATAATTTTTTTCATCGTAGTTTTCATGGCAGATGTCCCCCCAGTAACTAATGCCTTGATTATATCATATAAGTAATTGAACTAAAATGACTATTGAAAAAATCAAAATAAGAGAGGTAAGCAGGAAAAAAATAAACAATAAACAAGATTTTCACGTATAAATGATTTTTTCGATATACTGTTATTTTCAGCTTTCAAGAATTCAAGCAGCAAAAGAACCATCTCATTAAACACTTTTTAGTCATTGGATGATATCGGATTATCAAGGAAAATGTGATATAATAAATTGTGATATATTGAACATGATAAACAGAAAAGAGATTGACATTTTTTTTGCGAGATGGACTTACAGAGTTGGACGGAACTTAACAAGTGAAGTTTTATTTAGTTCAGAGTCCGCAAAAAAAATTATTGCTTGTTCATGAGTAGAAGTTGTTAATCTGATATAAAGGAGTTAAGATCATGAGTGAAAATTGCAATGACAACTGCAGTAGTTGTGCAGAAGAATGTGGTGAAAGAAGAGAGCCGAGAATCGATTTTTCGGAAAGTCCCCATGAAATGAGCAGTATTAAAAAGGTGATCGGTATCGTAAGCGGTAAGGGTGGCGTTGGGAAATCCCTTGTGACTTCTATGCTTGCGGTAACGATGAGGCGGATGGGGTATGACATAGGTATTCTAGATGCAGATATCACCGGTCCTTCTATTCCTAAAGCTTTTGGAATCACTGAGAGAGCTAAAGGCAGTGAATTTGGCTTATTTCCTGTCAGAACGAAAACAGGAATTGATACGATGTCAGTGAATTTGCTTTTAGAGGATCCTTCTGATCCAGTCGTGTGGCGAGGGCCAATTATCGCTGGAAGGGTGAAACAATTCTGGACCGATGTTATATGGAGCGGCGTGGATTTTTTGTTTATTGATATGCCACCGGGGACAGGTGATGTGCCTTTGACGGTATTTCAATCCATACCTGTTGACGGGATTATTGTTGTAACTTCCCCACAGGAGTTAGTCTCTATGATTGTGTCTAAAGCGGTTAAAATGGCTGAGATGATGGACGTTCCTATTCTCGGGTTAGTTGAAAACATGTCTTATTTCACATGTCCGGATAACGGCAAAGATTACCAAATTTTTGGTGAAAGCCATATCGAAGAAATTGCTGAGAAGCATCAATTGGACGTTCTTGCGAAATTACCCATTGACCCGAAAATTTCAGCCGCATGCGACCAAGGGATGATAGAACTTTTTGAAGGGGACTGGCTCGAATCGGTCGGGGAAATTTTAAAAGAAATGATTGAAGAAATGGAAGAGTGAAATTCGTATAATCAAGTGCAGTTCAAATCAATGGAATACGAGCGTTTAAAGGATTATTTTCACCATGAACTTAATCTGAATTGATTATATTTCAATCTATTCGTACTTGAAAACTATGAGCGTGCTTTAGCAATATGTCAGACCAGTTGATAAAAAATAATATAATAAATTCATGACCATGAAAGAGCTACACCTTTCATGGTCTTTTTGTTTTGGATCTTCGTCAAATGATGTGGATAGCTAGAATTTAGTTGATTTTAAATAACAAACTAGACAACTTTGCTTAGACAAGCGGGGGTGTCTTTTTGGTTTATCAGTTTAAAACTGACAAGAATGCGATGCTTGAAGTGCCAAAAACTACGATAACCATGAGCAGTTCGTTTAATGACTTTGATTTTATTATTAAGCCCTTCCAGAGTGCCATTAGAAAAAGGATAGTTGAAGGCATTTTCAATTCTGTTCAAATGTTTCTTAAGCGTTTTGATCGAGGTTTTCATATAGAGTGTCACCTCTAATTTCATTGTCTCTAGACTATGTTTGAATCCGTTAAAATCATTTTTTGAGCGTAATAAGAGGCTGACCCATAAGTCCTCATTTATCATGGGATACTTTTATTTCAGAATCTAAAGGAAACATAGCTTTGTTTTTATATTGCTTGCTGATAGGGGAAAAGAGCAAGTTACTGTTTCACCATAGAGTAATCATAAACATCATTCAATCTTCGAAATAAGTTTCGGCTAATTTTTGATAGGCGATACTTTGTTTTACATTTGGCCGGGTAATTTTTTCCGTATTGTGCTGCGGCTTTGGAGTGGCTGCAACCAATGCATACAAACCATAGATTGGTTCGTTTTTATCTGTTAAAAGACATTCTACATCCAAAATGTCTGCGGTTAACTGCTTTAAAAAGATATTTTGGAAAAAGCCGCCGTTGATGGTTACTATTTGGACCGGATTGAGCATGCATTTTAACAATCGAAGATTCATTATTATTCCCTCGGCAATGCCACGTATGATATCTTCTTTGCGATGTGTTGCCGTCAAGTTTTTAAATGATGCCTGCATAGTCATATCCCAGAATGGGGCACGCTCCCCGAAGACGTATGGGAAGAAACGAATACCATTTGCTCCAAGCGGTGATCGTTTACCGATAGTTTCAAGCTGTTCAAAGAAGTCCTCTGGTTTATCTGAGAATAGTTGAGCAGCCCATTCGAGCACATTACCGCCATTGTTTGATGGGGCACCAACTACGTACATATCTTCCTGTAAATAATAGCAAAAATTTTGTTGCTTAAAATCAAGGACAGGCTTATGACTAATTTTTCTCAAGGCCGCACTTGTGCCGACTGTCAAACTATGAGGAATCCCCGTTGTTTTATATCCGGCATACGTGGCCAAACACCCGTCGCTGGCTCCAGCTAGTATTTTGACATCTTCAGATAAGCCAAGCTCCACAGCTGTTTTTCTTTGGATATTGAAAGTGGCAGTTGTATCTACAAGCTTCCCTAGTTGTGTTTCATTTATGCCGAGATAGTTTAAAATTTCTTGATCCCAGCACCTCTCTAGTAAATTAAACAAGCCAGTGGCAGAAGCGGTAGAAAAATCAATCAAGTGGCGTCCTGTAAACATATGCAGAAGAAGTTCTTTTAGACCATACCATTTTGTTTCGGGAGAGAATTCTTGTGTCTTCTGAAAATGCATGATTTTAGCAAAAGGTGTCATTGGATGAATAGGAGTGCCTGTTTTCAGATAAAATGCAGTTGCTTTTTCTGTTTGCTTGAATGCTTCAATAGCTTCACTTGCCTGAGCGTCGGACCAAAGGAAGACACGTTCTTGATGATCCTTATCAAATGGGAAGCAACTATGCATTGCAACGCTGAAACCAATCATTTTGATCTTTTTCCGCAGTGCTGATGGGATTTCACGAATACCGCGAAAAACCACCTCAAGAATTTCACTTCTCAATTGAAAGCGTGCAGCGTTTTCCTCTGTATAAGTTGCCAGTTGAATAGCTTTTTCCCAAATGATTTCATGAGTCTGTATCACCCCAAATTTTACTGAAGTTGTGCCCACATCAATGCTTAAAAAAACATCATGATTATCCATATTACTCATCCTTAACCCAACTGTGTCCGCCGAACTGATTTCTTAGCAGCGAAATCACTTTTTCATTGTATTTTTCCTCATCCTCGGAAGCATAACGTGTCATCAATGATTGGGCAATGACAGGGATGGCTACTTTTTTACGCAAGGCTTCTTCCACTGTCCATTGTCCTTCTCCGGATGATGGCACAATGCCGGCTACTTCACTGAAATCCAAAGTTTCTCGAAACAGGTTCTCTGTGAGTTCCATTAGCCATGAGCGAATGACTGAACCGTGATTAAAGACACGTGCGACTTCCGGCATATTAAAATCAAAATCACTATGATGAAGCAGATTAAAGCCTTCGCCGATGGATTGCATCATCCCGTATTCAATGCCATTATGTACCATTTTTAAATAGTGTCCACTTCCCGGTTCTCCAGCAAATAGATAGCCGTCGGGCACACATAAGTCCAAGAATAGTTGTTCTACTTCGTTGAAAATTGAGCGGTCACCGCCAATCATCATACAGGCCCCATGACGAGCCCCAGACATCCCACCTGAAGTTCCCACATCTAAGAAATGAATATTCTTTTCTAGAGAAAGCTCATGCTGTTTGATACTATCTGTAAATTTAGAATTTCCAGCATCAATCAATATATCACCCGGGTTTAAGTGCTGACGACAATCAGCTAATACTTTTTCAGTGATATCACCCGCTGGTACCATTACCCAAACAATACGTCGCTGAGTAGAAGGTCGGAACAATTCTGTCAAAGATGTATAGCTGGTGAATCCTTTTTTTCGTGCTTGCTGAGTGATTGCTTTCTCTTTATCATAGGTATAGATGGCATAGCCTTCATGTGTGCGCAAGTTTTCAGCTATCCCCATACCCATTTTCCCTAAGCCAATAAAATACACATCCATATCCATATCTTGTTATCTCCTTATAAAAAGGCTGAAACAATAACCATATGGAAATTGTTCAGCCTCCGAATAGTTATTCGTTTTCTGTTTTTTATTTGTACTCTGAAACATCATCAATGGTTAGTACACGATCATCAATCAGTGACTGATACCAGTGTGCTGATTTTTTTAAAGAACGGGTACGTTCCTCATCTAACTCGATGCGGACTAATCCATAGCGATTTTTAAAGGCATTCATTGGTGATACGCAGTCTGTAAATGCCCACAACATATATCCTTCACATGGTGCGCCTTGTTCTACAGCCTTTAACAACCAGCGCAGGTGCTGTCCGATGAAGTCTATACGATAGGTATCGTTCACTATACCGTTCTCATCCATAAATTGTTCCTCATTTTCACGGCCCATCCCATTTTCGGTAATTAGCCAGTGAATATCACCATAGTTATTTTTCAAGTACATCGCCATATCGTACATGACTTTCGGATAGATTTCCCAGCCTCGTGAGTTGTTCATTTGCTTACCTGGTAAATCAAATGATTCAAAAAATATTTCTGGATGAAACGGTGTGTTTTTGTTCCATTCATATCGAGGCGCACGAACACGCTTTGGATAATATTGGTTTACTCCCAAAAAATCAAGTGTATTTTCCTTAATAGTGGTTAAGTCTTCCTCTGAAGGGTCAAAATACACATCATATTTTTGACAAAGTGCTGTCAACTCTTTTGGATAGGCTCCTTTTAACATCGGATCGAAGAACACACGATTGTAAAATAAATCATACATTGCGGCGGCTTTTTGATCTGCATCAGAACTGGAGCGAGCATAGACCATTTCTGGATTCAGTACACAGCCGATGCGTCCATCCAAGTTCAGTGAATGATAAATTTCAACAGCTTTTGCACTTGCTAGTACTTTATGATAGTTCCACAGCATCCATTTTTTGGTATTTTGCTCATGAGGCCACCGTACGGCATCCAAATAAATACGTGTCTGAGGGACAATTGGTTCATTGAAAGTAAACCATTGCTTCACTCTGTCACCATAACGTTCAAAGGCAATTCGTGCATATTCTGCATATAAGTCAACCACTTTTCTGGAAGACCATCCATCATATTTTTCAGAAAGATATTGCGGCAGCTCGTAATGTTCCAGACAAAGCATTGGCTCCACATCGGCAGCAATTAAAGAATCAATGACGTCATCGATGTGTTGTGCATAGTCTTCATCGACAATCATTTGTTCATAATCTAAAAAGAAACGTGACCAGTTAATTGATGTGCGGTAATGAGTCAGGTGAATCTGCTGCATTAAGTCTATATCATCTTGGTACTGTTCCATAAAATTTGTAGCGACTGCAGGTCCGTAGCCATTGTGCCAGACAAACTGTTCATTTTTGTACCAGCTGTCAAGATAGGAGTCCTGAGTTTCTTTTTTTCCTTTCCATCCTTCTGTTTGCCAAGCAGACGATGCGGCACCGAGGATGAAATTTTTAGGGATACTGATTTTCATAAAAAGCTCCTTTCTATGCGACGTTGTCTTGCGTTCTGTTTGATACTTGTACGAATGGCAGATAAATCAAAATCGACACAATGATACAGATGACTTGCGTGATGACGGCACCGATGTCTCCTGCAGTTGCGAGATAAGCATTCACAATAGGAGGCATTGGCCACGGTACCATCACGACGGCTTTGGCAGCAAAGCCCATTGCAGTTGCAAAGTAGCCAATAGTTCCGGTAATAAGTGGCGTCAAAATAAAAGGGATTGCTAAAATAGGATTCAACATAATTGGCATCCCGAAAATAACAGGCTCATTGATGTTAAAAATTCCAGGTGCAAGAGAAAGTTTTGTGATTTCACGCATATCGTCACGTTTACCCACAAGTAAAATTGCAATTAACAAACCAATCGTCACACCTGATCCGCCCATACTCATGTACATATCCCAAAAAGGCATCGTAATAATATTAGGGACTTCTTTTCCTGCTTCAAAAGCTTCAGTATTCACAGCGATTGCAGCAAGCAATAGTGGTTCGCGAATCGGTTTTATCATTTGATTGCCGTGGATTCCAATGACCCAGAATATTTGAGCAAGCAGCATTAGAAGTAAAATACCAGGAAGTCCTTGAACAATACCCTCTAATGGTCGTTGGACAACATTATAAATAATATCATAGGCATACATACCTGTAGCAGATTTTACGACAAAACCTGCTGTGGCAACTGTTGCAACAGTAATGATCGTTGGAAATAATGCAGAGAAACTTGCTGAAACTGTCGGTGGTACTGTATCCGGCATTTTCAGTTTTAGCCGGTCTTGGCGACCAAGCCAACTATATAATTCGATAGAGACAATAGCAACGAACATCCCTAGGAACAATCCTTTTGTGTCCGTATATTGTTTCGCAAGAACATTTTCTGCGATGACATTGTTTTCTTCAAATATAAATTCAAACGTTGTCGGATTCACAGACAGATAGGACATCACTGCAACAATTCCTGGAAAAATTCCGGGGATATTATTTAACTTTGCCAGTTCAATCCCAATCAAAAAGACTGCATAGATGGTTAAAAAACTCAAAGTGACGTAGCTGATGGCAGATGAAATCGGCTTTAAATTGTCTAAGAAGCGCAATGCATTAATTCTTGCTAGTCCATTTTCTGAATCGAAGACCATTGCAGAGAATAGTGTACCAAATGCCCCCGTGATAATAACCGGAATCAGTGCTGCGAAGGCATTTTTGATTACCATGATGTAGCGGAGATTGTTAATTTTGTTAGCCACATTCCCTAGAACATCGGCTAATTTGTCCATAAAACTTTTTTCCATGATTTTCCCTCCTATTTATTCAATGTTTCCCATATTCCATATATATAACTCGCACCTAATGCGCGATCATATAACCCATACCCGGGCCGTCCTGTTTCGCCAAAAATCATACGGCCATGATCTGGTCGGATGCAGCCTGTAAATTGATGCTTTTTTAATAATTCTATGACACGCACCATATCGATTGAGCCATAATTGGATGCGTGCGCTGTTTCTTCAAAATCACCATTCTCGTGGAGCTGGATATTTCGTGCATGCATGAAATGAACTTTTCCCAACTTTAAATAGGAATCTAGCATTTTATATATGTCATTTTTACTATTAGCGGCAAGTGAACCAGTACAAAAAGTAATGCCGTTTTCAACACTTGAATCGATGTCAAACAGTCGCTTATATGCTTTATCATCTGTAATGATTCGTGGCAGACCGAAGATGCTAAATGGTGGATCGTCTGGATGAATCGCCATTTTGATACCTGCCTCTTTAGCCGCTGGAATAATTTTTTTTAGAAAATAGGAAAGATTTTCCCACAATTTTTCCTCATCTACTTCTTGATACCTTCTGAATAATTCATGCAGCTCTTCCTGTTGATAAGATAAATCCCAGCCGGGTAATGAAGGTAAAGAATCAAGTGAATTGACCTCCGGCAGCTGTTCCCAAGAAAAAGATAATGAGTTAGAACCGTCTTGATGTTGAAAAGATAAATTTGTTCTTGTCCAATCAAAAACAGGCATAAAATTATAGCATACGGTTTTGATTCCACATTTACCTAAATTTTTGAGAGTCTCTTGAAAATTACTAATCCAATAATCTTTTTTTTGACCGCCAAGTTTAATTTCTTCATGCACGGGTACGCTTTCAATTACTTCAAATGCTAAGCTCTTTTTTTTGACTGCTGTTTCTAACCGTTGTATTTCTTCCAATGGCCAAATTTCGCCAACAGGTACATTGTAGATTGCGCTGACTATTTGTTTCAAATTTGGAATTTGCCGAATATGATTTAAAGTAATCGAATCCTCTGTTCCATACCAACGAAAACCAAGCTCCAAATTAATTCCCTCCAATCGAAAATCATCTGATGTATTTAATATAAAATACATCAGATGATTTGTCAATTAGATTTTATGTGATTTTTTACTTTTCTTCCATGATTCTCTTAAATTCTTTGCGATTATTCGCCATATGGATAGTCATTGCATCTAAAGCACCTGTTTCGTCATGGTTTTCAATAGCTTTAGTGATATCTTTATGCAACTCTATTGTCTCGATTTTTAAATGTAGGATATTGTAATTTTTGTTAAACAAGGCAATTGACTCGTTGATAATGGGGATAATATGCAACAACGCTACGTTACCGCTGGCTTCAGCAATGACCGTATGAAATTTAATATCCAGTTCAACGTGTTCCTCAGTGTTATTCTTAAAGGAATTTTCAATTTCGTCACGCAGTATATTTAATTTTTTGATTTGTTCCCCTGTGGCGTGTTTGGCGGCTAGGGCAGCCATGGTGGGTTCTAAAATATAGCGTAGTTCAAATAGGTCGTAAATCATTTTATCCTGGTCCTTGATTAATGAAAAACCCAAAGGATCGGTTGCAATTCCGCGTTTATCACTCACAAAAGTTCCGGCCCCTTGTCTGACTTCTAAAATATTACGGGACGCTAAATCACGGACAGCTTCCCTTAAAGTGCTTCGTCCAACAGACAACTTGTCTGACAACTCGTACTCATTTGGCAGTCTATCTCCAATCTCTAAATCATTCTCTGTAATAAAATGGATAATCTGGTCTGATGTTTGTTCGACCAGCGACTTTGTTTCTTCCAATATAATACACCTTCCTCTAAATCATCTGATGTGTTCAGTATACACTTTTTTTAAGATCAATGTTTTATTTTTGTGAATACTAGAAATAGTGCAAATATCTAAATTTACGTGTTGGGTGCTGTCAGGATTATCAATGATATGGGAAAAGGCATCACTGATATTCAATCTGAGATTTGCTTAGCAGCGAGCTTATCTTAAAAAAATTGTTTTTTTACAATTCTCCAAAAGTTTGAAAGGTTAACTATTTTTGAGAAATGTTAAAAACAGCAATACGATTTTTTATAAAAAATCTATTCAAAATAAATTCAGGGTGAATTTGTAGTTTTAACTGACCATCTGAATTTTCAGAAAAATAAAAATTTAAATTAATATTTGACGAGTGGTTTTGTGTTCATATTACGACTGCTCGAAAGTATATAATAAACCAGATACAACTTATTATGGGTTTAGAAAGACGTAATGTAAGAAAATAACGAAGGGGGGAAATGAACCTACAATTGTAGAAACATAGGATAAACAGGACAAAATTAATTTTTGGACTGATTATTTAATAAAAACATTATAAAAATTGTTAGGAGTGGTTTTTTGGAAAAAAGGATTGATTTTTCGTTGTCATTGTTATTTTTTTGGGTTAAAGGTTTTATTTCTGTAGACTCGCGTTTTGTAAAGGTCTCAAAAGGTAATACAATTATGGGGTTTATTCCTGCGGGTAAAGACAATCAGAATATTCCTTTGAAGAATATTAGTTCCACTATGATTTCTTCTCAATACAAAATTAAGGCAATTATTTTAGGTGTTATTATTACCTTTATATCTATTAGTATGCTGTCTAATAGTTTTTTTGGGGCTTTAATTATGCTCCTGATAGGTGTTGGGATATTAGGAAGTGGCTTACAAAATGTTTTAATTATCCAAAGAGCTGGAGCAGATTATTCTGTAGCTGTTCCTTTTTTTGAGAAAGCGAAATTATTAGCAATACAAGATGGTATTACGGAGGCTTTAGCACAGGATACAGATAAAACTGATTTGAATATGTTTTTTGATAAAAAAGAGCAAGCATAGAAGTATCAAATGAATAAAAAAAGGGCTGGAATACAGTCCTTTTTTTATTTTATTCTGATGGATTAAACTAAAATTTTCATATTTTTTGAAAGTCTGCTATTTATTTAGGGGAAAAGAACTTATTTAGAGCTCATCGTAGTGCCTGGGTACCTGAGTACGTAGTTTTAACTTAATATGATGTAATTTTATTTTGTGTGAAGAGACTCGGTGCTGTTATTCCTTGTAAGATTGAAAGTTTTTATATTCTAAAAAGTGGATGAAGGGGTGATGAAAACAATATGGAAATAACCCTCATATTTTTAGATCAAGATAAAATAGCGCTTTGTCTAAAAGTTGTTGAAAACGTGCATTAGAAATTTCTAAAAAATTAATGCTCGTGTATTCATAATAAGACTGCTCTAAAGTATATAATAATGCAGATATAAATATTATGATTTTAGGAGGCTATGATGAATGAAACTAAACAAATTTGATTCAATCATTATATCTGGGGAAAAAAATTTCGAGCTAAAATGGTAAAAAGTGGGAAATCATGGGTTATTAAAGGGCTAGTATTTATGAGCCTATTAGTTGGAGGGTTATTAGCAGTTGGTGAGACTGTTCAAGCCTCAGCTTGGATAGCTAATTCGCCAACATCTATTGCTCAGCGAATCGAGGCAGAGGACAATCAAATTATTATGATTGAAGGGGACACGGTCTATAATATTGGTGTAGCCATCAATATCAAGAATCCTATGTCGCTATTATTTGATAATGGTTATAAGCTTGGTGAACAATACACACTACCTATAGGAACTATAATTTCTTGGAACGGTGATGATGCAACTATCAAAGATGGCTCAGGTAAAATTATCGGACAAGGAACTGTGGGTCTAGGAGAAAAACATGATGATTCTAAACCGTTGGGTGTGCAAACGCAAGCGTCTGGGACTAATCAGTCTCACATGGAAGAGGCTATCAAAGATAATAGCGTTTCAGCAAATGGGCAAGTATCAATTCATAATCAGGAAAAGTCTAAGGATAAAGAGAGTCCAATCCCTTCTAGTACAGGTGAAAAAAATGGAGAAAATGGTGGAGATGTTAAACCAGAAACAGAAACACCTATTACACCTGAACAACCAGTTGAACCTGAACAACCAGTTGAACCTGAACAGCCAGTTGAACCTGAACAACCAGTTGAATCTGAGACACCTGTAATTCCAGAAAATATCACTGCTTTAAAACAAAGGTTAACAGAATTAGAAATAGATTTAGAGATTGAAAGGATAAACCTGGTAGAAACACAAAAAAAATTAAAAAAATCACAAGATGCTAATAAGTCAATTGAACAAAAAATAATCGATGCTCAGACTGCTTTTAATGATACTTTAGCAGATGAACAGGCTGTTCAAAGCCAGTTTGACGTTGCAAAATTAGCATTAAATCGAGCAATCATGGATGAAGCAGTTGCAAACCAAGCATTAATAATTGCACAAACAAATCTCGAGGACGCAGCTGCTATACCTGGAAGTGTTACCTTAGAATTTGAAGCTGCTTTATCAAAAGCTCAAAATGATGTAGCTGATGCTGGACTAAACATTATTGCGAAAGAAGAAGCTCTTCTCCAATTGGAACAGGCTGCTGCAAGTGCATCTCAAAAAATAGCTGAAGCTATTATCCATCTGGAAGAGCTTAAGGCTGTGGAAAAAGTTGATACCACTGAATTAGAAAAGGAAGTCTCAGCATATCAAAGAAAAGTGAGTAAATTACAAGATGAAATTGAGGCTATTAAACAGAAAGTGCTAGAATTTGAACAAGTTGAGCAGGGCAAGCTCCTTCAGCAAGCCAAAACGGAAGCTTTAAAGGTGTTGAGAACCTTGGATGGTTTAACAAACGAAGAAGCAGATTGGTATAAAAATTTAATCAATGAGGCAACATTTGTTGAAGGTGCTGAGTCAGCGTTAGAGCGAGCAATAATTTTGGATGCTGCTAATAAAGCGGAAAATGAGGAGGCCAAGTTAGTTCAAGAAGCCAGGGAGAAGGCAATAAATGAATTAGCAAAATTGAAAGATTTGATTGGTACTGAATTAGCGGATTATACAGTGGCAATTAACGGAGCACTAACGATACAAAATATCGAGGAAATCTTAATTGAGGCAAAAAATCAAAATGAGGCCAATAAGAATACAAGGGAGCAAGAAAGAGTCTTAGAAGAAATAAAAGAAAAAGCCCTAGCAGAATTAGCTGGCCTAAAAAATCTGACTAAAGCTGAAGTTTCTGATTTTAAAGCAACAATCATTGGGTCAGGGAATGTTAATACTGTTCAAAGTACACTTATTGCAGCTAAGATTTTAAATGAAGATAATAAAAAAGCTAAAGAATTATACGAGGAAAAACAAATAGCATCGAAAGAAATTCAGTCTATGAATTTAACTGAAGGGCAATTAGCAGACTTCTTGAATCAAATTAGTGGAGTGAATAACGGGATTGCTCTAGCTGATATTCTTAAAATGGCACAAGAACAATCAAACATCAATGATGCCAATGCTACGGCTCAAGCTCTTAAAATTGCTAAAGAAAAAGCGATTGAAAAAGTGAATGTAATGTCACTATCCGATGCCCAAAAAGAATCATATGTGAGTAAAATCAATCAATCAGCAACAGCTAGTGATATTAATAAATTGGTGGCTGAGGCAAAACTTCAAGCTGATAAGAATGATAAAGAACAAAAAGTATTAGATGAAGCTAAGGAAAAAGCACGAGCTCAACTAAGAACATTGAATTTAACTCAATCTCAAAAGGAAAATTTAATTAAACAAGTGAGTGCTGCTAGTTCAGTTAATGAAATTAATTTAATCGTTGAAAAAGCGACTGTAGCTTCTAAGGAAAATAATGCTAAGGAGCAATTACAAAAAGTTAAGGATGAAGCGATTAAAAAAATAGAAACTATGAAATTAAGCAATCAGAAACAATCATTTGTTGAGCAGATTGTCGAGGCTAAAACCATTGAACAGGTTAATCGAATTGTTGCTGAAGCACAAAAAAAATCTGATTCCCAGGATGTCGATTTTGCTTTAGATGAGGCAAAAGAAAAAGCAATAGCAAGTATTAATAAGATGGAAAATATTACTTCAACTCAGAAAATGATTTTTATAAGCCAGGTAAGTCGAACTGAGTCAGGGGCTGAAATCAGCGACATTATAGCTGAAGCAACTAGAGCAAATGAAGTGACGGAATATATTGAAGATTACAAAACAATCGATATTAATAAAGTAAAAGAAATTTCGAAAGAATTGTATGACAATAAGATTTCTAATTTAATGGATAAAAGTTATAAAAAATTTGAGTCTGTTGATAGTATTATGTCTGGTAAAACATCAACCACTGATGCTACTTTTGAAAAAGTCTACAATGCTATCAAAGCGAACGAAAATTATAAAATTTCTGAATCTGATTATGCCGATTTACAAATATATTTTAATATAAATGAACGATATACTAAACGTATGATTGAAAATGTTAATATTCTTCGAGCTCAGTTGGGGCTAGCCCCCTTAGATTATGTAGAGCTATCTGATAATGCGAAAGCCGCTATGCTGTCTCATACCATTGCAGGCCAAATTGCTGGTGGACACGTATCAACTAAAAACAAAAGTGATATTTTGGTAGAACTTAGTAACACTTACAGAGTTAGGGGACTGGCAGAGAACTTTCAGCCATTAGGTACGGGAGAAATTATTCTTGCACGCGAAGTGCCTATGACTGTCGAAGCATTAGCTGATCGAATCTTTAAAAAGATTTTAAATGAGTACAAAGTCTATTCAATGGATTACACTGCTGATAATGGCCATTTGCATAACGTTCTTGGTGGTAAAAAAGGCAGTATTGCATATGGAGGGTTAGTTATCACAGAAATAAAAAGTGGTAACTTGGGGATATATGGGCCAGCAATTCAATATGTGTATTCAATCACTGAACTATTTGCTAAAAGAGCTTAACAGAGTGGTTACAGAGAGAGAATAAGATAAATAAGGTAAAATCTCTTGAAACTTCTATATTTGATTAAACTGTAATCACCATATCAAATAATATTGAAAAGAGGGGTGTTTTACAATATGAAAAAATTTTTCCCACTATTATTATTAATAATGCTAATTACAGCTTGTGGTAATAAAAGTCAAAAAAAAGTAGAGGTTGAAGGCACGTCGACAATTCAAATGACTGGGGAACTAGAGAAATCGAGCTCTTCAGAAAGACAAAGCGAAACTATCTACTCAGAGAAAAATGAAGAAGAAATAACCATTGACCTAGGTCTGTACGACCAAATTATTGATAAATATGCACTTTTTGAACAGGAGCTCCATAATCAAGACAGTCAGCTTAATGGCATGGCATTTTTAGTTATACAGGATTTTTATACAGGGTTATACGCTACAACTCACGATATAGACAGCGATCAAACGCCAGAGTTACTTATCTCACTTGGGACTAAACAAGGTTCGTTTACACTACTTGACATTTATACTATTTCGACAGAAAATAGCCTGATCCACCTAACTTCTGCCGATAATGAACTTAGTAGTATCGGTGAAAGAATGACCCTGGATCCTCTTGAAGATGGGAAGTTATTGTATACAGGAAGTAGCTCTGCTACTGAAATATTGTACAGACTGTTTGAGTTTAACAAAGAGAAAACGGATCTTTCCCTGATCATAGAAAGCCCAAATAGAGATGGGTTAGGCAGTATTTCAGAACCGATTGATTTGACGCAATTGAATTGGCAGCTTATCGTAGAGGGCTAGCATTTAGGAAGGTAATGATAATCACAAAATAAAAACTTGCATCAATACTTTTTCAAATTAAGATACAGATATATCCTATATATGACTTGGGGGACATCTACCAAGTGTATGTATAACTCTACATATGGAGAAGTTGTTTTCTCTTACAGCATAGATACTTTATAATTATTTGGATCGGTTTTTGCCTATCTAGTTTTTGTAGATTAGGCTAAAGGACAAAATAATAAACAAGAAACTCTATTTAGGGTTTCTTGTTTATTATCTAAGGCGTTACTATAAACAAAGAATTTGTATGAGAATTTACTTAACAGTAAATTAAATATTAGGAAATGATTAGTGAGTGACACGACTTATTTAAAGGAAAGTTTTAATGTTTTTTTATGAATTATAGGCAAAAACATCAAGCTATCAGTGGTGCTCTCAAATGCTTAATCCTTGAGTCTGGTTTCATAGCCATAGTAGTTTAGAGTACCGATCATATCTTGAATAATATACTCTTTTAAGTGTCGAGGAGAAATGACTTTGACCATATCACCTTGACTGAGCAGCCACATTTTCACCCCATAACCATCGTTAGCTTGGACCTCAATACGAAAACTGCCGTCTTCATTTTCTTTGATTATTTTAGAGTCGGGAAAACGATCTAAGACGTACACTGGATCCCAATAAAAATCTAGAATCATCGTCAACTCATGCCCCAAAAATGGTAAATGGGCACTTCGATTGGTTAAAATGCCGCTTTCAAAACGTTCTTTATAAGGAGTCTTATTTTTTGATGAAATTACTCTAGGATTAACGATGTTATTAATTCTAAATTTATTTAATAGTGACAAATCACCGTTATCTTGGGCATTATGGGATGCGGACAACATGAAGAAATATAAATCAGAAAAGTGAATAGCAGTAGGAACTCGTTGTAGGGTTTTTGTCACCCCGCATTTAGTATATTCAAATTCGATTTTTTGGTTATCCAGAATAGCATCGGAAATAAAATTGATTTGTGCGAGTAAATCTATTCTAGAGACCCCTTGATAATTTAGTTGTTCATTGGAAATGAAGTGTTTTACTCTTTTTTTATCTTCAGCCAACAAAAGAATCTTATGAGTGAGTGAGTAAATCTCCTTTTTATTAAAGGCTCTGCTAGCATAAATTACCTTTATGATAGCTAGTAATTCATTATCGCTTAGTGTGTTGCTCTCTAGAAATTGCGTTAGTTGATACATTCCCTTATCTTTACGGTCAAGTTTGCCAAGATCGAGTTTATTTGCACTTCTGACTTGTTCTTCAAGGACTTCCTCGATTAAAGCTATATCTCTTTGAATAGTACTACTTTGCTTTTTATAGTCATTCATCAGGTCTTGTTTAGTTAAACTAACTCCACTTAATAATTGAATGAAAATGGTTAATACTCTTTTTTGACTGTTCATAAAAATTCTCCCTATTCGTGAAATGTTTTCAGCCTTTTTTGTAGCTGAGGTAAACGAATCAACCAAACAACAAGTGAACATGAAATGATTTTATCAATAATGCCATCTGTCACAGCTCCCCAATAAGCTGCGATAAGTATTTTTAAGCCTGAAGCTTTGAGGGAAAAGACGACGATATCTGTTATAGAGTTGGACAAGCCTTTGAACCCGCCGTATAGAATGACACGTATTGGTGCGCTCGCCAGTGATCCAATGAAGGCTAACAAGATGCCTGTAAAAAAAGCTTTTCGATAATTAAGCCCATTTTTTGAACATAAATTAGTAATAATGGCAATTATGATACTAACAAGAATAAAAGGCAAGGCCAACGGACCATGAATAGCAGCTAATAATAAATGTGTACAAATAGCAGTAAAAATACCATATCTCATTTTAAAATTTGTTGAAATAAAAATAGTACCCAATGAATCTAGATATAGGAAAGGTAAATTTGCAAAGGTAATGATCGAACCAAGGACAACGTTGATGCAAGCAGACATGGCACATGAAATAAAAATTTTTAAAGAAGTTTGTTTTTCACTCATCTTAGATATCTCCTCCTAAATCTTAATTATAACAGACTACATAGTCATATTGTGAACGGCGGAGTTATAGACAAATAAAAAAGCTGAATTTAATGTACCAACACCAAGAGCTAGATTTTTTTCTAACTTTCGGAGTATACTAAAAAATTGTTCAGCTTTTTTAAGATTATTCTTTTGTGGCTTCAATACTTTTCAAATCTTGAAATATTTTTATATCAGAGCTTTCTAATCTTCTGTTTCTGTAGGATATTGAGAAATCAACTTTCTTATTGAGTGAGAAGTTTTCATTACTTGGTGTCAGAGAGGTTGGATTTAAAAATTTACCATTAGTAGAAATCTCTGCAGTCATCGGGATTGCTCCCCTTTGACTTACTGCAAGATAATTATCGTAATTTTTTATCTGAGATAAATCTTCAAATTCAGCTAGATCGAGTAAGTCCGAGATTAATGCATTTTCATCGAATTTATAGGTCCCATCTGTTACTAAATTAACATCTACTGAAATAGACTCTAAAAATTCTATCTCCGATGCGTGAAGTATCCCATTTTCTTCAAAAGAAAGAGTAACCGTATGGTCTGTAACGGAATAGAACACAGTGTGTTTCCAAGTACCAATAATTTTTTCTGAAAAATCGTCAATGATTATTTTTGCAGTATCAGTAGCTAATTTTTCTTTACTATCAGCAGTAGAGTATGGAGCCTCAGAATCGGAAATTTCTTCATCGTCATCACGAACATCAACATATTGATGTTTATCCTGTTGGCCAGAATCAGCTTCTAAATTATCAAATTTATTAAGATTTTTCTTGAATTCGTCACTTTCTTCAGAGTAAAATTTTAGTTGCTCATCAGAGTCTTCAGTTGTTAAAATCAAGGTATCTTTATCAACTTTATAAGATAAAGATAAATCCTCCTCGTTATCTGGAAAGGTAAAAGTGATTGTTTTCTTTGAGTGATCAACTTTTCCGTAAAAATCTTGGGTTTCAGCGATAGTCTCAACTGTTAGACCGAAAAAGCCGCTGCTTTCAAAAGTATAGTAGTTTACTGTTAAGGTTGCATCTTTTTCTTTAATTGAAAGTTCTAATAAAGTTTCTCCTTCCCCCATATAGAATTGATTTGAACCATAACTGTTATAAACTCCATCAATTTTTTCCCCGCATCCTGAAATGAAAAATAAGGCAATTAAAATCAAACCACTTAAAGCAATATGTTTTTTTCTCATTTTCTTCTCTCCTTTTTAT
Organism: Vagococcus elongatus; assembly: GCF_003987645.1. Taxonomy (GTDB): domain Bacteria; phylum Bacillota; class Bacilli; order Lactobacillales; family Vagococcaceae; genus Vagococcus_A; species Vagococcus_A elongatus. Next base: position 33,962 of record NZ_NGKA01000020.1, read on the forward strand.
TAAATAAATATAACCAAGTATATAAAAACAAGTAGTCATAGAGTGACCATTTATGACTATATTTATAAGTAATTGTTAACTACAAAAATAGAATTCGTAAAATATACACCTAAAGAGTCAATCTTAACTTTAAATAAATAAGATTTTTTCGCTTTCCCCTAGGTGTAAAATAAATTCTCATGTACTGTGTGTAATTTGGTTTTTTTACAGCGAGGTGCTAATAAGGTTAAAAATGTCCGGTTATTCAGGACTAGATTTGATGAAGTTGATAGGCATTCAAATGAACAAAGAAACACCTTTAAAAATCGGTAAATAGATTTTCTAGAAGTAAAAAAATATTGATTATTATCAAATATTTAAGAACGGTTCTTTTCATTCTATAAAAAAACCAAAAGACGAACTGTTTTCGGAAAATTCAGAAAATTCTATTTACTTTTCATGAAAATAAAGTATGATATATAAACATAGTATGAAAAAAGATTTTAGTGAGGTGTGAAAATGAATGGGGTTGTGTTACTTTTAATTGCAATTGCATGTTTTGTGGTTGCTTACTTTGGTTATTCAAAATGGTTAGAGAAAAAATGGGGGATTGATCCTCAAGCGGTGACTCCGGCTTATCGCTTTAAAGACGGACAGGATTATATGCCGGAACCGGCGTTCATGGTATTTAGTCATCAGTTTTCATCGATTACCGGTGCAGGGCCAGTAACAGGTCCAATTATTGCAGCGATGTTTGGGTGGCTGCCTGCATTTCTTTGGATTGTATTTGGTGGGATTTTCTTCGGTGCAGTTCATGATTTCGGTGCCATGTATGCTTCAGTTAAAAATGAAGGAAAATCCATTGGACTGATTATTGAAAAATATATCGGAAAAACTGGAAAAAAACTATTTCTTTTATTTTCATGGTTGTTTTCTTTATTGGTTATTGCTGCTTTTGGTGACATAGTCGCTAATACTTTTAACGGTAAGACCATTGGAGTTGCAGACACGGTCAATACTGCCAATGCTTCTGCGGCATCTATTTCCATGATATTTATTTTGACAGCAATTATTTTCGGTTTTTTGATTAAACGAATGAATTTATCAGGTAAAGCTGCTCATGTAGTCGGTGTGGTGCTATTGTTTGGAACCTTGGCTTTAGGAATGGCTTTTCCGCTATTTGCTTCCAAACAAGTATGGTTACTGGTCGTATTCGGTTATCTATTTCTTGCTTCAGTCATGCCGATGTGGCTGTTGATGGCACCACGAGATTTTCTGAGCACATATATGCTACTAGGTATGATTATTGCCGCTGTACTCGGTCTGATTGTGGAACGTCCTGACATGAATTTGAATATGTTTAACGGATTTGTGATTGAAGATGCAGCAGGAAATTTGACTTATCTGTTCCCTATATTGTTTATCACCGTTGCCTGTGGAGCTGTATCAGGTTTTCACAGTCTAGTATCTTCCGGAACATCCTCTAAACAGATAAAAAATGAAAAACATATTCGCCCAGTTAGTTTCGGTGCTATGATGTGTGAATGTGTGCTGGCTGTCGCAGCATTAGTTGTTGCAGGAGCTGCAGCTAAGAATGGTCAATTGCCGGAAGGGACGCCATTTCAGATTTTTTCTAGTTCTGTCGCTGGATTCCTAACTTCATTTGGATTGCCTGTCATGGTTGCACAAAGTTTTATGACGATGTGTGTTTCAGCCTTGGCTCTCACGTCACTGGATTCAGTTGCGAGAATCGGTCGCATGTCATTGCAAGAGCTTGTTAGTGATGGTGAGGCAAAACCATCAGGAATTGCTGGCTGGTTGTCTAACAAATATGTGGCAACGATTTTAACTCTTGGCGTTGGGTTTGCACTCGCACAAGGAGGGTATAATAGCGTGTGGCCGCTCTTTGGTTCGGCTAATCAGCTATTGGCGGCGATGGTAATGATTGCCATAGCTGTTTACTTAAAAACATCCAAGAAATCTGGTGTCATGTTTTATATTCCGATGGTAGTGATGTTGACAGTGACATTTACAGCATTAAGTATGTCAATTTATAAGCTGTTTATAAAATTGATTTCAGCAAATGAATTTCTGTTGTTTGTGCCAAAAGAAATTTCTGCTGGACAGTTTGTCTTGCTTTCTGATGGTTTGCAGCTCATCTTTGCGTTCTGTTTGTTGGGGCTTGGTTTTATGGTGGCTGTTCGTTGTTTAAGAACACTGATTCAGCCGCTATCTGAAAAGGTTGAACAAAAAATGCCAGTTTATGATGAAAAGTAAATGAAGTCATGTGCTAAGGCTAAGCTTAAGTAGTAATGGTTAGAGTAGATGATTAAAGACATTAGTTAATGTGCTCATTCAAAATGAAACTCTCAGTAAATTCTATTTTTAGATTTTGCTGAGAGTTTTGAATTTTCAAGTCTTGACAGCAACGACTCATAGACACAGTTCTTTGGGGGAGAGACAAAACAGGGTCTGAATCTCATAATTACTTAAACACTCTTTTTCTTGATGAAAAATAAAATTACTGTCCGTCTATTTTTTAAAAATTTAGTCAAGAAACAACTCCTATTCCTCAAAAATGATAATGTCGAGGTTCTGCGCTCTATAGAACTTTTCCCAAGAAAAATGTCTAACAAATAACTTTTAACCAGAAAACTATGATAAGATTTTAATAGTCTTTCAGAAAAAGAAGCTTTACTGAATGAGTATTTACTAAAGTGAGGGTTATTTGAATGGAATTTATTGATTTGCACTGTGATACTTTGTTGAGAGCATTTACTGGCGGGCAAGAGACGATCTATGACCTGCCTGATTGTATGCTAGATGTGAAACGAATGAAGTCTGCAAACGCATTGGCGCAGTTTTTTGCAATCTTCATGTTACCCCTTGGTCACGATACGGTATTTACTAGTGAAACGTTTGAAGATGATTTTTATATAGAATCTTTATTAAAAATCTTTCAAAATACCATGACACAATACGGGGATATTATAGCGCCAGCTTATGACTATAAAAGTTATCAAGCCAATAAAGCAGCTGGGAAAATGAGCGGATTTTTAACTTTTGAAGACGGACGGGCGATTAATGGGGATTTGGATAAATTAAAAAAGTATTATGATTTTGGTATTCGTCTAATTTCTTTGACTTGGAATTATAAAAATTGTTTTGGCTATCCAAATTCCGAAAACCCTGTAGTGATGAATCAAGGATTGACCGACTTTGGAAAAGAAGCAATTCCCAATATGAATGATCTTGGGATTATTATTGATGTTTCTCATCTTTCTGACGGCGGTTTTTACGATGTTGCAAAATTGAGTAAAAAACCCTTTATTGCTTCTCATTCAAACTATCGAGGACTTTCGCCACATCCAAGAAATTTAACAGAAGACATGATTCGTGTCTTAGCAAACAAGGGCGGCGTTACGGGAATCAATTTTTGTCCGAAATTTTTGTCATCAGACATTACCAGTAAAGAGTCAAAAGTGAGCGATATGATTCTACATATAAAGAAAATAATTAAATTCGGTGGAGAAGAATGCGTGGCAATAGGCAGTGATTTTGATGGGGTGACAGGAAATTTAGAAATTTCCAGTGTAGATAAAATGCCTTTGTTGTTCGAATCTTTAGCCAAAACAGGAATCTCCTCAGCAACAATTGATAAAATTGCTTATAAAAACGCTGAACGAGTCATTAAAGACATACTCTAAGGGAGTAGAAAAACGGGAGATAAGATTTTATTATTACGAGTTAGTGTAAGAGAGTTGAAGGTCATTTGTTTGCACCCTTATTAGATTTTCGTAGGAACTGTTTTGAGTGTCGCACAAATGGCTTTTTCTTATAATATTTGCTGTTTTAATTGGTGGGAACCAGTATTTGTACTCCCTATGGCAATTGTTTTAACCAATAACAGATGCAGGTAGATTATATATCTATTGATATAGTCGGAATTTAATCATAAGTAAAAAGATAGGCTTTTTCCATATAAGTCTATCTTTTTTAATTAATGATTTATTTTAAAATAACAAAAAGTTAACATGTAAGGCGCCAGTTGATTTTAGTGAAAAACTTATCAAATAAATCGAGTCTAAAAACATCAAAAAAGTGAAAATGCCATTTACTTTAAACAAAACCAAACAAAGGCTTATAAACAGATAAATCAGCTAGTTAATAGACTAGAAATAAAACTTAGAATTTTCCTTAAAAAATGAAGATATTAAAAATCTTGAAATTTTTTAATTTTTTTAAAATTAAGTTACTCAATAGTAGTTTTATATCTAATTACTTTCGTAAAAAATGAAACCAAACAAAACCAATAATAATACATAGAACATGAAAAAGTTCAGAAAAATTAAAAATAACCTTGATATTCTATAAATTACGCTGTTTTAAAAGTTAAACAATGAGGTTTTATCTATTAAAATACTTAATTAAATAAAACGGATTATATATATATTGTTGATAAAAAAATGAAAATAAAAACAATGGAAACAGAGCGTTTTAATATAAAAACAAAGCTCTGTTTTTTGTTTGTCTATTTAAGCTTATTTTAGATTGGAAATTGATTAAAACCAGAGAAATCATACTAAAATATCAGTTATAAAAAATTTAAAATACCATCAGTTTATAGATATTTGTTATTTTATATTCCTAAGTCTTTAAAGGTGAAAAGTGCCATTGACAAAAAAACAATAGTATATATAATAACTAACTAAGTTTAAGGCTTAGCATAGCTTTTCAAGTTTATTTTTAACATAAAAACATTTTTTAAAAATAACGGATAACGGTTATGTTTATGAATGGAATAGTTGATAAATGATTTTTAATTTTTGAAACTAGATTGTTTAATATGCTCTTAATATTTGATGTTATGTTCTTTTTATCAGTAGAGCTAAAATTTTTAATGTATTTTCCATTAAAAAAGTACGATGAATTAAATCTAGTGTTAAAAATAATAAAATTGTTACTCCTTATTAACAATTAACCATTGAATTAAAGACTGTGATCATTCTTTTTTACATATTTTACTGTTGATTTGAATAAGATTTTTTGGAGAAAGCATACATTCAACCTTTGGAGTAAGGCAGCTAATCTAAAATACTACCGATTTTTGTGTCATCGTGTCAATTGATACCCGACTAAAGTCTTGTTTAGAGTATTAATTTTCAAAGCTAAGAAGGAGTTTTGTCTACTCATGACTTAAAAAATATGCCAAGTGAAAATTTTTTAAGGAGGAATTTATCATGAAACAAAGGATTTTTTTTGGTTTGGTATTAACTTTAAGTGTCATTGTTGGAATGTTCAGTTTTTCCGGCAATGTAGATGCAGCAGAGGTTCTAACCGAAGAAAAAACGCTGGCAAGCGGTACATGGACGGTGACAACTGAAGATGGCAGACAAATGATTAAAAAAAGTAAGCAAGTTTACGAATTAACTAACGAAAGTGCCATTATATGTACTAGCAGTTGTTCGATTACTTTGAAATTAGAGACAAGTCAACCGCTTCAAATAAAGAAAATTGCGGTTCAAGGTAATCTTTATATCGATGGTAAGGGAAGCTCGTTGCAAGTTCACAATGATAGTGGTGTTGCTATTGATGTTAGGAAAATACTAACGGTTAAGTCAAATATCAACGTAGAAGCAATCGGCCCACAGTTTGGGGTCAAAGCTCACAAGGTTGATGTAAAAGATAATAGCAGTGTGACAGCAATAGCGACTGCTGATGATGGTATCGGAGTTTATGGCGATTATCTCTATGCGATTTGCAGGAATAGCAAGCTTTATGGAGAAGGCAGTGTTTCAGGAGTATATGGAACTAAGAAAGTCAAAGCCTGTTCTGAAGGAGCGATTATCCATGGGGTGACATTATCACCAGAGGGAGTACACTCAGCGGTACATTCTGAAAGCTATATAAAAGCTTTATGTAAAGGGAAAATTATTGAAGAGTATCAAGTGATTCCTTTCACAATAACAGCAAATGAACCAGTAATCATGGCCCATTATCAAGCTGTTGCAAACAATATGGTGGATGCTAAGAATTACATCTGGGCCTCCAATCCTCAAGGTGTATATTATGAACCCAGTGTAGGGGGATTGCTAGGTGATCCTTCTCTAGGTTCACAGGAAAGCATTTTTATTGAAGGGGTACGAAGTGGGAAGGTTTGTAATCCTAAAGAAAGAGTCTGCTTGGATTGTAAAGCTGACTCTCAGCACATCGTCCGGTTTAATAATGCTCGCAGCTCATTTACTCAAAAAGTTATCGTGAGGCACTACGAACGAGATGAAGAAGGCGATTATTTCGAAATTGAGACAAGGGAATTAGAAATGGCAATCAATGAACCTTTTATTATTTCTGATTACTATCTGTCTGATTTAGGAGAATATATTTTAGATAATGTGGAACCAGCAAATGACTTTATTGTTGAGTATTCATCCATACCAATCGAAGTTAATTATTATTACTCTCCAGTGACTCGGTGATGTTCATAAAATAATCATTAAAAAATAAGGGGGTTGATAATCCATCATTATACCCAACCTTAAACAAGTTGTTATTGTTTCAAAAGAAGAAATGGGTGCAGTCTAATTACCTTGGGGCTGAAAGGAGGTGAAAGAATGAAGAAAAAGACGTACAAAGCCTTTGTGAGTCTAATGGTTTTTCAATTCGGGATTTTTTCTCCGGTTATTTGTTACGCGGTTACTACTGATTCAGCAGCTGAGAGTCATGAACAACAGGAGGACATTCCGTTAATTGGGACACCTCCGTTAGATTCTGAATGGATTGATGAGTTACCTGAAGAAAATGTGTCAGATTCATCAACGGTTGACGAGGCTAACTCTTCAAGTGAAAATCCGCAGACGGAAGATTTAGAGATATCTGAGGAGCTAAAGTCAAGAAAAAAACGTGCTGACGACGGAGAGTCGGTTATTGTAAGTGATTGGTCAGAGTTTGTTTCAGAGCTGGCAAAAAATAGTGCAGAAGCCATCCTTGTGGCAGCTGATTTGACAGCCGAGACCTCTAAAGCGGCAAAAGTTGCTGAGAATGTAACGAGAGAAATTGACTTTGCTGGTCATCAGCTGTTGATGGGGAACAATTCAATAAATATACCTATTACGAGTTCCATCAAGGTTAGTGATGTTAACTATGCAGGCTCTGCAGAATCAGCTATTTTTACAGGGGAGGGGCACCTAACCATTATAAATAATATGACTGCATTAGCAATGAACGGTGCTGCAATCGTAAAAATGGCTGGCGGTTCACTAACTATCGACGGTGCACATGTCATTCACCACAGTACCAGCGATACGGCAGCTGTTTCTGTAAAGTTTTTTACGGTGACAAATGGAGCAGTTGTAACGTCGGATAGTGAAAACTTTTATCGAGTGATGGAAGATGCAAGCAGCGGAGGCAGTGTTAGGATAGATGGCGGCTCAGTTGTAAAAACAGAAAGCAACTACGGTCCTAAAACTAAAAAAGATAGCGGTGGTGTCTGGCTGGCTACGAAAAAAATAACTTTTGATGTAGAAGGCCCAGATACGCAACTATTAATCAGCGGAACCACTTATGGAACTAGCCAAGATTCTACGATTTCCCCAAAACCTTCTCCAGATAGAGCAGGAGCTGATAATGGACTATTTACCTTGGGAGGCCCTGATGGAGAGCCTAGGGGAATGATCCTCAATGTCAAAAATGGTGCAAAAATGAATGTCGATTCTCCTAATGCTACTGCTATTTTCATCAGCTCTGTGGATAGCAGCTTTAATGTGGAAAACAATGCCCAGCTAACGATCAGTTCTGGTGAAGGCCAAGGCGGTGGGAGCGGCCGCTCTTCTATTCGTTTCTATAATGTTGGGAATATGGCATTTAATATACGCGGAAAAAGTAAGGTCCATATCATGAAAGATAATGGAATTGCAGCTGCTGTGAGGATGTTTGGCGGAGGAAATAAAATAAATATTACTGATGGTTCTGACTTCATTGTTCGAAATATTGGTACTGGGACTCCGACGGATAGTGATGTAAGAGGTAATAGCAGTAACTATGGTGTTCATTACGCCCACTCTAATCTTTATGAAGTCGAAGAGGACAGCTTTACATTGACCGGTGAAGATAGCAACGTACAAATCGATGCGGACAATGGGGCGGCCATCAGTGCCGCAACGACTGGTCACCCGTCAACGGGTGAATTGTACGGGAAAATCAATATTAATGCTGGTCCAGGTACTTACTTTATTGCTCGCGGCAAGACGGCTACCGCAGATTCAGGTATCTTTAATGGTCCAGATTTGCAGTTTAATATGGAGAGTGTAAAATATTTTGACTTTGCGAATACCCGAGATGGCGGCGGGAAAATATTTACTTCAGGGGTGGACACGACAACATTTACCAGCAAATTGTCGGATACGGCTTTTTGGAAGATCGGTACTGATCAAATTCATGGTCAGCCGACTGCTTTTTATCCAAAACTAGATTACAAGTTTTCAGGTAAAGATGTGGCAAATCTAGAATATTCTACAAATGAAGAGATGACACAAAATTTTGGCAGTATGACGGAGTACTCTCGAATGAGTGCCAATAACCAACCGGCATTTATAGATAACTTGCGACTCCCAACAGATGCGGACAAATCTGTTTCTGGTCATGCTAAAGTGCCGGAAGCTAAGTACGAGGAAGCTAGAAATGCTTTTGCTGGTGAAGTGAAGGTGAAATTAGCTGTAAAAAATGTTGACGGACAAATAGTATATGACGAGATTGAAGCCACAACGGATGATATCGGCGTGTATGGAGATGCTCCAGTATTAGGGACTTTTAAAGCAATGACCCCGGACAATCATTTTTTAGTTAAAGGTAATACGGTTGAAGTGTTATCGGCTATTAGAGGAGAACACCACTCCAATGCTACTGATTTTCCAGCTGCGGTGACAACAGTTGATGTAACGCCGCCGGAACCAGCTGAGTTGGAACGTTCGCAAGTTGGTGCAGGGACTACCAGTATTAGTGGTACAGGTACGCCAGGGTCAATCGTGACGGTGACGAAAAATGGCGGTGATGCTGATTTAGGCTTGTCCACAGAAATTGGAGATGATGGCCAATTTACCATAGATTTACCGTCAGACATTGTCAATGGTGATACATTGCAGATTCATCTTCGTGACAAAGCGGGATTAGCAGCCAATGTGATAAAACCGCCAGCAACGAATAACAGCATTGGTAATATTAACCCAATGACTGAGCTTGCTTATCATGATGCTATTTTTGCACCAGCAACACAATTAACCGTTGTTGGGGCCTTGGAATTAGTAGAGGTGCCATCGCTGTTTGATTTTGGACAGCAGAAACCATCTCCTAAAAATACTATTTTCAAACCTGAAAAAATTTCCGGTGCACTAAAAGTTTCGGATACTCGCGGAACGGAGAAAGCCGAATGGACGTTAACGCTGCAGCAAACTAAGGCGTTGACCACAGGAAATAATAAAGATTTGAGCAAGACTGTCCGTTATCGACCTCAAAGCGGCAAGGATATCGAGGTCAAAACAACGAGCGCAACTCCTATTGAAAAACGGAAACTTACTGACGATGGTGTATTAATCATTTCTGATGATTGGGAAAATGGTGCCAAGGGTGGTTTGTTTTTAGATGTGCCATACACAGATCAAAGAGTTGGCAAATACACAGGTGAACTAACTTGGACACTTGGTGATGTTAGGTAAGAGATTGAAGAATGATGAAAATATTAATGGACAACATTCGCTTATGAAGGAATGGCGACAAAACAGGGTAACCAAGGCTATTTGATTGGAAGGTTGTAAGATGAAAAAGAAAGCTTGTTCAGTGTTTTTAATCGTTTGCGTTGTACTGCTATTGAATACTACCAGTGTTAGCGGATCAACGGCAGAAGCCCACTTTTCAATTGCTACGAATATTCCAGTTAATCAAATAGACAAGCAGCAAAGTTATTTTGATTTGCTCATGAAACCGGGGCAAGAACAGACGATTAGTGTTGTTGTTTTCAACCATGGTTCTGAAGAATTAGCGGTAGATATCGGGATCATGCCTGCCTTTACAAATGAAGGTGGTCACGTTCAATATACACCTGCTAATGTGTCTTTGGACGAGACATTAACTTACGATATTCGTAAATTAGTGAAAGGGCCAGCCAAAGTTGTTTTAGAGCCCGCCAGCAAACAGACTGTTTCGTTTCAAGTGAAAATGCCTGATGAACCATATGACGGATACATCGCAGGCGGACTTACTTTTACGGAAGCGTCTAAAAAAACTGATAAAAACAGTGAATCGGATGGTCTGGTAAATAAGATTGCTTATACAACGAGTCTACTGCTGCGTCAGTCACTTGATAATGGTTTGCCTGATTTAAAATTAAGGGATGTTAAGGGCAAAATAGTTAATCAAAAAGGTGAAATAATAACTAATTTACAAAATCCAAAAGGGACCTATCTAGATGATTTATTGCTAAAAGTTGAACTTTGTAGGGTTAATGAACAAACAGTCTTACTAGACTATGAACAGTCAGGATTGCAGATGGCACCTAATTCTAATTTTGATTTTCGTATTCCTATTGATACCGTTGACCAGTTGACAACAGGAGATTATACGATACGAATACATGCATACGGCAATCTTGATGACGGCGGTTCGCATCTTGTAGAGGATCTCTCGACGGGAAATGTTCAAAATTATTTGTATCATTGGGAATTGACTACGAATTTTTTCTTGGACGTTGAGCAGAGACAGAAACAAGGGGCTGATGAAAAGCTTGCTCATTCAAAGTCAAATAAATTTATTTGGCTGTTGGGTATTGGAGCAATTTTATTGGCTGGCGGCTTTGTAATTACTTGGCGAGTTGTTAAAAAAAACCGAAGAGAATGAAAATTATTTTTCAGTTTTCTGCCGTAAGTCTAAGTGCTTTAGGAGCGGATCAGTTAATCTGCTGGTGCATATCTTTAAGTTTTGTAGTTAATGATTTCCATATATAAGTGGAAGAATGTCCTAGTGTCTAAAACAAGTCATGTTGATTCAATCGTTTTTTGAAAGAATAGGAGAAGAGAGATGAAAAAAAGCGTAAAATGGATGGTTTTACTCATGTTAGTAATTAGCGCCAGCTCTCTTTTTCCGATAAATGCTTCGGCAAAAGGAAGCGAAGGTCAGACTCATGCGGGGATAACCTACTATGATGATAGTAAAGTCCCCGGAGATTCAGAAAAACCAACTCAAGGCGGCGGTGGTTTTCTGCCGCAAGCAGGTGAGACTAGCAAAAATTGGTTAATAGCTATCGGTTTTCTTGTCAGCGGTCTGGCTTTGTTAAGTATTCGTTTGTTAAGTAATAAAGCATTACTTGATAAAAATAAATCAAAACAGAAAAGGAAAGAGGAATTATCATGAAAAAATTTGTATTGGTAACAATATCAACTTTAGTATTAAGTTCACTGGTTTTAGCTCAACCAGCAAAAGCAGCTACATCCAGTAAAACAACAGACGGAAAGATCGAGTATGTTGATGGGGGATTAATTATTGACCCAGATCCAGACCCAGAGATTCCACCTGTGGTTGATCCAGATCCAGACCCAGAAGATAATTTTGAGGCAAGATTGCCAGAAATGTTGGACTTTGGGAAAACGAAGGTTCATTCTGGAGATAAAACATTTTTAGCTTTGATAAATAATGGGGATGCTATCGAACTTAAAGATAGAGAAGCCAACAAGGACAAACTTAAAAAAGGTGCCGTTGCAGTTTTAGATAATACTGGAGAACAAAAAGGATGGGAAGTCAAAGTTAAACAAAATACTCAATTTGCAGCTGGGGCAGATGTATTAGAGGGTGCTGTGTTATCCTTTACAGCAGGAAGAACAGCGACTCAGGCAACTGGAACTTTGCCAAGTACGATAACTCCAGAAGGCACTAACGTTGCGTTCCCATTGGGTACTGATGGCACAGGAACAGAGTTGTCATTAATGAAAGCCGAAGAGGGCGAAGGTGTAGGCTTAACATCATTTGCTATTCGCGATTTCCAACTAACAGTACCAGGAAGTGTGATGAAGGTAAATACTTATACAACAACACTAGATTGGACTGTATCAAATACTCCTTAGTAAGAGTGAAGTAGTATTTCACCAATTGTGTTAGAAAATTAAAGATAAGTAGAAACCATAGGCTTTTTCAGCCTATGGTTTTACTAATGCAAGCGAAGATCGGAGATATAACGTATGAAACATAGACTCATACTCTTTTTTACCCTATTGACCATGTGCAGTCCTTTTGTACTTAGCGCAACTGCCTCAGCAGCAGGCAGTCAGACAAATGACGAACAGACAGGGGGCATAAAAATTAGGGCCAAAGCACGACTGCCCGAAAATCAGTATAATCAGGAAGTAACTTATTTTGATTTGCTGGTGGCGCCTGAAGATAAACAAGAAGTTTTTATTGATATTACTAACATTACTTCAGAACCAGTAACGATAGCGGCTTCATTAAACAATGCGGTCACGAATAATAATGGGGTCATTGAGTATTCCCCCACATCGTCTCAAACTAATCAATCCAAAGGTCTGAAATTAACTGACTTTGCACAGCTGTCGGACACGGATTTTGTCATACCGGGTGAAGAGAGCTTTGAATTGAAAGTCACTCTTGATATGAAAAACAAAAAATTTGATGGCATTGTATTAGGAGGTGTATATCTGAGACAGACCGATGATGAAAAAGAAAGTCAAGGAAATATTAAACATGTGTTTAACACGGAGTTAGCGATATCCTTACGGCAGAATGAAATGATAGTTCCTGAGGAGATTTCCATGGGAACCATTGGGGTAGGGTTAGTTAATTCACGAACTTTTTTTAAAGCCGATTTTATCAATAAAAATGCATTGATTGTTGCGGATGCTGAATTGAAGGTCAAAGTTTATCGTAGATCAGGCAACGAACTATTATTTGAGAAGACGATAGACAAAATGAAGATGGCCCCATCCACTCAAATGACCCTATTGATTCCAACTGAAGGTCAGCGGCTTTCAGCCGGGGATTATGTCATTAAAGCAACAATGAAAACATCAAATAATACCTATGAATTTTCAGAAGACATGACTATTAGCCAAGAGGAAGCTAAAGAGTTAAATGAGGGTGATGTTTCTATTGAAGAGGATAATATGCTGCTTTATATTGTGATAGGTATTGCTGCAGCAGTGGTTTTAATTGTCATCATCATTGCGGTCATTGTTGTAAAAAGAAAAAGCCGGAAATAAATTATTGAGTAAAAGATTGGCCGGCGTTCACAGACTGGTATAGTGTAGGATGGCATATAAAGAAACGGACAAAGGCCAAGGAATCTTTGGTTCTGTTGTAAAGCTTTAAAATGAAAGGGATATACCCCTAAGCATCTTGATTTGTGGGGGGCTGTCTAGAGCGAAAATCCGAAAAGAATTATGGACGTTCGCATAATATTTCCCACTATCCGTAGCAAGTAATTTAGTTTTTAGGTTATCTGATAGAAGCCCAAAAGCGTTGTTCAGAAATCTTTCGTGTGCACATGGAAATATTAAGATATGTAATTAATGGCATTTAGATAATATTGGATAAAAAACATCATTAGGTTGCATGAGTAAATTAATTGACATCGAACTTTCAGGGGTGTAATACTATAACTATAGGATATCTTTTTTGTTTTAACCAAGTGTTTTGATATGTAAACAGGTTAATAAATAACGTAAAGAAAGAAGGGGAGCTCCATGTCAACGTTGGTCTTTGCTAATTTCCCTGTTAGTAACTTAGAGCGTTCGATCGCATTTTATTCCAGTCTTGGCTTTAAAGCAAATGAAGAGATGTCATCACCCGAAGGTTGTGCAATGGTTTGGGATGATCATTTTTGGGTTATGCTGCTGACTCATGAGTCGTACCGTGAGTTTATCGGAGACAAAGATATTCCAGATTCTAAAACAATGAGTGGTTCACTGGTTTCATTTAGCCTTGAAAGCCCTGAAGCAGTGAAAAAGTTTGCTGAAACTGCAAAACAAAATGGCGGTGACTATTATGAGGTTGATATAGAAGTGCCAGAAAATCAAATGTATTTTTTTGAAGTGGTAGACCCTGACGGAAATATTCTAGAACCATTATGGATGAAAATGTAGTTGACTGGGAGGGCAAGAATTATTTGGTGAAGGATAAATATTAAATAAAGATCTTTGTGGCAAAGCGAGAAGAGACGCGTTTTTAAACATGATTAAACAAAACCCAGAAAAATTTATGAATTCTGGGTTTTTTGTCTGCTTTGGAAAGCCTCTGCTATTCGGACGGCTCTAGAGAATTTTAGCATGGTATCAAAAAAACCTCTTGGAATGATGAACTGATGTGAGCCTGTCAGTAAAAGAAGATAGCAGAACGGCTATCATTTTTCTTGCTGCCAATGATTTAGAGGAAGATATCATTAAGGGGTATGAAACAGGAGTTGATGATTATATCATGAAACCATTCTCTAACCGGATTTTACGGTATAAGGTGAAAGCCATTTTAAAATGCAGGAAAATTTATCAAGGAATAGAAAATATCTTGTCTATATTCCAACCAATCTTCTGAAAAAAATACTTTTATTTGTTTATCCGAGTAATTTTCTAGTATGTTTATCTATGTGAGACATCTTTTCTGATGATGTCTGTGTTGGTCGACTTCATTTTATCAGTTGAGAGGTCTTTTTTGTTCTATCTTTCTATTTGTTTTTTGATTTAGATAGCAAGCGGTATTGGTTGGGAGTAACACCAAACTTTTTCTTAAAATGGGTATAAAAAACAGTCCGGTTTTCAAATCCGAGTTTCTTAATAATCGCAGTGCTCCTCAAAAGGGTGTTAAGCAAGCAATCTCTTGTTTGTTTTAAGTAAATGTTTTGAATGTAGTTTGCTGGAGTCTGACCGGTATAATCTAAGAATACTTATCTAATATAATTTCCATTGCAATGCAAAGCTTCAGATAATTCTTCTCGGGTAACTTTCCGTTTGTTTATGATTCTTTCATAGAAATTATTTTGATTGTCCCACTAATGACTTTTTTAGCTGCCTGGCTTGATTTTTCATTTTTAAAATTAAAAAATATTAATTAATATCGTTTAATAAGCAAATGTTCATATTATGAACACATGATGTTGTAAAATGGATTAGATATAGATTATAAAGGAGTGGATGATCATTGAAATTGAATAAATTTGACCCTGTTCTTGCTGTTGGAGAAAAGAAGTATCGAGCAAGAATGAGGAAGAGTGGAA
>NZ_NGKA01000021.1 GCF_003987645.1 Vagococcus elongatus
TTTGTCAAAATTGACGGCAGATTTTTTGCGCCTTTTTTTAGCTTACAATTTCAATTCGCTAAGATTCAGCTTGAAAAACATTAAAGCCATACTTTTTAAAAATCATATAATTATTCAGTAGGCATTAAGTAAATCAACAGCATATCATCATGATGTCCTTTAGATGATTCAAAAAAATGATCAAAAATAGATCCGGCTAACGCTATGATTTTTTGACGGTTGAAGTCAAATGGCCAAGAATGGATAAAATAAATTTCATTGAAATAACTCGTAAAAAAATAACGTACATGAATTTCATGAATGTTAGCTATATGTAAAGGTCTTTTATCTAGAACCAGTTCATACTTTCTGATGGCCCGGCTGATTTGACCGGCCAGGCGATGCAAAGAAGACTGGCTGATGTATACTCGTTCTTCCCAGTCCTCCAGATTGATTGTAGGGTCAAAAAATATTTTTTCCAGCAAAATAAAAGCTTCTGAATTTTTGACAATATCATGGTAAATGATTTGTGCGTGACTGCTGGGCGGTGTACTTAAACGTACGCCATTTTTTTTTGACGTTTCGATAATAATATTTGGATACCAGTTTTCTTTTAGAAACTGTACATCACTATTGATCGTCCGCAATGACGCGTTATTCTTTTCAGCTAATTCACTGGAACTTATCCAGCTAGAACTATCATTGAGTTGTTCTAAAATCGCCAATCTGCGCCTAGTTGAA
The DNA here is from genome assembly GCF_003987645.1 of Vagococcus elongatus. Taxonomy (GTDB): domain Bacteria; phylum Bacillota; class Bacilli; order Lactobacillales; family Vagococcaceae; genus Vagococcus_A; species Vagococcus_A elongatus. The sequence continues at coordinate 721 of NZ_NGKA01000021.1, forward strand.
TTATCTAGTAGCTTACGCATACGGTGTCATTCCTTTCGATAGAAAATCACCCATTCTTTCATAGGAGGCATTTGTCCAAGATATCTGTTTCAGTCAGACAGCATATCCTTCATGACAAGATAATAGTTTTTAAAAGAATTTGGATGAAGTAAGGCTGTTTCTACCAGTGTGGTGAAGAAACGTATGAACTGTCGTTTTTGTTCTTGTTTAAAATAAATGGTTTCCAAAAAATCATGAGCAATCGTGACTTTAAGGAACTGGTCGGTTATTTCTAACTTGATATTTTTAAAAACAAACATAGCATCCTCCCGTTAAGAACAAAATAACTAAAAAACAAATATAAGTTTAATATACCCTTTTCTTTATCTTATTACTAGAAATTAAATCGTTTTACTATAAAATATGCATAACAGTATTTTTCATCCTATGTATAATTGTCTCAAATGTCAAATGAAATGAACTGAATGAGCGCAACAGTATTGAGAAAATTAGTGCATATAAGAAAGTGGTGTAAAAAAGACACTAGCTTGATAAAAGTAGAAAAGATAAAAACTATTGACCATGTCAGAAAGGACGGAAGGATTTTTTTTTGGTACTGGGAAAGCAACCGCCCTAGAAAAAGAGCTTGTCTGCCAGGGGGGGAAGATATTATGATTAAACAAAAATTCTAGAATGCAAATAGTGTGATTATCTTTCATGACACGGTATAATTAGGATATAGCATAAGGAAAGAAGGAGGGAAGAAAGTATGCTACCATATTTTTATTTCGATCCGACTTATTTTTTAGTCATCATAGGTGCGGTCATCTCCATGGCAGCCTCGGGCTATGTCAATGCGACGTTTGAAAAGTATAGTTCTGTCAACAATCGCAGTGGCCTGACTGGAGACGACGTTGCCCGTCAGATTTTGAGCAGTGCTAATATCAATGACGTGGCTGTTCAAAGAATCAGAGGCTCGCTGACAGATAACTATAACCCAAGAGAAAAAACATTAAATTTATCTGAAACTGTAGGACCTTCACGTTCTGTTGCTGCTATTGGTGTAGCGGCTCATGAATGCGGTCATGCGGTCCAGCATGACACACATTTTTTTCCGTTGGCATTAAGAAATGCCATCGTACCAGTCGTTAACATTGGTGCCAGTTTGTCATTTCCGTTGATCATACTGGGAATGTTTTTATCTGGAAGACTAATTCAAATCGGTATTTTATGTTTTGGCTTGGTGCTAGTGTTTCAAATCATTACATTGCCAGTTGAGTTTAATGCGTCCAACCGTGCGATTCAAATTTTAAGGGCAGATAATTTATTAACAGAGGAAGAGCTTGCTGTGGTCAAAAAAGTATTGACGGCGGCAGCGTTAACCTATGTCGCAAGTACTTTGGCAACAGCACTTCAGTTTTACCGGTTACTGTTGATTTTTGGCAATCGTCGTGATTGAGTTGATAGTTTGGACACAGGTATTTTTAGTCAGAAGTTCAGTCGCTTAAAAAAGAGGAGTTGAAATCAATGAAGAAATCACCTTGTGCTGCCACTGCCACTTCTACAAAAGTAATAATCGGTGTAGGGGTTGTTGCTGCAGTTGGTGCAGGCATTGCAATTGTTTCATCCAAAAAAGTGTATAGACAACTGACACAACGCCAAAAGAAAAGAGAATTAAAACAATTTGTTGCTGAAAATTTGGGTAATAATCCTAACTTTATTAAAATTGTTGATTCTTTGTCCCCGCAGGAAATTGAAACCTTGACCAAAGTTTTAGAGAAAGTCGATGAACGGAAAAAAAATATTCGAATTGAAGGATTGACTATTCAAGAATTAAAAGAAGAAGTCAAAAAAATGTTTGTCCGTTTGTTAGATAATTTTTCCATTCTATAAAAAAACGACTCTCATGTTGAAGCGGCTGCTTCCATGAGAGTCGTTTTTTTATAATGGGATTTGTACGCGTTCTTTCCCGATAAACAATGTGAGACTTTTGACGTGATGGGCTTTTAGTTTAGCTGACATTTCCTCAAAGGCTAATTGATAGTCGGCTGCCTGATGGGCATCAGAGCCTAAACTGAAATACTTGCCGCCTAGGTTTTGATAGAGAGCAATAGCATAATCATACAGACTTTCTTTTTGATATTTTACAAAGCTTTTTGAGTTCAGTTCCAAAGCCATTTCTTTTTCGATGACTTTCTTAAAAACTGTGGATAGCTGGTCCTCGAAATGTTCAGCAAATTCTTTAACTGTAAAGTCAAAGCGGCGGATGCCATAGTCAAAATGAGCTAAAATGTCTGCTTCATGGAAGTTGGTCAGCACATGCGTCATAGCCTCAAAATATTCTGTTGTCACAGCGATTTTATCCTTGCTCAAGACGATATCGTCCATGTAGTCGAAGGTGCCGTTTTGGTGAATACTTAACAGTTTTAAATCATAGGGTCTGGTAGACAGATAGTCTATTATTTCTTGCTCTTGTCCCGGAACGATGCCAAGCTCGATGCCTTTTAAAAATTTTGTCGGAAAAGACTGTTCCAATTCCGAGATTTTTTTTGTATACAAGTTGTAATCGGGAATACTGTCCTGAAAATTTTCTGCAGGATTTTTTAAATCAAAATGTTCTGTGCTGACAAAATACTCCGGTTGATATTTTAAATAATTTTCAAATGTTTCATCTGCATCAAAGGAAAAATATGTATGCAAATGCTGGTCATGATAGTTCATATAAGCCACTCCTTTTTTTATCGAAATTAAACGATTATTTTTTATGTTGGACAAACAAATAAGCTAAAACAAGATCATCCATGGACTTTAAGGACAGGGAGGTTTGTTCATGGAATTTTTCGATACGGTAACGCAGGGTGTTGCGGTGCATAAACAATTCTTTGGCGGCAGAACTGATATTTCCCTGATTATGCCAAAGCGCCTCAATGATTTTCGCCATTTCTGGTTCTAACGCAATCTTTTCAGCGAAGTAAGTCATCAATGAGCTGTTTTGAAAATTTTTCTTAGTTAAGTAGGACAGGGAAAGCTCTGCTATTTGGACAGCCTGATTATACTTTATTTGATTTTGTTCAGATAAAAAAATCGTCATTTGTTCATGGAAAAGTTTTTTGAACTCCTCATCCAAAGGCAGGAAGACACCGACAAAAACTTTGCCTTTTATGCCAAAATCACTTTCTAATGTTTTCAGAATCCCTTCGATTTCTTCCAAGGAGTAGCGGTTTTTATCTTCTTTTTCTATCAGGACACCGAATGAAGGAGACACAAAAAAACTTGATACAGGTTGATTAAACATATTTTCAAAGGCTAATAGCCACTCTTTATTTTCCTCTTTATTTTCAGAACTTAAAAGAAACTGGATACTTCTGAAATTTCCTTTTTCTGGGGGGAGTGCCCCATCAAAAAATAAATAATGATGCCAGTTGTTTTCCGGCAATTCTGTGCCTTGTTCGAAGTACTCCTGTTTGATGTTAGTCAACAATTTGACTTCCGTCTCACTTAATTCGGCTTGAGGAATAGCCAAGTAGTCCGTCGCCGTCTTGATTGCCAAATAAGTCTGGTCGGGTTTTTGGGATGTGAAAAAACTGTTTGGGTATATTTTTTTTAAAAATGCAATGTCCATAGGTGCTCACCTTTCAACGTGAAAATATCATTACGTTTATTTTAACATATTATGCCCGGGAAAATTTTGCAATCTGACATGATAGGTAACAAGAAAGCTATTTGTCAGCAATACAGTAAGCAGAAATAAAAAATACCTAGAGAAATAAAAGAAGTCTCATTGTGGGAGGAGGTGAAAATGTTCTATGTTCAATTGTTCTGCCAATCGAACTATAGTAAACTAGGGTGACAAGCGCTAAAATCAGCCATCAGATGTTATGAATTCTAAAGGCAATAATCAATGGACAGGGATGTGTGAAAATATGATCAAAAGACAAGATAGTTCAAAGAAAAAACATAGAAGCTGGTGGAATCTGTCAGACACCTTATTTTTTTTGGGGGTGCTAACACTCATCATTATCCAGTTTTTATTTTTTCGTCCGGTAAAAGTGTCAGGCGTTTCAATGATGCCTACATTAGAAGATGAAGATTTGGTAACAACTTCCTATGTAGGAGATGTTGAGCGATTCGATATCGTGACTTTTCTTCCTCAAGGTGTCGAGGACCATTATATCAAGCGGGTGGTGGGCTTGCCCGGCGAGACGATATACTATCAAAATGATCAGTTGTTTATTAATGGACAACTAGTGGAGGAACCTTATCTAACGTCATCAAAAGCTGAACTCAGGGCGGGAGAATCTTTGACAGCAGATTTTCACTATGGCGATGCAGAACGCCTGTATGTGATTCCAGCCAATCATTATTTTGTTCTAGGAGATAATCGGCAACATTCAACAGATAGCCGGAAAATTGGACCGGTTGAAAGAGACAAGACTTTTAGAATCATGAACTATCGCTTGTTGCCTTTTGAAAAGCTTGGAGTGGTGGATTAGAAGATGAAGATGGCAAGTTCTTTTACAGTTGAAGAAAAAGAATTTTTTATGAGAGAAGCACTTCGAGAAGCCGGTTTAGCCCAAGAAAAAGGCGAAGTTCCTATTGGGGCGGTGGTTATCCACAAAGGAGAAATCATCGGCCGAGGTCATAATTTAAGGGAGACCACACAAAATGCTATCACTCACGCTGAAATGCTGGCGATTCAGGAAGCCTGTGATGTGATTGGCAGTTGGCGACTGGAAGACTGCCAAATGTTTGTGACACTGGAACCGTGTATCATGTGCAGCGGTGCATTAATTCTATCTCGCGTGGATGAAGTGTATTACGGAGCCGCAGACCTAAAAGGAGGCGGTGTGGAAAGTCTTTACCACCTCTTGACGGACCAGCGATTGAATCATCGGGCGTATGTAGAAAAAGGTGTGCTGGAAGAAGAGTGCCGGTTACTTCTGAAAAACTTTTTTAGAGCACTCCGACAAAAAAAGAAGGGAAAAAAAGGGGAAGAGTAGATGAATGAAAAAATAATGATGGGAATTCTCGCGATCGGGATAGTGGGCTTTATCTTATTTGTAAGCTGGAGAGATCAGCAGAGATTGAAAGAAAAAATAAAACGTGAATGGGGAAAAGTGCCCAAGTCAACGGCAGTAAACGTGGATGATGAAAATAGTTTATATGAAGTATGGCAACTGCACGTCCAAAAGAAAAATTTGACAGCATTGCTTGACGATACTACGTGGTATGACTTGGACTTGTCACGTTTATTTAAGGTACTCAACGGCACACGTTCCAGTATAGGCGCCGAGTGGCTTTATTCAAAGCTGCGTCAAAATGATTATCGGCAGAAAGAGCAAAAAGATTTCCGCCAGCTCGTGGATTTTTTTTACGAGCATCAAGGGGAAAGAGAAAAGATGCAATTTGCTTTGGCTAAAGTGGGAAAGAAAAATGAAAATCATGTTTGGAAGTATTTATATGATGACGATCTGTCTTTTATTAAACATTCTTGGCTTTTTTATCTGGCAGGCGGTGCAACGTTAGTTTCTCTCTTATTATTTTTATTTACGTTTGAAGTGGTTTTTGGCGTTCTAACACTATTTCTTGTCTGTGTGAATATGGGCACCTATTATTATTACAAAGGTAAATTGGAAACAGAATTGGTTGTGATGGGTTACCTTGTGAATGTCTTATCTACTCCAGAAACAATGAAAAAACTTGACTTTCCTTTTAAGAAAGAGATGACAGAGTATGCGAAGCTTTTTAATAGCGTCCGAAAAGTCGGCTTTTCGTTTCGAGTAAAAGGTGATACAGATGCGGAAGTTTTTTTTGAATATCTTAACATGATGTTTATGGTTCCCTTTATCTCTTACAATATCGTGGTAGATAAAATCAAAAAATATCGGCAAGAAGCAACCGCTTTAGTGGAATTGTTAGGGGCTGTAGATGCTGCCATTGCAGTAGCCAATTTTCAGAAATTACTGCCTTATTACTGCAGGAGTGAATTTATCAGCGATAAAAAAATTCAGGGGCAAGGTGTGTACCATCCGATGTTGACGGAACCCGTAGCCAATGACGTTTCTCTTGAACAGTTTAATTTGGTGACTGGTTCAAATGCATCCGGGAAATCCACTTATGTCAAGAGTGTGGCAATCAATGCAATTTTATCCCAAACGTTCGGAATAGCATGTGCTGAGAGTTGGCAGATGCACCCCGGTGAAATTTATACATCAATGGCGATCAAAGATGATATTTTTAAAGGAGAAAGCTACTTTATTTCTGAAATAAAATCAGTAAGACGTATTATTCGTGTGATTGAAAATGGTCATTTCTGCTACGCTTTTGTGGATGAAATTCTTAAAGGAACCAATACAATCGAAAGGATCGCTTCATCCTCTCATATAGTCGAGTGGCTGAGCCGACAGGATTGCTTGGGATATGTGGCGACTCATGACATCGAATTGACGGAAATTTTAGGGGAAAAATGTCATAATATTCATTTTCGTGAAGTCGTTATGGATGACGGGGACATCACGTTTGACTATCGCTTGCATCAAGGGCCGTCGCAAACTAGAAATGCTATCGCCTTGTTGGAACGACTGGATTATCCAAAGGAAATAGTCCGTCAAGCCATTGAGTCCGCCAGTGCTTTTGAGAAAAGCCGGCAATGGCATTGATAAAAGACTAGCTTTTTTATTTAAAATAGGTTAGAATGATTAAGGGCAATGGTGAGATTGCCAAGCGTGTCAGGTCTGGAAGGAAGCAGCACTACGCAGTTGTCACCATGTGCCTATTTTTTTGTCTTTAAATCGAGGTTTGTAGAGGTTTAAAGTGTGTAAAAATGACAAAGTAGCATAAAATTTGCATTTATAAATTCAGATTATTTAGTCGGTCAACGATGACCGTTTTTTGTTTGACCAGATTTTAAACAAAAATCGAAAATACTGTTTCAATTTATTCGCAATATGAAGGTCAAAAATATTTATGAACGCTAGCCAAATAAGGAAAGCTAAACTTTTATCAGTTTAGCTTTCCTCATTTGAACATGCCTTTACCCGTCAAGATTGAGGAGTGTTTTTTTTAGCTTATAGTATGTGTGTGCATAGTTCTCCATTGTTCCAGTTTAATATTTAGCCAAAAACTATAAATACCTAATGTGACAATAGTTAATAATAGCCATTTAATCCAATTTCCAAATAATTGCATAGCTGTGCCGTCAAAATACAGGCGTTTACCATCAATCACGGTATGTTTGATTTTCCAATTATACATCATACAAATCCCCCAAGGAGCACAAATCCCCAGCGTTAAAACCGTGATAAGCCAAGACAAAATCGCTGTCCCCACATACGTAGCAAGTCCACCATCAAAATATGATTCTTTCATTGATTACATCCTCCAGTGTGTTCTAATATCTTTTACAATCTTTAAATTTTAAAAAAATTCCCAACCAGTATTTACCGTACTGGTTGGTTTTTCGTTTTATTTAAGCATAGGTTGAATTTCTTTTGGGACGTCATCCAAAGAGATTACTTTTTTTTCAATGATACGTTTATCACTAGCGTTAAATTTAAAAACAGTTCCTGCCTCATAAGGGGACCCGTTTGCATTTTGACCTGAGACGATGATATTAAAATTCAGCTCCCGGCTGTTGCCATCTTCATCAAAAGCAGTGACTGTATATTTGTATCCTTGGCCTAATGACCGATCACTATCATCTACGATCGTTGTTTCTTCAGGTAGAGGGGCTTCAAGAATCCCAAAGTAGTCTTTTCCCACATAAGTCGATTGATAATAATCCCAACCTTTCCAGCCAACAACGCCCAAGATTAAAACTCCTATTAAAACAATTACTTTTTTCATTGATATTGCCACCTTTATTATTTATTTCCTTAAGAATAATATACCAGCTTGAAAAAAAGTACATTGGACTTAAGAACCATTTTTTATTAGGTACTGGGTACAGTAAGACCGAGTCTAATGTTCAGGGACTTTAGCTGCTATCGCTAAAGTATATGAATGTTGATTTCTGTGCTCTCAGCAGCATCTGGCAACTGTCAATGGCTGAAAATATAGAAAACTGCCGAATGATTTTTTGAGAGGAAGCATTCCTGATAAATTTCTTTTAGTTGTTGGTAACATCAAAGAATCTCTACCTAGATTTTGGTTATCGAGAACCAATTAAAACAAAAAATCTTGAAGTCTGTGTCGTCATTACCAGACTTCAAGAATGAGTGTTTCTTCGCTATCGTTGCTCTCAAGGTGTTTACTTGATTGTTAATGTTTGTCCGGCAGAAAGGATATTGCTTTCCAAACCGTTTAACGTCATTAAATCGTCTATGCTGATTTGATACATAGCAGAGATAATAGTCAAACTCTCCCCAGGTTGTACCACGTGTATCTCAGGGGAAGCAGATTCATAGGTGGTGCTTTGCGCCACTGCAGAAGGCTCTGCGACCTCTTCTAGTTGTGCATTGGCACTTGGTTCAGCCGTGTCTTTTTGGTCTGCTTTAAGTTGGTTGTTAACCTTCTTTTCAAGCATTTCTTGTCGATAAATCAGGTAGCCTACTCCTAAACTATTTAGAGTTAAAAGTAAAATGATAAATAAGAACCATCCTTTATTTGAACGACTTGAGTTCATTTTTCTTGGTCGGCTTCTATCAGACAGACGGGACAGATGTTCCCTGTTTTCTTCCATTAATAATTCGCTCCTCTTCACTCTCCTCCGTTCATTATACAATAATTATTTTAAAAATAAAGACATAAAAATGTTATTGATTAATTAATTTATTTCTTTATGAGCCTATTTTATAAGATTAGTCTATAAATAAAATATTATTAATATCTTTCAGACAAAAAGTTAGATAAATATGTGGACTTTAAAAAGGAAATTATCGTTCTATGACACAAGGTGCTTATCTCGAAAGCTTCTTTATTTAGATTTTATTCAAGCATTGCTTGGCTTACCTTACCTGCTGCGCTATCTCGATTATCCTTTAGTTGCACCGAAGGGATACAAAACTTTTTAAATTTTTGAGCAATTTTTAGAAAAAATTATCGAAAAGATGATAGCATAGGAGATGGTCATCTTCCGTTAAAAAGGTGCAAGTCTCTTCATCGGAAGGATGATAATTAAGTAAAAGGAGTTTGAAGATGATTAAGCGTATTGCGGTTTACTGCGGTTCAACAGTCGGAGAAAATCCTATTTATGGGGAAAAAGCATTAGAACTGGCAGAATGGATGACTCGCCATCAATATGATCTGGTGTATGGCGGAAGCAAAATTGGTTTAATGGGTATCCTTTCTACGCGGCTTTTAACAAATAAACGAGAGGTCTTTGGTGTCATGCCGAATTTCCTAAAAGATAAAGAATTGGCGCAGGATAACTTAACACAATTGTATATGGTGGACGACATGCGTCAGAGGAAGCAGAAGATGATGGATTTGTCAGATGCCTTCTTGGCAATGCCAGGGGGACTTGGAACCTTGGAGGAAATTGCTGAAGCTATTTCTTCAAGTCGCATCGGTTTGCACCGTAAGCCTTCTGTCTTTTTTAATGTGGACGGCTACTATCATGCGTTAGAAAGTTTTTTTGATACAATGACAGCTGAAGGTTTTCTAGATGAGGAAAACCGGCGAACGGTGCTATTTTCAGACTCATTGGAAGAGATTTATGACTTCATTATAACTTATCAGCCGCCAAAAACCGGAGTTTATGACAAGTAGGTGATCAATTGAAAACATTAATTATTATTTCACATCCAGATATTGCCGGTTCACACTCGCAGCAATTTTTGCTTGAGGGGATAACCCGTCAGAAAAATATTACTGTCCACCACCTAGAAACCCTGTATCCAGACGGTAAAATCAACATAGAAGAGGAACGACTTCTCGTTGAACAACATCAGCGAATAATTTTTCAATTTCCACTGTATTGGTATAGCTCGCCGGCAATGTTGAAGCATTGGCAGGATGAGGTGCTAGAGGAAGACTTGTTTGATAGGTGGAAAGGAAAAGACTTTGGTTTGGTCGTCCTTGCGGGAATACATGAAAGAGAATTCCGCGCAGGTGGTAGGGAAAGAGTGACGATGGATGAGTTAATGCGCCCTTTTCAGACAGTTGCGAATAAATTTGGGTGGCATTATTTACCCGTGCTGAGTATCCATCAGTTTAATTATCAAACAGAAGAGGAAAGAAAAGCATTGCTTGTACGTTATCAACAATTGTTGACTCTGCCGAACGAATCTTTAAATGAAAGAACAGACTGGTTTGTCCGGCACTTACGAAAGTTGTCTGAAGAAAAAACAGACTCTGTACAAAAACAACGACTCGCTCACCTCGTTGATTTACTCCTTGCGAATCAAGAGGAAATTGAAGACTTGAAAACCACATTAGATGAGTTGGATTAGAGGTATGAATATATGGAACAAAATAAATGGATTGAGGAAGAACTTAAAATACTCACCTCAGAAGCTGGAAGCTATCAAGAAAAAGCTTTGATGCAAGAGCTGGGGAAACTGATTGACGAGCAAGAGGTTCGTATCGAGAGACTTCGCGGAGAGATTGACGGTGTCATGTGGAGTCCAAACAAGTGGAAAGAATAAAAAAATAGTTGATTGGCTTTAGAGGAGAGAGAATCTCCTCTTTTTTTATTGGAAGAATTAAAACGCTCCTTTAATTTTAAGGCTTGCCTAAAAAAGTTTTGTGGTATACAATACAAGGAGAAAGAAGGGGTAACATGATTGAAGTGAAGGACTTGGATGTGTCTTATTTTGGAAATAACGTTTTTAATAATCTTAATGTTTCTATTCCGTTGCATCAATCAACGGGAATCATTGGGCCAAACGGCGCCGGCAAATCAACTTTGCTCAAGGCAATGCTGTCGGTTGTTGCAAAAAGTCATGGGGAAGTTTTAATTGACGGGGAATCCATTGGAAAATTTCAAAAAAAAATAGCCTATGTGCCTCAACGAAGCGATGTTGATTTGACTTTTCCGATTACTGTTTATGAAACTGTGTTGACAGGGACATTTCCCACATTGTCTTTTTTTAAACGTCCAGGTGAAAAAGAAAAGCAGATGTCGTTGGAATGTTTGAAGAAATTATCTTTGGAAGATTTAGCTGACCGTCAAATTGATGCACTTTCTGGCGGACAGTTGCAGCGGGTGTTTATTGCGAGAGCACTGGCTCAACAAGCAGACTTTTTATTTTTGGACGAACCTTTTGCCGGTATTGACATGCTTAGCGAACGGTTAATTCATGAGGTACTAGACGAATTAGTTAAAAACGGGAAAACGATTTTGACCGTTCACCATGATTTGAATAAGGTGAAAAATTATTTTGATTATTTACTAATTGTGAATAAAAGAATCGTCAGTGCCGGGGAAACTGAAAAAACATTTAATATTAAGAATATCCAGAAAGCTTACGGACAGCAGTTTGGCGACGTACTATTTTCTAAGGAGGGAGACCATGGAGTGGCTGTTTAGTGTGGCAGATTATTTTAATATGCCGGTCAGTATGTTGACGGCGCTCTTGGCATCTGTGATTTTGGGGATTACGTCAGGTATCCTTGGAAGTTTTATTGTGTTAAGAAGACTATCGCTGATGGGAGATGCCTTATCCCATGCGGTATTGCCCGGAGTTGCCGTGTCTTATATGCTGGGTATCAATATGTTGTTTGGTGCTACTTTTTTTGGACTGCTTGCGGCAGGCTTGATCGAATTTATCACGAAAAAAAGTAAAATAAAAACGGATGCGTCGATTGGTATCATCTTGAGCAGTTTTTTCGCGCTGGGGATTATTTTGATTACAAAAGCCGAAAGCGGCACAGATTTGAATCATATTTTATTTGGTAATATTTTAGCTGTGACCCCAAATGAAATTTTACAATCTTTCATTATTCTTATCATTGTACTGGTAATCATCACAGTATTTTATAAAGGTTTTTTTGTGACATCTTTTGATCCGGTGGTTGCCAAAACCTACGGGATGAACACGAATTTCTATCATTACTTGTTGATGTTTTTATTAACTATTTTTACTGTATCAGCGTTGTCTCAAGTGGGTATTGTGTTAGTTGTGGCCTTATTGGTTACACCAGCGACTACAGCCTACTTATGGTCCAAACATCTGAATCACATGATCATTGGAGCGTCTTTACTGGGAGTGATCAGCGGTGTAGGCGGTGTGTTGTTGAGCTTTAACTACAATATCCCCACTAGTGCGGCTATCGTATTGATTGGGGCAATTATTTTTGGAGTTTCGTTTGTATTTTCACCCAAAAATGGATTTTTTAAGCAGAGAAAGAAGGTTATTGGATGAGAAGAAAAGTATATATTTGTTTGTTAACTATCGTCAGCATGTTTGCTTTGTCAAGTTGCGGCACTAAAAAAAATGAATCAGAAAATGCGTCACCTGCAGATGATCACCTGCAAGTAGTTGCCAGTTATTCAGTGATTGCTGATATGGTGGAGCAAGTCGGCGGGGATAAAGTGAGTGTGACTAGTATTGTCCCTCGGGGAACAGACCCTCACAGCTATGAGCCTACGCCCGAGGATACTTTAGCCATAGAAAAAGCAGACGTGATTTTTTACAATGGCTTAAATTTAGAAACTGGCAAAGGCTGGTTTGATAAACTAATTGAAAACGGTCGTAAAGAACAGGTGACTTTTCAAGTAACTGAAGAAATTACTCCAGAGTATTTGTCAGAAAAGGGACAGGAGACACAGGAAGATCCTCATGCTTGGCTGTCGTTGGAAAATGGCATTCGCTATGTTGAGACTATTACGGATTATTTAATTAAGGTGGATGGAAAAAATAAAGATATCTATCTTGAAAATGAGGAAGCTTACATAAAAAAATTGGAAGAACTGAATCAGACAGCCCATGAAAAGTTGTCTAGTCTACCGGGAAATAAAAAAGTCTTAGTGACCAGTGAAGGGGCATTTAAATATTTTGCGAGAGAATATGGACTAACAGCAGAGTATATCTGGGAAATCAATACTGACACGCAAGGCACACCGGATCAGATTACTAGAGTCGCAAAAATTATCAAAGAAAATGATATTCCCGCATTATTTGTTGAGACGAGTGTCTCGCCTAAAACAATGGAAGCCGTCTCCCGTGAAACGGGTGTAGAAATTTTTGAAACGATATTTACTGATTCTCTTGCGAAAGAGGGCACAGAAGGAGACAATTATTACGATATGATGAAATGGAATATTGACAAAATTTCAGAAGGTCTTTCTCAGTAGAGCAAGGAAAGCTTGGAGATGTTTTTCTTCAGGCTTTTTTATCTGCTGCTATTTATAAGAGGAGAAGGCATTTTTTTGTTGACAATCTGTTTTACAACTGGTATTATTGAAAGGTCGAGAAATCAAGCAGAAGCTCCCGCTTCTCGCCTTAGTTGATAAAAGTCACTGGGCTAGATAAACTTCTTATGCAGAGGACAAGTAATTCTGTGTGAGGACTATTTGCGGGTTCTTTATAAAAAGAACTCTTTTTTTCTGCATTTTTTCTCTGAAAAACATAGAGAGGTGAATGACCATAGCAAAAGATATGATGGTAAACGACGGTATTCGTGCACGTGAGTTGCGACTTATTTCTCAAGACGGCGAACAGTTGGGTGTAAAGAGTAAAACAGAAGCTCTTCGGATAGCAGAAGCTGCGAATCTGGATGTAGTGCTTGTTTCTCCTAACGCTAAACCGCCAGTAGCTCGGATTATGGACTACGGGAAATATCGTTACGAGCAGCAAAAGAAAGCTCGTGAGGCTCGCAAGAAGCAAAAAGTAATTAATGTTAAAGAAGTTAGACTTAGTCCGACCATTGAGGAAAATGATTTTAATACTAAATTGCGCCATGCACGGAAGTTTTTGGAAAGTGGAGACAAAGTGAAAGCATCTATCCGCTTCAGAGGTCGTGCCATTACGCATAAACAAATTGGTCATGATGTCTTGTCACGCTTTGCGGAAGAAATCAAAGATATTGCCGATGTTGAAGTAAGGCCTAAAATGGAAGGCAGAAGCATGTTTCTAATGTTAGCACCAAAAACAGAGAAGTAAGGATTAGATTTTGAGGAGGAAATAAAATGCCAAAAATGAAAACTCACCGCGGACTTGCTAAACGTGTTAAACGTACAGGTGGCGGCGGATTAAAAAGATATCGTGCATTCACAAGTCACCGTTTCCATGGTAAAACTAAGAAACAACGCCGTCAATTGCGTAGACCTAGAATGGTATCTGCAGGCGACTTCAAACGTATTCGCCAACAATTGACTTACATGAAAAAATAATATGTAAAAGAAACGAAAACTTGAGGAGGAATTAAAAATGGCACGTGTTAAAGGTGGATATGTAACCCGACAACGTCGTAAAAAAGTGCTGAAGTTAGCTAAAGGCTACTACGGTTCTAAACATACATTATATAAAACAGCAAAAGAACAAGTGATGAAATCATACAGCTATGCGTATAGAGATCGTCGTCAGAAAAAACGTGATTTCCGTAAATTATGGATCGCACGTATCAATGCCGCTGCTCGTATGAACGGCATGAGCTATTCTAAATTGATGCATGGCTTGAAAGTTGCCGGCATTGACATCAACCGTAAAATGTTGGCTGATTTAGCAGTGAATGATGCAGCAGCATTTACTACACTTGTTGATCAAGCAAAAGCAGCAGTTGCTGAATAATGGCTTTTAATAAAAAAGACTTTGCCCATTTTGGCAGAGCCTTTTTTTGATTGTAGTGCTTTTTATTGACGATGAGATTGAACGATTTGCTTAGTTTTTTTCAAAGATAATTGGTAAATGATTAGTTGGAAAATAACGACGAGTAAAATCATCAAGCCATCAAGCTTTAGCGTCAGCCAATCACCGCTGCCTAATTGATTGTCATTTCCCCCTTGCCTCTGAGTTTTGGGGTTGGGTCAGCTTATATGCTATATTTGCTTATTCGCAGTTTTTTTCCGCTAAAGGAAAACCATCTTTGGAAAGGTCTTGTATTAATCGGTTTTGTTTCTGTCATGACTACTCCTTCCTATTCCAATGAACGGCTTACGGTTATTATGCTGCTCTTCGTTTTGTTCTCTTTAGCGGTTGTGCTGTCATTTGAGGGGACTTTCGTTCAAAAAATCTCTGTTGCGGTGATTTTGTATCCAGTGGTGCAAGGCAGCAGTTATCTATTCTATGATTTGGGTTTTCAGCTGTGGTTATTGCTAAATGGGAATCCTGTGACGGATAGTTTTTTGCATATTGCTTCCTTTTTATTGAAATTTTTATTTTGGGTACTAATATATAAACTGTTTAAAAATCGTATTCGAAACAGCAGTACCTTTCTGAATCATAGAATGTGGCTGATCATGGTATTAATCAGTCTAGCTTCATTTATTTCATTGCAAAGCCTGATTTTATTCGCCCCGCAACAGGCGGTTTTGATTTATCCTGCGTGTTTGGCTTGTATTTTAACCAGTCTGGGAATTATTTATCTGATTGGCTATATGGCTGATACGGTTAAAATCGATTTGGAAAATCAGCAACTCAAACTTCAAGAGACTTATTATGAAGAATTAGCAGACAATCAATTGGAAATAAGAAAAATCAGACATGACATGAATCATCATCTGAGTGTGATCGGGGTGTTGATAGAGGCGGGAGACTTTAAACAAACACAAGATTATTTTGATCAACTGTCGCTGCAATTGTCCTCATATGGCAAAGAGTTCTGTGAGAATAGTCTAGTCAATGCGGTCATCAATTCCAAATACAGTAAATTTCAAGAACATCATGTGGACACTTTTTTGAATATCTCAATTGACGATGCGCCGGCAATCGATGATATCAGTCTTTGTACCATTTTTGCCAATACGATGGAAAATGCTCTGGAAGCGGTCCTTACTATTGAAAATCCCGAAGAGAGAAAAATGAAAATTCAGGCGAGATACCAGAATGGCTATTTCAGCTATAAAATTACGAATAACAAAGGAAATGACATCAGAGAGACTAAAGACGGGCTGATAACTACTAAGGAAAATAAAAAAGCCCATGGATACGGGCTCAAAATAGTAGAATCTGTCGTTAACAAGTACAATGGGACATTTGATATTTCTCACAACGAAAATGAGTTTTCCTTAGTGATTCTCATCGGTAATATCTAAATAAAAAAGCTGCCAACAATCTTAATGAAAATCTTAAACAAAGCACATAAAAACATCCGGTATTTTCAAATCAGGTTAATTCCTGTTAAGAAAATTTCGGATGTTTTGTCTAGTGCCGGCTACAGGAATCGAACCTGTGACCCCCTGATTACGAATCAGATGCTCTACCATCTGAGCTAAGTCGGCAAAAATAAACCTGTATACGATTATAACACTTTTTGAATAAAATGGAGAAATTTTCTGCAAAAAAATCCCCGACTTTCGTCAGGGGAAAGGAGATTTATTTACTTTGGAGGAGTAAATAATGAAAAGAATGTTAGGGTTGTTTGATTGGTATGACACTATCATAACTTTTGAATGTGAAAAAAGTATGAATCAATTGCTAGAAAAACATGACAATCTCAAGAAATATTTTTTGCCGTAGATTAATTGATTACCGTTACAGGGAGCCCTGAGATATTTTTAAAATTATTTACTAGAAATCGTGAAAGTATGTATCCGCTGACAGTATTTTCGCTTTTGTTTCAAAATAAGAGATAGATTAGGACTAAAGGTGGATTTCTATCGTCTTTTTTTGACGTATACTAAGAAATATATCAATGGTTCACTGTCGCTTTTAGATAATACGAGTTGGGATGAATCATAGTTTGAGGAGGGGTTAGATGTCGAAGACAGTTTTACAGGTTAAAAACTTGTCGAAACAAGTAGGGAAGAAAAAAATTCTTCGCAGTATTAATTTTGAAGTATTTGAAGGAGAGGTCTTTGGTCTTTTGGGACCCAATGGTGCAGGAAAAACGACAATCATCCGCTCGATTGTCAGCTTGATTCGAAGAAATTCCGGGAAAGTATTGATTAATGGGAAAGATGTCAGCGAAGATTTTAAAGGGACTATCAGCGAAATCGGAGCAATCATTGAAAATCCGGAATTTTATATGCACTTGTCTGGATGGGAAAACTTGCAGCAATTTGCTCGAATGAGTCGTAAAGATATTTCTGAAGATTGGCTGAAGGAAGTCGTTGCTCGTGTGAAATTATCCGACGCGATCCATCAGAAAGTTAAGACATATTCATTGGGAATGCGGCAGCGTTTGGGCTTGGCTCAGGCGTTGTTACATAAACCGGCAATTTTAATTTTAGATGAACCTACCAATGGCCTAGATCCGCAGGGGATGGCGGAATTTCGTGAAATCATCCGAGAACTTTCTGCTCAAGGCACCTCGGTATTGATTTCAAGTCATTTGCTTAGTGAAGTGCAACAAATCACCGATCGTTTTGCTATCATTGATAAAGGGGAACTAACTCATATAGAAAAAATCAGCGATGTGGAAGAAGAAGCTCATTCGAAGTATTTCTTTAAGGTATCAGATACCACAGCTGCTGCTATCGTTTTTCAGTCCTTATCCTTGCCGTCAAAAAATTCTGAAAAAGGCTGTTTGGAAGTGGTGGTGTCTGAACAGCAAGTGCCTCAGGTCATTGAAGCATTGGTGGCTCAAAGTGTAGGTATCTTTGCCGTATTTGCCAAGACTGCTTCTCTTGAAGAACGCTTCCTTGAATTAACGAATGGAGGACAAGGAATATGATTGGATTGATAAAAAACGAATTGATTAAATTATTCAGCCGGAAATCAAGCTGGGGGATGCAAATCATCTTAGTGCTATGTATGTTCGCCATGGCGTTTATGTTTACAAAAAGTAACGAGTCTATGAAGCAGTATTACAAAGAGGACGGGGTTGTTGAGTTTAACGGAGGAATGACTGCGTATAAAAAATCTGACGGCACCTTACTGACTGAGGATGAGTACTGGCAGTCTGATGACATCGGTGAAGCTGAAGTCGCAGAAGTATCCTTGACGTTAGATGAGACGATTGATTTTTTAAACAATAAATTGGAAAATTATCAGGACAAGCCTAAAGTTCATGAGAAGGAACTGTTAAAATCGACTAAGAAACAGTTGGAATATTATCAAGCTTATCATGACCGCGGTATAACTCCTCCTAATCCGCAAGAAGGAAGTACCAGCGCATTTTTCTTCAGCCTGTTCGGTCAAATTTATGTACTGCCAACACTTTTTTCTGTCGTAGTCGCCAGTATGATTATTGCAGCTGAATTTACCAGCGGAACAATAAAATTACTGTTGATACGTCCCTATACAAGAATACAGATTCTTTGGTCAAAGTATTTTGTGACACTTATTTATGGCGTTCTTTCTTCTCTCGTGATGGCGGCATCGGCATTTTTATTCTCATTTATGTTGCCAAGCCAGCCGTTGAATGCTCCTCTTGATGTAATGACAGGTGCAAAAACTGCTTTAACAGTCGCAGGGCAATTATTTGCCAGCAATTTCTTGCTGATGATTCTATATATCACGATTGCCTTTTTCTTTTCAGCAGTGATTCGCTCTCAGGCGTTAGCTGTGGGCGTGGGCATGGGGATTTTATTCTCTGGAAGTATTCTCGGTCAAGTTTTGCCTGCCATTATTGAAAAGTATGATTGGCTGAAATGGATTATTTTTAATTTGTTGGGACTAAATAATCAGGTCATCGATGCCAGCTATTATGTAGGCGGGAATTTGAGTATTACGGCAACAGTGGTCGGGATTATCGCCTATATTATTGTGATTTATGCCGCAACTCTCTTTCTATTTAATAAGCGTGATGTGGCTTTGACTTAGGACGTGACCGTTGGTTTGCAGGGAAACTCTCAATAGTGTCATCTTGTGAAGAATTTGAAATTTATAAACAAAATTGCTTCTGAAATGTCAGAGAAAACTGATGTTTTGGGAGCATTTTTTACGATTTTTTTTGTTAAGGCGGTCTTGTAGGGGGAAAAGGGAAAAATAAAAAGGAAATAATTTTGTCGAAAGGCTGATTTTTCATGGCGCTGAATTTTTCAACTGTTTGTTGAAGGGGGACAAGGATAAGATGGTTAGGCTGAGGAAAATGTTTTGTTATGGTGAGATCAGAATTATTTTTTCAGCTTTTATTAGAGCTGAAGACGGGCTGCTAAGGCGAGTTTTCACCATTCAGAAGGATTCGTCTCACCCCTATATGTTGTGTTTCTTATTAAAAATAAGTGTATTTTAACGCAAGATATAGTTGCTTTTTCTTTATGTGTACGATAGAATATTATGAGTGAAAGGGTGGTAGAGATGCTAAATATTGTACATAAGGATAATGAACTTTTAAAAATGCACAACATGCTTCATAAAATAAAGGTCGTGAAACGAGATGGTCGTTTAGTTGATTTTGATGACGAAAAAATTTATGAGGCTTTACTAAAAGCAGATAAAAAAATCCATGGAGAGTTACGTCCTTTTGGAGAGGAAAGAATTCGTGAAATCGTTATGCTAGTCGATCAAGAAATCGCTACTCGTTTTCAAGTGGATATTAAAATTTATGAAATTCAAAATATTGTAGAGCAAACGTTACTTGATCAAAGAGAATATGCTTTAGCAGAGGAGTATATTAATTACCGTACGGCTCGTGATTTTTCCAGACGCAAAGATACGGATATCAACTTTACAATTGGCAAACTGATCAATAAGGATCACACGCTGGTGAATGAAAATGCCAATAAAGACAGTAATGTGTTTAACACACAAAGAGACTTGACAGCAGGTATCGTGGGCAAGTCTATCGGGCTGCAAATGTTGCCGTCTCACGTAGCCAATGCTCATCAAAAAGGAGATATTCATTACCATGATTTAGATTATCATCCCTATACCCCAATGACAAATTGCTGCTTGATCGATTTTGAAGGCATGCTCAACAGCGGATTTAAAATCGGTAATGCAGATGTGGAACCATCTAAATCTATCCAGACGGCTGCGGCACAGATTTCTCAAATTATTGCCAATGTGGCGTCTAGTCAGTACGGTGGTTGTTCTGCTGACCGGATCGATGAATTGTTGTCTCCTTTTGCTGAAAAGAATTATAACAAGCACATGAAAGATGCTGAGCAGTGGATCGAAGATAAAAGTAAACATGATGAATATGCTAAAGCTAAAACAGCTAAAGACATTTATGACTCCATGCAGAGTTTAGAATATGAAATCAACACATTATTTACTTCAAATGGTCAAACACCATTTACCTCTCTAGGCTTTGGCTTAGGGACAGACTGGTTTGCCCGAGAAATTCAAAAATCGATTTTCAAGATTCGTATTCAAGGATTGGGCAAAGAAAAACGTACAGCGATTTTCCCTAAACTGATATTTACGATCAAAGATGGTTTGAATTTGAAACCAAGTGATCCGAACTACGACATTAAAGAGTTAGCCTTAGAATGTGCAACGAAACGGATGTACCCGGATATTCTAAACTACGATAAAATCGTTGAGTTGACTGGAAGTTTCAAAGTGCCGATGGGTTGCCGTTCTTTCTTGCAAGGCTGGAAAGATGATAGTGGACAAGACGTAACTTCAGGTCGGATGAATTTAGGAGTCGTAACTTTGAACTTGCCTAGAGTTGCCTTGGATGCTGCCGGAGACAAGAAGAAGTTTTGGACCGTCTTAGATGAAAAACTTCAAATATTGAAAGACGCTTTATTGTATCGTATTGAGAGATGTCGTCAAGCTCAACCTGAAAATGCCCCGATTCTTTATATGTACGGCGCTTTCGGCAAACGCTTAGGAAAAGGCGACGATGTCAATCAATTATTTGAAAATAAACGTGCGACGATTTCTATGGGATATATTGGTTTGTACGAAGTAGCAGCAAGTTTCTACGGCGGAAATTGGGAAAACAATCCAGAAGCCAAAGAATTCACCTTAGAAATCATGAAGTATTTGAAGCGTCATGCCGACGATTGGGGAAATGAGTATGGCTACCACTTTAGTGTCTACAGTACCCCAAGTGAGAGCTTGACAGACCGCTTCTGCCGGTTGGACACAGAAAAATTTGGTGTGGTAGAAAATGTGACAGACAAAGATTATTACACAAACAGTTTCCATTACGATGTGCGTAAAAATCCGACACCATTTGAAAAGCTTGATTTTGAAAAAGATTATCCTCAATATTGTTCAGGCGGATTTATTCATTATTGTGAATATCCTGTGCTTCAGCAAAATCCAAGAGCTTTAGAGGCAGTATGGGATTATGCTTATGATAAGGTAGGTTATCTTGGAACAAACACACCGATAGATCATTGCTATGAGTGTGATTATGAAGGTGATTTTACTCCAACAGAAAAAGGATTTGAATGTCCAAATTGCGGCAACAAGAATCCAAAAACCTGTGATGTAGTGAAAAGAACTTGCGGTTATTTAGGTAATCCGCAAGCAAGACCAATGGTTCACGGACGGCATAAAGAAATTTCTTCCCGTGTCAAACATATGAAGTAGTTTTTCAGGATTTAGAAGGGTTAACTGAGGTGAGTGAATGAGAAATCCGCAACCAAAAGAATGGGAGTCAGCGGACTATAGCCAAGATTATTATGCAGACTATAAAGCTTTTAATTTTGTTGACGGAGAAGGTGTCAGATGCAGCCTTTACGTGAGCGGATGTTTGTTTGCTTGCGAAGGCTGTTATAATAAAGCCATTCAAAGTTTTCGCTATGGCCAGTTATATACTAAAGAAGTTGAAGATCAAATCATGGAAGATTTGTCGCAAAACTATGTCCAAGGAATGACATTGCTTGGCGGAGAGCCGTTTTTAAATACGAAAATTTGTTTATCCCTGGTTCAGCGTATGCGCCAGACCTTTGGTGATACTAAAGATATTTGGGCATGGACAGGCTATACCTTTGAAGAGCTGTTGCTGGAAACAGAAGACAAGGTGGCATTGCTTCATGAAGTAGATATTTTAGTAGACGGTCGTTTTGAACTGGCGAAAAAAGATTTAAAGTTGCAATTTCGCGGCAGCAGCAACCAACGTATCATTGATGTGAAAAAGTCATTAGAAACGCAGCAAATTGTCCTTTGGGAGAAATGCGTGGACGCGGAAGATACTTATGAGCAAATAAAAAAATCAGCATTGATATAAAAAAACACTTGAAATCACAGGAGAAACTGTTGATTTTAAGTGTTTTTATTCTTTCAGAATAACAACCACTTCAGCGGAATTGCTGATTTTATTTTGCGTGGTCTTCCAATTAAAACTAAATTCTTTCACATCCTCAGGCGCTGATAGTGTATAGACTGGCGCAATGACATTACCGCTGACAGTTTCTCCAGCAGCAATATTTCCATCCCTGAGAACAGGGTTTGAGTTCACTGGATAGCTTTCTTTATTGACAGTAAATTTTAACAGTGAAGGATAAATTTGCACATCAGTCTGACTTTGATTTTTGACTTCGAAAGTGACATCAAGTAAACCATCACCGAACATTCCCATTTCCTCCATGTTCTCCTTAGACAGGATAGCCAGTGTGATGTTTTTGATAGTAACATTCAAACCATCGGCAGAAAAAGACTCGTTTACTGAAAAAACTTGTGTGATTTCACCTTCATATTCCTCACTGGTTTCTTTGTTTGCCGATAAAATAACAGACTGGTTATCAGAATCTTTCGTTTGAACGGAAGATTCTGTTTCCTCCAGTTTCAGACTTTTTTCAGTTGTTTTTGGATTAGCTGGGGTGATAGCAGATGGGACTGGAGAAAAAATGATGATTCCTTTTAAAAAAATAGCCAAGAGGGTTAGAAAGATAGCAAACCCGTTTAAAATCAGCAAACTTTTAAAAGAATTAAATTTGAACATATCATTTCCCCCCTTCTTTCAGAACGTTATGTATGTGATTATAACATTTTATGATTTTATTATAAATGAGTTTCTTTATTGGGCTATTAATTAGAGCGGGTGATTTAAGTTTAGTGGGTTGAGTACCAATTTTTAAAAGTAAAGATAATTTCTCTATCACTTAATCAGTGCTATACTGATGAATGTAAGAAATAATTAGGGGGCAATAGCGATGGAGTCAAACGAAGAAATAATGTTAAAAGAACTAACAAGTGCCAGAGGAGTTCCGGGTAATGAAGAAGAGGTGCGTCAAGTATTTAAAAAATATGCCGTACCTTATGCAGATAAGCTGATGTTTGACGGCTTGGGCGGAATCGTGGCGCGTCGTGCGGGGGATAAGGAAGGACCCAAAGTCATGATTATGGGACACATGGACGAAGTTGGTTTTATGGTAACACAAGTGACTGACAAAGGTTTCTTGAAATTTCAAACGCTAGGCGGATGGTGGGGCCAAGTGATGCTCGCACAACAAGTAGAAATCAAAGCTCGTACAGGAAAAATATTCCACGGGGTCATTGGATGCAAACCGCCCCATGTGTTAACGGCAGAAGCTCGTAAGAAACCTTATGAAATCAGCGATATGTTCATTGATATCGGTGCAGCAGATGAGGCTGAAGTGAAAGAATGGGGCATTCGTCCGGGAGATATGGTCACGCCTTATATAGAATATCGTCGCATGAACGACACTAAATTTATGTTGGCAAAAGCTTGGGACAATCGGATTGGTACAGCAGTTTCTCTAAAAGTGTTAGAAAACTTAGCGAAAGAAGGACACCCCAATATTTTATTTGCAGGAAGCAATGTTCAAGAAGAAGTCGGATTGCGTGGGTCTCGGACAAGTACACATTTAGTGAATCCGGATATTGCTTTAGCTTTGGACACTGGAACTGCGGGAGATACTCCTGGAATGACGCCAAAGGAATCAATGTCTGAGCTAGGAAAGGGGCCGCAAATTTTGATTTACGATGCTTCAATGATTCCCAATAAAAAATTACGGGACTTTGTCATTGATGTGGCAGAAGAAATGGAAATTCCTTATCAGTTGGAAGTAATTGCAGGGGGAGGGACTGATGCAGGTACGCAACATATTACTCGTGACGGTATCCCAGCCATCGCAATTACTGTAGCGACCAGATACTTGCACTCCCATACGTCGATCATACATGAAGACGATTATCTTAACACTGTTGCATTAGTGACAGAAGTGGTCAAGCGATTGGATAAAGAAACCGTAGAAAAAATCCGTTCATTTGAATAAATTATTTGAGAAACGAGAAACGGCTCTCGTTTCTTTTTTGAACGATTTTATACAAAATTGTATGTGAAGTCTGAATTTAAGCCAGTAAATTTTTTTGAAGTCCCGATATACTAAGGAAAATTAAATTTGTGTTTTTTTGAACAAATTTCGTCGGTTTAATTGTTAGCCAGCGAAGACAAAAAGGGGTAAAGTAATTATTGTGATAGGAGGGGATAATTGATGGAAATTACTGTTCTTGGTTTTTGGGGTGCATATCCATGGAACAAAGAAGGCACTTCAAGTTATCTGCTGAAATCGTCAGGTTTTTCATTGTTGATCGATGCGGGGAGCGGGACGTTTAACATGCTGAGGGAAACGATAGAACCTTTGGAGCTGGACGCTGTGATTATTTCTCATTACCATCATGATCATATAGCTGATCTAGGCGTGCTGCAATATTATCGTCAATTGAATCAGCCAGAAGGTCATGCAGAGCTGCCAATCTATGGACATACGGAACATGAGTTTTATTTCGATGCTCTAACGATGCCAAAAGTGAGTAAAGGGATACCTTATGAAGAACGGACACCGATTACCATCGGTCCTTTTACAGTTGGATTTTTAAGGACTCGGCATCCGGTACCGTGTTTTGCTATGAGGATTACAGAGACTTCCACCGGGAAAAATTTCGTCTACACTGCCGACTCTGGTTACCTGAATAAATTTACTGATTTTATTGAGGGGACCAATCTATTGATTGCTGACAGTTATTTTTTAAACGGCAATGAGGATAATCCGGTGCACTTTACGGCAAAGGAAGTGGGAGAGATGGCCAAAAATGGCGGAGTTCCCAAAGTTTTGTTGAGTCATTTGCAGCAAGAAATTCATTTGTCCCTGTTAAAAAGCCAAGCAGAAGAAGCGGCTGGAACAGGCGTTGATGTTCTGTTGGCGGAAACCGGCCTAACAATAGTTTTATAAGAAATAAGAGAAGAAATAGGAGAGATGACATGTTATTTGTACCAAATGAAAATAATGACCCAAGAATCAACTTAGCGATTGAGCAATATTTATTGCAGGAAAAAGAGGCAGACGAGCCGATTTTACTGTTTTATATCAACGAGCCGTCGATTATTATCGGGCGCAATCAAAACACGATTGAAGAAATCAATTTAGATTATGTTGAACAAAATAATATCCATGTGGTGCGTCGTTTAAGCGGCGGCGGGGCAGTGTACCATGACTTTGGCAACCTGAATTTTAGCTTTATCATGCCTGATGATGGTTCTTCTTTCAGAAATTTTGAAAAGGTGACACGCCCGATTATTGAAGCGCTGCATTCTATGGGAGTCACAGGGGCACAACTGAAAGGCCGAAATGATTTAGTCATTGATGACAAAAAATTCTCAGGCAATGCGATGTATGCAACAAATGGCCGGATGTTCGCACACGGAACCATCATGTTTGACAGTGATGTGAATGAAGTTGTCAATGCGCTGAAAGTCCGCAAGGATAAAATCGAATCAAAAGGTATCAAGTCTATCCGCTCCCGTGTAACCAATATCAAACCATATTTAAATGATGACTATCAAAATCTATCTACCAAAGCTTTTCGTCAGGATATTTTGTTGAGAATTTTCGGGGTAGACTCTGAAGAACAAGTAAACACCTATCATTTAACAGAAGAAGACTGGGAAAAAATCAATGAAATCTCAGACAACTACTACCGTAACTGGGATTGGAATTTCGGGAAATCTCCTGAGTTTGATATTATTAAACGCCAGAGATTTGCGATTGGTTCCATTGAAGTGCGCTTAAATGTTGCTGAAGGAAAAATCCACGAAGCAAAAATCTATGGGGATTTTTTTGGACTGGGGGAAATCTCTGATGTTGAGGAAATGTTAGTAGGCATTCAATACAATAAAGAGGCTTTACAAGAATGGGTCGAAAAAGTGGATATTAAAAAATACTTTGGCAACGTAGCAACTGAAGAATTGTTGGAACTTTTATATTAGACTGGTAATTAAAAAATATCCTGCCGATTTTATGGCAGGATATTTTTTAATGGTAGTTTCTTTAACTGACTATTTTAAATCTTCCCGATTTTCAATCAGATGCGTGACAATACCGTATTCTTTTGCTTCATCTACTGACATCCAAAAGTTGCGGTCAGTGTCTTGGGCAACTTTTTCATAAGATTGTCCTGTGGCCGTAGCGATCAAGCGATTGATGCGTTCACGCATTTTAACAATTTCTTTTGCTTCGATTTGAATTTCGGTACTTTGCCCTTGAACCCCGCCAGCCGGCTGATGAATCATGTAGCGGGTGTTTGGCAAACTGTAACGATTTTCTGGTTTTGCTGCCAAATAAATCGTGATACCGGCACTTGCCACCCAGCCAGTCCCGATGATTTTAACTTCAGGTTTCACAAATTTGATCATATCATGAATGGTGTCACCAGCTTCCACATGACCTCCCTGACTATTTAGGAAAATCGTGATAGGCTCATCACTGGCTGCCTCTAATAGTAATAATTTAGTGGAGATATCTTTTGCTAACTCTTGGTCTACCCCACCACTGATAAAAATCGTCCGAGATTTTAACAGTCTTTCTGCAAATAGATTGTCCATTTCTTTCGTATCTTTTTCTGACATAGATTTGTCCCTCCAATAATTCATTGTCTTTACTATAACACTTCTTAGTAGAATTTTTAATCAACTTGCTTAACGGCGAGGCTTGCGGCCGAGACCGACGGCGTTTTTCATTTTTTGCAATGTTTTATTTGCTGCGACGCGTGCTTTTTCTGCTCCCTCATCGAGAATTTTATCCAGTTCTCCAGAATTCAATATCTCAGTTTGACGTTTTTGGATTGGTTCAAGTACTGCTACAATGGCTTCGGCTAAATCATTTTTAAACTCGCCGTAGCCGCTGCCTTCATACTGAACCACTAACTCTTCGATTGTTTTATTTGAGAAGGCAGCATAAATCGTCAGCAAGTTGGAAATACCGGGTTTGTTTTCTGTATCATATTCAATGATTCCGCTGGAGTCAGTGACAGCAGAGCGAATCTTTTTGCGGATCACCTCTGGAGCATCCATCATAGAAATAAAACCTTTAGTGTTTTTGTCAGATTTACTCATTTTTTTCGTAGGATCTGCCAAACTCATGATACGAGCCCCTTGTTTAGGAATATGCACCTCGGGTTTGACCAAAATGCTTTGATTTTTTTCAGCGTAGCGATTGTTAAAACGATCAACGAAGTCTCTCGTCAATTCTAAGTGCTGTTTTTGATCTTCGCCTACAGGGACCAAATCAGCATTGTATAAAATGATGTCGGCAACCATCAATGGCGGATAGGTCAGCAACCCCACCGAAACACCGCTTTTTTCGTTGTTTTGACTTTTATCTTTGAATTGAGTCATCCGTTCCAACTCGCCGATATAGGTATTACACTGAACGATCCAGGCAGCTTCAGCATGGGCTGAAACTTCGGATTGGATAAAAATAACCGATTTTTTAGGGTCGATGCCAACTGCCAAATATAATGCAGAGAGATTTAAAATTTGTTGTCTTAAAGCCAAACGTTCCTGAGGCACTGTAATGGCGTGTTCATCAACAATACAAAAGTAACAATTGTAGTCCTGCTGAAGTTGAGTAAATTGCTGAAAAGCGCCAATATAGTTTCCGATTGTAGGGATACCGCTGGGCTGAATACCAGAAAAAATTGTTTTCATCTAAAATGTTCCTTTCTATCATTCCTAGTGTCCATTATACTGGATTATTTATAAAAAGAAAATTCAAAAAAAATTCATTCAATCAAAAAATAATTCAAATAGAAACTATTTTAATGTTTATTAAGTAACGATAAATATTAAAATTTCAATATAAATCAGATTAAATTGCTGAATCAACTGGAATTCAAGGACTAATTACGGTATAATTACTGTGTGATATGTTATATTCGTATCATTGTTGGGAATGTTATGGAGATCACGAAAAGGAGTGATTTTATGTTAACACTTTACACATCTCCTAGTTGTACATCTTGTCGAAAAGCTCGTGCTTGGTTAGTAGAACAAGAAATTCCGTTTAAAGAACGTAATATTTTTTCGGAACCCCTGGATATTTCTGAACTGAAAGAAATTTTACGCATGACAGAAGATGGGACAGAAGAGATCATTTCGACTCGATCGAAAGTTTTCCAAAAGTTAGATATGGATTTGGATGACTTGCCTCTTGATGAGTTGTTGAAGCTTGTGCAAAAAAACCCGGGACTATTACGACGACCGATTATGATTGATGAAAAAAGGCTTCAAGTTGGTTTCAATGAAGATGAAATTAGAAGGTTCTTACCGAGAGAGGTACGTGCTTTGGAATTGCGTCATGCACAATTAATGGCAGGACTATAGGAATGTCGAACCTCGTCTTTAAGACGAGGTTTTTTTTCTTTACTTTTAGATGAATTAAGCTACAATGTGTTTAATGAGTAGATTTGTAGTATAATTAGGTTAGAAGAGAGGTGTAGTCAAATGGAAATGGAACGCATCAATGAGAATACGATCCGGGTGCTGATAGAAAACGCTGATTTAGAAGAGCGGGGTATCACTTTTTTGGATTTGTTAGGAAACCATAAACAAATTGAAAACTTTTTTTACAGTATTCTGGAAGAGGTCGATATTGATGAGCAGTTTCAGGAGACCGATGCCGTGACGTTTCAAGTCTTGCCTAACCGGAATGGATTGGAACTGTTTATCAGTAAAAATGCTCTCATGGGAGAAAACGGAGAGACGGCTGACATGCCTGATATTGTCGATCAAGAGTCTCTTAGTGAATTCGTGAGAAGGCAAATGGTCGAAGGGACACCAGTGGAACAATTGCCTAAAGAGAATGAAGCAATCAATCAAATAGACTCACCGACAATTGATTATGTTGTTGTTTTTGAAGACTTTGAAGATTTAATTGAATTGGCTAAGATTAGCAAGTTTAATAATATGCAGACGCATCTCTATAGAATGGACGAGTTCTACTTTTTGCACAGTGTTTTCTTCTTGGAAGAGACGTCAGAAAATCAAGTCAAAGAAGATATTGCCAAAGTGCTTGAGTATAGTCATTTGAGTAAGATCACACCAGAAATTCTGGCAGAGCATGGGGATTCGATTATGGAGTACAATGCTTTGGAGCAAGTTAAGTATTACTTTTAATTAAACCGGTCAATGTTCAACCGTCCAATTTATTTGGACGGATTTTTTAATCAAGGAGCTAACTAATGAATTACTCGACAGTCTTAATGGATTTGGATAATACGATTTTGAGTTTTGATCAGGCGGAAGAATACGCGCTGAAGAAGTTATTTGAAGAAGAAGAAGTTCCGTGGCAGCAGGAAATCTTCCAGCGCTACCATATAAAAAACAAAGAACTATGGGAAGAGCTGGAAAAAGGGATTTACCAGCGAGAGCACGTGCTGTCTGAACGTTTCGTTTATATTTTTCAACTATGCGGGAAAAAGGTGGACGGGGATGAGATGGATCAAAGATTCCGTCATCATTTATCAGAAAAGATATTCTTTATGCCCGAGGCGCTAAAAACTTTGGATAAACTGAAAGAAAAAAAGATTCACCTCCACATGGTAACCAATGGTGTGGCGGTGACACAATATAGAAGAATCAAGAAGGCCAAGATAGGTCATTATTTTAATCAGCTGTTTATTTCAGAAGAGGTGGGCTATCAGAAGCCGGCAAAAGAGTTTTTTCAACATGTATTTGAACGGATAGAGGAAAAAGATACATCCAAAGTACTGATGATGGGGGACTCATTGTCTGCGGATATCAAAGGAGGCAATCAGGCGGGAATTGACACGTGCTGGTATACGGAAAAGAAGACTGTGGGAAGTCAGGAGATTACGCCAACCTATCATATTACGCGGCTAGATGATGTACTGACGATTGTGTGACATAGGTCGATAAACATTGCAGGTGTGTGAAATGGATTATCCTAAAAAATTGGTTGTTGAAGTTTTAGAAAAGGCACAGGGCAAGGCTTTAACGGGATTTTTGACGGGTCAGGGATCCCGAAATGCCACATTGATGTTAGTCGGCGAAGCGCCGGGAAAAATTGAGATACAAACCAAAATTCCTTTTACTGGTCGTTCGGGTAAAAAGCTGGATGTATGGCTAGAATTAGCTGACCTAAAAAGAGAAGATATATATATTACCAGTGCGGTCAGAAACCGTCCGTACAAAATCGTGTCTTCACTGGATAAAAAGACCGGCAAGTTAAAAGAGCGCCGTCCAAATCGAGCACCGACACAACAAGAGGTGTGGATTCATGCATCGCTACTGGACTATGAAATACAGACTGTCCGCCCGAAGATATTGGCGCCGATGGGAAATATCGGACTCAAGAGACTTCTAGGGGGAAAGTATAAGATAGCAGATATTCACGGGGAATTAATGGAAAGTACAATCTTACAAGTCAATCAAGAAAAAACAACTTATGAAAATAGTGCGGAGACCTACCTGATTTTCCCGTTATATCATCCAGCAGCCGTCTTTTATAATCCTGCTTTAGAAAATTTGATTGAACAGGACTGGGAAAAATTGGGACACCTGGTGAATAATATCTGAAAGTGCTCATCCTTTAAGGAACAATTACAATGACTAACTACGGAAAAGAGGTCTTTTGCTGTGGATTTAAAGGAACAACTTAATAATTACATCCCTTTTAATCATCAGGAGGCGCAAGATAAAAGAATCATACTATCCTGTCTGGAAGACTATCCCCAAATTTTTTTTAGGGAAAATTTGCTGGCACATATGACCGCTTCCGCTTGGGTGGTTAATCGGAACAAAGACAAAGTTTTGCTGGCATATCACAATCTTTATGATTCATGGTCTTGGCTTGGAGGACATGCTGATGGAGAGGAAAATCTGTTGAATGTTGCCTTGCGGGAAGTCAGCGAGGAAAGTGGTCTGCAACGGCTCACTCCGGTACTTGAAGATATTTATTCCCTTGAGGTGTTGACGGTAGACGGACACATGAAGCGTGGTGCTTATATTTCTTCTCATTTACACTTGAACATAACTTATTTAATCGAGGCAGATGAAACGGCGTCTTTGTCTATTAAACCTGATGAAAATAGTGGGGTGAAGTGGTTTGCTTTAGACGATGCGGTTGCGGCTTCCACAGAGCGGTGGTTTCAAGAGAATGTCTACAAAAAGTTAAATGAAAAGTTGGAAATTTTGGGGAAATAATGGTCAATAAAAGAAAAGCAATTGGAAATCGTGTTCATGATGATTCTCTAACTATAACGCTTTAAACGGCTCTATAATTTATGGGACTGATGAATCAGAATATGATTTATCAGTCTTTTTTCATGATGACAATTGTATTTTAAAAGAATTTTCTAAAAAGTGACTTTTATGACATAAATTAAAAACTGCCCTTACACGGGCAGTTTTTAGTTTATATAGAAGCATTTGTAAAAGTAGGATTATCTATTTGATTAAGAAAAAAGTTTATTCACTGCTTCAGAGACTTTGCTTTCTTCAGAAAGGTAAGGAATCGTGATATGATCGTCTCCGGTGTTCATTTTGTTATACTCTATTGATGTTTCGATGGCATGTTCATTTCTTGCCCAACTACGTCTGGCGACACCTCCCATTGTGTCCCAAGCAATAGCGGATTTAATGATTTCATCCGTCTCTTTTGTTCCGTCTAGGACCAAACCGAAGCCGCCATTGACTGATTTACCGATACCGACGCCACCTCCGTTATGAAGTGCTATCAACGACATTCCGCGGGCAGCATTTCCTGCAAAACATTGTGTTGACATATCGGCACAAACATTGCTACCGTCTTTAATATTAGAAGTTTCTCTAAATGGAGAATCTGTTCCTGATACGTCGTGGTGATCACGGCCTAACATGACAGGACCAATTTTTCCTTCACGTATCATTTCATTAAATTTAAGGGCAATATCTACTCGTCCCATACAATCTTGGTATAAAATCCGTGCTTCTGTACCAACGACAAGTTTATTTTCTTCTGCATCCTTGATCCAATTATAGTTGTCTCTATCTTGATAACGACGATCTGGATTGATAACTTCCATTGCTGCATGGTCCGTAGCAATCAGGTCATTATGATCACCGCTTAAGCAAACCCAGCGGAAAGGCCCATAACCGTAATCGAAGAGTAAAGGTCCCATGATATCTTCAACGTAAGAAGGCCAGATAAATCCGTCTTTATCATCAATACCATTTTTAGAAATTTCTTTAATCCCGGAATCAAAGATTGCTTTCATAAAGGAATTCCCATAGTCAAAGAAATAAGTTCCCTTGGCTACTAAAGATTTGATTACTTTGTAATGACGGGCAAGGGTTTGATCAACTAATTCTTTGAAGTGTTTCTTGTCTGAAGCTAGAAGCTCAGTTCGTTCATCAAATGTGACGTCAGCTGGACAATAACCGCCTTCATAAACATTGTGACAAGAAGTCTGATCAGATAGTAAATCAACATGAATGTTCTCTTTATCGATATATTCTAGAAGGTCAACAATATTTCCATGATAGGCAATCGATGTTTTCTCTTTTTTATCTAAAAATTCTTTTGCAATGCTCATTGCTTCTTCCGGTGTTTCAGCTAAATTACTGATCCACCCTTGTTCTAGTCTAGTATCGATTCTGGATTTATCTACTTCTGCAACAATCGTTACGGCGTTAGCAATTTCTCCCGCTTTTCCTTGTGCGCCACTCATGCCGCCCAACCCTGAGGAAATAAATAATTTTCCTTTTAAGTCTTCATCATCAGCGATGCCCAGTTTTAATCGTCCAGCGTTTAACAAAGTATTAAATGTGCCATGAACGATACCTTGAGGTCCAATGTACATCCAACCGCCCGCTGTCATTTGACCGTAGTTGGTTACGCCCATTTCTTCGGCTATTTCCCAATCATCAATGTTATCATACTCACCGATTAAAAGTCCGTTAGTGATAATCACACGAGGAGCATCTTTTTTAGACTTGAAAAAGCCAAGGGGATGTCCGGATTCGATTACAAGAGTTTGTTCATCTGTTAGCACTTCTAAATATTTTTTGATTAATTGATATTGCATCCAGTTTGAACAAACTTGACCTGTTTCGCCGTAAGTTACTAATTCATACGGATAAAGAGCAACTTCAAAATCTAAATTATTGTCAATCATGACTTGCATTGCTTTTGCGGCGACGCAATTTCCTTTATATTCATCAATCGGCTTTCCGTAAATTCTTTCTTTGGGATACCAGCGATATCCGTAAATTCTACCTCGAGTCCGAAGTTCTTCAAGGAACTCAGGAATAACAATATCATGATATTTGGGGTGAACATAGCGCAAAGCATTTTTTAAAGCAAGGATTGTTTGATCTTTAGTCAATCTAAAACCACGATCAGGTGCACGACGTATACCTTCTTGAAAAACTGTTTTTTCAGGCAAAACATCATCTAGTTTAATCGTCATTGCTTCTTCAACTTGGTTTAAATCTACCATATATTTTTCCTCCTTAATCAAATAACTTAAATTCTAGAAAAAATAGGATGTGTGATAACTGCTCCTCTAGTATACTAAAAAAAGTCAATAAACTGTCTTTCTTTGTGTCTTTATTTAATTAGCACTTTTAGATAAGTATTTTTAATAATTTGACAGAAATTTGACATTCTATTATAGAATAGAATAGAGTAAACAGAACAGAAGGAGTGAGGGAACATGCCAGCAGATTTGCTTTTGGTAAATTTTAATCAAATTTTTTGTCCAATAGACAAGGGGCATCCGTTGTTTGGGGAAGAAATGAGTGAAGCGACTATTATTGAAAACGGTTATATAGCTGTCAAGGATGGTAAAATTCTCGAGGTGGGAGAGGGCAAGCCTAGAAAAGAGCTGATTAACGATCAGACAAAGATTGTTGATTATCAGGGGAAATTTGCCAGTCCGGGGTTGATTGACGCTCATACTCATTTGGTTTATGGCGGCAGTAGAGAAAATGAATTTTCAAAAAAATTAAACGGTGTGTCATATCTTGATATATTGGCTGCTGGCGGTGGTATTTTAAGCACTGTAAATTCAACTCGGTCAGCGAGTTTCGACGAATTATATCAAAAGTCCTCCCATTTATTAGACGAGATGATTATTCATGGTGTCACCACCGTGGAGGCCAAAAGTGGTTATGGACTGGATTGGGAAACTGAGGAACGGCAGTTGAAAGTTGTTCGTCAATTAAATGAAGATCATGACATCGATTTGGTATCAACATTTATGGGAGCTCATGCTGTTCCAGTAGAGTATCAAGGGAAGGCTGATGAGTTTATCGATCACATCATTGATGACATGCTTCCAAAAGTCAAGGAAGAATCACTAGCAGAATTTTGTGATGTATTTTGTGAGAAAAATGTTTTTACAGCCGAGCAGTCCTATCGCTTGCTTGAAGCTGCCAAAAATATGGGCTTTAAATTAAGGATTCATGCGGACGAAATTGAATCAATTGGCGGATCAAAGGTGGCAGCAGATTTACATGCGGTGAGTGCAGAACATTTAATGGTCATTTCTGATGAAGATATTGCTAGATTGAGTGAGGCTCAGGTGATTGGAAACATCTTGCCGGGGACAACCTTTAGCTTGATGGAAGATACCTACGCACCAGCTAAAAAAATGATTGATCAAGGTATGGCAATAACGCTGACGACTGACAGTAATCCTGGAAGCTGTCCGACAGCAAATTTACAATTTATCATGCAATTAGGCTGTTTCCAGTTAAAACTAACGCCGATTCAAGTTTTTAATGCCGTCACAATTAATGCCGCTTATTCTGTTTGCCGCAATGAGAGTGTTGGAAGTTTTGACGTTGGGAAACAAGCTGATATCACTGTATTTGATGCACCAAACATTGATTATCCTATGTATTTTTTCGCAACTAATTTAGTTAGCCATGTTTATAAAAATGGAGAATTAGTGGTAGAAGAACGTCAGAGAGTTTAAATCATAGATGATTTTTTCTTCATCTTAAAAAGAGATTCGTCATGTTTGGCTGAATCTCTTTTTACGTTACTTAGAAATCGTCTGGAGAGGATTTAACAAGCTGTGATTGGTACTGGATAGGAAATGTGTACTTTCCTGAGAATTATCGTACAATAAAAGAAAGAGGTGACAGTATGAAAAAGAAAATGAGATGCGTGATGTTTGGTAACCCTCAGATCTTTTTGAACGATCAGCCAGTTTTTTTTGCATTTTCAAAGATCAATGCCTTGTTTTATTACTTATCTGTTAATGGACCGGTTAGCCGTGATGAAATCGCCGGGATTTTATGGTCCAATAAGTCAGAAAAAAGTGCTAAAAAGAATTTGAGAAATACGATATATCAGGCAAATAAAGAGCTAGAGGATGAATTTATTGTTTCCCCGAATAAATCGATTTTACAGCTCAATGAAGAGTTAATCGCTCCAAGTGACGTCGATTTGTTTCTCGAAGACCCAATCAATCACTTAGATGAGTATCAAGATGATTTCTTGAAAGGATATTTTTTGAAAGATTCTGAAATTTTTGATTTATGGGTAACGAAAATGCGTAATTACTTTGAACAAAAATTTATTCAAAACTGCTATCAGAAAGTTAGTCAAGACATAGAAAACAACCATCTGATTGATGTTGAAAAAAATATTGGCAGGCTCATTGCTATTGATGAATATGATGAGCGTAATTATCAAATGTTGATGCGCTTCTATCAAGACAGTCATAGAAATGGCAAAGTTATTGAAACTTATTATGGTTTATCAATGACCTTAGACGAAGAATTGGGTATCAAGCCTAGTGAAGAAACACGGGCAATTTATGAAAAAACATTGGCTATCGTCAAACGTAACAAAGAACAAAAAAAGGCAAGAAATTATCGTTTTTTTGGGAGAACAAAGGAAATCGAAGTGCTAGAAGCTAATCTTGATAGTTTCTTTCAAAAACAGCCGTTTCAGTCCGTACTTATTCAGGGAGATGACGGCATCGGAAAATCAGCCCTTAGCCGGTTAGTCTTGAGTAATGCCACTAAGAAAACGTTGATAAAAGTAACGTGTTTTCAGACGGAGCAAGGCTTTACCTTGCGAATGTGGCGTGAAATAATCACTCAATTGGATCAAATCATTATTAATCAAAAAATCATTAATGAAGAAGCATGGCAGGCGATGTGCCGAAGGTTTTTTCCTAGTTTCTTTGATAAGCGCAATGCCTCGTTTGAAGAATCCGTCAGCGATGCAGACATTAATTATTTATCTCAATTTTTGTTGGCAGTATTGAAAGAGGTTTCAAAAACCCATTTCCTCATTATTTGGATTGAAAACCTTCAATGGATTGATCCGAGAAGTCTGCAATTGTTAACGAGTATTCTGCTGCATAATGAAGATATAATGTTTTTGTTGACCTTGCGAACGGATCATCAAAAGAAAATCAAGGACTTCATCAATGCCGTGAGTCATTATGACAAATTAATCCAGTTGTCATTAGAGCCGTTTCCTAGGGAATCAGTGAAAGCATTTGTTGAAAGGCAGATTCCAGATCAAAAATATGGCTACGAATTATATGATAGATTGTATGAAGAATCAGAGGGAAATCCCTTGTTCTTAATGGAATATGTCAAACAGTTAAAAAATGGTTCGAAACTGGAATATATGACACCAAAAATGCAGGAAGAGTTAGAGTTTTCTTTGACCCAGCTGCCGACAATGGAAAAAGAAGTGTTGGAAATCATTTCGTTTTTCCGTGATGCAGTTCAAATCTCAATCATCGATACGCTTTTAGAGGCTGATTACACACAGATAGCTAATGCAGTAGCCAATTTAAGAGAAAGAAATATTTTAATAGAACGGGTAATCTCCGGAGAAATATATGTTTGTTTTAAACAGAAGAAGCTTAAAGAATATATTTATTCAAAACTTTCAGCGACTAAAGTACGTGTGACCCATGAACAAATCGCTCGCTTATTTGAACAGCAGTGGAAAGATACAAATGATAAAAACTTATTATCCTCAGTGGCTTATCATTATAAGTATGCAGATCAAGAATTGAAATCCTTAGACTACGAACTATACAAGTTAGAAATTTCTTTAAAATTCCAGCATGAGTTATTTCCAATCTATAGCGAACAAAGTGAGAAAACTGCTAAGCCTCAGTCATTGGAGTGGCAAAAGGAATTTGAAAAATTTGAAAAGATTGGTAAATTTCTGAAGGACAACGAAGAAATGTATGGTGAACGGGATGATTATCAACAATTATTAATGAAGTATCTGTATCTGGAAGGACGCTATTTTATCAATTTAGGGAATTATCCTAAAGGTATCGAAAATATCCAGCGTGTAATCAGTAAAGCAAAGGAATATCATAATGACCCGCTATTTGTGAAGTCCTATAGACAAATGATTTATTATTTTATTCAAACGGATAATGCTGGGGAGATGCTTCAATATATCGAATTAGCTATGAAAATGTCTATAAGAATGAACGATCATGAATCTATTGGTATTCTTTTGAGATTAAAAGGATTATATAATTTGATGATCGGACAGCTTGAAGAAGCAGAACGATTGTTTCATGAATCGATTACTATCTTTACTATTTCTGATGAAGTACGAGAAAAGTATGCAAGTAATATTGCTGCTTCATACGATTATTTAGCTGAAATCGAGAGGTTGAGAGAAAATTACGATAAGGCCATGAGCTATCATAAAAAAGCCATTGTCCTTTGCGAAGAAACAAATTTATATACCAGCTTGGCTATTTTTTATGTTGGTATGGGAATTTCAGCTTTTGCAGCCGAGAATTACAAAGAGGCAAGAAAGTATCTGGAACGTTCTAATGAAATGCACATGAACTTAACGTCACCTTGGAAAAAGACACAACTAAGTGTTTATTTAGCATTGATTGATTTGTTGGAAGGGAATTATGAAGCTGTATCTGAAGCGATCATAAACTTTAATGACATTCAAAATCAAATGGAAAATCCAAGAGACATCGGCATGTTGTATTTTTATCGAGCCACTGTCAAGCATCTGCTAAATACGAACAAGATAACAGATTCTAATTTAAATAAACTGTTGGATAAAGAAGAAGAATACTATTATGAAAAAGCACTCGAAAATCTAAGCCCCTATAGGGATCAATTTGAAATCAATAATTTGAATCAGCTGATAAAGGGCAAAGGATAGAAAAGAATTAGCGGTAAAATTAACGTGTCGCTAAAACATAACAGTCACTGTCTGACGGTCAACTTTTACAGAAAAATGACGGAGTAATTTGTTTAAAACTTGAATAGGCGTGTGATATCCATCTGGACTATCACACGCCTCTTTTGTGTCACAGTGCGTATTTAAACAAGGATTAACAAGGCACCATCATTTGTTTGAGCAGTTTAAACGCTGTTTTCGGGTATTTTTGCGATAACAGTCCGAGAGAAGACAACAAATAATGTTTATCAACGAAAAATGCCGGCGCTTCTGGTTTTAAATATTCATTGCCGTTTGAACAAGCAAATTTTAATATTTTTTTTGGAGACGAATGGTAAGTAATTACCCCGCCTGTGCCTATGACTGTTTTAAAATTACGCAAATCTTTGCCTTTTTGATAGCTTATCGTACGATTAGGTGTTCTGGAAAATCGTATCGTGCCAGCATGTCTGTTGACGGATAGTTCAACTGCTTTTGCGGCAAGAGCTGTGTCAATTTCTATATCCTGTTCTGTTTTAGCAATGAACGTTGGATGTTGCGTCCTGTAATGAATGGCCTCTTGTAGAGTGCCTGGATTAGAATCAAACGGCAGCATTTTTGTAAATGCATCCATGCCGATGACTTCTAACAAACTTTCAGCAGAATAACGCATACCTAAATCGCCTTCCACAGTTCTTTTGGCATAGGGCTCTTCTAGGCCTTCAAAAAACGTATTATCATCAGTAATCGGAGGATTACCGATTGTAAAAACATCAGTTGTCGCACCGCCAATATCAATCACCATGCTGGGGCCAATCCCTTTGTCGTCAGGCAAACCTTCTGCAAGCAGCTCGGCAGCCTTTAGTACGGCAGCAGGTGTGGGTAATATTGGAGAACTAGCTATTTTTGCCATGTCATCAATCCCGTTTGTTTGAATGATTTTTTCCATAAATATGTCTCTAGCTATCTCTCTGACAGGCTCAGGATTTAATACATTGACCTTTGGCATGACATTTTCTGTATAAAATAAAGTTAGATTTGAATTGGTGAAGGCAGCTTTGATTTTTGGGACCGCCTCTTTATTTCCTGCAATTAAAATAGTCCCGGAAGATAGATGATCATTCAACATAGTTGCATTGTGCAAAATAATTTCCTGATTGCCGCCATCGGTACCGCCGCATAAGAGTATGATGTCAACCTGTTCATGGTCTATGTCAGCAACCTGATCTTTGGTCAACTTGTAAGAATAGGTTTTTATCAAACGTGTTCCTGCGCCTAATGCAGAACGTTTTGCCGCCTCTGTGGTTAAGCTGTCAGTTAGACCGATTGCGATCATCCGAAACCCACCCCATGCAGAAGAGCATATGAAAATATCGTCAAAATCAGCAATATGTGCCTTTTGTTCAAAAAACTCCCGGCCCTGTTTAAAACAAGTTGAAATGTTAGTTTCATGGGACGTAGGCAGTGTCAAACGATTGATGATTTGAGAATTTTTAATATCTATTGCTGTAAATT
This sequence comes from Vagococcus elongatus, assembly GCF_003987645.1. Taxonomy (GTDB): domain Bacteria; phylum Bacillota; class Bacilli; order Lactobacillales; family Vagococcaceae; genus Vagococcus_A; species Vagococcus_A elongatus. The sequence goes on from NZ_NGKA01000021.1 coordinate 40,532, forward strand.
TAGTATAGGTACTGCCAAAATCTACAAGTAAAACATTCTTTTCCAATTTTGATGCCTCCATTCTATCTTAAAACTTAGATTAGAAAAATCTTATAATTCTAATCCTTTTCTCATTTAACAATCAATAAAACGTCAAATAATTTAATTATTCCTAGAGATACTTCTTTTAAAAAAAAGTTTGACGTAAAGATTTTTCTTTTTTTTATTCCGTTTAGCGTTCTTTTTTTTGTTTACGGTCGTTTTTTGTCGTTTTTCACAGACATACAAAAGGCATAAAACCTTAGTGTTATTTATAGTGAGCAATAAGCTCTTGTTTAATGAACACATAAAGTTTTTTCCGTTGACAAGTGTCCATTCACCTAGTGTAAACAAAATGGTCAAAAAAGTGTCAAAATTTCAAATTAAATAATAAAAAGTGAAAATTCGCTTGAAATTTCGAGTAAAATAAATTTCTTAAAAGATTGATAGATAGCGTCAGTACGCAATTTTGAGCGATTGACCAAGTTGAATAAGCGTGATAATGTTTAAGCATGCATGGAAACGTTAACAAAAAGTTGACGGCTAGAACTTAAATTTCAAGGAAATTAAACTGTGTAAAACTGCATCTTTTGTATGACTTGATAACCCATACAAAAAAAGAATCTATTTTGTTACTTAAAAATTTAAAACTAAGCTAAAAAAAGAAAGGAAGTTTTTAAATGGCGAAGTTAATCGAATGTATCCCAAATTTTAGTGAAGGTCGCGATGAAAAAATAATACAAGGACTTGTGAGTATTGCCAAGAGTATCCAAGGCGTGACACTTTTAGATTATTCATCTGATGCAAGTCATAATCGAAGCGTATTCACGCTTGTCGGAGATGAAAATGGGATTCAGGAAGTAGCTTTTCAATTGGTCAAATATGCAAGTGAACATATAGATATGACGAAGCATCAGGGGGAACATCCTCGAATGGGCGCTACAGATGTTGTGCCGTTTGTGCCTATCAAAGATGCAACCACCGCTGAATGTGTTGAGATTTCTAAAAAAGTAGCTAAAAAAATCAATGATGAACTAAACATACCAATCTTCTTGTACGAGGAATCCGCAAGTAACCCGTCAAGAACTAATCTTGCAAAAGTAAGAAAAGGGCAATTTGAAGGCATGCCAGAAAAATTGTTGGAAGAAGAATGGGTGCCGGATTTTGGAGAAAGAAAAATCCATCCGACAGCAGGGGTAACAGCTGTAGGTGCACGTATGCCGCTAGTGGCATTCAATGTCAATTTAGATACTGACAATATTGATATCGCTAATAAAATCGCGAAAATCGTTCGTGGATCAGGCGGCGGTTTCAAATATTGTAAAGGTATTGGAGTCATGTTGGAAGACCGTAATATTGCACAAGTTTCCATGAACATGGTGAATTTCGAAGGCACACCATTATATCGTGCATTTGAAACGATTCGTTTTGAAGCAAAACGCTTTGGTGTCAATATTATCGGAAGCGAAGTTATTGGTTTGACACCGGCTAAGGCATTGATTGATTGTGCAGAATACTATTTGCAAATCGAAGAGTTCGATTATGGTAAACAAATTTTAGAAAATCACTTATTAAACTAGGAGGCCTGACAATGAAACTGATTGATATGAAAGTTAAAGATTTTATGACTGTCCTAGGTTCTGATGAACCGGCTCCTGGTGGAGGTTCTGCTTCAGCATTAGCTGGAAGCATGGGTATCTCTTTAACAAAAATGGTGACTGAACTAAGTTTTGGAAAAAAGAAATATGAAGAGTTTGAGGCATTACTAAAGGAAGCTCATGAAGAAACGACACAGCTGCAAGCGTCTTTTATTAAAGCTATCGATGAGGATACAGAGGCGTTCAATAAAGTGTCAGCCGTTTTTTCAATGCCTAAAGAGACAGAAAAAGAAAAAGAAGAGCGTAAAGAGGCAATGCAGCAGGCGCTTAAAGGAGCGACGCAGACACCATTTGAAATGATGGAGATTGCCATAGAAGCATTAAACGTAACAAAAAAACTGATTGGAAAATCAAATACAAATGCAGCAAGTGATCTAGGTGTTGCAGCTTTAAACTTAAAATCTGCCTTGCAAGGTGCTTGGCTCAATGTTTTGATCAATCTATCAGGGGTGAAAGATCCGGCTTTTGTAGAACAATATCAAGAGCAGGGGGCCCGTTTGCTAAGTGAGGGGTCAAGTTTAGCAGATGAAATTTATGAGGCCATCGAGAAAATTGTTTAATCGGAAAGGAAGAAAAAATGACACATTTATCAGATATTGAGATTGCTAATCAAGTTAAAATGAAACCTATTACGGATATTGCTGAAAAGCTATCCATCCCAAGAGAAAGTTTATCTTTGTATGGTGAATACAAAGCAAAAATAAATGTTAGTAAGATCGGTGATTTAGAAAACACAGAACGGGGGAAGCTGATTCTTGTTACGGCTATTACTCCAACTCCAGCAGGAGAAGGTAAAACAACAACCTCTGTAGGCTTAGTTGATGCGCTGTCAAAAGTCGGAAAAAAAGCGGCCATCGCATTACGTGAACCTTCGTTAGGCCCTGTGTTTGGTGTGAAAGGCGGAGCAGCCGGTGGGGGACACGCACAAGTTGTTCCAATGGAAGATATCAATTTACATTTTACAGGAGATTTCCATGCTATAGGTGCAGCTAATAATTTACTGGCAGCATTACTGGACAACCACATTCATCAAGGCAATTCTTTAGGCATCGATAGCCGCAGAATTACTTGGAAACGTGTCGTTGATATGAACGATCGACAATTGAGATATATTGTCAATGGTCTTCAAGGAAGAGTAAATGGCGTGCCTCGTGAGGATGGCTATGATATCACAGTTGCTTCAGAAATCATGGCAGTTCTTTGTCTGGCAAATAGTATCACTGATTTGAAAGAAAAATTAAGAAAAATGATTGTTGCCTACACTTTTGATGGCAAGCCGGTTACGGCAGGTGATTTAAAAGCTGAAGGAGCCATGACAGCTTTGTTGAAAGAGGCGATTCAGCCTAATATCGTACAAACACTGGAGCATTCGCCGGCGTTTATCCATGGCGGTCCTTTTGCCAATATCGCACACGGTTGTAACAGTGTCTTAGCCACTAAACTTGCTTTGAAATATGCAGATTATGCTGTGACAGAAGCAGGCTTTGGTGCCGATTTAGGTGCAGAAAAATTCGTTGACATAAAGTGTCGGCTAGCTGATTTGAAACCAGATGCCGTCGTCTTAGTTGCTACCATTAGAGCGTTGAAGATGCACGGCGGAGTGAAAAAAGCTGATTTGGGAACAGAAAATGTAGAAGCTGTTCTCAAAGGATTGCCAAATCTTGAAAAACACTTGAGTAATATTCAAGAGGTATACGGTATGCCTGTAATTGTTGCCATTAATAAATTCCCGACGGATACAGATGCTGAACTGTCTGCGGTTGAAAAAGCATGTGAAGAACGAGGCGTTGAAGTATCACTCTCTGACGTTTGGGCAAAAGGCGGCGAAGGGGCCGTTGATTTAGCGAATAAAGTTATTGAATTAGCTGAAAAGGAAAATAATTTTAGCTTTGTTTATGATACAAAAGACTCAATCGAAGAAAAACTAAACAAAATAGTACAGAAAGTTTACGGCGGAGCTAAAGTCGAATTAACAGCTGGTGCACGTAAACAACTTAAAGAGTTGAAAGAACACGGCTTCGATGACTACCCGATTTGTATGGCAAAGACACAATATTCATTCTCAGACGATGCCACGTTACTTGGTGCGCCAAAAGACTTTACTGTTACTATTCGTAACTTAAAAATTTCTGCAGGAGCAGGATTTATTGTGGCATTAACTGGTGCAGTGATGACCATGCCAGGTCTGCCGAAATCACCAGCAGCTGAACGAATTGATGTTGATGTGGATGGTAATATTTCCGGACTATTTTAATATGGAAATCGTTCATCTGACATCAGCTGACTATAAACTTTCAAACTGGAGCGGAGGAAAAACAAGAGAGATTTTCCTTTCTCCGTTTGGAGGAAATTACGAATTGAGAGCGTTTGATTTTCGTATCTCAAGTGCCGTTATCGAATTGCAGCAATCAGAATTTACGCCATTACCAAATTTTAAAAGAAAATTAATGCCCTTAACTGACAGCATCACCTTAAAACAAAATGAACAAGTCATTGAACTAAAACCATTTGATGTGTTTTCCTTTGATGGTTCCATTCCGACAACAAGCTATGGACAATGTATCGATTTTAATTTGATTTATAAAAAAACGATGGTTGGGGAAATGTATGCCCTCGACCTGCAACCTGGCTCTATGGCTATAAAAAATGACTGTTTTTTGTATTTTTTAGATGACTGTATTCTAAAGGTCAATGGGCAGATTTTTTCCTTAAAAAAAGATGAAACACTCAACATATCAAAAGTAGAGCAGCCGTTTGATTTAGAAATATTAGAAACCGTTGAATCATCTAAACTGATTTATGTTAGCTGCATTTAAACGGGCTAAACCATTTGGAAGATAATCAATTGTTGACTGATTTTTTTTGGCTGCTTAAAAATAGTTAGCTATGGTTTTATAGCAACATATACAAAATTATGGGGAATGGTATTCAACCTAATAGAGTTATTCGACCTGAAAATTTGAAAAAGTACTGTTTGATCATTTTGTTAGGCCATTATTAGGTGCCAAGCCATTTCGCAACACTCAAGTATTGTTTTAAAACTAATTAAACGGAATAGTTACAATGGTTGAGTAATCAACAGTACAAGGAGTAGTAATATGCAAAATGAGGAACAGATTCCGGAGATTTCGGATATTAAAGACCTAGAAGAATTTGCCAGTGATGATGAACAAGCAAAATTTAGTTTAAGCGGTGCGACTTTATACGGGATTAATGCGGTTATCGGTTCAGGAATATTTTTACTTCCGAGAACGATTTACCAAGATTTAGGACCGGCTTCATTGGTCGCAATGCTAGTTGATGTTTTGCTAGTGTTAATGATAGCAGTTTGTTTTGCTGAAGTAGCGGGCTATTTTAATAAAAATGGCGGTGCTTTTCAATATGCTAAATCGGCTTTTGGAGATTTTGTCGGCTTTAATGTGGGAATTTTAGGATGGTTTGTAACAATCATCGCATGGGCTGCAATGGCAGCAGGATTTGCTAAATTATTGATTCAAACATTCCCTTCGCTTGAAGGAAAAAATACGATAATTAGTGTCATTTTAGTAATTTTTCTATCACTAATTAATGCCTACTGAATAATTATATGATTTTTAAAAAGTATGGCTTTAATGTTTTTCAAGCTGAATCTTAGCGAATTGAAATTGTAAGCTAAAAAAAGGCGCAAAAAATCTGCCGTCAATTTTGACAAA